>NZ_PKLA01000004.1:0-699666 GCF_002858875.1 Bacillus sp. UMB0728 | reverse complement strand
GACTCCTGGAACAGCTGCAGCCGCCCTTTCAGCATCTGCGGGGAATCTCCGACGACAATATTCTCATACTCAATGATGCCGGCCTTGAAACCCGGCACCTTCTGCCTTAAATCAGACGATATACTGATTTCCAAACCTTTCACCTCCAAAAATCCTTTAAAATAGTTTATCATAGAAAGGATGCGAATAAATATCTTGGCGATTTGCCTTTTTATATACAAAACACAATGGTGAAAGGAGCGGGAGGATATGAACTACTCAGAGCTTAAACAGGATATCATCGATTACAGCAAAACGATCGGCATTGATAAGATCGGATTCGCCTCTGCCAGCACTTTCGGGGAGATGAAGAGCAGGCTCATCAGACAGCAGGAGCTTGATTACCAATCTGGCTTTGAAGAGCCTGATATTGATAAAAGGACAGAACCGGCCCTATTGCTAGATGAGCCGATGTCCATCATCTCCATTGCCCTTGCTTATCCTTCAAAGATGAAGACCCGCGTTGTCAGCAAAAGGGGTGAGCGGCGCGGCATTTTCTGCCGGGCCTCCTGGGGGACGGACTATCATACTGTTTTGCGGGACCGGCTCGGGAAGCTTGAGGCATATATACGTGAAAGGCTGCATGAGGCGAGGCTCAAATCAATGGTCGATACAGGCGAGCTTGTGGACCGGGCGGTCGCTGAAAGGGCCGGTATTGGGTGGAGCGGCAAAAATTGTTCCATCATTACGCCAGAATTCGGATCTTACGTATATTTGGGAGAAATGATCACAAATCTTCCGCTCGAGCCGGATGAACCAATCGAAGACGGGTGCGGTTCGTGCAATCTTTGCGTCGATGTCTGCCCGACAGGCGCACTTGTCGGCGGCGGCCAGCTGGATTCCAAGCGCTGCATCGCCTTCCTGACACAGACAAAGGGCTTTCTTGAGGAAGAATTCAGGGTGAAAATCGGCAACAGGCTTTATGGCTGTGATACATGCCAGACAGTCTGCCCGAAAAATAAGGGCATGGATTTTCATTTCCATGAAGAAATGGAGCCGGATCCTGAAATTGCCAAACCGCTGTTAAAGCCTCTGCTTCATATGAGCAACAGGGAGTTTAAGGATAAGTTCGGCCATGTATCGGGGTCATGGAGAGGCAAGAAGCCGATCCAGCGGAATGCCATCATCGCCCTTGCCCATTATAAGGACGAGACAGCTGTCGATGACCTGATCCAAGTAATGAAATCAGATCCAAGGCCGGTTATAAAGGGAACGGCGGCCTGGGCACTCGGGAAGATCGGCGGGCTGAAGGCAAGGGAAGCGGTCGAGGCTGCCCTTGTAAAGGAGACGGACGAAGAAGTGCGCAGGGAAATGGAAAACAGCTTATATATGTTCAGCTAAAGAGAGGGGAGCCTCTCTTTTTTTCATATAAGAAAATAGATACCCTCCGGCATATAGGCTGTGATCTATTTTAAGAAATGATTCGGCATTTTCTTTCATATGAATGAATGATGGGAGGAATGCATATATGAAAAAACAGCTTCAGGAGCTGCTGGAGCAGAGGGTTCAGCAGTGTGTGTCCCATTCCCGCAATGACTTTCGCACTTGCCCGAAAATTGAAAGGAAAAAGGATATTCTCTCAAGAAGAGCCGGGGAAATTGTTAAAGCGAAAGCTTCAGGGAAGATTATTGAAAAAGCAGGACAGGACACAGATGAACTCAGCACTGTCCATTATCATGTCCACTTTCAATATTTGATAAAGGATAAGGACGGATTGTATCTGGAGGAGGAAGTCGAGCAGCGTGAGGCTGAATTTTATAAAGGGGTGCTGGTCGGCGATGGTGAAAAGAATCCGTTCCTTCATTTGGAAGAGCCGGCAGCACTTCCGGCGGAGCCTGCTGCTGATGGGGAAAGGGCGGGATTCAGATATGACCGCCTGAAGGCTGTCCAGTATGCGGAAAGATGGTGGAATGACTATAACCCTGCCTATAAGAAGTTCGAGGTTGACTGCACGAATTATATTTCGCAGTGCCTCCATGCTGGTGAAGCGCCTATGAGGGGCTATCCGAACCGTTCAAAGGGCTGGTGGATGAGGAGCGATAATTGGAGCTACAGCTGGACAGTCGCCAACTCGCTGCGCTGGTATCTGCCGGGCTCCCGGACAGGGCTGAAGGGAAAGGAGGTAGGCAGTGCAGAGCTATTGCAGCCGGGCGATGTGATCTGCTATGACTTCCAGGGCGATGGCCGCTTTGACCATACGACAATCGTGACAGCCAAGCAGAGCGATGGGACACCGCTTGTCAACGCCCATACCTTTAACAGCCGGATGCGCAACTGGGCATACGAAGATTCAACCGCCTATACACCAAATATTAAATACAAGTTCATCAGCATCGATGATGAATCCTGACCTGGTTGTATGAGAGATAAAGAGTGGTATAATAGCTGGTAGAGTTTTTTTGAGTATGGGGGATAATATACTCCGCAGATAAAGTTTCACTTGATGAGGTGATGGACGTGGCAATACATGTAGTACTATACCAGCCGGAAATCCCGGCCAATACGGGCAATATCGCCCGTACCTGTGCAGCGACAGATACAACCCTGCACCTGATCAGGCCCCTTGGATTTTCCACTGATGACAAAATGCTCAAACGGGCAGGGCTTGACTATTGGCAGCATGTAACAATCCTTTATTATGATTCATTGGATGAGTTTTATGAAAAAAATGCCGGCGGCGAATTCTTCTATTTAACCAAATTCGGGCAGAAGCCGTATACAAGCTTTGAATACAGCGACAAGGAAAAAGATTATTATTTCATTTTCGGCAAAGAAACGACAGGTCTTCCGGCAGAGGTCAAGGAAAATAACAAGGACCGCGCCCTCCGCATTCCGATGACTGGCAATGTGCGGTCATTGAATCTGTCCAACACGGCTGCCATTCTTATTTACGAAGCACTGAGGCAGCAGGATTACCGGCATTTAACTTAAAGGATCGAGGCCATATCCAGGGGGATGTGGCCTTCTTTTTTTGCAGCTTAAGATGGGAAGGCGCCGAGCAGTCATTTATGATATTGTACCGGGATTAGGTTAAAATGAAGATATTCACTTGAGGAGGTACATACCATGAACGAAACGGTAGAAACAATACTGGCCCACCGGTCAATCAGAAAATTTGAGGAAAGGGAGCTTACGAGGGAACAGGTGGAAACGATTGTATCCTGTGCCCAGGCCGCTTCCAGCTCAAGCTTCATTCAGGCATACACCATCATCGGCATAACTGATCCAGAAAAGAAACAGAAGCTGTCTGAATTGGCGGGAAACCAGTCCTATGTAGCGCATAACGGGCACTTCTTCGTTTTCTGTGCGGACCTGAACCGCCATCATGTCCTTTCTGAAATGGAAGGGAAGGATTTAAGCGAGTCCCTTGAAAGCACGGAAAAATTCATGGTTGCGATGATTGACGCTGCACTCGCGGCCCAGAATGCAACAGTCGCCGCAGAATCAATGGGCCTTGGCGTCTGCTATATCGGCGGCATCCGCAATCAGCTTGAGGAAGCTGCCAAGGTGCTGGGTACACCAGAAAGGGTCATCCCCCTCTTTGGCCTGAGCGTAGGGTATCCGGCCCAGGATCCCGACAAAAAGCCAAGGCTTCCTTTAGAGCATGTCTATCACGAAAATGGCTACCAGCAGGATCATGAAAAGTATAAACAGCAGCTCGAGGATTATAATCAAACGGTGTCAGCTTATTATGCCGAACGCACGCAAAACATGAGGAAAGACACCTGGACCGGCCAGATGGCAGCTATGCTCGAAAAGCCGGTGAGGATGTATATGAAGGATTTTGTGAATAAGAATAAGCTGGATTTGAAGTGATTGCAGGGAGTGGCTGCAGGATTGGCTTATGGGATACATGTGTGTGCTCAGGAAGGGCATTCATGTATTCGGGGAGCGTTCCGGGATACATGAGCTGTGCTCGGGAAGGGCAGTCATGTATTCGGGGAGCGTTCCGGGATACATGAGCTGTGGTCAGGAAGGGCAGTCATGTATTCGGGGAGCGTTCCGGGATACATGAGTTGTGGTCAGGAAGGGCAGTCGTGTATGGAAAGAGTTCCAATCGCTGCATGACCCAGCACTAAAAAGGCAAGTCATGCATAGAAAGAGCCCTCATCAATGCATGACACACAACCAGAAAAGAAAAGCCTCGCCCAAAATATGACCGCACTCCACCAGGCCCAACAAAATCTCCTGACAAACAAAAAAGGACCGGAATCCCCAAGATTCCGGTCCTTTTTTGTACCGTTCTTCTTACTTATTCATACCTGGTTTGTCGTTGTAGCCGGCAGTGAAGATGGCTGACAGGAACGCGATAGTTACGCCGATGATCAAAATCAAGCCCATGATGTTGGCCTCCTTTTTATGTAGGAATTCCCTTTTGCATACCTATGTAATCTTATTATAGCCCAATTCCGGCATGGTGTGAATGAAAAACTGTGGATATTTTATGGAGAATATACGGGGAAATGCAACACGGCTGGCAGTTTGAGGGACCCTGAAGGCGAGGGGAATTCTGCTTTTCTTCCGGGTTATAGAATGTTTAATTGCCCAAGCGCATAGATTATATTAATCGTCTCTGATAATGCGACAGGGGGAGGTCCTTATGGATATTTTAAAAAAAATCGAGATGTACAGACACGAAGAGGAAAAGCTTAAATGGGAAGGGACATTCAGGGAGTATTTAGACATTGTCAAAGAGAAGCCATGGGTAGCCCAGTCAGCACATTCCAGGGTATACAGTATGATAAAGGATGCCGGTGTCGAAGACGATAAAGGGAAAAAGCGTTATAAATTTTTCAGCAATCAGCTGTTCGGGCTTGAAGAATCGCTTGAACGGCTTGTGGAGGAATATTTCCATCCTTCTGCTAAAAGGCTTGATGTCAGGAAAAGGATCCTGCTTCTGATGGGTCCTGTGAGCGGGGGGAAATCAACGCTCGTCACGATGCTAAAACGCGGGCTTGAAGCGTATTCCCTGACCGACAGGGGTGCAGTATTTGCAATCAAAGGCTGCCCGATGCATGAAGACCCGCTCCATTTGATTCCGCATCATCTGCGCAAGGACTTTTTCGATGAGTATGGAATCAGAATTGAAGGGAATCTGTCTCCGCTGAATATGATGCGGCTTGAGCAGGAGTATGGGGGACGGATTGAAGACGTTGTGGTTGAGAGGATCTTTTTCTCAGAGGATAAACGGACCGGGATCGGAACATTCAGCCCGTCTGATCCGAAATCCCAGGATATTGCCGATCTTACCGGCAGCATAGATTTCTCCACGATTGCCGAATATGGTTCAGAGTCTGACCCGCGGGCCTACCGGTTTGACGGGGAGCTGAATAAGGCGAACCGGGGGATGATGGAGTTCCAGGAGATGCTGAAATGCGATGAGAAATTCCTCTGGCATCTGCTCTCTCTCACACAGGAAGGCAATTTCAAGGCAGGGCGGTTTGCGCTCATTTCTGCGGATGAACTAATTGTGGCGCATACAAATGAAACAGAGTACCGTTCCTTCATTTCCAATAAGAAAAACGAGGCGCTTCATTCCCGGATCATTGTCATGCCTGTCCCTTATAATCTAAAGGTGACAGAAGAAGAAAAAATCTATGAAAAAATGATCAGTGAGAGCGATGTTTCTGATGTCCATATTGCACCGCACACGCTTAAGGTGGCAGCGATGTTTACGACCTTGACGAGGCTGAAGGAACCTAAAAAGGGTGATATTGACCTGGTGAAGAAAATGAGGCTCTATGACGGAGAAAGCGTGGAAGGCTACAACCGCGCAGACGTGGAGGAGCTGCAAAAGGAATATCCTGATGAAGGAATGAGCGGAATTGATCCGCGTTATGTCATCAACCGGATCTCATCTACAATCATCCGAAAAGAGATTACCTCAATCAATGCGCTGGATGTTTTGAGATCCCTGAAAGAAGGGCTTGATCAGCATCCGTCGATCACCGCTGAGCTGAAGGAACGCTATTTGAACTTCATTTCACTGGCCCGCAAAGAGTATGATGATATTGCCAAGAAGGAAGTCCAGAAAGCATTTGTCTACTCATATGAAGAATCCGCCAAAACACTCATGGACAATTATCTGGACAATGTGGAGGCATACTGCAATAAAGCGAAGCTCCGCGATCCTCTGACAGGAGAGGAAATCAATCCGGATGAAAAGCTGATGAGGTCGATTGAAGAGCAGATCGGCATCTCGGAAAATGCGAAAAAGGCATTCAGGGAGGAAATCCTGATCCGCATCTCTGCCTATGCAAGGAAAGGCAAGCGGTTTGACTACAATTCGCATGACCGTCTCCGCGAAGCCATCCAGAAGAAGCTGTTTGCAGACCTGAAGGATGTTGTGAAGATTACAACCTCTTCCAAGACCCCTGACGAGCAGCAGCTGAAAAAGGTGAATGAAGTTGTTGCAAGACTCATTGATGAGCACGGCTATAATTCTACTTCTGCAAATGAGCTGCTGCGGTATGTTGGAAGTTTGCTGAACAGATAATGTGCAAAGGCCGGCATAGTATTGTCGGCCTTTTTTGCTGGTTAAGAATTAAAAAATTGTAGGTCTTATGGATATTTATCAATTCTTGATCAAGGCGCCTGCTCTTTTGTTCCTGTGCACTCCCAGGATCAAGAATTAGTTTCAATTGAGGGGGACAGGGGAAAAGGGTGTATAGAGGTGATTGAGATGAAGAAAAAGGAACTGGACAAGGACTTTGTGCCAAGAAACAGCTCCATGGCTGAGAATGTAGAAGAGATGCATAATCTAGGAAAGCAGATGGAGCATCTCAGGACTGGGGAAGAGCTTGAAGAGGATGGAAAGCAGCCTGACCCTATCCAGTATAAAGATAACGAAAAATGACTCCTGCGCTGAAGCTGCAGGAGTTTTTTTGACCGCATTTTTCCGGGGTTCTATTTCAACCTGACCCTTAATAGATATAGCAATAAAAAGCTATTAGTCAGGGGAGAAGCAGGGATGAGAAAATGGGTGGCTGCTATTTTAATAGCGATTGTGCTGTTTGTACTGCAGGAAGGACAGGCTTCTGCCGCACAAAGGAATGAGTATATATGTGCAGTTGGCGTGAATGACTCTGTTTTGAATTTGAAGCAGAACCCTCCGTTTGTGCTGGAGCATACAGCCTATATGCCTATTAAAGATTTGGCAGCAGCCATTGGAGCCAGCATCTCTATAGAAAATCCTGATAGCTATACGATCAAAAAGGGCAAATCATGGATCCGCTATTCAGTAAAACAACAGCAGGCCTCAACGTCCATGGGAAAAACGGCCGAATGGAAAGCGGTGGTCCGGGAAAACAGCCTATTCATACCGATCCGGTCAGCCGGCGAGTTTTTTGGCTATAGAGTTGAATACCTCTCAGCCGGCCCTGTAGTCCGTCTGGTGAACAAAGGAGCGAAAATGGCAAACGAACAATTCATGAGCGCCAATAGAGCGGCTCTAAAAGATTTTTATGTGAAAAAAAAGGCGGTGTACTTAACCTTTGATGATGGACCTGCGAAGGGAATGGAATCCATCCTTGATATTTTGAAGAATAAGAAGGCAAAAGCGACATTCTTTATGATTGAGCCGCAGGCAAGAGCCAACCCGGCTTCTGTTAAGCGGCTGGTGGAGGAAGGGCATTATCCGGCCCTGCACAGTGTTACCCATGATAAAAACAAGCTTTATGCCGGAAACCCGCAAAATCCCGCCCTGGAAATGGATAAGACCAGGAAAACAATATTGAGCCTGACAGGCATTGACTCCAGGCTGGTGAGAATGCCTTATGGAAGCAAGCCTTATATGACAGGGCCGTTCAGGGACGCCCTTGTGCAGAAGGGATATAAAATGTGGGACTGGAATGTTGATACATTAGACTGGAAATATGCAAGGAGCAGTCCGAAGACTATCTTTGAAAATGTGAAAAAAGGGCTTCAGCCGGCGGCTGCAGGCGGGAAGCCCCCAGTCATCCTGATGCATGTGAACAGCGGGACGGTTTCCATGCTGCCGCAGATCATCGATTACCTATACTCACAAGGATATGAATGCCAGGCTTATAACCCCAATGCCCACTTTTCAATGAATTTCTGGAAGGATGAGAGGCTCTAAAAAAGGCTTGTCCGACAGCATAGGCATTTGTCTTATTGTCAAAATTATTTGTAAATTATTTCGATGTCTCGCATAGTATAGAGTAATTAATATTTCACGTTCCTTTTGACACTCGGGATATTGTATGTTGCTAAAGGCAAATGTGTGCAATGAATCCATGAAATTTTTTCAAGGAGGGGTTATAATGACCGACATCAACAACCGCCAGTTTGTGATTTCCGAAGAAGATTGGTCCCTCCATCGCAAAGGCCACGATGATCAGCAGCGCCACCAGGAAAAGGTACAGGATGCGATCCGGAACAATCTACCAGATCTGATAACAGAAGAAAGCATCATTATGTCCAATGGCCGTGAAGTCGTGAAAATTCCGATTCGCTCTCTTGACGAATATAAAATTCGTTATAACTATGATAAAAACAAACATGTAGGCCAGGGAGACGGAGACAGCCAGGTAGGCGATGTGGTCGCCAGAGACGGCTCCAGCGGCCAGAAAGGCCCCGGGAAAGGCCAGGGTGCAGGCGACCAGCCGGGTGAGGATTATTTTGAAGCTGAAGTGTCCATGATGGAGCTTGAGGAAGCACTGTTCAAGCAGCTGGAGCTGCCAAACCTGAAGAGGAAGGAACAGGAAGAGCATCTGGTTGAGAATATTGAATTCAATGATATCCGCAAAACAGGATTAATGGGCAATATTGATAAAAAGCGGACAATGATGACCGCCTTTAAACGGAATGCGATGACAGGCAAGCCGGCATTCTATCCGATCTATCAGGAGGATCTGAAGTTTAAGACATGGAACGAAATTGTAAAGCCGGATTCAAAGGCAGTCGTGCTCGCAATGATGGATACGAGCGGATCGATGGGATTATGGGAGAAATATATGGCCAGAAGCTTTTTCTTTTGGATGACCCGGTTTTTACGGACAAAGTATGAGACGGTGGAAATAGAGTTCATTGCCCACCATACAGAAGCGAAGGTCGTATCAGAGGAAGATTTCTTTTCAAAAGGGGAAAGCGGGGGAACCATTTGTTCATCAGCCTACCGCAAAGCTCTGGAACTGATCAATGAAAAATATAATCCAAGAAGATTCAATATCTATCCTTTCCACTTTTCCGACGGCGACAATCTTACCTCTGATAATGCCCGCTGTGTGAAGCTTGTTGAAGAGCTGATCGCGGTATCGAGCATGTTCGGGTACGGTGAAGTCAATCAGTACAACCGCCACTCGACCCTCATGTCCGCTTATAAGAATATAAAAAATGAACACTTCCGATACTATATCCTCAAGCAGAAAGCTGATGTTTTCCATGCGATGAAGAGCTTCTTCCAAAACGAAGAAAATAAAATCTATGCATAAACAGAACCGGCGGGCGCAATGCCTGCCGGTTTTACTGTCCATTCGCACAAAAAAAGCCGTTTAATAAAAAGCGGCTTTCGTTGGCTTTCCATGAAGGTGTTCTTTTATTTCTCCAGCGGGATTGCGATAATTTTCCCGCCGATCTGGACGTGGACTGTGTCAGTGAATACAGCTTTCACAATCCCTTTTAAGGAGATCGAAGAATTTAATGCCAATTTGGATTGTGCTGGATTTTCCGCCATGAAGATTCCCCTTTGCTTCGTATTTGAAGAGTAGCACCTAATTAAAGTAAATGAGTTAGTTACTTTCTTTTTGCCACTTTTTTGGAACTCCTAAACCTGATTTGGCGCATTATGAAGGAAATAAAGATTTGGGAAGGGGAAAAGAAAAAAGCAGCTGCTCATGAATAGCAGACTGCTTTCTCTTCTTTCAGCACTGAGCTTTTGCAGACAGGGCAATCGATATCATCACTCTGCTTAAATTGGATTTTTTGAAATCTTTTTTGATGAATGTGGTAAAGCCTTTGTACTTATAGCCGCATTCACAGAAATTCGAGTCTTTGACCAGATGCCTCTGATTAGTCTCTTTGCATAAAAATGTCGGGTAAAACATTGATATCCCTCTCTTTAATAATTGGATTAGGCAAATTAGAAAGGGTGTATGATTTATAAAAGTTTACAAGAATGATATTCTTGGCGGCCCGGCTGCCATGACAAATAACTTGTTTTAGGCCCGTGGCTTTGCGTCTTTTACTTTCGTAAAATTTGCCCTTAGTAAGATTAGCACTAAATCAGGGGAAAAATAAAGAGTTTGTTTATTGTTAATATTCTTAC
The DNA here is from genome assembly GCF_002858875.1 of Bacillus sp. UMB0728. Taxonomy (NCBI): domain Bacteria; kingdom Bacillati; phylum Bacillota; class Bacilli; order Caryophanales; family Bacillaceae; genus Bacillus; species Bacillus sp. UMB0728. The sequence continues at coordinate 689,342 of NZ_PKLA01000004.1, read as the reverse complement.
TTTAGCCACTCTCCGTTGTAGAGGGGAGTGATGACCTATGGGGAATTGCAGAAAAGAAGCAGCCTGGCCGGTTGGCCAGGCTGTGAGATTAAGAAAGGAACTCTGCCGGATTGAGCCCGAGCTCCCGGCAGATGTCACTGACTGCCTGCTGCTCATTCGGATCAAAATGTCCGTCTGCAAAGCCGATTGCGATACAATAGCGGGCCACTAGCCTGGCGATTTCCGGTTTCGTCCGTATCCTGCCAAGCGCTCTGAATGCCTCTGCCCTGCCGATCGAAGGATCGCGTTCAATCTTCTGGACGTACAGGTTAAACTGCTGAATGACCTTCTGCGTATCAAATACCCGAAGTTCATCACTCTGGTTGACGAATTCAACCATCTTCTGGCGTTCTGCCGGATCCAGCCTTCCATCAGCCATAGCTACAAGTGCACATGCTGCTACAATGGCCTCAAGGACGTCCTGGCTCTTGAATCGGTTAAAGAGGTCCTGGGCTTTTCTTTTTTGCTGGTTGGCCCATTCGGCGTAATCGGTCTGGGATGGAGACCAGGCATTGCCGCAGCTGTTGCAGGTAAACTTCAGCTGTTTTTTTCCAATGAAGCCGCCCAATAATCCGACAGGCCCGAGGATCAGGCCGCCAATTGCCGCTTTACCGAGGCCGAAGCCCTTTTCGCCGGTGCGTACATTTGTGGAATGGCAGCGTGGGCATGCAATTTCTTCTCCCCCATATCCCTGTGAGGAAGAGTAGGAAGGCTGTCCATAGGAAGGGGACGAATAGGAAGCTTGCGGCTGTGTCTGCTGATAGCTTCCTGAGCTATAGTTCTGCTGGGAGCTGCCTGTGTTATAGCCCTGCTGGTAATTTTGCCCTGCAGGAGCCTGCTGTGAAAAGCTCTGCTGGTAAGTCTGGTTCTGCCCGAAAGGCTGATTGCCATGTGAAGGCTGGGGAGCCGGTTCATCATCCACCGTCACGCCGAAATTACGGCAGAGGGCAGCCAGGCCGCCCTGAAAGCCGCTGGCGATGGCATTAAATTTCCATTCGCCATTATGCCTGTATAGCTCTGCTGCGACGATGGCCGTTTCAACGGTAAAATCCCTGCCAAGGTTAAAGCGGATAAGCTCTTCATTATTTTGTTCATTAAAAATCCGTACATAAGCATTTTCAATATGGCCGAAGTTCTGCTGTTTTGCCTGAGCATCGTGGATGGTAATTGTAAAGGCAATCCGGTGGATCGAGTCCGGCACCCTCCGCAGGTCAATTCTGATTTGTTCATCATCTTGATTGCCCGCACCTGTGCGGTTATCGCCGCTGTACAGGATAGAGCCATTCCCGCCGTTAGGGTTATTGTAGAATACGAAATCGAGGTCACTATGTACTTTTCCTGATGCGCCTAATAAGAAAGCAGATGCGTCCAGATCATAGTTGGATCCCTGAAGGCTGATATCCCAGCCTAATCCAACAACAACATTTTGAAGCCCGGGGCGGTTCTTGGTCAGATCGACCTTCTGCCCTTTGCTGAGCGTCACTCCCATAATTTCACTCCTTCTTTTCCAGGACCGGCGTAAGCCGTCTCTTGATAGAATCATATATTCCCAATATAACACAGTTCTTAAAGCGGTTTACAGCTTTGGCTGTGCGGACATGCCTCTTTTTATCATACGGGTCAAGGAAGGAAAAGTTTCAGGGGGAGGAGGTTCGTTCAATGAAAAAAGCAGCTTCCCTGATTGGGGGAGCTGCCTCATGATTGGGCTATTTATTATCTGTCGACATAAGCCGGGCCTGAATGGTCCTGGCGGGTGTTTCCTTGGTCAGAATTCAAAAAAGGAAGCTTTGATTTGACTTTGCTGATATTGTCTTCACCGAATGTAGACTTTACCTTATTCATAACCTTATCCCGAGATTCCTTGTTCCTGAACATATACGCAAGCGCACCCAGTGCCACTACCCCAGTCAGGGAATTTCTTTTGCTCATGGATTAGTCCTCCTTAGGTTTTATATTATTCCTTTCCCTTTGCAGGGGGAGATAAACAGTTATATTTTGCTAACTGGGTGAGCGAAGTTAAAGTTGCGATTATATCGAAAAGGGATTTGTATTAACTGGGTTAGAATGAAAAAAAGTTTGATAAGCCTGTTGATTGGAGTGGAAGGCACGTAGACTCCTGTGGGATTGCAGCGGCAGAGCTGAGACCCCGCAGCGCGTAAGCGAGAGGAGGCTCAGCGCCGCCCCGCGGAAAGCGAAGTGCCTGGAACGGAAATCAACAGCCAACATTCAGAGGCTATTAAGACAAAAAGGGATACAGAATGAACCCATTCCATACCCCTTTTGCATATTATTAGAAATTGAAGTTATCAGGATCGGCACCGACGCGTTCGTTTTTGTTGAGGGCATCGATTTTTTCCATGTCTTCTGAGGAAAGTTCGAAGTCAAAGATGTCTGCATTTTCAATGATGCGGTGTTCTTTGACTGATTTCGGAATGGTGATGACCTCATTTTGAAGGTCCCAGCGCAGGATGATCTGGGCAGGGGACTTTTTGTGCTTTTCGGCAATCTCTGTAATAACAGGCTCATCCAGGAGCTGTCCCTGCTTAAGAGGAGACCAGGCTTCAAGCTGGATCCCTTTTTGTTTGCAGAATTCGCGGAGCTCAAGCTGGGCCAGATGCGGGTGGTATTCAACCTGGTTGACCATCGGCACGATTTCCGCTGTTTCAAGCAGATCCTCCAGATGGTGTACATGGAAGTTGCTGACCCCGATTGCACGGACTCTGCCATCCTTATACAGCTTTTCTAAGGCTCTCCAAGTGTCTTTATACTTGCCTTTGACAGGCCAGTGGATCAGGTACAGATCGACATACTCCAAGCCAAGCTTTGAAAGGCTTTCGTCGAATGCAGCCAGTGTAGAGTCATAGCCCTGCTCAGAGTTCCAGACCTTTGTCGTGATGAATAGCTCTTCGCGCGGGGCACCTGATTCTTTTATAGCCTGTCCCACGCCTTCTTCGTTGCCATAGATGGCTGCTGTGTCAATGCTCTTGTAGCCGTTCTTGATGGCTGCTTTGACTGAATCAATGACTTCGGATCCTTCCTGGACCTTGAAAACGCCGAGTCCGAACCAGGGCATTTCCACTCCATTATGCAGCTTTGTTGTGTCCTGCAAGCTTTTTGGCATATTGTTACCTCCCGGAAATTTAATTGCCTTTTTATTTTCTCACAAATGGGGATATTTACTATATTGATATGCTCAGAAATTTAATGATTGATGCCTGCTACCTGATCGACATCAAGGATAAAGGAAATCCCATTGCCAGGAACATTAAGCTCGACAGCATCGCAGATTGCCTGGAATACTTCCTGTGTCCGTCCGCTGTGGATGATGGTCAGCACAATCTCTTTTTCAGGCTCGATCAGCATATTGAATAAAGTGGCTTTTTCGTTGATGCCGATCCCTCTGCCGGAAATGATGGTTGCCCCGTCAGCCCCGGCATCTTTTGAGGCCTTTATAATCTTTTCGGCTTCCGAGCTTTTTACAATGGTCACAATCAAATCGTATTCTTTATCGGCTGGCTTCATATTAGCCGCTCCTTCCTCTGCTTCTGCATCAGCGGGGACTTCCGGGGACTGGACGCCGATGAATCCGTTAATATTGATAAGCAATCCAAGTCCTGTACCGGGCCTTTCAAAATGGAGATGGCTGCTGACTTCCGTAATGACTTCTTCAGCGGATTCTTCCTTGATCAGCATAAGGATGACTTCTTTCTCGTGGTTGATCTCCAATCCGAGAAATGAGGTTTTCTCATTTTTTCCAATTCCCCTTGCATATACAGTTGCCGCAGCAGCAAGCCCGGATCCCCGGGCAAGCCGGACAGCTTTTTTTGCAGTGCCTTTTTTTACGATGGCGATGAAAAGCTTGTAGATCATTTAAGAAGCACCTTCCTTCCTCTTGAACAGGAGCCCCAGGATCAGGACAGCCAGTATCGGTATAAGGGCGACCAGGGCGATCAGGCCAAAGCCATCTGTCAGGGGATCCCGCCCCTCAGTTACTGCGGCAGCGCCGACAGCCATTGACAGGATAAAAGTAACGGTCATCGGCCCTGTTGCTACACCGCCCGAATCGAAGGCGATGCTTATAAAGCTGGTGTTGGAAAAATAAATCAGGATCAGCACGAGTGCATATCCCGGCGCAAGATAGTACCAGAGAGAAAAGCCGTGATGGATGCGGAGCATGGCAAGGGCAATGGACAGACCTACTCCCCCTGAAAGGGTGATGAGCATGATTTTTTCTGAGATGTATCCCGATGTTACTTTTTCAACCTGTTTGTTTAATATTTTTACAGCTGGTTCTGCCAATGTAGTGACAAATCCGAGTACAAATCCAATTGGAATGATGATCCAAGAATATGGAAGATTACCCAGCTTCTTTCCCATTTCCTCCCCGATTGGCATAAAGCCGAGATGGACCCCGTGAAGGAAGAATGCCAGTCCGGCAAAAGCAGACAGAAAACCGGCAAGGATCTGGATGACCTTCTGTTTCTTTAATTTTAGAAAAAATTTCTGAAATATGATGAAGCAAAGAAGAAGGGGAGCAAGGGCCAAAGCAACCTCTGTCAGAGTGCTGCCGAAACCATGAAATAGCTTGTCCATCATTTAAAGATCCCTCCCAGCAGCAGAACGGCCAGGATCGGTCCGATGCTGGCAAGGCCGACAAGGCCAAATGAATCGCCCGAGGATTGTTGGTTCCGGAAAACCTGGGCCACACCTACTCCGAGTGCCAAGATGAAGGGTACGGCGAGGGGCCCTGTCGTTACGCCTCCCGCATCAAATGAAATTGGCACAAATGACGATGGGGAGAAGATGCTGACAATAAAGACGATGGCATAGCCGGCTATCAAAATGGCGGTGACAGGGATTTTGTAAATGGTCCTGATCATAGCAAGGCCGACAAAAAGACCGACTCCGGCAGCCACGGATAATATGAGGGAAATGGACGATATCTTTCCTCCGGATACCTGGTCAACCTGTGTGGACAGTACCCTGACGTCAGGCTCTGCCAGCGTTACGGCAATTCCAAGGATGAATCCTGTGAGGATGATGACCCACGCTTTATTCGACTTCGGCAGGATTTTCCCAATCATTTCGCCTATTGGAAGAAGGCCGATATTGACGCCGATGAGGAAGAACATCAGTCCCAGGATGACAAAGAATAGGCCAAAGAGGAATGGAAGAAAGTCCTTGAAAGGCAATTGGATCAGGACAAGCTGCAGAAGGATGACTGCAGCAGAGACGGGAAGGATGGCAAGCAATGTTTCTTTGATGGATTCTTTAATTTCTTTCACATGAAGCGCCGCCTTTATTAACAATTTTTTTGTTTTTTATTTCTGCTTTTTTACCCAGTTTTACAGTTGCAGTAACAGCCTGTGGAAAAAAACATTTTCCAATTAATTGCGGTGGCGGATAAAAAAAGCAGGCACCCCATTGGGGCGCCTGCAGCGGTTATTGAAGGGTATTCATATTAGGCTGGTTCATCATTTGCTGTCCGCCTGCCTGGGTATAGCTTCCAAGCAGCTGTTCTGTATCCTGCGGCGCAAGCTGGGGAACCTGGTAATAATGCTTCTGGTTCTGGTAGAGGAACAGCTCGTAAGCCATTTCTGCATAATTGGGAACACTATCAGCAAGCACACGCCTTACGACTGGGTTTGTGCACTCCAATGCGGCCATTGACAGCTGGGAGGCTGCACCTTTCATTAAAGCAAGCAGGTAGCCTGAATAGCATTGGTCGCCAATCTCGGAAGCTGACTGTTTTGGTGCAGCAGGCTGGGATGGCTGTAGTCCGTAGATGACGTCATGTGTTTCGCCCATCATATAGGTTGTAGTCGATACAGCCGGCTTTTGGCCGGTAGTGAAGCAGTCAACCATGGTGTTGTATTGGGTGATCATAAACTGCCTCTGGCGGTTTGCAATTTCCTTAAGCTGCGGATCCTGGATTTGCCCGCTGAACATAAGGTATTGATCGATTGCCGCTACGGTGCTTGAAAGGACCTCTTTCATGTCCAGCATCTCGTGTCCGCCATGATTCATATGTGCCGGGATCTGCTCATTTGTGTTCATTCCTGACTGTCCTTGCTGGTTAAACTGCTGCATCTGACTACCCCCAGTTTGTAATTTTTTCCCTCATGAAGGGCTGTGATGGTGAAGACCATACATAACTATTGTGGTTATTCCGTAGGGCAATCATGCGGGGCAGTTGCAGCTAAAAGAGGAATAAACATCCATCATGAGGATTCTATCTGATGGCGGGAAACATATGGGCTGCCTTTTACCCAGAAGCGCCACGGATAGTCTTTTGCTTCGCCGGAATTATCAATTCCAATCCTTTTTCCTTTAGCTATCTCAGCAGGGGTATAGCCTTCAGCAAGAATGAGGGGAGGCTCCGAAAAGAGGCGTCCATAATCCTCCATGGTGACGCCAAGGGCTTTCGTAAGCTTCCCTGGCCCGTTGGTCAAATTCTTCAGATTATCCATCTTTCTCCGCTCTTTCATCAGGGAAATTCCTTCAGCAGGTTCTATGGCCCTGATGAGAACAGCCTCCGGTTTGTCCTTTTCAGCGCTGACGACATTTAACAAACAGTGGGTATGCATAAGGTATGTGTAGGCGAACCCCGGACCGGCGTACATGACTTCTGTCCGCTTGGTCCGGCGGTTATTATAGCTATGTGCTGCCATGTCTTCGGGGCCTTTATAGGCTTCTGTTTCTACAATATATCCAGCGGCTGTACCATCAGGTGTTTCCTTTATCAAAAGACAGCCAAGAAGAGCCTTGGCAAGTTCAAGGGTCGGCTGTGTGTAAAATTCGGCCGGCAGTGGTGTCCTATCCATCATGATTCAACGCTCCTTCGGTTTTTGCTGCAGAAAGAATTTTCCGCACAGTTAAGCGCGGAGCATTCCCATTTTACCCTCTAACACCCTGATATAACCGGAAGTTGGAATTGAAGCAGGCGAGGAAGTATAATATAGGGAGCAATTTATGTAGGGAAGTGGAAAAATGGATAAGAAAATCGGTTTTATAGGGTGCGGAAAGATGGCCCAGGCAATCATCGGGGGAATGCTGAAATCAGGGATCGCCCGGCCGGATGATATAGTTGCAAGTGCAAGGACGGAGAGTACTCTTGCCTATGTGAAAAATACATATGATATTGAAGTGACCCTTGATAATAAGAGAGCAGCTGAACAGGCTGATTTTTTATTTCTGGCAGTAAAGCCTGATGTTCATATGGAAGTGATTGAGGAAATCAGCGGGAGCGTTCCTGAAGATGCTATCATCATCACCATAGCGGCAGGGATCAGCCTTGCCTTTCTACAGTCTGCTTTCGGCAGGGAAATAAAAGCGATCCGTTCTATGCCCAATACCCCATCGCTTGTCGGGGAGGGGATGAGCGCCCTGGCTGCCAGCAGGCAGGTGACTGAAAAGGAACGGTTGGAGGCTGCAGAATTATTCGAAAGCTTTGGGAAAGCTGAGTTTATTGAAGAAAAACTGATGGACAGCATCCCTGCCATCAGCGGATCTTCACCTGCTTATGTCTATATGTTCATTGAGGCTCTTGCTGATGGCGGCGTCCTTCAGGGGCTTCCAAGGGAAACCTCGTACCGGCTGGCAGCCCAGGCAGTGCTTGGCGCAGCCAAAATGGTGCTTAAGACAGGCAAGCATCCGGGTGAATTGAAAGATCAGGTATGCACGCCTGGGGGAGCCACTATTGAAGCGGTAGCTGAGCTGGAAAAACAGGGCTTTCGGTCTTCGGTCATTTCGGCCATGCATAGCTGCACCGACAAATCAAGGCAGCTGGCAAAAAACCAGGCGGAATAGTCATGATCATCAGGACAGAGCAGGAAGCTGATTATAGCAGATCAGAACATGTCCACAGGCTTGCTTTCAGCCGTGAAAACGAAGCCGCCCTTGTCAGAGCCATCCGAAGCTCGGGGGAGTATATTCCCGAACTATCGCTAACAGCGGAAGATGGAAAGAATATCGTGGGCCATATCATGTTCAGCAAGGCAGTGATTGATACAGGGGAAGGGGAAGTGCCTACCTTGGCGCTTGCCCCGGTTGCTGTCATGCCCCAGCGGCAAAATGAAGGGATAGGATCCCTTCTTATAAGAGAAGGTTTGAAACAGGCGGAACTCCAGGGCTTTGCTCATGCCGTTGTATTGGGACATCCCGATTATTATCCGAGGTTTGGGTTCCGGCCTTCCACAGTTTTTGGGATTTTTTCACCTTTTCCTGTACCGGAAGAGGTATTTATGGTTATGGAATTTAAGGAGGGATCATTAACTGGAATCAGCGGGACGGTAAAGTACCCGCCATCATTTGATCATGTGTAAGAACAACTGCTAATCAGGACATTTTTCAGCAGGAAGCAGAATGGTAAAGGAGGTGCCTTTATTCAGCATGCTTTCTGCTTTTATTTTTCCGCCCATTCCCTCAATGATCCGAAAGACCACCATCATTCCAAGCCCCGTCCCTTTCCCTTCTTTTGTTGAAAAATACGGTTCCCCCAGCCTGCTGAGCTGCCCGGAGGTCATCCCCTTGCCTGTATCAGATATCAGGAGCTCCGCTTTGTCGTCCTGCAGCTTTGCCGATATAGAGAGGACTCCTCCGCCAGGCATTGCTTCAATGGCATTTTTAAGAAGGTTTAGCAGGCATTGCTGAACCTTTGCATCTTCTCCTTTGATATATAATTCTTCCTCTGTGTCGCAATGGATTTCAACAGAATGGGCATTCCCGTAGGGTGTGATCAGTTCAACCGCTTTTCTGATTTCCCCTTCTAATGAAAAACATGAATTTGTTTCACAGTGCGGCTTGGCAAATGTAAGATAATCACTGATGATCACTTCCGCTCTGTTCAGCTCTTCGAGAGCTGTGTCTAAATAATAGGAACGCTTTCCTCCGCCTGGTTCTTCTTCTTTTAATAACTGGAGAAATCCTTTCGTTACGGTCAGGGGATTTCTCACTTCATGGCTGATGCTGGCAGCTAAATGGGAAATGACCTCCATTTTTTCTGTCTTCATTACCGCCCGGTTCAGCTGCTGGTTCTGTACGATCAGCTCAATGGTGTAGGCAGTCAAAAACGCCCCCAGTGTCTGGGTGATCGTATAAATGGCCATGAAACCGAGGCATTCCTTCAGTTCGGCTTTTGAAAACAATAGCATGAACGCTGCGATGGATACAAGAAAAGACAAGAGTGATACTGTAAGCAGCTTCCGCCGGGTGTCCATGATAATGAAGGATGGGTGAAGCTTATATACAATAAAGCCGGCAAACAAACCGGTGAGAATATTATAGGCCGCCCCGATCCCTCCGAGGGGAATGCGGATAAAGATGACAAAAATGAGCAGGGCGAGGATGACTCTGGGACCTCCGTATAATCCTCCCAGCAGGAATGGAATCCATCGCAGATCAAAAATAAAGCTGCTGTTCATCTTGATTGAACTGATCAGGCAAAGGGAAGCAGTTATGATGCTGATGCCGGCAATAATATACTCGCGGTGGCGCAGAAAAAGCGATTGAAGGCGGCTGGCAAAAAGGAGCTGGAAAGAAAGCATGACGATAAGAATGATCAGCAGGTTGAACAGCAGGTCTTTAATATGCTCCATTGCTTAGTCCTCCTATATTTAGATATATATTCCTAATTTTACAAATGCATGTCCAAATCGACAATATCATCTTATTGACAAAAAACAGCTTTAAGCGACATATTCAGACAAGGGAAAATGGTAATAATATACCATTTTTTCCAGGCGGCATATTGGCGTCTGCATCTTGTTGGTTTTTTCGGTATACTCAAGGCAAATGAATAAAATATATATTGACTTAATATGACAGGAATCATATATTTTAATTGGCTTGCAATTGTCTGTTTCGACAGAAAATGCAAGGGTGTTTTAAGAATATAGAACACTGTGATGAGCGGTTTTTATTTGCACTTTAAACCGCTTGGAGTGACTAGTGCAGCCGGCCAATGATCTATGATGGCTGGTTTTTATTTTGGCCGGGGCCTCTGCTTCCTGGCTGATGCTTAGGATGAAAGAGGTGCATATAATGAAGCTTGATAAATACAAAACTTTATTGTTTCAAAAGATTAAGAATCAAATGACTCTTTGGTTTGAACAGGAAGCGGAAACTCCTGTGAACAACGAAGATGTTTACCGTTTCCTTCACTCCATCAAGGGGACAGCAGGAACTCTGCAGCTTGTCGGACTCCATCAGGTGGCAGGCAAACTGATGGACCAGGTGGAAAAGAGCAGCGAAAAAATCTGGGGAAACCGGGAGCTGCGGGATTTTTTATATGAACTGATGGGCCTGAGCTATGAATATGAACATTTCCAAAGAGAAGAGGAGAAACAGAGTCTTCCAAGGGATGAAAATATGCCATTGATCCAGGTGATTGATGATGATGTATCCATGCTGATCCTCCTTAAAGATGCACTGGAAAGCAAGGGCTGGATGGTTATGGCAAATACCGAGCCTGAAAAAGCTGTCGACCAATTCTTTGATATGAATCCCGACTGTCTTATCATCGATGTTAATCTACCGGGCAAAAGCGGGTTCCATGTGCTTGAGGATATTCAGAAGCATACGAATAAAAAGTTTATACCAAAGCTGATGATCAGCATAATGAATGACAGAGAAACGAGAATAAAGGCTTACAGACTGGGGGCGGATGATTTTATTTCCAAACCTATTGACCTGGAAGAATTCCTTATAAAGGTAGAGCGGCATTTGGACAGGAAACAAATATTTGACCAGTCTGTCCTGATCGATGAATTGACGCAGGTATACAACCGCAGGTTCCTGAAGGATTCTCTTAAACGGTATTTAAAAGAACTAGAACGGAGCAATCAGTATTTTTCTATTGCCGTCCTTGATCTGGATCATTTCAAGCAGGTGAATGATATGTACGGCCATCCGGCCGGAGACCGTATCCTGTCGGAGTTTGCCCAGTATCTGAAGGATCATGTCAGGATTGGAGATATAGTGTTCCGCTATGGAGGAGAGGAGTTCATCCTGCTGCTTCCGCGCACCAATGACCATGACAGCAAGGAGGTCGTCTCAAGGCTTCTTTCCGGCTTCTCAAGCCGAACGTTCATAGAGGGCGGGGCGGAATTGAAAATGACCTTCTCGGCCGGTGTATATATGGTCCATGATCCTTCTGCTACTGTGGCAGAAGCAATCAAGACGGCTGATCAGGCTTTATATGAAGCAAAACGGAACGGCCGGGCCAGGGTGGAAAGTGCCAATAAATTGATCGGCGGCCATTCAAGGAAGGTTCTGAATGTATCTGTCATTGATGATGATGCAATCATCAGGACCATGCTGATGAAAATCCTGCAATCCATGGAATTCGAGCATACCAGCCTGGATATCCAGGTGTATGAGGATGGACAGAAGTTCCTTCAATCCGGCCGTATGGAGCAGAAAGGGGAGCATTTCCTTATTCTGGACGGAATCATGCCTGTAATGGATGGGACGGAAGTTCTCCAGAAGGTGAAGGAAAATCGGAATGCAAGCCGCATCCATGTTTTAATGCTGACAGGCAGAAAAACGGAATACGATATTGCCAGGGCACTGAAGCTGGGGGCAGATGATTATGTGACAAAGCCGTTCAGCATCACTGAGCTGCAGGCAAGAATTCATCGCCTGATCCAGAGGATGTCATAATGAGACTAGATCAGGAACTGTTTGTTCTCGCTGCAGCGGCCCTTTCCATTACAGGAATATTGACAGTCATACTGGTGTATCTCGTGATTAGAAAAGCTTTTGAAATAACAGCAAGGCGGAAGGTTGAAGATTGGAAGCAAAAACTGAACCTTCCGCTGTTTTCTTTTTTATATGAAGGGAAGCAGCTGGAGGAAGCTGCCCTGGCTGACCGGGCAAGCCTGCTGGCTGCTGAGGAGCTCCTCGGTCATTATGCGGATATCCTTGAAGGGGAGCAGGAAAAAGAAAATCTTTCTTTTTTTGCAGAGTCCTATCTTAGGGGCCATTATGCCAAAGGACTTCAAAGCAGAAAGTGGAGTACGCGGATAAATTCGCTTTATCATATAGAGGATTTCCATTTGAAAAGTCTGGAGGGAGAAGTACTGCGGATTGCCGAAAGCGGGGGAAGCTCAACTTCTGAAAAAGTCCAGGCCTTCAAGATCCTGGCAGATTTCCAGAGTGAGAATCTGTTCATGCTGCTGGATTCCCGGAGTTTGCCGTTCTCGGAATTCGATCTCAGGAATATTCTAATCCGGCTTGATGACAAAGGTTTTGGCCGATTTGTTGAAGGCTTTAGAACTTCTCCGGAAAGACTGCAGTTTGCTGTATTGGATGTGATTGCTGTCAACAAGCAGCTTGGTTATCTTCGTTTTGTGGAAGAGGTGTTCATGTCCGAGGCGGGGGAAATGAGGCTCCGGGCATTGAAGGCATTAGCTTCAATAGGATATACAGAGGATATAGCCCCTTATGAGGAACTCGCTGAATCTTCCAGCTGGCAGGAACGGATGCTTGCCGCCAAGCTTTTCGGCAGCTTAAAAGACGAAGGGCTGCTCCCAAGGCTGGCAGAAATGCTGCACGATTCATCCTGGTATGTAAGATCACAGGCAGGCCAGTCTATCTTGGCTTTTTCAAAGGGGAAAGAAATATTGCAGAAAGTAATTGATAGTTCTCATGATCCTTATGCCAGGGATATGGCTTGGGAATGGATGCAAAAAGGGGAGCAGCGCTGATGCTGGCAGTTTTATGGGAGAATGCCGCTTTGTTTTTTGGCTGGTTCATCGCTGTTTATATGGTGATTGTCATCTTTTTTTACACAGTTGTTCTTGTTATTTCGATGGTTCAGCTGCGAAGGGAATACCGTCTTAAGCGCGACCGGATCTATGAGGAATATATGAGTGAGATTTATACAAAGCCTGTTTCCATCATTGTCCCTGCCTATAATGAAGAAGCTGGGATCATCCAGAGTGTCAGGTCCCTTTTGAGCATCAGCTATCCTGAGTATGAGATTCTGGTTGTGAATGACGGATCGAAGGATGGAACACTGGCAAAGATGATAGGGCACTATGAAATGATAAAAGTGGATAAGGCTGTCAGAAAGCAGGTGGAGACAAAGGAGATTAAAAGTATTTACCAGTCCCGCCTGCTGCCTAATTTATACTTGATCGATAAGGAGAATGGAGGAAAAGCCGATGCGCTCAACGCCGGCTTGAATATCTCCCATTATCCTTATATCTGTTCCCTGGACGGGGATTCTGTCCTGGAGCATGATGCGTTCCTTAAGGTGATGAAGCCGATCATTGATTCGAATGAAGAGGTGATTGCATCCGGAGGAAGCATCAGGATTGCGAATGGCTGTGAAATCAAGGATGGAAACCTGCTGAAGGTAGGGCTTGCCAGGGAACCGCTCGTCATCATGCAGATCATTGAATACCTGCGGGCTTTTCTGATGGGCCGCATCGGGCTGAGCCGTCATAATCTGCTGCTCATCATTTCGGGTGCATTTGGCGTTTTTTCAAAACGTTGGGTGCTGGAGGCAGGCGGGTACAGAACCGATACTGTCGGCGAGGATATGGAGCTTGTGGTCAGGATGCACCGGCTTATTAAAGAAAAAGGGCTGAAGAAGCGGATCGTCTATGTCCCCGACCCGGTCTGCTGGACGGAAGTGCCGGAAAGCGCGACTTTCCTGAGGAAGCAGAGGGGCAGGTGGCACAGGGGACTGTTCGAAAGTTTGTGGACTCACCGGAAGCTGACCTTTAATCCGAAATATGGGGCAATCGGGTTCATCTCCTTCCCGTATTTCTGGGTTGTCGAATTTTTCGGGCCGATTGTCGAGCTGCTTGGCTATGCCTATGTGGTGCTGTCACTGTTCCTTGGGGGGATTTATCTGGAGTTTGCCATTCTGATCTTCCTGCTTTCCTGCCTCTACGGTTCTATTTTTTCAATGGCAGCGGTTTTGCTTGAAGAATGGAGCCTGCGCAAGTATCCGAAGGTGTCTGATTTGCTGAAGCTGTTCTTCTACTCTCTGACAGAAACCTTATGGTATCGCCCTCTAACAGTATTTTGGAGGTGCGAGGGCATCTGGAAGCTGATCAGGGGAGATAAGAGCTGGGGAGAAATGAAACGAAAAGGTGTGTCTGAATGAAAAAAATGTTTACGAAATCACAGGCTGCCGTATTCGGTGTGGTCGTCGGCATTCTTTTGCTCCTGACAAGTCCTTTCTGGCTGTGGCAGCTCGCACCGGACAAGACGCTAGAGGCATTGATCATTGATAAAACCGTGCCTGATGAAACTTACCGAGAGCATAAAGGCCTTGTCTGGATTCTGAACAATGGCAAATGGCAGAGAAGAAATGGCGAACATTATGAGGTAAAGAGCGACTACAGCGGGTTTAAGCCGCTTGGGGAAGATGAATATAAAGTAAAGCCGCTTCCGGAAAATCTTGAAAAATATGATGTCTTTTATCTCGCTGACCAATACGGTGTGTATGAAGAGGAATTTTTCGGCAGCAACAGTCTGGGCGAAAGATCGGACAGCATCTATGGTGGCCTTCAGGCTGAAGAGGCTGACAGGCTAAGGGATGCCCTTATTCATTCAGAAGGAAAGACGCTGATTGCTGAATTCAATACATTTGCAGACCCGACAGATGATGCTGCCCGGGAGAAAATCACCTCGCTCCTGAATATCAGCTGGAGCGGCTGGATAGGCAGATATTTTCCTGACCTGTCATCTGATGAAGTCCCTGTCTGGGTGAAGGAACAGGAAAAGAGCTGGGATTATGAAGGCCCTGGCCTTGTACTGGTCAACAAAGACAATCATATTGTGGTATTCGGCGAAGAGGACCTCGAGGGAGAAGGTGCCCTTTTCAGCTACACCGAAGCAGGGGAAAAGAAGCTGGGTGCAGAGGGGGAGTCCCGCTATTCATACTGGTTTGATATAGTTGAAGCGAATAACCAGGAGGAAGTACTGGCAACCTATCAGCTTCCCCTTAAAAAGGAAGCAGAAAAAGAACTGGAGGGATACGGGATCCCATCCGTCATCCCGGCTGTCATCCAGCATGTGAATGCAAAATATTCTTCCTATTATTTTGCAGGTGACTTTGCGGATGAAGCGGAGGTTCCCGGTATTTATCAGACAAAGGGTCTCGATGTCTGGAAAGGGAATTTCAGCTCACGGGATTCTTTCTATTGGAATACGTATGTCCCGTTGATGAAAACAATCCTGGAAAGAGGCACCGGCCTGCATCATGAGCAGGAAAAGCCGGAAATTGCCGGGCAGAACGGGATCATAACGAACAGCAGGACCGGAAGCGAGTATATTCAAGTCCGTAAAGGCGGCAAGTGGGAAAATCTCCTGATTAAAGGCGTTAACATGGGCATAGCAAAGCCAGGCTCTTTTCCAGGGGAAACGGCCATTACGAAAGATGAATATCTCCGCTGGTTCAAGGCAATAGGAGCCATGAACAGTAATGCCGTACGTGTTTATACCCTCCATCCGCCAGGTTTCTATGAAGCTTTTTATGAATATAATCAAACTGCTGAACACCCGCTGTATTTATTCCATGGAGCGTGGGTGAACGAAGAGAATCTTGTCAGTGAACAAAATGCCTACAGCAGACTTGTAACAGATGATTTTAAAACTGAATTGAAGCATATGGTGGATATTGTCCACGGAAACGCAAGCCTGCCGGAACGGCCGGGCCATGCTTCAGGGGAATATAAGTATGATATATCGGAGTATGTGCTGGGATTCATGATCGGGATCGAGTGGGATCCTGAAGCAGTCTTACAGACAAATGCAGGCAATGAAGGGAAGGGCTCTTTTTCCGGGAAATATTTTCAGACTGAAAATGCCTCCCCGTTCGAAGGCTGGATCGCCCGGATGATGGATTATACGGCAGAGTACGAATCAGGGCAATATGGATGGCAGCATACAATGAGCTTTACAAACTGGGTGACCACTGATCTTCTGGACCATCCGGCCGAGCCTTCGGAGGATGAAGACAAAGCAGTGGTGGATCCGAATCATATCCTGCCGGCGGAAGGATTTATAGCCGGGATGTTTGCTTCCTACCATATCTATCCTTACTATCCCGATTTCCTGAATTATGAAAAGAAGTATGTGAATTATATAGATTCACAGGGAGAAAAAAATAACTATGCCGGATATCTGAATGATTTAAAAAAGGTCCACTCTATGCCAGTTCTGGTGGCTGAGTTCGGCGTTCCTGCTTCAAGGGGAATGACTCATGAAAATGTAGACGGGATGGACCAGGGGCATCATTCGGAAGAAGAGCAGGGGGAAATAAACAAACGCCTCTTCGAATCTATTATGGATGAAGGCTACGCCGGCGGCCTTGTATTTACTTGGCAGGATGAGTGGTTCAAGCGTACTTGGAATACGATGGATTATGACAATCCTGACAGGCGGCCGTTCTGGTCCAATATGCAGACGAACGAGCAGCACTTTGGGCTGCTGGCGTTTGAGCCCGGCAAATATGAAGCTGGCATCTATCCGGATGGTCTTACAGGCGATTGGGATAAGCTTGGTGCAGAGCCCCTCTTTAAAAGCAGCCAAAAAGAAGATGCAATAAAGGCTTTATATGCGGCATCAAATGAAGAATACCTTTATCTCCGCCTCGACTACAGCAGGCCTCTGGATTGGGGAAGGGACAGCACGCATCTGCTGCTTGATACTATCAAGGATCAGGGGCAGAGAACTGTCCCGCTTGGAAACGAAGCTGAAGCTGCTGCCGATTTCGGGGTCGATTATTCTATTAATCTTACAGGGGAAGATACATCGAATATGATGGTAGACAGCTATTATGACACTTTCTATTATCAGTACGGAGAGCTGCTGAATATGCTCCCGGAAAGACCATATGCAGCTCAAAAGGATAATGGGATTTTCCATCCGATCAGATTGGCTTTGAATAAAGAACTGACGATTCCATCTACCGGAAAAACCCTTCCGTTTTCTTCTTATGAAACAGGGAAACTTATGTTCGGCAATGCCAATCCGGAAAGTGAAGATTTCAACTCCCTGACCGATATAAGTATAAGTGATGACAGGAAAACGCTGGAGCTGAGGATTCCGTGGCTGCTCCTGAATGTAAAGGATCCAAGCAGCCGGGAAATACAGGGAGACCTTTGGCAATCCGGCCTATCCGGAAGCAGCATCATCGAGTCTATCACAATAGGTGCAGCCGTCACAGAAAATGGAAAATTGGCAGGCACCGCTCCGGCAATGACTGATGGAGTAATAAAGGAAGAAGATTCTTTCAAATATTCCTGGAAAAGCTGGGAGGAGCCGCAATACCATGAAAGGCTAAAGCAGTCCTACTGGATCATGAAAGATGCATTCAGTAAAGCAGCTGCTGGAGGAGGAGCGAAATGAACAGAATTTTACTGGCAGAAGATGAAGATATATTGAGAATGCTGATTGTGGATACGCTGGAAGACGGCGATTTCGAAGTGGATGAGGCAGCAGATGGACAGGAGGCGCTGGATTTATTTCAGTCAGGAGATTACAGCCTCCTGATCATTGATTATATGATGCCTGTATACACGGGGCTTGAGGTCATCGAAAAGATAAGGGCCAATAGTGAAAAAAATCATGTCAAGATTCTCATGCTGTCAGCAAAAAGCCAGCAGTTTGAGCAGGACAGGGTGCTGGAAGCAGGGGCCGATTATTTTATGGCCAAGCCGTTCAGCCCGCTGGAGCTCCTTGAAAAGGTAGAGGAAATACTGAATGAAAATCAATGATTATTTTAAAAAGAGCCTATCGAGGCAGTTTGCCGGGTTAATGGGTGTCTTTATTTTCTTTTTCATTGCCGGAACGATTGTGCTGGTCATCCTGCAGCAGAACCTCAGCGATTCTTATAATGAAAAGCGGGCTGAACTCGTTAAAAAGGAAGCGCTCGTCCAGGAAATCGATAGTACCTTCAATCGTGTATTCTTCGATGTAAGAGGCTATTTGGCATTTGACAACGATGATATGAGGATCAGCGCACAGTCAAAGCAGCCGGAGCTGAGAAAGATGGGGAAGCAGCTGGATGAACTTGCTGCCTCCCAGGATGATAAGGCATATGCGAGAGAAGTAAGGGAGTTTATTGATTACTATTTTATTGAAAAACTGCCTGCTACGGTAAACTATTTTGAAACCGGGAGAATAGAAGAGGTCAAGAGATTGGCAAGCACCGGAGCGACTGCGAGGGTAAATACTTTCCAGGATGATTCGCTTAAATATCTGCAGGGAATAAATGACCAGCTTAATGAAGAAGCGGAAGGCCTGATGGAGAAGCAATCTTATATCCAGATGGGCTTTGTCTTATTCAGCTTTGTCATCCTTGTCCTTTTGGCACGGATTACCCGGGTAATGTTCCGTAGAGTCGGACAGCCGCTTGCTGACTTTGCAGCTGCTGCCAATGAGATTGCGGCAGGGCGCGAAGCAGTGATAACCGTCGAATCCAGCAGAGAGGATGAACTCGGCGCATTATCGGTCGCATTCCAGAAAATGGTCTGGAGTGTGCAGGACAAAGAACAGGACCTGACTGCCCAGAATGAAGAGCTGCTCGCCCAGCAGGATGAGCTCCAGGCCCAGCAGACTGAGCTGGAGGAGATGCTCGAAGCTTTGCGCGAGAACGAGCTGAAGCTGAAGCGGAGGAATGACTTGACGAATGGAATTTCCAGCTCCCTGGACCTTCAGAGCATCCTTGACAGCATTGTGGTCAATATGTGCGGAATCATCAGTGCCGATAGAGGGATGATCGGACTCCTGAACACAAAGGCAGCAGCGGCTTACGCCATTTCAGCATCAGGTGTGGAGCAGTTTATGGACCACATTGAAAACGGGCTTCACGAAAGGCTGATCCAGTCAAAAAAATCCTTTGCCATAAAAAGGGAGCTGCTGGCTGGAGAAAAGGGTTATCATGAGGAAGTGTCCTACAGCTATGATTTATATCTGCCAGTCATTTCCTCCAAGGACGAGGTTATAGCAGTGATGCTGTTCAGCCGCTTCGGATCTCCATTCTCGGAGAAGCAGATGGATGAATATGAAGCATTATCCAGGCAGGTAGGAATCAGTCTGGACAATATCAGCTTATACAGCCAGTCAGAGGAAGAACGGAAGCTTAACAAAGATATCCTGAATACAGTCCAGGAGGGCATCCAGATGGTGAGCCGCTCAGGGGCCATCCTGCAGGCGAACCGCCAGCTGGAAGAGATGTTCACCTGCCCGGGTGCTGCCGGAAGGCTGGAAAATCTCCCATGGGAAATTTGGTCGGCCGAAATGGCAAATAAGGTTGAGCAGCCTGATGAATTTTTGGCTTTCCTTCAAAATGCGGTTCATAGTGACAGCTGTGAGATGGAGAGCATCATCTATCAAATGAAGCAAACGGGGCAGGTCATCAAAATGTACTGCGAAGGCCTCGGGCAGGAAGATGAAAGGATCGGCACCGTGCTGGTGCATCGCGACATAACAAAAGAATTTGAAGTCGATCAAATGAAGTCTGAGTTTGTGAGCACTGTCAGCCATGAGCTGCGCACACCGCTCGCGAGCATCCTCGGCTTCACCGAACTGATGCTGAACAGAGAGCTGAAGCCTGATAAGCAGAAAAAATATTTGACGACCATTTATAATGAAGCCAGGAGGCTGACTTCCCTCATCAATGATTTCCTTGATGTCCAGCGGATGGAAGCCGGAAAACAGACATATGAGAAGAAATATCTCAGGCTCCTGCCAATCATTGAGCAGGTTATAGAAAAACAGCAGATCAATACAGATATCCACAAGATAAAAATTGATGACCGTTCTATAGGAAATGATGTGATCCTGGGAGATAAGAGCAAGGTGGAGCAGGTATTCACCAATCTGATCTCCAATGCTGTCAAATATTCTCCAGGCGGCGGGGATATAATCATCAGGCTCTATCAGGAAGATAAGTCTGTTCTGGCAGAAGTGGAAGATAAGGGCCTCGGTATACCGGAGGATGCGCTGGATAAACTGTTCACCAAATTCTACCGTGTGGATAATTCCGACAGGAGAAGGATCGGCGGTACAGGGCTCGGGCTCTCGATTGTCCAGGAAATCATGAAGGCGCACAGCGGCAGCATTTCCGTTGCCTCAAGTTATGGAAAAGGAAGCATCTTCACACTCTCATTTCCTCTGATTGAAACTGCTGAGGAACCAGGGGCTATATCAGTGCCGAAAGCCTCTGCAGAAGGCTACCGCGTTATGGTAGTGGAAGATGACCAAAGCCTGGCGGAGCTGATTATCCAGGAGCTGTCTGACAGCGGTTTCCAGGTAGTTCATTATAAAAGGGGACAGGAAGCCCTGGATTTTCTTGCCCTCCATACACCTGATGCGATCGTGCTTGATATCATGCTGGAGGAAGAACAGGTGGATGGCTGGAGGATCATGGAGCAGATAAAGGAAAATGACAGGCTTAAGAACATACCTATCATTGTTTCCACGGCTCTTGATGAAAAAGAAAAAGGCTTTTCGCTTGGTGCGAATGATTATTTGGTCAAGCCTTACAAGCCGAGCCAGCTGTCCAGGGCAATCATGCAGACTCTCCTCAAAATCGGCAAGGTTGGGCAGATTCTCATTCCTGAAAAATAAGAACAGACAAACAAGCACCCCGGCTGCAGGTTCTGCCTGCAGATTGAGGGTGCTTGTTTGCTGTCCCAGCCTCATTATTATATAGTAGTCCTCTTAGATAGAAGCAATCTTAACCAAGCTGCAGTGCGCATATATTTGCGCAAGAGCTCATATATAAGAAGTGCTTTAAAATATATTGCAAGAAAGGAGGATATCCAGGCAATCCCGATTTGACAGATGGGAATATATGAAATAAAGTGTGTTTATAGAAAATATTAGGAGGGATAGTATGTCTGCGGTATATATTATAGTGAATATTGCCATTATGCTTTTATTGATTTATGGGCTATATGTGATGCAGAAAAAACATATATCGTTCTCCAAGCGTGTATTCACTGCACTTGGAGCGGGGATTATATTCGGCTTTGCCCTGCAGTTCATTTACGGATCCGGTTCGGAAGTAATCGCCGAGTCGGCTGAGTGGTTCAATCTTGCCGGGGGAGGATATGTCAGATTTCTGCAAATGATTGTCATGCCGCTCGTCTTTATTTCAATCCTGGCTGCTTTTACGAAACTGAAGCTGACCAATAATATTGGAAAAATCAGCACCCTGATCCTTGGGATCCTGGTTGGGACCACGGCAATTGCGGCTGCTGTCGGCATCACTGCCGCGCTTGGCTTTGATCTGGAGGCAGTGCAGATTACACAGGGAGAAGCGGAATCTGCACGGGCTGAACAGCTTGAGCAGCGGTACGGGGAAATTCAGGACCGCACTTTCCCGCAGCAAATACTGGATCTTCTGCCTGCCAATCCATTTCTGGATTTCACAGGTGCGCGGCCTACGTCCACCATTTCTGTTGTTATATTTGCCGCCTTCCTGGGGATTGCCTATCTTGGCGTAAAACGGAAATCACCTGAGCATGCGGAGCTTTTTGCGAGAATAGTAGATTCTTTTTACAGCATTATCATGAGGGTCGTTACATTGATTCTCCGCCTTACGCCATACGGGGTTCTGGCCATCATGGCAAAGACCGCGGCGACCAGCGATCTTGATAGCATCCTGAATCTTGGCAAATTTGTCGTTGCTTCCTATGCAGCTCTCATTGTTATGTTCCTGATTCACCTGCTGCTGCTGATATTGGCAGGCCTGAATCCTGTCACTTACATGAAAAAAGCTTTCCCTGTCCTGGCTTTTGCCTTCACATCCAGGACGAGTGCTGGAGCACTGCCGCTGAATATTAAAACTCAGCGGTCACTCGGGGTATCTGAAGGGATAGCCAACTTCTCAGGTTCATTCGGCCTTACTATCGGCCAAAACGGATGTGCCGGAATTTATCCGGCGATGCTGGCAGTCATGATTGCGCCTACAGTAGGGATCGACCCTCTATCACCGTCATTCCTGCTGTCTGTCATCGCCATCGTCGCCATCAGTTCTTTTGGCGTAGCAGGCGTAGGCGGCGGAGCTACCTTTGCGGCACTGCTTGTCCTTTCAGCACTCAATCTGCCGGTAGGGCTTGCAGGCCTGCTCATTTCCATCGAGCCCCTCATTGATATGGGGCGGACAGCGGTCAATGTATCCGGAAGCATGACATCCGGCATTCTCACAAGCCGTTTGACTGGGGACATTGATACTGCAGCTTATAATGATGCTGCTAATAAAATTGAAGCAGAAGCTTGATTGGAAAGGCCGGGGGGCTCCCTCGGCTTTTTCTGTATAAAAACGAAATGAGTGGCAGAAGAACGCATGCCCCATTACAATTAAGGAAAAAAAGGAGTTCGGACGTGAAAATGGATAACTTTGAAGAATATGAAGATCCTGTTTTATATGATATTGAGAACAGCTGGACAGGGGAGCTGCATCTGCTGCTGGAGCTTTTGGAAGGTAAAAGGGGGCCGGTCATCGACCTGGCATGCGGGACAGGGAGGCTCGCTATCCCGCTGGCTGAAAAGGGTTTTGAAGTGACAGGCGTCGATATACATAAAGGCATGCTCGGCAGGGCGGCTGAAAAAGCGAAAGGGCTTCCCATCAAATGGATCTGCGGGGATGTAAGATCGGTGGATCTGGATTTGAAGTCTGGGCTAGTTTACATGTCCGGCAATTCCTTTCAGCATTTTTTGACCAATCAAGACCAGAACAGACTGCTGGAAGCCGTTGTAAACCATCTGGACAAAAGCGGGCTGTTTATCTTCGATACCCGTTTTCCTTCTGCAGAAAAATTGCTTCAGCCTGAAGGAGAGGAATATTGGAAAACCATCACTGGAAAAAGCGGGGAGCAAATAAAGGTTTCTACGATAAGCAAATACGACAAGTTAACACAGATCCAGCATTACCAGACAATCCGAAGGAGCGATCTGGAAGAGACAGTAAAGAATATTTTTCTGAGATATACATATCCGCAGGAAATGGAACGTCTGCTTGAAAGCTGCCGCCTGGAGATAATCCAGGTCTATGGAGGCTGGGACAAAAGGGCGCTGACTGCCCGGTCTGAATCCTTGGTCTATGTATGCAAACTGGCTGAAGAAGCCTGATACAGGCTCCTTCAGCCAGTTTGCCGGGGCTATGCCCCTGCTGCTGAATGCCGGCCCCGATTCATCATGATCGTCAGGATTGCCACACTGATGATGGTCAGGAACGAATAGAAAAAATGCGTCCATCCGACTGCTTTTATTCCTGATGAAATAATCAGCGCATCCATCATAAAGATGATCAGACCCACATTGACAGAAAATGCTTTTGAGAGAAGCTGTGCAAGCAGATCAGAGCCGCATGTGCTTGTGTCATACCGGAGCATGAGTCCGATTCCGCAGCCGACCAGTATTCCTCCAATAACAGCGCTTGGCAGTATCCCCAGCGGCATGGTTCCTTTGATAGGTTCAAAGAGGTCAATAAAAATAGAGGAAGCCAGCAGACCGGACAAACTGTAAAAGAAATACTTGCGGTGATAAAACCAGGCCGCTGTATAAACAGGGATGCTGAGGCATACCAAAGACAGGCCCGGGGGGAAATCATAATAATAGTGCAGAATCAGGCCAAGCCCGATAAAACCGCCATCCAGCAGATGATGAGGAATGATGAAGCCATTGATGCCAATCCCCATTAGAAAGCTTCCCATTATGATAGCAGTCATTTTATGTACCATCTCTCACATCACCTTATCTTGTCCTGTCCTATAAAGAAAAGTATGTGCGAATTGTACATTTAGAACGTCACCTTAAGGGTCATAAATTGAAAGCTGAGACTGGAAGGCTTCTGTTCAATCCTGCTCCTGCAGCTGCTGACAAGGCAGTAATTTTCAGTAGAAGAGGGAGGAAAATAACAGGAAGATACAGCCCGTACTCCTATATTTGTCGGGCGCTGCTGCCTATGTTCCAAAAGTTGGTAATGGGTGATTGGTATCTTTTCGCGAAAATATCAGCTATAATGCCCACTATATAAGAAAATTATAGAAATAGCCCTTATCAGGAGGGCGAAAGGGGACGGATCATGAAGAAGATTAAATGGACGATGCTGGCAGTCTTGACCGCTGCCGTTTTAACTGCTTGCGGCGGGAACGAGGACAATGCTCAATCAGAAGATAAGAATGCAAGCAAGCAGGAAGAGAAGAGCCAGGAGGCCAGCATGAAGGAAATGCAGGAAAAACTGGACAAGCAAAAAGTCGATGAAAAAGAAACCGTTGCTGTTGTCAATGATGATAAAATTCTGGGCAAGGATTTTAACGGTATGCTCCAGAATGCTCAAATGAGCTACCAGATGAGCGGACAGGATCCAACTACCAAGGAAGCCTCAGAACAAATTAAGCAGCAGACAATAGACAGTCTGGTCGGACAAAGCTTAATCATGCAGGAAGCCGCTGAAAAAGGCTACAAGGCCTCAGAAGAAGAGGTGCAGGGCCAGCTGGATGAAATAAAGAAACAATACGAAGGCGATGACAAGAAATTTGCCGCTGCCCTAAAGGATGCGGGATTGACTGAAGAAGAGCTGAAGGGGCAAATCAGCGATTCTATCGTATCAAATAAGTATATCGATAAAGAAATTAAAGCAGATGCCGCTACAGAAGAAGAAGTAAAAGCATATTATGATCAAGTGAAAGCATCAACACCTGAAGGGCAATCAGTTCCGGAATACGAAGAAATAAAAACAAAAATCCAGGAACAGCTTAACGACCAAAAGAAACAGGAAGTACTGGTCAAACAGGTTGAAGATCTGAAAAAAGATGCCAAGGTTGAAGTACTGATATAAAAGAAAGAGCAGCTGCATATTGCAGCTGCTCTTTTTGTCATTTCGATTGGTCCAGCTCCAAAGCCTAGCCCCTCGAGTCATAAGCCACGCCAGAATTAAAGGCAAAGAACGCCTTTTATTCTGGCGCGTCTTATGCTTGTCGGGGCTGAGCAAGGCTTTTCCGCATTTCGATTGGTCCAGCTCCGGCTCCTAGGTGCTCGAGTCATAAGCCACTTTGGAACCGAAGGCAAAGAACGCCTTCAATTCCAAAGCGTCTTATGCTTGTCGCACCTGAACAGTCGCCTCCGCATTTCTATCAATGCGGCAAAAACGCCAGCTGATAAAAGAACAATACGGCAAAAAGGTAAACAAGCGGGTGGACGTCGCGCCATTTTCCTTTTACGATTTTCATCAGCGGGTAGGAGATGAAGCCAAGTGCGATGCCTGTTGCGATGCTTGATGTCAGCGGCATGCTCAGGATGATCAGGAAGGCAGGGAATGCTTCATCCAGCTCATTCCATTTAATATGCGAAATGCTCCCCATCATCAGGCTGCCGACAATGATCAGTGCTGGTGCAGTGATGGCCGAAAGTCCGGATACCGCGCTTACGAGCGGACCGAAAAAGGCTGCAAGGACAAACAGACCAGCTACAGTCAGGGAGGTCAGGCCGGTCCGGCCGCCTGCGGCTACTCCTGAAGAAGATTCAATATATGCGGAGGTCGGGCTTGTACCGAACATTGCACCGATCGTGGTAGCGATGCTGTCAGAAAGAAGCGCCTCCCTCGCCCGCGGCATGGTATTGCCTTTCATGAGCCCGGCCTGCTGGGCCACGCCGATCATTGTTCCTGTTGTATCGAAGATCGTAACAAGCAGGAAAGAGAAGACGACTGCATACAGACTATGCTGGAAGACTTCCGCAAATGCTGACAGCGGATTGGCAATGATCAGGCCATCAGGAAGTGAAGGCAGTGAAACAAATCCTTGCTCAAAGCTGAGCTGGCCGGTGAAAAAGGCAATCAGTCCGGTAGCGATCATTCCGAAAAACATTGCGCCATTTACATTCAATACCATAAGGACGAGTGTGACGGCCAGGCCGATAAGCGCAAGCACGGCAGATGGCTGATGAAGGTCCCCAAGTGCTACAAGATTGGTCGGATGGCTTGTAATGATGCCTGTAAGCCGCAGTCCGATGAAGGCAATGAACAAGCCGATCCCGGCCGTGATGCCATGCTTCAGATTTTCAGGAATCGCTTCAATCAGCTTCTTCCGGAAAGGTGTCAATGACAGGATGATAAAGATGATCCCGGCAACGAAAACGGCTGCAAATGCCGTCATATAATCAATATTTCCATGAGTGCCCACAACTGAATAGGCGAAATACGCATTCAAGCCCATTCCAGGGGCGATGGCTATCGGGTAATTGGCGAACAGGGCCATCCACAATGTCCCGGCAACAGCAGCAATGATGGTCGCTGTGAATACTTGCTCAAAAGGAACACCTGCATCTGAAAGGATGACAGGATTGACGACTACAATATAAACCATCGTCAAAAACGTTGTGATGCCTGCTAGAACCTCTGTTTTCACATTGGTTTGATAATCTTTAAGTTTAAACATAAAAAACCTCCGGAAATACGAACATTTAAAAAGCACAAATAATATAATATTCGTTTTTATAATGAAATTCAAGTGCTAATCATTATTATTCTGTAAAATGCCTGAATGCATTCGGTTTCACATAAACTTCAGCTTAAAACTGGTACCGGGAAAAAAATTAAATAATTTGAAAATGGGTTGATTATTGTAACCTGCAGACTTTACACTTATTTCAATTACTGAATGGGGGAATTTTGCATGTATGCAGAATTGCAGGGACTGACAATCTTTGAACAGGCGGAAAAGCTGACAGCAGAGCTCATCAAGCGGGATAGCTATACCAATACAGACGGTGAAAGAAAGAAGGCAGAATTTATTAAGGAGATCATCGGCACCTTTCCATATTTCAAAACCCGCCCAAGTTTTTGCTGGGAGCAGAAGATTGAAGCGGACCCTTTTTCCAGGAAAAATGTATTTGCTTTTATTAAAGGAAAGGGAAAGCAGACAATCCTCTATCATGCCCATTTAGATACGGTAGGGATTGAAGACTATGGCACATTAAAGCCTATTGCCCATGATCCGGACGGGCTGCAGGCTTTCTTTGCGCAATATGAAGCAGATATGGAGCTTTGTAGTGATTCAAGATCAGGTGAATGGCTTTTTGGCCGAGGGGCGCTTGATATGCAAAGCGGAATTGCTGTCCACCTGGCAAATCTCCTTTATTTTTCAGAGCATCCAGAGGAGCTTGACGGGAATCTGGTGGTCCTCTTCAATGCGGATGAAGAAGGCCAGCACACAGGCATTCGGGCTGCACTGGGGGAACTGCTCCGGCTCAAAGCAGAGCACGGGCTTCAATACCGGGCCAGCATCAATAATGACTTCATCTCCCCTCTGTTCGACGGAGACAGCAGAAAGTATATCTATGCAGGAACTGCCGGCAAGCTGCTGCCGTGTTTTTATATTGCAGGGAGAGAAGCGCATGCAGGCGAAAGCCTTGCAGGGCTTGACCCGACGATTGTAGCATCAGAGCTCAATCTAAGGATCAGCCAGAACTTCAATCTTGCGGAAAAGGTAGAAGATGAATTAATCCTGCCGCCGAGCTGCTTATATATGAAAGATGACAAAAAAAGCTATGATGTCCAGACAGCCGTAAGCTGCAAGCTGTATTTCAATTATTTTATCTATAATAAATCGCCTGTAGAGCTGATGAAGGAATTGAAGATGATTGCAATGGAAGCGTGCACTGACGCTGAGAGGAGGCTGTCGGAGAGCTATGAGCTTTATCGGCGCACCAATAGCCTTCCCAGGGGAGGTCATGACTGGGGAATGGAGGTCATCACCTTTTCGGAAATGGTCCATTATCTTGATGGACTAGGGCTCGATCCTGTGAAAGCTGTGAGGGATAGCATTAAAGAAGCGGGAGAATATGAAAATGATGAGCGGATGCTTGCATTCGCAGCTGTCGAGGCACTTCACCGGCTTGATCCCGAGAAAAAGCCGAGAGCAATCCTGTTCTTTGCACCTCCATTCCTTCCTGCGAATCACATTGAGGGTGGAATCATCCTGAGCTGTCTAGAAGAAGTGCTTAGAGAGGAGGAGATGCTGACAGGCGAGGAATTTAAACTGAGAAAGTATTTCCCTTACCTGTCTGATGCCAGCTTTCTTTCATACAGCGGGTCAGATAATGAAATTGGCTTGTTAAAGCAGAATTTCCCGGCAATGGACAAGCTCTTTCCCGTCCCGCTGGGAGAAATGAAAACACTGAATATTCCTTCCCTGAATATCGGAGTCTATGGAAAGGGAGGACATAAATGGACAGAAAGAGTCTACAAGCCATATACCTTTGGCATTCTGCCTGACCTGATCAGAAAGCTGACTGTCAGGCTGCTTCAAAGCGGCTGATCATAAGTCCCGTTCTTTAAAAGGCTGCCTCAGTCAGCAGCCTGATCCAGGAAAAATCTGCGTGTAAGCACAAGCCCTGCTATATAAAGCC
Source organism: Bacillus sp. UMB0728 (assembly GCF_002858875.1). Taxonomy (NCBI): domain Bacteria; kingdom Bacillati; phylum Bacillota; class Bacilli; order Caryophanales; family Bacillaceae; genus Bacillus; species Bacillus sp. UMB0728. The sequence continues at coordinate 660,920 of NZ_PKLA01000004.1, read as the reverse complement.
CAAAAGCAAAATAGGCAGGGAGGAGATGATAAAAGGTGGTATAGCCGATATAAAAATGGGTAAGAATGCCTGCCGCAAAGGCAGGAATCCCTCCGATGAGGAGCATCCTCCACACCCACTTCTCACCTTGCCGGAAGCCCCATAGGGCGGTCATCAGCACCAGCAGGCCAACACTGAACAAAGCGCTGCCAAAACCGGCACGGTCATGGGCAATCAGCGGGATGAGCTTTTCATTGAGATTGTTCATCTGTTCAGGGGTCATGCAGATATATCCGATATCAGTCTGAACGAAAACACCGGTTGCACCTATGGCGGAAATGGATATCCCCCCAATAACAAAAGAAAAACCAAGGATGACAAAACACAGCTGCCCCCAGAGGCTTTTGCGCCAGGCTACTGTGTTTTTTTTATTAATAGAACGAGGCCTTTGATTGGCTTCCTTTGAGTTCCGGAGCCCCAATAAAAAGAAGGGAAGCAGAATAAGCCAAAAAAGTCCGTGAAGCCAATCAAAGTAGCCGTATCCGATAAACAGCAGGATTCCGAGAAAACCAGTCACCGCGCCAGCATTGATGGCCTTCCGTGCCCAGTGGAGACCGTTCCTGGCACCGTGGCGGGCAAGCTCCATATAGAGGATTCCGCCGGAGATCATGGTCCCGGCGAGTGTCATCCGGTCGTGCAGCATAAATTTGATGAGCAGCGGGTTCATCAGTATAAGGTCTTCCCGGCTGATGCCAAGGAAATGTTCATCATAGGGAAGAATGACAGATGTCAGGCTGAAAAAAAGGGCGATCAGCCCGCCAATCAGGATGAAAAGACCAAACAGCCAATACAGCATCCAGCCTCCAAAATCCCCCCTTCCTGCATGAACCTCGAGGTCTGCAGCCGCTTCATTGATCCTCTTTGGAAGCCCGGGCCCTGAGGAAACATATCCTCCCGACAGCATAATCAAGTCTGCTCCTGCTGTATATAATGAAATGGCATCCTCCGGCTCAAGGACTCCCCCGGAGATAATTGCAGGAAAGCCAGCTGGATATGCGTTTCTTATAGTCGATAAACAATCCGTGAAAGCTTCTGGAGCGCTCAATGGGAAGGTCTGCCTGCCGCCTGAAAAAGACGCCTCTTCATCTAATACAATCCCCTGAATCAGGTCTTCATCTGCCAAAGCGGCAATAACGGTTTGCTGCTTCCGGAAGGCAGCGGGGGAAGTGCCCAGGAGGACAGGTTTGCCTTTAAGAATACCGGCAATCTTTCTATAGTGATCCTGCTTAAACCTCCAACCGCTTTCAATGATCATTGCCGAAGCATATGGGCAAAGGCGTCCAGCCAGCTCGATAATTTCAGCTGCTGCCAAATCCATGCTGGAAGCAGGTGAATCTATTCTGATGAACAGCGGCTGATGGGCAGCTTTCATTTTTTCAAGCTGGGAGATCGTCCTATCCACTCCAATGGACTCCAGCGGGACAGGATAGGAAATCGATCCATCTTGATGCTTGACAGCGGTCCCGCTGGAAAGCTGCACTTCCATAGAAACAGGGCCGGCTTCCAGAAAACCGAAGCCGAGCCCGGTAAAAGCCTTTGTACCGGAAAGAAGGGGGTCCACTTTCCCGCTTAAGCCGACAGGCGATTGAAAGCTGTATCCAAGCATCGTCTTTTGAAGTTCAGGTGCCGGAGACATATGGCCAAGAAATTCAATGATGTGCCTGCCGCCCGGCAGCGATGAAAGAGTGTTCATCCCTTTATGGATAAATTCCCGTCCCGCTCCGCCCGGGAGCCTTTTCAGAATCGGTTTGAATATCGGATGATATGACCAGTCAGGCATCGTGTGCACCTCCCTGATGATTTTCTAATCCTAGTGTACTGGAAAACTTCCATTCTAACCAGAAGGCAGCGAGGGGGCAGGACGGCATTTTTTTCTGGAAATATAAATGAAAATATTTTCCAAAATCAGTACCCGTTGTAAAATAAAATTATGAAATCAATTTGAATGTGCGAGGTCACTAGAATGATAGAAGGAAAAATCTTGGTTGTCGAGGATGAATTGCCGATCCGGAAGCTTATTCTATTTAATCTTGAAAGATCCAACTTCGAGGTGCTTGAAGCGGGAGATGGGAAAACGGCGTTGCAGCTTGCGGAGGATAAAAACCCTTCACTCGTGGTGCTGGATGTGATGCTTCCTGATATGGATGGTTTTGAAATATGTGCAAGGCTCAGGGAGCGGCACCCGGATCTGCCCATCATTATCCTATCTGCAAGAGGGCAGGATATGGACAAAATCATGGGTCTTGAAATCGGGGCAGATGACTATATTGTCAAGCCCTTCAACCCGCTTGAGCTTGCCGCAAGGATCCGCTCTGTTCTGAGGCGGACATCAAGGAATACTTCCCCGGTCCGTCCTGCAGCCTTAGAGCTGGGCCCTTACCTGCTTGAAGTCAAAACCCAGCGCCTGTATAAGTCGGGCAGGCTTGTAAAATTGACGGCAAGAGAATTCCAGCTGATGAAGTTTTTCCTGCAAAAGCGGAATGAGCCAGTCACTAGGGATGAGCTTCTTGACGAAGTGTGGGGATTGAATTATTTCGGTGATCCGAAAACAGTGGATGTCCATATCAGGAGGCTGCGGGAAAAAATAGAAGATGAACCATCAAGCCCTTTGTTTCTTAAAACGGTTTGGGGGTATGGCTATTGCTTTCAGGAAAGCGGGCATAAGTCATGAAAAATGGGATCGGAAAACGTCTTGCAGGAAGCTACCTTGTGATGATCATCATCACAGTGGCCCTTTTCGAGGCCGTCATCCTGTCAGCCCTGCGGCTTTATTATATGGGGGGTGTCAAGCAGGCGCTCAGGGATCAGGGGAGCATGTTCTCCGTTTATTATGAGCAATATTTCCAGACTAGGCCGCTCAAGGATTCTGCAGATCAGCTCCTGCAGCAGTACAATTTCCTCCTTGATGCTAAGGTGCAGATCGTCGGCAAGGATGGAGCACTGCTGTCAGGGAGCAGCCTGTCGGAAGGAGAAAGCCTGAAGGGTTTTCAGGATATAGAATCTGCCCTTTCCGGTACTACAGGCTATTGGACGGGGACCGAAGCTGGAGAAAAGCTTCTCTCTGTAGCAAGGCCGATCCTCGTTTCCGGAGAGCCGGTAGGTGCCATCAGGCTGACAACTTCACTCGAACAGCTTAATGAAGTTTTCCTGCAAAATGCATCAGCATTAATTATGATCGGACTCGCCGTCATCCTGATTGCCGGGATTATAAGCTATTTTCTGGCGAATACGATTATTAAGCCTGTAAGCCGTATAACAGAGGCTGCAGAACTGATGGCATCCGGAAAGTTTTCAGTGAGGATCAAGAAGGAGCGGGATGATGAAGTTGGCCTGCTTGCCGATACATTGAATTATATGGCCGAGGAAGCCGAAAAGCATGAGAAGCTGAAGAATGAATTTATTGCCTCTGTTTCCCATGAGCTGAGGACACCTTTGACCTCTGTCAAAGGATGGGCCCTTACACTCCGGAGCATGACGGATGATAAGGTGTTCACCGAAGGATTGGATATCATTACAGACGAAAGTGAAAGGCTTAGCCATCTGCTCGGTGAACTGCTTGATCTATCAAGCCTTTCATCAGGGAAGGCGGGCTTTGTTTTTGAGCGTATCCTGCTGCAGAAAATGGTCCAGCAGACAGTCAATCAGCTTAGACCGCGGGCGAATCGCCAGTATATCCTTTTATCCAGTGAAATAACGGAAGAACCCCTTTTTTTAAATGCAGACAGAGATCGGCTGAAGCAGGTGCTCCTGAATGTTCTTGATAACAGCTTGAAGTTCACACCTGCAGAGGGCGCCATATCAGTCGCCCTGAAGCGGAGGGAAAAGGAAGCAGTCATTATCGTCAGTGATACAGGGGCGGGGATACCTGACGATGAGCTGGAAGCAGTTAAGGAAAAGTTTTATAAAGGAAAAATTCATGGAGCTGGAACCGGACTTGGACTTGCAATCTGCCAGGAAATCATAGCGGCACATCAAGGGCAGTTTGAGCTGGCCAGTGAGAGAGGAAAGGGAACTGCCGCATATATCAGGCTGCCTTTGTAAGGATGGAAGAATGTATTTCCTTCTAGCCCTTGAGGGAGAGTGGAGGGGAAAATGAGAAAACTCAAACTTATAACCATACTGCTGGGCTTTTTGCTGCTTGGAGGGTGCACGTTTCTTCCTGAGCCGGTCAGCCTTATACAGGCGCCAAGGCCCCCGGCAGAAAAGATTCAGGAAAAAGAAAATCTTGAGCCTGTCGCCAAGCGGTTCCTCCCTGCAGATGCAATTTTAGCGGTTCCTGACAGGCCGGTTGGAGGAAGCAGCATACTGGAAGCGGATTTTGATGGAGATGGGTCACCGGAAGCGGCAGTTTTCTACAAGCTCAAAGGAGACCCCGGCAAACCAGGGACTCTTGTTCTCAAAAAAGTGCAAAAAGAATGGACTTTGCAGGAAGATATAAAAGGGATTGGATTTGATGTTGGCTGGGGTGCGGCCGCCGACGTGACAGGGGATGGAGCGGATGAACTATTGCTGGGCTGGAGCATCGGCGCTTCAGCAGGAAGCACGCTCAATATTTTTTCCTTTGCTGAAGGCTCCCTGAAAAAGATTGGCCAGGAAAACTATCACGAGCTGGAAATGGTCCGCCCTGAAGAAGGATCTTTCTATTCATTGGCCGTCTGGGCACGCGATCTTGCTGATGTGTATCAGGTTGATATGCTGTCATGGAACGGCAGCCGCTTTGCTTCTGATAAAGAGCTGTATCCAGCTTACTTCCCTGAAGTATCACAATATTATAAAGCAAGGACAGCTGAAGTCCCTGATGCAGCAATGTACTGGTATTTCCTGGCTGAAGCACAGGTGAAGGAAGGAAAGCCCGAAGAAGCAATCCAATCAATTGAAAAGGGCATGAACCTAAACATGATTATGCCGGGTTACAGCAAGTTTTCAGAGCTGAAAGACGAAATTATAGCCATGCTTGAAGACAGGGAGGGACAGGATACTGCTTTATATATTCCCGAACCCGACCTGACGCTCGCTATCCCGCTTGAATTGTTTCCTTATTTGGCTGTCGAGGGATCTCCCGGACCAAGCAATGAATACCGTTTATCTGCTAGCATCAAGCCCGAGGGGGAGGAAAAAGGGCAGCTGTTTGATATTGTGATTTATCCTAAAGATGCGGGAGAACCCATTGATGAAAAAGATATGCTGAAGCTTTTTGAGGATGACCGTTTTATATATATGGTCAGGAAAGGTTGGAAAAACCCCTATCCCCCGGGCAGTCCTGCTTTTGATCTTTACAGCTTGGCAGTATCCAAAAAGGATGAAATAATCTCCAGCCTGAAGAGGGGCTCTCCTGTACAGAAGCTCGAAAATCTGGAGGAAGAAATGCTGGCTGCTGCCATCAATGAAGCGGCACAAAAGCGCTGGCATGTTCAAAGCGGCGGCAATATAGAAGAAATGGAATCCATAACGATCAATGAATTGGACTATCGCTTTATGGGCAGTGATCTCGATTCAGAATCAAAGCTGATCCAGTATTTTTCATCTTCCTTTACAAACGAAGCCATTTCAGCTTATATCACTCATTCAGGCATCAAGGTCCACAATGGAAGACTCGTGCAGCCTAATGCAGACGGGGGGTCCATCATGGGCTATCAGCATGCAGAAATCCTTCAGATGAAGGATGCCGGTGACGTGAAAGAGTTTGATTTAAAGGCCCCGCTCGGTGATACACTTTTATACGAAACCTTTCATATTGAATTTGAAAAAACAAAGGCGGGCTGGAAAATTTCTTCTATGCCGGGAAGCTTTTAGTGTATAAACCATCCCCTGCAGCCAGGGATGGTTCATTTCTGTTATGCTGCTCATGTTATTTTTCATGATCCTTGCTGCTGCCTTTTCTCAGGCTTAAGCTATAGGCAGCAGCTGACACTACTGAAGCGCATAGGAACAGCAGGCATAAAATCCCTAGCATCCGGCGTCCTCCTTCCTGAATTTCTCAAACCATAAGAGGAGCATAAAGTATGAAATGCGTTCCAGCGCAAGTGAAAATGCAGCATGCTATAATGCTGATAAGCAAGGAGGTCAGGGGATGGCGAATATCAGAGAAATTGCCAAACTGGCAAACGTGTCTGTGTCAACAGTTTCCAGGGTGCTTAATAAGCATCCTTATGTGGCTGAAGAAAAGCGGCTGGCCGTCATGCAGGCCATTGAAAAACTCGATTATATCCAGAATATCAATGCAGTCCATCTGTCAAGAGGGAAGACCAGGACGGTAGGAGTTATGCTGCCATATGTGAATCACCCTTATTTTTCTTCCCTGCTGGAAGGGATTGGAGAGGAAGCTTTAAAGCAGGATTATGGGCTTCACCTTTTTCAGACTGCCTATGATCCTGATAAAGAAATAGAGGCACTCGCAAAGATGAAAATGAGGATGGTTGATGGGATGATCATTCTTTCCCGGAAAAGCAGCTGGAGCAAAATGGAGGAGTACTGCCTCAGCATGCCTGCAGTTATATGTGAAAAGCTGGACCATCCTGCTGTCAGTGCTGTGTATATCGACCATTATAAGGCGTTTCGGCAGGGGCTCGATCATCTGCTGTCTAAAGGATATAGGAGAATCGGCTATTGCATTGCCAGGAGAACCGGAACAAACAGCATGCTCCGTTATCAGGCATTCTCTGAAGGATTGGCAGAACAGAGTATCGCCGTTACAGAAGATTGGATTTTTGACAGATGCCTGGGCATTGAGGATGGCGAAAGGGTGGCCAGGCAGCTTTATGGGATGGCAGAGCGGCCGGACGCGCTGCTCGTCAGCAGCGATCAGGTGGCAGCCGGCATCATTGCGGAATGGAGCAAGCTGGGACTCAGGATACCAGGTGATCTTGCTGTTTTAAGCTTTGATAATCATCCGATTTCCAGGGCTTTGCAGATTACAACGATGGATCTGCCTGTAAACGAAATGGGCAAAACAGCTTTCAGGCTGTTCCTCGAAAAGCTCACGAGCGGACAGGTAAAACAGATGGAGGCAGAAGCAGCCCTGATTGAAAGGAAAACTGTCTGAAGGGACATGCTGCCGGGGAGTGAGTGTATGGAATTAAACAGTGAAGAAGATATAGTAAAGGCCATTCAGGAGGACGGCTGGATGATGGACATCCTGAAAGCGGCTGAAGCTGCCGGGCTGCCGGACTGGTGGATTTGTGCCGGGTTTGTCCGCTCTAAGATATGGGATGTTTTGCATGATATCCGGGAGAGAACGCCTCTCCCGGATATCGATGTCATATATTTCGATAAAGAAAATACTGGTGAAGCTTCTGAAAAGGAGGCTGAACAGCTGCTGGGGAGGCTGCTGCCCGGTGTTCCATGGTCCGTGAAAAATCAGGCAAGGATGGCTGTCCGGAACGGGATGCCTCCTTACGCTTCTTCTATTGATGCTGTTTCCAAATTTCCTGAAACAGCAACTGCGCTTGCTGTTACCCTGGATCAGGGCCGCCTTAAATTGGGTGCCCCCTGGGGAGTGGAAGATGCCGTCAGCGGAGTGGTCAGGCCGACCAGTTTTTTCCTGGAGAATGAAGAGAAAAGGGAAATATACCGCCAGAGGATAATAAAGAAAAAATGGCATCTCAGCTGGAGCGGGCTGTGCATTCAGCAGATTTAAAAGGGCTATAAAATAATCCAGCAGAAATAGGGCATGAATAAGGTAATTGGGCAGAGGTTGTAGTGATTGATTTTTGGAGATAAAATGTTATAGTTGAAAAGGATTTTAATCAAAGGCTTATGCTGTACATAGGAGGAAGAAACGTGAAGCTAGGTATAATCGGACTGGGCAAAATGGGATATAATCTTGCCCTTAATATGAGAGACAAAGGCCATGAAGTGGTGGCTAATGATGTAAATACAGAAGCAATGGAAAAGATTTCGGCAGAAGGCGTCGCGACGGCAGCTTCGATAGAAGAGCTTGCAGCAAAGCTCCCTTCTCCTAAGGTCATCTGGATGATGGTGCCTGCTGGCGACATCACAGAAAAGGTTCTGAGCAGTGCAGCAGCCGTGCTGACAGAAGGAGATATCATCATTGACGGCGGAAACTCCAACTACAAGGAAACTCTGCGCCGCGGAGATGAGCTGGCAGAGAAGGGCATCCATTATATCGACTGCGGAACAAGCGGCGGCCAGGAAGGTGCACGCCATGGCGTCTGCACGATGATTGGCGGCGACAAAGAAGCTTTCAGCCAGGTTGAGCAGCTGTTTGCTGATATTTCTGTTCCAAACGGCTATCTTTACTCTGGAAAGCGCGGCAGCGGCCACTTCCTGAAAATGGTCCACAATGGCATTGAGTACGGAATGATGCAAGCTTTTGCCGAAGGCTTTGAAATTCTTGAAAAAAGCAATTTCGACTATGACTACAAAGAAGTATCGCGTGTATGGAATAATGGTTCTGTCATCCGTTCATGGCTGTCTGAGCTTCTGGAGAATGCGTTCAGCAAAGATCCTAAGCTTGAAGGCATCAGAGGTGTCATGAATTCTTCAGGCGAAGGCAAATGGACAGTAGAGGCAGCACTTGACTTCCAGGCGTCTGCCCCGGTTATTGCGATGTCCCAGTTCATGCGCTATCGCTCACTTGAGGATGATACATTCCACGGTAAGGTAGTGGCAGCACTCAGGAATGAATTCGGCGGCCATGCGGTCGTAAAAAGCGGCGAATAATAAAAAATGATCCTGCCTAAGCAGGATCTGAAGACTGCAGATAAATTCAATGAAAATTGAATGTCTGCAGTCTTTTTTTTGCTGGTTATGCTGTGAATTTTGCTGTTCACAGCCGTACCTGAAATACGCAGCATATAAAGCGTTTTCATTTTCGGGGTTAAATCCGTTTTGAAGAGATGGCATTTCTCATTTTCCGAAGTGCCTGCTTTCCTTCATCTTTGCGGGCGATCATGACGTTTACATATAAGGCGTCAATGATGCTCAGCTGGGCAATGCGGGATGACAGGGCCTCTGAGCGGTAGTCTGTTTCTTCAGCAACCGTGTAAAGGGCGATGTCGGCCTGCTGGGTCAGCGGGGTTTTGGCAAAGTTGGTGATGCTGATCGTCCTGGCGCCGTTTTCCTTGGCCACCTTCAGCACTCCGATCATATCCTTCGTTGCCCCTGAATGGGAAATGAACACGGCCGTATCCTTATCGGAAAGCTGGGAAGCTGACATGAGCTGCAAATGGGAATCACTGTTGGCATGAACGGTAAGTCCGGTCCGGATGAATTTGTGGTAGGCATCCTGGGCAATGATTCCTGAGCCCCCGCTTCCGAAAAACTCAACCTTTTCCGCCTGCAGGATTGCTTCCACAGCCATTTCAAAAGCGCCTCCTCTTATCAGCTTCAGGGTATCCTCCAATGTATTGATGTTTGAGCGGAACACTTTTTCCGAGACCGTAAGAATGTCATCCTCCTCCTGGATCGTCTCATGGATATCCTTTATCGGTGCGACAATCTCAGAGGCAAGGGCTATTTTCAGCGCCTGATAGCCTTTGAAGCCAATCCTTTTGCAGAAGCGGAAAACCGTTGAATCTGCAATCCCTAAATCATCTGCCAGCTGATTGATGGAGCTGTGGACTATTTTTTCGGGGTTGTCCAAAATATAGTCAGCAATTCTTTTTTCTTTATCACTGAATTTGGAATAATGGGTTTTAATGCGGGCAAAGCAATAAAGAGTTTCCATTGATGCACTCCCTATCAAATTTTTCTATAGTACTATTATAAAAGAAAAAAATTTCTTTGAAAACGGTTGCAATTAGAAAAATATTTTATATAATAAAAACATAAGGCGAAAGAATTTTTTTTCGTTGGTTAATAGATAAAGAAGAAAATTATTTCGTATTCTGCCAAATTATTTGAAATCAAAATGTAAGCGTTTAATAGGGGAGGAACAAAAATGTCTGGTTCAATGCTTATTTTAGTAGCAATGGCAGGAATCTTCCTGCTTCTGTTTCTTGTAATGAAAACCAAGCTCCATGCTTTCGTCGCATTGCTCCTTGTCAGCCTGCTTGTAGGGATTGCTGCAGGAATGCCGCTTGGAGGCGTCATCGAATCTGTCCAGAATGGCATGGGGGGAACCCTCGGGTTTGTGGCTGTCGTAGTCGGGCTCGGGGCTATGTTCGGCCGGATGCTCGAGGTTTCCGGCGGTGCTGAGCGCCTGGCACAGACGATGATCAAGAAATTCGGGGAAGATAAAGCACAGTGGGCCCTGGGCATCACGGGCTTCATTGTAGCCATACCAGTATTCTTTGATGTCGGCTTCATTATCCTTGTGCCGATTGTCTACGGGCTTGCCAAGAAAACTGGTAAATCCCTTCTATACTACGGGATACCGCTGCTGGCCGGATTGGCTGTCACACACAGCTTCATTCCGCCTACTCCGGGCCCAATCGCGGTAGCTGACCTGATTGGTGCAGACTTGGGCTGGGTGATCCTGTTTGGTATTTTAGCAGGTATACCTTCCATGATCATCGCTGGTCCGCTGTTCGGTAAATTTATTGCCAAAAGGATTCATGTCACCATTCCGGAATATATGAATATTGAAGAAAAAGAATATGATAGGGAACTTCCAAGCTTTGGAATGATTGCAAGCATCATCTTCATCCCGCTTGTACTGATTTTAATTAATACAGTGTCCGGTGTTGTACTTGATGAAGGGAACGGCTTGCGTGCCGTATTCACTTTCATGGGACATCCATTTGTTGCTCTGACGCTGGCTACACTGCTGGCATTCTATTTCCTTGGGACGAAGCGCGGCTACTCCCGTCAGGAGGTACAGGATATTGCGACAAAATCTCTTGAGCCAGCCGGGATCATCATCCTTGTAACCGGTGCCGGCGGTGTCTTCAAACAGGTTCTGATTGATTCAGGCGTTGGACAGGTTCTTGGGGATATGATGGCTTCTTCATCACTGCCGCCGATCCTGCTCGCATTCCTGATTGCTACATTTGTGCGTGTGGCCCAGGGTTCGGCAACGGTAGCGATGGTAACAGCGGCAGGCCTTATTGCCCCGCTTATTGAAATCATGGGACTGGAAGGGCCGGTCCTTGGATTGATTGTAATCTCTATCGCGGCAGGCGCAACCATTTTCTCGCATGTCAACGACTCAGGGTTCTGGCTTGTTAACCGCTACTTCGGCCTTGATGTTAAGGACACGCTGAAGTCCTGGACTGTCATGGAAAGCTTGATTGCCATTGTCGGATTCCTGGTTGTATTTATAATCGGATTCTTCATTTCTTAAACAGAGGCAGATAAATATAAAGGAAAAAGGGAGCGGGAGCGCTTCCTTCTTCTGCTTTCCGGACCTGCTGCCCCGGGAGGGAATCCATATCGGTGTATGTTATTTTTGATTCGTTGTAAACTTAAAAAGAGAGCTTTAAAAGATTGGAGAGGTTCATATGACAGCTGAAAAATATATGCTAGGAGTGGACATCGGGACGACGAGCACAAAGTCTGTCCTTTTTAATAAAGAAGGCAAGGTGGCTGCCAAGCATTCCATCGGCTATCCTTTACATACGCCAAGCCCCTCGGCTGCAGAGCAGGATCCGGATATCATCCTGGCAGCTGTGGCCGGCACCCTAAAAGCCTGCATGGAAGAAGGGGGCATCAGTTCAGCCGACCTGCTGTGCGTGAGCTTCAGTTCTGCCATGCACAGCCTCATTGCTGTGGATGGGGATGGGATACCCCTGACCAAAAGCATCACATGGGCGGATAACAGGAGCGCCGGATGGGCCGAGAAAATCAAACGCGACCTGAACGGCCATGAAATCTACTTGAGGACAGGTACACCTATCCATCCTATGTCACCATTATCCAAACTGCTCTGGATGAAAAATGAGGAGAAAGAAATCTATAATCAGGCGGCGAAATTTATCTCAATCAAGGAATATGTATTCTTCAAATTCTTTGGCGAGTATATTGTCGATTATTCCATTGCGTCTGCAACAGGCATGTTCAATCTAAAAGATCTGTCGTGGGATGCTGAAGCGCTGGAGGTAGCCGGAATTCAGGGGGATAAGCTTTCAGAGCCGGTCCCGACAACCTATACTCTGAAAGGCCTGAAAGAGGAATATCAGAAGCTGACAGGACTTGATGCCTCGGTGCCTTTTGTAGCGGGAGCGAGCGACGGGGTACTATCAAATCTTGGAGTCAACGCGATCGATCCAGGCGTCGTAGCTGTTACAATCGGAACAAGCGGGGCCATCCGGGCTGTGACCGATAGGCCTGTAACAGATCCGAAAGGAAGGATTTTCTGCTATGCGCTCACTGAAAAGCATTGGGTGATAGGAGGACCGGTCAATAATGGCGGTATGATTTTCCGCTGGGTCCGGGACGAACTTGCTGCCTCCGAGGTGGAGACTGCCAAGAGGCTGGGAATGGATGCCTATGATGTGCTGACAAAGATTGCGGCTGCGGTCCGCCCCGGCGCGGACGGCCTTATCTTCCATCCATATATGACAGGCGAAAGAGCACCGTTATGGAACAGCAATGCAAGAGGTTCGTTTTTCGGACTCAGTCTTCACCATAAAAAAGAGCATATGATCCGCTCTGTTCTTGAGGGGGTTATTTATAATCTGTTCACCGTCCTGCTGGCCCTGGAGGAACTGATCGGGGAGCCGAAGAAAATCCAGGCGACAGGCGGATTTGCAAGATCTGAGCTGTGGAGGCAGATGATGGCTGATATTTTCAATCAGGAGGTCGTCGTGCCTGAGAGCTATGAAAGCTCCTGCCTGGGCGCTGCCATCCTGGGCTTGTATGCCGTCGGTGAAATCGAGGATCTGAGCATTGTGTCAGGCATGGTGGGGGATACCTTCAGCCATAAGCCGAATCCAGAGAATGCAGCTGTTTACCAGGAGCTGCTGCCGGTCTTCATCCGCCTATCCAGAGCACTTGAAGGCGAATATGAGAACATAGCCCGCTTCCAGAAAAAGCATCTGGGATGAAAAAAAAGCTATTGGAGATTGGCTCCAATAGCTTTTTTGCTGTTTGTTTAGAAAATTGCATTCAGCAATAAGTACACAAGACCTGCAATCGTAGCGGAAATCGGCAGGGTGATGACCCAGGTGATCAGCATCCGCTGTGCCGTGCCCCATTTAACGCCTTTTAGGCGGTGGGCTGATCCCACTCCAAGAATGGAAGAAGAAATGACATGGGTTGTACTGACCGGCAGGTGTATTGCCGTTGCACCGAAGATGATGGCTGCGCCGGTCAAATCAGCTGCAACACCGTTGATAGGGCGAATTTTCATGATCTTGCCGCCGACAGTCTTGATGATTTTCCAGCCGCCGACAGAAGTACCAAGCCCCATTGCCAAGGCACAGGAGAACTGGACCCAGAACGGGATATCATCAGTTGTGACATAGTTATTGGCAATGAGCGCCATTGTAATGATCCCCATTGCTTTCTGGGCATCGTTCGTACCATGTGTGTATGACTGCAGGGCAGCAGTGAAAATCTGGAACAGGCGGAAATTCCTGTTTGTTTTTGTCAGGTTATTGTGTTTAAAAACAATTTTAAAAATGCTATATACGATGAATCCAACAACAAATGCGATGAGCGGAGAGAAAATCAGCGCCTGGATGATTTTCATGAAGCCCCCGTAATTAAGGGCCTGGAATCCTGCTGCTGCTATCGCAGCGCCTGCAATGGAGCCGATAATCGCATGAGATGAACTGCTCGGAATTCCGTAATACCAAGTGAGCAAATTCCAAAAGATCGCAGCAATTAATGCTGCCAGGATGACAATTGATCCGTTCTGCAGAGTGAAGGGATCAACAATATCTTTTGTAATGGTCTTGGCTACTCCTGTAAAGGTCATAGCCCCGACAAAGTTCATCGTGGCGGCAAGAATAATGGCATGCCTTGGCTTCAGTGCTTTCGTTGAGACGGCTGTAGCAATGGCGTTGGCTGTATCATGGAAGCCGTTAATAAAGTCGAAGGCCAATGCCCCTATGACAATCAGTATGGTTATGATGAATATGGAATCCATTTATGAAAGCTCCTTACGCATTCTTCATGATGATGGTTTCTAGAGTGTTGGCGACATTCTGGCAGCTGTCAGCGATGTCTTCCAGGTTTTCATAAATTTCTTTATATTGAATGATGCGGATCGGATCTTTTTCAACTGAAAATAAGTGCTTGATGGACTGGCGCAGGACCCCGTCACATTTTGATTCGTAATCCTTGATTTTGATGGCATGCTCTCTGATATCAAGAAGCTTTTTGGTTGAAAGCAGCTCTACGGCCTTTTCGATTTCCAATGAACAGCTGCGGATGGCATCAACAAATTTAAGCATATAATCGTCTGCCTGTGTAATCGAGTACATCTCAAACAAGGCAGCACAATGTTCAATCCCATCAAGGACATCATCCATGCTCATCGCAAGGTGGAGGATATCTTCACGCTCGATCGGAGTGATAAAAGCATTATTAAGTTCTTTGATGACCTCGTGGACAAATGTGTCGCCTTTTGTTTCATACTCTTTCATCGTTTCGGAAAAAATCTTCAGATCACTGACGTTTTTCAATTTGTAATCGGCAAAATAGTGAGCTCCCTCTTTTACGTTGGAAGAGATGCTGCTCAACAAAATTGCAAACTTGTCCTTCTTCTTGAAAACCATATTTAAACCCCCATTTGTTAAATGCCTAGAACCAAAAGCTGCTTAAGCGGATGGCAAATTGCTGTTCCGGTTAGTTACATAGTATACCCGCTATCCCGCTAAAGAAGCTCTTTCATCCAAAATTTGTGGCGATTCCCTGCCTCAGCTCCAGCAAAAAATCCCCCAAACGAAAATATTTTATATGAAATTTGTCGAATAAGGTAGCATTTCGCTCAAAATTTACAAAAACTTAATATAAATACTATACTGGCTGAGAATTTATATGGTAGTATCCTGAGAATTTACATTTTTTCCAGCTGAAACAGAAAGGTGTTGTAAGTGGTTGACTTTTCTGATAATATAACTTTCTGCTCCTTACAAGCCCATATAAACTTCTTTCTCAAGCGGCTGAATTGGAATGAAAGGAGAAACATATGACATCAGACCAGCATCCCGATTATCAGAAGGAAAGTGAACGGCTCGATTTTACCAGAAAATATATGGAGGCTGTCATTAAAACAGCTGAATCCAGCAAAGACCAGTTCAAGGAAAATATGAAAGAAGCCTTTCAGGACACGGACTGGCTCGAATCAAGCTTAAGCTATTCCTCCATTTTGACAAACGCCCGTTTTTTTGAAATGTCCAAAGATGAGCTGTCAAGCCTTCGAAATGCCCATCCAAAGCCTTATTTTGCCCGGCTTGATTACCAGCATAAAGGCCAGGAAGAGAAGGAGAGTCTGTATATTGGAAAAACCTCGCTCTATTCCAGGGAAAACCAGGAGCAGATTATCGTGGACTGGAGGTCCCCGATTGCCAATCTCTATTATGAAGGCAGGCTTGGAAGGGTCGAATATGAGGCCTACGGTGAAAATTATGATGGCCAGCTGACATTAAAAAGACAGCTAATGATTGAGGATGGCATTCTGGAGGAAATCCGGGACATCGATCTAACCACTACCGACGAACTGCTTCAGGATTCCCTCGCCAAAAGCTCCAGCAGCCGGCTGACTGAAATTATTTCAACGATCCAGGAAGAGCAAAACCGCATCATCAGGGCTGATCTGAACAAGCCCATCATCGTCCAGGGAGCAGCGGGAAGCGGAAAGACAACCATCGCCCTCCACCGAATCAGTTATTTCATCTATCAGTACAAAGAGAATTTCCTGCCGGAGCAGCTGATGATCCTGGCTCCGAGCCAGCTGTTCATAGACTACATATCAGAAGCATTGCCTGAGCTAGGTGTGGAAAGAGTCAGGCAGACAACGTTTCCCGAGTATGTCCTGCAGTGCCTATCCGGAAATTTCTCCATTGCAGAGGACAGGAAGCTCATCCAGCTTCTTGAAGAAAAAGAAGAAGGATTCGGGCTCAGAGTTTCAGAAATCAAGGGATCCCGGGTGTTCAAGACCGTTTTAGATCAGTACTTAAAGAGTATCTCTTATACCTTTTATCCTTCTGACGACTTTATGGCGGATAAGTTCCGCCTGTTCAGCAGAAAGAAATTCATCAGGCTTTTTCATGAAGATTATCATTATCTTCCCTATTTCCGGAGGCTTGAAAAGCTTAAGAGCATCCTTCAAGGCGATTTGAAAAGGAAGAAAAAGAATATCCTCGCCAAAATTGAAGCCTACTATGATGACCGGATTGACAGGGCCATATACCGCGGCAAGGATCAGGATAAAAGAAGGGAATATGTCTCGCATGCCCTTGATCAAAAAGCCGGGCGGCTGGAGGAGGTCCAAAAGAGCATCAGAAGGGCTGTGCCCGACTATATGAAGCAGTTTCCGAAAAAGAAGGCGCTGGATTACTATCGTGAGCTTTTCGAGGATCCGTCAAGGATCGTCCGTTTTTCAGGGAATGAACTGACAAAAGGCGAAGCAGAAGAATTATGCAGCTACTCACTTTCCATTCTCTCCAAGAAGAAGGTTGAACGGGAAGATCTGGCTGCCCTTCTGTATCTGCAGACAGAGCTTTACGGGGTTGATAAAGATTTAAAGGCAAAAAAT
The DNA here is from genome assembly GCF_002858875.1 of Bacillus sp. UMB0728. NCBI lineage: Bacteria > Bacillati > Bacillota > Bacilli > Caryophanales > Bacillaceae > Bacillus > Bacillus sp. UMB0728. Next base: position 644,275 of record NZ_PKLA01000004.1, on the reverse strand, counting down.
ATTGTCATAGATGAAGCCCAGGATTACAGCTATATGGAGATATATGCTTTAAAAAAGGCCTGTGATACAGATATGTTTACGCTGGTGGGAGATCTCGCTCAGGGAATCCACTCTTATCGGGGGCTAAAGGCTTGGGAACCGGTCGTCACCGAGATATTCCCGCGTGCTACCTATACTGAGCTGCAGAAAAGCTATCGGACGACAATAGAAATCATGGAAAAAGCAAACCGCCTGCTGAAGCTCCTGCCCTACTCCTTTCCGCAGGTGGAACCTGTTGTCAGGCATGGTGAGAGCCCGTCTTTTATAGAAAGAGAAGAAGGAGCCGTGCTCGCGCGGCAAATTGCAGAAAAGGTAAAGGAGCTGCGGGAAGAACAGCTAAAGAACTTTGCTGTCATCGGTAAAACAATGAAGGACTGCCAGACTTTATTCGATTATTTCAAGGAAGAGACTGATGAAAAAGTCCGTCTGCTTGCAGAACGGGAAAGCATTCCGAAGGATGAAATCGTAATTGTCCCTTCCTATCTATCCAAAGGACTGGAATTTGATGCAGTATTCATTGTTTCGATACATGAAAAATATGATGCATCTTCAGAAATCGATATTAAGCTTCTATATGTGGGAATGACCAGGCCGCTCCACCGGCTGTACTTTTACGGAGGGGAGAAGGCCGATTTCCTGCTTGAAGAATAAAGCGTGCAGAAGAATCCTGTTGAACAGGATTCTTTTTTGTTAGGCACAAATTCTGCTGATGGAAAATTGGGCTTGTTTTAGAAAAAATCTTTGCAGAAAATCAGTTTTGGACAATTTTTCCAGGGGAAGAAGATAATTACAATATCGGCGGAAGCCGTTTATATAAAATGGGCGGCTGCAGCGGGAGCAGCCGCTTTCGGTTTTTCTAGAACATTTTGGCGCAGAGACAAGACCAACTTTCTTGTTTTCCCGCTGTGTAAAAATTCACCCTAGCAAATAAAGGAAAGAAGACGCATGTTTTAGATTTTGAAGCTGGGGTAATTTATTTGTACAAGCAGCAAACAACAAACCGAAAAGGAGGGTGATGATTGAAAAAACTCTATTCGGTACCGATTATTGCCATCTTAATATTTCTTATAGGCTGCAGCAACGGGCAGGAAGCTGAGCAGGAACTGAATCAGGCGGCTGATGAACTGGAACAGTCAGCTGAGGAAGTTGCTCAATCTGCCAAAGAGAAGACCGAAGAGGCTGCTGATGATGTTAAAGAAAATGCGCCTGATACGATTGATAAGATTAAAGGTGCATTAGAGGAAGGCAAAGAAACTGTTAAGCAAGAAATGGTCGAAAAAGGGGATACTGTTAAAGCGGAGGAGGATTTTTACCTCGCTGCGACCCCAGAAGCCTATGACAGTCTCTACGATTTCATCCAGATCAATGATTATGATGGAATCAAACAGCTGGAAGAAGAAAAGGATGCGCTGCTTGTAGAAAAAGGAACCGAACTTGAAGTGCTGGACCGTGATCCGGTCCGTGTAAAAGTGGCGGTAAAGGCCGGAGATGAAGAAGGCTTTGCGCCAGTCAATCTGTTAGAGCCAGCTGGCAACAGCTGATGCTTTTATAAACTTAATTCTGCAAAACAAAAAACTAATTAGGAGTGAGAAATTATGTTAAGTTTTCTTTGGGCATTAATTATTGGTGGAATCATCGGGTGGATTGCCGGCATGATCGTAGGAAGAGACATTCCGGGCGGCGTAATCGGTAATATTATCGCAGGTTTCGTTGGAGCTTGGTTAGGTACATTGATTCTTGGCGACTGGGGTCCTGTCGTAGCTGACTTTGCTATTATCCCTGCCATTATCGGTGCTGTTGTTCTGGTATTTGTACTAAGCTTGATCATGAAAGGTATGCGTAAAGCAGACTAATACAAGAAAGCCCCTTTTTAGGGGCTTTTTTGTGTTTGATTATCTATTTGTTTCACTAGGGTGTAGTGGAATCTTTTGTTTGGTTTTTTAGGTGGATAGAGGGTCTGAGTTTATTCAGCTGGAGTCATCTGTTTGAGTTTTAGGGGATGGAGGGTGATAGTCGGCATGACAGGAACCCTCTGCAGGGATATTAAGAGTTCAGAGGGTCTTAGTCAGCTGGACTAGAGCCCTCTGTAAGGCAATTAAGAGTCTAGAGGGCCTTAGTCAGCTGGACTAGAACCCTCTGTAAGGCAATTAAGAGTCTAGAGGGCCTTAGTCAGCTGGACTAGAGCCCTCTGTGTGGCTATTAAGAGTCCAGAGGGTCTTAGTCAGCTGGACTAGAGCCCTCTGTGTGGCTTTTAAAAGTCCAGAGGGTCTTAGTCAGCTGGACTAGAACCCTCTGTAAGGCTTTTTGCAGTAAAGAGGGTCTTAGTCAGCTGGACTAGAACCCTCTGTAAGGCTTTTTGCAGTAAAGAGGGTCTCAGGTGGCTCAGCATGAATCCTTCATTTGCTTCTGCAGAAAGATTTAAAGCTCCTCCGGCTGAAAGCCTCTGAACATTTCCGGGCAGTCAGTTACAGGTGCGTAACAGACCACTGCTTCCTCTGTAAAGGGATGCGGAACCTCCAGCTTGGCAGCATGAAGGGCCTGCCGCGGAAAGGCCGGGCTGCCGCCATACAATCTGTCCCCGGTCAATGGGTGGCCCATATCACTGAAGTGGACCCTGATCTGATGGGTCCTTCCTGTTTCCAGCCGGCAGGATACAAGGGTCTGCTGCTCTCTTGGAAATATTGCAGCAACTTCATAATGAGTGACCGCATCCTGACCGCCTGGGGAAACCCGCCTTCTTGTAGGGTGATGCCTGTCCCGCCCAATAGGCTTGCGGATCACCCCTTTTTTTTGTTTAATGACCCCGTCCGCCATGGCGATATAGGTCCGCTTGATTTTTCTTTCCTTAAGAAGCTGATCAAGCATGCCTCCTGCAAGTGCATGCTTGGCGAACAATACAGCACCGGTTGTATCTTTATCAAGGCGGTGGATGTGCTTGACCTGGCGGTACTCCCCTTTGGCCAGGAGATGAAAGGCAGCTGCGTTGGCAAGCGTGTCTTCCTGCATCGGCTCATTGGGGTGAGTATCCATGCCGGCAGGCTTGTTGAGAATCAGCATATGATCATCCTCATACAGCACGTCAATTTCATGGTATGCAGGCTTTACGCCGAAATCTTCTTCAGCAAAAAGCTTTAGCCCCAGCCTGCTGCCTTCAATAAGCGGTGATGTCCAGGCAGGAGCTGAGCCGTCCACTAATATGCTTTTTTCCATTCTCATCAAATGGATTTGCTTTTTAGGGGCCTTCCAGCGGCTGCGGAGAAGCTCCTCAAGCGTCATGCCCTCCCAGTGGCTGGGGATTATAATTTCAAACCATTCACCTTTTTTCTTCATAATGATACAAAGCCCTCCTTCAGCCAGTATTTTCCTATAATAGTAAGCCGTTAATTCACATATAAATCATACATGAAAAATGTTTCCATGCAATGGATGCCGGCAGCCGATTCATATCTCCCCAGTATGCTCCAATATTGTATAATTGTAAGCGGGTAAGCCAAAAGACATATTTTTATGTAAAAAAAGCGGTTTCTTTATTCGCGATTTCCTAGGCTATGTAAAAAAATGCCGTCTCTATGGGTATAATTACCACCCTTAGAGATTCGGCTGATATGTTATTCTAGGATTATATGTTACGAAATGATTACAAGGATTACAAAGGTGGGTTTTCAGTGAAAGTAGTTTTTGCATCGACTCCTAACCAGGAAGAGAGGATCAGGGAACTGGTAGATTATTTTTATACATCTATTTTTCCTGCTTATTTTTCAGATGAGGATATTAAAGAGTTTGAAAAGCTGAAGGTGCTGCATACTTCTACCAGGCATTTTGAATATTTCGGGACTTTGAAGGAAGCATTTCAGGTGATCGCCAGCCTGCAGACGCTGATTTCTATCCTGGAATCTTCTGATCCGGAAAACCGATATGAGGGCATCTTTCAGAAGAATGTACATATCCTGAAAGATTTCGGATTATTCTTTCCTTTCGGCTTCAGCTCTTTTATTGATGCAAAAGAGCTGAAGGGTGATATGTTTAGTGTGTATACGAAAGCGGCGAATGAGCTTTTGGTTTAAAATGGGGCAGAAGTAGTGAGTTGAAGAACGGGAAGGAGCGGGGGTGCTTCTTCCTGTTTTTTTATAGTGTTTTATTTAATATGGAGCTGTTGGTTTCCGTTCCGGGCACTTCGCTTTCCGTGGGGCGGCGCTCAGCCTCCTCAGAGCAAGCTCCTGCGGGGTCTCAGCTTTGCCGCTATTTCCCGCAGGAGTCTGCGTGCCCTCCACTCCAACCACCAGGTCTTTTTAAACTTTGGTACATTTCTGCAAAACCAATAATCGGGACTAAAGATTCGTTTCAATCTCTTTTTCAGGAGCACTAGATAAATAAAGTCTTAAGAGGTATAAACCCGCTAATTGTTGGACATCCTGCATAACAACCAGCTCCTTCCGTAATGCAGCTCTGATTCGGGAATGTCTGTAACTGCAGACATTCCGGCCGGATTAACCTGCGATGTTACGAGTAGGGGCTTGTTTATTAACAAAAAATTTTAAGGTCTTTTTGATATACAACGTAAAAACGGGAAGGAGCGATCCTTCCCGTTTTTTCTTATTTAGAATTCTCGTTAAACCATTCTTCGAATACTTCTTTGTCTTGTGAGCCTGTGATTCTGTTTGTTTCTTTGCCGTCTTTGTATTGGACGATTGTTGGTGTTTCGTTTATGTTGTAGTTGTCCCAGCCGTTTTCGAATTCCCACAGGTTGAATTGTACAAGGTCGACTCCCATTTCATCTGCCAGCGGGGCGACAACAGGGGTTGTCCTTTGGCAGTGCGGGCATGTAGGGCTGAAGAAGTAGACGGTTGCGTCTTCTCCTGCTTCAAGCTTTTTCTCCAGTTCATCCGGGAGAATAATGTTCTGGTAGTTCGGATCATCGAGCTGGTCGATTGTTTCAGACTTCAGATTCTCTGTTCCGTATGGGTTATTGCCGGATACCTTTTCTTTATTCTGCATACTGGTGAGCACTGCCACACCTGCAAATAGTGCTATGATTATAACTAAAAATATAATGACTTTCTTCAAATCACACTGCCTCCTTTGTTTTTTTCCAGATGATCAAGCTTGTTATAAAGATAATGATAAAAGCTGTAAGCGCAAGCAGGGGAATCGTAATGAATCCCAGCCAGTTGATATATTGCCCTGTGCATGGGACCCTGCCGCAGGAAAGGGCATTTTCGCCAAGGAATGAGACCTTCTGTATAGAATAATGATAAATAGATATGCATGCACCGGCAGCGGAGAGGATCATTGTATAAAAGCTGATTTTAAAGTCTTTTTTAATCACAGCGATCCCGAGTATGACGGCGAGGGGGTACATGGCGATGCGCTGGTACCAGCAGAGTGCGCAGGGCTCATAATGGCGGACTTCAGAAAAATAGAGGCTTCCGAACATCGCCAGGATGGAGGCTGCCCAGGAAAGGAATAAAAGGTTTTCCCTCGGATCTTGTTTTGGCTTATCCATATGCTTCTCCTTTAATTGGTTTATGGTGAAATTATAAAGAGATTCTCCGGACTTGTAAATTCCCTTGAATTAAAGACACCTAATCTTCACATTTTTGCAGTGTTCAGGACAGCATGAGTGAAGATGTGCAGGCATAAGCTGTTAACGGCAGCCGGAAATTCCTTCTTTCATTCTACCATTGATACAGGGGCGAGCATCAGTCCTAATATTATCCTATCTGTAAAAGGAGTATTAATATGAAAAAACATGCGTTAGTCATTGGCGGAACGGGTATGTTAAAAAGAGTGATTGAATCGCTCTGCAAAGAAGGATTCCATGTCAGTGCAATGGGCAGAAGCCATGACCATTTTTTAAAAATGATGGAAGAAATTTCTGTACCTGGAGACGTATCTTTTATACAAGCAGACTATTACAGTCCCGTCCAGTTCCAGGAAGGCTTGATCCAAGCTGTTCTGGACCGGGGGACGTTCGATTTGGCCGCCGTTTGGATGAGAAGCGATGCTTCGGACAGCTTCCAGTGGCTTTTGCAGTACATAGCGAAAGATGACAAGTTTACAGAGCTGTATGAGATTAAAGGCAGCCATGCTTCGAGGGAGCCTTTCAAAGGCCTGGAAACTTCCTCTCTCAAGTGGATGAGGATTATTCTTGGATTCCGTTTTGAAGGGGAAAAGGCCAGATGGCTTACCCATGAGGAAATTTCTGAGGGGGTGCTGAAGGCAATCAGCCTGAAAGCCTCCTTATTCACAGCGGGCGTGACGGAGCCTTGGGAGAAAAGGCCCTCATAGTGTAAATGCCATTAACATGCAGCGCGAATAAGAGGAGATGCAGACAGTATGTCAAAATTGGATTTGAGTAAATTTGAGAAGAAAATGATCATACGCAATACAAGGGCTGAAGATATTGATAAAATCATAGCCCTGCAGGAGCTATGCTTTCCCGGGATGGATCCGTGGAAGCGGGAGCATCTGGAGAGCCATCTGGAAGTCTTCCCGGAGGGCCAGTTTGTCGCAGAATATGATGGCGATATCATCGGGTCCTGTTCCAGCCTGATCATCAATTTCGATGAATATGATGACAGGCATTCGTGGAGCGATGTGACGGATAATGGCTATATTACGAACCATAATCAGGATGGGTATAATTTATACGGCATTGAAGTAATGGTGCACCCGGATTTCCGGCGCATGAAAATCGGCTACCGCCTGTATGAGGCACGGAAAGAACTGGTGCGGCAGATGAACCTGAAAAGCATCATCATTGGCGGCAGGATCCCGAACTATCATAAATATGCCGGGGAAATGAGCCCGCGCGAGTATGTAAGCGAGGTATCCCGCCATAAAATTTATGATCCGGTCCTCTCATTCCAGCTCCTGAATGAGTTCACTCTCATGCGGATCAATCCTAATTATCTGCCGGATGATGTCCAGTCCAACAAATATGCGACCCTGATGGAATGGAATAATGTCGACTACCTGCCAACAACGAAAAGATTCTATAAAACAAGCTATCCAGTAAGGATTTGTGTGGTTCAGTACATGATGAGGCAAATCAGTTCATTTGATGATTTTGCAAACCAGGTGGAATATTTTACAGACGTCGCCTCAGATGCAGGGGCCGATTTTGCGGTTTTCCCTGAGATATTCACCACGCAGCTGATGTCATTCCTTGATGAAAAGTCACCCAGCCTTGCAGTGCGGAGGGTTACAGAGTACACAGAAGAATATATCGAGCTGTTTACCGATCTGGCTGTCAGATATAATGTCAATATCATCGGCGGCTCCCATTTCGTCAAAGAGGATGATGATGAAATCTACAATATTGCCTATCTTTTCCGGAGAGATGGCACGATTGAAAAGCAATATAAGCTCCATATCACCCCGAATGAGCGTAAATGGTGGGGGATCAGCCGCGGGGATGAAGTGAAGGTATTCGATACAGACTGCGGAAGGATTGCGATCCAGATCTGCTATGATATTGAATTCCCTGAGCTTGCCAGGATCGCAGCAGATAAAGGCGCAAAGATTATTTTTACCCCGTTTTGTACAGAAGACCGCCAAGGCTATCTGCGTGTCAAGTACTGTGCACAGGCAAGAGCGGTCGAAAATCAAATCTATACGGTCATTTCGGGAACGGTCGGGAACTTGCCGCAAACGGAGAATATGGATATCCAATATGCGCAGTCAGGCATTTTTGCGCCGTCAGACTTTGAGTTTGCAAGGGATGGCATCGTCGGAGAGACCAATCCCAATATCGAAATGGTGCTGATCGGGGATGTGGACCTTGAAATCCTCAGGCGCCAGCGCCAGGACGGGACAGTCCGCCAGCTGAAGGACCGGCGCCATGATATCTATAAGATTCATTACAAAAAATAACATCAGCAGCCTGCCTTTCACTGGCAGGCCTTTTTCTATATAATATAATTGCGGAAAATTGTCGTGAAAGCTCGAAAGGTTTCAGGAGGAAATTCGCGGGCCGCAGCAGAATGTATAAAATAAACAGTCCCTGTGAAGGGATGAACAAGTACATAACACATAAGCAGAACGAGCGCCAGATGCTTTACTGCAATCAGCCTGTTGAGAGGCAGCCGGGAGGTAAAGAGATGGACTGGAAACAAAAAGCGGAAAAATGGCTTGGATATGCAAATATGGACAGCAGCCTGCAGCAGGAGCTGGCAGAGCTTCGCTTGGATGACAGCAGGATGGAGGATGCCTTCTATAAAGATCTGGAATTCGGCACAGGCGGCATGAGGGGAGAAATCGGCCCCGGCACGAACAGAATGAACATCTATACGGTCAGGAAGGCAGCAGCCGGACTTGCTGCCTATATTGAAACATACGGGGCAGAAGCTAAAAAAAGAGGCGCGGCAATCGCGTACGATTCGCGCTATATGTCAAAGGAATTTGCAATGGAGACGGCTAAAACGCTGGCAACGCGCGGAATCCGTGCTTATGTATTCAATGGTTTGAGGCCAACGCCTGAGTTATCCTTTGCGGTCCGCTATCTGCAGGCATTTGCCGGTGTTGTGATCACCGCAAGCCATAACCCGCCTGAATATAATGGCTATAAGGTATACGGCGAGGATGGCGCACAGCTGCCTCCTGAAAGCGCAGACATCGTCATAGAAAAAGTCAATGAAATTGAAAATGAGCTGCTGATAGAGGCGGCTGAAGAAGAAACTCTGCTGGAGCAGGGGCTCATTACGATGATCGGGGAGGAAGTGGACCAGGCTTATCAGGAAAAGCTCAAAACCATTTCTGAAAATCCGGCCCTCGGCAGTGAAACAGACATAAAAGTAGTATTTACCCCGCTGCATGGCACCGCCGGTAAGCCAGTGCAGGACATACTGGCAGCAATGGATTACAGGCATGTTTATACGGTTGAGGAGCAGGCTGTTCCAGACCCGGGCTTCTCAACTGTCAAAAGCCCGAACCCGGAAGAGCATGCCGCATTTGAACTCGCAATCAAGCTCGGCAATGAGGTTGGGGCAGATCTTCTGATCGCAACAGATCCTGACGCAGACAGGCTTGGAATCGCAGTCAAGGATGACAGAGGGGAATATACCGTTCTGACCGGGAATCAGACCGGCGCCATTCTGCTTCACTATATTCTGAACGAGAAGAAAGCAAAGGGAACGCTTCCTTCCAATGGAGCGATGCTGAAAACGATTGTTACATCGGAACTGGGTGCAAAAATTGCCGAGTCCCATGATGTAGAGGTCATGGATGTGCTTACGGGCTTTAAATTCATCGCTGAGAAAATCAATGCTTTCTATAAAGAAAACAGCTACAAATTCCTGTTCGGCTACGAAGAGAGCTATGGCTATCTGATCGGCGATTTTGCCCGTGATAAAGATGCCGTCCAGGCTGCCCTTCTGGCGACAGAAGCATGCGCTTTCTACAAGAAAAAGGGTATGTCGCTGTACGATGCACTGATGGCTATCTACAAGGAATATGGCTATTATCTGGAAGGGCTCAGATCTCTCACCCTTAAAGGGAAGCAGGGGGCCGAGCTGATCCAGGAAACGCTGGCTTCCTTCCGAAGAGATCCGATTGAAAGCCTGGGTGAATGGAAGGTCCTGAGGATGGAGGATTATCTGACAGGCCTTGCAAAGCCGGCCACAGGCGAGGAAGAACCAATCGGCCTGCCGAAGTCCAATGTCATCAAGTATCTTTTTGAGGACGGTTCATGGATCTGCCTGCGTCCTTCCGGAACAGAGCCGAAGATCAAATTCTATTTCGGAGTCAACAGCACAGGACTGGAAGAGAGCAGGGAAAAGCTGGCAAAGCTTGAAAACGAGTTCATGAATCTGATTGATGAAAAAATGAAAAAGCTTGAAGAGGCCAAGAAGGCCTGACCAAAGAAAAGGCGGCCGTTCTGCAGAGCAGAATCCGCCTTTTCTTCTGCGCATTTTTAATAAAGAAGCTGCAACTTTAGCCGCAGACGCTCCTCATCCAAAATGCGAAGGCCGAACTGTTCACAAAGCTTTATAATAAAGAGAGTAAAAATGGGAGGCACGACTATGACCATGGAAGACCGGCTTTCTGAAGTGAAAATATTAAAAGGAATCGCAGAGCTTCTCAATGAGGGGACGGATATAAAGTCAGTTTTGCCGGAAGTGCTGAAGAAGCTGCTTGAAGTGACAAATCTGGAAACAGGCTGGATCTTTCTGATTGATGGGGAAGGAGGATATCATCTTGCCGCAAAAGAGCGGCTTCCGCAGGCCTTGTCCTTAAATCACTATGCGCCAATGTGCCAGGGAGGCTGCTGGTGCGTTGACAGATTCAATAATGGCAAGCTGAATAAGGCGACCAATATTATCGGCTGCAAGCGGATTGAAGAAGCGATTGAAGAGGGGCGCGGAGATACGAATGGGCTGACCCACCATGCCAGTGTCCCCTTGAGGGCAGGGGAAGAGAGGTTCGGCATTCTTAATATCGGCTCCCCTCATAAAACCAGATTCTCTGATGGGGAGCTGGCATTGTTGGAATCAGTTGCGTTTCAAATAGGCACGGCCCTTAAACGGATTGCCCTGACCCAGAGGGAGCAGGAATTGGCTCTTACGGCTGAGAGGAACAGGCTTGCAAGAGACTTGCATGACTCTGTCAATCAGCTGCTGTTTTCTGTGAATTTAACGGCAAGGGGCGGGATGGAAATGGCCGAAGGGGCTGAAGTGAAGGAAACATTTTCTTACATACAAGATCTTGCCCAGGAGGCGCTCAGCGAGATGAGGGCACTGATCTGGCAGCTTCGCCCGCGCGGCCTTGAGAACGGGCTTGTCAGCGCCCTGAAGAATTATGGCCAGATGCTCGGCCTACAGGTAGAGGCAGAAGTAAAAGGAATCATTGCCCTCCCGGGGAAAATTGAAGAAGCATTGTGGAGAATGGGGCAGGAAGCCTTCGGAAACTGCAAGAAGCACTCAGGCAAGGATATGGTGCGGCTTTTTGTGGAGAAAGACAGCAGCAGAGTCACAATGATCATAAAGGATGCAGGCTGCGGATTCTACTATCATAAAGGAAAAGGCCTGCCTACTATGGGACTGAACAGTATGAAGGCAAGGACAGAAATGCTTAGCGGCAGTTTCTCTATCAAAACTGCGCCAGGCAAAGGGACAGAAATACAGATTAGCATACCAATTTAAGGGGGATTATGATGAAAGTGCGCGTGCTGGTGGCTGATGACCACCATGTTGTCAGAAGGGGTCTGATTTTTTTCCTTAAGACGCAGAAGGAGATTGAAATTGCCGGGGAGGCAAAGGACGGGCTGGAGGCAGTCGAGCAGACAGGGAGACTAAAGCCGGATATAGTCCTCATGGACCTGGATATGCCGAATATGAATGGGATAGAGGCAACAAGAATGATCAAACAGAAATACCCGGAAACAAAGGTTCTGATGCTAACCAGCTTTTCCGATCAGGACCATGTCATTCCGGCACTTGAGGCAGGGGCTTCCGGATACCAGCTGAAGGATATTGAACCGGATGAGCTTGTCAGGGCGATCGTCCAGGTTACGCAAGGGGAAAATCAGCTGCATCCAAAGGCAACCTCCCACCTGCTGTCACATCTGTCCAATAAGGATAAGAAGAAAAGCCCCATAGATGAACTGACAAAAAGGGAACTCGATGTATTGAAGGAGATAGCGAAAGGGAAAAGCAACAAAGAAATCGCTGCCTCCCTTTTTATCACAGAGAAAACGGTCAAGACACATGTATCCAATCTGCTGTCAAAGCTCGAGATCTCGGACCGGACGCAGGCAGCACTGCTGGCTGTGAGGGAGAAGCTTGTTTAATACGGCTCCATCCAAAGTTGTAGGTGCCTGAATTTTCAGTTAGACTAAATGTGTATGTAACATTAAAACAAAGCGACGATTTCCGCGGTGCAGTCTCTCCCTATAATAAGAACATAGAGAAGCTACAGAAAAGGAGAGAGAACTAGCATGAAAATTGCAGTATTTAGCGGAAGTCCACGAAAAAAGGGCAGAACAGGAATCGCTGCCCGGTATATTGCGAAAAAGTACGGAGCAGACCTGATTGATTTAAGCCTGGGTGAGATTCCCCTTTACAGCGGGGAGCAGCACCAGTACGAGCTGACGGCTGTAAAGGAGCTGCGCCAGAGGGCTGCAGAGGCAGACGGGATCGTTCTTGCTTCGCCTGAATACCACAGCGCCATGAGCGGCGTGCTGAAAAACGCCCTTGATTTTCTGAGCAGTGATCAGTTCGCACATAAGCCGGTTGCACTGCTCGCTGTATCCGGCGGAGGAAAAGGGGGCATTAATGCCCTGAATAATATGAGGACTGTTGGAAGAGGGGTCTATGCAAATGTGATCCCAAAACAGCTTGTGCTTGATCCTCACTGCTTTGATTACGATAATGACGGGCTGAACGAGGAGCCGGCAGCTCTCGTCGATCAGCTGATGGATGAACTGAAACTTTATGTAAATGGCTATGTCCAGATGAAAGGCAAGTAAGGAAAAAGCATGAATGGATTGTACCGCGATCGTCGCTTCTGCTTTATTGTTGCTGCCAATATTCTGTCTTCCATCGGGTCTGGGATTACCATGATTGCGATTCCCTGGCTGCTTGCATCCGGTGAAAACGGCGGGAAGGTTTTCGGTTATGCGGCCATAGCCATGACCATCATCAATTTTGCTGTAACACCGTTTTTTGGCCAGCTGATTGACCGCTTTTCCCGCAAAAGGATACTTTTGTTCGGGGAAGGAGCAGGCTTTATCATAATCGCTGCTTTTTCCGCAGCCGGCTATTTTGGACTCGATTATGAAACAGTTCATCTAATCATTCTGTACGGGGCTGGAAGCCTTTATTATACATTGTTTTATCCCGCCATCTTTGCATTCAACCAGGAAATTTTCGACCCTTCCCACTATAGAAGGCTCAATGGCGCCATGGAGATTCAGGGCCAGCTTTCAAGCGTGGCAGCGGGGGCGCTTGCAGCGGCCATCATATCCACTGTCCCTCTGGAGCGGCTGCTGCTGATTGATGCTTTGACCTATCTGGGAGCATTTGGGCTGTTTTGGCTGATTCCTTATACCTCAGGAGAAAATTCTGTTAAACAGCAGGGGAAAGTGAAAGCTGGAGGCGGTCTGCTGTTTCTTAAAGCAAGTCCGGTGCTGTTTGTCTTCCTTTTTGCTTCAATGATGCCTTTTATTGGCGTCATGGTGACCAATTATCTGTTCCCTGTTTATATCGCGGATATTCTGCAGGCTGATGCTTCGGTATATGGAACCCAAAGCATGATTTATGGGATAGGAGCCGCATTGGCCGGACTCGCTGTTCCGGCCATCGCTTCCCGGTGGGGCAATGAAAGGTCGATGATTCTGACGATCGGTGCCTATACAGCAGCCATTTCGGTCATTGTTTTTATAAAAGATGTTCCTGTCTTCTTGTCCTTAGCGATCTTCCTTGCCTTTGGCAATGCTGGAACAAGAGTGGCCAGGAATGCACTGATGATGGAAAGGGTGCCGAATCATCTGATCGGCAGGACAGACAGCCTTTTCCGGTCCATGGGGCTTTTAATCCGGACGCTGCTGCTGCTTGTTTTTACCGGGCTGTCAGGAGCCCCCAGCATAGCTTTCAGTTTTTATATTCTATCCTTCCTGCTTATTTTTTCCTTCGCAGCAGCTGTTATTGCAGGAAAGCTGCTCCAGGAAGGACAGCAGGAGAAAACAATAGGGGAAGCAAAGGAAAACACGGCCTGATTGACCGTGTTTTTTTGGTGGAATTCTTTTGGTTATATTGACAAAGGCTCCTTGAACAGGCTGTCCTCTGAAATTTCATTTGCATGATCGATATATCTCAGCAAAGAATACAAATGCTTTTCGATCATGGAATAGTCTTTTTCAAAGTTATACGCATGCAGGAAATGCTCAATTTTCTTGGAAAGGAACTGGTCCTGGGTTCGGACCATTAATATCAGGAGATTATCCCATTCTGAACGGTGTGTGTAGTATAACGCCCGGTCATAATCGACTTTATTCATCTGGCTCACCCTCCTATGTTGAGGAGATGATATTAGTTTGCGCCCTTCAGTACAGATTTCTCTCAGCAAATCTTGGTCTTCCTGATACAGCGCGTCTTTCATCTTTTACCTGTATAGAACAAGCAGTGCAGGATACTTCTCTGCAGTAAATGACCATGCATAAAGTCTGCAGTTCTGAAGAAAGCTAATGAAAAAGATGGAGGATTGAAAAATGAAAAAACATTTTCTTTCTATGCTGCTTTTTGGATTCTTATTATCAGCACTTGCTTCTCCGGCAGCCCTGGCTGTGCAGAAGCCTGATTATGAAAAATTCGGCCGCATAGCGACTTTCGTGATCAAAGAGGATTATCCCGGGGAAGAAGTCGTCGACTACCAGTACCAGGGGCGCCAGGCATTATCAGAGAATACGGCAGCAGATCTGTTCGATTTTCAGGTAAAAGAAGGACAGAAAACAAAGACAGTTGTCGTAAGGGTGTCGCATGACACTGTCAATGATAAATTGATCAGCTTGTCGGTGGAAGAGAAAAAGTAGGCACTAAGGGACTCAGGATGCAGAGTCCCTTTTTATTGATTCATCAATCCCGTCCTTCTCTCATAAATTGAGATAAGAAGATGAAGGAGGAGAGATGATGAGAGACACCGACCGCAAAGGCCTTGAGCATGCCATACAGGAAATAACCGAGATTGCCACGGGTTTCGGCTTGGATTTTTATCCGATGCGGTATGAAATATGCCCTGCCGATATCATTTATACATTTGGCGCCTACGGGATGCCCACACGATTTTCCCACTGGAGCTTTGGCAAGCAGTTTTATAAGATGAAGCTTCATTATGACCTTGGCCTATCAAAAATATATGAGCTTGTCATCAATTCAGATCCCTGCTACGCGTTTCTGCTTGACTCGAATTCGCTTATCCAGAATAAACTGATTGTGGCCCACGTCCTGGCCCACTGCGACTTTTTCAAGAACAATATCCGTTTCCAGAATACAAAAAGGGACATGGTGGAGAGCATGTCTGCAACAGCAGAAAGGATCCGCCAGTATGAAATCGAGCATGGGAAGCATGAGGTGGAAACCTTCCTGGATGCTGTGCTAGCCATCGAGGAGCATATTGATCCAAGCCTGATGCGGCCGAAGCTTGCCTGGAGCGCGGAAGACTTTGAATATGAAGAAGAGGAAGCACCGGCTGCGACTCCTTACGATGATCTCTGGAATCTGGACAGCAGAAGCAAAAAGAAGCCTGAGAAGAAAAAGAAGCTGAAGAAAATTCCCCCGCAGCCTGAAAAGGACCTCCTGCTGTTTATTGAATCATACAGCCGGGAGCTTACAGACTGGCAGCGGGATATACTGACGATGATGCGCGAGGAAATGCTGTATTTCTGGCCGCAGCTGGAAACGAAGATCATGAACGAAGGCTGGGCATCCTTCTGGCACCAGAGGATCCTCCGCGAGATGGATCTGACCAGCGATGAATCCATTGAATTTGCGAAGCTTAACGCAGGGGTGGTACAGCCTTCGAGGACTAATATCAATCCGTATTATCTTGGCCTGAAAATTTTCGAGGATATTGAAGACCGCTATGACAATCCTTCAGAGGAAATGAAAAAGCGCGGCGTCCAAAGCGGATCCGGCAGGGAGAAGATGTTTGAAGTGCGCGAAGTCGAATCAGATATCTCCTTCCTGCGCAATTACCTGACAAAGGATCTTGTCATGCGGGAGGATATGTATCTGTTTCAGAAGCAGGGGAAGGATTATAAGATCGTCGACAAAGGCTGGGAAGAGGTAAGGGATCAGCTTGTCAGCATGAGGGTCAATGGAGGGTTCCCATACTTAACAGTCGCAGACGGAGACTATCTGAAAAACGGGGAGCTGTACTTAAAGCACGGATTTGAAGGAATTGAACTGGATCTGAAGTACCTTGAGAAAGTCCTTCCTTATGTTCATCAGCTCTGGGGGCGCAGCGTCAATCTCGAAACGATCGTTGAGGGCAAGCAGATGCTGTTTACCTATGACGGGAAAGGGATACACAGGAAGTATTTGTAGGGATAAAAAAAACGGGGAGCCGTTCGGCTTCCCTTTCTTTTGGGCAAAATCCGTTAAAAAAAAAAGGATTTACAGGGAAATTAAACGAAATGTGCTTCTAAGAAGAAAAATGGAGGTACAGATCCATGAGGAATAGGAGCTTATCTATTTTTGGAGCTGCAGTTCTACTGGCCATTTTATTCATCCTGACCAATCCTTCAAAACAGGACTATCTGGAATTTAGTGAGAAGCAAACTGGAGAACCGCCTCCGGCAATCGTTAAAGCAGAGAGAACGAATTTTCTTTTTTTCTCTTTTTATACGCCAAATGTCCACCATGAACAGGGTATCACACATTTGGGGATCTTCAGCGGTTTTCATCAGGTATCTGATGGTCAATTTGATGATCCATGGTGGATGAAGTTGCTTGATTTTTTCAAGTGAAATCCTTCTGCATGTCATTTCTTTTTTTCTGGCCCTCCATAAGGAAGAGGAAAGCATATTGCAAAAATCCAACAAAACGAAAAAAAGCTTCTATAAGTTCCATCACTCATTTCCTCTCATACTGCCCGTTTATTAAAAAGATATGAGAGCAATTGGCTGCTAAATACATCAGGGCCTGCTGGCTTCTTTTTTTTTTTTTTTTAAAATTACTTGTAAATTTCAACTAAAAGTATTATAAATTAATTATAAGAACTTTATTTATACATAAATTTACTCAATTTTGTAAACTAAGGAGAGGTTATTATGTTGGATGTCATCATTATTGGTTCTGGGCCTTATGGAATTTCACTTGCTGCCCATGCATTGGGAAATGGTCTTTCTTATAAAATTTTTGGATATCCTATGGATTTTTGGAAAAATCAAATGCCGCAGGATATGTTTATCCGAACCCCGCATGATTTTGTGAGTTTTTCTGATCCTGAGGATAAGTGGACAGTACATCAATTTGCAGCGGAAACAGGGATACAGCTTGTGACTCCTCTTCCGCGTACGATTTTTACACAATATGCCAGCTGGTTTGCGGAGAAAGCAGGAATCATATTTACTCCTCAATTAATCACTCATGTTTCCTTTAAGGAAGGCATCTATGAAGTTGTTTCAGATTCAGGCGAAAAGCATTTTGCCAGAAATGTAGTTGTTGCAACGGGAGTTGAACATTATAAATACTTGCCGGAAATGGTTAAAAATTTTTCCCCGAAGCTGGTTTCCCATACTTCCGGATACACAGACTTCTCCGCTTTTAAGGATAAAAAGGTTATCGTGCTCGGAAGTGGACAGAGTGCATGGGAAGCAGCCGGTCTATTAAAGCGTGAGGGAGCAGAGGTGGAGCTGGTGTACAGAGCCGCATCACCTAATTATGCCGGAAGCAGAGAAGCTGAGATAGAACTGAGGGATCTGGGTAATGTATTCTTCCATCTCACTGATGATGAAAAGAAAGAAGAATGGGGCCAGTCGCCAGGGAGTATTGCCCATTTCTTAAAACCATATGTCGACGGAATCGTTCCCCAAAGGGCAAATGTACAAATTCAACAGATAAAAGAACAGGATGGCCAGTTGCTGTTAAAGTTGTCTGATGGGACAGAAAAGCTGGCGGACCATCTCCTGTCAGCTTCAGGGTTTCATATCGATTTAGACAAAGCCTATTTTATCAATGCCGAATTGCGTGAGCAAATTGACAGGGAACAAGGTTTTTCCCAGTTCCCAAGATTGAGTGAGTCATTTGAATCGAATATACCTGGACTTTATTTTGCAGGTCCCCTTTCATCCCATAGTCATGGTCCGACATTCAGATTTATATTAGGCCTTAGAAAAACAGCTTGCTCCATCATTTCCGGCATCACGGAAACGAAGAAAAAAAAGATTGCATTGATATAGGGAGGGACTAGCATGAGAGAATCATTTCAATCCATTACCAGAAGCTTTGGACTGCTGAACAAAGTGTGCTGTTCTGTAGATGGAATAGATGTATCCGCGATTCAAAGCCATATCCTTTATGAAATAAGCGTCAATCATAATCCGTCCATGCAGTATGTCGCTGATCTTCTGGGTGTGGAAATTGCCACTTTTTCGAGGCAGATTCAGACATTAAGCAAAATGGGGCTGGTTGAAAAGCTTCCATCCAAAGAAGATAAAAGGGCGAGCATCCTTTCATTGACAGACTCAGGAAAGAAGGTTGCAGATGGCATTGATGAGCAGGTGAATACCTATCTGGAAGATGTCTTTGCCCGTATGAATGATTTTGAGCGGGATATTGTCCAGCGATCCGTCCGCCTTCTGGCGAATGTCATGACAGAATCCCCGGTATGCTGCGGAGACAGGAAAGACAATAAAGGCTGTTAAAAATTTTGCTTAAATAGAGGAGGACATATGATGAAGAGGGTTAATGAGGGGCAATTGCCTGTTGCGATTATTGGAGGAGGTCCGGTCGGTCTTGCAGCAGCAGCCCATTTAGTGAAAAAAGAAGAGCCATTTATATTATTTGAATCCGGTGATGGTGCGGGTTCCAGCATAAAGGAATGGAGCCATGTCAGAATGTTCTCCCCCTGGCAGTACAATGTGGATGCAGCAGCGAAGGAATTGCTGGAGGCATCAGGATGGGAAGCTCCGGATGATCAAGAGCTGCCTGCAGGCAAGGAGCTTATCGAGCGGTATCTGCTTCCTTTAAGCAGCCTTCCGGCCATAAAGAAAAACATTTTATTACAAGCAAAAGTCACCGGTATCGCAAGAAAAGCACACGATAAACTCAAAACGGGAAAGAGGGACAGCGCTCCATTTCAAATCTATGTGGATGTTGAAGATTCCACAGAATTATTCGAAGCGAGAGCCGTAATTGACTGCTCAGGTACATGGACTAATCCCAATCCTATATTATCGAATGGAATCTGGACGAAGTCAGAAAGAACGCTGAGAGACCGCATTCATTATGGTATCCCTGATATTCAAAAGCAGGGAAGCAAATATAAAAATAAAACCATTGCAGTGGTGGGCAGCGGCCATTCTGCCATTAACGGCCTCCTTGAACTGGCGAGGCTTAAAGAAGAATATCCTGATACAGCTATTCACTGGATACTTCGAAAAAAGCATATAGCTGAAGTGTATGGCGGGCAGGAAAACGATGGGCTGCCTGCCCGCGGAGAACTCGGTATCAGAATTCAGCAGCTTGTGGAGTCTGGGGCTGTGGAGGTTTTAACTCCGTTTCATATCAGCAAGGTCCAATCAGTCAACGGTAAACTAGCCTTAATCGGAGAACTGAATGGAGAAGAGATGTCCATTGGGGATATTGATGAAATTGTGGCAGGCACGGGGTTCCGGCCGGATACAGCATTCCTGCATGAAGTGAGGCTGCAGCTGGATGCTGCAGTAGAAAGTGCCGGGGAACTTGCACCGCTGATAGATCCGAATATCCATAGCTGCGGGACCGTCCGGCCGCATGGGGAAAAGGAACTGCGCCAGCCTGAGAAGGACTTCTATATTGCAGGCATGAAGAGCTATGGCAGGGCCCCGACTTTCCTGCTTGCGACAGGCTATGAACAGGTCCGTTCCATAGTAGCGTATCTAACCGGCGATAAAGAAGGCGCAAAAGAAGTGCAGCTTGAGCTGCCCGAGACAGGGGTGTGCAGCACGAATATCCAATCAAGCTGCTGTGTGTCTGACACCATGGCTGCGAGCGCCGGCCAGGAATCTTGCTGCGGACCTGCCGTTGTCGCTTCGCTGGAATTAAAAAATTTATAAGTCAGCACAAAGGACCAGCCAAACATGACTGGTCCTTTTGAAAGGGGAGGGCAGAATGCAGACTGACAGGCAGACTATAATAGGCATGGCCCTTTTGACCGCAATCTGTATGGCTGGTGATTCTATGCTTTATATTGTTTTGCCGGTCCATTGGAAAGAAGCGGGGCTTTCATCTTTGATCCAGGTCGGCGTATTACTTTCTGTTAACCGCTTTGTGAGACTGCCGCTGAATCCGCTCATTGGTTTTTTCTTTAAAAAGGTCACATTTCGAAATGCGATGTACATAGCTGTTATTTTTAGCGGCATCACGACCTTAGGATATGGTGTGGTGAAAGATTTTGAATTGTGGATTCTTCTTCGGTCAATCTGGGGGTTCTGCTGGTCCATATTTAAGATTGGAGCTTATTTATTGATATTACAGCTGGCAGCGGACAGCAATCGGGGCCAGCTCATGGGGTTGTATAACGGGCTGTACAGGCTCGGAAGCCTGTTCGGCATGCTTCTAGGGGGTCTGTTTGCTGATTTGTTCGGGATGTCAGCCATCAGTATGATATTAGGGTTTTCTGTTTTCATCATTCTTCCTTTCCTGCATCTATTTCTTCCTGAGGCTCTGCATACAAATACGCCAAAACAAACAGGACCAACCATATATGAAAATGTGAAGCTGCTTAAGGAACCAGAATTAATCAGGATTTTTCTGACAGCCTTCCTGGTGATGATGCTTCTTGATGGGATGCTGACAGCAAGCTTAAGCCATTTGATTGAAATTCAATACTCAGATCAAGTCAATATCCATGGGCTGGCCATAGGGGCAGCTGCTTTAGCTGGCATTATGCAGGCAATCAGATGGGGAATTGCTCCTTTCGTCGTGTCAAAAGTAGGATCTGCATTGGACAGAACAGATGAAAAACACAAGATACTGCTGTCATTTTTAGGTGTGGCTGCGATTCTTCTGGCGGTGATTCCCCTGCATCTGCCGATTGCAGTATGGCTGCCTTTTTTACTTTTGCATCTGCTGACCTCTTCAAGTCTTATTACCGTGATGGATACACTTATGTCTCAATATTGTTCTAAGTCTTCAGGGAAAGTCTTTTTTATGACATCTTATACAATCGTAATTGATCTGGGAGCAGCTGTAGGGCCAATCTCTGGATATTCGTTAGAAAAGCAATAGGAATGGCAAATGTTTTTTGGCTGGCTTCAGGCATCATGCTGCTAATCATCTTTATGTGGAAATTTTTTAAACCCACAGAATTATCCTGTGCCAATTGAGGCAGGTTAACGAAAGGTAGGTAAGCATGTGCGTGATGAGATAGGAGATCGCATCAAGCGGTTCAGCGAAACTGGCGTTTGAGTCAAGCGCAGGTCTTGGCTTAAGTAAGAAATGTGAAAATGAAGGCAGCTCCTGTTAAAATTCAAAAATAGAAAGCACACATCTGCAGTTTCAGATGTGTGCTTTTCCTTTGCCGCCAAAGCTTTTACACTTCAGGCATTGGGGTAGGAGTTGATTCAATCCCTGTCCCTTTATATTTCTCATCGATCATTGTACGGATATCCTTAAGAGGTGTCCCTTTATTAAACTCTGATTTAGCCTCACGGGCTATGTCTACACAGACCCCTCAGCCAAAGCCCATTGTATCAAGGGAAACGGTGCTGCCGCTGACACTGTCAACAAAGCAATTGGTATTGCTTTCGTGGCCATCTTCCTCGTAGCAGCCGCAATAGCATGGCATATAATTAAGTACCTCGGGATGCTCGACTGCAAACTGATAAGCTTCCAGTATTTCCGGGCTGTCTGTGTAAGTGGTCACGGCCGCCCAATCATTGCTTCCCAGGGTATAAGTTAATTCTGGAGCACCCTGATCCTTATGTTCATCTGAATGGCCTGCATGTGAGGAATCCTCCTCTGCAGAAGAACATCCTGCCGCAAGCGTAATAGCAGCAAGAATCGGAAAAATAGATCTCTTCATCGAACCTCCCTCTCTCTTTAAATCTTCTTTTACTATGCTAGCATACAAAAAAACCTCTCAATGAAACAATCCTTATTGAACAAATGTCAGAAAGGATTTTTGCTTTTTCAAAAAATAGACACATACTTCACAGAAATTTTCCCGGAACATTCAAACAATTATTTGACCGTTTGCCAATAATTGCATAAACTAATAATCAAATACATGTTTGAATGTTGAGGTGAAGCTATGAAGCAGAATGACATTTGTGAAGTAAAATGTGTGGATGAAGTAAAAGTTAAACGTATAAAGAAAAGCATTGAAAAAGAAAATACACAGGCAGTTGCGCAAATATTCAAAGCGCTGTCCGATGATACCAGGGTCAAGATTGCTCTTTCCCTTTGCCATGAACAGGAGCTGTGCGTATGTGATGTG
Organism: Bacillus sp. UMB0728; assembly: GCF_002858875.1. Classification (NCBI taxonomy): domain Bacteria; kingdom Bacillati; phylum Bacillota; class Bacilli; order Caryophanales; family Bacillaceae; genus Bacillus; species Bacillus sp. UMB0728. The sequence goes on along the minus strand of NZ_PKLA01000004.1, from coordinate 622,099 downwards.
GCCAATATTGTCGGCAGTACGACTGCTACAGCCTCCCACCACTTGCGCCTGCTGCGCAATCTTGGTTTGGCAAAATACCGCAAAGAAGGCAAGCTCGTTTATTATTCCCTGGATGATGAGCATGTGAAGCAGCTGATACGGATTGCCTTCGAACATCAAAAGGAGGTGGCCGGCCAATGAGTGAGTCTTTGGGGAAATCTATTGATAAAACGGTCTATAGAGTGCAGGGCTTTTCCTGAGCAGGCTGTGCAGCTAAGTTCGAAAAGAACGTAAAACACCTGGATGGTGTTTCTAATGCAAATGTAAACTTTGGCGCTTCAAAACTGACTGTATACGGAGACGCCACGATTAAGGAACTGGAAAAGGCCGGTGCCTTTGAAAACCTGCGGATCATCCCTGAGAATCAGCGGTTTGAAGAAAAGAAAGAGCCTTTTTGGCAAAAGCATTCTTATGTTATAGCTTCCTTCGTCCTGCTGATTATCGGCTGGGCAGCTGGACACATGAACGGCGAGGAAAGTTTGTTCTCTGCCCTGGCGTACGCAGCTTCAATAGCAATCGGCGGCTGCCGTCTTTTTATTACAGGCTTAAAAAACCTTTTCCGCCTCCAGTTTGATATGAGGACGCTGATGACCATAGCGGTCATTGGTGCAGCATTTATAGGTGAATGGGGGGAAGGGGCCACTGTTGTCATATTATTTGCCATCAGTGAGGCCCTGGAAACCTATTCAATGGATAAAGCACGCCAGTCGATCCGGACGCTGATGGATATATCCCCTAGGGAAGCGCTGATCCGCAGGGGAAATCAGGAACTGATGGTTGAGGTGGAGGATATCCAGCTTGGCGATATCATGATAGTAAAGCCAGGCCAGAAAATTGCGATGGATGGAACAGTGGATAAAGGCTTATCTTCTGTTAATCAAGCTGCCATTACGGGTGAATCTGTCCCTGTGTCAAAAACAAAGGGAGATGAAGTATTCGCTGGGACGATAAATGAAGAAGGTGTCCTTGAAATTAAGGTGACCAAGCGCGTAGAAGATACAACAATTGCCAAAATCATTCATCTTGTTGAAGAAGCCCAGGCCGAAAGAGCCCCTTCACAGGCATTTGTCGACAGATTTGCCAAGTACTACACACCAATTATTATAGTGGTGGCATTCGGTGCGGCAGTTGTTCCGCCTCTATTTTTTGGTGCTGATTGGAGCGAATGGATCTACCAGGGGTTGGCAGTGCTGGTGGTTGGCTGTCCGTGTGCCCTGGTCATTTCAACTCCGGTTGCCATTGTGACGGCGATTGGCAATGCTGCTAAAAATGGAGTACTGATCAAAGGCGGAATCCATCTGGAGGAGATGGGGGGCATAAAAGCCCTGGCATTCGATAAAACAGGGACCCTCACAAAAGGGAGTCCCGCTGTTACAGATTTTATCCCTTCTCCAGGGACTGACTCCAAACAGCTGCTTTCTGCTGTGGCTGCCCTTGAGAACGGCTCCCGGCATCCATTGGCATCAGCCATCATGAAAAAAGCGGAGCAGGAAGGGCTGGACTATCAAAACATTGAAGTGGAGGACTTTGCCTCCATCACGGGAAAAGGAATTAAAGGCAAGATAGGTGGTGAAACCTGCTATGTCGGCAGTCCAAATCTTTTTGATGAAGTACTGCAGAATGGAATTCCTGAAGAATTAAGAACGGTGATACTGGACCTGCAAAACCAGGGCAAGACAGTGATGGCAGCAGGAACTCCTGCTGGAATAATGGGAGTGATTGCTGTTGCAGATGTGCTGAGGGAAAATAGCAGGGATGTCATTCAAAAGCTTCATGCATTAGGAATTGAGAAAACTATTATGCTGACAGGTGATAATCTTGGAACGGCAAAAGCCATTGGAGTCCAAGCGGGGGTAACCGACATCAAAGCCGAATTGCTGCCTGCAGACAAACTTTCCTATATCAAAGACTTGCGGGAGAAATATAAACGTGCCGGCATGGTGGGAGACGGTGTGAATGATGCACCTGCACTGGCTGCTTCAACAGTTGGGATTGCCATGGGAGGCGCTGGTACGGATACAGCTCTTGAAACGGCTGATATTGCACTGATGGCTGATGACCTCGGGAAGCTGCCTTTTACGGTTAAGCTGAGCAGAAAAGCAATGACGATCATCAAGCAGAACATTACATTCTCGCTGGGCATTAAGCTTGTGGCCCTGCTGCTCGTCATTCCCGGCTGGCTTACTTTATGGATTGCCATCTTTGCTGATATGGGCGCAACATTGATTGTCACGCTGAATGGGCTGCGGCTTTTAAGAATAAGGGACAAATAGATCTGCAGGAAGCTTCCCAAGTCATGAGGGAAGCTTCCTTTTTTACAGGGAAGTGTCAAGTGGCCAGTTGCAGGTGCCTGTTATAAATAAGGATGAAAAGGGTACGGAACAATAGAAACTGTTATTGGAGGTTGATCATAATGGAAAAGGTAGTAATTCTTGGAACTGGACCTGCCGGCCTGACTGCAGCAATCTATTTGGCCCGTGCCAATATGAATCCGGTAATCATTGAGGGCGATCAGCCTGGAGGACAGCTGACACTGACGACAGAGGTCGAGAACTTCCCGGGCTTCACCGATGGAATCATGGGTCCTGAGCTGATGGATAATATGAGAAAGCAGGCTGAACGCTTTGGTGCGGTCTTTAAGAGAGGATGGGTGACAGAAGCAGATTTTTCAAAAAAGCCGTTCAGGATGAAGGCAGACGGTATTGGAGAAATAGAAGCAGAATCAGTCATTCTTTCAACCGGCGCCTCTGCCAAGCTTTTAAACATTCCCGGCGAGAAAGACAATATAGGCAAGGGAGTCAGCACCTGTGCCACTTGTGATGGGTTCTTTTTCCGCGGGAAAAAGGTCCTGATCATCGGCGGCGGGGACTCTGCCATGGAAGAAGCCAACTTCCTTACTAAATTTGCTGACAATGTAACCATTGTCCACCGCAGAGATGAGCTGAGGGCTTCAAAGATTATGCAGGACAGGGCCAGGGAAAATCAGAAAATCAGCTGGAAACTGAACAGGACTCCTGTAGAGGTCCTATCAGAATCTGATAAGGTGACCGGCCTTAAAGTGCTGAATAATGAAACCGGAGAGGAAGAAGTCCTGGAAACAGACGGCATTTTTGTTGCCATCGGCCACAGGCCCAACACAGGATTCCTCGGCAGCCAGATCGACCTGGATGAGTCTGGCTATATCACTGTAAAGCCTGGCACGACAGAGACCAATATCAAAGGTGTGTTTGCCTGCGGCGATGTCCAGGATAAAAGGTACAGGCAGGCCATCACAGCTGCAGGAACCGGCTGCATGGCGGCCCTTGACGCCGAAAGATATCTGGAAGGTGACGCCATCCTTGATTGGAGCGAAACCCTCAACCAGGGCCAGTAGAAGATTTTGCCTTTAAAAATGCTGGGAAACCAGCTATAAATCAACAGGGAAAAGGCAGGATAAAAGATGGATGCGTTATTTTATGAACCTGCTATAATGAGTGAAAAATCATTATTAGGGTGGTTTTGCATGGGAAATACAAGCTGCAGATATGTCATTAATGCTTCAGGAAAAAGCGGTGAAATGTATCATACAACATGCGAAAATAAGATGGAAGTCAAAAGATGGATCGAGGAAAACCAGGAAAAGATTCTGGCAGACAGAATAAAAGTGACTGACAAGAAAAAACGTCCTTTTTCCGGGCTTCTGTTTTTTATAAAATAATCATCCAGGGGGTGCCGCGATTGCCGCGGCATTCTTTTTTTGTATAAAGTTTTGTAAACTGGTGAATATAATAGCATGGTGCCTGTAGCTCAATGCAAAGAGCAGCCGGTTTTTACTACTGTGAAAAATTGTGCATTTTGCGGGTTGAAATCCCGCCAGGTCCATTGAAGCCGCATCCCTTTGGGGGTGCGGCTTTTCTGCCGGAAGCTAATCAAATGAAAATTTAAAAATGCTATTTTCAAATTGACATTGAGAATCAATATCAATTATAATAAACTTAATGATATTGAGAATCAATATCACTTAAAGCGGGACTGACCTGCCAAACCCCCTCTGCAGTCCCGCTTTAATACATATCTTAAAATTTTTGATAGGAGGGACTGATATGAATCATCAGTTTGCGGTATTGGAAGCTTTCAGGCATGAATATCCTGTCTGCAGGGCATGCTGTGCGGCTAAGGCGCCTGGACCGCTCGATTTGAAAAAGGGCGATGTTCTGGCCATAACGTGTGAGAAAAAGTATGTTGACCTTCTGGGATGGTTCTTTTTAATCAATATTAACGGAGAGCGGCAAGTATATATGTCTATATCTGACTTAGAAGATTATTATTTAACCGGAAAGATATGCTCTTTCTTTGACCTGGCATTAAAGATGAACCATTTGAGCTATAAAGTCAATCAGTCCCTGGACTGCAGGAATAAAAAAGAGTTTGGTATGTATTCTGAACAGCTGAGGCAATGGAAGGAATTCCAGGAGTCCGTTTACGAGAAAGATAAAGAAAGGGTATAAAGGCAGGAAAATGCGTCATTGATGCATTCTCCTGCCTTTTTTTATATGAAGCCTTTTCGGGGGGTGAGTCAATGCTCTTACACATCCCTCCCAATCCATCACAAGTTTATATGGAAATGCGCTGCAATCACAGAAATATAGGAATCAAATTCCTGGATTCCCTTGAAGTTGGACAGCATGCCCTGAATGACTGGAACCCTTGGGCTGCTGCTCAATATTTCCGCTTCCAGCACTTCCATGGACACTGCCAGATCTTCTTTATGCCTTCCTGACAACGCTTCCTTTTTCATGCTTTTCACCGCCGAAGTTAAATTACCCTTGTGCCCGGCAAGCATTTTTTTTGCTGCTTCCAGCAGAGCTGCATTTTTTTCCTCAGAGATGATCGGCTCTTCCTCGAGGATGCCGCCGACAATGCTGTCCATCCTTCGCATGATATATTCAGCAACCCCATCTGCTTTAAAGTTTTCAGGATCGTGCATAAGAATTTTAAAGAACGGGTGGAACATACCTTCGATCATCATGGAGAGGTCCCAAAGATATGGAGTGATTTTTTCACCATAGATGGAAGACAGGCCATTTCTGTAAAATTGATGCACCTCTATGATCCGTGCAAATATAAGTTCCTTTAGTGCTTCATCCCTTGGCAGCGCCTGCTCCCGGGTAAGCATGATCATAAAGTCTTTATGAGTGGCAAATGTATTGAAAAGGGAACCCAGCTGGCTGATGAATTTTTCGCGGGGCTCCAGTTCCCTGTTTTCATATACAAAAATTTCTGCATGCAATTCATCGAAGCTATTGTCGAAAATAGCATGAAGGAGTTCTTCCTTTGATTTGAAATAAAGATAGAAGGCTCCCTTTGACATGCCTGTGTCATTGACGATTTCCTGGATGGAGGTTGAGCTGAAGCCCTTTTTTGCAAATAGTTTCTTAGCGGAATCAAGTATCAGTTTTTCTTTTTCCTTCAATTGATCAGAACCTCCCTGTCTGGGTCTCTTAAAGCCATTTATAGATACTGCAGCGTTCTGCTGCCAGTCACAATATCGCCACATTTTAAACCTATGGTAAAACTTGACGCATGACCGGTCAGTCAGTTATGCTAGGCACTGTAGTGACCAGTCAGTCACATCATAATACAAAAAGTCAATTAAATCAATTATAGCAAGGAGAGGAAGTATGAAAAGCATTATCCAGTTTTCCCTGAAGAACAAATTTGCTGTCTGGCTTCTGACAATTATTATTACGGCAGCAGGCTTGTATTCCGGGCTGAACATGAAAATGGAAACCATCCCGAGCATTTCGACCCCGCTTGTTTCGGTGATGACGGTCTACCCGGGTGCCACTCCGGAACAGGTGGCAGATGAAATTTCAGAACCGATTGAAAAGAGGGTCCAAAACCTTGAAGGAGTATCAGTGGTAAGCTCTTCTTCCTTCCAGAACGCTTCATCGGTTCAGATACAATACAATTTTGACAAAGATATGGATAAAGCACAGGATGAAGTGAAGGAAGCGCTGGACAGCATTGAATTTCCAGACGGTGCCCAGGAGCCCGGTGTTTCCCGCCTCAGCCTTGATGCATTCCCAATCATGTCCCTGAGCATCTCTGATGAGAAAAAATCTCTGCCTGAGCTGACTAAAACGGCTGAAGACCAGATTGTGCCTGCGATTGAGGGGATAGAAGGAGTTTCTTCTGTCCAGATATCCGGCCAGCAGCTTCAGGAAGCACAGCTCACCTTTGACCAGGAAAAGATGGCTGAATTTGGGCTTGATGAAGAAACAGTCAAGAACATCATCAAAGGTTCTGATGTTTCTTTCCCGCTCGGATTGTATACATTTGAAAACACTGAAAAATCGGTTGTTATTGATGGAAATATCGCTACAATAGATGACTTAAAACAGCTGAAGATTCCAGCTGTTCCGCAGGGAGCCGGCCAGCAGGCCCAGGGTGCTCCGGCTGAAAGCGGCCAGCAGGCTGCAGGACAGCAGCAGGGTGCTGCCCCTGGTGCAGGTGCACAGCAGGGCGCTGGCCAGGCTGGTGCAGCTGCGGGAATTCCGACTGTTGAGCTTCAGGATATCGCCACTATTGAAGTGGTCGGCAAAGCCGAATCGATTTCAAGGACTAATGGAGAAACATCAATCGGCGTACAGATTGTTAAAGCCGCCGATGCCAATACGGTTGAAGTTGTCAATGATGTAAAGGCACAGCTTTCAGAGCTTGAAAAAGACATTGATGGCTTGAAGGTAACGCCAATCTTTGACCAGGGAGAGCCGATCGAAGAATCTGTAGAGACGATGCTGAGCAAAGCTGTATTTGGGGCAATTTTTGCGATGATCATCATTCTTCTGTTCCTGCGCAATTTCAGGACGACGATCATATCGGTCATTTCAATCCCATTATCGCTGCTTATTGCGATACTTCTGCTGAAGCAGATGGATATCACGCTGAACATTATGACATTGGGTGCCATGACTGTGGCCATCGGCCGTGTAATCGATGATTCAATTGTCGTCATCGAAAATATTTTCCGCCGCATGAGCCTTAAAGGTGAAGAACTGTCAGGACGGGAACTGATTGTTTCGGCAACAAAGGAAATGTTTATGCCGATCCTGTCTTCGACCATTGTCACCATTGCGGTATTCCTCCCGCTTGGACTGGTTAAAGGCACGGTTGGGGAACTGTTCCTTCCGTTTGCTCTTACCGTGGTATTTGCCCTGCTTGCATCGCTGCTTGTAGCGATTACGATTGTGCCGATGATGGCCCATACGTTCTTTAAGAACGGATTGCCGGCTAAGCATCAGCATCAGGATGAAGAAAAGCCCGGCAAGCTTGCTTCAGGCTACCGGAAGGTCCTTAACTGGGCATTGAACCACAAAATCATCACCTCGGGGATTGCCGTACTGATGCTGGTCGGAAGCTTGTTCCTTGTACCAGTAATCGGCGTTTCTTTCCTGCCTGCCGATGAGCAGAAAATGGTGATTGCCACATACAAACCAGAGCCGGGCCAGACACTTGAAGAGGTAGAGGAAATTGCCGGCCGCGCAGAAGAGATGCTTCTCGACAGAGACGGAGTGAAAAACCTGCAGTTCTCTGTGGGCGGAGAAAATCCGATGAACCCCGGCCAGTCCAATTCCGCTATGTTCTTTGTAGAATATGAGGATAGCAAAGAGAATTTTGATAAAGAAAAAGAAGATGTGATTGAAGAGCTGAAAGGTTTGGCTGATAAAGGGGAATGGGGAAGCCAGGACTTCTCCGGAATGGGTTCAAGCAGTTCGCTTTCCATGCAGGTATACGGAGAGAGCATGGATGATATTGAGCCGGTCATCTCCGAACTTGAAGGCATCTTTAAAGACAATGATTCTTTGACAAATGTTAAAACAAGCATCTCAGATACGTATGACGAATACACGCTCGTAGCTGACCAGGAGAAATTGAGCAGCCTGGGGCTGTCTGCAGCACAGATCGGAATGGGCCTTTCCAACACAGGCCAGCGCCAGGTGCTGACGACGGTTGATTATGATAACGAAGAAGTCAACGTATATGTTGAAATGGAAGCAGAATCTTACCAGGATATCGATGACCTTACAGACCAGACGGTTCAGTCTCCACTGGGAATTGAGGTTCCGATTAAAGATGTGGTCGAAATTCAGGAAGGTACGACTTCCGATACGATTACAAGGCAGGACGGCCGGATTTACGCGAATGTCAGCGGAGAGATTACATCGAAGGATGTTGCAAAAGTTTCTGCAGATGTGAATGCGGAAGCTGATAAGCTTGAGCTGCCTTCAAATGTAGAAATTTCAATGGGCGGTGTAACGGAGGATATCAATGAATCCTTTACACAGCTTGGGCTTGCGATGCTTGCTGCCATCGCGATTGTATATCTCGTTCTGGTCATTACTTTTGGCGGAGGGCTTGCTCCATTTGCCATCCTGTTCTCACTGCCGTTCACGATCATCGGTGCTCTTGTCGGGCTATTGATTGCAGGGGAGACCTTGAGCGTATCTGCCATGATCGGGGCATTGATGCTGATCGGGATTGTCGTGACCAATGCAATCGTTCTGATTGACCGCGTCATCCATAAGGAACAGGAAGGCCTGCCGACACGGGAAGCGCTTCTGGAAGCAGCCGGTACAAGGCTTCGTCCAATCCTGATGACAGCCATCGCAACCATCGGTGCATTGGCGCCGCTGGCTGTAGGACTTGAAGGAAGCGGCCTGATTTCCAAAGGACTGGGAGTAACCGTAATAGGCGGACTCACAAGCTCAACGCTTCTCACATTGCTGATTGTGCCTATTGTGTATGAGAGCTTAATGAAGCTGAAGAGAAGAGGAAAAAAGAAAACAGCCGCTGCTGAATAAGCAGACTGAAGAGGCAACGGGAATCCCCCGCTGCCTCTTTTTTCTGTTCAACTGAAGTATTGCATCTAGAGAAGCCCTAATAAAGCACCGCCGGCTGCCCCGGTTAGTACGACGATCCATGGAGGCAGCTTCCAGTAGGCAAGCATGGCAAAAAGGATGCTTGCGAATGCGAAGTCTGCCGGCGCCAGGATGGAGCTTGTCCAGATTGGATTGTAAAAGGCAGCAATCAGAATGCCTACCACTGCTGCATTGACCCCCATCAAGACACTGGCAGCCTTTGGGTTGCTGCGCAGCCTGGCCCAGAATGGCAGCGCGCCTGAAATCAATAAAAAGGCGGGGAGGAATATAGCGGCAGTCGCCAGGAGACCCCCCTGCCAGCCGCTGATTACGGCTCCGATATAGGAAGCAAAGGTGAAGAGCGGGCCCGGCACCGCCTGGGCAGCGCCATATCCGGCAAGAAAGGCTTCTTCAGTCAGCCAGCCGCCCGGCACAAACTCCCGTTCAAGGAGGGGAAGTACAACATGACCGCCGCCAAATACGAGTGAACCGGAGCGGTAAAAGCTGTCAAACATCGCAATCCAGTTTAAGGAAGTGGCTTCCCGAAGAACCGGAAGGATGATGAGCAGGCCGAAAAATAATGCCAGTGCCGCTGCGCCTGTCTTTTTTGAAATCGGAAATGGCATTGGTGCCTTTTTTTCCTGTGAGTGGTTTCTATAAAGGACAGAACCGGCAATTCCCGCGGCTAAGATAATCGAAATCTGCGAAATGGCAGTTTGCCACAAAAGGGCTGCTGTCAGGGCAAGAAGGACGATGGCCTTCCTTTTCAGATCAGGTGCAAGCTTTGACGCCATTCCCATGATGGCATGCGCCACCACAGCAGTGGCTACAATTTTCAAACCATGGATCCACCCGGAATTGACTGCGTCCAGGCCATCCATGAGAAGTGCAAAAAGAATCAGCGCTACAACGGAAGGGAGGGTAAAGCCTAAGAAGGCAAGAAAACCGCCAATCAGGCCACCTCTGGCAAAGCCGATTCCCATGCCTACCTGGCTGCTTGCAGGGCCGGGCAGGAACTGGCAAAGAGCTACAAGATCAGCATAGCTTTGCTCATCCATCCACTTCCGCCGTCTTACATACTCTTCATGAAAATAGCCCAAGTGGGCAATAGGACCGCCAAATGATGTCAGGCCAAGCTTGGCCGAAACTAGCAGTATCTCAATAAAAGTATGAATGGTATATTTACTTTCTGTATTCATCTTTTCGTCTCTCCTTCCGTTAATCAATCCTTGATTTCTTTAAAAAGCTCATAAGCCTTTTTCCTGGCTTCTTCCAAAACCGTCTGCCCTTTTGGAGTAGCCGTATAGTACTTCCGGATTTTACCATCCACATTCCGGTTTTCCTTCATAAGCAGGCCATCTGATTCCATCCCGTGAAGAATGGGATACAATGTGCCAGAGCTTATCGAGTAGCCATGCTCTTTCAGCTCTTCCAGCATCCATGCTCCATAGATTGGTTCTTCCAATGCATGGTGGAGGATGTGGATCTGGATAAAGCCTAAGAATAATTTGCGGAGAATTTTATCTTCCACTTCCCAGCCCCCTATCGTTATATCGAAGTTCAATATCGGATTTCGATAACGGTAGTATAACAATATCTGAATGGAATTTAAGTACCTTTACATAATCTTTACAAAAAGAAAGAGGAATGAAAGATTCACTCTAATTTTTTCCATTCATAGATTTGGTTATTTGAGGTAAAAATAAACAAAACATAAAAAAGGAGTGAAGATCATGATAAAAAAGCTTAGCATCGTGCTTCTATGCGCACTTTTTCTTGGACAGGCTGCTGGAATGGTACAGGCAGAAGGTACGGACAGCGGACAGCGCAAACAGCTGACAGAGGAGCAGGTAAAGGAAATTGAGGCTCTTCAGGCAGATGTCCTGGAGGCGAGGAAAAAGGTCATCATGAAATATGCAGACTTTGGGGCAATCACCGCTGACCAGGCACAGGAAATGGTGAAGCATCTGGAAAAAAGGCACGAAAAAATGAAAGAAGAAGGCTTCATGCCCCACTGGCTGAATCGTAAGCACTGCCCGCATTGCCATTAATAGATGGCTTGTGGAGGCTGTTTGACTTAAACAGCCTTCTTTTGTAAAATAAGTCTATATAAATTGATTTCCTTTTTTAAAAGGGGAGTAGCAGATAAGCACAGTCGTCAATACGGGCAATAGCCCCGGCTATGCTGGCAATCTTCGAATTGTTTGCGAGACCTTTACCACGTTTGTTTGGTATGGGTCTCTTTTGATTATTGAGGCATTATGACCAGGCAAAAGGTCATGATGCCTTTTTTGTCGTTTGAAGGATGCTGTCTGGTTATTAGCATCAGCTAGACTATTGAGAGAAGTTCGGGAATACATCTTTACTAGGAGGGGGCAGGCTCTGCCATTTTGCAGAGCCCGTAAAACAGGAGGAGGAACTTCTATGCCGCAGAAAAAGTATAAAAGGCTCGCTGAAAGCGTCCTTATTGCCGAAAATCCAATCAGATATATACAAAAAGACGAAGCCCTCCTTCATGCTGGAACGGGCAGAAGTGCAGCTGTTTTCAAGATTGCCGGGACAGAAAAGGCACTCAAGGTATTTGCCCCTGCTTTCAGCCACATTGCCCTGGAAGAGGCTGAGATTTATGGGCAGCTCGAAGGAGGCGTATTTTATCCGCGCCTGCATGAAAAAGGGGATAACTATATTGTCATTGACTATATTGAAGGTCAAACCTTTTTTGAATGCCTTACAAACGGAACCAAGATCACACCGGACGATATTGCAAGAGTGGATGCAGCGCTGGAGCTTGCCCGTGCTAAAGGGCTGAATCCTTCTGACATCCACCTCAGGAATTTATTTAAAACGTCAGCTGGGGAAATCATGCTGATTGATGTGGCAAGATTCAGGCAGGCCAGCTTCTGCAGGCAATGGGAAGACCTGAAATACTTTTTCTGCAAGTTCTATTTCAAGCCTCTGTTTCCAAAAAGGTTCCCCGAACCTGTATTAAATGGGGCAGCTTATGTGTATAAAAGGTTATTGAAGCGGCGCAGCTGCTGACGGGAATGGGCAACTCTGGTTTAGCCATAGCTTACTGTGTGGTAAAGGCATAAAAAAAGCCAGGAGTTGAGATGATGGAAGAGAAGAAAGATTATTATATTGATATCGAGAATGGCCAAATCCATCCGGGAAAAGCAGAGGGAGAGGACTGGCAATTCAGGGTATTTGCAGATGACGAGGAAATCCACCAGCTGGCAAAATATTTAAATATCAACTATGATGCGGATTTAAAAACATTCGTACGCTCACATATTCCTTTCCTTGAATATCATAAAGATCCTCAGAATGATGAATATGATGCCACGATTGAACAGGCATATGCACTGATCTACCAGCTTGGAGATGAAGAAGCAAGGGCGCATGTAAAGAGCATGGGCATCTTATCCGGGGAAGAACTGAACAGACGCTGATAACATCCAGGCAGCCGGAATTTGGCTGCCTGTTTGTTTTATTTCTTTTTAAAGTGGTAACAGAGTAGAAAAGAGAATGGAGGGATTCAATTGGAAAACTCAGTTTATGAAGAATGTATACAGGCCTGTCTTGAATGTATGGATGCATGCAATATGTGCTTCGATGCCTGTCTGAAGGAAGAGGATGTAAAGATGATGGCCCGCTGCATCAGGCTTGACAGGGAGTGTGCCGATTTTTGCGCGTTTGCGGCTAAGGCAATGCAATCTGACAGCCCATTTGCAAAACAGATCTGCGCTGTCTGCGCTGATATTTGCGAGGCATGCGGAGAAGAGTGCAAAAAGCACGATCATGAGCATTGCCAGAGATGCGCAGATGCCTGCTTAAAATGTGCTGAAATCTGCCGCAGCATGGCAGCGTAAAAGGAATGTGCAAACTGTTTTCCGGCCTCCGGGCAAAATGCCGGCTGAGCCTGGAACAGGCATTTGAAGTGTAAAAAAACAGATCTTAAGATCATCTGAAAAAGCCGGGCTGAACCGGCTTTTTTCATGAAGAAAAAAGTACAGGCAGCTGCAGACATTTGAGTTGATTTTATACCTGAAGGCGTATATGATCGAAGTGCCGATACACCAATCTAATGTGAAACTAAGGGAAATATCACCAACTTCAGTGAGGTACAAAAAAGATGATATATATGCTGATCGTTTTCTTGTTTTTGCTAGCGGTTCCTTTCTATAATCGTTATATTCCAGTCCTCAAGGTGCCGTGCCGCAGGGTGGATGAAATCCCCGGGGACCATGTGATCCTTGATATCAGGGATTACAATGAGGGCTATGAAGAACGGATTCCGGGTGCTGTAAATCTTCCTGTCCCTTATATTGTCCGAAATCTTGACGATATCCCTGCAAGAAAGATCCATCTTATCTGCGCCTCCCCGCTGGAGCGGAATATGGGAGTCCGTCTGCTTCAAAAAAATGGCTTTCAAGTGGCCGGATTCACTTTGTCCAATAAAAAATGTGGCGGGAAGGAGCTGGCCTGCTGCCATAAATATTAAAGAATCCCCCCACTGTGAGAATGGGGGGATATCTTTATGTTTAGGGTATTTTTAAAATATAAGTCTTCGTCTTGAGGCCCAAAAAGGATGTGGTGTATGCAGACGCTGGCACAGGACACCGCGTACTTAGTCTGCATGCCTAAAGGGTGATCAAGAAGCTTGCGTTTTAGTTCAGGCTAGGAGATGTGCGGAATCTTTATTTTAACTTCAAAAGATTGTCCTTTATGGGTATAATCCAGGAAGCCATTGTAGGAAAGGACAATATCTTTAATGATTTTTGTGCCAAGCCCTTCATGGTCCCCCTCCTTAGTAGACATGCCGAATCTTTCAAACAAGGAGTCTATGATGGACTGTGGGACAGGCAGCGTACTATTGGAGCAGGTCAAAATCATAAGTCCGCTTCTTTTGTAAAACTGGAGCCTTGCGTATGCATCATCAAAGCCGGAAGCTTTATAGTCAGCTGCAGCCTCAATGCTGTTGGACAGGATATTGCCCGCTAATGCCGCAATATCCTCATCTTTCATGGGGAGAGAAGACAGGGGAAGCTCCAGGTCGTAATGGATGCTTATGCCTTCTGCCGAGGCCTTTTTCTGCATATGATGCAGCACACCGGCAACAGGGCCGTTTTCCCCTTTGATGGCCAGATTCACTTCTTCATATCCGGACAAGAGCCCCCCGAAATACGCTTTTGCTTCGCTGAATTGCCCTTTATCCAGCATATATTGGACAGCCGAGACATGCTTCAGGAAATCATGCCGCTGCTTGCGAACAGCGAGATAGGTATCATTGAGCTGCCGCACCTCCATCTCCTTTTCTTTGAGGCGTGCACCTGATGATAAAATGATCTTCCCGCTGTACCATCTGGCTGTTTCTGCCAGCACTGCTGCTCCTGCTGCAGCTGCAATAGCAGCCTTTGAGCCGGACAGGACTGCAGCCAGAAGGACTAGCAGCTGAAAAACCAAAAATAACGCTCCAAGGGCTGGGTGGAAGCTGGAGGAGTTCAGTTTTACCGAAAAGAAAAGGATGGCAGAAAAAATCATGAATGCCAATGCACCTGTCATCAACGGCTTCCACTGCGGTGCCAGGAGTATAAAGCAGCCGGCTCCGGCAGCGGATAATAGCACCGAATACAGGAGGGCAGGCGCTGAGCTGTTTATCTGAGAGCGCAAAATCCATCTTCCCCTTTTCAACTAAAATAAAGGCATAGCCTGTTAAAAATAGTGATCCTGCAAAAAATCTATCTTCTCTTTTGTAATCATTGCCTTCTCTGTTGTCCCATCAAAAAAAACAACATAGGAGTTTTTGGCGTACAAAGAAAAGTTCTTTACATAATGGATATTGATAATGAATGAACGGTGCGAGCGGATAAAATCTCTTTCACGGAGCTCGCCTTCAAGCTCATTCAGCGTTTGGTATGTTTTAATTTGTTCCTGCTTTGTATGTATGGTGGTTGATCGGCCGGAACGCTCAATAAAGATAATATCTTTTTTCTGGATGATATGAATATCGCTTTTTTGCCTGAGAAACAGCCGGCCGGAAATTTCCGGTGTCCGGTTTTTTTCAATATATCGGAGGACGGCTTTTTCAAGCCTGTCTTTTGTGAATGGCTTCATAATATAATCATGGACATTCAGTTCAAAGGCATGGACCGCGTAGCCGCTCGTGCCAGTCACGAAAATGACGGCAATATTGAGGGCATACGTATGGATAATATCGGCCAGTTCGTATCCTGAAAGGCCAGGCATTTCAATATCGGCAATCAGGAGGTCAATTTCTTCCTTTTTGACCCTTTCGTAAGCCTCTTCTGCAGAGGTGGTTGAAAACACAATTTCTGTCCCTTCCATCTTGGATATAACTCCGTACAGCTTGTCTAAATCAATCGGCCGGTCATCCACCAATCCCACTCTTATCATAGTTTCGCCTCTCGTCAATTAAATTACGTATCTATTTTACCATCTATTGGACAGAAAACATCCTTTTCACGACATGAAATGGCATTTTCGCGACAGAATCGAAGCGGTGATGCGATCAGACAGGTAAGATTAAGCTACAAAGAGAGCAGGAAAGGAGCAAAAAAGATGATCGAGATAAAGGAAGTAACGAAAAGATTCAAAGATAAAAAGGTGCATGTAACTGCATTGAAGCATATATCATTTTCAGTCAGGGAAGGCCAGGTGGTTGGCCTCCTCGGAGAAAATGGGGCCGGGAAAACAACACTACTGAGGACGATTGCCACACTGTACACGCCGACAGAGGGTGCCGTTTCAGTCGGCGGCTTTGATACCGTTAAACAGCCAGATGAGGTAAAGAAGCGTATGGGCGTTCTGTTTGGCGGGGAAACCGGATTATATGACCGCCTTACGGCCAGGGAAAATCTTGAGTATTTTGCATCTCTTTACGGCCTTGGACGCCATGAAACAAAGGTCAGAATCGATGAGCTTGCAGTGATGTTCGGCATGAAAGACTATCTGAACAGGAAGGTAGGGGGATTCTCCAAAGGGATGAGGCAAAAGGTTGCCATTGCGAGGACCCTTATCCATGACCCGGAAATCATTTTGTTTGATGAACCGACAACCGGCCTTGATATCACTTCTTCAAATGTATTCAGGCAGCTTGTCAGCTCACTTAAAAGGCAGGGGAAAACAATCATCTTTTCCAGCCACATTATGGAGGAAGTGAAGATGCTCTGCGACTCAGTAGTCATGATTCATAAAGGTGAAATGGTCTATAAGGGCGGACTCGAGGATTTATACCGTGAAGAGGGAAGCTCAGATCTGAATTATATTTTTGAATCAAAATTGGTGAGGGGGAACGATTATGCTTCGTAATATTTATATAAAAGAAATGAAGGATATCTTGAGGGACCGGAGGACATTACTTTTGAGCGTCCTGCTCCCGATCCTTCTGCTGACGGGCCTTACCTTATTTTATGAGAAAATGATGTCTGATGATGGTTCAGAAACCTATACCCTAGCCATCAGCGATACTGCAGGCGAAGAAGCTAAGGAGCTTGTGTCAGGCATTCCTAACCTTGAGGTGAGTGAGTATGCCAACCCCGGGAAGGCAGTAAAAGATGGGAAGGCTCATGCAGCCATTGAATTCAGCGGCCAATTCTTTGAAAATCCGGAAGGCGGGGAGCCGGGTACCGCAGTCATTAAAGGTGACTCTCTCAGCCAGAACTCTGCTTATGTGATGTCACAGCTGGAAGGGGCTTTGAATGCGTACAGCGATACACTGGTTTCGGAAAGGCTGACAGCTGCAGGGGTGGATCCACAAGTTACTCAACCGATCGTTGTTCAGGTAACTGAAATCAATAATGAAGATGAAAATGCTGCTTCTGTCGGAATACTTGCGGGCTTCCTGCCAATGGTCATTACGATTGCAATCGCATCCGGTGCATATCCTGCTGCTTCAGATTTATTTGCAGGAGAGAAAGACAGAAAGACAATGGAGGCATTGCTGATGACACCGGTCAGCAGGATCAAGCTTCTGTTTGCCAAATGGCTCGCAATCTCCACAATCGGCATGATTGCAGGCATTGTATCAGTAGCCGCAATTGTACTGGAAACCATTTTCCTGACCGAAAAACTCAAGGCTGCCCTGGAGTTTGGGGACAATACGTTCACGATTATCGCTGTGACAATTGTGATCACCCTGCTGTTCGCCTTGTTCATGGGTGCCCTGCAAATGGTCGTCAGCATCATTGCGAAGACGGTAAAGGAAGCGCAGAATTATATTTCACCGATCATGATGCTTGCAATTGTGCCGACTCTATTCCTGAGCGGCGTAGGCATCAATGAATTGACTATGAAACATTTTCTGATCCCGTTTGTGAACATCCATGCGCTGATCAATGAACTGCTCCACGGGAGTGTCAATATGGAGAATATCCTTCTGACGCTTGCAAGTACGGCTATCTCCATTGTCCTTGTATTCATCATCTCCCGCTCATTATTCCTTAAAGATAAATGGGTGCTGAACTGATATAGTTACAGAAAGGGCGCTGCAGCCGCAGCGCCTTTTGTTTGTTTTTCAGGCATTGTGGAAAATAATATGAAAATCTGTTTTCAATATCAGATTATTTCGGTATGATAATATTTAGTATAGCGAAATATTCAAAAGACGAAAGAAGTGGAGTGGATGAATCAGGAACAGGCAGCAAAGAGAAATTTAATGATTATGTGGTTTGCCAACTTTTTTGTGGCAGCCAGCATGACAATGGTTTTGCCATTTATCTCTTTATATATAGAAACCTTCGGGGACTTTTCAGAGGAATATGTCCAGCAATGGTCAGGATGGACATTTGCAATCACTTTTGTGACTGCTTTTCTCTTTTCGCCGATTTGGGGAAGGATCGGGGATAAATACGGGCGAAAAAAAATCCTGCTTATCTCCGGTTTTGGCATGGCTGTCTCTATCTTTATGATGGGATATGTCACCAGTGTATGGCAGCTTTTCATGCTTCGATTGTTTATGGGGATGTTTACAGGCTTTATTTCCCTTTCCCAGGCGTTCATTTCTACCCAGACGCCGCAGCGGATTGCAGGAAGGGTCCTGGGAACCCTGCAGACAGGAAGCATTACCGGTTCACTGCTAGGCCCGATGCTCGGTGGGGTCCTGGCTGACTCGCTCGGATACGCGACAACCTTTCAGTGGACCTCGATTTCCATTTTTATCTCAGCAGTTCTCGTTATTTTTACGAAGGAATTCAAGGTTGACCTCAAAAAGGGTTCGAAAACGAGCTATTCCAGCAAAGAGGTCATCAAGCATATAGCGGCAAATCCGGTCCTTTTGACTGTACTCTTTATCAGCATGCTCATTCAGATTGCGCACTTCAGCATCCAGCCGATACTATCATTGTATGTGAATGAGCTTCACGGCCATGAGAACATTGCTTTCTTCTCGGGGATTGCCTTCTCAGCCGCTGGTCTTGGAAACCTGCTCATGGCAAGAAAATGGGGGAAGATCGGTGATCAGTCCGGGTATCTGAAAGTGCTGGTATTTCTGCTGTTCATGGCGGCTATCGTTTATCTGCCAGGAGCTTTTGTAACGAATATCTGGCAGCTCGTGGTCATCCGGTTCCTCCTGGGCATTGCCATTGGCGGAATCATCCCTGTCAGGATTGCCTATATCCGCCAGGAAGCACCTGTCAGCATGCAGGGGGAGGTGCTGGGATATAATACAAGCCTCCGCTTTCTCGGGAATATTATCGGGCCGGTTCTTGGCGGCTTCCTTTCCGGATATTTCGGGTTTTCGTCTGTCTTTTATGTCACAAGCTTTTTATTGCTGATAAGCGGCGTGCTTCTCATAGCAGCGATGAACCGGAACCCTGAATTAGCGAACAACCATTAGACTCTCCTTTCAGGGGAGTTTTATTTTGGTTTTAGAATAATATTAGAATAATTTACCAATTAACGAAACTTATTAATCATCCTATTATTTCTTATATTTTTAGGGGAAACTAGGTATTTTAAATTATATGAATATATAAATAATAGTGCGAATGATTCATTGTTCGAGCCTCGAAATAAAAGTATACTCGTTATTAGACAATTTCGACTTCTAGATTTGTCAGAATAATTAGAGGGGGCTATCACATTGAAAAGAAGAAAGAAAGCTGCTTCTGCTGTATTGGCTGCAGCCATGGGGCTGAGCGTATTCTCAGCCGGTGCCTTTGCACCAGTCCAAAAAGCTCAGGCTTATAATGCTGTATCCAGCCCATATGCAGGAGCGCAGGCAGATTTAGGCATCGCCAATGATGAAAGATTAATAGAGCTTTTGAAAAAGCAGGGAAAGATTTCGAACAACGCTACCCATTCAGAAGCTGATAAGGCACTAAAAAAATTCCTGAAGGCCAAAGCAGAGAATGCAGCTAAGGTCCCGGCCGGAAAAGTAGGAAAAGAGCTGGATGTTTCTGAACAGCAGGAAAAAGGCAAATCAGGAAACGGTTTGAAAAACGGCAAGGGCAACAAGCTTGGACAAGCTAAAAAAGCGCATGTTGATCCTGTACAAAAGGAAAATTATGAAGGGGATACAAGAGAAGATAAAGTTCTTGTCCTTGCCATCGAGTTCTCGGATTATAAGCACAGCTCGATTACCAAAGAAGAATCAGACATGTTCTATGAAGATTATCCTTTAGAGCATTTCCAGGATATGATCTTCGGAGAGGAAGGCTATGAAGGGCCTTCAGGCCAGAACCTCGTATCCATGAAGCAGTACTATGAACAGCAGTCCGGCGGAAGCTATACCGTGGATGGGAAGGTTGCCGGCTGGTATACAGCCGATCACCCTGCTAAATATTACGGCGAGAATGTGCCGGCACCGGACGGTAATGATAAAGCCGCCAGAAGCCTTGTAATGGAGGCATTGAATAAAGCGGCTCAGGATCCGAATGTGAACCTGACTGAGTATGATCAGTGGGACCGTGACGATTATGATGGGGACGGCGTTTATAACGAACCGGACGGCCTTATCGACCATCTTATGGTCATCCATGCAGGTGTTGGAGAAGAAGCAGGCGGAGGATCGCTTGGCGGAGATGCCATCTGGTCTCACCGTTCAAAACTTGGATCAGGCCCGGTAGCGGTTAAAGGAGCTAAATCCGACAGCGACCGCTGGGGCGGCGTATTGGGAGCCTGGGACTACACGATTGAACCTGAGGACGGGGCAGCGGGTGTGTTTGCTCACGAATATGGACATGACCTCGGCTTGCCTGATGAGTATGACACACAATATACAGGGCAGGGAGAGCCAGTAGCCTACTGGTCAATCATGTCGAGCGGAAGCTGGGCAGGAGATGTTCCTGGAACAGAGCCTACAGGATTCAGTGCCTACGCAAAACTGATGCTTCAGAATTGGCATGGGGGCAACTGGCTGTCTGGTGCGACCATTTCCTCGGAGGATGTAAATTCTAAAGGTGTGGAAGTTCTTCTTGATGAGGCTGTAACGAAAGGAAATAATAATGATGCGGTCAGAATCGATCTTCCGCAGAAAGAAAATATCGTCAATACACCAGCGAGCGGTTCATATGAGTATTTCAGCGGCAGCGGCGACGAGCTGAATAACTCAATGACAGCTTCAATCGATCTTGCCGGCGCTTCGGAGGCTGAGCTTTCCTTCAAGGCCTGGTATGACATTGAAGAAGATTGGGACTACGCTTCTGTCCAGGTCCGTGAGCAGGGGACTGAGGAATGGGTATCCATTCAGGGCAATCTTACAACAGATACAGACCCGAATAACCAAAATCCGGGCTTTGGGATTACAGGGAATTCAAATGGCTGGAAGGATGGCAGCTTTGACCTGTCTGCATTTGCAGGAAAGAAAATTGAGGTTAAATTCCATTACTACACAGATGTTGCTGCCACAATGCCAGGTTTCTATGCAGACGATATCCTTATAACAGCCGATGGAAAGGAAGTCCTGAAGGATGATGCAGAAGGAGAATCTGCATTTTCGCTGGAAGGATTCACTAAAGACCAAGGGAAATTTTATTCAGACCATTACTATCTTCTCGAATGGAGATCTCATAATGGAGTGGATGCAGGACTTGCCCATGTGCGCCGCGGCGACAGCCTGATCAGCTATGATAAAGGCCTTGTCGTATGGTATGTCGATGATTCATTCACAGATAACTGGACTGGCATTCATCCAGGCGAGGGGTATCTCGGCGTTGTGGATGCAGATCAGCATGCATTGAAGTGGAACGACGGTTCAGTTGCCAACAACCGCATTCAGATGCATGATGCAGCCTTCAGCCTGAACAAATCAAGTAAAATGCTGATAGAGTATTTAAACCAGGGGCTAAGCCTGAAGGACAACCAGACAAAACAAACGCCGTTATTCGACGACAGCGCTGACTACAGCAATCCAGGGCTCGTAGATGTGGGGCGGAAGGTGCCTCAGGAAGGGCTGAAATTCCGTGTTACAGGAGAAAGTGCTGACGGAACAGTCGGAAAGGTCCTGATCTTTAAATAATCATTTTTGAATCCAGCCTGAAGCCAGGCTGGAATTTTTTTTGTTATTAAGGAACTTATGAAATTTGTACAGTTAACACGCGGAATAGTGAATTCCTGAGTATACTGCAGCTGCGCATGGCCTGCAGTTTTTTGCAGAGGGAGGCAAAGCGGGTTCCCTCCAGAGTATTTCTGGTAATACATTGGAATATAAAATAAGGCGGTTAGCGGCCGGCATTAGAGGGAAAAGGACAATAAATCATAATCCCCATTTAAGCGGGCTGGCAGGAGTTGATGAATCACAAATGAAAAAAATGATAGCGTATTTAAAAAAACTTGGAAAGGAAATAAAAGATGACAGGGCAACAGGACTCGCAGCTGAACAGGCATATTATTATATGCTCTCCATATTCCCGATCCTCATTCTGCTGCTGTCCATCGTTCCTTATCTGAATATTGATCCGCAAAAGGCCATTTCCTTTCTGCAGACCGTCATGCCTTCCGAAACCGCAGCTGTGTTTGAAGAAAATGTGGTGAACATAGTGACACAGCCAAGCGGCGGCCTGCTGACTTTCGGTATCATTGGTACATTATGGTCGGCATCCAACGGGATGCAGGCTTTCATACGGGCGATGAATCAGGCATTTGACGTCGAGGAGACCCGTTCCTTCATCAAGGCAAGACTCATTTCGATCGGCCTTACACTCGGCCTTATTTTTTCACTGATCGTTGCCTTGGTTCTCCCGGTATTCGGAAATGTAATTTTGGATCTTGTCCAATCTTTCATCAATATCCCGGATGAAATGCAAATCCTGTTTTCGGTTCTGAGATGGGTTGTCGCCATAATCGTCATAGCGGCTGTACTTTCTGTCCTCTACAAGCTGGCGCCGAATAAGCATTATCCTTTCAAGCATGTTATACCGGGGGCGATTGCAGCAACCGTCATCTGGCAGCTGATCTCCCTTGGACTTTCCATCTATATTGGCAATTTTGCCAATTACTCAGGTACTTATGGAAGCCTTGGGGGAGTTATCGTGCTTATGCTCTGGTTCTATCTGACGGGTCTTACCCTTGTGGTAGGCGGAGAAATCAATGCTATCTATCACCGGGAGCGCGTAAGCCCTACAGTACGGGCAAAGAAGAAGGCTGCCGCTTCCTTCAACTGAAGCATAAAAAAAAGGAACCTTGGAGGTTCCTTTTTTTATGGATTAATTAAACTTGTTCACATAAGGGATGCGTTTCGTCCAAAGCTTTTTAAACAGCTTTGGAGTTTGTTTTGCCTGTACAACAACATGGTTGACTTTTTCCTTTTTCGCCTGGATATCCTGCTGAATTTCCTTTTGGTGAGCCGTGAGCTCAGTTGTCTGAGTTTTAATGTTCTCAGTCTGTTTCTGCAGCCTTGCAGCAGTCTCTGTCAGGTTTTGGATAGCGGGCTTGGAATCCTTATAAATTTTAAAGGCGCTGATGCCGAGATAAATAAGGGCTCCGGCAAAAATGGCTAAACTGATGTAGACGATGATCAAATTCTGCACCTTCCTTTCTTTATAAATTTAGTCCTTATCACTTTAATACCCATTCTGCTCAGGGTTTAACAGTGAATATGCACTGCCGTTCTGTAAAATTCAACCACGGGACGGTGCTGGCCCCGAAAACGATATCAGTAGTCTGAATTTATTTTTAAATTGACGCTTGCGGATTCTGCTTGTTAGAATGGCAACATTATATTCATAAAATATTTATTACTGTATATGTCCGGAAATAAGGTCTGGACGTTTCTACCAAGCTGCCGTAAATGGCTTGTCTACAGGTTAAGCTTTTCCCCGTATTCTTTTTTGGGGCTTCCTGTATATTTGCGCCGCGGCTTCGCTTGTAAAAGCGGGGCTTTTTTTGTTTCAGTTCTGGACAACAATAAGCCTAAAGAGAAACAACTTCAAAAATAATTCCTGCAGGAGGAGCCAAATGTCCAATTTCTTTCAATTCACTTCAAGAGGCACCACATATAGACAGGAGACGGTTGCCGGCATCACTACGTTCTTATCCATGGCTTATATCCTGATCGTCAATCCTATTATCCTGAGCCAATCCGGGATGGATAAAGGAGCTGTTTTCACAGCTACAGCTCTTTCTGCCATCATTGGTTCGCTTTTGATCGGCCTGCTTGCCAATTATCCTATCGGGATAGCGCCAAGCATGGGACTGAATTCGTTCTTTACTTTTTCTGTATGCATCGGGATGGGAATTCCTTGGCAGACAGCCTTGACAGGCGTATTTGTATCTGGTGTGCTGTTTGTTATCTTAAGTCTCCTGAAAATCCGCGAAAAAATCATTAATGTCATTCCCGGGGACCTGAAGCATGCCATTGCTGCGGGAATCGGCTTCTTCATCGCTTTTATCGGGCTGAAAAACGCCGGACTGATTGTGGGAAATGAAGCAACATTTGTATCGATCGGCAATCTGAAATCACCTGCTGTCCTTCTGGCAGTTTTCTGTTTCATCCTTACTGTTATCCTGCTTGTAAAGGGCATAAAAGGCGCAATCTTTTATGGAATGGTCGTTTCTGCTGCTGCGGGTATGATTTTTGGGGTGATTGAGTCCCCAACGCAAGTGGTTGGGCCTATCCCAAGCCTCGGACCGACCTTCGGGGAAGTGTTCTTGCATTTGGATCAGGTGTTTACGCCGGAAATGCTTGCCGTCATCTTCACATTCCTGTTCGTTGCTTTCTTTGATACCGCAGGAGCCCTGATTGCCATCGCAAGCCAGGCGGGACTGATGAAAAATAACGAAATCCCAAATGCCGGCCGGGCGCTTCTGGCTGATTCTGCTTCTACGGTTGTTGGTTCCGTCCTCGGAACTTCCACGACAGCATCCATGATTGAATCCAGCTCAGGTATTGCGGCAGGGGGCAGGACCGGATTCACTTCTGTCATCATTTCCGGGTGTTTTGCCATTGCTTTGTTCTTTTCGCCGCTGCTCGGTGTCATTACGGCTGAAGTAACCTCTCCGGCCCTTATCATTGTGGGGGCCCTTATGGCATCCGAAGTGCGGCTGATTGACTGGACCAGGCTTGAAATCGCCATACCTGCGTTTGTAACGATCCTTATGATGCCGCTCACCTTCAGTGTTGCAACAGGGATTGCATTAGGCTTCATATTATATCCGGCCGCCATGCTTGCCCTGAAAAAAGGAAAAGAAATCCACCCAATCATGTACGGGCTGTTCGTGGCCTTTCTGGCATATTTCGTCTATCTTGCCTGATGGGAATAGGGAGCATGCTGCCTGGATATAGTAAGGGGGCCGCTGTGAGCGGCCTCTATTGCTATATTTTGCCGCTGTCTGAAGTGGAGTTGCTTGACGGTAAATATTTTCTCATTATAATATCGAGGTTGTATGAACTCGATTCTTTTTTAGGAGTGGAACTTAATGGCACAGCAGACAGCAGATTTTTTTGAAATAGCAGCCGGGCGCAGGTCCGTTAAAAATTATGACCCAGAAAGCAAGCTTACGAAGGGTGAAGTGGAAGAGCTTATTGAATTGGCGGCAAAAGCGCCGTCAGCATGGAATCTGCAGCATTGGAAATTCCTTGTTTTTCATGGTGGGGAGGCACAGCAGCGCCTGCTGCCGATCGCTTACAACCAGCAGCAAATCGTGGAGGCCTCAGCTGTTTTTGCCGTGCTGGGGGATTTGGAGGCCAATAAAAACGCTGAACCGGTCTTCAGCCAGGATGTTTCTGACGGCCTTATGACGGAAGAAATCAAGCAGATTCTCATCAAGCAGGTTGAGGGAGCTTATAAAGATAAAAGTAAAGCCAGAGATGCAGCATTCAGCAATGCTTCACTGGCGGCCATGCAGCTGATGCTGGCAGCAAAAGCAAAGGGCCTGGATACGTGCCCGATCGGCGGCTTTAATGTGCAGGCATTTATTGAGGAGTTCAGTGTGTCAGACCGTTATGTCCCGATCATGCTGATCACTGTCGGAAAAGCAGCAAAGCCGGGACGGCCAACAAACCGTCTTGCCGTAGAACAAATATCAGAGTGGATTTAAGGGCCGCATGCAGAAGGACGACGCTTTTTGAGCATCGTCCTTTTTATGTATCGGCGTCTGTCGAGGAGATTCCTGTGGAGGCGGTGGCTGCACCGATAATTTTGCCTTCACCGTTCAGTAAAGAGCGGGCAAAAACGACATAGGTCAATTCTCCATCTGAGAGGGGAAATGTAATCTCCTCACGAAAACTCTTTCCGGTCTCAATCACTTTCTGCTTAAGCTGCATAAGCGCCCGGGTCCCGCTGTTGTCGGCCAGCTCATCATCGCGCATCCCAATCGACTCTTCTGAAGAAAAGTCAGCATGAGGATTGAATAGCCAGGTATATCTTAAATCAAGATCGCAGTGGGCGATGACCATGGGGGCCTGCTCCATAGCAAAACGGAAGGGACTCTCGTCTGCAAGAATGAAAGTGGAAGGGTGAAAGTCAAGGATGCCGGCTATTTTCTGTCTGATTTCTTCACTGGGATTTCTGTCGCCATTCTCAATCTGTGCATAGTACGCCCTGTCAATGAAGGATTTAGAAGCAATCTCCTCCTGTGTCATTTTTTTTCTTTTTCTCAGTGTAGTCAGCCATGTCCGGGCCTTTGATTTCTGCTTTTTCATAAGTTAACACACCATTTCCTAGGTTAGCAGTAATGTTGAGAGGAGGGCCTCACTGAGGTCCTCCTCTAATTTTTCCTTATAATCCTTTTCTTATAGCTTTATGAAGACTATTGATATATTTGGCTTCAAGCCCAGGGAAATTATTGTGGATGATTTTTGCCTGCTCAGGGCTGATGCCTATCAGGACGGATTCTGCACCCAGCAGACTGAATTGGGAAAGGAGCTGCTGGAAAAGGATCAGTCCGTCACGCGAGATGCTGCCGACACCGTTGAAGTCAATTAAAATACGATTCACATTTGAATCATGCAGCATGTCAAGCAGCCGATCTTTATTCTGGTTGATCAGCTGTTCCGAGAGCTCTCCAAAGAGCGGGATGAGCACAAGTTCGTCTGATATATGGATGAAAGGGCTGGAAAGCTCAAGCACCTTTCTGTATGATCTTTCAGCGCTTTCCTTGCTCTCAAGCAGGTCCAGGTTAGTTTCAGCAAGCCGCTGCCTGTGCTTCTCCACTTGGCCGGCAAGAATATTTATCTTATCATCTTCCTCAATCAGCAGAAGGTGGGCAGTATCCCCGTTCCAGCTGATATGCACTGTAACTAAAGCAAAAGGGGAAGAGTGAGTTTTCATATTCAGCTCTGTCCGCTTCTTCTTTTTATTCAGGAGGACATTCTTCGCTTTTTCTGCACTTTCGTCATCAATCAGCTCCAGCAGATTTCCGGCAGGCAGAAACAAGCTGGCTGTCTCAGCAGAGCTTTCGAGTATATCAAGTTTTTCATTTATTTTAAAATAGGGCAGGGGCAATAGCTTATTATCTTGCATTCAATTCCTCTCCAAAAGGTAAAGTTGGAATCCACTGCTCAATGTCTATGAGCTCTTTCAACAGCGTTGTTTTGCTGGAGCAATGGCTGGTAAAATCGTAATATTTGAGCAGCCGGCCCCCGACAAATACCGCAGGCGAGTGCGTAAGGCTTTCAAGTTCTTTTACATAAAAGGAAAGCTTCTCGGCATGGTTGATCATGGTGAAGGACAGTCCTATTACATCAGGCTGCCACTCTTCTGCCGACTCTTTTCCTTTCTCTAAAGGAACGTTCGGGCCCAGCAGCTTTGTTTCCCATCCTTTTTCCTCAAAGATGATGGCTGCCATCTTCAAGCCGAGAAAGTGCTGTTCATTTTCAAGGCAGAAAAACATCGCTTTCCTTCCTTTTTTCGGATGGACTTCCCTGGAAACCTGATGCCTGTACCGCGAAAGCACAAAATCACATGTTGTGGTGGCTAAATGTTCATCGGCAACGGAGATTTCGTCATTCTGCCAAAGCTCGCCGACACGCTGCATGGATTTGGTAATCAGCTTTTCAAAAATTTCAAGTGTATTGGCTGAATGTTTGTGCTGGCCATATATAATCTCCCATGCTTCATCCTGGTCTCCTGACAGCAGGGCATCAGTAAGCTGTTTTGCGTATTGTTCCATTATGACCACCTTCTTCGATAAATATTGGTCGCGTGGCAAGGAAGTTCTGTCGGCTGTTCCTTCGCTGGTGCTCCTGTGCCAAATCTGTGGAAGGTGGGAGTTCAGCGTTGAAAATGTGTTAATATAATTATATTTTAAGGGCTTTATAAAGGAAACAAATAAAAGTATTGAAAGTCTGGGTTCTTAATGTTATTCAGTGTAACATATTTCTGTTCTTAATGCGGGATGCAGGATTTTACAGCAATACATTTATTTTATCTAATTGGCGAAGCTGGAAACAACTCTGATACATTCTCCTGGTGTGGCTCTCCTGCACCATAATGGAAGGTGAAAGATTCCACACGGGCTGAGGAATTGGATATGGAGAATTTTTTGGTTTAATATGAGTATAAAAGCCCGGAAGTACAGGGAGGATGCCCAGCATTGAAAGCATCCTGATTTCTATCGTTTTATCAGAGATTCGGCTGCAGTCTGTACTGATGTGCTGCAGAGTCTCATTATATTAACGGGCGGTTGTCCGGGGATGGTGTTTGAAGATGAAAATATTGGTAGTTGAAGATAATGAAAGTGTCTGCTCGATGCTTGAAATGTTTTTTATGAAAGAAGGCTATACAGGCAGGTTTGTCCACAGCGGCCAGGAGGGCTTTGATGCATTCAATAAAGAATCATGGGATCTTGTCATCGTCGATTGGATGCTGCCTGTCATGGATGGTGTTACACTCTGCCGGAAAATCAGGGAATTGAGCACAGTCCCCATTATCATGCTGACAGCGAAAGACAGTGAATCAGACCAGGTGCTCGGCCTTGAGATGGGAGCGGATGACTATGTGACAAAGCCATTCAGTCCGCTTGCCCTTATGGCCAGAATCAAGGCTGTTACAAGAAGATATCAGGCTGATTCCTCCAAACAGGAAGAAGCAAACTATATCTCAAGCCAGTTTTTCAAAATCAGCAAGGATACGAGAGAAGTGCTCTACAAAGGCCAGCCTTTGAATAATCTTACGCCAAAGGAATTTGACCTGCTTTATTATTTTGTCAAAAACCCGCGGCAGGTTTTTTCCAGGGAGCAGCTCCTCGACCGGGTATGGGGATATCAATTTTATGGGGATGAAAGGACAGTCGATGTGCATATCAAGCGCCTGCGCAAAAAAATCGGCACCACATCCCAGCCGTTCATCCATACGGTATGGGGAATAGGCTATAAATTTGATGAATCGGAGGCCGCAGGTGAAAATTAAATATTTCTATCAGCTTCTGATCAGCCATATCAGCATCCTGATCATGGCTTTCCTGTTATTGAGCCTGCTTTTTACCCAGTTCGTCCAAAATTATGTTTTTCAAAACAAGACGGAGGAGCTGAATGCATATGGCGAACAGGTGCTGAAGGAGCTTTCTGTCAGGCCGGTGGGCAATGAGCGGTTTCTGGAAGAGTACAGTCAGCTGCTGAGGGCGCGCAATATCAATTATTATCTATTTGATGCAAATTACGGTGTCATCTATCCCCAGACGAGGGGGCTCAGTTTATTATTCACAGAAGAGGAGCGGCAAAGGCTTGCCGGCGGTCATTCAATCTCAATCAAGCATGACATCAAACGGTTTGAGCAGGAAGTGACCCTTGTAGCTATACCATATATGCATGACGGCAGAATGACAGGGGGGATTCTCCTCATGTCGCCGATTAGTGGTGCACTCCAGATGGCCAGCCAGCTGAATAAATTCCTGCTGTATACCATTGTCATCAGTCTGACCGCGACAATCCTCCTCAGCTGGGTGCTGTCCAAAAATCTTCTCAAACGCATTAAAGAATTGAGGAACGCGACCTCGATGATTTCCAAGGGGGACTATAATGTTAATATCAAAAACACCCAGTTTGATGAAATAGGGGAGCTTGCAGAAGATTTCAACCATATGGCCGCAAAGCTCAGATCATCCAATGAAGAAATCGAACGGCTTGAAAACAGGCGGAGAACGTTCATTGCAGATGTATCACATGAAATGCGGACGCCTCTCACGACCATCAGCGGCATGGCAGAAGGCCTGAAGAACAATCTCATACCTGAGCAGGAAAAGCAAAAGGGCATGGATTTGATTGACCGTGAAGCGAGAAGGCTGATCAGGCTTGTGAATGAGAATCTTGATTATGAGAAGATCCGCTCCAACCAGATCAAGCTGGACATCGGCAATATCCAGGTACTGGATCTGTTTGAAGTAGTCAAGGAGCAGCTTGATATCCAGGCTGAAGAAAAAGGGATTGAAATCGTGCTTGATGCAGATGAGGAGCTATATGTAAAAGCAGATTATGATCGCATCATCCAAATCATCATCAACATTGTCAAGAACAGCATCCAATTCACCGATGGGGGAACTGTATGGCTGAGAGGGCGGAAAGGGAATGAAGAAACTGTCATTGAGATAGAAGACACTGGGATCGGCATCGATCCAGGGGAAATTGAATCGATCTGGCACCGCTTCTATAAAGCCGATCTGTCAAGGACAAGCAGCACCTTCGGAGAATTCGGGATCGGCCTTTCCATCGTCAAACAGCTCGTCCAGCTTCATAATGGGGAAATTGAGGTAGAAAGCGAAAGAAATCAAGGGACACTCTTTAGGATCAGTTTTCCGAAATGAAGTGGTGTGACGTTGACTCCGCGAAGGGTGATAGTGGGCATATTTTGCTGCGGCTTGCATCCGGGAGTCCGGCTGGGGAACAGGAACAGTCGAAGGGAAGCTAAGTCATGCATCCGAGAGACCAGCTGGGATACATGACAAGTTGAAAAAAAGCCCAGTCATGTGCGAGAGCCCGTCTGGGATACATGAGTGGTCGAAAAAAAGCCCAGTCATGTATGCGAAAGTCCAGCTGGGATACATGACCAGCCGGAAAAAAGCCCAGTTATGTATGCGGGAGCCCGTCTGGGGTACATGACAAGTTGAAAAAAAGCCCAGTCATGTATGCGAGAGACCAGCTGGGATACATGACCAGCCGGAAAAAAGCCCAGTCATGTATGCGAGAGACCAGCTGGGATACATGATCAGCCGGAAAAAAGCCCAGTTATGTATGCGGGAGCCCAGCTGGGATACATGATCAGCCGGAAAAAAGCCCAGTTATGTATGCGGGAGCCCGTCTGTGGTACATGACAAGTTGAAAAAAGGCCCAGTCATGTATGCGAGAGCCCGTCTGGGGTACATGACAAGTTGAAAAAAAGCCCAGTCATGTATGCGAGAGCACAGCTGGGATACATGAACAGCCGAAAAAAAGCCTGGGTCATGAATCCGAGAGACCGGTGGAATACATACCCAGGCAAAAGAAAAGCCAGCTGTGCTCACGTGACCAGCCTTTTTCACAATTTCCCAATAAACCAAACAAAAAACCTTTCCCGCATTGGGAAAGGTTTTTTTCTAGGAAAGGACCTCCGACTTAGCCAGCATAATCTGCTCAGTCTGCTGTTCGACCGGCTCAGCCTGTTCCTGGAGTTTCTTTACTTCGATATACTTGATATGATGTTCTTCCATTTCAAGGATGGTGAAGTCATAGGCGTCAAAATGGATCGTATCGCCCTGCTTCGCTTCATAGTTCTCTGTCAGGATCCATCCGCCCATTGTGTCCACATCTTCATCATTAATTTCTAGTCCAAGGAGATCGTTCACTTCACTCACAAGAACTTTGGAATCAAAGATGAAATGCCCTTCATCCATTTTCCGGACCATGGGGACCTCATCATTGTCAAATTCATCGCGGATGTCGCCGACGATTTCTTCTATTATATCTTCGACGGTCACGAGGCCTGAAGTCCCGCCGTATTCATCCATCAGTATGGCCATATGGATCCGGTCTTTCTGCATTTTCACCAGAAGGTCATGAATCGGAATCGTATCGATGACCCGGATAATCGGCCGTGTATATGCTTCAAGCGTCTTGGAGGTTATTTCCCGGTCTTTGATGAAGTCAGTGATGATTTCCTTTATGTTGACCATCCCGATAATATGGTCTTTATCTCCATCGATAATCGGATACCTTGTGAACTTTTCGTCATGGACGAGCTGCAGGAAGGTTTCGAGCGTATCATCCTTGGCAAGCGAAACGATTTCCGTCCGCGGGACCATGATTTCCTTGGCAATCCTGTTATCAAACTCGAATATCTTGTTTACATACTTAAACTCAGACTGGTTGATTTCACCACTTTTATAGCTTTCGGATAAAATGATGCGCAGCTCCTCTTCAGAATGTGCCAGGTCATGCTCGGAAGCCGGCTTTAATCCAAAGAAGCCAGTGATTAAGCGTGCAGAGCCATTCAGCGCCCAGATGAAAGGGTACATGATTCTGTAGAAACCGATCAGCGGACGGGAAAATGCAAGCGTAATCCATTCAGCTTTTTGAATAGCGAGAGTCTTTGGCGCAAGTTCCCCGATCACAACGTGGAGGAACGTGATGAAGCCAAAAGCAATAGAAAAAGAAAGTATATGTGATACAGATTCCGGGATGCTGAGGTTCGTCAGCACCGGCCTTAAAATATGCTCGACTGTTGGTTCCCCGAGCCACCCAATTCCCAGCGCGGTCACGGTAATGCCAAGCTGGCAGGCGGACAGATAGCCATCCAGGTTTGTAATCACTTTCTTTGCAGCAAGTGCAGAACTGCTGCCTTCTTCTATAAGCTGGTCAATCCTTGAGCTTCTCACCCTGATGATCGCAAATTCCGAAGCGACAAAAAATGCCGTAAAAGCAATTAAAATGGCTATAATAACCAAGTTTAATATGTCCAATAAGTTTCCTTATCCCGCGTGAACGAGTAAGGAGTCACCTCCTGATAATACAAAAATATTTTAGCTTGTTAAGGTTTTAAGAGACTGGATCAAAGCCAACCCTTCCGTACTCAGCTTTTTGGAGATGTTGTTTTTTTCCTCCCCGTCCAGCTTTTGAATGAGCGGAAGGAGGGAGGAAATCTCTGTATGAAGGTGCCTTATCTGCTGTGTAACATCAAGAATCTGCTTCTCGACGGTCCCTGATGCCGCTTTCCCATCTTTCTTCAA
The DNA here is from genome assembly GCF_002858875.1 of Bacillus sp. UMB0728. Lineage (NCBI taxonomy): Bacteria > Bacillati > Bacillota > Bacilli > Caryophanales > Bacillaceae > Bacillus > Bacillus sp. UMB0728. Next base: position 589,568 of record NZ_PKLA01000004.1, on the reverse strand, counting down.
TTCCAGCTTTCTCTTAATCTCTTCAAGCGGGATGTGCAGTTTTTTGCATTCTTCAATGAATGTAAGGTCAAGGAGCACATCTTCAGAATAAAGCCTGTAATTCGATTTCGATCTTTCAGCCTTTATCAGGCCCAATGCAGTATAATAGTCAATCGTTCTTTTTGATACATTTGCAATCGCTGCTAGTTCACCAATGCGATAGAATGCCCCATCTTATCACCTCGGTATCAGATTTAAATTCTTCATTATGATGGTTTGGCTGTTCAAAAAACAAGATGTATATTTTCATAAAATTAACCATAATTATACGGTAACTTAAACCGTACAGTCAAACGTTGCGGTTGAAATGGAGTGATTACTCTTATTTTATGAGAATATATACAGCTTATGAACAATTATGAATCAATTTATCGGAAAATACAAAAAATTACACCGTAAATTCTCCGGTTTTTTTGTTCCAAAGGCTCGTTAGTCTTCTGTGCTGATTCGGGCCCATTCAGCGGCAGTTCTTAAAAAGAAGGACATCCTGGGAAGCCGCTTGTCTTGTATCAAAGTGAGTATATTCCTAATAAAATCCCGGCTTTATGGCAAAGCCTTTTGCAGAGGGATAAACCATGTGGAAGAGCTTGAAATTTCCAATGAAAAAACAGGCTGCGGATGTTTCCGGCAGCCTGTCCTCCATAATCTATTTTTGCTGGCGCTGAATGACCGGCTGCAGCTGGATCCTCAAGTCTGCCAGCAGGTCGTTCACTGTCAGCTCAGCCTCGCTTTGGCCTTTATCAAAGGCATGCTTAAGCACATCGGCAAAGCCGGGTAATTCTTCCTGTATCATCCGGAGATTTTTATCATTCATTATTTTCATGCACCTTTTCTATGGATTTCTCTTTTATTTCCCGCCTGCAGCAAAGGTTAAACTGCTATTCCCTGCAGAAAATTAGACATCGTCCCATTTAAAGTATAAATTTATAGTATAGGAAATGGCAGAAACCAGGATAGTAAGAAATAATCTCTGACTATTCTTGATATGTATTAAAGATAAGGGGTAGAGCAATGAAGTTAAATGAACTGCCGGACAGCAAACCTTCTATTAATGTACATGGCCTCGATTTCCAGTGGGATTTCAATAATGGCCAGTTCATCTTTGAAGGGGAAGACGCCGTATTATTTTGGATCAATTCAGCGATGAAGACTTTCTTTGACACCATTGAGGAAATTTCCGGTGAAGAAGCAGCCAGCGTGGTGCTGGAGACAACAGGCTACCGGATGGGACAGGTGGTCGGAGAGTATTTCGAAAAACTTAAAACTGTATCTGTTGAAGATGCAACAAAGCTGATTCCCAACACCTACGCGTCTGCTGGCTGGGGAAAAACCGTTGTAACAGAGCTTGATGAAGAGGCAAAAACAGTTACGGTGCAATTGCAGGATACGTGGGAACATAAAATCAATCTTGCCCAAAATAAAAAAACGGGCGGAACCTTCCTGCCTGCCCATTATGCCGGGATTTTTACCGGGCTGTTTGGGGAGAATATCTGGTATGAAGTAGCAGCCAGCCAGATAGAAGGCCATGACTATACCGAAGTCAAGTATTTTCCTTCTGATGTAACGGTGTCCCACAACATCCATGAGCTTTCCAGAAGGAAAGAGTCCGAGCAAATACGGAGTCTTGAGGAACTTGTCGCAGAACAGACGATGGAGCTGCATGACCTGGTCAGGCAGCTGTCTTCCCCAATCATTCCGGTTTTGGAAGGCATTGTGGTTGTACCGCTGATCGGAAAATATGATGAGAGCCGTTCAGAAGATCTGCTGACAAAGACCTTGAACAACTTGCCTAAATACCAGGCTAAATATCTTGTCCTCGATCTGACCGGACTTGATAATGATATCAGCAATTTTACAGGTGATTTCATTCATAAGCTTGGATCTGCCGCATCACTCATCGGCACAGATACCATCCTTGTCGGCATATCAGCTGAACTGGGAGTGGCCATCACTCAGTCCGGCATCAAGCTTTCGAAATATGATTGCTTCCAGACCCTTCAGCACGGCATCTATTTTGCGCTGTCCCAGATAGGCCGGAGGATTATTTGATAATGGAAAAAGCCAGCATTGCTGGCTTTTTGTTTTGCCGATTAATATTTCCATTCTTCCGCTAGAAGCCCGTAAACCACCAGATCGTGGTAATGCCCATTAAGGAACTCTCCTTGCCTGATGATTCCCTCCTGTGTGAACCCCAGCCGCTCAGGGACAGCCCTGCTCTTATGGTTCCTGATCCCGCATCTGATCTCAATCCGGTTCAAACGCAGGTCATTAAAAGCATAATTGATCATTGCCTGGACTGTCCTTGTCATGATTCCTTTTCCCTGAAATCCTTCGGCCAGATAATAGCCTATGCTCATTTGCCTGCTTGCCCAGTCAATTTGGTGGATGCCGGCGGCTCCTGCCAGTATCCCCTTATACCTTATACCAGTGTTGAAGCCATTGTTTTCGGCAAATTGCTTCAGCCACAAAGGGATGATGCTGTGATATTGCATGGGAGAGGTCATGCTGTCTACCCAGGGAAGCCATTCCCTTAGATGGTTCCTGCTGCCGTCCACCAAACCATAAAGCTCGTCGGCATGATGCAGCTGAAACAGCTGAAGCCGGATTTCATTATCAACTTCTAGTGTAAACAAATCTTCGCCCCCCTTTTTTTCTAAAGTTTGAATTATCCGGTAGCATTGCCTGACAATCCAATCATACACAGGAAAGCGGAGCAGCGTAAATTTTCTTTCATTTATTCGCAGCCGGAATCTGCTGCTCTTTCGCCGGTATGCAGAGGCAGAGTCATGCTGAAAATGGTTTTATCATAGTCTGATTCACAGGAAAGGAAGCCTTTATGCTTTTCAATGATTTCCCGGCAGACAAAAAGTCCCAGCCCGGTTCCCAGTTTTTTGGTCGTAACAAAAGGTTCAAAAATGGAACTTAGCAGATGCTCAGGTATTTGCGGGCCATTATTTCTGATTTCGAGCCGTACATAAGAGTCTGAAGTCATGAATGAGATAATTTCAATGAGCGGATCTTCCCTATAGGGGTTCAAGACATCGATGGCATTAAAGATGATATTGATAAGCACCTGGCGGATTTCATCTTCATAGCCGCAAAGATGGGTGCTCTCATCGACTTCCTTTATAATACGGACTTTGGCATCCAATATGCTTGGATACAGGAAAATCAGTACCTCTTCAACCAAACTGTTCAGGTTGAAGGTAGTTTTTTCCTTTCCGATAAGCTCCTTCTTGGATAATAGCAGGAATTGCGAGATACGGAAATTGAGCTGTTCAAGCTCATTTGAAATGATATCTAAATAATTCATGGGAGGGTTTTCAGCTTTAAGCAATTGAACAAAACCCTGGATGGAAGTCAGCGGATTCCTGAATTCATGTATAAAGCTGGATGTCATTTGTCCCAGAAGAGTAAGGCGGTCTTTATGGGTTGAATTGATGAATTCCGTTTTTTCATCAATGATCTTATTCTTGGCATCTGTATAATGGCTGACAGCATAATAAAGAAATTTGTCAAAACATACATTGATCCTGTCAATCCATTTCTGCAGATCATCCCAGTGGACGTCAACCCGGTTGAGATTTTTATAGATGATGGAACGGCCCATATTTACATTGTAGACAAATTCGCCGATGTTGATATTGGCCTTTACACGCTGAGAGGCAATTTTGATGGCGAGCTGCTGAAGATAGACATCCAGATCCTGTTCTGACTTGGACAAACTGGTCAAGATCAGGCTGAACATGGCTTCACCGTTTTCTCTTATATAATCTTTGAAAGGATCTGTCTCTGTTAAGACAATCTCTTTATTCCATTGCTCCAGAAGAATATGCTTCTCTCTTTCAAGAAAGTCAAGCAGCTTTTGATTTGATAGTGATAACATTTTACCCTCCGCCTATCTTTTTGACTATTAACCTTGCTGTATTAACATTCGCCTATAATGGGATAAATCCTCCGGAATTTTCTTGGGAATTTACAGAAATTTATCGAAAGATCGGGGATTGGATGACAAAGTGTAAAATTATGATAGTTTATGTAAAATACTGGATGTCTGGTGTGTCCTATTAAAAAAGCCTCGGTTTAATCTGAATGGTGAAGGGCATAAAAAAGTACAGGCATTTATCAAATTCATAAATATAAAAGTTATACCTGCTTTTATAATGTGTTAGAATTGGTGTAATATTACACTTGAAAAGGGTGGCGCGAATATTGACACGAGAAGAGATTATCATGAAGGTTTCAGAAAAGCTCCGCCTTATTCGTACAGAGGCAGGATATACCCAGGATAAGATGGCGGAAATTATCGGGATCTCCAAAAAAACACTTGTTCAGATTGAAAAGGGCAGAGCTTATGCGGGCTGGTCCACAGTAGTGGCTGTCTGTGCCCTGTTCCGTGAAACCGAAACCGTGCAATTTCTATTTGGAAACGAACCGCTTGAAGTGCTTGAAACCATTGCAAGGGAAGGTATTGATTATCGTAAAGAAAAAACCCTTGGAGGCAAAATATGGTGGAGAGAGGTCGAAAAAAGAGGCAGATTTATGCTTCAGCAGAATATCATCAGCCAGCATTTCCGGATTATAGATGAAGACCTGTACAGAGTCTACAGCAGTTTTGATGAAGAAGAATCAAAAGAGCGTTTTTTCGAGATTGCAAGAGGGGCAGATGCGGACAAGTAACCCTGACTGTGCCTGTGAATGGAGAGAGAAAGAAACGCTAAGATACTGGGTATCTTAGCGTTTTTTGTATGAGCCGGAAATGATTATTTCGCAATCAGCACAGGGCACGGAGCCTGTTTGGCGATGTTGCTGCTGACGCTTCCCAGGAACATCCGCTTCAGCCCGCCTTTGCCGGAGTTTCCGACAATGATCAGATCGGCTCCTTCTGCCGAAGCGTAATCACAGATGCTTTCTGCAGGGCTGCCGTCAAGAGAATCATATTTTGCCTGGATATTATGGGGTTCAAGCTCCTGTTTGGCTTTATAGAATGCGTCATCCACGCTGTTTGAGATAATGGCGTGTGTTGGCGGGTTGGGATCATCATGCCTGATCGACATAGGCGGAATCTGGATCCCTTCCAGCATATATCCGTTTGTTCTTACCGGCTCCACTCTCTTTTCATTATCAGTCATTACGTTTTCTACCTTTTCGTCATAGACATTTGCAACCAGTACATGTGCCTCCGGGTTTCCTTTTGCCATCTGAACGGCAAGCTGCAGTGCCTTATTGCTGCCTTCGGTATCATCGTAGCCGACTACAATCCGATTGAATTGGTTCATTGTCATCATCCTTTCTTAATAGGAGAGTTGTGATTATTTTCTATTTACCCATATTTCCGATAAAAGAATCCTGCCTGTTTGAGCGGCATCAAAATTTTGTACCCCTATAAAAGGGGGAACACTTTCGGATTATATAAAAGTGCCCAAACTGCTAATAAGGATAATTATGGTTTATATCCCATCATTTTTGAGTAAAAGTCTTTAAGAAAATTGTTTACAGTATGATAAGAAGTCACCAAGAAGTTTCAATAAAGGTTGTGATTAAATGAGCAATACAAGAGAAGGCAGAAACAAACAAAATCGAATCTATAGACTAAAACGGATTTTACAAATCGTCCTTTTATTTTCTTCTACATCGATCCTCGGCTTCCTTAGTTTCTTTTACTTTCAAGGCAAGGACGCGGATATCAGCAATCTGGAGGACGGGATGTCACAGCCCACGGTCATTTACGATTACAGCGGGGAAGAGGCAAGCAAAATTTCAGCAAGCAAAAATGAAGGCCTCCGTGCCGACCAGATCCCTGACAGCCTGAAAAATGCCGTGGTCGCAATAGAAGATAAAAGATTTTATGAACATAGCGGCATTGACTACAAAGGCATTATGAGAGCGCTGTTCACTAATATCAAAGCTGGCGGTGTGGTCGAAGGCGGGAGCACCATTACACAGCAGCTGACGAAGAATGCGCTGCTCACCCATGAAAAAACATACAAGCGGAAGATGGAAGAGTTTTTCCTGGCAAGGGAAATAGATAAGAAATATTCAAAGGAAGAAATCCTTCAGATGTATTTGAATCAGATTTATTTCGGGGAAGGGGCATGGGGGGTCAAAAATGCTGCCCTTAAATACTTTGGCAAAGATGCCGAAGATCTGTCCATAAGCGAGTCGGCCATTCTGGCGGGAATCATCAAGGCCCCCTCTGCCCTGAATCCAATCGGCCATCCTGAAGAGGCGGTAGAACGGCGGAATACGGTCCTGCTTCAAATGAAGGAGCAGAACTATATTTCTGCCAGTGAATTTGAACAAGCCAAAGCAGAGCCGCTTGCTCTCAATGACAGGAGCGGCGATCCACTGAAAGGAAAGTTCCCTTATTATGTTGATCATGTTCTGGATGAAGCAATCGAATTATATGGACTGACACAGGATGAATTATTGACAGAGGGATACAGGATCTATACTGAACTTGATCCGGAAATGCAGGCAGCCGCAGAAGAAATCTACCAAAGAGATGATCTTTTCCCGCAAGGAAAAGAAGATCAGATCGTCCAGAGCGGAGCTGTGCTGGTGGATCCTGAATCAGGCGGTGTCCGTGCTTTGGTCGGTGGACGCGGCGAGCATGTCTTCAGGGGCTTCAATCGGGCCACCCAGCTGAAGCGCCAGCCCGGCTCAGCTATGAAGCCTTTGGCTGCTTATGCGCCGGCTCTGGAAGAGGGATGGAAGGCAACAGACCAGGTAAAAGATGAGAAAATGAGCTTCGGCGGCTATGAACCAGGCAATTATAATGGACAGTACCGCGGGCAGGTGCCAATGTACGAGGCCGTCAAAGATTCGCTTAATCTTCCGGCGGTATGGATACTTAATGAAATCGGCATTGAAGCGGGGATTGAAGCATCCAAGCGGTTTGGAATCCCTCTGGAGGAGAGCGACAGAGATCTTGGGATTGCTCTTGGGGGATTGTCATCAGGTGTGTCTCCGCTGGAGATGGCCGGTGCTTATGCGGCATTTGCCAATGACGGTGTAAGGGAAGAGGCCCATGCAATCATAAAGATCGAAGATGCCCAAGGAAATGTAATAGCCGAACGGGAAGAAAAGTCTGTGCAGGCAGTTTCTAAAGAAGCAGCAGAACAAATGACAACCATGCTTCTGGGGGTAGTGGAGCAGGGAACCGGGAAGGCAGCAGGCATTCCTGGAAGGGAGACGGCCGGGAAGACAGGCTCGACCCAGGTGCCGATAGAGGGGATAGATGGCGTAAAGGACCAATGGTTCACCGGCTATACACCTCAGCTTGCCGGTGCTGTATGGGTCGGTTATGACCATACAGATGAAAACCACTATTTAACAACGACAAGCAGTGAAGGCGCGGCCCCGATCTTCCGGGAGCTGATGGCGGCTGCTCTTGAAGGGCAGGATGCTGAATCCTTCAATGTTCCGCATATCTCTTATTATATTGAACAAAAAGAGAAAGAAGAAAGATGGAAGAGGGCCAGAGAATGGGAGGAGAATTTAAGGAAGGAAGCCGAGAAGTGGCAGGAAAAGCTGCGTGAAGAAAAAGGGAAATGGGAAGACCGCTTAAAGGGCAGGGATAAGGAAAAAGAGAAAGAGAAAGAGAAAGAGAAAGAGAAAGAGAAAGAGAAAGAGAAAAAGCATGAAGATTAAAATAAAAAAGAGCCGGTCGGCTCTTTTTTTTGCTGTCGTTAGAACAGCCAGCTTACAAGTGCGCCAATCACAACGATGGCGCCGATTATCATAAGAATCGTCCGGATCATTATAGGTTCACTGCCTTTCTGGGAATTAAACGGTTTCCGTCATTAATGGCTGGTCAGCCTTTTTGAATGCAGATACACGGTTTGCGCAAGTTTCCTTGATTTTAGCGAGATGCTTCCTTGCCTGTACCCCTTCGACAATCACTTTAATGGATGTATTCGCCTTTTGGGTCAGCAGGAAGGAAACCAGCTTTGGCATATTGGAAGCATCAACTGACTTCTGATTGCAATAGATGATTGTGTTGCCTTTATATTGCTTAGCGGCCTGATAGATTTCAAGCATATCTTTCATTGTAAAATGTCTATCCAGGTTAATGTTTGTAGAGATGATTTCTTTCATAATGGTTCAGTTCTCCTTTATAGTATATTTATAGTTTTTGTTTGTTTTTTTATCGTTTATTGTTACTTGAGATTTACCCCGGCTCCCGAAGTCTAAACATGTCAAAATGATGACAGGGCTTCTCTATTTTTCCAGTAGAAGCTGCTGGATAAGGCATAAGATTTGCCGGCTGGTAAAGTCAGGTTTAAGATAAATGCATAATCATTCTGAATAATGAGGCATTTATCATGGAGGGGGACAAGAGGTTGCTGACTCTCATCAGAAACGGGAATGTATATGCACCTGATCATATAGGAAAGAAAGATATACTGCTTACAGGGAATAAGATTGGCTATATAAAGGATCATATCGATCTGCCTGAAGGCTTTGCAGATATCAGGATAATAGAGGCAGAGGGAAAGCTGGTAGTACCCGGCTTCATTGATGCCCACGTCCATATCATAGGTGGTGGCGGCGAGGGCGGCTACCGGACAAGGACTCCTGAGCTGCAGCTGACCGATGCCACTCTGGCAGGCATTACCACCATTGTGGGCGTAATCGGAACAGATGGTACCACCAGGACGATGCCCAGCCTGATTGCCAAAGCAAGGGCGCTGGAGGAAGAAGGAATCACCTGCTATGCCCAGACAGGATCCTATCAGGTGCCGGTAAAGACACTCACTGGGAAAATTGAAGATGATATCATCCTGATTGATAAAATAATCGGGGCAGGAGAAATTGCCATCAGCGATCACCGTTCTTCCCAGCCTACCGTAGAGGAGCTCGCCAAAATAGCATCTGCAGCCCGGATCGGGGGAATGCTTTCAGGCAAAGCCGGAATCGTCAACATCCATGTTGGCGACAGCTATGATCATTTGAAGCTGATTGAAGATGTGGTGGAACAGACTGATATTCCGCTTCGCCAATTTTACCCGACACATATCAACCGCAATCCCCACCTCTTTGAAGAGGGCATCCGATATGCCAAAAGGGGGGGCTATGTTGATTTTACAACCAGCTCCATTCCTAAGTTCCAGGAGGAAGGGGAGGTTAAATGCAGCAGGGGATTGAAAAGGATGCTTGCCGCAGGGGTCGGAATATCACAGATTACTTTTACCTCTGACGCCCAGGGCAGCCTGCCGGATTTTAACGAGGCAGGAGAACTGATCGGCATGAAGGTCGGAAAGATATCCTCTTTATATAGTGAAGTCCGTGACAGCATCCTTCTTGAAGATATCCCGCTTGACCAGGCAATCAGGGTCATAACCAAAAATCCGGCAGACATTTTAAAGCTGCCTCATAAAGGGGCGATTGAAGCAGGCAGGGATGCAGACCTGGTCATGCTGGATCCGGACGATTATCAGATTGATACCGTCATAGCCCTTGGCAGGACCATAGTAGAAGGCGGACAGGCTATTGTCAAAGGAACTTTTGAATAAACCTGTAAAGAGCAGACTGAAGATTTTCATTCAGTCTGCTTTTTCTGCTGCAAGCTGTAAGAATAACTGGCCTTTTTTGAGAAACAATAGGTTTGTCACAATGGTGTGCGACAAAGTTAGTTTTCTTCTTCGTTGAACCCTGCCTCCCTGTCATTTACCATAGATAAGTAAATACTATAAATAGAAGGGAAGAGTGCAAATGGCTCAGCCTAATATAAAAATAGCTGTACAAAAATTCGGTAACTTCCTGAGCTCCATGGTCATGCCGAATATCGGTGCGTTTATCGCCTGGGGCCTGATAACTGCACTATTCATACCATCCGGGTTCTGGCCAAATGAAAGCCTTGCCAAAATGGTTGACCCAATGATTACTTATCTTCTTCCGCTGCTGATTGGTTATACAGGCGGAAAATTGATCCATGACCAGCGCGGAGCTGTAGTCGGTGCCATAGCTACTATGGGTGTCATCGTCGGCTCTGATATTCCGATGTTCCTCGGAGCCATGATTGTCGGCCCGATCGCCGGTTATGCAATCAAGCTTTTTGACCGCGCCATTGAAGGTAAGGTCAAGGCAGGCTTTGAAATGCTTGTCAATAACTTCTCTGCCGGAATCATTGGCGGTGTACTCGCGATATTGGCATTTGCGGGTATCGGACCTGCAGTCGATGTATTCACAGGCTGGCTGGTCAGCGGGGTGGAATGGCTTGTAGAAACAAACCTGCTGCCATTAACAAGCATCCTGATTGAACCTGCAAAAATTCTATTCCTTAACAATGCAATCAACCACGGGGTCCTGACTCCGATTGGGACGGAACAGATCAAACAGACAGGCCAGTCCATCCTGCTGCTGCTGGAAGCAAACCCTGGACCTGGTATCGGTGTGCTTCTTGCGTACATCTTCTTCGGAAAAGGAAACGCAAAGCAATCTGCACCCGGAGCTGCACTTATCCATTTCTTTGGGGGAATCCATGAAATTTACTTCCCTTACATCCTGATGCGTCCGCTATTATTCATCGCGGTCATCCTTGGCGGAATGAGCGGTGTGTTCACACTTGTCCTGCTTGGCGGCGGTCTTTTCGCACCGGCATCACCGGGAAGCATTCTCGCCATCACGGCAGTGACGCCTCACCATGCGAGTGCCTATATTGCCAACTTTGCTGCTGTCCTTGTAGCCGGTGCTGTTTCGTTCATTGCTTCTGCCTTTATTTTAAAAACAGGCAAGCAGTCAGATGAAAATATTGAAGCCGCAGCACAAAAGATGCAGGAAATGAAAGGGAAGAAAAGCTCAGTTGCTTCTGCATTCACAGCAACAGAAGGCAAGCTTCCTGAAAATGTGAGCAAAATTGTCTTTGCCTGTGATGCCGGAATGGGCTCAAGCGCCATGGGGGCTTCACTTCTCCGCAAAAAAGTGAAGGCTGCCGGCCTTAATGATGTGAATGTAACCAATACGGCAATCAGCAATATTCCTGCTGACGCACAGGTAGTCATTACACAGGAAGAACTGACGCCAAGGGCAAAAAATAAAATCCCTGGTGCCTATCATGTGTCAGTGGACAATTTCCTTTCAAGCCCTGAATACGATAATCTGATCAGCAAGCTGAAAGGCTCTGCAGAGGAAGAACTGATTGATATCGCAGAAGATGCAGAAGCGGAAGCAATGGGAGAAGCGCCTGCAGAAGCTCGCGATGATTCTGCTGCAGCAGAAAATAACAATGATCTGCTGCTCGAAAAATACGTTTTCCTCAACCAGAAATTTGAAAATAAAGAGGAAGCCATCCGCTTTGCCGGAAGGGCGCTTGTTGACGGCGGATATGTCCGTGAAAATTATATTGAAGCCATGATTGAGCGGGATGAAATGACTTCAACTTATATGGGCAATGATGTTGCCATCCCTCACGGCACAGAAGCGGCTAAGCAGGAAGTCATCAAATCCGGGTTCACTGTCATCCAGGTTCCGGAGGGAGTAGACTTTAACGGTGAAAAAGTACGATTGATCTTCGGTATTGCCGGTAAAGATGGCACCCATCTTGAAATATTGTCTTCCATTGCCGTCACTTGCTCGGAGATGGAAAACATCGAAAAAATGGTCCAGGCGAAAACAGCCAAAGAGTTAATGGATATCCTTAACGGGTAAGGACCGGTAAGACATGCAGAAAGGCACAGCTTGTGCCTTTTTGCGCTTTTGTTTTTTGGCGGAAAAGAATCTGTCTGCAGATAGGGCTGATAAAGATGTTTATTACCTCAAGGGAAAAAAGCATCATAGAACTGATCATAAAGACGGCCGGCAAGCATACGGCCCTGACCCTTGCTTCTTACTTAAACGTGAGTGCCAGGACTGTCCACCGGGACCTTGCATCTGTTGCAAAGGTTCTTCGGCAATTCGGGCTTGAGCTTGGGAGGACGCCTGATGAAGGCCTCGTGATTTCCGGGCGGAATGAGGATGTTTTCCGGCTTGTTCAGACAATGGCGGAAACCATTCCGACAGACCAGACTCCCCAGGAAAGGAAGCTGCTGATTCTGTTGGAGCTCCTTAAGGGGGAACCCTTTAAACTTCAGCCGGCAGCAAAGGAAGTCGGCATCAGTGTGACGACCTATACTGCATACCTCGATGAATTGGCTGGCTGGCTTGAAAGCTACCGGCTATCTGTCAGAAGGAAAAGAGGGGTAGGGGTAGAGCTGTCCGGCAAAGAATCTGATATAAGGAAGGCGCTGGCCGACTATTATTTAATCTATTTTAATGAAGAGCTCATAGAAAGCCTGTTCCTCCTTGATGCAGGAAGCTGGAACAAGCCCAGGGTGCTCTACTATTTCCGGTCAAAGTTCCTTTACGCAGCCGACCGCCTTGCCGGCAGAAGAATCAATAAGGGGCAGTCAAGATTGGCTGACAGCGACTATATCGGCATCCTGGTCCATTTATGCATCTCGCTACAAAGAACAGAAGGCGGCTTTTGCATTGAGGACGACCTCATCGAACCTCCGGACATCAAGGAAGAGGCAAATCTGATTGCCAGCCTGGGCAATGAGCTCGCGGATGAATTTTCCGTCTGCCTTGCTGAACAGGATATCCGTTTTCTTGCTATCGTACTGAAAGGATCCAAATTGCAGGCACCTGATTCCGTCCACTATGACAGTGTGATGATCGGGCAGTCTGTCAAAAATATCATCCAGCATGTATCTGCCCAGCTGAATGCAGATTTAACAGGAGACTTCTCCCTATTTCAGGGCCTGCTCGCCCATATGGAAACATCAATATTCAGGATCAGGCAGAATATGGGGATGCATAATCCACTGACAGAAGACATCAAGAAGAAATATCCAGCCCTTTTTCTCGCCGTTAAAAACAGCCTTGAACAGGAGTTCCGTGATATATCTTTTCCCGATGATGAGGCAGCATTTATTGCCCTCCACTTCGGATCTGTCCTGCTGCTCAGGGAAGAACAGCTTTCAGTCCATGCACTCATCATCTGCCCGACAGGGATTGGAACCTCCAAAATGCTGGCCAGCAGGATCAAAAAAGAATTGCCGGAAATCCGGTCCGTCGAAATTTCCTCTATCAAGGAAATACAGCAAACAGATCTGAACAGCTACGATATCATTTTTTCAACAGTCAGATTGCCTTACACAGATTTGGAGTACATCCTCGTCAATCCGCTTCTGGAAGAGGAGGATATACTGGCAGCAAAGGGCTTTCTGCAAAAACACATAGGTGAGCTGGCAGCCAGCCGCACCTTTTCGCCCGAAAGCAGTTATCCCAAGCAAAAAGAACGGAGCATCGGTCTAGGGCAAATGCTGTCTGACCTTGGTGATGTTCAAAACAGTATCAAAGAAATCCTCCGCAATTTCAGGTTTTACTTTTTTCCTGAAGCAGCTGACCATGAGGAAGTGGTTTCCCAAATGGTACATAGTGCAAAAGAACAGGGAAGCCTTTCCGAAAGCAGTAAGGTCATCACCCGTTTAAGGGAACGGGAGAAATTGGGCGGACTGGGCATACCGAAAACAGGGCTGGCTCTTTTCCATTGCCGCCATGAAGCAGTAAAAGAGCTGATTTTCCAAGTGTCACGGCTCGGCCGCGCAGTCCAGCTGAAAGGGATGGATGGCAGGATGATGGAGGCGGATAATCTGCTCCTTATGCTTGCGCCTGAAAGCTTAAGCCCAAGACAGCAGGAAATCGTCAGCCTGATCAGCACCAGCCTGATTGAAAATGATGAAGCGATGCTGATATTTTCTTCAGGCAGTGAGGAAGCTATAAAGAAGAGACTGGAAGAAATTTTTCTCGACTATATCCAAAACCAATTGATAAAGGGATGATAACTATGAAAAAAGCAGTACATTTTGGTGCAGGGAATATCGGCCGCGGCTTTATTGGCGCGCTGTTCTCTAAATCAGGGTATCATGTAACTTTTGTTGATATTGCAGAAGAAATCATCAATCTATTGAATGAACAAGGCGAATATAAAGTCAATCTGGCTGCCGAGAACGGTTCATCAGAGAAGATCAGCTCTGTTTCAGGACTTAATAATATGACACAGGAAAGCCAGGTCATTGAAGCCATCGGTGAGGCTGAGTATCTTACAACAGCGATCGGTCCGAATATCCTGCCGCGCATTGCCCCGCTCATTGCCAAGGGCATTGCTGAAAGAGTTAAAAAAACTGATGACAAGCTGTATATCATTGCCTGTGAAAACCAGATTTCAGCTACCGACCTCTTGAAAGGCTATATTCTTGAAAACCTTGATGAGGAAACGGCAGGAAAGCTGGAAGGCCGGGTATTCTTCTTTAATTCAGCTGTAGACCGGATTGTTCCGATCCAGAATAACCAAGGGTCCCTTGATGTGCTGGTTGAGCCTTACTATGAGTGGGTTGTCGAAGCACCAACAGATATACCTGCTGTAGAAGGAATGAAAATCGTTCCTGATCTTGCTCCTTTTATTGAAAGAAAATTATTTACCGTCAATACGGGCCATGCTGTCATCGCCTATCTAGGGTACCTTGCAGGCAAGGAAACCATTGATGAAGCCCTGAAGGATGAAGCTGTCTACAAACAGGCTGAAGCGACGCTGAAGGAAACTGGCGCATATCTTGTAAAGGAATATGGGCTTGATGCTGAAGAGCATGCACAGTATATCAAGAAAATTATCGGCCGTTTCCAGAACGGTTTCCTGAACGACGGTGTAACAAGGGTAGGACGTTCACCGATAAGGAAGCTCGGGCCGAATGACAGGCTTGTCCGTCCTGCAGAACAGGCAATGAAGGCAGGATTGCCGTTCGAAAATCTTGCCAAGGCCATTGCTGCGGCACTGCATTTCGACTTCCAGGGAGATGAGGAAGCCGTTAAAATCCAGGAGATGCTGAAAGAGCACGGGCCATTATATGTGCTCAATGAAGTCAGCGGCCTGGAGGGAGACAATCTTATTGCAAAAGAAGCTGCCCGCCAGTATGAGCAGATGAAAAAATAATAGTGCTAGAACACTCATGCGCCGTTCCTTGAAGGAACGGCGTTTTTATTTGGCTTAGGGCTCCTCCGCCTCGAGGAGGAGCAAGAAACCATCAGAAGGCGCTTATCCCTTTCCTGAAAACGCATTATGATTAAAGCAATTAACCGGAATCGAGGGAGCTTAAATGAAAAAATTCAAAGAAATCTTCCAGAATAAGAATTATGCCAGATTATTTTTTGCCAACTTTACCTCACAAATGGGAAGCACATTAGGCTTGACTGCTTTCATGTTCTACTTGCTGGATCGTTTTTCAGACCAGCCGGTATATGCCTCGATTACAGAGCTCATGTACAGCCTCCCGACGCTCGCGGTATTTTTCCTTGTCGGGGTTTTTGCAGACAGGATGGACCGTCAGAAGATTGCCTATTATTGTGACTGGATCACTGCTGCACTGTCAGTGGCATTGATCGGGACAATCCTGATAGGCTGGATGCCTTTGATTTTCTTTGTACTGTTCCTCAGGAGCGCTGTGCAGAAGTTCTTTTTCCCTGCCGAGCATGCGATGGTCCAGGGGATATTGAAAGAAGATGACTATACGGCTGCAGCCGGCTTGAACCAGCTGATCATGAGTCTATTCATGCTGTTCGGGAACGGCCTTGGCATTTTGGCCTACTGGACAGTGGGCGTTTACGGGGCCATCCTGGTAGATGCTGTCACATTCGGGCTCAGTGCCCTTTTGATCAGATCATGCCGCATTGCAGAAGAGGTCCGCCTTCCTAATGGAAAGCACACATTGAAGGATCTCAACCTTAAGCTTGTATTCAGGGATTTCAAAGTGGGGATGCAGTATATTTTGAACAATAAGCTGCTGTCGGCCCTGCTAGCCGGTTTCATCGTTTTCGGTGTTGTGAACGGCGGCTTCAGCGTTATGCCGGTTTTTATGCTGAAATACAGGCTTGCGCCAGAAACATATGAAGAATTATCGGTTGTCATCGGGATGGTTTTCGGAGCAGGCATTCTGCTCGGCAGCTTCATCGCCACCTTGCTTTCCCAGAAAATAAAGCTTTATCAGATGATCATTGCCGGAATCACCATCACAGGGGGCTTTGTGATTGCCGCTTCCTTTGCAGAATCTATTATCCTGTTTATGGTATTGATTTTCCTGACATCCCTCGGCCTGCCTCTTGTAAATATCGCAATCGGCGGATGGATGCCCAGCATCATCGACCCAAAAATGATGGGAAGGGTCCAGGGATGGATCAGCCCGCTGATGATGCTTTCACAGTCAGTCACCCTCGGTTTCATCGCCTACAGCTTCCCGGCGATCCTGAAAGTAGAAATGCTTTATTGGCTTGTAGGAGGATGCCTGATACTGGTCGGCCTGTTTTACACAGCTGTCCTGCCTAAATACAGCCGGACCGAAGAAGAATTGGAAAAGGCGGCAGCTGAAACGGCAATTTAAATAGGCTCTTTTCGTAAAGATTGCTGCTCTTAATTATAACAAGAATAATTTACATTTTATGGTGTTGGATAATGAGGGGCTTAATCCTTATTCGGGTGACCAGCAAGCCTTAAAATAAGCGGAGATTCTGCGGTTAGGCTCCTGAAAATAGCAGGGGTGGGTACAAATAAGCGGAGAATTTCCGGTTAAGAGTAGCGAAGTTGCCCATTTTCCTGTTTTTTGAGTTGATAGACGGAATTTCTCCGTCTATTTGAGCTAATTTTAGTGTTTTTTCGAAATTAGGGGGAATTCCTACGCTTATTTTTCAGCCTGTCACGGCTTCCGTCATTCAGGTCCGGGAAGTTCCGCTTTTTATGGCTGGGCGGGAAATTACTCTTAATAAGGATAGCAAAATAGCAAAAGTCAACGGGAAAAGAGCCTTTAATTAAGAAGCGGACACTGCCCAGAGTTCTCTTCTTTTTTGATTCTCCCGCCAATTAACAAGGGGTTTGGAAGGATTATAAGCTCTTCATCTAGAAGCATAAGAAATGGGATTCTTTTGCATATGATCGCTGCAAAACACTATTTAAAAAAAGGGAGAGTATAATGAATTATTCACCAATCAATTTTCAAGAGAAGTTTTCAAAATTTGCGGATCATTGGTCCCCTAAAGTTATTGCTGAAATGAATGATTATCAATTTAAGCTTGTTAAAGTCCAAGGGGACTTTGTATGGCATAAGCATAATGACACGGACGAAGTTTTTATCGTTCTGGAAGGCAGGCTGACCATTGAGTTCCGTGATGGAAAAGTGGAGCTGGGAGAAGGGGAGCTGTTTGTCATCCCTAAAAATACTGAACATAAGCCTTTTGCCGGGAACGAATGCAAAATCATGCTTGTAGAGCCGAAAGGCGTTATAAATACCGGGCAGGAAAGAACAGAGCAGACAGCGGAGAATGATGTTTGGATATAAGTTAACAAAAACCCGCCTGCTAATATAGAAGTTTCCCGGCTATGAAGATAGATAATAAAAACCAGACCAATGGGAGCTTGGATGGATAATGTATAAAACTGGTGTCATTGCCGGTTTCATGACATTCCTTTTCTATATAGTATTTTTGCTTCTATACCTTTTAGAAATCATCAATGAATATGCCTTTGTCTTTATGCTGTTTCTCCTGCTGGTGATTCTGCTGAATTTATGGTTTGTTTTCCGCCAAAAACGTAAAAACAGAATACAAATCACAGTTTCAGCCTTTCTCCTCTTCCTCCTGTTCTGCTATGAACTGCCGCTGCTGCTGGTAGCGCTGAGCTCTCCCCCTTCGCATGTCGCTTATGCCTACCAGGAACCGAATGAGGCCTTAAAGGAATCGGGTATTTTTTCGGTAGGCGCAGCTGAATTTACGCTGAAAAACCAGAACAGTGAACAAGATGCCAAAAAGTTGCTGGCAGCGCAGGGAGTTGACGTACTGTCCGTTGCTGAAGTGGATCATAAAGTTAGATATGACAGCAAAAACCGGCAGCTGTTAAAATGGCTTCATCTGCAGAAAGAACCTTTGCTGCAAATGGAAGAGAACGCAGCAGAATACCTGGGAAAAGAAGATGATTGGCTCAGGAGATTTATACAGCAGCCAGACATTGCCGGCAATAGTGCCGGACTCAGCCTGGCGCTTTCAGGGCTCGTTAAAGAAGGACTCCTTGAAAACAGGCTGCCTGTTGCAGTTACAGGGGCGATTAATGAGCATGGAGAAGTATCTTATGTAGGATTGATAAAGGAAAAAATCCGGATTGCTGAAAGATCTGGATTCTTATACCTGATCATTCCGAGTGAAAATGCGGAAGAAGCTGCAGCTATACAAAAAGAAAGCAGCAGAAAAATAGAAATTATTGATGTTTCACATGTGGATGAAGCTGTTGAAGCTATTGGGAGATTGAATGATGGAGGATAGCATCAGGAATTTTCATAAAGAAAGAGAGGACGAGATACATGGACAGCATTATTTTTGATTTAGATGGGACCATCTGGGATTCAATTGATACAGTTCTGGTTGCCTGGAACAGTGTCATTAAAGAAGATGACCGCAAGGAAGGTAAATTGACACGGAAAGATTTTGAAGGAACAATGGGTCTGCAGATGGATGAAATAAGCCGCAGGCTTTTTCCTGATCTAACAGAAGAACAGCGGCAGCAGCTGGTGGAGGAATGCAGGAAGGCTGAAGCACACTTCCTGGGAATCCATGGTGGAGAACTTTATGAAAATGCTGAAAAAGTCCTGGAGGAACTTTCGCAAAAATATAAGCTCTTCATTGTCAGCAACTGCCAGGAAGGCTACATAGAGGTTTTCTATAAATATCATAAGCTTGAAAAATATTTTCTTGATTTCGAAAATCCCGGCCGGACCGGCCTTTCAAAGGGTGAGAATATCAAATTGATCATAGAAAGAAATCATCTTTCCAGCCCGGTATATGTAGGTGACACAGAAGGCGACAGAAAAGCCGCCAGATTCGCAGGAATCCCTTTCGTTTATGCTCAATACGGCTTCGGGGAAGTGAGTGAATATGATAAGGAGATTAAAAAATTTGAAGATCTCTTAAAGGTTTTCGGCTGAAATGATCACCTATTTGGGAACACCGCTAATGGAGACCGAAAGACTGAAGCTCAGGAGGCTGAAACGTTCGGACAGCCAAGCCATCTTCGACCGATGGCTTTCAGATGAGCGCGTAGCAGAAAACAGGGTGAGTGCGGCACACAGGACGGTTTCTGAAACCAATGCGAGAGTGGCGGATATAGCAGCCAGATATGAAAGGAAAGACTTTTGCTGGTGGGGAATCGAATTGAAAGCCACGGGGGAATTAGTCGGAGAAATTGACTTGTATGATTGGGATCTGACCACCGGAAACAGCAGCGTCAGCTATTCCCTGGGCTATGCCTGGTGGAATAAAGGATATGCTGCAGAAGCATTAAAGGCGGTCATGGAGTTTGGGTTCTCTGAAATGAATCTTCATAAAATTTCTGCCGCTCATAATACGGATAATCCTGCTTCCGGGAAAGTGATGAAGAAAGCGGGAATGAAGCAAGAAGGAATTGTCAGGCATATGATACGTAATGCCAAAGGACAGTATAAGGATTGCGTTCTTTACGGCATCCTGCAGGAAGATTTTCTAAAAATGAATTTTCAGAAGGATTGATTGCTTTTCAAGCCTCTCCCTCAGATTGATTGCTGAGACAGAACCTGTTTTTTGCCGAAAAAATTTTTATAACCTAAGTTTTAAACGATCATAAGGAGGCATCGTCCATTGTAAATTTCCCTTTTTATCATTAAATTCTAAGATAAAGAGGGGCAGGTTATATGAAAAGCAAATCTTTCCGGTCTCTTTGGATTGGGCAGTCACTCGCCAATTTAGGAGATGTGTTTTATATAGTGGGTTTGATATCCATTTTATATTCTGTTACCGGGTCTCCGGTGTACCTGGCACTGCTGCCGTTTTTGAATATGGCAGGCCGGGCTGTTAGCGGAGCAATTTCGCCATTAATGCTCAATAAATACAAACTTAAATCCATGCTTGTCAGCTCCCAGGTGAGCAAGACGCTGGCGCTTTTTATTCTTTCTGGCTGGCTTTGGCTGCAAAGCTCTCCGGAGATACTGTTCGTATTAGTATTGATATTTGTTATTGCTTTTTTCGACGGCTGGGCACTCCCTGCTTCAGACGCCATGCTGCCAAGGCTGGTGGAGAAAGAAGAACTGATGAAGGCCAACAGCTTTTTAGCTTTATTAAATGAATCTATCCAATTAGGCGGCTGGGCACTTGGCGGCATTTTGACTGCAGCGGCAGGAGGGCAGAATGTCATCTGGCTTACGCTGGCTTTCTATGCCGTGTCTTCCCTGATGATGCAGTTAATCAATGATAAGACTCCATTCCAGTCCAATACTGAAAAGCAAAGTACGGTGAACGTTCTGCTGGAAGGCTGGATCTCTATTTGGACGCAGCCTGTTTTGCGCAGCTTTCATGTGGTGATTCTAATAGAAGCCATTGCTAACGTAGTCTGGATAGCTGCCATTCTTTATGTATTTGTTGCGGAAGTTTTAAAGGCAGGGGAAGCCTGGTGGGGGTATATCAACACTTCTTTTTTCATGGGCTTAATATTGGGCGGGGTCATATGCAAGAAGTTCTCTTCTATTTTTGAAAAAAATATGAAACTCACCTTGATATCCGCCTCTTTCGGAGTGGCCATAGTGACATTGCTGTTTGGCGCCAATTCACTGGCCTGGGCTGCATTACTATTAGTATTTCTCAGCGGGCTTATCCATCAGATCAAAGGCATCATTCTGTACACCTATATACAAAAAGAGGTCGCGGCAGAAGAGCTGCCAAAGGTGTTCAGTGCCCAGCATACGCTGGTCTCCATGGCGTTTGCCCTTTCAACAGTATTGTTTGGGGCGATGGCGGAGAACAACAGTGCGGAGATTACTTTCGTAATTGCGGGAATACTGCTGCTGTTTAACGGAATCTACCTGCTGGCGGTCAGAAAGAGATTCTCCTGAGATTATTTAAAAGATGAATAACTGAAGGCTGCATTTTTGCAAATGCAGCCTTCAGTTTGTGCAGCCGGCACTATCCAATATTTTTTTCGAAAAAAAATGAACGATTTTCGTGGCCCCGCCGTCATATGAATGAAAAGAAAATGAACAGCAGCGGAATAGAGCAGGATAAGAGGTAACCTATCATATAAGGGCATTGGAAGGAAAGATGTCAAAAATGGAAGACAAAGAGCTCGTCAAGGCAGCCAAAAAAGGTGACAAAAGGGCACTAGCCATGCTTTTTAAGCAAAATTACCCTTTTCTGGTCAAGTATTTGGTCAAGGCAGCCATGGATAAGGATCTGGCAGAGGAGCTTGCCCAGGAAACCATGGCAAAATCCCTCGAAAAAATCCATTTGTATAATGGCCAATCGAAGTTCTCTTCCTGGCTCATTTCCATTGCGACCAATTTATATATAGACCATCTGCGCAGGAAGAAAAGGGAGAAACACTGGCAAGGGCAGGAGCAGTCATGGAGGAAGCTGAAATGGCAGATGGAGAGCCGGAATGAAGAGTGGAATGATGCTCTTGCCGCTCTTGGCAAATTGAAAGATGATATACGTGTAGCAATCGTTTTAAAGCATTATTACGGCTATTCCTACGACGAAATAGGAAACATGATGAAAATATCCCCCGGAACAGCCAAATCAAGGATCCATAATGGACTTGCAGCTGTCAGAAAGGAGCTGGGCCTGCATGAAAAAGGAACAGAAAATCATACCGCTGGAAAGTAAATACGAAAATAAACAGGATAGATTGGCAGCTGATGAAATCGAAAAAGGGCTTGAGATCCTTGACCAGTCATTTTCTATTCATACTCCGGAGCTTGAATGGTTCGAGGAGATGGTTGCAGAAAAGCAGGAGCAGCTGCGGAAAAGCTGGATAAGGGATATTGGCCTGTTCTTTGTGATGGCAGCGGTGATATTAACGGTCCTGCTTACTACCCTGCACCAGCTTCCAGCTGTCTTCATAGCCATCCAGGCAGCAGCCGGGATATTCATTACAGGGGCAGGCACCTACTATTTTGTCAGGCAAAGGGTGAATGAAGCATGAATGAGGAAATTTCCCTGCCGCTCCTGCTGCTTGTTGCCGTTATACTAATCAGCCAAAGTGTTTTTCTCTTTCTTCATGCGAGAAAAAGGGGGCATCATTATTGGCTGTGGGGTCTGATCGGCCTTATCCAGGCGCCGATGCCCCTCTTGGTTTATTTTATTTTTGTCGAGAAGAGCTGGAGGAAAAACAAGGGAGATAAAGAATGGAGAAATTAAAGCAGCTTCTCTTATTTACGGCTCTCGGCGGGCAGCTCCTTGGGCTCGCGATGATTTTCATCAATTTAAAGGCGGCTGTCATATTTTATGCCTCCTATGCCATATTAATCATTGCTTTGCTTATCATGGTGGGCTGGGAAAGGAATAAAGAAAAAAAGGAGGAAAATGAGCATGATTATCGTCACTACTGAATTTGTTCCAGGTATGGAAGTGAAAGAATTGAAAGGATTCGTCAGGGGAAGCACAGTCCAGTCCAAGCATATCGGAAAGGATATTCTGGCAGGGTTCAAAACCATTGTCGGAGGAGAAATCAAAGAGTATACAGAAATGATGGATGAAGCAAGGCAGCTGGCAATCGGGAGGATGGTGGAAGATGCCAGGAAAAAAGGGGCGAATGCTGTGATCTGCATGCGCCTGGAGTCTTCTGCTGTTATGCAGAATGCTTCAGAAATCATTGCCTATGGAACAGCTGTTGTGGCAGAGTAATAAAGTTCAGAAAAATAACAAAAATGCCAATTGACTTTTAATAAGACAGATGATAATCTTACAAAGTGGAAAAATTTGAAAAGGGGGCGCATGATCATGATTGCACGAAATGATGCTATTTTAATAACTGAATATATGCCGGCCTGTCCTTTCCCTGACTTTTCCCAGTAATCATTCATTTTATTATTGATTCAGCACAGGCAGCTTTTTGCGCAGCCTGTGCTTTTGTCTTTTTTCGGGACATATCGCCATGACGCGGTATGTCTTTTTTTGTTTTTGTCTTTATATGATGGGAATACCAGGCATCAGCCTGTTTTCTATATAACTTTTAAAAAGGAGGAAGTTGGTTATGCTGTTTTATCAACAAGAAAGGATTGCTATTTCGCCTGGAGATCTCGAGGGAGGCTAGCAGAGCGGCTGTTAATAGAAAGGGGAGGAATGAATGTTTTCGATTTTGAAGAAATTGAGCTGGTTTTTTAAGGAACAATGGAAAAGATATACGGTTGCCATTATCCTGCTTGCGATTGTGGGGGTTCTGGATGTGATGCCGCCAAGGCTCGTCGGGCAGGCAATCGATGACATCCATCTGGGATCACTCGACAGCGGCAAGATCCTTCAGTATTTGCTGCTGCTCGGGGTGATTACAGTAGTGTCTTATGGGATCACGTATGTGTGGATGTATCAGCTTTTCGGAGGGGCTTTTCTTGTTGAGAGAAAGCTGAGGAGCAGATTTATGAACCATCTGCTGAAGATGACCCCGTCATTTTTTGAGAAAAACAGGACCGGGGACCTGATGGCGCGGGCGACAAATGATTTAAAGGCTATATCTGTAACGGCCGGATTCGGGATTCTCACGCTTGTTGACAGCAGCATCTTCATGCTGACGATCCTCTTGACTATGGGCTTCCTGGTCAGCTGGAAGCTGACAATCGCAGCAGTCCTGCCGCTGCCGCTTATGGCTTTATTAATGAAAATATACGGAAAAAGAATCCATGTCCGTTTCATGGAGGCCCAGGATGCTTTCGGGAACCTGAATGACAAAGTCCTTGAATCAGTATCCGGTGTCCGGGTCATCCGCGCATATGTGCAGGAGCGTGCAGATGAAGACCGGTTCCACGATATGACAGAGGATGTCTATGAAAAAAATATCAAGGTCGCCAGGATTGATTCCCTTTTTGATCCAACGATTAAAATCATCGTCGGCCTCAGTTATCTGATCGGGCTTGGCTATGGAGCCAACCTGGTCTTCAATCAGGCGATCACACTAGGAGATCTTGTCGCTTTCAATGTGTATCTTGGAATGCTGATCTGGCCAATGTTTGCAATCGGCGAGCTGATCAATATCATGCAAAGGGGCAATGCCTCCCTTGACCGGGTCCAGGAAACGCTCTCCTACGAGGAGGATGTAAAGGATCCCGGCAAGCCTGCTGATGCCGAGAGACCGGAGAATATTGTTTTCGATGATGTTACTTTCAGGTATCCGTCGAGCAGCACTGATAATCTGAAGAGCATCAAGGTTAGGCTGGATAGGGGCCAGACTTTAGGGATAGTCGGCAAAACGGGCAGCGGAAAGACGACCTTCATCAAGCAGCTGCTCAGGGAATATCCCGCCGGAACAGGAACCCTGGCCGTTGCTGGAATCCCGATCAGGGAACAGTCACTGCAAAATACAAGGAGCTGGATTGGCTATGTGC
This sequence comes from Bacillus sp. UMB0728, assembly GCF_002858875.1. Taxonomy (NCBI): domain Bacteria; kingdom Bacillati; phylum Bacillota; class Bacilli; order Caryophanales; family Bacillaceae; genus Bacillus; species Bacillus sp. UMB0728. The sequence goes on along the minus strand of NZ_PKLA01000004.1, from coordinate 565,110 downwards.
CTCAGGATCATGTTCTTTTTTCCCGTTCGGTTAGGGAGAATATCCTGTTCGGAAACGAAAAGGCAGATGAAAGTGATCTGCAGAAGGCCATTGACCTGTCAGCCTTCCGCAAGGATCTTGAAATGCTTCCTGAAGGTCTGGAGACCCTTGTTGGTGAAAAGGGGGTTGCCCTATCAGGAGGACAGAAGCAGAGGATCTCGATTGCCAGGGCGCTGATCAAGGATCCTGAAATACTGATATTGGATGACTCACTTTCGGCTGTTGACGCGAAAACAGAGAAAAAGATTATCGGCAATATCCGCTCAGAAAGGGAAGGAAAAACCACCATCATTACCACACACCGCATGACGGCGGTCCAGCATGCGGACCATATTATAGTCCTGGACAATGGCGTGATAGCCGAGGAAGGGACACATCGAGAGCTGATGAAAGGGTCAGGCTGGTATAAAGAGCAGTATATCAGACAGCAGGCCCAGGCAGCTGCAGAAGAGGAGGTGCTGTCATGAAAACAGGAAAACGCCTTTTTTCATATGCGCTTATTTATAAAAAGATCATTCTGGCCGCGCTTGCCATGCTTACTGTCGCCGTTGCCGCAGACCTTGCGGGTCCGTTCATTGCCAAGAGGCTGATTGACCAGCATATACTCGGGATTGAATCCGTCTGGTATCAGACAGGAGAAAACGATGATTCTGTTTCATATAAAGGCCATTATTATACAAGAGAGCAGTATATGGATGAAGGCTCTCCCATGATCGGTCAGGCCCGCATCCTCCAGGCTGGAAAAGATTTTATCTTTGTGGAGGGCGACATACAATTTGATGGAGAACGAAGCTTTCAGGATGGTCTGCTGACCATCTCAAAAGGAGAAGAAAAAGAGGTATATGAAGGTTCGAGGCTCCAGGGGGAAGAGCTGATGGGTTTTTATAAACCTGAAATCCCGCGCATCATCAGGCTTCTCTCCTTTTACTTCGGATTGATTGTCATTGCGGCCATTTTCCAGTATGGACAAAGATACTATCTGCAAAAGTCTGCTAACCGGATCATCCAGAAAATGCGGAAGGATGTTTTCGGGCAGATCCAGAAACTGCCTGTCCAATATTTTGACAATCTCCCGGCAGGAAAGGTAGTTGCCAGGATTACGAATGATACGGAAGCGATCCGCGAGCTTTACGTGACCGTGCTTTCAACCTTCTTTACAAGCTTCATCTATATTGCCGGCATCTACACCGCGCTCTTTATATTAAATGCCAAGCTGGCAGCAATCTGCCTGATTCTTCTGCCGATCCTGTACATTTGGATGATTGTCTATAGAAAGTACGCATCCAAATATAATAAGGTCATCAGGACCAGAGTGAGCGATATCAATGGAATGGTTAACGAGTCAATACAGGGGATGAACATCATCCAGGCCTTCGGGCGCGAGGGAGACACAAGGAAAGATTTCGAAAAGCTGAACACAGAGCATTTTACCTATCAGAACAAACTGCTCAACTTAAACTCATTAACCTCCCATAATCTAGTCGGTGTACTCCGAAATATCGTCTTCGTTGCGTTTATCTGGTATTTCGGGGGTGAGTCCCTAAATGCATCTGCAGTCATTTCACTTGGAATGCTCTATGCCTTTGTTGACTATATCAACCGTCTGTTCCAGCCTGTGCAGGGAATTGTCAACCAGCTTGCCAATCTGGAGCAGGCACTGGTGGCAGGTGAGCGGGTATTTGAACTCCTCGATGAGGAAGGAATCGAAGTGGATGACAGCAAGGTTCCGCGCTATAAAGGAAATGTAGAATTTAATGGGGTCCATTTTGGCTATAAGGAAAGCGAATATGTCCTCAAGGACATTACCTTCAAAGCTTCCCACGGTGAAACCGTTGCTCTTGTCGGGCATACCGGCTCAGGCAAAAGCTCCATCATGAATCTGCTGTTCCGTTTCTACGATTGCCAGAAAGGGAGCATCACTATTGATGGAAAGGACATCACCGGCATGTCGCGGCAGAATCTCAGGAAGCATATGGGGATTGTCCTCCAGGATCCTTTCCTGTTCACCGGGACGATAGCAGAGAATGTGAGCCTCAATGACCCGGCTGTCACAAGGGAGAATGTCGAAAAAGCCTTAAGGGATGTAGGTGCTGACAAAGTACTGGAAAATCTCGAAAAAGGATTTGATGAACCGGTCATTGAAAAAGGAAGCACTCTCTCAAGCGGGCAGAGGCAGCTCATTTCATTCGCAAGGGCGCTGGCTTTTGATCCGGCCATCCTGATTCTTGACGAAGCAACATCAAGCATCGATACCGAAACAGAGACAGTGATCCAGAATGCGATGGAGGTGCTGAAAGAGGGCAGGACGACCTTTATTATTGCCCACCGCCTTTCCACCATCCGCAATGCTGACCAAATTCTTGTCCTCGACCGGGGACGAATCGCCGAAAAAGGCAACCATGAGGAGCTTATGAAGCTGAAGGGGAAATATTATCAGATGTACCAGCTTCAGCAGGGATTCATGGCCGGCTGACAGAAAAGCACCCTTAATTGGGTGCTTTTCTGGTTGGCCAGGCCTGGGCAGAGGTACCCTGAAGCCATTCCAGCCCGCGTTCACCGATTATTCACCTTTATGCCACAAAATCGTGCAGGCAGCTTTTAAGCAGCATGGCAGAAATATGATAATTTTTAAGTAGGGGATATATCTGGCCATCCGGCAGGAATGGAGGGGAAATCATGGAGGTTTTCGCGGTTACTCTCAGCATAGCAAGCATCATGGTCATCGGCTATTTTATCGGCTGTGCGCTCGTCCACAATTGAGATACGGTTAAAGCCGGTCCACAAACAGGCCGGCTTTATGCTTTCCGGAATTCAAATTACTGGAACTGCCAAAATTTTAACATTAAAATGAAGAAATAAGGGAAAAGGCTATAAGGATGAATACAGGAGGGATAAGTATGTCAGATTTCAGGATTGAAAAAGATACCCTTGGCGAGGTAAGAGTGCCGAGTGATAAGTATTGGGGCGCACAGACGCAGAGGAGCAAGGACAATTTCAAAATCGGCACCGAAAAAATGCCTCTTGAGATGATCTATGCCTTTGCCCATTTAAAGCAGGCGGCAGCCAAAGCGAATCATAAGCTTGGAAAACTTTCAGATGATAAGAAGGAAGCAATTGCGGCTGCGTGCACGGAAATATTGGATGGGAAGCTGGATGGGCACTTCCCACTGGCTGTCTGGCAGACGGGGAGCGGCACCCAGTCCAATATGAATGTGAATGAAGTCGTTGCAAGAAGAGCGAATGAGATGCTCTCGGAAAAAGGCTCAGAGGAAAAGGTGCATCCGAATGATGATGTAAATATGTCCCAAAGCTCAAATGATACATTTCCGACGGCCATGCATATCGCAGCTGTCATCGAGCTGACAGAAAGGCTGCTTCCTTCACTGAACGAGCTGAAGAAGACCATTAAAATCAAGGAAGAATCCTTCAAGGGGATCGTCAAAATCGGCAGAACACATCTCCAGGACGCCACGCCATTGACACTGGGCCAGGAAATCAGCGGCTGGAGGGCCATGCTTGAGAAAAATGAAAAAATGCTGATAGATGCTATCAAATATCTGGATGATCTGGCGATCGGCGGAACAGCGGTTGGCACAGGCATCAATGCCCATCCGGACTTTGGGCCGATTACGGCAGAGTGGATATCCGAACAGACTGGCCATCCTTTCCGTTCGGCGGATAATAAATTCCACGCCCTGACAAGCCATGACGAGATCGTCCATGTGCATGGCAGTCTCAAAGCGCTCGCTGCCGATCTGATGAAGATCGCCAATGATGTACGCTGGCTTTCCAGCGGGCCGCGCAGCGGGATCGGCGAGCTTTCCATTCCTGCTAATGAACCGGGAAGCTCCATCATGCCAGGCAAAGTGAACCCGACGCAAAGTGAAGCCTTGACCATGGTCGTGACACAGGTATTCGGCAATGATGCAGCAATAGGGTTTGCTGCAAGCCAGGGGAATTTCGAGTTGAATGTCTTCAAGCCGGTCATTATTTACAACTTCCTGCAAAGCATCAGGCTTCTTGCAGACAGCATGCAGTCTTTCAATGAAAAATGCCTTGTTGGCCTTGAAGCGAATGAGGAAGTCATCAAAGAGCATGTAGATAGATCACTTATGCTTGTCACTGCCTTGAATCCTCATATCGGCTATGAAAAGGCCGCAGAGATTGCGAAGCTTGCCTTTAATGAAAATTCCACGCTGAAAGAGGCGGCGCTGAAAACCGGCCATGTAACAGAGGAAGAATATGATCAGTGGGTTGACCCGGATAAAATGATTTAATAGCAGCACAAGAGAAAGGACACCATAAGTTTGGTGTCCTTTCAGCCATTATCTATTCAATTGTTTTAGCTTAGATTAAAATTGAGATCCGCCAAGCTGCTGTTCAGCCATTTGAACAAGACGCTTAGTGATTTCTCCACCAACAGATCCGTTAGCGCGGGCAGTTGTTTCTGCACCAAGGTTTACTCCGAATTCGTTAGCGATTTCGTATTTCATTTGGTCTAGAGCTTGTGATACGCCTGGTACTAAAAGCTGGTTTGAAGAATTGTTGTTTGCCATGATGAGCACTCTCCTTCGAATAATTTTTTGGTTGGACTATTTTGGACTTGAACCAAACGGAGCACCATGCATAGTCCGCAGTGGGAAGGGAAGCTGTGCCTGCCGGCTGTTTGCTGTTTGTACTCTCTATTATGGTTGATTCCTGCCTGTTTATTCGGCAGGAAATGATGCAATTATTTCCTTTTTTGAATGGTTTCTTATGACTCTGAAAAGGCTATTCTACATACATAGCGGAAAAGGATGCAGACTAATGATATTAGACTGATGGAATAGGAAGGAGGAGCAGCTATGTCAGTATGCCCGGCATGCAACGGGCTTGAAAATATCAGCAAAAGCTGCCCGAAATGCGGTAACGGAATGGAAGACAGCGGGAAAATCATGGATTTTTATGATGATTACAGCGCCTATATGCCAGCTGACCAGTTGAAACTCGAGGATGGGTATCCTGATGATTATAAAAATAAAGAATGCCCCCATCTGCTTTCATGTCCGCACTGCGGAGACGATGAGGTGGCATTTGTGAAAGAAAAAGAAAACTCCGTCTGATTAGACGGAGTTTTTTTCTATTATTCATTCTTTGAGCGGATGCGGTCTTCTGTTTCAGCATCGAAGAAGTGGGCTTTGTTCATGTCGAACGCCAGGTCCACCTGCTGTCCAGGCATGATGTCTGTCCGTGAATCAACACGGGCGACAAAGTCCTGGCCATTGATGCTGGAGTAAATCATGGTTTCTGCACCAGTAAGCTCGGATACATCGATTTTGGCAGAGATTTTGGATCCCTGGGAAGCATCGATGAATACAGGCTCATCGTGGATATCCTCAGGACGGATTCCGAAAATGATGTCTTTGCCGACATATCCCTGGTCGCGGAGAACTTTCATTTTTCCTTCCGGAACGGCTACAGATGTATCACCGAGGACCAGCTTTCCATCCTGGAGCTTGCCGTTGAAGAAGTTCATGGCAGGAGATCCGATGAATCCGCCGACAAATACATTTTCAGGTTTTTCGTAAACTTCTTTTGGAGCTCCAACCTGCTGGATGACTCCGTCTTTCATGACCACAAGGCGTGTAGCCATTGTCATGGCTTCGGTCTGGTCATGTGTTACATAAATCGTTGTCGTCTGCAGGCGCTGGTGAAGCTTGGCAATTTCCGCACGCATCTGAACGCGGAGCTTGGCATCCAGGTTGGAAAGCGGCTCATCCATCAGGAAGACTTTGGCATCGCGGACGATGGCGCGGCCAAGTGCAACACGCTGGCGCTGACCGCCGGACAATGCTTTTGGCTTACGGTCCAGATAAGGCTCAAGTCCAAGGATCTTGGCAGCTTCGTTTACACGGCGGGCAATTTCATCTTTTGGAAATTTGCGGAGCTTCAGTCCAAAAGCCATATTATCATAAACCGTCATATGCGGGTAAAGGGCATAGTTCTGGAAAACCATCGCGATATCGCGGTCTTTTGGAGGCACATCATTGACGCGTTTGCCGTCAATTGAGAAATCCCCCTGTGAAATTTCTTCAAGTCCTGCAATCATTCGCAGTGTTGTCGATTTACCGCAGCCTGAAGGGCCGACAAAAACGATGAATTCCTTGTCCTGGATATGAAGATTGAAGTTATCCACTGCTGTCACTTTGTTATCATAAATTTTATATATATTATCCAGTTTTAATTCTGCCATCCTAATTCCTCCCCGGTTGTTTTCCTTCTGCTTCTAATAATAAAGGAAATTTCAGAAATCAGCATTAGGAGGTGTGCACAAAAGATGGGCAGGCTTTTTAGTCACATTGTACAGTCCGGTCTTAATGCTGCTGATCCTTGAGCAGACAAGCAAGGTAAACGGTTACAGCATTATTGAAATCCTTCAGGTTTACTCCTGTCTTTTCCGAGAATTTATCCAATCTGTATTGCAGGGTATTTCTGTGGATGTACAGTTTTTTTGCCGACAGGGTTGCGTTGGATCCGTTCTCAAGAAAAGCTTTGATTGTGGCCAGCAGTTCCGAATCCTCTGCAGCCGGTCCAAGAAGCTGGGTGTCAAGGCTCTCGCGGAGGCTTGGCTTCATTTCAGCAACCAGGCAGGACGGGAATGCCTTTTCAAAGGTTAGGACTCTTTCATGGGGCATCAGCCTGAGGGCTCTGCCGAAGAAATCCTTCTCCTCTTCAAAGCCGCCCCGCAGTTGATCGCCTGCGGGAAAAAACTTGCCCAGGTATACATACATTTTTACGTAAAAATCGGTCTCGAACGCCTGGATGATGGATCGGAATTCGTCTTCGCCAACATCGTTGCCTTCCGGAATAACAAGATAGCAGCGGGTTTTCTTTTCCCACAGGAGAATAATATCCTCTGACAAAAAGGCCCGCAGCGCCGTTTCGGCATCTTCCTGCTCAAACTCGCTGCCGCTCAATTCGATTTGGGCGATTCTGCAGCGCGCCGGTTCAGCCACGGGCAGGGGGCCGCTGCGGAACAGCCAGTCATGCCATCCTTTTGAGTGCTGATCCAGCCTGCCGGGAAGGCGTGCAGAATGAAAAAGAGTGCGGAGGAGCCTTAATTCTTCTTCAGAGATATCTTTTGCAGGCACTCCGAACCATTGAGTTTCATCATTGTCTGTGAACCAATAAAAATCATGAAAAAAGAAAAAGTCTGGTTCTTCCTGCTGAAGCCTGGAATTCCGGTATAAAGCATGCAATTTAGTAAACATAGATCATTCTCCATACTTTCTTTTATTCGCCAAAAGAGATAATATTTTATTCAAACCTTTATTTTGGTGGCTGTGTTAAAGATTTCTGCTGATATCCAGCTCTCTTAATTATAGCAGGAATAAGGCATCAGCAGCCATCAGTCTGCCGCTGCATATGGTAATATAGCATTAATCAGTTTGTCCGCAATTAAGGGGTGAAAAATAGATGGAATATTCACAGGAAATGAAGAATCGCCTGAAGCGCCTGGAGGGCCAGGTCCGCGGAGTCATCCGGATGATGGAGGAAGAGAAGCACTGCAAAGATGTGGTGACCCAGCTTTCTGCCGTAAGATCCGCCGTTGACCGGGCGATGGGGTATATTGTCGCCAAAAATCTAGAAAGCTGCATAAGAGAAGCCAATGAAGAGGGCAGAAATGCAGAAGAAGCCATCCAGGAAGCAGTCAATATGATTGTAAAAAGCAGATAATCAAAAAAACCGCAGACAAAAGGTCTGCGGTTTTTTTGCCTTATTTGGATGTGGTCCTTGCCGGCGGCTCCTCGCGTACCAGGGGACGTGCCTCTTCAATATTGGCGGAGCTTCTGCCTTCATGTACAGATCCCCCTGAGAGCCCTTCGCCTATCATGCGCTCAACATCCTGGTATGTATCCTCCCTGCCTTCAAAAAGAGCATCAGGCGCAGATTTCTTTGATTCTGGATCATTTTTTTCATGGTACAGACCTCCATGGCTAAGTATTATTACTTTTCCATCAAGAGAGCTGATTATGCACAGGATTCTTCCTCAGCGGCTGTCATACACATGAAAGAGCATCAATTCATGGATGCCCGATTTAAGGCGGTCCTCCTCGTCTGAAGGGGGAGCGGCGCCCGTCCATTCAATGCTGCCGTCGGGGTTGTAAATGCCGTTGTACTTTTTATTTTTAAAATAAAAGGAAATACGCCAGCCGGGCATCTGGTTGTTTTCATAAAGCGGCTGATATTGAAAATGTGTTAGCATATCATTCCTCCTCTTCCTCCATTGTAATCGTTTTCTGTCCATACCCCAACGAAAAAGTAAAGGGCACCTGCCAGGATGCCCGTTTCAATAGACCGCCTTATCAAATAGTATGTCAGCAAGCCTTCTGATCCTTTCAGTTTCAATATTCTCTTCATCAAACTTCATCGGCTTGGAATTGATTTCATAAATAACATAGCGTCCATTGCCGTCATAGCCTGCGTCCATGGAGAATTCCCCGAACCATCCCATTTCGCGGGACAGGGATTTACCAGCCAATTGGACAGCCTTCTTAATGAATTCATCATGTGCTGGTGTGCGGTAATCATTATAAGGGATCAGCCTGCCACCATTGGGGATATGAGTCGTTATATCTTCCACTGCAGCCTGCCGGATGCCTATGCCTGTCACCTCATACTTGCCTGCCTGGCCATGTGCGAGTATCCGGAAATCATTCCGCTGCCCGTCCGCTGTGGCAGCATAAACGGCCTCTTGTGCAATAAATGCCTGTTCCTCAAAGACAGATCTCCAATCTTCCCAAAAATGTCCGAAGTCAGAATGCCGGGTCTGTCCGTTCAAGTCCTTCGCCAGGACCATTCCATCATGATCCATTCCGGCTCTTATAATCCCCTTTCCCTTAAAGCTGCTGTTTGGCTTAATATAAATATCATTATGCTTCATAAGGAATGACTCCAGCTCCCGGCCGCTGCCAATAAGGATGGTATCCGGCAAAAAGCCTGTTAATCCAGGTTCTTGTTTTAATTTTGAATAGCATTCGAATTTTTCTAGAAAACATGGATTAAAGAAAGGGATCTTCTTAGCCTGGAAAAAGGCAGCAGCTTTGCGGAAGCTCCCGGTCTGTTCACTTTTTCTGAAAGGGATGCGGTTGTAGATGATATCAGGAAGGGGGGCAGACACAAGGGACCATGCATCCTGGCCAGGCAGGTAGACGATTCCTTCGGCTCCATCACCTGATATATCTTCCGGTGCAAATACAACTGAGATGCCGCCCCGTGACAGCATCTCTCTTTGTATGTCCTTGAATAGCCGGCTGTTGCCTGCCAGTGTGCTTTCCGATTTTCTGCTGGCAAGGATCCCGGCAATGGGCCCGCCTGATTCCGGCCTCTTCAGCTGGAAGGCGGTTCTTTCTCCTCCTTCAGGGGAGCTTAGCCACCGTTTAAGTTCCTGGCTTAACGGGGCTGTCATTTAAAGATTTCCTCAGGGCGGGATATCGCCTGTTCTGTTAAAAACACGGCAAAATCAAGGGACATTTTTCTTGTTAAATAATCAAATTCCTTCAGCTCCGGATGCTTGAAGATACTCCTGCCCGGCTTGGAGTTGGCTTCAAACAGCCACACATTCCCTTTTCGGTCAATTCCGAGATCAAAGCCGATTTCGGCAATAATTCCTTCAAGCTGCGTCTCAAGCACCCTGCTGAGTCCCAGAGCAGCCTTTGACAGCTTTTCTGTAAACTCCTGCTCCATCATGCGGCTTGTGCAGACCTCAGAAAGGGTTTTAATTTCCCCGCCGTTTTTGACATGTGTCGTTACACTGCCAAGACCCGCCACTTTTGCGGCAATGGCTGTTACCTTCCACTCTCCGCTTTCATCTTTATTTGTATGGACACGGAAATCGATCGAGCGCTGCTCATGCCGAAGCAGATGGATGCCCTGCTGGACAATCATGCTGTTCAGATTGCTGCGCCGGAAAACATGGTGCATGAGCGATTCCAGGGTATGGAATTTTCTCAGCCTGTTTTCGTCTTCATTGTCGCGGTAACGGCAATAATAAAAGCCTTCCTCCCGGTCATAGATCACCTGGCGGATCCCGAGGCCAAGGCTTCCGTTTGCCGGTTTGATATAGACATGGCCATAGTCGCCCAGCATCCGTTCAATCACAGAAAAGGAAGAGAAGGCATGGGTTTCCGGCAGATAGGGAACTGCCGCTTCCTCCTGCTGAAGCCGCTCGAATACGTCAAGCTTATTGAAAAAGCCGGGGTTATACCAGGGGATCAGGTAGTCCTTTTGCAGCCGGTCTTTGATTCGCTTCAGTTCTGCCAGCCTTTCGGATTTCCTGTTGGGCAGCCGGTCATACACGACATTTGGGAAAGGAAGCTCAACAGTTGCCCATCCTTCTTTATGATAGATATGGCCTTTGATTGTGCCTGCATCCCAGTCGATATGCTGCTCGCCAAATAAGAACGGCAATGCGCCGACGGCTTTATTGACGGAAAGGAGCTTGGAAAAAAATATTGTCCTTTCTCCGATCGGCCTGAGCGGAAAGGGGGTGAACCCTGATGTGAATATGCCGACCAGCGGTCCGATGAAAAGTGTCTCTCCTTCTGAAAATAAATGCAGCGGGATGCCGAGATCAGGCAGCTTCAATTTGGCTGCGAGATCGCTGCTGATGCTTACAATATATTTATCGCCGGGAGTCGGGAGAAATTCCGCCTCCTCTGTGCAGGCGCCGAAGGCAATTTTTTCAAGGGACTGTTGTTCAATCACCTCACGCGGGCACCAGACTGTATTCTCTCTTCCTTCCTTGATTTCAATGGGATACTGTTTTCTCACTGTTTTTCCTCCTCTCAGCCTGCCCGGCAGATGTTAAAAGCTTTCCATATAAAAGCGGGGCTCTGTACAGGGCTTCTTTTTTATCTGGATCTGTTTCGAGGATGACCTTCCGGCCCGGCTTGGAATTGACATCGAGGATCCAGATGGCCCCATCCCTGGCGATTCCAATATCCAAACCAATTTCAAAAAGGGGAGGGAGAGCATGCTCAAGGATTTCAGGCAGCGCTTTGGATATCTCGCTCAATTCTGCGCGCAGAAAGCGGCTTGAACTGACGCTGCTGTTTTCCAGCCATGTCTCAAAAGAGGAGACTGCTGATCCTGCACTCAAATTGGAGATGATTCCATTTTCCCTCCCGACCCTTACACCCCTGCCCATTTCACGCCACTTTCCAGCTTCATTTTTCTGCAGAAGGATCCTGATATCAAACGGCTGATTGTCCTCGTTTGAGAGCGGCAGATAGGGCTGAAGCAGATAGCTGTTTCCGGACAGAAGCTGTCCAAGCCACACGGCAGCCTTCTTCTGATCAGCGAATAGGCGGGAAATCTGCTTTTCTGGTGTATCGGTTTTGACGAGAAGGCCATCCTTCTGCATCTCAAGATAATAAATGCCCGCTCCCTGCGAACCATTGGCAGGCTTTAAGATCATTGGGCTGACCAGGGATGATGGCTGAAGGACCTGGCCGGCGGACTGGGCATGTATGCTTTTGGGGATATATGGGGCCAGCGTCGACTGGGCAAGGATTTTGTACAGTTCCAATTTATTGGGCAGCCCGTGGCCAAGAAACAGGATATCACTGCGGTTTTTTAAGTAATGGACGATTGAACGGCATTGCCGGGAATGCGGATCATTTCCGTAAAAGCACCGGTCATACAGCACATCCGGCAGGGGAAAAGATGCTGTTTCCCAGTCTTCTTTATCAGGGTCGTATTTTTCGCCTGAAATGAGCTCTGTTCTCGGATCGATCGCTGAGGGGATAAAACGGAAGCATTCGATCCCGCAGCTCCGGGCCCTTTTGGCAATTTCGGTTGCATAAGCTTTTTCGCTTGTTGAGCGAAGGGACATGAATCCCAATGAGCGCATCTTTTTTCCTCCTCAGCTTTTGGCTGCCTGAAAGGACAGCCAAATAAAATATTCTATAAGTGCCTTGGCTGAAGGCCTGATTCTTTGGTCGGCTTCCTCGAAATTCTTGGAGGGCTTGGAATTGGCTTCAATGATCCAAAGCTTTCCTTGCCGGTCAATGCCAAGATCCATGCCAAGCTCCCCTACAATCCCTTCTGAAGCATTACTGATGATCCCTGCCGCTTCAACAGCTAATTCCTTCATTAATGCTGCCTGCTGAACGGCAGTGGCCTTGTCTGCTATAAGGGTAAGGGCTTTGACCGGATTCATTGTTTCTCCGCCCCGGGCAATATTGCTGACGAATTGCTGCTCAGCGGAAATCCTTGCAACCGCAGAAGTGGCACGCCAGCTGTTCTGCGGGCCTTTATGGCATAAAACACGAAAATCCAGCTGCCTCCCATTCAGGCTCGCCAGCTGGATCGGTTCCTGGACCAGATACACCCTCGTCCTGAGCTGGGGTTCAAACCATTTGAAGAAAGCAGCACAGTCTGGAAAGGATTTTCCTGCATCTTTCGCGCCGGCAGAAGAGAACGATGCAGATAGCTTATTCTCAGCCAGGGAGAGCCGGACAATGTTTCTGCCCTGGCTCCCGTTCACCGGCTTGATAAAAACTTCATGATAGCGGCTGAGCATATTTTCCAGTGTCCGGGCGCCAAGCAGGCGGGTCTCGGGGAGGTATGGCTTCATATGCTCCTCCCCGGCGAGGATATCATAGACCAGATCTTTTGAAAGAAAGCAGTCATTGAACATCGGGATGCCCAGCTCCTGCAATTTATATTTAAAATTCCCGAAATACTTGCCGGACTCAAGCTTCCGGGAATGGATTCGATTATAAATCACTGTGGGGAAGGGGACCTGCTCCTTCACCCAGCGGCCATCCCGCCAGCAATAGCCGGAAAGGCCGCTTTCTCGAAAGTCTTTTATATGAAACACATAAAATATGCCGCCAAATTCCTCTATTCCAGCCTGCAGTTCTCCGCAAAAGGAATGGACAGACCGGAAGCTGACTTCTTCATGGTCTTCACTGGCCTCTGTCATCAGGCCGATGATGGGGCCGGCGGCAAGCCGTCTGTCCCCTCCGGCATACTGGACAATCAGGCGGATGTCTTCTTCCGCAAGCTGAAAATAACTGAACAGCCCTGAATCCATATGAATCTCATCTTTTGGAATGGAAGCAGGCTCTATCGCAACCAGGCGTTCCTTTTTGCCTATTTTTAAAGTTAAATCCCGGTCCGCATCAAGGCTCCAGTAATGATAAAGGGAATGGCTGACTTTAATCACGTCTTTATCCTGAAACATTTTCCCAGGAACAAACGTAATAGTAAGAAAAGACAAAGACATGGAAATTCCCCATTTATAAAATTTTAAAAGCGCCGGCATCCAACATTCCCGCAGGCATCCCGCCCGCTTCGGATTTGTAAAAAACCGGGGAATTAGCCTATTATAAGGAGTAGGCCTGTTTTTGGATTTCTGATTCGGGAATGGCGGGCTGGTTTATGGTATGATGAATGTTGTTTTAGGCGGCTGCTGATAGGCTATCATATGTAAAATGGGCAGAGATGTGATTATTGCGGCCATTTTCAATACATCTTAAAACGTGAAGGAAGGCAGTTGAATACAAACTTATGCAAACTGGATTAACGATATTATTGATGGTCGTCATAGGGGCTGTGATAGGAGGACTTACCAATTCACTTGCCATCATGATGCTTTTTAGGCCCTACAAGCCGCTGTATCTTGGTAAACGCCAAATCCCCTTTACCCCTGGATTGATTCCCAAACGCAGAAGCGAACTCGCAGAGCAGATGGGCAAAATAGTTGTAAACCACTTGCTGACGCCAGAGAGCATCAAGAGGAAATTCGTTAATGGCGATTTCCAGAAAGAAGCTGAAAATCTGGCGAAGAAGGAAATTGCCCGTCTTTTGAATACAGAGAAAACGCCTGCTGAGCTCCTTGGCAAGCTCGGTTTTGAAGATGGCAAAGCGAAGGCAGAAGAGCAGCTTGATGCTTTCATTGAAAAGAAATACGAAACGCTGATGGATAAATACCGCCATAAGCCAATAAAAGAGGTATTGGCCCCTGAGCTCCTAGCCAAGGCGGAATCCCGCATCCCTGTTATCAGTGACTATATAGCACAGAAGGGTGAAGATTATTTTTCAAGCATTGAAGGAAAAATGAGAATCCAGCGTCTTGTTGATGATTTTGTCAAGGGACGGAGCGGGGTGCTTGGAAATATGCTTCAGATGGTTATGGGCAATGTCAATCTTGCTGACAAAATCCAGCCTGAAATCATTAAGTTCCTAAGAAGTGAAGGCACAAAGGATATGATTGCAGCCCTTCTTCAAAAAGAATGGATGAAGGTGCTTGACTGGGAAGCGGCAAGAATCGAAGAACAGTTCGAACGGAAAAATATCATAAAATCGATCAAGCTGTATGTGCGCAAAATCATCAAAGCAGATGATCTGATGGATACCCCGCTCAGCAAGCTGGCAGAGCCTTTCACAGAGACGCTTGTCGAGAAAGCTGTGCCGGGATTGGTAGGCATGGCCGGAGAGTGGCTTTCAAACAGGATGGACATCATTATGGAAAGGCTGCACCTTGCAGACATCATCAAGCAGCAGGTCGAAAGCTTCTCAGTGGAAAGGCTGGAGGAGATGGTGCTGTCCATCAGCCGGAGAGAGCTGAAGATGATCACTTACCTTGGGGCGCTCCTTGGCGGAATAATCGGTCTCCTGCAGGGCTTCCTGGTTTTATTCATCTGAGGACTATAAAGTGGCTTCCTCGCATTCTGATTTATAGTTTGTTATAGTGGAGTGGATTGTTCAAACCGAAAAGGAGTTGTTAGGCAAAATGGCAGTAAACTTACACGATTCAGCGTATGAACTTGAGAAAGCAATTCGTCAGAGCGATGAATATACGAATTTGAAAAAAATCTATGATGAAGTCAATTCTGATGAATCTGCAAGAACCATGTTCGAAAACTTCCGCAACATCCAAATGGAGCTTCAGCAGAAACAGATGTCCGGCCAGGAAATCTCTCAGGAAGAAGTGGAGCAGGCCCAAAAAACGGTAGCACTCGTGCAGCAGCATGAAACCATTTCTAAACTGATGGAAGCAGAACAGCGCATGAGCATGGCCATCACTGAACTTAACCAAATCATCATGAAGCCTTTGGAAGAGCTTTACGGCTCAATGGAAAACAACTAGGCTGATATTCAAAGGGGCGCCCATGGCGCTCCTTTTTCAATAGATAAGAAAGTCTATCTTTTCAATTTCTGATAACTGTCTAGCAGCTGCGCCTACCCCCTCGAGGTCACAAGTCAATCCCGCCAAGAAGGCAAAAAACGCTTTTCGGCAGGATCGTCTTGAGGCCCCCAGGTTGGGGGTCATGCAGACGCTGCGACAAGACGTGGCGTTTGGCTGAGTCGCAAATATATTGAGAAACTCGCAAATAAAATCGGAAAGTCGCAAATAAACCGGAAAAGTCGCAAATAAGAGCAGCGGACTTGTTTTTAAAGAGTTGCTCATAAAAGCTGAAAGTTGCTAATATACTGGAAAAGTTGCTAATAAAATGAAAAAGTTGCTAATAAAAGCTGAAAGTTGCTAATAAAATGAAAAACTTGCTAATAACCCCAAAATGAAGCTGCGAATGAACACGTAAGGCTGCACATCAACCAAAAAACCCGCAAATAAACGCCCGAATTCCTTCTGCAAACACAAAAACAGGACCTCCAGCCGGGGGTCCTGTTCAATATCACATAGAAATGTTCACTTCTGATGGCATTTCTTCTTTGTCTGCTGATTTTTTCCATGAAGGATATAATAAATCCTAAGTCCGATCAGCGCCAAGGGAATCATTTTGCTCATGCTCATCATATCAATATCAGCACTTTGGAATCTGTTTTTCAACAATTAAATTTTACCGGCGAGCGGCGTTTATATCTCCCTCAGCATCGGATACATTATAAATAGAGGAAAACGATAGGAGGGATGACAAGATGAAGAAGGCTATTTTCCTGGACAGGGATGGTGTATTGAATGAGGTTCTTTCCCACCGGGTTAAGTTTGTCAACAAACCGGAGCAGCTGTATTTGCTCGAGGGGGCTGCCGAGGCGGTGGCTTTATTCAATGAAGCAGGCTATGAAGTATTCGGTGTGACCAACCAGGGCGGCGTCGGGCTGGGATTCATGAAGGAAAAAGATCTCCATAGAGTCCATGAACGGCTCCAGAAGCTTGTCAGGGAAAAGGGCGGCCATATCACAGAAGTCGCTTATTGCCCGCATAAACCAAAGGCAGGCTGTGAGTGCCGGAAGCCGAATGCGGGGATGATACTGGAGCTGGCGGAAAGATATGATATCAATCTGTCAGAAAGCTATATGGTGGGAGACCATGAGCGTGATATCGAAGCAGGGATCAAGGCCGGGTGCAAAACGGCTTTCATCGGTCCTGGCCCGACCAAAGCAGATATCCAGGCAGATACTTTATGGGAGGCAGCAAAGCCGATTCTTGAAATGCAGTAGAAAAGCCGCCTGGATAAGCGGCTTTTCTTGGAGTATAGTAGAATGCTTCGATCACTGTCCAGCTTCGGCGGCTAGAGCCTCGAGTCATAAGCCACGCCAGAATTAAAGGCAAAAAACGCCTTTTATTCTGGCGCGTCTTATGCTTGTCGGCTCTGGGCAAGCCGCCTCCGCTTCTCTACCTGCCGCCAAGCTGCTGTTCAGCCATCTGCACAAGACGCTTGGTGATTTCTCCGCCGACAGAGCCGTTTGCTCTTGAAGTTGTTTCTGCTCCAAGGTTTACTCCGAACTCAGACGCGATTTCCTGTTTCATTTGCTGAACAGCTGCTTCAAAACCTGGTACAAGTAATTGATTGGAATTATTGCTTCTTGCCATGTTGAGTCATCTCCTTGGTGTAATTTTATTGTTTGGAACATTTATAGTTTAAGTTCTTGCAAAGCAATTATTCATAGAGGCAACTGGTAATTAATGGCTTTAAAGGGCGGGGTGTTTCCTGCTATACTTTTCTTAACGATATTTGTGGATTTAGGGAGGCGCTGCCATTATGTCTAAAAGAGTAATCCTGGCCGGGGGAAGCGGTTTTCTTGGGGAAAGCCTGACTAATTTTCTGCTTGGGCGCGGCTATGAAGTCACCGTTCTTTCCAGGGGAAAAGAAGGCTTTAAGGATGGGGCGGAATTTATCCGCTGGGATGGGAAAAATATGGATGCACGCTGGGTGGACCGGATTGACGGAAGCTGTGCAGTTGTTAATTTTACCGGAAAGAGCGTCAACTGCATTTATACTGAAAAAAATAAACGGGAGATCATTGAGTCCAGGCTTGATTCTGTGAGAGTGCTGAAGGAAGCTGTATTGAAAGCAGAACAGCCTCCGCAGGTGTTCGTGCAGGCGGGTTCACTGGCCATTTTTGGGGATACCGAGGAAGTATGTGATGAAGAGTCGCCTCTTGCTGATGGTTTTTCGCCGGAAGTGTGCAAGCTTTGGGAAGGTGAGTTTTTCTCGGGGGACAGGCTTCCCCATACAAGGCAGGTTCTCTTGAGGATCGGGTTTGCGCTTGGCAGGGATGGAGGCGCACTGGAACCATTGGTAAAGCTTGCCCGGATGGGACTTGGAGGCACGATCGGCTCCGGGAGGCAGTATATCAGCTGGCTTCATATAGACGATTTGAACTCTATGTTTCTAAATGCGATCGAAGACCCGGAGTACAGCGGGGTGTATAATGCCACAGGGCCGCATCCAGTGAGAAATAAAGAGTTCATGCAAACTCTCCGCAAGGTTCTGAACAAAGGCTGGTCGCCCCCTGCTCCGTCTCCTTTCGTAAAGGCCGGCGCCTATCTCTTTATGCGGGCAGAGCCTGAACTCGCCCTGACCGGAAGGAATTGTGTGCCGAAACGGCTGCTGGACAATGGATTTGCCTTTCAATATACCGATCTGGAAAAAGCACTTCGAGACCTGGTTTAAGCGAGGAATCCCGCTTTGAGGGGCTGGACATTTCTTTCCCTGGCCCTGTTCTATTCCTGCTCTCCTTTTCATAAAAGTGAATAAGGACAGAATTACATCGAGAATAGGGGGCAATGGGATGATATATAAGCTTCTTGCTTTAAACATAGAGGGCACGCTGCTTCAGTCCAATGGGAAACTGCACAGATCAACAAGGGAAGCGATTGATTATGTACAGCAGAAAGGAATTTATGTCACGCTCGTTACGTCAAGAAGTTTTCCTTCTGCAAAAAAAGTGGCAAAAGCACTGAAGATCAATTCTTATCTGGTAACGCACAGGGGTGCATTCATCGGCAATACTGTCAAAATGCCGATCTTTTCAAAAAAACTGCCGGAAACGATTACGTATGAGATTGTCAGGCTGCTTGAAGGATTCCCTTGCCAGATCAGGCTGCTGCATGAGCAATTCTCACTCGCGAATAAAACAAAGCTCAACCATAATATACTTGCGAAAACCGTATTCACGGCCGGGGATCCCATCTTTTATTCACAGCAGTTTGTTGAATCGGTCAGTGATATCCTTCTTGATGATCCGGCTTCGGTTCCGAAAATCGAGGTGTTCTTTGAATCCAAGAAGGATCTTGAAGACGCTCAAAAGGCAATCTCAAATATGTATTCTGAGGCTGACACCGTCAGGCTGAGCGACCAGAGGCTCGATATCGTCCCTGCAGGGATTTCCAAGCTGAGCGGCCTGCTCCATATCGGCAACCAGCTTGGGGTGGACTTAAGCGAAATGGTCGTCATCGGCGACGGAATCGACGATGTGGACATGGTAAAGGCAGCAGGCCTCGGCGTTGCCATGGGCAATGCCCCGGCAGAATTGAAGCTTGCGGCCGACTGGCTGACCAGATCCAATAATGAAAACGGGGTCGCCTATATGGTAAAAGAACACTTCCGCAAACAGCACCCTATCGAATTCCTCAAAAAAATGAATCTGCTGAAATGAAAGAGGGTGACAGGCACCTATACCAGTGAAGGCTGCTGGTATAGGTGCCTGTCACTATTTGAACCTGTTGACCTCCCCTCCCCCTTTTTGTACACTTATGGGAGGTTTTTGTTTTTATGTTGAGATTCTTTTAGACCACAAAAAAAAAGGTGATGAATGTGCGTATTTATATAGAAGGGCTGGATCATGAGAGATTTGACCGCCCGATGGGCAATATAGCAAACCTCTTTTTCGAAGAATGTGAAGTGAGCAGGAAGCCGGTTGGGGATGAGGACCTCCATATTGCGTTTAAAGTGGAAGTTGATGAAATGGTGAAAGTACGGGCCGTCCTGAGTGACCGAAGCGGAAATAGCGAAGAAGCTTCCTATGAGAAAGAGCTTGAGGGATGGAGTACGGAAAAAGAGTATTTCAGACAGCTGATCAAGGCTGTTTCCCGCGTGTATTTGATGGTGCTCCAGGATTATACCGGCATCACACAAAAGTGGGGAATTCTCACAGGTGTACGGCCCACCAAGCTCCTGCACCGCCATGTCCAGAAGGGGACACCTCTGGCGGAAGCCCATCGCCAGCTGAAAGAGGAGTATCTGATCACCGATGAAAAGATCGAGCTGATGCAGAAGATCGTGGACCGCCAGCTGGCCGTCATCCCTGACTTATATGAGCTGAAGAAGGAAGTAAGCATCTATATCGGCATTCCTTTCTGCCCAACGAAATGTGCATATTGCACGTTCCCGGCATATGCGATCAATGGCCGCCAGGGCTCTGTCGATTCTTTCCTGGGCGGGCTCCATTATGAAATGCGCGAGGTCGGCAAATGGCTGAAGGAAAACGGGATCAAGATTACGACCGTATACTACGGCGGAGGAACACCAACAAGCATTACTGCCGAGGAAATGGATATGCTTTATGAGGAAATGTACGAATCCTTCCCGGATGTAAAAGATATCAGGGAAATCACGGTGGAAGCAGGCCGACCGGATACGATTACCCCTGAAAAGCTTGAGGTTCTGAAAAAGTGGAACATCGACCGTATCAGCATCAATCCTCAGTCTTACATCCAGGAAACGCTTAAAGCGATCGGCCGCCATCATACCGTAGAAGAGACGATTGATAAGTTCCACCTGGCCCGCGGCATGGGCATGAACAATATCAATATGGACCTGATCATCGGCCTTCCAGGCGAAGAAGTCCCTGAGTTCCAGCACACACTGGATGAAACAGAAAAGCTGATGCCGGAGTCCTTGACGGTCCATACGCTTTCATTTAAAAGGGCGTCTGAAATGACCCGGAATAAACAGCGGTATAAAGTAGCAGACAGAGATGAAATCGTGCGGATGATGGATCTTGCAGAAGAATGGACAGAAAAGCATGACTATGCGCCGTATTATCTGTACCGTCAGAAAAACATCCTTGGCAATCTTGAAAATGTCGGCTATGCCCTGAAAAACCAGGAAAGCCTTTATAATATCATGATCATGGAAGAGCAGCAGACGATCATCGGTCTTGGCTGCGGGGCATCAAGCAAATTTGTGCACCCTGTGACAGGCACGATCTCCCAGCTCGCTAATCCAAAGGATCCAAAATCCTATAATGACAGCTTTAAGCATTATACCGAAGAGAAAATCAAGATTCTTGAAGATCTGTTCAGCAGGGAGCAAGCCTGAGCTGGACACTGAATGGCAGGTGCCCCGGCTCCTGTCATTTGTTTGTTCTCCTGGATTATATGCCTTTGAACTTGCGGCATATTTGTGAAAAAGAGAGGGAAAGCATATAATGGAAAAAGGCGATTCTCTTCTGAGAGTCGTTTTTTATTGGCTGCGCCAAGCGCCGTTCCAATTGACACAATCTATACACAAAGCAAGCCTGGGCAAGGCTTATTCTTGATTTGAATTATAGTAAAATAAGCATATGGCGCCAGATCATCGATCCGTTTGAGGAGTGAATATAATGAAGACAGCAGTGGTAATCGGCGGAGGCATCACCGGGCTTTCTGCCATGTATTATCTGCAAAAGCTGAAGCGGGAAAAGAATCTGCCGCTTAACCTGATACTCGCAGAAAAAGGCGGGGAACTGGGAGGCAAGATTGCGACTGTAAAAAGAGGCGAATATATCATGGAAACAGGGGCGGATTCGGTTGTTGCCCGAAATGAAAGCATCCTCCAGTTGCTGGACGAGCTGAAGCTGCATGAAGAAGTGGTCTACAATGCAACCGGCACATCCTATCTATATTCGAAAAACCGGCTGGTGAAAATCCCCGAAGACACTGTTTTCGGCATCCCGACAAGTGTGCAGTCATTATTCAGCAGCCCGCTGATTTCCTTTAAAGGAAAAGTGCGTGCCCTGAAGGACCTTGTCAGCAAAAATAAGGAATTCACAAAGGACAGCTCAATCGGCCTTTTCCTTGAAAGCTTTCTGGGCAGGGAGCTGGTCGAATACCAGGTTTCTCCTGTTCTGTCAGGCGTCTATTCAGGGAAGCTGAACGAGCTGACGATGGCCACGACGCTTCCTTACCTGCTTGAATATAAAAATAAATACGGCAGCATTATCCGCGGGCTGTCCGAAAATAAAAAGAAGTTTCAATCCTCCGGCAGCAAGAAGTTCATTTCCTTTAAAGGCGGACTATCTGTCCTCATCGACAGGCTGGAGGAAGCATTGACAGAAGCTGAAATTCTTAAAGGGGCGGCGGTCGAAAAAATAGAGAAACATGGCGGGCAATACACGATTGCTTTTTCCAACAGGGAAAGCATTACCGCAGACTATGTGATCCTGAGCACTCCCCATGATGCAGCCGAAAAGCTGCTTCGGGATGACCGCTTGGATCCTGCATTTGCCGAGCTGAAGAACTCTTCTCTCACAAGCATCTATCTTGGTTTCGATATCCCTGACAGCGAGCTGCCCGCAGATGGCACAGGCTTCATTGTTTCTGAAGGAAGCGATCTTAAGTGCAATGCCTGCACATGGACGAGCCGAAAGTGGAGTCACACTTCAGAGAGGCACCAGCTTCTGCTCCGGCTTTTCTACAAAAGCTCCAATCCAAATTATGCATACCTGAACGGGCTGGACAGGGACGGGTTTGTAGAAGAAGCATTGAATGATGTGAAAAAGAGCCTCGGTATTTCTGCACAGCCGGCCATGGTGGAAGTGACACGCTGGAATAATCTAATGCCGAACTATTCGCTCAAGCATGGGGAAGCTGTGGAATCGCTCACTGACAGCCTGACAGAACATTATCCTAATGTCCTAATCGCCGGCTGTTCTTATTATGGTGTAGGCATTGCTGCCTGCATCGCCAACGGCCAGAAAACCGCTGAAATGATT
This sequence comes from Bacillus sp. UMB0728, assembly GCF_002858875.1. Classification (NCBI taxonomy): domain Bacteria; kingdom Bacillati; phylum Bacillota; class Bacilli; order Caryophanales; family Bacillaceae; genus Bacillus; species Bacillus sp. UMB0728. The sequence continues at coordinate 542,859 of NZ_PKLA01000004.1, read as the reverse complement.
GCGGAAAAAATATAGTAAGAGAGAGGCGGCTTTCCATAAGGAGGCCGCCTGAATTTTAGTGTTAGATGACAGAAATTTCTGTTAAAATAAAGGAGATTCAGGAAGTATAGAGAATGTTATAGGCAGAAGGAATCATAAGCTTTAAATAATTATGTAAGCGTTTACTATGGGGAGGTAGATTATATTGATGATGCAGACGCCTTTAACGATGACGCAAATGATTAAAAGAGCAGAAAAGTATTTTCCGAAGAAAGAAGTAGTATCTAGAACAGGCTCAGGCTTTCACCGTTTCACTTACAGGCAAATCGCCGAAAGGACGAAGAAGCTGGCAGCAGCCCTTGAATCAATCGGGGTGGAAAGGGGCGATAAGGTCGGTACCCTGGCCTGGAACCACCACCGGCATCTAGAGGCCTATTTTGCTATTCCCTGCAGCGGCGCTGTGCTGCATACCATCAATATCAGACTCTCCCCACAGCATATTTCCTATATTATCAATCATGCAGAAGACAAAGTATTACTGATAGATCCTGATATTGTCCCGCTCATCGAGAAATGCCAGCAGGAGCTGTCTACGGTGAAGGCCTATATCATCATGGGGGATGAAGGCCAGCTGCCGGAAACCACGCTTTCCCCGGTTTATCATTACGAAGAGTTTCTTGAAACAGGCAGAAGCGATTATGAGTATCCTGATGACCTTGATGAGAACAGCCCGGCCGGAATGTGCTATACCTCTGCGACGACCGGTAATCCGAAAGGGGTCATCTATTCCCACAGGGGCATTGTCCTGCACAGCATGGCATTGGGGATGGCAGACAGTGCAGCAGTAAGCGAGAAGGATATTGCCATGCCTGTTGTGCCGATGTTCCATGTCAATGCATGGGGACTTCCGTTCGCGGCCGTGTGGTTCGGAACCTCGCTTGTCATGCCTGGACCATATTTCACGCCAAAGCTTTTGGCAGAACTGGTACAAAGTGAAAAAGTAACCATCACAGCCGGCGTGCCGACCATCTGGCTTGGACTGCTGAAGGAGCTTGATGAGAATGAATATGACATGTCAAGCCTCAGATCTATTCTTTGCGGGGGATCTGCAGCGCCGAAAGGCATGATTAAAGCATTTGAGCAAAAGCATAAGATTCCGTTCATGCATGCATATGGCATGACAGAAACAAGCCCGCTTGTGGTGATTTCAACCTTAAAGAGCTATCAGGAGGATTTGTCTGTTGAAGAAAAGCTTGATATCAAAGCGAAGCAGGGAATCCTTGTTCCAGGGCTGGAAATGAAGGCAGTCGGAAAAGACGGTGAGGTCAAATGGGACGGCAAGGAAATGGGGGAGCTTGCGATCCGCGGACCGTGGATTGCCTCGGAATATTATAAAGATGACCGGACTGACGAAGCCTTCAAGGATGGCTGGCTTTATACAGGGGACGTGGTCACCCTTGATGAAGAAGGCTTTATGAAGATCGTCGACAGGACAAAGGACCTGATCAAAAGCGGCGGTGAATGGATCAGCTCGGTTGATCTTGAAAATGCTTTGATGGCACACGAAGCCGTTTTTGAAGCGGCTGTTGTAGCAGTCCCGCATGAACAATGGCAGGAACGGCCTGTGGCCTGTGTGGTGCTGAAAGACAGCCATAAAGGTTTGGATAAACAGGAGCTCTATGATTTCCTTCAGCCTCAGTTTGCAAAATGGTGGCTGCCTGATGAAATCTTATTCATGGAGGAAATCCCGAAAACGTCTGTAGGAAAATTCCTTAAAATGGCCCTGCGGGATCAAGTCCAGCAGCAGCTGGCCGCAAATTAGAGGAAGCAAGGCAGAGTGAACCACCTCTGCCTTTTCTTACGGCTAAATATGACAATATTTCAAATTATTCGATAAAAACTTTATAATGGTTCCGCCTATCTTTATAATAGAGATAACTATGACCAAGGAGGCTGCGGATATGGCAATAGAATGCAATACAGAAACTGTGAAGGTATCCATCAAAAACAGGGTGGCAGTGGTTGAGATGAACAGGCCGGAATCCCTGAACGCACTGGATGAGGAAATGATCAGAGGACTGGCTGCAAACCTGAAGCAGATCAGTACAGATGAAAATGTCGACATCGTCGTGCTTAAAGGAAGCGGAAGAGCCTTTTCCTCCGGCGGCGATATTAAAACGATGCTTTCGTCCACAAATGAAAGCGATTTCTACACAGTGATGGACTGCATCAGCGATCTTGTCATCACACTCTATACCATGCCGAAGCTGACAATCAGCTCTGTGACTGGGGCAGCCGCCGGGCTTGGATTCAGCCTGGCGCTGGCTACAGACTATATATTGGCCGACAAATCAAGCAAGCTTGCCATGAACTTTATCGGCATCGGGCTGATTCCTGATGGAGGCTCGCATTTCTTCCTTGAGCGCAAGCTTGGTGAGGATAAAGCAAAGCATCTGATCTGGGAAGGAAAAGCAATGCCGGCCGAAGAGGCCTTTCAGAATGGCCTCATCCATGAAATTGCTGTTGGCAATATTGAAGAAGCCCTTAACGCAAAAATTGAAAATTGGCTTTCAAAGCCCGTGTCTGCCATGATCAAGACCAAAAAGATCCTCGCAGAAAAAAATCGGCCGCAGCTTCTTAAAATGCTTGAGCTTGAAAAACATGGACAATACAAAATGCGCAGCACAGAAGATCATCAGGAAGGCATTAAAGCTTTCATAGAAAAAAGAAAGCCGGTATTTAAAGGAAAATAAGCTGCAGTCTGATTCTGGAATTAATAAAACTGTTCAGGTTCCTAAAAATAAGAGCCGGACAAAAGGGGATGCTCCTTTCGTCCGGCTCTTATTATTTTGATGTGCCGCAGGCGCCTTTAGCCTGGGTTCCTTAACCTGGTCAAGTACCTTCCGCTTCCTATGGATGAAATAATAACAGTTTCCCAAGCGGGGAGGTGCAGCGGTGGGTTTTGCCGCTGAGTCCTTTTTCGTTTAGAAGGTTTCCGCCGATTTCTTTCGCTTCGTCGTCGCTGCCGGCCTGGAAGCTTTCATCAAGGATTTTTTCTCCATCATTTTCGAAGGCTGTGAGTTTATAGGTTTTCATATGTCTTCTCCTTTTATTAAAAATTCTGATAGTTACTATTATTCTTGCATAATTTCTGTTTTTCTGCAAAGAGATTTTTCCTGTATTTTGAACCTTTTTTAAGGCTGAATCGTATAAGGTATAGAGAAGGAGGAGTTACGATGGTACTTGAGCTTGAACATGTGACAAAAAGATTTGGAAAGTTCACGGCGGTGGATGATCTGTCCCTGACCATCCCGGAAAAGGAAATGTTCGGATTTCTGGGGGCAAATGGTGCAGGTAAAACAACAACATTCCGGATGGTGCTCGGCCTGCTGGAGCCGACAAGCGGGCGCATTTCCTGGGACGGGAACACAATTGATTACTCGACAAGCCCAATCATAGGCTATCTCCCGGAAGAGCGCGGCCTTTATCCGAAGCTGAAGGTCAGGGATCAGGTTGTATACCTGGCAAGGCTGAGAGGGATGAAGAAGCCGGATATTCTGAAAGAGCTGGACTATTGGCTTAATAGGTTCAAGGTGCCGGAATACGCAAACAAAAAGGTGGAGGAACTTTCCAAGGGGAATCAGCAGAAGATCCAGTTTATTGCCAGCGTTATACATAAACCCAAGCTATTAATCCTTGATGAGCCTTTCAGCGGATTGGATCCGGTAAATGTTGAGCTATTGAAAAGCGCTGTGCTTGAACTAAAGGAGAAAGGCACGACCATTGTGTTTTCCAGCCACCGGATGGAGCATGTGGAGGAAATGTGCGAGCATTTATGCATCATGCATAAGGGACGCCCTGTTGTCCACGGAGCACTTAAGGAAATTAAAAGGGCGTTCGGGCGGAAGAACCTTGTGATCCATGCGGACTTCAAACTGGATTTCTTAAGCGGATTCCCTGGAGTGGAAAAGGTAAAGCAGACTGCGGAGGGCGTGCATCTGCAGATTGAAGGGGAAAAGGCTGCGGAGGCAATTTTAAAAGAAATTGCCGGCAGGGGATTTGTCAGGAAGTTTGTTCTTGAGGAGCCTTCGCTGAACGATATTTTCATAGAAAAGGTGGGTGCTTCTTATGAATAATTTCTGGATTATCCTATTCCACACATACTGGAGCAAACTGAAGACGAAATCATTCATTATTACAACGATTGTCACGCTGCTGCTGATCATCGGCCTTACAAATATGCAGCAGATCATTGAAACGTTCGACAGTGGAGATGATGAGGTAAAGGTGGCTGTAATCGATGAAACAGGGAATCTCCTGAATCCTCTCCAGCAGCAGCTGAATACAGCAGGCAGCACCCTGAAGCTTGAAGAGTTCAGCGGTTCGGCAGACGATGGCGAGGCAAAAGTGAAGGATGGCGATTATGCAGGGCTGCTTACTCTCTCAGCCGATTCCGAAGAGCTTCCTGCTGCCGAATACAAATCCCTCAGCCTGGCGGATACATCGGTATCAGGTGAGTTGGAGGGAGCCCTTCAGCAGGTAAAGACCGGGATCGCAGCCTCAAAAATCAATCTTTCTGAGGCTGAGCTTGCCAGTCTCTATGAGCCTGTCCAGTTCCAAAGGGATGCGCTGGAGGAGAATGCCAAAACAGAAGAAGAGCTGACACAGGCAAGGGGCCTTGTTTATGTGCTGCTGTTCATCATCTATTTTGCTGTCATCATGTATTCAAGCATGATTGCGATGGAAGTAGCTACGGAAAAATCTTCGCGTGTGATGGAAATCCTGATTTCAAGCGTTTCACCCATCAAGCAGATGTTCGCCAAAATTCTCGGGATCGCCTTGCTTAGCCTGACGCAGCTGTCGGTGCTGCTGCTGGTAGGCTACTTTTTCGTCAAGCGGAATCTTGAGTCGATGCAGGGAGGCTTCTTTGAATTCTTCGGATTCGGCGATATTCCGGCAGCCACTATCATGTATGCTGTAGTGTTCTTTATTCTCGGCTATCTCCTGTATGCCACACTTGCAGCTTTCCTGGGCTCGCTTGTCAGCAGGATCGAGGATGTCCAGCAGATGATCATGCCGATGACCATGCTCGTTGTAGCCGGCTTTATGATCGCGATCATCGGGCTGTCACAGCCGGAAAAAGCATTTGTGACCATCAGCTCCTATATCCCGTTCTTTACCCCGATGCTGATGTTCATGAGAGTAGGAATGCTCACCCTGCCGGTCTGGGAGCCGATAGCGGGGATTGGGATCCTGGTTGTGTCCATCCTGCTGCTCTCAATATTTGGAGCAAGGGTATACAAGGGCGGAGTGCTCATGTACGGAAAATCCAATTCCTTCAAGGATATAAAAAAAGCTTTGCAGCTGTCTAAAAATAAATAGGCGGTCAATCAGCCCTGGCAAGCTTAATGAATAATTTCCGCCTATAAATGGGGCTGTTGATTTGCGTTCCAGGCACTCCGCTTTCCGCGGGGCGACGCTGAGCCTCCTCAGAGCAAGCTCTTGCGGGGTCTCAGCCTTGCCGCTATCTCCCGCAGGAGTCTGCGTGCCTTGCACTCCAATCAACAGGCTTAAATACTTAATGCCGCTGTTCCAATGTTCTAAAAAATAATGACTGCAGACAAACCCGATTTATATCAGGTTTGTCTGTTTTTTTATCCAAACAAAGAAGCAATCCCCTGATATCCAAAATAGATTCCGAAAAGAATAAGCGACAGTCCGGAAAGCATGCTGATGATGATGATCGCTTTTGAGGTCAGGAACCGCCTGAATCCGCTCGTCAGGCCTGCCACAAAAATGTCCCAAAGGCCCAGTCCGATAAAAATCATGAGGCTGTAGACAAGAAGCTGGCCTGTCCCAAAGGAGGACGCCGTTTTGGCCAAAACCGATCCGTAAATCCCCAGCCAAAACAAAATCGACAGCGGGCTTGAAACCGACATGATGAATCCGGTGAAAAAGCATTTGAACAGCGATTCTTTGCTCCGTATGTAAGTGACAGATATTTTATTGGCATTCATCGTGCCTTCGATTCCGGAATAAAGAAGAATAAAACCGCCGAACAGCCACAGAAAGGTTTGAATCATAGGGGAGTCAAGGAATTGCACGAGTCCGAGATAGACGATCAGCATATAAACCCCGTCAGCGATCATCGATCCCGCGCCGACAATCCATGCGTGCCAAAATCCGTTTTTCAGCCCCTTTTCCAGCCTGACAGCATTGACAGGGCCGATCGGCGCCGCCAGTGAAAGTCCTAAAACGATATAGCTGATGTATATTCCAATGCTCAATGATATCACTCGCCTATTCAAGGATTAGCCCGGAAGGACTTGTACAATTTTATGCAGCAAACACAGAGGGTAGGACCGCAAATCTTAAAATCTCCAGCTTTGTGTTTTTGGAATAATATGAAATTAGTCTGTTCTCTTCCTGGTCGGCATATGGTATAGTAGCTTATGAAAATAGCATATTTTGGCACTGGGGGTGCCGGTAGAGGCCGGCTGAGAGTAAGACCCGTTTTTAGTCTTTGACCCTTTTATACCTGATCTGGTTCGTACCAGCGGAGGGAAGTGTAGATGGCTTTTATTTGTCATACATACGCGGACTCCTTTTGCAGGAGTCCGCTTTTTAGCTTCTGCAGAAGAAAGATGCGGCAGCTGTATGCCATTTTTTGGCCTGGCATGCCCCCGGTGCAATATGCAAGGGGGGTTTTTGCTGTGAAAAAATAAACGCATGAAAAAATAGTGTGCAGATAACTTGATGTCTTTATTTTGAAAAATGCAAGAAAGTTTCTATTAGATTTTATTCACTGCTGGGGGAGCTTTACAGGCTGAGAAAGGAAAATCCTAAACCCTTGGAACCTGATCTGATTAATGTCAGCGTAGGGAAGCAGCCGGCATGGCCTGCTTCCTCCGTAAAAAACTGCCCTGAGGCACAAAGATGGAGGAGGAAGAAGTATGAAAGATTTATATCAAATGAATAGACTGTTTTTTTCAGGAAGCCGGAAAGTATATGTAAACGGCATCAGGGACGATATAAAGGTCCCGGTCAGGGAAATAATCCAGGAAAGCACGAGGACTGCTATTGGAACAGAGGACAATCCGCCTGTTTGTGTATATGACACGAGCGGCCCTTATTCTGATCCTGATTTTGAGATAGATATAACGAAAGGTTTGCCCCGGGTAAGGGAAGGCTGGATTGAGGAGCGGAAGGATGCGGAAGCTTATCAAGGCAGAGTGCAGAAGCCGGAGGATAACGGGCTTCGGGCCGGGACCGAAGTTTCTTATGCAGACATTTTCCCGAATAAAGCCCCCTTCCCTCTCAAGGCAAAAGAGGGCAGGAATGTGACTCAGCTGCATTATGCCCGGAAAGGGGTCATTACACCTGAAATGGAGTTCATCGCCATCAGGGAAAATCTGGATCCTGAATTCGTCAGGAGCGAGGTGGCAAGCGGAAGGGCGATCATTCCTGCCAATATCAATCACCCGGAGGCGGAACCGATGATCATCGGCCGCCATTTTCATGTGAAGGTCAATGCAAATATCGGCAATTCGGCTGTTTCTTCCTCCATAGCGGAAGAAGTGGAAAAAATGACCTGGGCAGTGCACTGGGGGGCAGATACGATTATGGATCTTTCCACCGGGAAGAACATCCATGAAACCCGTGAATGGGTCATCCGCAATTCTCCAGTTCCTGTTGGGACTGTACCGATTTATCAGGCACTTGAAAAGGTGAAGGGGATTGCCGGGGATCTGACCTGGGACATATACAGGGATACCTTGATAGAGCAGGCTGAACAGGGAGTGGATTATTTTACAATCCATGCAGGGGTGCTGCTCCGCTATATTCAGCTGACTGCCGAAAGGACGACAGGTATTGTATCCAGGGGAGGGTCGATCATGGCCCAATGGTGCCTCCAGCATCATAAAGAGAATTTCCTGTATACGCATTTTGAGGAAATCTGTGAAATTTTAAAAGCTTACGATATTTCCATCTCTCTCGGAGATGGGCTGCGTCCGGGTTCTATAGCAGATGCGAATGATGAGGCTCAATTTGCGGAGCTAGAAACGCTCGGAGAGTTAACTGAAATAGCCTGGAAGCATGATGTCCAGGTGATGATCGAGGGGCCGGGGCATGTTCCGATGCATAAGATCAAAGAGAATGTAGATAAGCAGATGGAAATTTGCAAGGAGGCGCCATTTTATACGCTTGGCCCACTGACGACAGATATAGCCCCGGGATATGATCATATTACATCCGCAATAGGAGCAGCGATGATCGGATGGTTTGGCACTAGTATGCTTTGCTATGTAACGCCAAAGGAGCATCTTGGGCTTCCGGATAAAAACGATGTCAGGGAAGGGGTGATTGCTTATAAAATTGCAGCTCACGCCGCAGATCTAGCCAAAGGCCATCCCGGTGCCCAGGTTCGGGACGATGCATTGTCAAAGGCCAGGTTCGATTTCAGGTGGAACGACCAGTTCAATTTATCCCTGGATCCTGAACGGGCGCGGGCATACCATGATGAAACCCTGCCGGCCGAGGGGGCAAAAACCGCCCATTTCTGTTCTATGTGCGGCCCTAAATTTTGTTCTATGCGCATTTCCAAGGATATCCGCCAGATGGCCAAAGGTCAGGGGAAAACCGTTTCAGAGGCAATTGAGGATGCAATGGAGCAAAAAGCCGGGGAGTTTGCCAGCCGTGGCTCATCCATCTATTGAACATAGAAGAAATACTGAAGTTTGGAAAATGGAAGAGCAGATCATCTATATGCAGCAAAAGATCCGGGGGCTGGAAAAGCAAATTTCAGAGATACAGAGAAGCTGCTCCCATATCTATTATGAGGCAGATGGATACAGGACCTGCACAAAATGCCGCAAGAGCGAATCGGTCCACTATTGAATAAGACAAAGGCTTGCCAGGATATCCCGGCAGGCCTTTGTCTATTCGCTGGACTGTTTTTCCATTTGCCTTTGTATGCTGCCGTAAGTAGGCAGATAAACAATGCCGATGCTCCATGCAGCAGCAGCCGTGAACTTCCAGCTGCCTGTCAGAACCGAAATGATGATGAACAAAAGAAACAGGCCGGCAGAAATATATTTGAGTCTAATAAGTGCTGATTGAGGATTTTTATACAAGGGTAATCACTCCTAATGTTATTTGCTTCTTATACTCTTCGAAGATGCAAAAGGTTCAAAGCTTAATAACTTTTGTAGAGGAACGTGCATTCGCTTTTTCCAGGTGATAAAATAGGAGAAAAGCGCTGAAAGGGAACATTATGAAGGAAATTACATTTATTCATGCAGCAGACCTGCATCTGGACAGCCCTATGCTCGGGCTTTCCAGCCTGCAGGATGATTTATTCGATAAAATTAAAGAAAGCACATTTGCCGCTCTGAAAAATATAGTGGATGCTGCCCTTGCAAGGAAGGTGGACTTTGTCATTCTGGCAGGAGATTTGTTTGACGGTGAAGACAGGAGCATAAAGGCACAGGCAAGGCTGCGAAAGGAAATGAACCGCCTTGCGGAAAAGAATATACCTGTTTACGCAGTCCATGGAAATCATGACCATTTTGAGGGCACCTGGTCCCACATCAGTCTGCCGGACAATGTACATATTTTCCCTCACCAGCCAAGTGAGGAAAGCTATACAGCACCAAATGGGACAACGGTCAGCCTGCATGGCTTCAGCTACCCGAGGAGGCATGTTTCCGAGAGGATGATCAGCCAGTATCCGGTTCGGGGAATGTCGGACTTCCATATCGGCATCCTGCATGGCAGCCTTGAAGGGGAGACCGGCCATGGCCGCTATGCCCCGTTTATTTTAAAAGAGCTGCTGGATAAGGAATACGACTACTGGGCTCTGGGCCATATCCATAAAAGAATGGTTCTGAATGCTGAGCCGCCGGTCATCTATCCGGGAAATACTCAGGGGCGCAGCCGGAAGGAAAGCGGGGCGAAAGGCTGCTACCATGTCACACTGAATGAAGCAGGGGCAGATTTTGAATTTCTTCAATGCCACAGCTTCCGCTGGGAGCAGAGAACAGTCGATATCAGCGGACTATCAGCATTTGATGAGGTCTACAGCAGGTGCCTTCAAGCTGTTGAAGAAGAGCGGAAGAATGGCGGTGTCATTCTTGAACTTTTCCTGGAGGGGGCATCACTCAGTCCGCAGGATATGAATGCTGTGGCCGGGGGTGAACTGCTCTCACTCCTTCAAGAGGAAGAGGTAGGGAATATGCCATTTGTATGGGTGAGCGCAGTTATAGCCGAAGAGCAGCAGAGCTGGGACAGAAATCAGCTGAGGGAAAAAGCAGATTTTTTCAGCGGGCTGTTTGCTGCTGCGGACGGGTTTGAAGATTTTGAAGAAAGCTTGGGAAGCCTTTACAGCCACCCGCTGGCAAGAAGGTATGCAGAAAGTATGGAGGAGGGGGAAAAGGCAGTGCTTTTAAAAGAAGCGGAAGAGATGCTGCTGGGGCTCCTTTACAAAAATGACTGAAAGGCAGCGCAGGGAAGGGGAACAGCTCTATGAAAATACTTGAAATCCATATATACGGCTACGGCAAACTTGAAGATGCTGTCTATTCCGGCATTGGAGATTTCCAGGTCTTCTTTGGCGAAAATGAAGCAGGCAAATCTACCATCATGTCTTTTATACACAGCATCCTGTTTGGCTTTCCCTCCAGGCAGCAGGCTGAGCTCAGATATGAACCGAAATTTGGGGCGAAATACGGAGGCAGGATCACAGCTTCCTTCCCTGGAAGGGGAAAAGCAGTCATCGAGCGGGTAAAAGGAAAATCAGCAGGAGATGTAAGTGTGGTGATGGAGACTGGGGAACGAGGAGGGGAAGAGCTCCTTGGCGAACTCCTTTCACATGTAGATAAAACGCTTTTCCAGGCCATTTTTTCATTCAATCTCCATGGGCTGCAGAATGTCCACTCCATGAAAAATGAAGAGCTGAGCAAATTCCTTTTTTCCGCCGGTGCTATAGGGTCTGATCGTCTGGCAGCTGCAGAAAACAAAATACAGAAAGAAATGGAAGGGCTTTTTAGGCCGGGCGGGAAAATCCCTGTTTTGAATGACCAGCTGAAAAAACTGAAGCAGCTGCATGCTGATCTTAAAAAAGCAGAACAGAAAAACGGACAATATTGGGCCATGGCGGCTGAGCGGAAGGCTGCTGCCGCGAGGATTGAAAGCCTGCGCAATGAAGCAGATGCATTAGGGGTCCGGCTCTATCAGCTGGAAGAGTGGATGCGTATGGGCCCGGTCCATAAAAAGGTGCAGCTTTTAAGGCAGGAAGCAGAAGCCGGTACAGGGGGGCGTTTTCCTCCGGGAGGGCTGGAGAAACTGGAGCAGCTGAACCAAAATGAAATCCCGCTGAAGGGAAGGGATGCGAGCCTTTCAGCCAGGCTTGCTGCCCTTAGGGAAGAGGCAGGGAAGATCAGCCCGGATCAGCTGGTCCTTGATCATGAAAAAGAGATCCTGTCACTTCACGAAAAGATGCCTGCATACGGACAGCTTGTCCAGCAGGCTAAGCAGGCTTCCTATAAAATCAGGAAGCTGGAGGAAGAGTCGGATCAATTGAAGGACAGGCTTCATCTGCGCTTGTCAGATGAAGAGCTGGAACAGGCAGATATAAGCATCTTCATGCAGGAAAAAACTGCTGAGGCACAGCGCAAAAAGCAGAGGCTTGCAGAAAAGCGTGCGGAGCTTGATGAACGCTTCTCGGAAGAAAAGGACAGGCTGGTCAGCTTGGAAGAGGAATTAAATCAGGTGAATGCCGCTCTCCTGCCTGATGAAGAGCTGGGAGAAATCCGCCGCCGGCTTGCGGGGGAATCTGATCCCGAGAGTCTTCTGAGAAAAAGGGAAGACCTTGAGGGAAGGTCAGCCTTCCTGAAGAATGCAATCCGGCATGACAAAGCATCGCAGCAAAAACAGCGTGCAGCAGTAAAGATTCAGGCGCTGATGGTTGCGCTCATCTGTGCCGGGCTGATTGCCTGGGGCCTGGCAGATAGCCAATGGGAGTTTATGCTTGCAGCTATACCAGGATTTGCTTTTATTGCCTGGCTTTTATTGAAAAAAGAAGACAACAGCCCATCGAGATTTCTAAAGGAAGAGCTTATTTCCATTGAGAAAAGCATGGAAGAACTGGATGAACGCATAAAAAGTCCGCAGGCGGAAGGGGCGTTTTACCTGAAAGAGCGGATTGAAAAGGACAGGCAGCTTAGGGAACGCCAGCTGCAGCTGAATGTCAGGCTGCAGCAGCAGAATGAGCAATATGATAAAGTCATTGCTGCTTTTGAAATATGGGAGGAAGAATCCGCCCATGCAGACAGCCTTCTTGCAGAACTCGGCAGGCAGCTGTTCATTCCTGCTTCCTTGGCACAGTCCCATGTCCATGATGCTTTCATGCTGCTGGAAAAGCTGAAATCGGTCAGGCGTGAGCTCCGCCATGAAAAAGCGGAGGCAGCTGCTGCTGAGAAAGCTGCTGCTGAAATTGCTGGACTCGCCAATAGGCTTGCAGAGCTCATCCTAGAAGAAGCAGGAGACAGTGTGCAGGAGACAGCCTTTACTTTGAAAAAACGGCTGCTGGAGGCTCAGGGCAAATGGAATGAGCTTAAAGCAAAGGAAGCTGCCATACAGGAGCTGAAAGAAGAGAAAGAGCAATGTGTTCGAGAGCTGGCTTACATCAGTGAAGAAAAAGAAAAGCTGTTCTTGACTGCTGAGGCAGGCACAGAGGGGGATTTCATTGAAAAAGGGATTCATGCAGTAAAGCAGGAAGAGCTGCAGGAAGAAATCAGGCATCTGGACAGGCAGCTGAAGCTTTCTTCCTTAACGGAAAAGGAAAGGGTTGAGTTCTCTGCCATTCCTGCTCCTGAAGCGGAAATTGCACGCTGCAGAGAAACCCTGGACGATATCAAAAAAGAACTCCCTCAGCTTCAGGATAAAGTGGCATCGCTGAACCATGAAATTGCCATGATCGAGGAAGGCGGCTTATACAGCGACCTGCTGCATAGATTTTCCCTTGCAAAGAGCGAGTTCAATGAAGGGGCGAGAAAGTGGGCCAAATATGCATTGGCCAGAAAGCTCCTTGAGAATACCGCTGAAGCGTACAAGCAAGAATATATGCCGGAGATGCTGGGAAAGGCGGAAGAATTTCTTTCCGTACTGACAGGCGGGCACTATGTCCGCATCACTCCAAAAGAAGAGGGGGCAGGACTTCTCGTGGAGAAAGGCGATGGCACCCTTTTCGAAGCCAATGAACTCAGCCAGGCAACGGCTGAGCAGGTGTATGTTTCCATCAGGCTGGCCTTGGCGGCAGCCATCTATAAAAGATACTCATTCCCTATCATCATCGATGACAGCTTCGTCAATTTCGATCATGTAAGAACCAGGAGGATGATTGAGCTCCTGAGGGGTCTGAGGGGCCATCAGATATTGTTTTTTACCTGCCAAAGGCATCTGCTTGAACACTTTCATCCAGATGAGGCGGCAGACCTTCAGGGCAGGAAAGTACAGCTCGCTGATAATTGAAATCAGGCTCTCTTCTTATCAGTCACATCGGCATCAGTCCCTTGCACGCAAGGGGCTTTTTGCTGTGTTCCAATTCTGGACAGCGGATGCTGCATAAAATCCGGAGAGGGATTGCCCCTGCTCATAAATTGCCAGGGGAGACGAATCGTTCAGCCTGCTATACTGAATGCCTGGTATGTTATAATATTTTCATAGAAGGGAGCGTCGGTAGACCTATGAATAAGGGGATTATGAATTACGAGGTTGGAGAGCAGGCAGAGCTGTTCATGCTGATTAAAAGCTCGACGAAAGGAATTGCCAGCAATGGCAAACCATTCTTATCGCTCGTCTTCCAGGATCAGAGCGGCGATATAGAAGCAAAGCTCTGGGATGCTTCTGAAGAAGATGTTAAAAGCTACTCTCCTGAAACGATTGTTAAAGTTGCAGGCGATATCCAGAATTACCGGGGCCGGAGCCAATTGCGGATCCGCCAGATCCGGACGGCCTCACCATCTGATTCTGTCAAACTGGCAGACTTCCTGGAGACAGCACCGATCGGCACAGATGAAATGACCAGCAAAATTACACAGTATATATTCGAGATGAAGAATCCGAATATCCAGCGTATCACAAGGCATCTGATCAAAAAGCATAATGAGGCATTCCTTCATTATCCGGCAGCAACAAAGAACCATCATGAATTTGTTTCCGGACTGGCTTACCATGTCGTGAGCATGCTGGATCTGGCCAAGGCGATTTCAGGCCTTTATCCAAGCCTTGATAAGGATCTTTTGTATGCCGGGGTTATTCTCCATGATCTTGGAAAGGTAATTGAGCTTTCCGGGCCGATTTCGACTTCTTATACGGTGGAAGGAAATCTGCTAGGCCATATTACGATCATGGTGACTGAAATCGGCAAGGCTGCAGATGAACTGGGTATCTCAGGTGAAGAGGTGCTTGTGCTCCAGCATCTGGTCCTTTCCCATCATGGCAAAGCAGAATGGGGCAGCCCGAAGCCGCCGCTGATCAAAGAGGCGGAAATCCTCCATTATATAGATAATCTGGATGCAAAGATGAATATGATGGACAGGGCCTTGGAGAGAGTGAAGCCGGGAGAATATACAGAACGTGTATTTGCACTTGATAACCGTGCCTTCTATAAGCCGGTATTCCATAAATGATATCTGCAGTAAAATACCCCGTGCCAAAATGGCCGGGGTATTTTGATTGTGGTGCAATTTACCAAAAAAATAGGCGTAGTCCGGAAATCCTGTCATGCCGGCAATTGGAAAGTCCGGAAAAAATAAATCATTTTTTTAGAAATTATTACCATGTCATTATTGAACCAAATAATCCATAATATAACCATTATAGATAAAGGGGGAAATGTGAATGTTTAAAGCTGAAAGAGGATCAATGGAAGAGGCTTTGTATATTTTGCAGAATATTGGACTGCAGCTTAATGAATATGAAAAAACGAACTCAAACATTCCAGTGAAAAATTACAAGGAATTATTGGAATTCAGCATTTCCATTGCGAGGAAAACAACAGAAGTTTCTGAAACCATTGATGAAATGATCGGGGACATTGAATCCCAACTATAAAACTGCAGGCGGATTGAATTATGGACACTTTATTAGTATACAGTTAAGCAGCTGAACCTCAAATATGACGGTCAGCTGTTTTTTTTGTATAAAAAGCAGCTTCGTACTTATATACCCTTAAGGGGAAAGGTTAAACCTACAAATAGAATTTTATTTAAGCATATTTTAATTCTGACAGCCATATACATAAGCTACAAAGAAAAGATGGGACAGCCCTTCATGGAAAGGAGACAATAAAGCAATGATTCCAATTTGGGTATACCTGGTTGCAGCAGGGATTATCATAAGCGCCATAATGGCTGTAAAGACCGGGAAAGAAGAGCGCAGGGAAGAAAGGGAAGGAATAGAAAGTGAAGGTGAAATATACATGAAAAGGCTCGAGAGGGAGAAGGAAGAGCGGAAATCAGCTTCACGTTCTCTTTCGTGAAAAAAAAAGGCAGATCCATGGGATCTGCCTTTTCATCTGGATTATTATTGTGCAGCTGCCTCATTATCCAGGCTGCCTTCAAGGTCTTCATCCTTGAATTTCACGTTTGCATCTTTCAGTTCACGGTCCATTGCGGCTTGGATTTTTTCACCATCAAGCTTGGACACTTTTACTTCGTATTCCATTTTTTCCTTCATTTCCTCGAAGGATTTCTTTTCTTTTTTCTCGGTAGTCTGGATGATATGGTAGCCATGCTCAGTTTTAACCGGCTCGCTTATTTCATTTACATCCAGTGCGTAGGCTGCTTCTTCGAACTCAGGCACCATCTTGCCGGCACCGAACCAGCCAAGATCTCCTCCGTTTGCTGCAGAGCCTGGATCTTGTGAATATTCAGTAGCCAGGTCTTCAAATTTTGCACCTTCATCAAGCTTTTTCTTTACTTCCTTGGCCGTTTTTTCATCTTCCACAAGAATGTGGCGGGCCTTGATTTCAGGCTTATAGTTATCATAGTATTCTTTCACTTCTTTTTCAGTTGCCTCTACATCCTTGATGGCTGCCTTTTCCTGAAGAAGGCCGGTCTTGAATGTTTCCTTCAGATCTTCTTCATCTTCATAGCCATACTGGGCCAATGCCATTTCAAAGTTTGCGCCAAGCTGCTGTTTAAGCTCATCGATTTTTTCATTAAGCTCTTCATCTGTAACTTTATACTTTTCAGACAATACCTTTTTATAAACAAGCTCCTGGATGGCCTGTTCGCCCACCTTGTCCTTCATTGCATTATATAGCTCGTCCTTTGTAATATCGCCTGCTTTTGTTTCAACTACAACTTCTGAGCTGTCTTCTGCATTGGAGCTGCATGCACTCAGACCGATAACCCCTGCAGCTATGGAAAGGGATAGCATCCATTTTTTCATGTTGAACACTCCTAAAGTTTTTTGAATTTGCTGTAATACACAACCATTACTATAACACATATTCCAATTAGAGCAAAAACAATATCTGAATCCTTTTAGAAATTCTTTCAAAAAATGGGTGTTTTGCCTATGCCGGATATTTCTCTCCGGACATAAGATATGGAGTAGAAAGGGAAAGTAAAAATCAAAATACATCAGCCCTTTCTTTCTATTAACAAGATCTTGGGGACTCCCGGTATAAGCCTGATGGGCCCCAATGTTCGTTGAATAGCATGAAGTAACAGCCTTAAAGGAGGTGTTACCGTGGGATACGCATATGGCGGTGGTTTCGCGTTGATTGTTGTTCTGTTCATCTTGTTAATTATTGTAGGTGCAGCCTGGCTGTAAGACTGCCTTAGTCCTTAAGGCATTTACGGTGAGCAATGCACTGTCCAATTATTGAAAGGGGGATTAATTATGTCCGGTGGAGCAGGTTACGGCGGAGGTTTCGCGTTGATTGTAGTCCTATTTATTCTCCTGATTATTATCGGGGCTTCCTGGCTGTAATAGCAGGCCTTCGTTTAAGCAAGAATATAAAATTAAAAGCGGTGGGGGAATCCCTCACCGCTTTTAACCATTGTTTATTTTGCTGAAATCCTTGATCTGCAGGGCATGCCCCCGCCTGGCAATCTTCGCAGCATATGAAAGCTATATGTAGAATTATGCAAACAGCAGCTCCACGAAAGAGGATACCAAAAGGATCGTGATCAGGATATTGATGGTCCTGAACACCTTTGGCTGTTTCTCTTCAGGGATTTCCTTCTGCAGACAAAGGGAATTCGTCATCTTGTTGATATAGAACAATATGAAAATAGCAAACAGGATAAAAACGGAGATCATCTGACTATTCCCTCCTTGATGACAGACTTTTATATGATACATACAATAACAAAAAAAAGGCAAAAAAGATAGTAATAAGGACGGCCTGATCTGCTCATTATATTCAGCCGGGCCAGCTTATATGAAGGCTGTGTTAGTGTACCTTGCTGATTTTGGGCTCATGCGTGTGAAGCTTTATTTCGCGACGCATGAGCCCAAAATCAACAGCAATGAGGGGATGCTTCCGTGAAATTAAAGAGGCAGCCTCTGCAGCTGCCTGTCTAATGCGCCCTGTAGACCAGGATCTCGATTCCCTCTTCATTCTCTTCTATATAGGCCTGCTGCGGAGCAGTGCATATATTTTTCATGCAGAGCATATCTGAGAAGCAAAGTCCTGCATGATATGCGAGCAGCATGGTAATATAATGTACATAATGAGGAAAGTGCCAGCAGGCCGCAAGCAGAATTCCGTTGATGATGACAAAAGGGGCCAATAAAGCGACGATGAATACCGTCTTTGAAATTGGTTCAGTCACCCTGACATGAATCAGCGGAATGCCGAGCCTGAATGAAACCTTCTTTTGCACCCTTTTTCCAAGATGGGCAACAGGGAGGAAGTGCAGCAGCTTATGAATGGGATATATCAGCCAAAAGCAGGCAATAAAAACAAAGAAATAATTATCGTAAAAAGAAGATTGCTCAAAATAATAAGATGCAGGCACGTATAGGAATATAAACGTTATGATCATGGTAATGGAAGACAGGATAAATATTCTCTGGGATCCATAGTCTTTTGTGTAATTGATCGTCTTCCAGCAGTTCATCGTATCAGCCTCCGAAGAGTATTCATGCAGTTTTTCTAAAAAACTCACAAGGGATACTTTACGATGATTAGAATAAAAAATCAATAATAAAAAAACGACATTTTTCACCAATTTGATTGTATAATTAGCTATGCGAAGAAAATGCATAAAATAGAACGGGCTATTCAAAGCGGGGACTCTTTCATGAATATCGGGGAACTATTAGAACGAATTGAAAAACTGGAATATCATCAGAAGCTTTTATTGATGATGGCTTCCGGGCAGACATTGCCATTCTACAGAATGGTTGTCGAAAAATCGCTGGATCAAAAAGAGGTAACACAATTCTTCTACCTTTGTGATAAACTGAGCAAAGAACTGGAAGAGCAAAAAGCGGAAGGGTTTGTTTACTTTCATCCGCTTTATACAGAATTTAAGCATAAGCTCCATCCATCTCTTAAACCTGAGATGGTGATCCCGGCCTGCCTCAGGCAGAACCTGTTCATGGATCTTATGTCCGAACTCAAAAAGTATCTGTAGTCTAAACGATTTCTTTCTCTGCGGTCTCTTTTTTCTTCAGCTTGCCTTCTTCATCCACAAATTCGCCTTCTATATTGGCAAAGGACTTTTCAAATATCTCCATAAAGTCATCTCCATAAATATTGCGGACGATCGCCATGACTTCAACAAAATCCGGAAACTTCCCGTACAGATCCCTCAAAGGCATTGCACCTGAAAAGACGGCGTTGGTTTCAGGCTCATAACTCTCCATCAGTTCAAGTAAAACGCTTTCACCCTTTTCAGTCAGCTGAATATACGTATTTCTTTTGTCAGTTTCTTTTTTTGAGAATTTCAGAAGGCCCCTTTCTTCGAGTTTTTTAGAGAAATTAAAGGCTGTTGACACATGCATAACACCGAACTTGGCCACATCAGAGATGGAGGCGCCGTTCAAATGGTACGCAATCCAGATGATATGGTGCTCGTTGATATTCAGGTCAAACGGCTTGATCCATTGCTGCCAGTCTTTCTCAATCGATTTCCATAAAGCCTTGCTGATTTGAGCTATCCGTTGGCTAAAAAGCATCGCTTCCTTCATTGAATAATGTTTTTCCGTCATCTATAAATCCACCTACTTTTTTATTCTCTATTATCATTATGCCAATAAAACAAAAATTAATAAAGGTATAAATATACAAAATTTTTAGAAAATCAGCCTAATAAATATTATATTAGGTGTTAAGGGGCATTACAGCAAGGGTTTATTATAAGAACGGCTAAAATAACAATTTTTATAATATATTACTTTTCTGCCTAAAATGAAAAAATCCTTCTTAAATTGAAGGATTTTTCTTCAAAAAAGAAGGATTTTTTATTATCTTTACTGAGACCCGGATTTTGAACTTCCGATTGAATTTTCCAGCTCTGTCAATGACTGCTCGATTGATTGAAGATCTCTTTGCAGTTCCAGCTTTTGCGGGCGGATTGCGTTCTGCCAGTCAGAAACTGAGTGCTTTATATCAGATACAAATTCACCCAGGTGTGATTTCCCCTGGATCGAAGCATAGGAAGCGGATCTTTTCAGTTCCATGAAATCTGTCTTGAGCTCCGCCAGCTGGCTGCCGACTGCTTCTTTATTGTCTTTGATCATCTTCCGGGTGTCCTTGCCTGAGGCTGGAGCAGACAGCAATGTGCTGATGCCGGCCGCCGTTCCTCCGATCAGGAATCCCAGCAATAAGGATTTGGCTTTCATCAATTATCACCTCTGAGTTTCTTTTTATATCAATTCTGCATTTTACAACATATTCCTCTATGGTCAGGCTATTATGTTACTTTTCCTTTATCACAACTTCTCATTGTTTAAACATGGCCGGGGCATTTGTTCATAGGGATCTCTTATCCTGAATAAAGATAAAATAGCGGGTATTTCACCGGAAGGGGCGGTTGTATGAACGGAGCGGCATCACTGTTATTTGCCTTGTGCGGGGTTTTGTTCCTTGGGGCGGTGTATTATATGCTGGCTTCCAAAAAGCCTGGCGTATATCCTCCTAAATCGATTCAAAAGAAAAGGGCAGGGGCGCTTGCGGGGGCGGGAGCTGTTTTCTTTCTGCTGGCTTTTATTTTGACTGGATTTTCCTAATGAAAAATGCTCGGAAAAGGTTTTTGAACACTTACCTGCATCCAATCTTAAGATTAAATTCTAAGGCTACTGGTTGGAACGTGGCTGTTAATTTCCGTTCCAGGCACTTCGCTTTCCGCGGGGCGGAGTTGAGCCCCCTCACCGCAAGCGGCTGCGGGGTCTCAACTCTTCCGCTATTTCCCGCAGGAGTCTACGTGCCCTGCACTCCAATTAACAGGGGTTTTAAAATTTTATTGTATCTGTAATATTCATGGTAGGTAATTAAATTGACTACGCGTGTGTAAACACATCAAAAAGAAAAAGGGAAACGGAAGATAAAACATCGTCCATAACCCTTTTTCTTTTCTCTATTTCAAGAGAGGTTTTATGTGTGGCTTGCTGTCAGTTTTGTTCTTTTGATGATGCTCATGGCAACCGGGTAAAGGATAATCATCGCAACTGTATTGACAGCCGCTGCAGGAAGGACCACAGCCACGAACAATGCGGCAAAGGTTCCCGGCAATCCTGCAATCAAAAGAGCGGAAGTCAGGAACACTGCTCCTGAAATAATGGTGCCGGCAGCAGTCAGGACCGCTGCTGAAACTACTGAACCATTAAACTTCTTGACTGCTAAAAACAAACCGAAAAATACAAAAGCAGTGATAGGCTTATCGATGATGTTTGGGATCTGTCCTGCAGGAAAAGTAGTCGTCAGGGCGGAAATCAGTCCTGTCGCAAGGCCCAGCAAAAGCACACTTTTCTTTTCAGGAAAAAGGATAATCCCGAGGAACATCATGGTGAGCATCATGTCAGGTTTCATTCCCAGGAAAAATCCCGGAACAACGGCATGAAGGACGGCACCCATTCCGATAAGCAATGATAAAGCAACTAAATTCTTTGTATTCAATTCTAACCTCTCCTCTTCTCAGCTATTCTCGCTCTTTCTCTTCCTGCAGTGCACTCTTGCCTGCAGCGAAAAGTTACTCGTATTATACCACACTATCAATTAAGATGAAACGGAATATGTTTCTGTTCAGTTATTATTTTTGAATTTTCTCATAAAATCAGCTAATTTCTCAGCATGCTCAAGCGGGACGGCGTTATAGATGGATGCCCGGCAGCCGCCGATTGATCTGTGGCCATTCAGTCCCACGAATCCCGCTTCTTTGGCTGCATGGAGAAATTGGCCTGCAGCTTCTTTAGTATGAAGGTTAAATGTGATATTCATTTGAGAGCGGCTGTCCTTTCTGCTGTGCCCCTGATAAAATCCTTCGCTGTCATCGATGCTGCTGTATATCAGCTCTGCTTTCTGCTTGTTCCTTTCAGCGATAGCGGCAAGCCCGCCTTCTTTTTCCACCCACTCGAGCACCAGCATCAGCATATAAATGGCAAGCGTCGGAGGTGTATTATAAAGAGATTGACTCTTGCTGTGGGTGAAATAGTCGAGCATGACGGGAAGGTCCCCGCGCGGTCCTGAAAGCAGGCTTTTTTTCAAAATCACTACAGTTACGCCTGATGGGCCTAAATTCTTTTGGGCCCCGGCATAGATGATATCGAATTTGCTTACATCTATTTCTCTGCTCATGATGTCGCTTGACATATCGGCAGCAAGAGGGACATTTGTTTCAGGAAAATCCTGCCACTGTGTACCGTAAATTGTGTTGTTGCTCGTAAGGTGGAGATATGCAGCGTCTTTCAGGTCAGCCAGGCCTGAAAGCTCTGGTATATAACGGTATGTATCTTCTTTGCTGGATGCAGCTGATGCTGTTTTGCCGATTTTGGCAGCTTCCTTCATGGCTTTTTCAGCCCATGAACCTGTCAGTGCGTAATAGCCTGTTTTGCCCTCTGCCAAAAGATTCATCGGCAGCATGGTAAATTGAAGGCTGGCCCCTCCCTGGAGAAAGAGGACCTCATAATCATCCGGCACACCAAGAAGCCGCCGAAGCAGAGTTTTCGCCCCTTCATGCACCTCCTCATATTCCCGGCTCCTGTGGCTGAGCTCCATCACACCCATTCCTGTTCCATTAAAATTAAGCCAGTTCCGCTGTGCCTCCTCCAGTACAGAAAGAGGGAGGGCGGCCGGACCGGCATTGAAATTCAATGCACGCTTCATCATCTTACCTCCCTATAGTGCTTTAAAGAATAAAAACTTTATTCCATCCTATCAGAAACAGAACGAAAGTAAACAAAAAAGTGGGAATGTTTTAAAAATGATAAAAAGGAATACTTTACAGTTGTTTTATCAGTCTGAATTTTGAGGCACATTTTGAATCAAAAGGGTATCAGGTAAGGGGGCCCCCTTAAAAATGAGCAGCCTCGCCAGTGCCTCCTAAAACCGGCCCGGTCCACAAAAAAATCCGCACTCAGCCAGTTTCAGCTTTAGTACGGATTTTTTTCCTGCTATTACAGATGGCTGCTGATGCCTCCGGCAATCTGCTTCAAATCCTCAGGAGAGTATTCATCCTGGTGGGTTTTCCAGACAGCGCCGAAACCGTCGCCTTTTCCATAGCGCGGGATGAGATGCAGATGAAAATGGAATACCGACTGTCCTGCTGCTTCGCCATTGTTATTCAATGTATTGAGCCCAATCGGGTCAAATTCTTCTTTGATGGCGCTGGCGATGGCAGGAACCGACTCATATAGCCGTGCCGCGATTTCGGGAGTCAGCTCGTAAAGATTTTCTTTATGTACTTTCGGGACGACAAGTGTATGGCCTTTTGTTACCTGACTGATGTCAAGGAAAGCATATACATGTTCATTTTCATAAACTTTCGCTGAGGGAATTTCCCCATTGATGATTTTGCAAAAAATACAATCCTGCATAATGGCACCTGCCCTTTCTTTTTCTCAATATTTTACCATACCAGGGGATGTGAGGAGAAATCATCCGCCAATTTTGCCGGCAAAGGAAAGATTAAAGGAGAATGAGGGAGGATGGCGAACTTACAAAGTACTGTATATATGGAAGGAGAATCAGGGTGGGTTCAAGAATCATGCATCTGCTGGCAGCTGATATGGCTGCTGAAAAATTAAAGATCAGGGATAAGGCTTCCTTTTTGCTCGGAGGGATTGCACCTGATGCTGTTTCGCCAAAGGAGCTTTCGCATTTTTACACAGGGGGGACTGAGGATTTTACTAGGTCGATTGATTATGAAGCTTTCCTTGAAAAGTACCGGCATACAAGCAATCATGCCTATATCCTTGGATATTATGCGCATCTGATTGCCGATGATTTGTGGCTTAAAGGCTTTTATCTGCCATGGCTGAGAAATAGAATGGATCAGGACGAACGGATCTTGAAGCTATACCATGCGGATTTCGGGCTCCTTAATGGGAAGCTGCTTGCTGCTTACGGGAGCCGCAGCCTTGCTGCGTTACTGAATGAGAATAGGGGAATGCCTGATTTGGAGGAAGTGCCGTCCCATGCCGTTAGTGATTTTGTCCCGCATTGCCTTGCTGATATGGAGTATGGTGAGGATGCACTGAATGCGCCGCTAAAGGTGTTCACTTTTGACCAGATTGCAGGTTATGTGGGAACAGCTGCTGAGCTTGCCTGCCTGAAAATCGAACAGGCTGCCGCCCGGCTTTGAGAAGCTGCTGATTTTTTTGCAGACCAGATGCAGGTTTGCGGGCCAAACATCACAAAGAAAGCAGGACCCGGTGCGGATCCTGCTCCTTCTGAAGGGGAAATCACTTCGCTGAAACGTTCTATTACAGGTTATTCTCTGCGACAAACACCTCATTTTTTAAAATGGTCAGTGCTTAGTGAGAGATCTGATCCTTGTTCAAGCGTACCATCCCCTTGTTTCTTTATAGGTTTCACAACTTATAAAGCCGGCTGATGGGTCTTTGATAAACACCTCATTCCAGAAGAATGTCATGTGTTCCAAGTATCTGGTTAATTGGCACTCCTGTGCAATGCAACCATCCCCTTATAGCAACGCTGGAAGCTTATATTGAATGAAATTGGTCTTTGACAGACACCTCATTTCAATTGATGAAAATCATCTTTCCCCTTCATAGATTAGAATGCCCATTGAAAGAGGGGATATGCATCCGGATTTAAATTTGTCCCTGCTTCAATCTTTTGCTGGCGCAGCCATTTTGTTAAACTAGAAGCATCACAATAGATGGAAGGGCGTTTTGGAATGTCTTTGTTGAATATTAGCAATATAACAGGAGGCTATACGAGGAATCCTGTTCTGAAGGATGTTTCCTTCACTGTGAATGCAAATGAAATCGTCGGCCTGATTGGATTGAATGGAGCAGGCAAAAGTACGACAATCAAGCATGTTATCGGGCTGATGGAGCCGCATTCCGGGGAAATCACAATCAATGGATCTCCTTTTCACAAGGATAAGGAGGCATACAGAAGAAAATTCGCGTTTGTCCCCGAGACCCCGATCCTTTATGATGAACTGACGCTTGAGGAGCATCTGAGAATGACAGCGATGGCTTATGGCCTCGAAGAGAAAGAATATCAGGAAAGAATGAAGGGCCTTCTGAAGGAATTCCGGATGGAGAAGCGGCTGAAATGGTTCCCGGCCCATTTTTCAAAGGGGATGAAGCAAAAGGTCATGATCATGTGTGCTTTCCTGGTGCAGCCATCACTTTACATAGTTGATGAACCATTTGTCGGGCTGGACCCGCTCGGCATCCAATCGCTTCTTGATCTTATGAAGAAGATGAAAGAGGAAGGGGCGGGCATATTGATGTCGACCCATATCCTGGCTACAGCGGAGCGGTATTGCGACCGTTTTGTCATTCTCCACGAGGGCAAGGTGAGGGCTGCAGGCACACTTTCTGAGCTGCAGCAGCAATTCTCCATGCCAGGCGCGACACTTGATGATCTATATATACAGCTGACAAAGGAAGAAGATTATGTTTGAAGAGGGAAAACTTTGGAAGAACAGATTCGGGGATGGGCTCAAAGAACTGAGCCGCTATCTCCGCTATATATTGAACGGGCATATTGTCATTGTGCTCGTATTTCTATTCGGGATGGCGGCCTTTTATTATCAGGAATGGCTTAAAGGCGTCCCGGAAGATTTTCCTGCGGCTGCGATCATGGCTGTCCTGCTGGGGGTATTGCTGACATACAGCCCTGTTTATACTTTCTTGACTGAAGCAGATAAAATCTTCCTGTTGCCTGTAGAAAACAGGCTGTCAGGCTATTTTCGCAGGTCGCTGGGTGTCAGCTGGGCCGTGCAGGCCTATCTTCTGCTGATGGGCCTCGGCATATTCATGCCAATGTACGCAGTCGTAAACGGGGGAAGCTTTGAGCCGTTTCTCTTCTTTCTGATAGGCTCACTCGCTGTTAAGCTGCTGAATCTTCTGATCCGCTGGCATGTCCAATATTATGTGGAAAAAAATACAAAGATGATCGATTCTGTTATCAGGTATTGCCTCAATGCAGCTTTTCTTTATCTTTTATTTTCAAATGCCGGCATCCTGTTCCTGCTCCCAGTACCGGCAGTCCTGCTGGTACTATGGCTGTATTTCAGGAAACAGACTGAACCAAAGGGCCTGAAATGGGAATATCTTATTGAACAGGAAGAAAGAAGGATGACATCCTTTTACCGCCTGGCCAATCTGTTTACAGATGTGCCGAAGCTTAAAGATAGAGTGAAGCGGCGCAAATGGCTGGACTGGCTGGCAAACAGGATCCCATATGGGCAGGATAAGCTGCATGCGCATTTATATATGAGGACCTTCATCCGCTCAGGTGATTATTTCGGCCTGTTCATCAGGCTGACAGTAATAGGGGGAGCGGCTCTTTATTTGATATCATTCGGGATGGGGCAGATCCTCCTTGTGCTGTTATTCCTTTATCTGACGGGGTTTCAGCTGCTGCCGCTCAGGAACCATCATGAGAACAAGCTCTGGATCCAGCTTTACCCTCTGAAGGAAGAGTGGCGGGAAAAAGCCTTTACTTCACTTCTCTCAGCTGTCCTTTATCTGCAGACCATCATTCTTTCCCTGGTTGTGCTGCTGAAGGGGGACGGGCTGGCCGCGCTTGCCAGTGCGGCAGCTGGTGCCGTGTTTTCGTGGGTATTTGCGAATATTTACAGCAGAAGGAAATTGAAGAACTGATTAGAAGCCTCCGTTATTTAAATGGAGGCTTTTTGCAGCGCCTGAAACCTTTCCGGAAGAAAAACGTAGTATTAAGCACAAACTAAAAGCTGAACGAGAGGAAAGGGTGCAGCCGAATGAATGAGTATGAACAGATGGTTTCACGGGAGCTGGAGGAGTGGAAGAGGAAGCTGCTGAAGCGTTCCGGAATGCTTAACCGTCTTTCAAAGAAGGCACAGACAAAAATCAACAGCTATATCCCGGAGAAAGCACATGCCGTCATTACCGAGGGAATCAAGAATATGGTAAAAGCAACCTTGGCAGGCTCTAATCTGACTACCAGGAAAAGGCTGGATGCCGGGCTGCGCCTTGAGGAAATGGACGGAAAATTGGCTGAAAAGCTGGCTGCATACCGTAAGACTGCAACCATTGAAGGAGCCGGCACAGGCGCAGGCGGCATCCTATTAGGGCTTGCCGACTTCCCGCTGCTGCTTTCAATCAAAATGAAATTCCTTTTTGAAGCTTCAGCCATTTATGGCTATGATCCCGGAGAATATGAGGAGCGCCTTTTTATCCTGCATGTGTTTCAGCTTGCGTTTTCAAGTGATGAGAAAAGGCGGGAAACATTGGCTGTCATTGAGAATTGGGATGAGAAAGTGAAAGAGCTGAAGGATATGGAATGGCGCGGGTTCCAGCAGGAGTACCGTGATTATATAGACTTTGCCAAAATGCTGCAGCTGCTCCCGGGCATAGGGGCGGTTGCGGGGGCTTATGCGAATTATAATCTGCTTGACCAGCTGGGAGAGACAGCAAGGAATGCCTACAGGCTCCGGTTTCTAAAAAAATAAAGGAAAAAAAGCATCCTCCGAATCATCGGCGGATGCTTTTTGCTTATACGGTAACGTTTTCCTGAGACTCGACTTTGTGGTATTGCAGTGCCGCAGAACCTAGTGTCTTTGCAGCAATCAGCATTGCCTTTTCATCAATATCGAATCTTGGATGATGGTGCGGGTATGCAGCATCATCGCTGAGAGGCTTCGCTCCTGTGAAGAAGAATGTGCCTTTTACATGCTGAAGATAGTAGGCAAAATCCTCGCCGCCCATTTCCGGTGCTGTTTCAACGACTTCCTTGACCTCAGGAATCGATCTCGCGCACTCGGCTAGGAAGTTGGTTTCTTCTTCATGGTTGATGACAGCCGGATAGCCGCGGTGATAAGTATAGCTGTATGTGCTGTCAGCAGTATAGCAGGTTCCTTTCACGACTCTTTCCAATTCTTCTTCAATATCGTTCCGCACCTGCTCGCTGAAGGTGCGCACTGTGCCTTCCAATTTAGCTTTATCGGCAATGACATTGAAGGCATTTTGGGCCGTGAATGATCCGACAGTAACAACGGCTGAGTCAATTGGATCGACCTTCCGGCTGACGATCTGCTGGAGGTTGACGACAAGCTGGGAGGCTGTCACAATGGCATCCTTCGTTTTATGAGGCTGCGCTCCGTGTCCGCCCTTTCCTTGTACAGTGATTTCAAAGCGGTCGGCTGCAGCCATGAAAGGACCGGTCCGGTACTGGATCTTTCCTGTCGGTTCGGAAGCCCATAAGTGGGTGCCGAAAATGGCGTCCACTCCTTCAAGGCAGCCATCCTTGATCATGGAAACAGCGCCGCCCGGTGCATATTCTTCCGCATGCTGGTGGATCAGGACATACGTCCCTTCCAATTCGGAGCGCAGCTCGTGAAGGACCTTTGCAAGCACAAGCAGTGTTGCAGTATGGCCATCATGGCCGCAGGCATGCATGACGCCCGGGACGAGCGATTTATAAGGAACATCTTTTTCATCCTGGATTGGAAGCGCGTCAAAATCGGCACGGAGGGCAATCGTCTTCCCTGGCTTCTCTCCGTAAACCTTGGCTACGACTCCATTCCCGCCGACATTTCCTTTTACTTCGATTCCCAGCTTTTCATAATATTCTTTTATGTATTTTGCTGTATTTTCTTCCTGAAAGGAAAGTTCAGGATGCTGATGGAGATAGCGGCGGATCGCTGCCATTTCTTCATAATAGTCTTCAAGTCTGCTGAATAATGAACTGATCATAATAACTCTCCTTTGTGTTTTAATTTTTACTGTTTCGAAAATTATAACATTATTTTTATAAATTGAAGGATAATAAGCCTTCAAATTTGAAAAACTTTAGAATAATATTCTAAGAGTGTATGAAAAAGAAGCTGGGGAGATGGTATGGGTTTGCAGTTAAAACAATCAAAAGCAGCGCTGGCAGCTGTTATAATGGCAGTGGCTGCAGCAGTGCTGATAGGCTATTCAGTATCAGGGGGAGAATCTTTATGGTTTGACAGAGCTGTCTCATCTGCTGTCACAAGGATTTTTTCGGCCTCTTCCTACCCGCTGTTTGAATTTTTCACCTGGTTTGGCGACAAGCAGGGCATCGGTTTGGCAGCGCTTATAGTTCTTGCTTGGCTGTGGTTCAAGAAGAGAGACTATCTGGGCATGGCAGTCCTTGTGTTTGCCGTTGCACTCGGGAACGAGGCCAGCAAGCGGCTGAAGGAGCTGTTCGGCAGAGAGAGGCCGGAGCTGGAGCATATCACTGAGGTGAATAGTCTCAGTTTCCCGAGCGGACATGCGATGGTAGGGGGCATTTTATATATGCTGACAGCCTATTTTGTCATAAAGGAATTAAAGTCTGCGGGAGCCAGGATGATGGCGGCAGCTGCGTTTGCCCTTTGGATCATTTTGATCGGGATCAGCCGCATTGTCCTTCAGGTCCACTATCCGACCGATGTTGCGGGAGGGTATGCTTTTGCTTTTATTTGGGTTTACATATGGGTTATATTCTATGTATTTATGAACAGCAGCTTTGGCAGGAAAGTGAATTAAGACAGGAGGAATAAGGATGATAGATTTAAGAAGCGATACAGTGACAAAGCCGACAGAAGAAATGAGGAAGGCTGCTTACGAAGCAGAAGTCGGGGATGATGTCTACGCGGAAGATCCCTCCATCATCAAGCTTGAAGAGTCCGCAGCAGACATACTCGGGAAGGAAGCAGCCCTGCTTGTGACAAGCGGTACGCAGGGAAACCAGGCGGCCATTCTGACGCATACAAGACCAGGGAACGAAATTCTCCTAGAGGCAGAGTCCCATATTTTCTATTACGAATCAGGAGCCGCTTCTGCTTTTGCCGGTGTCCAGACAAGAACGATTGCAGGAAAACGGGGGGAAATGGATCCCGGCGCAATAGAAGCTGCCATACGGGGGAAAGATCAGCATTTTCCCGAAACCGGCCTGATTTGTCTGGAAAATACACATAATCGTGCTGGAGGGGCTGTTGTGTCTGTGGAAAATATGGAGGCTATCCATGCAATTGCCCGCAGGCATAATATTCCTGTCCATATGGATGGAGCAAGGCTGTTCAATGCCGCAGCCGCACTTGAGAGGCCGGTCACTGATTTCACCCGGCATGCTGATACAGTCCAGGTATGCTTGTCCAAGGGGCTTGGAGCACCAGTCGGGTCAATCCTTGCCGGAAGCAGGGAATTTATCCAGTCTGCCCGCATCTGGAGGAAAAGACTTGGGGGAGGCATGAGGCAGGCAGGCATCATCGCGGCACCAGGGCTGATTGCACTGACGCAGATGAGGCACAGGCTTCACGAAGACCATGAGAACGCCCGGAAGCTTGCTGAGGGGATTCAAAATATAAAAGGCATTACTGTCGTCAACCAGGTAGATACAAATATCATAGTTGCAGACGTAAAGGAACTGGGCCTGAGCTCAGAGCAGTTTGTAGAAAGGCTGGAGAAGGAAGGAGTTCGCGCGGTTACTTTCGGGCCGTCTTCGGTGAGGCTCACCACTCATTTCGATGTGTCTGCCAGTGATATAGAAAAGGCGCTGGATGCTGTCAGCAGGACGGCAGCGGGGCATGTGTCTGCGCTGTAAAATTTGAATTAGCATCAGGACCGGTGTTCTCTGATTAGGGAGGGCACCGGTTTTCAGTGTTGATTTTGGGATTTATTGTAAGGAGGGAAAATTATAACAGTTTTTAGGGAGAATCATTGAGATTTTAGGTAAAATCTTTCGAATTTTATGTAGAATAAAGCAGAATTCAGGCAGAATGACCATATTCGCCGTTTGATAAAACAGTAATTCATATAGAATCGCCTCTTCTTCACAAAAATTCATGCTGAATTCCTCCTAATCTATCCCAGCAAAACCAAAACAGCTGAAATCTAATAAAATACAGGTTTGACATCGTACATTTCACTGTATATAATACTGAAAAATAACTGAAACGATGAAGGGGATCAGTAAACAGTCTATGTCTATCCAAGAGAGGGAGCCGGCGGTGGAAGGCTTCTATAGACAGCTGCCGAACCTGCCCCGGAGTTCGCTGCCGGATACTTGAAGGCAGCAGCGGCACATGCCGTTATCATGAAGAGAGTATAAAGCCTTGCTTTATAAATTAGGGTGGTACCGCCATGATCTGGTCCCTATTTTATAAATCGGGGCTTTTTTATTTTTCCAGCAGAATGCCGGCGCTTCTGCACTCTTCAAGAAGCTTCAGCAGCTCTTTCCCTGGCCGGGATGAGAGCTGATGCGTTTATCGTTTCACACTTAATCAGAATATGGGGTGCAATCATGGCAAAGGAATTTGTAAAAGAAATTACGGCAATGGAAGAGGATTTTGCCCAATGGTATACAGATGTGGTGACCAAGGCGGATCTGATCGATTATTCAAGTGTCAGGGGATCAATGATCATCCGACCTTACGGATATTCTTTGTGGGACAATATAAAAAACGAGCTGGACAGAAGGATCAAGGAAACAGGGCATGAAAATGTTTATATGCCATTATTTATTCCTGAAAGCCTCCTCCAGAAAGAAAAGGACCATATCGAGGGATTTGCGCCAGAGGTGGCATGGGTGACCCATGGCGGATCAGAAGAGCTGGCAGAACGGCTAGTCGTCAGGCCGACCTCAGAGGTCCTTTTTTGCGAACATTATAAAAATATCATCCATTCTTACAGGGACCTGCCTAAGCTGTACAATCAATGGGCCAATGTGGTCAGATGGGAAAAAACGACCCGGCCTTTCCTAAGGACGCTTGAGTTCCTGTGGCAGGAAGGGCATACATGCCATGCAACAGACGAGGATGCGCACGAAGAAACGACAAAGATGCTCGATGTCTATGCAGATCTGTGTGAAAACGTCCTGGCCATACCGGTCCTTAAGGGCAGGAAAACAGAGAAAGAAAAATTCGCCGGCGCAAAATTCACCTACACAATTGAGAGCCTGATGCATGACGGAAAAGCACTCCAGACAGGAACCTCACACCATTTGGGGGACGGTTTTGCCAAGGCATTCGGCATCCAGTATTCGGACAGAGAAGGGGAACTTCAGCATGTGCATCAGACGTCGTGGGGGCTTACGACTAGAGTGATCGGCGCCATGATTATGGTCCACGGCGATAACAGGGGCCTGATCATCCCGCCGCGGATTGCGCCAACCCAGCTTATGATCGTCCCTGTGGCACAGCATAAAGAAGGGGTTCTTGATTTCTGCTATGAGCTGAAAGAGAAACTCGGCAAGAGTTTCAGGGTCGGAATTGACAGCAGCGACAAAAAGCCTGGCTGGAAGTTCAATGAGTACGAAATGAAAGGAATCCCGCTCAGGCTTGAGGCCGGCCCGAAGGATATCGAGAATAATCAGGTCGTGCTTGTCCGCAGGGATACAGGCGAAAAGCTGTTTGTCCAGGCTGAAGGGGCAGAGCAGGCAATCGCCGGGCTGCTGGAAGATATCCAGTCAGATTTGCTGGAAAAAGCGCGGGACCTACGCGAACAAAAAACAGAGAATGCTGCAGGCATGGGTGAGTTCAAGCAGGCATTGAAGGATAATCAGGGGTTTATTAAAGCAATGTGGTGCGGCAGGAGGGAATGTGAAGACAGAATTAAGGAGGAGACCGGTGCAACCTCCCGCTGCATTCCTTTTGAACAGGAGCATATATCCGATGTTTGTGTCTGCTGCGGCAATAAGGCAGAAGAGCTCGTTTATTGGGCAAAAGCTTATTAACGGGGATTTGCAGGAAAGTTATTTGAAAACCATTTATATTTTTTCTGCCGGGAAGGAATTTTGGCCCGGAAAAAGAATGTATTGACTAAGGCAGTGAAAGCTTCGCCGACACCATTAAATCCACCAAAGAGGATTGTTATAAATGAAGAGAACGGGCCAATTCGCTTTAGTCAGCATTTCTATTTTATTCACTTTAACGCAAGCCTTCATTTTCGATGACCCCTGGCATAAGGAAATTGTTGATTTCACCATTGCCACTATTATTGCCTGGTTTGTAGGCTGGCAATATGACAAATTGAAATATCTTACAGGGAAAGCGAAAGAGAACGAAGCATTTTACAGGCAGCTGATCGAAACGATGCCGGAGCCTGTCATCATCCAGGATTATGACAAAATTGTCTATGCAAACAAAGCGGCTGAGAAGATGGTGGCTGCTGAAAGCAAAGAGGAATTGGTCGGCAGGTCAGTATTTGATTTTATGGAAGCGCCGGATGCCGCCAAATACAAGAAGATACTTGATGTAACATATAAAGAAAAACTTCCGGCAGGCCGGAGGGAACAGAAAATTACCAGGCTTGACGGCAAAAAGATTTATTTTGAAGTGTCCACCTTATTTACAAGCTTTCAGGGCAGGAAGGCAGTGCTTTCAATCGGCCAGGATGTTACGGTTAAAAAAGAGCAGGCAGACCTGCTTCTGCAAAAGTCAGAGAAGCTGGCGCTTGTCGGGCAGATGGCCGCTGGGATTGCCCATGAAATCCGCAATCCTCTGACAAGCATTAAAGGATTCATCCAGCTGCTGAAGGCGGAGGGAAATCGGGAGTATGCCGATATTGCCATCTCAGAGCTGGACCGGATCAATCTGATTGTTGGAGAGTTCCTTGTCCTCGCCAAACCTGCGGCTGCGGTATACAGGGTATGCGATCTTAAGAAGCTGATTCAGGAAGTGGTTGTACTGATTCAGCCGCAATGCCTGATCCATAATGTCCAGATAATCACCGGGCTTGATCTGGATGAATCGGAGATATGGTGTGAGGAGAATCAGCTGAAGCAGGTATTTATCAATATGATAAAAAATTCTGCTGAAGCCATGCCGGATGGCGGGACCATCACGATCAAGGCAGCGGACAGGAAGGATGGGCATGTGGCTGTCATGATCAAAGACGAAGGGACAGGCATCCCTCCAGAGCGGATCAACACACTTGGCGAGCCTTTTTATACAACAAAAGAAAAGGGGACGGGCCTTGGCCTGATGACCAGCTTTAAAATCATCGAAAATCACAGCGGGCTCGTCAAAGTCAGCAGCGAGGTCAATAAAGGGACGGTTTTTGAAATTATACTCCCGAAAACCCAGACGGAAGCAAAGGGACATTCATTTAACTGATGCTGATCAAATAGGCGTTTCCCAAGCCTCTTTTCGGGAATAAGGATAAAAACACCGTTAGGAGGGACAGCTCATGCCTGAAAATAACAAGGATGGCCAGAACCAGGAAAGCCTGCTTGAATATGAACGAAAGCAGCATTCCGGCGGGGAAGCGCCTGACAAGCTTAAAGAGGGAAGGAAGCCTGACCAGCAGAACAGGCTGAAAGATCAGGAGAATATGAGAAAATAGTTCGGGAGAATAAAGCAAGCGGGCATGCCACTGGGCACAGCCCGTTTTTTTTCGTACCTGGTGCAGACCAAGCCAGGTTTCCCTCTCAAGGCACAAAGGGTATACAAAAGGAAACTTTCTATAGACATGGAGAATGATCGTATGAAAAAACAGAGAATAGAATTTGTCTTTTTGCTTATATTGGCTGCTTCCCTGTATGTCCTGTTCTTTACCGGTGCAGGCTACTTCTGGAAGCTCGCCTGCGCAGGGCTGTATGCTTTTATTATACTGGTGAGCATCTACTCGCTGATTCTTGAAAACCGCACTTCCCACCATACGCTCCTCTGGATTTATGTCCTGATCTTCATTCCGGTGGCAGGCTATATGTTCTACTTATATTCAGGGCAGCTTTATCTGAAAGGATATCTTTTCCGCACAAAAAGGAGCAATGACAGAGAGCAGTGGAAAAGGATGATGAAGCGGAAAGATTCACCGGACCTTACATTTCTGCAGGATAACCAGCAGAACTTTGCCAGGTTTGCTGCGAATGCCAGCATGACCCCCATCAGCACCTCATCCAGGGCTGAGATGCTGAAAAATGGCGAAGAAACGTTTGAAGAGCTGAAGGCAAGGCTGAAGAAAGCAAAAAAATTCATCCATATACAATACTATATCTTCCGCTCGGATAGGCTCGGCAAAGAGATCATTGATATCCTCATTGAGAAGGCTGAAGCAGGAGTCGAGGTCCTTTTCATGTATGACGCTGCCGGCAGCATGAAGATGGCTGTGAATGAAATTAAAAGGATGGAGGAAGCGGGCATCAAGGTTCATTGCTTCCTGCCTTTGAAATTCGGCTTCTTCAATCAGAAAATCAATTTCAGGAACCATCGAAAAATCGTCGTGATCGACGGGGAGACCGGCTTTGTCGGCGGGCTCAATGTCGGGATTGAATATCTCGGCGAGGATGAAGCGATGGGGTTCTGGCGCGACACCCATATGGTGCTGGAAGGTGAGGCCGTATACACACTGCATACAGTCTTCCTTCTGGACTGGGAGTATGTCAGCCGGGAACAGGTCCTTGACAAATATTCGGTCAGTGAAAGGCCAGCCGATGAGGATGAAATCAATGGGGCGATACAGGTGGTTGCCAGCGGGCCTGATACACAGCAGGGAATCATGGGAGATTTCTTTTATTCGATGATCACCAGTGCAGAAAGGTCGATTTGGATTGCCACGCCTTATTTCGTCCCGAACGAAGCAATCAGGACTGCGCTGCGGGTGGCTGCAGCAAAAGGGGTGGAGGTAAGGATCATGGTTCCGGAAAAGAATGACAGCTTTCTCACCCAGTATGCAAGCAGGTCCTATTTTTCCGAGCTGCTTAAATATGGAGTTGAAGTCTACTCTTACCAAAAAGGTTTTCTCCATCAGAAAATCATCATCGCAGATGGAAATATGGCTTCTGTGGGAACAGCAAATATGGATATGAGAAGCTTTCACCTGAATTTCGAGGTCAATGTCTTCCTGCTTGGCTGCAGCTCAATTAGGGATCTGTCAGCGCATTTCGAAGAAGATATGAGGGATAGTGTACGGATAACACCTGTACAATATTATAAACGCGGACTCTGGGAGAGGACGAAAGAGTCCTTCTCCAGACTGTTTTCCGGAGTGCTCTAATCCATTTGCGCTGCTGACTGGCATTTGTTCAGTCAGCAGCTTTCTCATCTTCTTCGCTGAACTTTGCTGCGCCTGGGACGTTCCGCGGTTCATATTTGATGGCATCCGAAGAAAAGACCCTGATGGCAAGTGTTCCTCCATATACCTGCGCGCGGATCAGGATGGGCTGGTTATAAGTGTTTTTAAAGGTGAAATCCGGTCCGTACCAGCTTACGGTTGCATCTCTGCCTGAAGGGACATACGGCACGCGCTTGCTGTGGGAATATCTTTGGATGATGCTTGTTCCGGCATTATCGACAGCATTATAAAGGGTTGAAGATACCTGGCATATCCCGCCACCGATCCCCTCGGACAGTTCTCCCCTGACAATTACCGGAGCTGGGAGATATCCCTTGGCTGCCGTCCTCTTGCCGACTGTTTCATTAAATGAAAATACTTCTCCGGGAAATACAACAATGCTGTCTATCGATCCGGCCGCGAGCCTGATATTCTGTGTTCTGGCCTTATTATGGGAGTTGAAATAGGTCACATATTGGCCGATCTGGCGTGCTTTAACAGATAGAATGAGCTCACTGTCGACCCTTGGATAAATCGGGAGAAGAGGCAGTTCAATGCTCCCTGAACCTGACTGGTAGTAAGTAGTATAAAAACGCGCTGAAAATAAATCCTGATTCAATTTGCTTCCGGGTTTTTCAGGGATGATTCTTTCTCCCGGGCCTATCCTGGCATCCTGCGGCTCTTTATAAGCCAGGCTGTTCATTTTAGCCTGGAATGCTTTAAATTTATCTTCATCTGCCAGCGGCAGGCCGGGTATATTGGCAGAGAATTCTTCTTTCTGGACTTTTATTGCATCCTTGCCTTCCTGCAGCACAGATAACTGTTCCGTTCCAATTCCTCCAGCTGCTGCCATAAGGCCGAAAAATAATAACAGCTTCATCATGCACCTCCCTGAAATAGTATGGGCAAGCCTCCTGAATTTCATGTAATACAGAAGAATGGCTGTACACCTCAAAGAGTGAAGAAAATTCCGGTATATGCTAATATAAATCTGATTATAAAAAAGAATCTTACTATTCAGGGAGGCAGAAATATGTTCAAAAGGGTGGCTTCAGATGTGCTGGGGATCAGTGATATTGGCAGTGTCATCTCGCCGGCTGACTATGATAAGGTCGATGCTGATGATTATGTGATGCATGAAGATAATGAAAAAATCTATTTTTTGATTAAATCCAAATCTGATGAATATTGCTTTACAAACAAAGCAGTCATCCATTTAGATGGGACAAGCGCGATGAGCAAGAAGAGAGTCCTGAAGAGATACAGCTTCAGGGAGCATCAAATTTCAAATGTATTCCTGGAAACAGCAGGGACAGTCGACATGGATGTAGAGATCAAATTTGTGATAGGCTCTGCCGCTTTCTCCATAGATGTACATAAACGCTTCATTGAAGAACTGAAAGACCTGTATAAAGCCTTGATAAAAATCTCCGAAATTTGTGCGGAAAATGAGCATTCGATGGAGTTTGCCAAAAAGAGCATTGAAGTAGCTTCTGCAACATTGGGCAGGGCTGCAGGGGCAAGGGAAGGAAGCCTGACGGATGATTTCAGGGTGCTGAACGAAACCGCTTTTAACTGGCTGATGAACAGCAGGAAAAAATACCATGTAAAAGATTTTGGATATGTTTTTGAAAAATTCATTAATAATTGAGGACCGGTTCGCTGCAGTATAAGAATTTATTCATAGCGGGGAGATGCGTAGCATGAGTATATCTTTGATGAAGAAAACAGCCGGGGTCGTGCTGGAAAAGAAAAAGCTGTCACACGTCAAGGCGAGGGTCGGCCTGGTTTTAGACATTTCAGGATCGATGCGCACCTTGTACCGGAACGGCACGGTACAAAAAGTAGTGGAGCGGATCTTAGCCGTTGCGAGCCAATTTGATGATGACGGCATGCTCGATATCTGGGTATATGACAATGAGTTCTCAAGGCTGAAGCCGGTGACAGAAAGGGACTTTGAAGGCTATGTTAATCAGTATATCCTGAATAACGATCTAATCCATAAATTTGGGCGCAATGACGAACCTCCTGTCATGGAGGATGTCATCAGCAAATACACACTGGAAGATCCGAGCAGCGATCCTGCGTTCATTGTCTTTATCAATGATGGCGGCTGCAAAAAGACGATCAAGAAACCGATTGTAAAATCGGCAGGCAAGCCTATTTTCTGGCAGTTTGTCGGTATTGGCGATGCAAATTTCGACGTGCTGGAAAAATTGGATACAATGGAAGGCCGCTATATTGATAACGCGAATTTCTATCATTTCAAAGATATCGAGCAGGTAAGCGATGAAGAATTGTATGACCATCTTCTTGATGAATTTCCATCATGGATTAAAGAAGCGCGGGAAAAAGGCGTTTTAAAATAAGAAAAGCCTGGCATCTGTCAGGCTTTTCTTATTTTTTCTGAATATTGAAACGTTTATAAATTTAGATCGTATATACAATTAGTAACAACTCCTTGTCATGAGCTATGAATGAACACTCATCACGCAGGGGAATGTAAGAGGAACAACGATCAGCAGGAGGAAATATGAAAAAGATTGCCGTATTGCTTATCTTATGTTCTTTCTTTGCCTCATCTGCCAGTGCCGAAACCCAGCAGGAAGAAAGGAAAGCTGCTATCATCATAGATGATTTTGGAGGAGGCATCGGAGGCGTAAAAGATTTCCTTGAAGGCGATATCCCGATTACAGCAGCAGTGATGCCATTTACAGATCAGACAGCACAGCATGCTGAATGGGCGCATGAAAATGGATTTGAAGTCATGGTCCATCTGCCAATGGAGCCTAAAAGGGGAAAGAAATCATGGCTCGGGCCCAAACCGATCACAACCAATCTGTCTTCTGAAGAAGTCAGGAAAAGGGTCAATGAAGCCATTGACAGCGTTCCCTATGCAAAGGGCCTCAATAATCATATGGGATCGCGGGCAGTGGAAGATGAAGGGATAGTAAGGGAAATCGTAAAAATTGCGAAAGAACGGAAGCTTTATATTGTGGACAGCGGCACAAGCCCTGAATCAAAATTTCCCATCATTGCAAAAGAGCTTGGTGTGCCGCTCATTAAAAGGGATGTATTTCTTGATGACATTTCTTCTGTTTCCCATGTCAGGCGGCAGATGAAGAAGCTGGCGCTGATCACGGAGCAGCAGGGCAGAGGGATCGCAATCGGGCATGTCGGTGTGACTGGCAAGGTCTGTTCGGCAGGGATCCTTCAGGAAAAGGGGTATTTTGAAGAGAAAGGCATCAGAATCGCCCCTGTATCAGAGATCATTTCAAGTGAGATCCGAAAAGAGTATTATCCATTCTATTAAAAGCCACTGGACAAAATGAGGCAAGTGGAAAGGGTGATAATCATGTTATGGCTCATCATTTTAGGCGGGCTTTTTGGATTTGGGGTGCTGGTTGATGTTATCTATCGGAGGAAGGGGATCCAGCATACAGACCCCGAACATAATGAACAGCATGTTTCTTCTTCAGAAAGGGTCTATATTGAATCCCATCTCCATAACAGCCGCCCGGAAAATCAGAATGGCAATTTTTAAGAAAACAAAGAGGCAGCCCAATAAGGCTGCCTCTCAGTTTTAGCTCCGTTTAAAACCTTCTTCTTCAAGATATTCTTTTGCTTCCCGATAAGATAGAAAAGCGGCGTCCAGGTTCAGGCCGGCATATACATTCCACATTTCATCTTCCTCTATGAGGACAAGGGTCTCGCCGCTCCGGCTGCTCCACGTTTCTTCCAGCCTTGCAGCAGGCTGGGCTTCTTCTGCATCATGGCCGGAGAGGGACTGGATCGATTTTGCAATGATATCCCGAAGCTCGGATTCAGAGAAATCCCTGATGTTCACCATGCCTTTGCTGTCAGGCGAATAACTCTGTACATATTCTGCAAAAACAAAGCCATTGCCGTTAGGATGCAGATGGTAAACCACATTTTTCTTGTCTATTGCGCTTTCTTCATAATGGAAGTTGACTCTTCCAAGAGAGACGTCTTTTCTCTCAAGCTCGGGAAATGACTCGATGATCGCTAATTTTTCTTCAAAAGTAAGCATGTTTCCTCCAATGGATAAGGTGTTAATTTTGTGTTCTGCCTATTATACCATTAGAATAGAAGAACAAAAAGCGCGCCTGATGGCGCCAAAGGAAAAGGAGCTGATTGCATGTCTGACACCGGCAAATATCGTGAGCATGTTAAGCCTGGAATGGAAGCGGATATCATCTTAAAGAAGGACCAGCGGTCAGGGGCAAGGACAAGGGGGATCATTAAGGATCTTCTGACCAATTCTTCTTTCCACCCGCATGGAATCAAGGTGAGGCTGACAGACGGCCAAGTGGGCAGAGTGGCAGAAATCATAAAAAAATAGAGGGGCAGCTGACGGCAGCTGCCTCTTTTTTTTGCTCTCCCGTTCACACTTATATTAGGAACATGGCGACAATTGTAGTGGCTGCAAGCCCAATGATGACAGGCAGGAGATTCCTCCTTGCAAGCTCAAAAGGATCCACATTGCAGATGGCTGCTGCAGGGATGAGCGCCCAGGGCACGAGCGTCCCGCCGCCAACCCAGATGGCGGCAACCTGTCCCAGGGCTGTCAAAGTTGCTGCACCGGCACCGATGGCTGAAGCAAAAAGGCTGGCGACAGAGCCTGCCAGGGAGATGCCGGAAAAGCCGGAACCATCCAGACCGGTGATTGCACCGGTAACAGTGAGCGTAACAGCTGCCACTTCCTTGCTCAGCGGGACTGCTCCTGCCAGAGCAACCCCGAGATCATTGACGATGCCCTGTGACCCCCCCGGCAAATAGTCGCCGATTATGCTTGTAAAGCCGGAATCTCCAAGGTAAAAGAAAGCTGCGATAGGGATGACAGGCCCGAAGACCTTGAAGCCAAATTGAAATCCCTCAATCATATAGGAGGTTGTTTTCTCCAGTCCTTTATTTTTGTGGCTTGCCAAGGTGATCACCAGCAGAATAAAAATCGATGTCCCGCCTACAAGTGCTGTCGCATCGCCGCCCTGCAGGTCAAGCAAGAACATAGCTGCTACATCTAAAGCGAATAAAACAGGGATAAGGACTGCAAAAAATCCCCTTTGGCTCCTTGAAAGAAGCCCGCGCTCTCCTGATTCAGCCTCATTCCTTTGATCAGGGGGAGAGGCCGGCAGCAGGAGGCCCTTTTTCATATCCCTTTTCAAAAAGAAAAAGGCAGCAGCAACTGTGACAATCCCCATTACGGCTACAAGGGGAATGCTGGCAGCTATTACTTCCCCTGCTGGAAGCCCGGCAGCGTCTGCCGTCAATTTAGGGGCTGCCTGGATGATGAAGTCGCCTGACAGGGCAATTCCGTGCCCGAAGAGGTTCATGGCCATAGCTGCTCCCAGGGCAGGAAGTCCTGCCTTCAGAGCTGCCGGCAGAAGGACTGCTCCAAGAAGGGCAACTGCTGGTGATGGCCAAAAGAACCAGGATATCACCATCATAACAATGCCGATCGTCCAATAAGCGCCTGCCGGACCTTTGATCATCCTGGAGAAGGGCGCTATCATCGCATCGCTTACCCCCGCAGCAGCAAGGACCCTGCTCATGGCGACGATGATGGAGATGACGAGAATGGTAGAAAGAAGCTCGGTTATCGCGTATATAAAGCTATTGAACACACTGCTGACTGAGGTGCTCAGGGAGCCGGTGCTTGTGATGGCAATCAGGAAGATCCCGGCTATGCACACAAGGGCAGTATCCCGTTTCGCTATCATAAAACCGATGATGAGTACAATGAAGAAAACATAGATAGCATGAAGGACAGTTAAATCAATCGCCATTTTATATCCCTCCTATAGTATGCTTGGGCCATGGCCTTCAAGCGTACTATAGATTATGTTCAGTTCTGGGCGATGTGCATGGCACACATCCGCCTCAAGGCGGAGGGAAAAGCATTCCAGAGGCAGTTAAAGATTGATGGAAGACTGATAAAATGGGATTGCAGGGAAAAGCATTT
Organism: Bacillus sp. UMB0728; assembly: GCF_002858875.1. Taxonomy (NCBI): domain Bacteria; kingdom Bacillati; phylum Bacillota; class Bacilli; order Caryophanales; family Bacillaceae; genus Bacillus; species Bacillus sp. UMB0728. The sequence continues at coordinate 501,197 of NZ_PKLA01000004.1, read as the reverse complement.
TCTGCAGCGAATATTTATAGAGAAAGAAAGAAGGGGAGCTAATTGCGTTATCGATCAGTCAATCAAATGATGTTTGCATTATGCCTTCTGGCTGCAGGTGTCCTGCTGCTTCTTGTAAATATAGGTGTCATTTCCTTGGAAATAAAGAAGTTTTTTGTCACAGTATATCCTTTTGTGATGTTCGGCTATAGCCTAATTCTGCTGATCTCGACATTGGCCAGAAAAAAAGGGGGCAAAGTTTTTGCCGGATTTTTGCTTGTTTTCTCCGGGCTGCTGGCCTCTGACAGATTCGGACTGATCCAGTTTTCTTTTTGGGATGTGTGGAAGCTTTGGCCGCTCGCCATCGTATACCTTGGATTCTCGCTTCTAGTAAGGAAAGAGCATATTAAAGTGCATGTTGAAACAGAGTTTCCAGCTAAGAAATATGATGGGATAGAAGAAAGCGAAAAGGATCTGGGCGAGGAAAAAATCATCAGGATCAAAAAGGGATCGCGGCATGCCCCATTAGCAAATATCAGAGGATTCTCTATAGGCGACGTCAGCTTTAAAAACGCAAATTGGTCTGTAGAACCTTTGGATCTGTATAATACGGTCGGTGATTATTTTATAGACTTCAGCAAGGCGTATATCCCGGAGAAGGAAACGCCTATTTCAGTCAAGGGATGGGTCGGCGATGTTAAGATGATTATCCCTGAGGATGTCCCGATTATGGTTCACTCCGATATCAATATCGGGGATATCCGCATTTTCGATCTGAAATCAGAAGACCTTGACCGCAAACTTTATTATAAGTCCCCGGGATACGATGATGCGGCAAGAAAGTTGAATATAACGATCCAGCTCAAAGTCGGCTCCATTCGAATTGATCATGTATAGGAGATACTGCTGATGAAAAAAATGTTCGGAATCAGGTATTGGTTTATCCAGAGCTTTATTATGATGGCGCTGATCAGCTCGCTCACCTTCTTTGTCGGGATCCAGATTTATTTATTCTTTGCCGATGAACCGGTCCTCACCATTTCAATCTCTTTCTGGCTCTTTATCTATTGCCTGCTGATCCTGCTGGCTGCCGGAGGCTATTTTGGCATTAAAGGCAGTTACTTAATCAAGGGAAGGCTTGGAGATATCCTGGTTGCAGTGTCCAATCTGCGGTCCGGCAAGCTGGCAGGAAGGATATCTTCTTATGAAAACGATGAAATCGGGCTTATTGCAGAGGAGCTTGATGGTTTGGCTGACTATATCCAGGAGCAGGTCCACTCGGTCCAACGGCTTGCTGAAGAACGTTCATCCCTGGCCCAGTCGGCCCATGCTGCAGCAGTTATGGAGGAAAGGCAGCGCCTGGCAAGGGATCTCCATGATGTTGTGAGCCAGCAGCTGTTTGCTCTTAGCATGATGTCATCTGCCGCGCTGAAGGTCTTTGACAGAGATTCTGAAAAAGCAAAGAAGCAGCTCAAGGAAATTTCCGGTATAGCCGCCAAAGCACAGGGGGAAATGAGGGCTCTCCTTCTCCATTTAAGGCCGATCCAGCTGAGCGATGATACCTTGTGTGACGGGATTATCAAGCTGATACACGAATTGCGCGGGAAGACTACCATCGATTTTCAGGCCAGCATAGATGAAATCGAGCTCTCCAAAGCAGCAGAAGAGCATTTGTTCAGAGTTGTCCAGGAGGCACTTTCTAATATTCTCAGGCATGCCGATGCATCAAAGATAAAGCTGACCCTTACAGAAAAGGAAGATTATACATATTTATTTATTGGAGATGACGGAAAGGGATTTGACCCTCATATTGAAAGGGTTGCCTCGTATGGATTGAAAACCATGCGGGAAAGATGCGAGGAAATCGGCGGGATTTTCAATATCCGGTCCAAACAGGGAGAAGGCACTTATATTGAAATACGGATACCGCTGAAAGGGAGGGAATAAAGTGATCAGGATCGCAGTTGTGGATGACCATGAAATGGTCAGGAAGGGAATCATCTCGTATCTTTTGACTGAACCGGAAATAGAAATAGTGGGGGAAGCTTCCAGCGGGCATGAGGGAGCTGCCCTAGTGCTGAAGGAAAGGCCCGATGTCGTCCTTATGGATCTTTTAATGGAAAACGGAAGCGGCATTGAAGCAACAAAAGAAATATTGAAAAGCTATCCCCAGTGCAAGATCATCATTATTACAAGTTTTTATGATGATGAGCAGGTCTTTCCTGCAATAGAGGCCGGTGCATTCAGCTATATGCTGAAAACAGCAACGGCGGATGAAGTGCTTGACTGCATCCTGAAGGCTGCAAGAGGGGAGCCGGTAATCGAGCCGAAGGTCGCCACCAAAATGATGGGCCGCCTTCGCGGCAGGGAGAAAAAGCCCCACGAGGAACTGACGGAAAGGGAGCTGGAGGTCCTTCTGTGCATCGGCGAAGGGATGACCAACCAGGAAATCAGCAATCAGCTCTTTATAGGGATAAAAACGGTGAAAACACATGTCAGCAACATACTCAGCAAGCTGTCCGTTTCCGACCGCACCCAGGCAGCTGTGTATGCCCATCAAAACGGCCTCATTAAACAAGGACCTAAAGCTTGAAGGGATTTTGCATAGGGCGAATGAAAGAATCTGGCGTTAATTTCTTCAGGTTCTTTTTTTTCAGCTGCAACCCGAAGAAAAGGCCGGAAAATGCGGGCTTCCGCATCTTCCGGCCACTTATGATAGTAATGATCAATCTGCTTCAGGGATATAATAAGTTGTTACAAAGGATGGGCGTGCAAAGATATTTGGACGCTGGACATCGATGCCTTGATCTGTTCCCCGTTTTTCGTGTGCCTTTTCATAGGCTTTGGAATCCTGCCAATTCTTGAAATCCTTTTCGCTCTCCCATTGGGTGAGAATGACATACGTATCACTGGAAAGCGGGCGAAGTACCCGGATGCTGATAAAGCCAGGCTCGTTTTCAACCGCCCCAGCCCTGTTTTTAAATCGGTATTCGAATAAGGGCCTTCCTTCTTCTGTTACGGGGATATTATTCATGACAATAAAACCGCGGCTTTCGAGTGAACCTGTTGAATCCAGCACTTCATAGCTCCGCGGTTCGTTAAATAAAGTTTTTCCCTCGGTTTCGTGGAGGAGCAGTGCATTGTCCGCATCCTGCATCAGCACCATTTTCTCTGCGCTGTTCTTATTTTGTACTATTTTTAAAAAATCAAAAGTGCCGTTCGTCATATAAATCCTCATCCATATCACCTCAAGATTCTCTTTGTATGTTAGCGCTCTCCCTCATTATAGCTTCTCCGCATGCCGATTCCCAATCAGAGCTCTTAGCTGCCGGATAGAAGTTTATTTCAAAATTTTGGTTTATCCAGGAACTATTGGTGGTATTTTCCTATTCGGAGGCTGCTGTATCTGTGTGCATCCTCCTGCCTCTGCCTGCTTATTGATGGTAGTATTTCCTTATTTTTTCCTTTTTATCTATTAAACAGGGAAATCTATCATTTCGTGATTTATAATGGCGAAGGGAAAATAATCCAAAAAAAGGTTGTGTAAAAACGTGAAGAAAAATGTTTTATGGACAGCACTCTTGGCTCTAATGCTTTTACTATCGGCATGCGGGAATGATGAAAAAGCTTCAAACGGTAAAGAGCCGGAAAAGAAGGTTGAAGCTGAAGAAACAGATCATGCTGCCGCAGAGGAAGAAACTGATGAGTCGGAAGAAGCTGAAGAAACGGCTGATGGAACAAGTGCAGAAGGAGAGCTGCTCAACCCAAATATTTCAGATGAATCAGAGGGCGAGGTTGAAGTCATCTATACGAACACAGAGCCTGGCTTTGTCCATGATATGAAAGGCTTCAAAGTCTCTGTGGATGAATATCAGATCGTCAAAGTGACAGGTATGCACGAGGATGTCACCATCCCGTTCAATGATGAGATCGACGGGTATGTGATTACGGCAAAAGTTACAGTGGATAATGGCACTGATAAAGCAATGTATTACAACAATATGCACCGTATCCAGACATCACATGAGCTGGACTGGTACCCATCAGACCCAACCTTTATCCTTGATGCAGACAAGGTCAAATCGAAAAAAGAGTCAGAAACAGGGAAATTCGCAGCCGGGGAAAAGATAACAGGGCTGATTTCATTCACCCTGACAAATGCCGAATTTGATAAGCTTTCGACTGTAAAGCCGAAGTACATCATTGAAGGCGGAGCTGCAGACAACGACCAGTTCAAAGGTTCCATCCAGGGGAATGCAGTCTTTGATTTTGCTTACAGTGTTGAACAGAAGGAGGCCATGGCAAGCGAGCCATCCTTCTACCAGGATCAGCTGACAACCGATAATATGGCAGATAAGAAAATGATTTTCGAAAAAGAAGGAATTGGCGAAGCACAAAAAATCGGTGATGTGAATGTAACACTTGAAGGGGTTCAGTATACAGAAATCACCCCGACAGAGGCCAATAAGCCGCGCTTTACAAATTTTGGCGACAGCGGCATTGTGGCCCTGACAGTCAAATTAAAAATTGACAATCAGTCTTCAGAGCCGGTCAGCATCTGGAATATAGGTTCCATCCTTTCAGTGGATGACAACCGCGCCAGAATTCTGTCACAGGGCATGGTTGAACCCCGTGAACCAAAGGCCATCGAGGCAGGTGCACAGGGAGAAAAGCTTCATGTCTTTCTATTCAGGAAAGATGAATTCGAAATATACAAAAAGTTTGATCTGGAATTCGGCCCTTTCTATAACGAAGACGGCACAAAAGCATTCAAAGGAAGAACAGCTGAATTTACACTGCCGAGATAAATTACATGAAGGCAGTATTTTTCAGACCAGAGGGGGTACGGAATGTTAGGGTTCCGTGCCTTTTTTGGTTTGTTTTTTCCTTTGCAAAATCAATGAATTAAAGGAAATAACCCTAATAATAGAATTGAATAAAGCAATGTCATGAAAAGCCAACTTTAACTTAACGTTTTTTACGAAATATAAAACTATAAGGTATTAATTGACCTGCTCCGATGGAGTTCTAAAATGGTAATTGAATGTTAAAGTTTTCAGGGTTGTACTGCCATTCGAATTTAAAAACCTGTTGATTGGAGTGCAAGGCACGAAGACTCCTGCGGGATTGCAGCGGAAGAGTTGAGACCCCACAGCCGCTTGCGGCGAGGAGGCTCAACTCCGCCCCGCGGAAAGCGAAGTGCCTGGAACGGAGATCAACACCTCATTTAAAAATAGAAATGACTTTTGTAATGCAATTTGTTTTTGCTTTTTCTCTTTTAAGGCAAATTTTCGACATTTCCCCAGGCAATCTATACAACCTATCCTGAAACCGCTATAGTGGAAGGGGCAATATGCCCTATACATACCGAAATTTCTAATTTCCAGAAAGATATATTACAATAAACAAACAGAAGAGTACTGAAAGGTGGATACAGTTTTATGGCAAAACAGATAGACGATACATTTTTAAAAGCGGCGCGCGGGGAAAAAACAGACCGCGTCCCTGTATGGTATATGCGGCAGGCTGGCAGATCCCAGCCCGAATACCGTGCCATCAAAGAGAAATACTCCTTATTCGAAATAACGCATCAGCCTGAATTATGTGCCTATGTTACAAGGCTGCCGGTTGAAAACTACGGAGTGGATGCTGCGATTCTCTATAAAGACATCATGACGCCGCTTCCCGCCATCGGAGTGGACGTAGATATTAAAACAGGCATCGGTCCGGTCATTTCCAATCCGGTCCGCTCGCTTTCAGATGTTGAGAAACTGGGGGAACTTCATCCTGAACAGGATATTCCCTATGTCCTTGACACAATCAAGCTCTTAACAGAAGAACAGCTGACAGTTCCTTTGATTGGCTTCTCCGGCGCGCCATTCACAATCGCCAGCTATATGATCGAAGGCGGGCCGTCAAAGAATTACAATAAAACAAAAGCTTTCATGTATTCTGAGCCGCAGGCATGGTTCGCGCTGATGGACAAGCTTGCTGACACCATCATCGTTTATGTAAAAGCACAAATCAAGGCTGGTGCAAAGGCTATCCAGCTTTTCGATTCATGGGTAGGCGCACTGAATGTGGCCGACTACCGCTGCTTCATCAAGCCGGTTATGGAACGGATCTTCACAGCTCTTAAAGAAGAAAATGTGCCTTTGATCATGTTTGGTGTGGGCGCAAGCCACCTGGCCATGGAATGGCATGACCTTCCATTGGACGTAGTCGGACTGGATTGGAGGCTTCCAATCAGCGAGGCAAGGGAGATGGGCATCAGGAAAACAGTCATGGGCAATCTTGATCCTGCCATATTGCTTGCTCCATGGGAAGTAATTGAAGAGAGAGCCAGGGAAATCCTTGACCAGGGAATGCAGCAGCCAGGCTATATTTTCAATCTTGGCCACGGCGTCTTCCCGTCTGTCAACCCGGATACATTGAAAAAACTGACTGGCTTTATCCACGATTACTCGGCTTTCAAGCTTGCTGAGTAATTCCTGAGCATTAGATTTTGTATTCAGCCGGGTTTTTGGCACAATAAGTGACTAGATACATGATTAAAAAGAGGTGTAAATATAATGCCGAAAAAGAAAATGGGCCTGCTTGTCATGGCCTACGGAACGCCATATAAAGAAGAAGATATTGAGCGCTATTATACTCATATACGCCATGGAAGAAAGCCCTCAGATGAGATGCTTGAAGATCTGCGGAGCCGCTATGAAGCAATCGGCGGGATTTCCCCGCTTGCCAGGATTACACAGGAGCAGGGTGAAAAGCTTGAGCAGCATCTGAACAGCATCCAGGATGAAATTGAATTCAAGATGTATCTGGGCTTGAAGCATATTGAACCTTTTGTCGAAGATGCAGTGAAGAGCATGAAAGAAGATGGAATCACGGAAGCTGCAAGCATCGTGCTGGCTCCCCATTTTTCAACCTTCAGCGTGAAGTCATATAATGGCCGTGCAAAAGAAGAAGCAGAAAGGCTTGGCGGCCTGACCATCACTTCTGTAGAAAGCTGGTATCAAGAACCGAAATTCATCGGCTATTGGGCAGAAAAAGTGAAGGAAGCCTTCGCATCCATGCCTGCAGATGAAAAAGACAATGCAGTGCTGATCGTATCAGCCCACAGCCTGCCAGAGAAAATTCTCCAGTCGGGAGATCCTTACCCTAACCAGCTGCAGGAGACTGCGGATCTGATCGCTGAACAGGCGGGGGTAGAAAATTATAAGGTTGGCTGGCAGAGTGCCGGGAATACTCCTGAGCCATGGCTTGGGCCGGATGTCCAGGACCTGACGCGCGACTTGTATAATGAAAAAGGCTATAAAGCATTCGTCTATACACCAGTCGGGTTTGTAGCAGACCACCTTGAAGTTTTATATGACAATGACTATGAATGCAAAGTTGTAACAGAGGAAATCGGGGCAAGCTATTATCGTCCGGAAATGCCGAATTCACAGCCCGAATTCATTGATGCTATGGCATCTGCCGTACTCAGGAAGCTTTCAGAATAGCAGAGAGAAGGAGACCTGCCTTTTGGGGCAGGGCTCCTTCTTTGGTTTCTGATTATGTCCCTCAGTTAGGGATAGTAATTAATAATAAAATATTAACCGGGAAGCATTGCAAGAGCTGCTGACATATGCTATTATTATTTTTGTTCAAATTGACCAAAATGTTCATTCAGTCATTTTGTGAATCGAGGTGTATAGATGGCTGTAGACCGCAAGCAATTAATTATTGAAGCTGCCAATAAATCATTTTCTCTGTTTGGCTATAAAGCAACCACAATGGATCAGGTGGCCAAAATTGCGAATGTCGGCAAAGGGACGATCTACACGTTTTTTAAGAATAAAGAGGAATTATTCGATGAAATCATCACAACGCTCATCAAGGAAATGAAAATTGCAGCTGACGAATCTCTGGATTCTTCATTATCTTTCCACGAAAATGTCCATCGCGCCTTATATGGGATCCTTGAGTTCAGGCTGAAGCACCAGCTGACCATCAAGCTTTTCCAGGAAGAAAAGGAAATGGGCACTCCTGCAGTAATGGAGGTAATGGAGAGGCTGGAAAAATCAATTCTTTCTTATATTAAAGAAAAAGTTGCCGAAGCTGTGAAAAAAGGCGAGATAGCAGACTGCGATCCTGAGCTGACTGCCTTCATCATGTTCAAGCTCTATATCGCCCTGATTTTTGATTGGGAAAAGCAGCATAAACCTCTTGAAAAAGAGGAAATTGCAAAGCTGTTTGAGCAATACCTGTTTAAAGGATTATCTAACTGACTTAAGGGATAGTCCTTGTTTTATGAATAAAATTGACCATTTGAACAAAATAGTCAATCGTACAGGGGGAAAAATAAATGAGAAATAGATTATTCAGGAATGAGTTTTCAGCTATTTTTAAAAACAGAAAACTGCTGATCCCGATTATTGCTGTCCTGTTCATTCCTGTGCTTTACAGCGGAATGTTCCTTTGGGCATTCTGGGATCCTTATGATCATCTTGCCGATCTGCCTGTCGCAGTAGTCAATGAAGACAAAGGGGCAGAATTTGAAGGAAAAGAGCTGCAGCTCGGGGACGAACTGATATCCAATTTAAAAGATAGTGCTGATTTTAATTTTAAGTTTGTTACTAAAGAGGAAGGCTATAAAGATCTGGAGAAGGAGAAGTATTATATTCTTGTAGAGGTTCCTGAGGACTTTTCAGAGAATGCGACAACTCTTTTGGATGAAGATCCGAAAAAGCTGAATTTAATTTATGTTCCAAACGAAAGCTATAACTTCCTTTCTTCACAGATTGGCGGTACAGCAATTGAAAAAATCAAAGCTTCTCTTTCCGAGAAAATTACCGAAACCTATGCTGAGACGATGTTTGATAAAATCGGCGACATGACAGACGGTTTGGTACAGGCGAGCGACGGGGCCGGTAAGCTTGACGAAGGAGCCCTGGAGCTTAAATCAGGTTCACAGGAACTGAAGAATAAGCTTGGAGAATTGGCCGGGAAGTCTGTTGAATTTGATAATGGCGTCAGCCAGGTGAACAAAGGATCTGCAGAGCTGGCTGCAGGAGCGAAGGACCTGGACTCTGGTCTTGGAAAGCTTCAAGCCGGCCATCAGAAATTGGAAGCTGCGGCCAGTGAGCTTCAGGCGGGTAATCAGGAAGCAGCTGCTGGAGCTGCAAAGCTGAATGAAGGAATCCAGCAGGTCCAGGGAAAGGTTCCTGCCCTTGTCCAGGGAGGAGAACAGCTTCAGGGCGGTGCTGCCTCAATTTCAGGCTCACTTGATCAATGGCAGTCAGAAGCTGCCAAGGTCAGCGGCGGAATGTCCCAGCTTCAGCAAAAGCTGGGGGCAGTCCTGCAGCAGATGCCGGAGGACTCCCCTGAAAGAAAAGAGCTGGAAGCAGCCTTAGGCCAGCTGGCAGCCGGTACATCACAGCTTGCCGAATCTGCCGGCCAAATATCCGGCGGAGCACAGCAGCTGTCAGACAAAATAGGCAGCCTTTCAGAAGGGCAAAAGCAATTGCAGCAGGGAATTGATTCTCTTGCAGCAGGAAGCTCTTCACTCGCACAAGGTACAGCCAAGATACAGGATGGCCAGCAGCAGTTTATCGCAGGCATGAATGAATATGGACAGCAATTTGCTTCAGCAAAAGCCGGATCAGCACAGCTGGCGGCAGGGAGCACAGAGCTTTCCGGCGGTCTCGGCAAGCTGGCTGATGGCTCTGGCGCCCTGAAGGAAGGCGCAGGAAAGCTGTCTGAAGGTGCCGGCAAAGTGGCAGAAGGGAATTCAGCATTGTCCGAAGGCTCAGCAGAGCTTGCAGGCAAACTGAAGGACGGAGCTGAGGAAGCTTCATCTGTAAGTGCGGATGACAAAACCTACAATATGATTGCCGAACCTGTCCAGGTGAAAAATGAAAAAATCAATGAAGTGCCTAACTACGGAACCGGCTTTACGCCGTACTTCCTTTCATTGGGCTTGTTTGTCGGAGCTCTGCTTCTGTCCATAGTGTTCCCGCTCAGGGAGCCGGCATCGGTCCCTGGAAACGGCCTAAGCTGGTTTGCAGCCAAGTTTGGTGTTCTTGCAGCGGCAGGCATCATCCAGGCGCTTATTGCTTCATGGATCCTGATTTCGGGACTGGGGCTTGAAGTGCAGAGCATCCCATTATTCCTTCTGTTCAATATTATTACAAGCCTGACCTTCATGGCGCTGATCCAATTCTTTGTTACAGCGCTTGGAGATCCGGGAAGATTTGTTGCTATTCTTATACTCATCCTGCAGCTGACAACAAGTGCAGGCACCTTCCCGCTTGAACTGATTCCGGGCTTCCTGCAGCATTTCAATGCCCTGCTGCCGATGACCTATTCAGTGGCAGGCCTGAAGGCCGTGGCATCGAGCGGAGACTTTGCCTTCATGTGGCATAATGCAGCCATCCTCCTTGGCTTTATGCTCGCATTCATTGCTGGCACGATGACTTATTTCACTATCATGCATAAAAGAAAGTACGCAGCAATCGCAGAATAATAGAGACAGAGAAAGACCCGGCCGCCGGCCGGGTCTTTTTGGTAAAATAAGAAAGTATATTTTTTTAACTTCGATTACTGTCTAGCTCCAGCGCCTACCCCCTCGAGGTCACAAGCCAATCATCCCAAAAAGGCAAAGAACGCCTTTCCGGGATGATCGTCTTGAGGCCCCCAGGATGGGGGTTATGCAGACGTTGCCACAGGACGTGGCGTTCTTAGTCTGCGTTCCTTAAGGGTGAGCAAGGCGCTTGCGCTTTTCTTATAATTTTATAGAATTCCAGTCAGTTCAAGTCAAGACACTTATCACATTTAGTCCCATAGCATTCGTGCTGCTCATCAATGGAGCTGCCGCACTCCGAACATTGTTTTGCTGGCAAATTCCTGAAAAATTCCACGATATTTTCTAGCATTCTGTCAGCCTCCCGGGTTATGTGTTTGTGTTTCTGTATTTACATTGTATTATAACAGTATTTTTAAGTCAACAACTGTATCAATACAATTTTAAAAAAATGAAAAAATAGGCATAATCGATTATAGTGTTATTAGGGATTCGGAAAAAAGGAGGACTGTTAGATGAAATTAACTGTTATAGGGCCCTGGGGAGGTTATCCGAAGGGGAATGAGGCCAGTGCCGGCTATCTTCTCGAGCACAATGGCTTCCGCCTGCTTGTGGACTGCGGCAGCGGAGTACTGTCGAAAATGCAGCAGATCATCCAGCCGGAGGAGCTAGATGCGGTCATTATTTCTCATTATCATCCTGACCATATCGCAGATATCGGCGTATTGCAGCATGCCCGCCTCATCCAGGGCTTCCTCGGAAAAAAGATGGATACCCTGCCTATTTATGCTCACAGGGAAAACCCTCAGGAGTTCTCGAAGCTCAGCTATAAGGATATTACAGAAGGAAAAGAGTATAAGCCGGACGAGGAATTAAACCTCGGGCCCTTTACAATCACATTCTTAAAAACAGATCATCCGGCACCATGCTATGCGATGCGGTTTGAAGCAGAAGGAAATGCGATTGTCTATACAGCCGATACATCCTATAAAGAAGAGCTGGCTGCTTTTGCATCCGGAGCTTCCCTGCTTGTCAGCGAGTGCAATTTCTACGGAAATCAGAATGGAAAGAACGCAGGGCATATGAACAGCTATGATGCCGGGAGGCTTGCTGAAAAAGCTGGCGCGGAACAGCTTGTCCTGACCCATCTTCCGCATTATGGGGAGCTTTCAAAGCTTGCTGAGGAGTCGGCAAGGGAATACAGCGGCCCAGTCCGCCTGGCTGCATTCAATGATACCTACACTATCTAAAACAAAGGAGAATCATCATGCTATTTATCGACAACAAAGGGATTACAGACCCCCGCATAAATCTTGCCATTGAAGAGTATGCATTGAAGAACCTGGACATTGACCAGGAAAGCTATCTGCTTTTTTACATAAATGAGCCTTCCATCATCATCGGCAAAAACCAGAACACCATCGAGGAGATCAATACAGAATATGTTGAGAAAAACGGCATTCATGTGGTCCGCCGTTTATCCGGAGGGGGAGCTGTCTACCACGATTTGGGCAATCTTAATTTTTCATTCATTACAAAGGACGATGGGGACAGCTTCCATAACTTCAGGAAGTTCACAGAGCCTGTTGTCGAGGCCTTGAAGAAAATGGGGGTGGCAGCTGAGCTGAGCGGACGGAACGACCTTACTGCGGAAGGAAGAAAAATTTCCGGTAATGCCCAGTTCGCCACAAGGGGCAGGATGTTCAGCCACGGGACATTGCTGTTTGATTCTGAGATCGACAGTGTTGTATCGGCCCTTAAGGTGAGGAAGGATAAAATTGAGTCAAAGGGCATCAAGTCCATCCGCAGCCGTGTGGCGAATATTTCTGAATTCCTGGAAGAAAAGGTTTCGACTGAGCAGTTCAGGAGCACACTCCTGAAGAACATTTTTGGGGATCTTGACGAAATTCCAGAGTATGTACTGACAGAAGAGGATTGGGAAAAAATACACCAGCTATCAAAAGAGCGCTACCAGAATTGGGACTGGAATTACGGGAAATCGCCGAAATTCAATCTCCAGCATTCACACCGATTCCCGGTTGGCCAAATCGATGTACGGCTGGATGTTAATAAAGGGATTATCGGGAATTGCAAGATATTCGGCGACTTTTTCGGTGTCGGAGATGTAGCAGTAATTGAAGAAAAGCTGTCAGGTCTGCGCTATGAAAAAGCGGCAATCGAAGAAGCCCTTGCAGATATCAACATCAAACATTATTTCGGCAATGTTACCAAAGAGGATTTTATTAATCTTGTCTACTGAGTTTTCCCCCGCCCAGGCGGGGTTTTTTCATGGTGAAGCAATAAGCGGCGCCCAAATATCTACAAAATTTTGGCACTGTGCACTTGAATACATAAATTTCTTTCAATATAATATATTTAGAAAATTTTTTATTATTTAATGAATGATTATTCATTCATTTAGGAGGAGGGAAAATTATGAACTTATCTTCACAGCTGCATGAAACCGCACAGAAGCTGGGTGAAAAACCGGCCTATTATTTCATGGACAAGGAAAGCACTTATGCTGAGCTTGATGCGGCAGTTACAAAGTTTGCTTCAGGCCTTGAAAAGCTGGGTATCCAAAAGGGAGACCATGTTGCACTGCTTCTCGGCAATTCTCCATTCTTCATTATCAGCTTGTATGGGGCGATGCGCCTGGGGGCGACCGTGATTCCGATTAATCCGATCTATACGCCGGATGAAATTGGCTATATTGTCAAAAACGGTGATGTGAAAGCCATCATCAGCCTGGACTTGCTGGTTCCAATGGCAGAGAAAATGCATGGGGCGCTTCCATCGGTTGAAAACTATATTATTTGTGAAACTCCGCAAGGCAAGCAGGCGGATGCTGATGTCTCGGCCCTGAGTGTCTATCCTAAACTGAAATCGTTTACATCAGTTCTGGCATCAGGCGATGCAGGGTACCAGGGACCGGAGCTTGAGGAAGAGGATACAGCTATCATCCTTTATACATCAGGTACCACAGGAAAGCCCAAAGGCGCAATGCTCACGCATAAAAACCTTTACAGCAATGCAAAGGATGTAAGCGATTACTTAAAAATGAATGAATCGGACAGGGTCATTACGTCGCTTCCGATGTTCCATGTCTTCTGCCTGACTGTTGTACTTAACGCACCTCTGATGAATGGAGCGACCATCCTGATCGATCCTAAATTCAGCCCGAAAGAAGTATTCAGGCTGGTAAAAGAGTATGAGGCAACTGTTTTTGCCGGTGTGCCGACCATGTACAATTTCCTGCTGCAATACAGCGATGGAAAGGCGGAAGATTTAAAGTCCCTCCGCCTCTGCATTTCCGGCGGTGCATCACTGCCGGTAGCATTGCTTGAAAACTTTGAAAAAAAATTCAATGTCCTTATTTCTGAAGGCTATGGCCTGTCCGAGGCATCGCCGGTAACATGCTTCAATCCGCTTGACCGGCCGCGCAAGCCTGGTTCAATCGGGACATCCATCCTGAACGTTGAAAACAGAGTTGTCAATGAACTGGGTGATGAGGTGCCGCCTGGTGAAGTCGGCGAACTTGCTGTAAGGGGGCCGAATGTTATGAAAGGCTATTATAAGATGCCTGAGGAAACTGCTGCTTCCATCAGGGATGGCTGGCTTTTTACAGGAGATCTTGCGCGGATGGACGAAGAAGGCTATTTCTATATTGTAGACAGGAAAAAGGAAATCATCATTGTCGGCGGCTACAATGTCTATCCAAGGGAAGTGGAGGAAGTGCTGTACAGCCATCCGGGCGTGGTTGAGGCGGCTGTCATCGGCGTGCCGGATCCGAATCAGGGAGAAGCGGTCAGAAGCTATGTTGTGCTGTCCGACCCTTCTCTCACCGAGGAAGAGCTTATAGGCTATTGCAAACAGCATCTTGCTAAATACAAGCTGCCTTCCTCAATCGAATTCCTGGACGAGCTGCCTAAGAATACGACAGGAAAAATATTGAGAAGAGCATTGAAGAAACAGGTTCTCCAGACCAAATAAAGCTAAGATGGCAGTTTCTCCATGGCCATTCTGCCGATATGTGAAATATCATTTACACCTTGTTTTTCAAAACCAGGCCGGACTTCGCCTCCAGCCTGGTTTTTTGATTTGAGCAGGAAGCTGCCTGCTTCCATCCTGTCATCTTCCGCCGGGGATAATATAGAAACGCTTCACACAATGAGTGAAAAGAAAGGGTTTTCATACCTGGAAAGCGAATTATGCAGATAGATATTAAAAAGGAGTTGAAAACGAAATATGAGCAGCATTGATTTGAAAGTGGAGAATCACACGGCCGTTATTACCCTGAACAGGCCAGAAGCACTGAATGCTTTTAATTATGAGACTCTTGAAGAGCTGCAGCGGACAGTGGAGGATATCAGGATCAATCCGGATGTCCGGATTGTCATTTTTATAGGAGCAGGCGATAAAGCATTCAGTGTCGGGGCTGATCTGAAGGAAAGAAAGACACTTTCTCAGACGGAAGTCAAAAGGAATGTATATAAAATCGGCGAGGTATTCTCATTGATTGATCATCTTCCTCAGCCTACGATTGCAGCCATCAATGGATTTGCTTTTGGCGGGGGGATGGAGCTGGCCCTGTCCTGTGATTTCAGGCTGGCTGCCCAGGGAACGAAGATGGGATTGACTGAAACAAGCCTTGCCATCATTCCCGGAGCAGGCGGGACGCAGCGTCTTCCGAGGCTGATCGGACAGGCTAAGGCACTTGAGCTGATCCTCACTGCCAGGAGGCTTACAACTGAAGACGCTTTGCATTATGGATTATTGACAAAAGCAGTCCCTCAGGAACAGCTTCTTGAAGAATGTCTGAAGCTCGCAGAAGAAATGCTGGCAAACGGGCCTGTCGCCCTTCAGCAGGCTAAATTTGCTGTTAAACAAGGGATGAATGCGGATCTGCAGACAGGTTTGCAGATTGAGAGAAAAGCCTATGAGGTGACTATTCCGACAGAAGACAGGCTGGAAGCCCTTCAGGCGTTCTCCGAAAAAAGGAAGCCTGAATTCAAAGGAAGATAACAAAACACCCTGTGAATGGAAAGCCGTTCACAGGGTGTTTTTTGATTTTCATATTATAAACTTTCTAAAATATCAAAAAACTGCTTGAATATAGTATAATTCCCTTATATAATTTAGTGAATAAAAGCATAAAAGCATAAAAGTGCGAAAGCGGAATAGCAATTGATGGGACAAGAATGGGGGATTATTCATGAAAAAGAAAAAGTTTGGATTGGCTGCGGCAGGACTGCTGGCAGCAGGATTGCTGTCAGGGTGCGGTTCAGATGAAGCTGGAGGAAAAACAGCGGCAGAGGGAAAGAAAACATATCAAATCGGCGTAACGCAGATTGTGGAGCATCCTTCTCTTGATGCAGCGCTTGAGGGGTTCAAGAAGGCCCTTGAAGATAAAGGGCTCGAGGTTGACTATGATGTCCAGATCGCCCAGGGCGACCAGAACAACAACCAGGCAATTGCCAACAACTTTGCCGGCGACGGTGTGGATCTTATCTTTGCCAATTCGACGCCGAGCGCTTACGGGGCACTGAATGCGACAAAGGATATCCCAATCGTTTTCACCTCTGTAACAGATCCCGTTGGAGCTGAGCTCGTGGCCTCGATGGAAGAGCCTGGAGAAAATATTACAGGGACAACGGATACGCATCCGGATGCCATCCCGAATACGGTGAAATTCATGGCTGAGCAGATGGAAGGAAAAACGGTAGGAGTCATCTACAATTCGGGGGAGCAGAATTCCAATGCCCAGATCGATCTTGTGAAAAAGGCGATGGAAGGAACAGACTTAAAGCTGGAAGAGGCCACAGTATCAGCTTCCTCAGAGGTGAAGCAGGCAGCTGAATCCCTTGTAGGCAAAGCAGACATGATTTATATCATTACGGATAATACAGTTGTTTCCGCCCTGGAGTCGGTCATCCAGACAGCCAACGACAATGAGATCCCGCTGTTTGTCGGGGAACTGGACTCAGTCGAGCGCGGAGGGTTTGCGGCTTACGGGTTTGACTATGAAGATATCGGTTATGAGGCAGGGGAAATGGCGGCCAAGATCCTTGAAGGAGAGAAGAAGCCATCAGAGCTTCCTGTACAATATCCTCAAAACCTAAAGCTTCTGATCAATAAGAAGGCTGCAGAGGAAATGAATATCGGGCTTAAAGAGGAATGGGACAGCTTGGCTGAATTTATCGAATAGAATGGTAGAATTCCCTCCCGGAGAAAGGAAGATTATATGTTCACAGCGATATTTGGATCAGTGGAGGCGGGTGCGATATATGCTTTGATGGCCCTTGGTGTGTACCTGTCATTCCGGGTGCTTGATTTCCCGGACCTGACAGTGGATGGAAGTTTTGTTACAGGTGCGGCTGTTGCTGCTTCGATGATTGCGGCAGGCGCAAATCCGTTCCTTGCTACCATAATGGCAATGATATGCGGCTTTGCTGCAGGGTGCCTGACTGGCCTGCTCCACACAAAAGGAAAAATAAATCCCCTTTTGTCCGGCATATTAATGATGATTGCCCTTTACTCCATCAACCTGAGGATAATGGGAAAATCGAATGTCCCCCTCCTCTCAGAGGAGACTCTCATCACAAAGCTGTCCGGCTTTTGGGAGTCACTGCCGTTCGACAGCGGGATGGCATCACTGTTGACGGGCATGGGGCTCGAGGGGATGGTTCCCAAAACATGGGGGATCCTGCTGGTAATGCTTGCTGTATCAATGGTCATTAAGCTGCTGCTCGATGCTTTCCTGAAAACGGATATCGGGCTTGCCATCAGGGCAGTGGGCGATAATGAGACAATGGTGCGGAGCTTTTCGGCTGATACTGATACTTTAAAAATCCTTGGTCTGGGATTGTCCAACGGACTTGTTGCTTTTTCAGGCGCCCTTATTGCCCAGTACAATGGCTTCAGTGATGTCGGCATGGGGATCGGCATGATCATTATCGGCCTTGCCTCCGTCATCATCGGCGAGGCGGTCTTTGGGGCAAAAACGATTTTCAGGGCGACTTTAGCCGTTATTGGGGGAGCCATCCTTTATAGAATCATCGTGACCCTTGCGCTGAGGGCCGATTTTCTTGAAACAGGAGATATGAAGCTCATTACGGCTGCGATCGTTGTCTGTGCGCTCATCATCCCAAGGATGATTGAACGGCAGCGGGACAGCAGGCGGAGGAAAAAGAGGCGATTTGGCGAGGAAGAGCTGAAAAAAATGGCAGAAGAAGGCGGTGGGCAGGTTGCTGCAGCTAAAACAGATTTATAAAGTATTCAATGAAGCTACCCCAGATGAGAAAAAGGCTCTTCAGCATCTTAACCTATCCATGCAGCCAGGGGATTTTGTCACTGTCATCGGCAGCAATGGGGCAGGCAAGTCCACCTTGATGAACATCATATCAGGCCGCCTCTATCCTGATGAAGGGGAAGTGCTGATTGACGGCAAAGATGTTACGCAAATGAAAGAGCACAAAAGGTCGCGCCTGATCGGCAGGGTATTCCAGGATCCGATGGCAGGTACGTCTCCTAATTTAACCATTGAGGAGAATCTGGCGATTGCCTTTTCGCGGGCAGGGGGACGCGGCCTGCGGCTGGGAATGACGAAGAAACGGAAGGCCTTTTTTAAGGAGCAGCTTGAAATGCTCCAACTAGGGCTTGAGGACCGCCTTGAAGCAAAGGCAGGCCTTTTGTCGGGAGGGGAAAGGCAGGCACTGTCATTATTGATGGCCACCTTCACAGAGCCGAAAATCCTGCTGCTTGATGAGCACACAGCAGCGCTTGATCCGGCCCGGGCTGCCCTTATCACTGAACTGACCAGAAAGATCGTTGAGTCTTTCGGCCTGACAGCCCTGATGGTCACCCATAATATGCAGCAGGCGATCGATCTTGGAAACAAGCTGATCATGATGGACAGTGGGCAGATCATTTTTGAAGCAGGAGAAAAGGCTAAGCAGGAACTGACAGTTGAAAAATTGCTCGGGGAATTCCAGCGCATCCGCGGTGAGAAATTGAACAGCGACCGTGCTGTCCTTGCCTGAATAAAAGGTGCCGATGGCCTGCCATACGGCACTTTTTATTTTGTTATTCGTAATACATGACTACCTGGCATTTTGCTGGTGCTTCCCCCGTATTCCTGTAGCAGTGGGTCTGGTCAGCGGCAAACCGGAGGGCAGAGCCTTCCTGGATCCTGTATGGCCGGCCGCCGATGATTACCTCAATTTCCCCGCTTATGACTGTGATATATTCTTCTACCCCTTCGTTATGCTGAGCTGAGGCCTGCTTCCAGCCAGGGGAGATTTCCACAATAAAAATCTCAAATTTCTTTCGCGGATCAAAGGGGAACAGCGGGAACACTTTATACTTCCCTTCATTCTCAATGATCGGGTTAATCTGACTGATGCTGGCAAAAGAAACTTCTGATGATTTTTCTGCCATCAGAGAAGAAAAAGAAATCTGGAGGCCGCTGGCAATTTTCCATAAGGTTGTGACGGTGGGGTTGGATTCTCCCCTTTCTATCTGTCCAAGCATTGCCTTGCTTACACCGGTTGCCTCTGCGGCCATGTCCAGGCTGAGCCCTCTGCTCCTTCGTATATTCCGTAAATTTTCCCCGATATTTTTATGAATATTCTCCATTTTTTCCTCCAAAGGAATTGTGTAATATAACGCACATATGTATAATATAACTCAAAAGTATAAAAGAAACACAGTATTTTCCAATATTATTTCCTTAGATACATAACGGCAGGTGAGGATAATGGCAGAATTAGCAGCAGAAAGGCCAGCAGGGGAATTCCGCAAAGGGATACAGGCAGGTATAAGCATCGCGATCGGATATTTTCCGATTGCCATAACATTCGGGCTCTTGGCAAAGACCACAGGGCTTTCAGTAGGAGAAACAGTGCTGATGAGCCTGCTCGTCTTTGCGGGTGCGGCCCAGTATATCTCCCTGAGCCTCTTGACGCTGGGTACAGGGATATTTGAAATCATCCTTACTACCTTTATTGTTAACATCAGGCATTTCCTGATGTCAGCATCTCTTAATGAAAAGTGTGAAGACGAGTATACAGCAAATAAAATCATATTTGCTTTTGGCATTACAGATGAGACCTTTTCAGTTGCTTCCATGAAAAGAGAGAAAGTTTCTTCAGGCTATATGTTCGGCCTCATCTTTGTATCCTACTCAAGCTGGGTGGTCAGCTCCGGCATCGGCCATCTGATCGGCGCCAGCCTTCCGCAGACTCTTCAGGAAAGCATGTCAGTCGCATTATATGCCATGTTTGTGGGACTGCTCGTGCCTTCCATGAAGGGCAGTGCAAAGGTTGTGTTCCTTGCTGTGCTTGCAGCAGGATTCAATACGATATTCACAATGGCAGATCTGCTGTCGACAGGGTGGGCCATTGTCACAGCTACACTTTTGTCAGCACTGATTACTGAAGCTGTGGAAACTTTGAAAAAGAGAAGGGGAGTTAAGCGGCATGAATAGCCAAATCATTATGATGATCATCGGGATGGCGGCCGTCACCTATATTCCGAGGATGCTTCCCTTCGTCCTGTTCAGAGGGAAGGAGCTGCCTGCATTCTGGCAGGGTGTTTTGAGAAATGTCCCTTATGCGACGCTCGGAGCGCTTATTTTCCCTGGAATCCTTTTTATCCAGGAAGATATCTGGTACGGCCTGCTCGGGGCAGCTGCAGCTTTCCTGGCAGCTTACCTTGGAGCAAACGTCATCGTGGTTGTCCTCGGGTCGATCGCTGTACTGTCGGTATACTCCTATTTTTTCTAGTTGTGACTGCCAGGCTCAAGCTGCTGAGCCTGGTTTTTCTATTGAGGGCAGCGGATTGAAAGCGGTTTGGGAGAATATATAATTGAGGCTCCTCCATTTTGCTGTTCTAAAATAAACAATCGGTACTACACTGTAGGGAGAGGTTGTACAAAGAAAGCCCGTCCAGGCTGCCCGTTTTTTGCGGAAATAGCAGCCAAGAAGAAAGGGGGAATCGAAATGGCTCGGAAAATCGGCTTTTACACAGTCATTGGATATGTAGTCTACGGGCTGTTTTTTTACTGGTATCTGTTTTATTTTGCGAATACAAGCCTGCCTTTTGAGTATCAGGGAACACAGGCAGACCCGGAAGCTTTTCTGAACGGGCGGGAGCTCATGCTGAGCGAAGAGTATTCCAGGATAAGGAACCTGCTGTTCTTTTTGTCCACCCCCCTTGAATGGGTGATTTATGTTCTTGTCCTTGTGACCGGCCTGTCTTCGGCCATGAAGAAGTGGGCTGGGAAGTCGGCGCGGGCGAAGGCTCTGCAGACGGCCATCTATCTGCTATGGCTCTCAGTCTTTGCGTTCGCCGCTACTTTCCCTTTAAGCTATATCAGCTATTCGCTGTCCAAGAGCTATAATATCTCAACACAGACCTTCAGCTCCTGGATGAAAGATGAACTGATCGACTTCTGGGTCAATTACGGAACGATGTTCATCCTGGTTTCAGTGCTGTATTGGCTGATGAAAAAAAGCACAAAAAGATGGTGGCTGTATGCATGGCTGTTATCGGTGCCGTTCACACTGTTCATGATGTTCCTGCAGCCTGTTGTGATCGATCCGCTTTACAACGATTTCTATCCGCTTAAAAATAAAGAGCTGGAAGGAAAAATCCTTCAATTAGCGGGTGAGGCACATATCCCTGCCGAGCATGTGTTTGAAGTAAACATGGCAGAGAAAACCAACTCGCTTAATGCGCATGTAACAGGCATCGGTTCAAACTCACGGATCGTTTTGTGGGATACAACACTCAACCGGCTGAGTGATGACCAGATCCTGTTCATCATGGCTCATGAAATGGCCCACTATGTAGAGAAGCATATATACATAGGGATTGCAGGATATTTAGTGCTTTCCTTGATCGGCCTGTATCTCATATCGAAGCTGATGAATCTGGTGATTGCAAGATGGGGGAGAGCCTTTAAGCTGCAGGAGGTTTCCGACATCCGCTCACTCCCTCTGTTCCTTGCGCTCCTTTCGGTACTGCTGTTTGCTGCCAGTCCGGTTACCAACCTTGTCTCAAGATATCAGGAAATGAGAGCTGACCGGTATGCCATTGAAATGACCGATGATCCGGAAGCCGCAATAGGGACATTCCAGGAATTGACGAAGGCAGGCTTGAGCCAGGTAAAGCCGCCGCTGCTTGTAAAAATTTTCCGGTACGGGCATCCGACCATGCTGGAGCGTATTTCCATGCTGGAAGAGTATGAAATGAAAAAAAGAACTGGATCCGGCAGCGAATAACAGCTGTTAAGCAGAGGGGCACCCGGCCGAGCCGGGGCCTCTTTGTTTGTTGAATCTTTTTCACAGCCGAATCCGTATGATTATTATACGAACTAAAAAAAGGGGACCTGGTAATGAATCTGGATCAAAGAATTGCTGAAGCAAGACAGCGGGAACAGCAATACGAAAAATATAACAGGCGCCTTGAGGCGCTGAAGACCGAAAAAGATCAGGAAAAGGCTTCGTCAGAAAGGCTGAAGAAAACTTGGGAGAAGGAACTGAGGGAAGCGGATAAGCTCGAAGGCCCATCATTGTCAGGATTCTTTCTGATGCTCAGCGGCAAGAAGGAAGAAAGGGTGCAAAAAGAAAAAGAGGAAGCGTATAAAGCAAGGATTCTGTATGATGAGTCCCTGAAAAAGCTGAATGATCTTGAAGCTGACATCAGCACATACAGGGAAAGAGCTGCAGGGCTGGAAACGGCTGGGGCAGAGTACAAAGAGCTGCTGATGGAAAAAGAGCGTCTGATCCTGCAGGAAGGCGGGGCTGTCAGCGACATGCTTTTTCATTTATCAGACCGGCTGGAGGAAAGGAAAGCGATGATTCAGGAAATACGGGAAGCTGAGAGTGCCTTAGTGGAGGCAAGGGAAGCCTTGCGCAAAGCTGATGGCGAGCTTTCGAGCGCAAAGAATTGGGGTTTTCTCGACCTTGCGGGAGGCGACTTCCTCTCGACCATGGCGAAAAGGTCATATATGGACAAGGCAAAAGAGTCCTTGCATGATGCACAGCACAACCTGAAAAAGCTGCAGAAGGAGCTCGATGACCTTGGCCGCTCCATTTCCGCCGAGCTTGAGGTAGGAAGCTTTTTGGGCATTGCCGATCTTTTCTTTGATAATATCTTTTCCGATTGGATGGTCCAGGAGAAGATCAATGCCTCTGCTGATAAAGTGAAGGAATGCCTGAATGTGCTTGAGGACCTCGAAAACGAACTCGGAACGGAGAAAGATGCTGCAGAACGGGAGATTGAGAGCTTAAAAGAGAAAAGAGTAGAGTATTTGGGCCACTGAACGGTCCGTGGATAATTAAGAAGACCCTCCGGCCGGGCCGGAGGGTTTACAGTGTTCTAGTTTCCAAATCGTT
This sequence comes from Bacillus sp. UMB0728, assembly GCF_002858875.1. Taxonomy (NCBI): domain Bacteria; kingdom Bacillati; phylum Bacillota; class Bacilli; order Caryophanales; family Bacillaceae; genus Bacillus; species Bacillus sp. UMB0728. Next base: position 478,250 of record NZ_PKLA01000004.1, on the reverse strand, counting down.
CGTTCAATTCTTTGTACTCTTTTGATAGCTGGGTGAATAGGGCTTTGTTGCGATCATCGAGGGCTTGATCGATTTTTTGGGCCAATTTTTCTTTTTCGGATATCAGCTGGACTTCCGACAAGAGCATTTCAATGTAGAGGTGTAAGACGTACGTGTCCTTGAGCTGTTTGCGGTTCATCGTGTTCTTTTTCATCGACTCTGCATATGACTTCTCTTTCATGAAAATCACCCCTGCTGCTTTTTAATATTATATGGAGGAGCAGGGGAAAATTCAACTAAATTATTTAAATTTTTAGAAAATTAATTCCGTGACAGTGGCATTTGACAATAATTGACTAAAAATTTGCAATTATCTGGAATAAAGATGGTATAATGAAATGAAACGAAGAGCAAAGGAGATGAATCACTTGGATATGCATAAAAAAAGATTGGTGGAGGAGTACGAAATAAATCCTTCTACGATGATCATCCTGCCGCAGATATACGGCAAAAAAATTTATTCGCGGATCTTTGAGGTGGAAGATGAATTCCTGTCCCCGTTCAAACCGTTTGATATCGTCAAAAAAAGCTGCGGCTACTTTGGCTCCTCTTATGAGGGACGGAAGGATGCGACCAAGGATATCATTGGCGTGACGCATAAAGTCCCAATTGTCATCGACCCGACAAACCTGCTGTATTTTTTTCCGACAACTTCCCCGAACAACCCCGACTGCATCTGGATCTCTTATGAGCATATTGCAGCCCACCATCGTACAGATCCCTCACATACCAAGGTCGTATTCGGAAACAAGCATACACTGATCCTCCCTGTATCATCCAGCTCATTTGAAAATCAGCTCCTCCGGACAGCTCATCTAAGGACAAAGCTTCATCAGCGGATCGAAGGGCATGGCAGGAAGATGTTCTATTTCACAGATAATCAGAGGCTCAACAGGGCTTCAGAACCCGTCGGGAGCTACCGGAACAGGAAGCTCGAGTGACCTCCGGCATGCGCCTATGCGGTAAATTAGAGATGCTGGCCTGGCCTCTTCAGACGTAGGCGGCTCTCTTCCTGCATCGTCCAGCGTTTGAACAAGTAATATTCCATCAGCTCCTGCACCCTGTTGCGGATCCTCGGATTAAAATAATTATGGTGCTCTTCATACCCTTTATAAAGGAACATGAACATCGTAAATGCTTCATCACGCTTGATCTCCCGGACCTGGAGGCGGTTATCCTTCATATAGCGCTTTACGCCTGCCAGCTCTGTCTGGATGAATTTCATCGTATCCTCAATTAAATTCAGGTAAGGCTTTTTGAGTTTAAAGGGACTATTATTAATCACACCTATGTCCCTGTTCAGCACAACCAATACCATAGGAAGATAGATTGCCTGCTCCATAATATTTCGGTCATCCTCTGGAATTCTTGTCATATCAGCTTGCTCCTCCGAACAGAAATAGAACGTTTGTTCGTTATTATTTTACTGAATCCCTGCATTCTATGCAAGTCGAATTTAGCATCACTCTATAACAGTCTTCCTCATATTGGGGCATAGAGCTCATTTGGAGCGGAAAAAATATTTTTCCTGAAAAAATGCCAGTCAGGCAGGAAAAGTATTTCTGTTGTCGAAATAAGTAGAATGGTTTTACATATAAAGGGGAGATGATTATCATGGCAAAAAACACCATTGCATCAAAAGATCTGCATCACTTAAAATCAGCGGCCGACCCCCAGCTGGCGCCGAACGGCAAGGATTGTGTCTATACGGAAACCGTTATCCTGGAGGAAAAGGATGCATACAGCTCCAATCTTTATTACATAAACATGGAAGATCAAAGCGCTCCTGTCCAATGGACATTCGGCACATGGCGCAATCATTCGCCGCGCTGGTCGCATGATGGACGCCAGGTGGCCTTTGTGTCTAACCGAAGCGGGAAAAATCAAATCCACATTCTTTCTACAGCCGGCGGAGAGGCCCGCCAGCTTACATACTGCAAGAACGGGGCTGGCAATCCGGTATGGTCGCCAGACGGCTCCAGAATCGCCTTTACTGTTTCCCTCGGAGAGGGAGAATCGGTTAATGACCGCGAAGGCGGGGAGGAAAAAGATGAAAAGCCTGCTCCGCTTGAAGTGAATAAAATGAGGTATAAATCTGATGCCCAGGGCTTCTGGAACGGGAAATTCACCCATATTGCCATTGCTGACACAAATACCGGCAACATCGAGCAGGTGACAGAGGGAGAAGATGATTACAGCCTTCAAAGCTGGTCGCCGGACGGAAAGCATTTGGCTGTGACAGCAGACCTGAGCGGGGACAAGGATTTTTCATATGGCAGCGATGCCTACCTGATTAATCTTGAAACGAAAGAGCAGGAGAAAATCACCCAGGGTACAGGCTATTTCGGCAATATCACCTGGTCGCCTGACAGCCGCTATCTTGGTTTGATCGGACATGAAAGGGAGTTTGAAAATGCTACACTTTCAAAAGCATGGGTGTATGACCGTGAGCAGAGAGAACTCCGCTGCCTGACTGCAGATACAGACCTGCTGATCGGGGATTATGCGATCGGCGACTTCCAGCAGGGAGCCGTTTCCCCAGGCCTTCTTTGGTCAAATGATAATCGGAGCTTCTATTTCATTGCCACTGATAATGGCAGCACTGCAGTCTATTACGGGACGGTTGAAGGAGAGCTGTTCCCTGCGCTGCTGGACAGGCAGCATGTCTATGGGCTGTCAACCGGAGGGAATAATGACAGAGCAGTAGTGGCTATAAGCAAGCCAGACCATCCGGGTGACCTGTTCCTGCTGGAAATCACTACAGGAAAACTGGAGCAGCTGACCGCTGTCAACTCTGAGTTTCTGGAGAAAACCGGCCTTTCCGCAGCAGAGCCGATTGAATTTACTTCTGCTGACGGATGGGATCTCCATGGCTGGCTGATGAAGCCTGCCGGTTTTGAGGAAGGAAAGAAATATCCGCTGGTCCTTGAAATCCATGGCGGACCGCATGCGATGTATGCCAATTCCTATTTCCATGAGTTCCAGGTCCTTGCAGCTAAAGGCTATGCTGTACTCTATATCAATCCGAGGGGCAGCCATGGGTACGGGCAGAAATTTGTGGATGCCGTCCGCGGTGACTACGGGGGCAGGGATTACGAGGATTTGATGGATGCAGTCGATTATGTGCTGAAAGAATATTCGTTCATCGACCAGGACAGGCTCGGGGTGACGGGAGGAAGCTATGGCGGCTTCATGACCAATTGGATCATCGGCCACACAGACAGGTTCAAGGCAGCTGTCACCCAGCGCTCGATCTCAAACTGGATCAGCTTCTATGGAGTAAGCGACATCGGCTATTATTTCACAGATTGGCAGATCCAAGCAGGGCTGGATGATATTGAAAAGCTATGGAAGCACTCGCCGCTTGCTTATGTCGATCAAATGAATACGCCATTGCTGATCCTTCACGGCGAAAAGGATTTCCGCTGTCCGATTGAACAGGCGGAGCAGCTGTTCATCAGCCTGAAGCACCACAAAAAAGAAACGAGCTTTGTCCGGTTCCCTGAATCCAACCATGAGCTCTCCAGGAGCGGGAAACCTTCGCTCCGAATCAGCCGCCTTGATTATATCTCAGGCTGGTTTGACAAGTATTTGTAATTTTTTATCAGTAAATAGCAGGATAATCCAGAAAAACAACCGCAAAGCTGTGAGTCTTTGCGGTTTTTTGTGTACAATAAAATAAAGGCCAGTCCTTCAGGATGCCAAGCGGCCAAGGAAAAATAGAAAATGCCAGAAGGACAAACGAAACCTTTTGCTCGCAGACAGAGTCATATAAAGTGGTTATTCTTTTTATAAACCGGAGCTTTGAAAATGCGGTTCTGCAGGCTTGCTGGAAATAACAGCTGCTGCGGACCTGACTATATAATGGAAGGATAATTGTGATGAGATCGGATCGATACGAAAAAAAGCAGAAAAAGAAGAAGCGCAAATGGAAGCTGGCTGTGTTGTTCCTGCTTTTGATTATTGCCGGCACTCTTGCTTATGCATACTACCAGTTTAATCAGGGTGTGGCCCAGTCTGAAGATAAAGTGAATAATACTAATGAAGTAAAATATGAATTCAATGGCGAAACAGACAAATACGGGGGCACGAACGTACTGCTGCTTGGAAGTGATGCACGCGGGGAAGAAACGCCGCGGACCGATACAATCATGGTAGGTCAATATCATCCTGATAAGGGGACCTATAAGATCATTTCCATCATGAGGGATTCTTATGTAGACATCCCGGGCCATGGGAAAAACAGGATTAATGCTGCGTTTGCGTATGGCGGCCCAGAGTTATTGAGGCAGACAATCAAAGAGAACTTTGATATTGATATACAGTATTATTCAATTGTCGATTTTCAGGGATTTGTTCAGCTTATCGATGAAGCATTTCCGAATGGTGTCGAAGTGGACGTTGAAAAGGAGATGTCGGATAATATAGGTGTAACGCTGAATCCAGGGCTTCAAAGGCTGGACGGAGAGCACTTGCTCGGATATGTGCGCTTCCGGCATGATGCTGTAGGCGATTTCGGCAGGGTGGAGAGGCAGCAGAAGGTGATGACAGAAATTGCCGATCAGTTCACCAGCATCCAGACATTGCCGAAGCTTCCTAAACTGGTAGGTGTCGTCACCCCGTATATCAATACAAATATGGATACCGGAGACATTTTATATATGGGCAAAAGCCTGCTGTCTAAAGAAGGCAGGCAGATTGAGACATTAAGGGTCCCTGTTGAAGGTTCCTATTGGGATGAAACAACTCCAGGAGGTGCGGATGTCCTTGGGGTCAATCTGGAACAAAACCGGCAGGCGGTCAGCGAATTTTTGTCGAAATAATAGGCACAGGGAGGAATTTGTGGTGTAAAGACGCCTTGCCAGAGGTAAGAATAAATACCGAATTGTTTTTACTAAGGAGATTTTTCAATGGATTTTGACTTGCTCAAGGATTGGCTGACACTGGAAAATATAATGGATCTTATTGAACGCTACCGTTCTTTTGGGCCGCTGCCTGGAATATTGCTGCCAATGCTTGAAGCTTTCCTGCCTTTTCTGCCGCTGTTTCTGTTCGTCATGGCAAATGCCAATGCATTTGGATTGTGGCTCGGCTTTCTGATATCCTGGGCAGGTGCATGCGCTGGGGCCATGCTTGTTTTTTATCTTGTCCGTACATACGGGCAGAAGAGGCTATTAACCTTTTTGAGAAAACATGCAAAGGTGCAGCAGCTGATGAGCTGGATTGAGCGCCATGGCTTTGGCCCTTTGTTCATCCTGCTTTGTTTTCCCTTTACCCCGTCGGCTATTGTGAATATAGTGGCCGGGCTTTCCAAAATAAGCTTTGCTCAGTATATGCTTGCCGTGCTGACAGGCAAAATGGTCATGATTTTTACCATGAGCTTTATTGGCTACGATATAAGGTCATTGATTACCCAGCCCATCAGGACAGTGATTGTCCTTGCTGTTATTTTTATTCTTTGGTATGTCGGGAAAAGGATTGAAGTAAAGATAAATATGGGAGCAGATAAAGACAGCAGCAAATAAACCAGGGAGGTGGGGGACCGCGTGAAAGAAGAGGTTAAGCGGGAGGGTCTTGAGTGGATAAAGGCCTTCGCGATCGGAATTATCATTTTTGTATTTATCCGTATGTTTTTCTTCTCAAATTATGTGGTTGAAGGCGGGTCCATGATGCCGACGCTGCAGGATGGAAACAAACTGGTAGTCAATAAAATCGGCTATCAGATCGGAGAGCTGCAAAGATTCGATGTCATAGTCTTCCATGCAAATGAAAAAGAGGATTTTGTTAAAAGGATCATCGGACTGCCGGGTGACAGGGTCGATTATAAAGATGACCATCTGTATATCAACGGCAAGCTTGTGGAGGAGCCTTTCCTTGAAAAATACAGAAAAGAGACCCTCGGCGACCGCCTGACCGGTGATTTTACCCTGGAGGAAGTGGCACACACCGAAACAGTGCCTGAAGGACAGCTGTTCGTCCTCGGGGACAATAGACTGGAAAGCTGGGATGGCCGGCATTTCGGATGCATTGATGCTGACCAGGTGGTAGGAAAGGTAAATCTTCGCTACTGGCCGATCGATGAAATGGATATTAAATTCTAAGGACTTGGAGAATTCAAGTCCTTTTTGTGTGCAAATATGCTAAAATAATCTAAAAATTATAAAAATGGAAAGGGGGGGATAAAAATGCCTGTCATCAAAACCAAGCTGATGGTGCCGCCAGTCAAGGAAGGATATATAAGGAGAGCAAGGCTTTCGGCAAAAATGAAAGCGGTTGCTGAATATCCGCTGTGCATTGTCGAATCAGGTGCCGGGTATGGAAAAAGTACGGCCCTGGCCCTGTTCGTCCACGATGAAAAGCTTCCTTGCAGCTGGTATTCCATATCATCCGAGGATGATGATATCATTCCTTTTCTATCCTGCCTTGTGGCATCGGTCCGGTTGGCGCATCCTGATTTCGGGACTGAGATCTTAAGCATCCTGGAGCAGCTGGACCGGTATGTAAAAGAAGAAGAGATTCGTTCACTCGCCTCTTTATTTTTAAATGAAGCAGCCCTTCATGGGGAAAATATACTGCTGATCCTTGATGACTTTCATCAGGTTGAGCACTCCTATACGATCAACTGCTGGATGGAAACCCTCCTTGAACATATTCCGCCGAATCTTCATCTTATTATCTCAAGCAGGAGCAGGCCGGGATGGAAGCTGCTGAAAAAGATGAGGGTCACAGACAAGCTCCTTGAAATAAAGAAAGAGGACCTGGTCCTTTCCCGGGATGAAGTGGAGCTGCTCTTGAATGAATTATACGGAATTTCCATTAAGCAGGGGGATTTGGACAGAATTTGCCTTGCTACAGAAGGATGGGTCATTGCTGTGGGGATGATTGGACAGCAGCTGACAGACAAAAAAAGCATCTCTAATTTATTCGGAGCATCGTCCGGCTCCCTGGCGGACCTTTTTCAATATCTGGTCACAGAGGTATTTGCCAAGCAGCCGCCGCTTATCCAGCAATTCCTTGAACAAACAAGCATTTTTGATGATATGACAGAAGAGCTTTGCAATGAGGTCCTGGGGATCGCCGGGGCAGGGGCAATGCTTCAGCAGCTGACAGAGAAGAACCTGTTTATCCATAAGGTAGGGGAAAAGGTATACAGATACCATGCTCTATTTAAGGAATTCCTGGAAAAGCAGCTGAAAGCCGGCCAGCCGCATAGCTACCGCCTTTTAAATGAGAGATGTGCACGCCATTTCGTACGGAGCCTTCAGTGGGATGATGCTCTTAAGCATTTTGAGAAGATTGGTTCAACAGAGGAAATGGCGTCTATATTAAGCGACCAGGGGCTAAGGATGCTTGAAACCGGTAAGCTGGGAAGCCTGTCAGACAGGATTGCGGGCATCCCCGGGCAGACAAAGGACAGGTTTTATCCCGTCTGGTTCCTTGAAGGGGAAGTATTGCGCTACAGATCTTCTTACCAGGAAGCAGAGCTTGCCTATGACAGGGCGGCAACAGGGGCTGACGGTAAGAAGGACCTGATTTGGAAGGCGCGTGCACTTGAAGGGAAGGCAAGGATCTATCTGGACACGATTCAGCCGCATAAAGCAGAGCGCATTTTATCCCAGGCGATACAGCTGAAGGAAGGGGATATCCGCGGGGGAAGGGATGAACCGGCGAGACTTTATCATTTGCTTGCGGAAAACCTTATAAATGCCGGGCAGGCCGCCAAAGCAGAAAAATGGATGGAGAGGGCAGAATCCATGGGTCATCAGATGCTGGACAAAAGCCTGCTGGCCCGGCTTTATTTAAGGACGGGTAAATTGGCAGAAAGCAGGAAAATTTTGATGGCCGGCCGCAAAACAAAGAGTGAGGGCAAACCGCTCCCGAAATCCCACAGGGAGACAGATCTGCTGCTGGCCCTTATCGAGGCATTTACAGGCAATGGGGCAGAAGCGAAAAAGTTGTCCCAGGAAGGCATCCAGCAGGGAATCAGTACAAAGGCGCCGTTTGTAGAAGCCTGCGGGTGGATCAGGCTTGGGCATGCGGCACAGCTGCTGGGGGAATATGATTCTGCTCTTGCGGAAAAATGCTACAGGACTTCCCTGGACATAATGGACCGGCTTGAAATTGAAAGAGGAAAAGCAGAGCCATTAATGGGATTATGCATTTTATACGGAGAACGGAATGACTACAGCAAATCGATGGATGCCGGGAAGGCAGGGTTGCAGGAAACCGAGAGAGTGAAGGATATGTGGCTGTCTTCCCTGATCCTCATCAGTATGGGCATCAGCTCTGCTTATGGGAGCCGCTTCGGTGAAGCAGATAAGCATTTTGATCTTGCATCAAGCATGCTTCAGCAGTGCGGGGATGATTACGGCTGTATGCTGGCTTTATTCTGGAAGCCTATTCTGCTCATCAGCAGGGGCTTCAGGAAGATTTTGAACACTCATTCAAGTCTTTCCTCAGCCAGATGCAATGGGGGGACTATGAGTTTTTCCTGTTCAGAAGGACATTGTTCGGCCCAAGGGACCTGCAGATGTTTGCACCCATTCTGATTGAAGCAGAAAAAAGCGGCATTATGCCTGATTATACTGCAAGGCTGCTAAAAGAAATGAATCTTGGCAACCTTCATTCCCACCCGGGATTCACCCTCAAAGTGAAAACGCTCGGGCAGTTCCGTGTATGGCTGGGCGATAAGGAGATTGACGAAGGAGGATGGCAGCGGGGCAAAGCTAAAGAGCTCCTCCAGCTTTTTCTCACACACCTCCACCAGCTTATCCGGAAAGAGGATATATTTGATATGCTTTGGCCGGAGCAGGATGCCGCGAGTGCGGATAGAGACTTTAAGGTTGCCCTGAACGCACTCAATAACGTACTTGAACCAAACCGCAAGCCAAGGAAGAACCCATTCTTCATCAGCAGGGAAGGCACCTCTTATGGGATAAATCCAAAGGCTGTCATTGATTTGGACTCCATCCTATTTGAGGAGTGGATCAAAGATGGGCTGGAAGAGAAAGACCATGGAAAAAGCATCCACAGACTTGAAAGAGCCCTGAAACTGTATGCCGGGGACTATCTGCCTGAGCGGCGGTATGAGGATTGGTGCATCAGTGAAAAAGAAAGACTGCAGGTATACTTTCTGAGAGGTGCTGAAAAGCTCGCGCAGCTTTGTGTCCGGAAAGAAGACTATGACATGGCGATTGAATGGTGCGAAAGAATAATAGAAAAGGACCGGACGTGGGAGGAGGCTTACAGGCTCCTGATGTACTGTTATTACAGCAAGAATAATCGGCCCCGGGCAATCAGATGGTTCCAGAAATGCTGTGAGGTTCTTGAGGAAGAGCTGGGCGTGGCGCCTCTGGAGCCTACGCTCCATATGCATGAAATGATCATGGAATCGGGCAATATTGCGGGCCATGCATAGCGGGATTTTGTGTAAAAAATGTAAACAGGAATGAATATCGCCAATTCTAGGGCGAATAAATGAAAAACTGGGGTGAATCATTCTAATTCTTGGGCGAATAACAGCCAATTAGGGTAGAAAAGATTTAATTTAGAATGAATAATGCCAGCGGCCCGCTTCGGGGCGCTGTTCTAACCTGCATCTGCCTGCGCCGGAGCCTTTGCTCCGGCGCATTTTAGCATTAGAGAATTTAATCGGTGTGTTTTCCGCTTTTTATTTGTCCAGCTCCTAGGTGCTCGAGTCATAAGCCACTTTGGAACCGAAGGCAAAGAACGCCTTCAATTCCAAAGCGTCTTATGCTTGTCGCACCTTAACAGTCGCCTCCGCTTTTCTAATTGTCCAGCTCCAAAGCCTAGCCCTCGAGGTCTTAAGTCAAGCAGATCAAAAGGTTAAAGAGCCAACCTTTCGCTCTGCTCGCCTTAAGCTTGTCGGGGCTGAGCAAGGCTTTTCCGCTTTTCTATTTAACAAGCTGCGCCTTATAAGCAGGCTGGCAGTATACACAGATGTGGACATTGACGTCGGCAATGAGGATGTCGGCGGCATTGTATTCAATATCACAGAATGAGCAGGCAACCATTTTGTCTTCTTCGAATGCTTCAACAGTTTCAGGAATAGGGTCATTTACCTTGATAAGCTCTACCCAGATGCCTTTTGAAAGCGGAAGATTGGTCTTTAAATATTCATTGGCTGCCTCTTCTGTTTCCCAAAAGCCTAAGTCCCACAGCAGTTCATTTGCGCTTCCATCCTGTGTCATCAATCCATAAACTGTTTTCATTATCTTTCGTCTCCTCTCAGACGGAAATTAAGATCAATAGATTTCTTATCTCTTTTCCGCTTTTCTTAAGTATTAAACCATTTGCAGGAATTTCCAGATCGGGCAGGTCTATTTCATCCGGCAATAGAAATTAAGAATATATCTTGGCTGTAACCGATTTGTAACTGGGGCTGATTAGGATGAAGGCAGGAAGATTTGCAGCAAACAATTGATTTCAAGGGGGAGAAAGGATGAAAAAGAATACAGGGAAAATGGCATTGGGCTGCCTGATGTCGCTGATGGTGGTCTTTTCGAGTGCCTGCAGTTCAGAAGAATCGGGAGGCAGCGGGGATGAGAAGAGCGATCCGATCAAAATCGGTGTGCTGGCCTCGCAGACAGGCGGGCTTGAGTCATATGGGGAACAGACACTCCGCGGCTTTGAGCTGGGCCTGGAATATGCAACAGACGGTAAAAATGAAGTGGCTGGAAGGAAGATTGAATTCATTGTAGAGGATACTGAAACAAAGCCGGAAGTGGCCGTCCAAAAGGCGACAAAGCTGCTTGAGGAAGATGAAGTTGACTTCCTGGTCGGATCCTCCAGCTCAGGTGATACATTGGCTGTTCTTCCCCTCGCAGAAGAATATGAGAAAATCATGGTCGTCGAGCCGGCGGTAGCTGACAGCATCACAGGCTCAGAGTTCAATCCTTATATTTTCCGGACCGCGCGCAACTCTTCTCAGGATGCAGTCGCTGGTGCTGCAGCCATCGCTGGTGAAGGTGTAAAAATAGCGACGCTTGCTCCTGATTATTCTTTCGGGCGCGACGGTGTGGCTGCATTCCGGGATGCAGCGGTGAAGCTTGGCGCTGAAATTGTCCATGAAGAATACGCGGATCCTGCCGCAACCGACTTTACTGCAAACATCCAGAAAGTGATTGATTCCAAGCCGGATTATCTGTTTGTTATCTGGGCGGGGGCCAACTCACCCTGGAATCAGATCGCTGATATGAAGGTCCAGGATAAAGGCATCAAAATTTCCACAGGCGCACCGGATATTGCTGCCCTTGCGACAATGGAGCCATTGATCGGGATGGAAGGGTTCTCCGTCTACTATCACGATCTTCCGGATAACGAAATCAACAGCTGGCTGGTAGAGGAGCATAAAAAGCGGTTTGACGGGGATGTGCCGGATCTCTTCACTCCAGGAGGCATGAGCGCCGCGATCTCCATCGTTGAAGCACTGAAGAAAACGGACGGCAGTACAGATGCAGACACGCTCATTGAGACAATGGAAGGAATGAGCTTCGAGACGCCGAAGGGGAAGATGACATTCAGGGCAGAAGACCACCAGGCCCTTCAGGCATTGTACGCAATCAAGCTGGAGAAAAAGGATGGTGTCCCATACCCTGTACCGGTGCTTGTGAGGGAACTGTCACCTGAAGAGACAGCGCCTCCTGTACTGAACAAGTAAGTGAAAACCGGATTATAAAATGCAGTAATGGCAATGGACTCCGGCAGCAGGCCTGAGTCCATTGCTGCAAAGCGGATCCGGGGAGAGCCGGGCATTCTTTTGGAGTATGCCGCAGGCAGCTGAATATAAAGTGGAGGTGGGCATGTGGGTCCAATCATAGAAACAAAAGATTTATCAATAGCATTCGGAGGCCATAAAGCAGTGGATTCTGTCTCGCTTGCTGTCCCGGAAAATGAATTTTTATCAATTATCGGTCCAAATGGAGCCGGCAAAACGACGTTTTTCAACCTGCTGAGCGGTCAGCTCGCCCCTACAGGGGGATCTATCCATTTGCGAGGGGAAGACATCACAAAGCTTTCTCCTGTTGAAAGGACAAGAAGGGGAATCGGAAGAAGCTTTCAAATTACCAATGTATTTCCAAGTTTGACTGTGTTGGAGAATGTAAGGCTTGCAGTCCAGTCGCAGGCAGGCATCCGCTATCAGATGCTGCGCCATTTCAAAATGTACAAAGAGCTTGAAGAAAAAGCGTCTGAATGGCTGAAGCTGGTATTGCTTGATAAAAAACAGGATGCAGCCGCCGCCAATCTGGCGCACGGCGAGAAAAGGAAGCTCGAGATCGCTATGCTCCTCGCCCTGAATACCGAGGTTTTGCTTCTGGATGAGCCGACAGCAGGAATGTCGCTGGAAGAGGTTCCGGCCATCCTTGAAGTCATCAGGAAAATCAAGCAGGAGAGCGGGAGGACCATCATTCTGATTGAACACAAAATGGATATGATCCTTGATTTATCAGACAGCGTCATGGTCCTGTTCAATGGCTCGCTTCTGGCTAAGGGGACTCCTCGGGAAATCATGGAAAATGAAACGGTGCAATCCGCATATCTGGGAGGTTTTGAGCATGCAGGCTCAGCTTAAGCTGTCAGATGTCGAAACGTATATAGGCCAGTATCATATCCTGCAGGGAGTCTCGCTGGAAGTGGCAAAAGGGGATGTTACCGTGCTTCTGGGCCGCAACGGCGCAGGGAAGACCTCCACCCTCAGAACCATCATGGGGCACAATGTCCTGAGCAAAGGAAGCATAGAGTGGAAAGGGACAGAAATCGGCGGACTGCCTCCTTATGAGATTGCGAGAAAAGGGCTTGGCTATGTGCCGGAGGACCAGGGGATATTTGCGGGGCTGACAGTTGAGGAAAATATGAAGGTGGCCATGCGGAAAGAGACTCCTTCCGCTTTGGAAAAGCTGGATTGGACCCTGGACCTTTTCCCGGATTTAAAACGATTCTGGAAAAAGCCGGGCGGCCTTTTAAGCGGAGGACAGAAACAGATGCTTTCCATCGCACGGGCTTATGTGAATGATAATGATTTAATGCTGATTGATGAGCCGAGCAAAGGACTCGCACCGATCATGGTTGAAAAAGTAATGGATTCAATCATGCAAATGAAGGAAAAAACCACGATCGTCCTTGTGGAGCAGAACTTTATGATGGCGAGTACGGTTGGCGACCGCTTCTACATTATTGATGATGGAAGAACGGTAGGGGGCGGCCCGATGTCAGTGCTGAAGGAAGATGAATCTATGAGGAAAAAATATTTGGGCATTGCCTAGAAAGGAGAGTATAAGATGGAGGTGCTTATTAACCTTGCCATAAACGGGCTTGCGACCGGTATGCTGATTTTTTTGCTTGCGGCAGGGCTGACGCTCATATTCGGACTGATGGATGTCCTTAATTTTGCCCATGGCGGACTGTTTGCTTGGGGGGCCTACAGCGGGACATGGATATTTGCCCAGACAGGCAGTTTTGCTGCAGGGATCATCGGGGCAGTCGTGACCGGGCTCATACTGGGTTTTTTGACTGAACGGTGGATCATCAAGCCGGTATACGGGAATCATGTCCAGCAAATATTGATCACACTTGGCCTGATGCTTGTATTATCTGAGCTTCTTAAGGTTGTCTGGGGCCCCAATCAGCTGTCAGCTTCTCCGCCATCCTACCTGGCCGGAAGCTGGGAGCTTGGCGGAGTGATCATTATTAAATACAGGGTATTCATCATCATCGTCGGCCTGCTCGTTTTCCTCGGGGTGCAATATATCTTGCGCAACACAAAAATCGGACTCGTTGTACGGGCCGGTGTCATGGATAAAGAGATGGTCCAGTCCCTGGGGATCAATATTAAAAGAGTCTTTATGATTGTTTTCATGGCAGGATCGGGAATGGCCGCATTGGGCGGGGTGCTTTTAGGCCCGTATTCGGGTGTCATCCATGCGGAGATGGGGATGGAGTTTGCCATCCTTGCTTTCATCGTTGTTGTAATTGGAGGGATGGGCAGCTTCTCGGGATCCATTCTTGCTGCCATTCTGGTAGGGCTTGCCGGAGCCTTCATGTCCTATTATGTTCCATCCCTTTCCCTGGCCGTTAACATGCTGCTGATGGCTGCCGTGCTTATCTTCAGGCCGCAGGGGCTATTCAGATTGAAGGGGCGGGGAGTATGAAGCATACCATTGATAATAAAAAGGCCATGATCTACACCTTTATAGCAGCGGCATTGATGCTGCTTCCATTTGTATATGAATCAAGGACCATGCTGATCTTGTTTACACAGATCTTTATTTTTGCCATCTTTGCCATGAGCTACGATATCCTGCTTGGATATACAGGGATTGTTTCCTTCGGCCATGCCATGTTTTTCGGGATCGGGGCCTATACAGCAGGCGTGATGATGAAAAGAATGGAACCGACGATGGTGAACCTCCTATTGGCTGTGCTGCTGACAATTGTTCTGACCGCAGTCCTCAGTTATGCAGTCGGCCTTCTGACACTAAGGCTGAAAAGCCATTTTTATGCCATGCTGACCCTGGCATTTGCCGGCCTTTTCCTGGTTCTTGCCGAGAAGTGGAGAACCGTTACGTACGGAAACGACGGATTTACCTTCCGGGTCCCGGATCTATTAAAAGACCGGACAGACTTCTACTTCATCTGCCTGGCGGCTATGATTCTCGTTTTTATGATATTGTCGCGGTTCACCCATTCTCCGCTCGGAAGGGTGCTCCAGGCCATCCGTGAAAATGAACAGCGGACAGAGTCCCTTGGCTATAATGTGATTCAGTACAAAATTGCTGCGAGTGTTGCAGCCGGTGTTATAGCGGGGATTGCCGGGATGCTGTACAGCATATCCCTCCGCTTCGTCAACACGAGCGTATTTACGATGGATATCACTCTAGATGCCCTGCTGATGACGATTATAGGCGGGGTCGGAACATTGGCGGGGGCTATCATCGGGGCGGGGATTATTGAATTTGCCCACCACGGGCTGACAGAACTTGCAAAGGTCCATTGGATTTTTGAACGGTGGATCATCTTCTTTGGAATCATATATATACTGGCCGTGATGTTCTTTCCGAAAGGGATTCTCGGGACGCTCAAAGGGAAGCAATGGAAACGCACGGGAAAAGAAGCAGACAAAAAAGAAGAAAAGATTGCCGGCTAGGGGGGAGAAGATGGTTCATGGCCAGGTTGCCTCGTTCATTATCCGGATTTATCTGAGTGATCAGGAAGGAACACCAGGCAAAAGGAATTGGAGGATTAAGGTGACGCATGTGCAGGAAGACAGAGAAACATTCTTTGAAACGCTGGAAGAAGCCAATGATTATATGAAATTGGCAGCCGGGGCGATGGGGCCGGTGCAATAAGGAGGCGGAAAATCTGGATATCGGAATAGCGGCAACAGGCATTTATTTGCCGGAAACATATATAACAAGTGCAGAAATTGCCAAAAAAGCAGGAATCCCGCTTCATATTGTTGAAAATAAAATGGGTATCAAAAAGAAGCCGGTTCCAGGCGCAGAGGATCACACCTGCGAGATGGGAATCAGGGCTGCCCGCGAAGCAATCGGGAAAGCTGGAATTGATCCGCTGGAAATTGATCTGGTCATTTATATCGGCGAAGAATATAAAGAATATCCCTTATGGACAGCAGGCATTAAGCTTCAGCATGAAGTCGGGGCCTATAATGCCTATGCATTTGATATGGCCCTCCGCTGCGGGACCGCTATAATGGGGCTGAAGACAGCGAAGGATATGATGTCAGCAGATCCCGGCATATCGACAGTCCTGCTTGCCGGCGGCTACAGGAACGGGGACTTCATTAATTACGAAAATGAAAGGACCCGGTTTATGTTTAATCTGGGAGCAGGGGGCGGTGCGATCCTTTTGAAAAAAGGACTGTCCTCAAACAGGCTGCTGGAAAGCGCTATCATAACCGATGGATCTTTTTCAGAGGATGTTGCGGTAGTGGCCGGAGGGACTAAGAACCCCTTAACGGCAGAGGCGCTTGAAAACGGTCTTTACCAGCTTGATGTAATGGATCCGGCAGGGATGAAGCAAAGGCTGGAGCAGAAGTCCATGGAAAACTTCCTGAAGGTAATTAGGAAAGCGGTTGCAAAAAGCGGCTATGCAGAGGATGATATCCATTATCTCGCGATGCTCCATATGAAAAGGTCCGCCCACGATTTTGTCCTTCAGGAGCTTGGCCTTGGACAGGAGCAATCCATTTACCTGGAGGATTTTGGGCATATCGGCCAATTTGATCAAATATTGTCATTGGAGCTTGCTGAAAAAGAGGAAAGGCTGGCACCCGGGAAAATAGCTGTCCTTGTCAGTGCAGGCATCGGCTATGCCTGGGGAGCTTCTGTCATTAGATGGGGGGAAGATGGAAAGTGAGCAAGAATGAAGAACTGAAAAAGATTGTTTTGAGCAGCGGGGAAACCATCAGCTGGAGGGAAAGGGAAGGCGGCGGGCAGAAGCTGCTGCTCATCCATGGCAATATGACTTCCTCGAAGCATTGGGACCTTGTGTTTGAACATCTGGACCCGAAATATAAGCTGTATGCGATCGATCTTAGAGGGTTCGGCCAATCCAGTTATTTCGAGCCAATCCGTTCCATCAAAGACTTTTCGGATGATGTAAAGCTTTTTTGCGATGCCATTGGCCTCTCCGATTTTTCCGTTGCCGGCTGGTCGACGGGAGGTGCGGTTGCTATGCAGCTTGCTGCAGACAATCCCGGCCTATGCAATCGCCTGATTCTTTTGGCCTCAGCTTCCACAAGGGGATACCCGTTTTACGGGACGTCAGGGGATGCTGTGCCTGATTCATTAGCACGCCTGACCAGCCTGGAACAAATAAGGGCGGATAAGAGCAAGACAATTCCTGTGCAGTCGGCTTATGACAGAGGGGACAGGATGTTTCTAAGGGCGATGTGGGATGCCCTTATTTATGATAAAAATCAGCCGGAGCCTGCAAGATATGAAGAGTATCTGGATGATATGCTGACACAGCGGAATCTTGCTGAAGTCTATCATTCTCTTAATATTTTCAATATAGGTTCCGTCCCGAATGGTGAAGAACCCGGAACAGGGGACGCGGATAAAATTAAGGTGCCGGTGCTGGTCCTGAGAGGCGACCGTGATCAGGTAATAACAGCGGGGATGGCCCGGGAAATCCTTGAGGACATCGGAAGCAATGCACACTTTGCAGAATTGAAGGATTGCGGCCATTCCCCGCTTGTCGATGATATCGGGCAACTGACTGATGTGATGTCGGAATTTTTGGATAAAGAGCTGGAGGTATTAAAGTGAGACTAAAAGAGAAAACAGCCATTATTACCGGGGCGGCCAACGGTATTGGATTTGCCGCAGCCGAAAGATTTGCACGTGAAGGGGCCAATGTGGTCCTGGCCGATTTTGATGAGGAAATCGGCAGGGAAAGAGAAGGGGAGTTAAATAGAGAAGGACTTCATGCCAGGTTTATTCAGGTAGACGTATCAAAAAGGGAAAGCATTGACGAACTGGTCCGGCAGGTGCTTGAGGAGTATGAGAGAATCGACATTCTGATCAATAACGCAGGGATCACCCGTGACAGCATGCTGGCCAAAATGGCTGCCGAGGATTTCCAAAAAGTGATTGACGTCAACCTGACCGGTGTATTCCATTGCACCCAGGCTGTGATCCCAAGCATGATTGAACAGGGGAAAGGGAAGGTCATCAGCACTTCATCTGTATCAGGCGTTTATGGAAATATCGGCCAGACCAATTATGCTGCCGCAAAGGCCGGGGTTGTGGGCATGACAAAAACCTGGGCAAAGGAGCTGGGCCGAAAAGGGATCAACGTCAACGCCGTCGCCCCCGGCTTCATCCATACAGGAATGACAGCAAAGGTGCCTGAGAAGGTGATCGGGCAAATGAAACAGATGGTGCCGCTCGGTCGCCTGGGCAGCCCGGAGGATATTGCCAATGCCTATTTATTCCTTGCCTCTGATGAATCTGATTATATTAATGGAACCGTCCTGCATGTGGACGGCGGCATTATGATGTAAGAATAGTTTGACGGGAGGTAGAAAAATGAGGACTGTAGTTATCGTATCAGCTGCAAGGTCTCCGGTCGGAACCTTCGGAGGTGCATTCAAGGATCTCCTGCCAACCGACCTGGCTGTACCAGTCATAAAGGAAACTGTAAAAAGAAGCGGTTTGGAAAATCATGAAATCGATGAGGTGATCCTCGGTCATTGCATCCAGCGGACCGACCAGCCCAACACGGCCAGGACCGCAGCGCTGCTGGCAGGGCTTCCGGATGAGACCTCGGGATTCACTGTCCAAAGGCAGTGTGCATCCGGCATGCAGGCGGTCATTTCGGCAGCTCTGCAAATCCAGGCTGGCATATCTGATATCGTAGTGGCAGGCGGTGTGGAGGCTATGAGTTCAAGCCCTTACCTCCTGAAGGATCACCGCTGGGGAGCGAGGATGCAGCATGGTAAAATTACCGATTCTGTATGGGAAATTCTCGAGGATCCGATCCACCATATTATGATGGGTGAAACTGCTGAAAATCTGGCAGAGCTTCATGGGATAACAAGGGAAGAGCAGGATGAAATGGCACTGCTGAGCCATCAGCGCGCCCTGAACGCCATTGAAAAAGGTTATTTTGAAGAAGAAATTGTCCCTGTAACAGTCAAGCACAGGAAAGGGGAAACCGTTGTATCCCGGGATGAGAACCCTCGGCTTGACCTCACAGCAGCAAAGCTTGCCGGCCTAAAGCCTGTTTTCCGGGAAAATGGAACCGTGACGGCGGGGAATGCCTCCAGCCTGAATGATGGGGCAGCAGCACTGGTGCTGATGTCCGAAGAAACGGCAATGGCAAAAGGGCTTACGCCGCTAGCCCGGATTGCCGGATTTTCAGTATCAGGCGTCGACCCTAAAGTCATGGGAAGGGGACCTGTGCCGGCAGTCAGGAAAGGCTTGCAGCAGACTGGCTGGTCTCTGGAGGATGCAGACCTGATCGAAGTGAATGAAGCATTCGCAGCCCAATATCTCGCTGTTGAAAAGGAACTTGGCCTGGACAGGAGCAAGGTAAACGTCAACGGCAGCGGCATCAGCCTCGGACACCCGATCGGCTGCACAGGAGCAAGGCTCATCGTCAGCCTGGTGCATGAACTGAAAAGAAGAGAACTAAAAAAAGGCATCGCCTCCCTCTGCGTCGGCGGAGGCATGGGAGCCTCGGTTTTTATAGAAAGATAACAAGAGAGGCACGAGATGCCTCTCTTTCTATTTGCAGACAAAAGGGATGGGTGAAATTATCCTGTCTTTCTAAGGGGAACTTTATGCCCAAAAAGTATAGAAAACCCTGTTGATTGGAGTGGAAGGCACGCAGACTCCTGCGGGAAGATAGCGGCAATGCTGAGACCCCGCAGCGCGCAGCGTGAGGAGGCTCAGCGTCGCCCCGCGGAAAGCGAAGTGCCTGGAACGCAAATCAACAGCCCCCATTCAAAAAGATATTCATAAGCTAGTGAATAAATCCTTTTTCCCTGCATTTGCCCTAAGTCCAACTATTGCAAATTAAACTAGTAACCCCATCAGCTCCCCAGCAGTCACAACCTGCGCAAACTCCTTATTCAGCATCGCCAATTCAATCTCATGCACCTGCTCAGGAGAATAAACCGTGCCTCCAGTCCCTTTAGCCTCAAACGCGGCACAAGCATCGGAAACAAGATAGGTGGTGAAGCCCAGATTGCCCGCCATCCTTGCAGTGGTTGAGACGCAATGCTGCGTCGATAAGCCGGTTATACAGACATTCTGGATATTTTCGCCTCTTAAATAGGACTCCAGGCTTGTACCGATGAATGCAGAATTCACTTCTTTCTGAAAAACCTTCTCATCCGGCAGCGGGGCATTGGCATCTTTAAAGCTCACACCCTCTGGATTATCACGATATAAAGGAGAAGACGGCTGAACCGATAAATGCTGCGAGTAAATGATCTTCCAGCCTCTTTTTCTCCACTCATCCTGCAGCTGCCCGATGACTTGTTCTGCGGCGGGATTGTTTCTTTTCCCCCAATAAGGGTCGTCAAAGCCCTTTTGCACGTCCAGGACAAGCAGGGCTGGCGGAGAATCCATCTTTTTCAAAGGCGCACCTCTTTTCTCGGATTAATAACTCAGCTTTATTATTTCCGGAGTATGGAAAATCATCCAGGTGTAACTCTTCTGCAACTGATGTTATTTACACTCTCCATATCAAAGATGAAGGAGAGATTGCATTGTGGAGGGAAATCGACTGGCTGACCAATAGAGCGGGGCTGTCGCCCGGCTCCGTGGCAGTTATTGACGCTGAACAGGGGAAATCCTGGACATATAAAGAGTTGAACAGCAGGGCGGAGGCTTTGGCGGGCTGGCTGCTTGAAAGGGGAGCTGCAAAAGGTGACAGGATCGCGCTGCTTGCGCCTAATCATATAAGCTGTCTGGACTTTCTGTTTGCCTGCGGAAAAATCGGGGCTATTTTCGTGCCGGTCAACTGGAGGCTTGCGGCGGAAGAGATCCAGGCTATACTGGCAGACTGCACACCCGTAATTATAGGCTATCATTATTCATTCATTGAACTCGCATCACGCCTGCAGCTGCATCAATATGAGTCTGTCTGCCTGGATGAAACACCCTTCAGGATGCCTGGCCGCCCATTCATTCCTCCATGGCAGGTCGATGAGGAGGATCCCCTTGCCATGATTTATACGGGGGGGACGACCGGGAAGCCGAAGGGAGCTGTGCTTTCCCACCGGGCGATCTTGTGGAATGCCGTCAATACGGCAGTCAGCTGGGGGCTTACGAACCAGGATACGACCATCACTTATCTGCCGATGTTCCATACCGGGGGCATCAACGCCCTTACTCTGCCTTTGCTGTTGGCCGGAGGCAAAGTTGTGCTCGCCGGGAATTACAATCCGTCTGATGCAGCCCGTTATATCAGGGAATATCAGTGCACCATCATCCTGCTTGTGCCTACGATGTACCATATGCTGATAGATACAGATGAATTTAAGGAAGGCTCGTTTGAATCCATGAGGGTATTTCTTTCTGGAGGTGCTCCGTGTCCGCTTTCGATTTATGAAGAATTCAGGAGGAAAGGATTGCACTTCAAAGAGGGCTACGGCATGACGGAAGCCGGGCCGAATAATTTTTATATCTCCCCGCAGGAAGCTGTGCTGAAAAAAGGATCCATCGGAAGGCCGATGCTGTTCAACACAGTCAAGGTCTTGGCAGAAACAGGCGTCGAGGCAGGAAGTGGAGAAGTTGGAGAGGTTTTGATAAAGGGGCGCCATGTCTTTTCCTGCTACTGGAATAATGAAGAGGCCACAAAGGACGCAGTAAGAGATGGCTGGCTCTATACCGGTGACCTCGCAAAAGTCGATGATGAAGGATTTTTCTATATAGTCGGACGGAAGAAGGATATGATCATCACCGGGGGGGAAAATGTATATCCGCTCGAAGTGGAGCAGTGGCTGGGCTCCTGCCCGCAAGTGGATGAAGTATCTGTCATTGGGATCGATGACCGGAAATGGGGGGAAGCAGTAACGGCATTCATTGTGCTGAAGGAAGCAGCTGCCATGACCAAAGATGAGATAAAGGGTTATTGCAGGCAAAAGCTCGCTGCTTATAAAGTACCTAAATTCATTTATTTTCTTGATAAACTTCCAAAGACCCATGTGGGAAAGATCGACAAAAAGCAGCTGAAAATGACTGCGGCAGAAATGGCAGCTGCTAAAGAAGGATAATTCGGCATCCCTATCGAATAAAAGGGTACTCCCGGCGGCTGAAAGCCTGCTGGAAATAACTGGGGAGATCCTTATGATTACAGAGAAAATGCTGGAAGGCGAAAATATCAGACTAGGCTATTTTGCGGAAAAAGATCTGGAAAACATATTGGAGTGGCATACAGGAGAGCTTTTTATGCGCCATCTTGATGCGGTGCCTGTAAAGCCGCGAACGAAGGATGACCTGAAAAAGCAATGGCTGGAGGAAACCAGTGATGCGTTCCGATTTGCTGTCATCCATAAAAACACTGAAAAGGTAATCGGGTTTGCTGAGGTTAATGGTGTGCTTTGGACGCATAAGACTGCCTGGGTCAGCCTGGGCATCGGCAGCGAAGAGCACTGGGGGAAAGGATATGGAAGAGAAGCGCTTCAATGCCTGATTGACTATAGCTTCAATGAACTGAATCTCCATCGCCTTCAGCTTACCGTGTTTTCCTATAACAGCCGGGCCATCAGGCTGTATGAAAAATTCGGCTTTAAAAAAGAAGGAGCCTTCCGTGAGTTTATGGAACGAAACGGGCAAAGATATGATATGTTCCTCTATGGACTCCTCCGCAGAGAATGGCAGAAAAGTCCGGAATGACAGATTCCGGGCTTTTTGTGCTGACAAGATAATTGCGGCGGGCAGGAATGACCGGCAGGGCGATTATATCGGTCACTCTTGGACAGAAGCAAGAGGGGTTGCTTTGCCCCTTCCCCCTACAAATCCCTCCCCGCCTTCTCAAGCCTATGAACAATTACCAAATCAACTGCAAAACAGCATAGCAGAAGAATGAGCACCCCGGCAAAAGGCAGGATGGCGGCAGCTGGCGAGGCAAGGCTCGCCCCGGTTAAGAGAACGAAAGAGTAGAGTGATAAAGCTTTGGCGCGCCGCTCTCCGCCCAATGATCCAATCAATGTGATGATCGAAGGAATCAAGAGAGAGATCGAGGCGACGAAAGAGACTGATAGAATAACAAGCATTTCCGCCCCTGTGAGAAGAAGGCACATGCTCAGGATCCCAAGCCAAAGGCCGGTTATTAGTGTGCGGTAAACCCCGAATGTTTCAATTAATCTGCCGGTGAAAAGGGATAAAATGGCGCCTGCCATGCCTGCCGCCCTAAGAAGGAACAGTTCCTGGAAGGTGCCGCTGAATACCCGTGCAAGACTGTCATAGAAAGCTGCAAACGAAAACAGCAGAGTAAAAGCAATCACATAGCATGACAGAAGCCTGGTATTTTTCAGCAGGACCGCAAAGGATGAAAAGACGCTTTCCCGGACTGCAGGCTTTCCTGTCGCAGGCAGCAAAATCCAGGCCAAAATGAATAGCGCGAGATAGCATACAGAAAAAAATAAAAAGACAGATTGCCAGCCATAATGCAGGGTAAGGACAGAGCTGATCAGCTGGCCGAGTATGCCTGCAAGGAGAAAGCCCGTATTGATGAGCACAAGCAGAAGCGTTCTCCCGCGGCCCGAAAATAAGTCGAAAGAATAGGCAAAAGCCACAGGTGCAAAACTTCCGAGAACAAATCCCTGAAGTGACCGGAGGAAGTAAAGGCTGACTTCACTGCCGGAAAGTCCGACCGCAAAGGTGGCAAGCGCAGAAGCGAGCATCCCAAAGACAATGACCTTCTTTCTGCCTGCCCTGTCTGACAGGGGGCCGAATGTTAAAAGGCCGATGGCATAAAAGATGGAAAAAAGGCTTCCGGCTGTGATGATTGCTCCTTCATCTGCATGGAGAGAGGCGGCCATTTCACCGTATATGGGAATGAGGGTATAAATATTCGAAGCAACCAGTATCCCGGAAATGACAAGCAGGGCTCCGGAGACGGACAAACCTGGTTTCATAGCGTGAGTTATCCCTCCTTTTTTGAAATTTTTGGGGCTTGAAGATTCTTATGCTTACGCTACAGCCTGCGTTTCTTTATGAATTTGTCTCTTTTGTTTTTATCAATATATGCACGCGGGGATGTGCTGGAAAGTTGTTCCCATCCAGGTGTATCCCATTGGCAACAGTGACGGAAAAATAGTATAATAATAGATAAATAAGGGCAGCCGCTTCCATGCTGTCTGGTATAAAAATAGAGTTGTTATTTCCAAAGGCGCAGAACAAGCTGCGCCTTTTTCGCACTTAAATAGCAGAATGAAGGGTATCCGAAAAGCCTTCACGGCCGGACGGAATCTGGAAGATGGATAATAGGGGAGGACCACGGATGTCTGTACGTTTTATATTAGGCCGGAGCGGCAGCGGCAAGACTTCGCTCTGCCTTGAAGAAATCAGGGAGAAAATGAAAATCGAGCCGAATGGCCATCCAGTTGTTTATCTGGTGCCTGAGCAGATGACATTTCTTTCGGAATATAAGCTCATCACAACCCCGGGGCTTGGCGGGATGATCCGTACACAGGTCTTGTCATTTACAAGGCTTGCCTGGAAGGTGCTGCAGGAAACAGGCGGGATCAGCCGCTATCATTTGAACAGCACCGGCGTTAATATGCTCATCAGAAAAATAATTGAAGATAAAAAAGATGAACTGAAAATCTTTCAGCGGGCGGCAGGCAAGAACGGCTTTATCGGCCAAATGGAGCAGATGCTGACAGAATTCAAACGGTACTGCATTGAGCCGGGAGCTCTTGCAGGGAAACGGGAAGAACTTGAATCCCGAAGGGGCAGCAGGGGGCTTCAGGACAAGCTGCATGATATGGAATTGATCTATAAGCAGTTCGAAGAAGGCCTTCTTGGCAAGTACGTAGATTCTGAAGACTATTTCCGCCTTCTTACTGAAAAAGCAGGGATGTCGGAGTATCTGAAAAATGCCGAGGTGTATATCGACGGCTTTTACAGCTATACGCCCCAGGAATATATGATCATCCAGCAGCTTATCAGAGTCTGCAAAAGAGTGACGGTGACATTTACGCTTGACAGGCCATATAAAACAGCAGTCCCGGAAGATCTTCATCTTTTCAGGATGTCGGCAGAATCATACCAGTCGGTCTATGAGATTGCGGGGATGGCCGGGGCCGAGATGGAACAGGAAGTGCTTCTCAATGGTCAGCAGCGCTGGGACAATGACTCGCTCCGCCATATGGAAAGAGCCTTCAGCAGCAGGCCTGCCGAGCCTTTTGCAGAAAAAGCAAACGTCCATATTGCACAGGCAGTGAACAGGAGAGCAGAAATAGAAGGTGCGGCCAGAGAGATTAAGAGACTGGCAGCAGAAGAGGGATACCGATTTAAAGACATTGCCCTTTTAATGAGGAATGGATCAGTTTACCATGACATCATTGAAACCATCTTTGATGATTACGGGATTCCGTTTTTTATCGATCAAAAGCGGACGATGATGAACCATCCGCTTATTGAGCTTATCCGCTCATCACTTGAGGTCATTACCGGCTACTGGAGGTATGAGCCTGTTTTTCGCGCAGTCAAAACCGAACTGCTGTTTCCGTCCCGGGCGGATCTTGGCGTGATCAGGGAAAAAATGGACAAGCTTGAAAACTATGTTCTGGCATATGGTGTCCAGGGCGAGAAGTGGACAAAAAAGGACCGCTGGAATTACCGCCGCATCAGGGGGCTTGAATTTGAGCAGATCGTCCAGACCGACTTGGAAAAAGAGCGGGAAGAAGAGCTGAATCAAATGAGGGATCTCATCGCTGCACCGATACTCCGGCTCTCCAGGAGGCTTAAGAAGGCCGACAGCGGAAGAAGGCTGTGCGAGGCTGTCTATCTTTATTTGGAGGAATTGGATATACCGACGAAGCTGGAGCGCTGGAAGCTGGAAGAGGAAGATAAGGGGAATCTTGTAAAGGCGAGGGAACATGATCAGGCCTGGAATGCTGTCATGGAGCTTCTGGACCAGTTTGTAGAAATGCTCGGGGATGAGAAGATCAGCATGAAGCAGTTTGCCTCAATCCTTGATTCAGGAATGGAATCTCTCCGCTTCTCTCTTGTTCCGCCGGCTATGGACCAGGTGCTCGCAGCAGACCTGGACAAATCTCGTTTGTCGGATATAAAGGCAGCGTTTGTCATCGGGCTGAATGAGGGTGTCCTGCCTGGCAAGTTCACTGAGGAAGGAGTGCTTGCTGATGCTGACCGGGAGAAGCTTCTGCAGTCAGGGCTTAAAATTGCCCATGGCAGCAAGGTCAGGCTCCTGGATGAGGATTTTCTGGCTTATCGCGCCTTTTCCACACCTTCCTCCCATCTGTACATCAGCTATCCGCTCGCCAATGAAGAGGGCAAGGCACTGATGCCGTCGCCTTATATCAGCCGGGCAAACGAACTGTTCCCGGAGGCGGGGCAGGTGATGTGGATGGCCGATCCGTTCGAACTTCCTGAGGAGGAGCAGCTATTATTCGCCATGAACGAGGATACGAGTCTTTCTTATCTGGCTTCCCAGCTCCAGATGAATAAAAGAGGCTATAAAATCAGCGGAATCTGGTGGGATGTCTACAATTATTATCATGCCCATCCAAGGCTCGGGGACACGGCCAGAAAAGTACTTTCCAGCCTGCATTACGAAAACAGAACGGCCAGGCTTTCGGAAGAGGCTGCCAAGGAGCTTTACGGGGAAACGATCCAGGCAAGTGTATCAAGGATGGAGCTTTTCCACAGCTGCCCATTTTCACATTTTGCCCAGCATGGCCTGAAGCTCCGGGACAGGAAGGTCTTCCGCCTGGAAGCGCCGGATATCGGAGATCTGTTCCATGCTGCGTTGAAATTCATAGCTGAGACCGTCATGGATAAAAGGATGTCCTGGTCTGACATGACAAGGCAGGAATGCGAGAAGCTTGCCAAAGAAGCGGTGGAGATGCTTGCGCCAAAGCTTCAGAATGAGATACTGCTGAGCTCGAACCGCCACTTTTATATCAAGCGTAAGCTCGAAAATATCATCAGCAGGGCTTCGTATATACTGAGCGAGCACAGCAGGGCAAGCGGGTTCTCCCCAGTCGGCCTTGAGCTCGGCTTTGGCCCTAAGGATAAACTTCCGCCTCTGTCCTTTAAGTTGAGGAATGGGACGAACATGGAGCTGGTCGGCCGGATTGACCGGGTTGATAAAGCGGAAAATGAAAATGGCGTATACCTTCGGGTGATCGATTATAAATCCAGCGCAAGGGATCTGAATATCAGTGAAGTCTACTATGGGCTTGCTCTGCAGATGCTTACCTACCTGGACATCATCATCACCCACTCAGGGGATATAGCAGGGAAAAAGGCCGATCCTGCAGGAGTCATGTACTTCCATGTCCATAATCCGATTGTGAACTCTCCGAAGCTTCTCACACTCGATGAGATTGAAGAGGAGATCTTTAAGAAGTTCAAAATGAACGGCCTTCTTCTCGGCGATGAAAATGTATTAAGGCTCATGGACCAGACACTTGATTCCGGCGACTCCTCGATTATATCGGCTGGATTTAAAAAGGACGGCACCATCACGAAAAGGTCGAAGGTCGCCACAAGGGACGACTTCGAGAGCCTTCGGAAATTTGTCCGGGGAACCTACACAAAAACCGGGGACGCGATCATCAGCGGATCAGCAGATATTTCCCCTTATAAAATGAAGGACAAGGTGCCTTGTACATTCTGTTCGTTCAAGTCAGTCTGCCAGTTTGATGAATCGGTTGAATCGAATGAGTACAGGGTGCTTTCCCCTAAGTCAAATGAAGAACTGATGGATAAGATACGAAAGGAGGCGGGAGAGAATGGCTAAAGCTATTATTCCTCCAAAGCCGGAGGGGGCAGCCTGGACAGATGACCAGTGGAAGGCAATCATGGCTTCGGGCCAGGATATCCTTGTGGCAGCAGCTGCAGGCTCCGGAAAAACGGCAGTGCTGGTTGAAAGGATCATCAATAAGATCGTATCCAGGGAAGAGCCGGTCAATGTGGATGAGCTCCTCGTCGTGACCTTTACGAATGCGTCTGCCGCAGAGATGAGGCACAGGATCGGGGAGGCACTTGAGAAAGCGATAAACAGGGATCCGCAGTATGCGCATTTGCGCAAGCAGCTCAGCCTGCTGAGCAGGGCTTCGATTTCCACTCTTCATTCATTCTGCCTTGAAGTGATCCGGAAATATTATTATCTGATCGATATCGATCCCGGCTTCCGCATTGCCGATGAGACAGAGGGGCAGCTCCTCAGGGATGAAGTCCTTGAAGAACTGTTCGAAGAAGAATACGGCAAGGAAAACAATGAAGACTTTTACCGGCTGGTCGATGCTTTCACGAGCGACAGGAGTGACACAGCCCTCCAGGATATCATCAGGGAACTGTACGATTTTGCCCGGTCCAATCCGGCACCAGATCAATATCTCGATAAAATCTCTGACATGTACGAAGTCAGCAGTGATGCAAAACTGGAAGAGCTTCCGTTCATGTCAAGCGTCCTGTTTGATATCGGACTGCAGCTTGAGGGAGCAAGGCAGCTGCTGGAAAATGCGCTTGAGCTTGCCAAAACGCCTGGCGGGCCTGCTCCAAGGGCAGAGAATTATATGGACGATATCAGGGCAGTTGAGACCTTGATTGCCGCAAACAATGATTCCTGGTCCAGTTTAAATGAAGCCATGCAGCTTTGGAGCTTTGGCCGTGCGAAAAATTGCAAAGGCGATGAATATGATCCCGATCTGGTCAAGCAGGCCCAAAAGTATAGAGATAAGGCAAAGAAAATGATCCAGGATCTGCAGGCGGAATTCTTTTCGCGCAGGCCGGAAAGCTTCATCCGGGATATTGGGGAGATGAAGCCGCATATCGATGTACTCGTCCGGCTCGTCCGGTCCTTTTCAGAGAAATTCAACAGTGTGAAAAGTGAGAAGGGACTTGTTGACTTTGCTGATCTGGAGCATTTTTGCCTGGAAATCCTTTCTGATCCTTCTGCAAGGAAGGAGGGAGCCATCCTGCCTTCAGAGCCAGCTCTTACTTACCGGGACCATTTCAGGGAAGTGCTTGTTGATGAATACCAGGACACCAACATGGTCCAGGAAGCAATCCTGCAGCTCGTGACGAAGGAGGGGGAAGAGACTGGCAATCTGTTTATGGTTGGAGACGTGAAGCAATCCATTTACCGGTTCAGGCTGGCAGAACCCAATCTGTTCCTCGGCAAATATACTCGCTTTACTGTGGACGGAGAGAAAACAGGATTAAAGATCGACCTTGCAAGAAACTTTCGCAGCAGAAAGGAAGTGCTTGACGGGACCAACTTCCTTTTCAAACAGGTGATGGGAAAAAAAGTAGGGGAAATCGATTATGACCAGGCTGCCGAGCTTGTAAAGGGAGCTTCGTATCCTGAAGACCTTCCGTATCCTGTTGAGCTTCATCTGATCGACCTGGACGGACAGGAGAAGGCCGAAAGCGGGGAAGCAGATGAAACGGATGCAGGGTATGACCTTGAGGATCTCGAGCAATCACAGCATGAAGCAAGGCTGATGGCTGAGAAAATCAAAGAAATGCTGTCATCCGGGAAAAAAGTGTATGAACCGAAATCGGGAGCATATCGTCCTTTAATGTACCGCGATATTGTCATCCTTCTAAGGTCGATGACATGGGCTCCGCAGATTATGGAGGAATTCAAAAAGCAGGGAATTCCGATTTATGCAAATCTGTCTTCAGGCTATTTTGAAGCTACCGAGATCGCCATTATGATGAGCCTTTTAAAAGTGATAGACAATCCGCATCAGGATATCCCGCTTGCCTCTGTTTTGCGGTCTCCGATAGTCGGCCTTAACGAAGAAGAGCTTGCCCAGATCCGCATCGCCGATAAAAAGGGTTCCTACTATGAAGCGATGAAGGCATTCTGTGAAACAAAGAAAAGCGGGGATCTGTATGATAAAGTAAAGCCGTTTTTCCTGGATATTGCGGAATGGAGATCGATGGCGAGGAAAGGCGGTCTTTCTGAATTGATCTGGCAGCTGTACCGGGACACGCATTTCTATGACTTTGCCGGAGGGATGCCCGGCGGCAAGCAAAGACAGGCTAATCTCCGGGCACTGTATGACCGGGCACGCCAATATGAGGAAACTTCCTTCAGGGGCCTTTTCCGCTTCCTGCGTTTCATTGAACGGATGAGGGAACGGGGCGATGACCTTGGTGCAGCGCGCGCACTCGGCGAACAGGAGGATGTGGTGAGGATGATGACCATCCACAGCAGCAAGGGGCTTGAATTTCCTGTCGTCTTTGCTGCAGGCCTGGCAAGGCAGTTCAATACGATGGATTTGAAAAAAACCTATCTGCTTGATAAGGAATACGGATTTGCGGCCAAATATGTGAATCCGGAGAAGCGGATTTCCTATCCATCCCTGCCACAGCTTGCTTTTAAAAGGAAAAAGAAGATGGAAATGCTGGCAGAGGAAATGCGCGTTCTGTATGTAGCACTGACTCGTGCCAAAGAACATCTTTTTCTTGTGGCAAGCGTGAAAAATGCGGACAAAAAACTGGCCGGCTGGCAGCAGGGTGCCAAAAAAGACAGCTGGCTGCTGGATGAATATGACCGGGCGGCTGCTTCCAGCTATCTTGATTGGATCGGCCCCGCACTTATCCGCCACCGGGACGGGGAGCCACTGAGAAGCGGGCAGGAGGATGCCGCAGCAGGAAGCCAGGGAGAAATCGCTTTACATCCTTCATCCTGGAGCGTTGAGGTCAGGCAGGCAGCCGTCACTCCTGCTCAGGAGGAGGACAGTGATGAAGCCGGGGAGCAGTGGATTGACAGCGTATATGAAGGCAAACCGGTCCCGGCTGAGTCCCCTTTTAAAGAAAAAATAAAGAATTCACTTTCCTGGCAGTACAGCTACCCTTCCGCAGCTTCCCATAAGTCAAAGCAATCTGTCTCAGAAATGAAGCGGCAGAGTGAAGTGAAGGATGAAGAGAGCGGCAGCGATCTCGTCAGGAATCTGAAAAAGCCGATCCTGAACCGGCCAAGGTTCATGCAGGAGAAATCAATGACACCTGCCGAAAGGGGCACGGCGATGCATATGGTCATGCAGCATGCAGACCTTTCCAATCCGGTGACAGAAGAGTCCATTGAGAGACAGCTGGCGGAGATGAAAGATCGGGAGCTTCTCACGGATGAGCAAGTCCAGGTGATAGACCCGGCCCTCATCGCGGGATTCTTCCAATCGCCTCTTGGCCAGAGGATGAGAAAGGCAGCAAGGATCCAGCGGGAGGTTCCTTTCAACCTGGCATTGCCGGCAAGAACCGCCTACCCGGACTGGAAGGGCACAGAAGAACCGGTGCTTGTCCAGGGGATCATTGACTGCATTTTCGAGGATGAGCACGGTACAGTCCTGCTTGATTATAAGTCTGACAGCATCCATGGGCGCTACACGGGCGGATTTGAGGAGGCAATGCCGGTCCTCAAAAGACGGTATGATGTTCAGATAAGCCTGTATGCAAAAGCTTATGAGGCTATTACTAAGGACCCTGTTGATGAAAGGTATCTATTCTTTTTTGACGGAGGCCATATTTTAAAGCTGGAATAGAGATAATAGGAAAGCAAAAGGGGAGACTCTTTTGCTTTTTTGTTCATTAAGATGAAGTTGGGGAAGGAGCTGACCACATGGGGAAAAAAAGCCATGCAGAGGGTATATGCGAGCTCTGCGGACGTAAGCCTGTCGCAGTGACGGTCCATCATCTAACACCGAAGGAGTTCGGCGGAACATTCCTGCCGACGGCCAATCTATGCATTCCGTGTCATAAGCAGATCCATGCTTTATACCCGAATTCTGAATTGGCAGTGAGGCTGAATACGATCGAACTTTTGAAGGATGATCCCCAGATAGCCAAGTATCTGAAGTGGATTAAAAAACAGCCTTCATCAAAGCTGACGAAGGCTAAAAAATCGAATGCAAGAAAAAATTGAGATTGCAAAGGCTGCTGTTATGACGCCGGAAGGCACGGAAGCCCTTAGTTATTCCCGACGTTTGGCTGATCTATCAGATTGGTGTCAAGTACATTGCTGGCATTGAGGCCGTTATTTGTGATGATGAATCCGCCCGTATTGAAGGCGCCCTGGCCGCTCGTTGATTTGGAGTTATTTTTTGGGGAGATGTACAGGGCATCCCCGAATTGCACAATTCCCCCTCCAACGTTGACAATCTGCACAGGTCCGATGATTGCAGGCATTGTACCACTTCCTTTTTTCTGGCATTGCTTCTCCGCCCCTTCGGTCAGGTTTCCTGAAGAGGCAGGAGCTGGCGGATATGCTTGACGCGCGACTCCATAGAAACATGGCCGCTGTTTCCGATATGAACCAGTGATGAAGCTGATATACCGATAATATCTATGGAATCCACTTTAATGGCTGGTTTGCCCTGATGTACATACATTTGAAGGGGATCTTCAAGGGCTGGAAGGGGAAGGGGCTCTGTAAAGATAGAATAATCACTGTACCTTCCCTCATTTGCGAAAAAGACCTCAGCTTGGCGCTGTACGGCAAGCGCTCTTGAAAACGCCTGTATAAACTCAGAATCTCCCACCTGCAAGATGGAGGAAAAAGAGACGGTATCCACATTCAGTTTATTGACTATTGCTGTTCTCTGAAGCATGTCATCACTCCGGAGTCAGCGGCACGAAGGGTCCTATTATAAGGGATTCCGCCGGAGTATCAAAGGTTGAGGCAAGCTGGATGGTCTGGGTGTCACCGACCATGAGCAGAGAGGAGCTTGATACACCGAGTACGCGGATGCTGCCTACATTCAAGTCTCTGTTATAAACCTCGAAGTTCATTCTTTCTTCATCCCTTTCATATTTTCGGGCAGATTCCCAAGGAAGGCTTTCACTCCGTTGCGGATCTCCCCTTTTATCAGGGAAGCTGCCTCTTTCCACCAGCCTTCGGGATTCCTTGCCATCTGCTGATTATTTTGAGCCTGCTTCACATAGTAATCAACCCTGCTGGGCAGCTGTTTTTTAACATCTTCTTTTATGAAAGAAAGATAGGAAGAGTCCGCCTCCATATCCAGAGCAGCGGCTGCTTCTGCAAAGACTTGCGGCAGATCTTTCTCAAGGAAAGCTTCGATATCTTCCTCAATTTCCACGATTCTTTGCATCTGCCCCTGCGGGTTGGCCGGAACAGAGACATTGCTGCCTTTAACGGCAAAGTCTTCTATTCCCTGGAGCTCCGACGGATTCAATCCGATATTCAGTGTCCCTTCCAAGGTTTCAACCTTCAGCTGGTCGAATTTGTATTCAATGGTATCAACCTGTATCGGCGGGCGGTCTTTGAGTGCAATCAGCTGCTGCTGCAGTTCGCCGGCCAATTTCTCCAGCTTTTTGATCCTGCTGTCCTGATACTGGACAAACTGATGGAGTTTCTGCATATACGTGTAAAAATCCTGATTCAAGCGGCCACCCCTTTTCTTGTATAGTTTTCCTGGACGTTACCTGGCATAAGCGGGGGCACTCGGCGTGAGGGGAACTGCCGGCGCTTCGATTGGCGTTCCCCCTGGAGACGATGCCTGGGGTGCAGGCTCCAAGAATCCCCCGGTATTATACAAAAAGGAAGCAGGCTTAATGATTCCTGCACTTCCAATCTGGAAGACTGATGAGTTAGTCAATCCGCCTATACGAATGTTGTTAATCTGTATTGTTTGCTGTATATAGAAATTCATAGTATCACCCTATGTCAAGCATTGAAATAATTGCCCTGATCGACCCCGTCCTGGTCAAACGTATTGGTCGTGCTCTGCCTGTTATAGACATTGAGACCATCTCCGGTATTGAACGAGCCAGCGCCGGAAAAGGTTTTGGCATTGGAAAGAGGCATGATTTTGTAGACATCCCCGATATGGAAGACAGAACTGCTTCCGATTGATACTACCTGTGCGACTCCTACGATTGCCGGCATATTAAAACATCCTTTGACTATTGGTTTCTGTACTATCGTATGTGCCTATGGCAGGAGTGTGATAAAAAAGCCCAAAATAATGGTGCTGAAGCTATCCTGCTGTGTAATTAAAAGTAAGATATGATAAAATGACAGTAAATTCAGACTTTTAAGGAGGCTGCTTATGCAAGTACCATTGCTGCTCACACAATTCTTAGACCGCGCCGTTTCGCTGTATGCTGATAAGGAAGCCATTTTTGCCGATGAACGGAGCTTTACCTACCAAGAATTGGGCAGCCGGGTGAACAAGCTGTCATTTGGCTTAAAGGGGCTTGGGGTGGAAAAAGGCGACAGGATTGCCTATCTTGCGCCGAATTCAGTGGAGATGTTGGAAGGGTTTTATGGTGTTTTCCAGACAGGCGGCATCATGGTCCCGCTTAATATCAGATTGAAGCCGGAGGATTATCTTTACATACTGAACCACAGCGGGGCGAAGGTCCTGTTTGCCGATCAGGATCTTTATCATCTTATCCTGCCGGTCAAGGAACAGCTCCAGACAGTTGAAAAAATTATTGTCCATTATAAAAATGACCAAACGGCAGAAGTGGGATATGATGATTGGCTCAAAGAGCAGCAAGAGGGCCGGTTTCCCCGGGTGCAGCTGGATGAGAATGACGTCTGCAGCCTGCTGTATACAAGCGGAACGACCGGAAATCCAAAGGGAGTCATGCTCACCCATCGGAATAACTATCTTCATGCTTTAAGCACGATGCACCATCTCAGGGTAACCGACAAGGACGTCCTTGTTCATGTGCTCCCTATGTTCCATGTCAACGGCTGGGGGTCGCCTTTCTATTACACTGCAAACGGCGCATCCCAGGTATGCCTGAGGAAGGCAGATCCTGAAACCATCTTCCAGGCTCTGAGGAAGCACAATGGGACAGTCCTCCATATGGCGCCTACGGTTCTTAATTCGCTGCTGCAATATCATGGCAGCAGCAAGCTGCCGGCAGGAGGAGATGTTCGTGTAGTCATTGCCGGTTCTGCACCTCCGCCGGCATTTGTTGCAAAGGCAGAAAGGGAATTGGGATGGGAATTCATCCAGGTGTACGGAATGACGGAATCTTCCCCGCTCAGCACAATTTCTTCTATCCGGTCCCATCTATCAAATCTGCCGGAGGAAGAACAATACCGAATGAAAGCAAAAGCCGGCTATAGCATGATTGGCTGTGAAGTGAAGGTTGTTGATGAGAACGGAGAAGCTGTCAGGTATGACGGTAAGCAAATAGGTGAAGTGATCACAAGAAGCAATGGAGTCATGAAAGGCTACTGGAAGAATGAAGAGGCGACGATGGAAGCGATCCGCGGCGGCTGGCTTTTTACAGGAGATATGGCCACTGTGGATCTTCACGGCAATATAGATATTGTAGACCGAAAGAAGGACATCATCATTTCCGGAGGGGAAAATATCTCTTCCATTGAGGTGGAAGGGGTGCTCTATGACCATCCGGCTGTACTCGAGGCTGCTGTCATTGCCGTGCCTCATGAAAAATGGGGAGAAACGCCGCATGCCTTCATTGTGAAAAAGGAAGATGCAGAAATAGCCGCAGAAGACTTCATCCTGTTTACCAGGGAAAGGCTGGCTCATTTTAAAGCTATAACAGGTGTGACCTTCGTGAAGGAGCTTCCGAAGACCGCATCCGGAAAAATACAGAAAATCCGGCTCCGTCAAGAATACTGGAAGGCTGACGGAAAAGGCGGGCGTTTTGTCAACTAAAGCAAACATGAGAAAGGGCCGCGGACTGTGGCCTTTTTTTATGGCAAAAAGGCTGGCTTGGCAAATCCTGGTGGACTTTCTTAGCCTGCCTATCTATTATTAATAGGTAGACTATGAAAAGGAGATTTGTATGCCTGATAAATTATTGCCTGTACAAGAAAAAGACCGGATTGCTTCACTTGATATGATGAGGGGCTTTGCTATACTTGGCATCTTCCTCGTAAACATGATGTCCTTCCACTCCCCGCTTTTGTATCTGGATCCTCATCGATGGTGGGACAGCTCTCTTGATAAAGGAGTATATGCTTTCATCGATATTTTTGCCCAAGCGAGCTTCTATCCTTTATTCTCCCTTTTGTTCGGATACGGGGTGATCATTTTGAGGGAAAGGGCAATAGACAGGGGCTACAGCTTTGCGGCCATAGGGTCAAGAAGATTCCTTGTCCTTCTGGCAGCGGGCATTCTGCACGCATTTCTCATCTGGCATGGAGATATACTGGTGAATTATGCGGTATTCGGCCTGATAGCCCTATTATTCTTCCGGTTGTCCGGGAAGGCTCTTCTGATAACGGGAATACTGCTGTATATCCTGCCCAATCTGCTTATGGGCCTGCTGATGCTGGTGACAGTCCTGTTTGTCCCGGACAGCGAAACTTCTTTATATGACCTGGAATCAGCAGTCTCATCGAGTGAAGTATACAAGGACGGGACATTTGCGGAAATCACATCACAGAGGATCACAGATTGGTATATGGTAAATAATGAGGTTTCATTCATCATCCTGCTCCTGTCGATTATGCCTCTTTTTCTGATCGGAGCCGGAGCGGCAAAGCTGAAGCTGCTGGAAAAGCTGGCGAACTTCCAAAAGAGGGCAGCCATTATGTTTGCGGTGTTCTTTGCCGCAGGACTGTTGATCAAACTGGTGCCTTATATTGGTCCTGACAACCTGGCAACAGAGTATTTCCAGGATTTGTTCGGGGGCCCGCTCCTTGCTGCCTCCTATGCAATTATGATTGCGCTGCTGGCTGATACGGAAAAAGGCAGCCGTCTGCTGATGCCGCTCACTTGGGTAGGGAGGATGTCATTGAGCAATTATCTATTTCAATCGATTGTCTGTACTTTGATTTTTTACGGCTATGGCCTCGGTTTTTATGGAGATATTTCTATGGCTGGCGGCACGCTGCTTGCAGTTGGGATCTATCTGTTCCAAATCCTTCTAAGCAGGCTATGGCTTACCAGGTTCAAGTACGGTCCGTTTGAATGGCTCTGGAGAAGCGCCACCTA
Source organism: Bacillus sp. UMB0728 (assembly GCF_002858875.1). Lineage (NCBI taxonomy): Bacteria > Bacillati > Bacillota > Bacilli > Caryophanales > Bacillaceae > Bacillus > Bacillus sp. UMB0728. The sequence goes on along the minus strand of NZ_PKLA01000004.1, from coordinate 441,559 downwards.
TCTGTCAGTGCCGCCGATCAGGAGAAGCAAATGAGAAAGGCCATCATCATCGGCTCTGCGGGGGCAGGTAAATCAACCTTCGCTAAAAGGCTTGGGGAAATGACCGGTATTGAAGTGATCCATCTGGATTCCCTTTTCTGGCACGAGGGCTGGGTGCCGACGGAGCGGGAGGAATGGATCCGGATTCAGAAAGGTTTGATGCGGAAGGAGCAATGGATCCTTGATGGAAACTATGGAGGAACAATGGACATGAGGATGGAAGCATCTGATTCTATCTTCTTTCTGAACTATTCTACAGTCCGCTGTTTGTATGGAGCCCTGAAACGAAGAGTCATGAATCATGGCCGCACAAGGCCGGATATGGCAGAGGGATGCCCGGAACAGCTCGACTGGCAGTTTTTAAAGTGGATTGCCCGCTATAAGAAGGATAATGCACCGGCCATCCTTGCCAAACTTTCCGCTGCGAAAGGGAAGGAAGTATATATATTCCATAGTCCGGAGGAAACAGAGGAATACCTTCTCAGTCTTACCCGGCCTTAGGAATGTGCCTGCAGGAAAGCCCTGCTGGTCTCTTTCTGTCCGCAGTTTTCCATCAAGGCGCTTTCAGAAAATTTGTATTATACTAGAAATATAAAAAGATAGAGGTGATGACGTTGAGATTTGCAACTGCTGAAGATGGAAGAGGTGTTTTTATCGGGGTCCTGGAAGAAGGGACTGATCTGATTCTTCCCCTCGCTAAGGCGGAAGAAAGAAGGGGCGGGATCAAGGAAATCCCTGAGTCGCTCCTGGAGGCAGTCTCCATGGGGGAAGAATTTGTACATAATGCAAGTGAGCTCCTGAATTGGGCCAAAGGCAATGAAGCAGGGAAGGAGCTTCTGCTTCCGCTCGAATCAGTGAAGCTGCTGGCCCCAATTCCGAAGCCCGTCAAAAACATATTATGCGTGGGGAAAAACTATGCTGAGCATGCCATTGAAATGGGAAGCAAGGATGACATACCTGAGCATATCATGGTTTTCACAAAGGCGCCGACATCTGTTTCGGGTCCGGAAGAGGAAGTGCTTTCGCATGCGGGAGTGACGGAGCAGCTGGATTATGAAGGCGAGCTGGCTGTTGTGATCGGAAAGGCTGGGCGGGGCATCAGTGAGGAAGAAGCCCTCAGCCATGTTTTCGGCTACACGATCATCAATGATGTAACGGCCAGGGATCTTCAGGCAAAGCATAAGCAATTTTTTATTGGAAAAAGCCTTGATTCCACCTGTCCGATGGGTCCATGGATTGTCCATAAATCTGCCATTGAAAACCCAGGCAAGCTGGATATTGAGACAAAGATCAATGGGGAGGTAAGGCAAAGCTCCAATACGGAAAACTTCATTTTTCCAATTGAGGTCATCATTTCCGAGCTATCAAAGGGAATGACCCTTGAGCCGGGAGATATCATTGCTACTGGCACACCCGCAGGGGTAGGGAAGGGATTCAAGCCTCCGCGCTTTCTCAACCCCGGAGATGTAATGGAAGTTACCGTGGAAAAAATAGGGACGCTCCGCAACAGGATAGAGGGTTAAGCTGGAAAATATGATTTTTTTAACACAAATGTCACAAAATCATGGCCGGCTCTTTAAAGCGCTGTGTTTATCTTAGGCTTTTCCATGCAGATATGGTATGATTTAAACGAATTTTTAATAGGAGGCCTGGTGAATGACACACGCTCATATTTTTACCTGGGTTGTAGCACTTGTCTTATTTTTCGCAGCGCTTGGAATGCATAACAGCGGCAAAGCAAAAGGTGTAAAGGTCGTTCAGATGATCTTAAGGCTCTTTTACCTGCTGATCATCGGTACGGGCATTTGGATGCTGACTTCGGGGATCAATATCGATCTTCTGTATGTACTGAAGGCACTTCTTGGCTTATGGGTGATTGCCATGATTGAAATGATCATCATCCGCACTACAAAAGGAAAGAAAACTTCCATCCTATGGGTCCAGTTCGTTGTGGCTGCCATTCTGGTTATCTACCTCGGACTGAGGCTGCCGCTTGGATTCCATCCTTTTGCATAAAAAGCACAGAACAAAAAAACTGCTCCGGCAGTTTTTTTGTTTGGGTCTGTATAGACCGCTCCTGCCGTATTTTCCTCTTCCGGCTCCTCTTCTAACATGCTGCGAAAACATCTATTCATACAATATTTCTATAATAGCAATGTTATCTAACGGTAAATATGGTATTTTTATCATATAGATAAAATAACATAATTGTGGTGGAGATCATGATATTAACTTTAAGCTGTAGATATATACATAAAAGCAGGCTGATTCAATATATACAGGAAAACGCAATCGGTGAATATCCTAATGTCCTTGTGCAGGTATTCTCAGGTGCAGAAGACTGCAGGGATATTTATGAGATACAGGAAACAATGAAGGAACATCTGCCTTCTGCAGCCATGATCGGCTGTACTTCTGCGGGTGAGATATACAATGGGAAAATGCTTGAAGGAGAGACGGTCATCACTTTCTCATTATTCAAGGAAACCCAGGTGAAAACAGGACTGTTTAAAAGCGGGGATTACAGGAATCCATTTGAAATGGGCAAAAGCATTGCCTCGGCGCTTGCCTCATATGATGCCAAAGCCTTGATCCTCTTTTCGGCTGGATTTGACCTTGATATGCAGGCAGTCCTTGATGGTGTATATGATATCCGTCCTGATATAGCAGTTGCAGGAGGAGCGGCAGGGAATCACAGGAATATGGCTGAAACTGTTGTCTTTGCCGGCGGAGAAACGTCAGGGAGGGGAGTCTCCGCGGCTGTGTTCCAGAACGAAGGGCTTATCGTTGAAGCGGGCAGCAATTACAAGTGGCAGGAAATCGGCAAAAGCTTTAAAGTCACAAAAGCCCGGCATAATCAGATTTTTAGCATTGATGATAAGAAACCGCTGCAGATTCTGAAGCAATATCTTGGGGAAGAGCTCGTCAGGGGCCTGCCGGCATCAGGGATTGAATTTCCCTTTCTGCTGGAGGGGGATGAAGAAAAGGCCTCCATTTTTATAACAAAAGTTTTGGAAAATGGGGCAGTTGAAGTAAATCGCCCTGTAAAAGAAGGACAAAAGCTTGCATTTGCTTATCAGAATATTGATGAAATTATCGAGGCATCTGTTAAAGATCTGCGAAATTTGGCGAGGAAGCCTGCTGAAGCCTTTTTTGTCTATGCATGCCTTGCAAGAAAAGGATTCCTTCTTGATTTTACTCATAAGGAGCTGTCGTGGTTACAGGAAATTGCTCCTGTATCAGGACTTTTTACATATGGAGAAATTGCCGCAAAGGAAGATGGTCCTCCGAAGATGGTGGGACATGCCTTCACATACCTTTCCATCAGAGAAGGAGTGCAGCATGTGACGAAGGTCCGCAAAGGGTTTGGTCAATATGCCAAACCGAAGCATTTCCGTACACTCTCTGCTTTGACCCATCTGATGCATGCTTCCAAGGATGATATAAAGATGCTGAATAATAGTTTAAGTGTTTCGGAGCAATATTACCGGTCCCTTTTTGACAACAACGCCGATTTTGTCTATTCGACAGATATGCAGGGCAATTTTACAAGCATTAATCCAGCCTTTAAGCGTAACTTCGGGTTCAATGAAAAAGAGGTGATCGGGAAACCGGCGCTCAGGTTCATCGACAGCCGGGATGTGGCCAGGGTCAGGAGGCATTTCTACCGGACAGTGAATGGTAAAGAGCAGTATTATAACCTCGAGATACAATCAAAAAATGGGGCCAGGAATCTTTATGAACTGAAGAATATCCCAATTACTGTGGAGGGTGAGCCTGCAGGCATATACTGCATCGGAAGGAATATCACCGAGCAGAAGAGAATTGAACAGGAAATGACCCAGCTTGCTTATTATGATAAAGATACAGGGCTGCCAAACCGCCTGAAGTTCATGGAAGAACTTGATGATCTGCTGCAGAAGGCAAAGAAGAAGAAGCGCCCGCTTGCTGTTCTTTTTATGGATATAGACCGCTTTAAACTGATTAATGACAGCCTGGGACATTATGCCGGCGACCAGATACTCAGGCAGATAGCCGGAAGGATTGAAGCAATCCTCCCTCCCGGATCCTTTTTCGGCCGGTTCAGCGGAGATAAATTTACGCTTATCCTTGCGAAGGAGGCGGACTCCTCCCGGGTCACGAAGCTGTCCAATCATATTCTGCAGGCAATTTCCTCCCCAGTCTATTACGGGGAGCAGGAATTCTTTATAACCGGGAGCATAGGTGCCAGCCTCTATCCCGGTGATGGACATGAAAAAGAAACATTGATGAAAAATGCCGATATTGCCATGAACCGTTCAAAACATCAGGGGGGAAACAGGCTTACATACTATTCGACGGAGATGAATGAGCAGACGCTGCTTAAGCTGGAACTGGAGAGCTATCTGAGAAAAGCCCTGCAGAAGAAAGAGTTCTTTCTCTGCTATCAGCCCCTGACCAATCTCGAAACCGGTGCCATATATGGGAGCGAGGCGCTGATCCGCTGGAATCATCCGAAGCTTGGACTGGTATCTCCGGGTGATTTTATCCCGCTGGCTGAAGAAACCGGGCTGATTAATGAAATAGGCCATTGGGTGCTGCAGACCGCCTGCAGACAGACGAAAGAATGGCATAATAAGGGGCTCGGGAGCTTAACGGTGTCTGTTAATGTTTCTGTACATCAGTTCCAGCAGCCGGGTTTTGTGCATAAAGTCCTTCAGGTATTGAAGGAAACAATGCTTGAACCGCAGTTTCTGGTGCTGGAGCTGACAGAAAGCTCAATGCTCCGGAATATGGAGAACAGCATCCTTGTGATACAGGAGCTTCAGAGGAACGGTATAAGGGTCGCCATTGACGATTTCGGGACTGGCTATTCCTCTTTGAGCTATTTGAAGCATTTGCCTATAGATGCATTGAAGATTGACCGATCTTTCATAGATAATCTTCGATCCGGCTCGCCTGATATTGCCATTGTGAATGCAATCATCACCATGGGGCTAGGCCTGCATGTCAAGGTGGTTGCCGAGGGAGTGGAGACCGCAGAGCAAATGCGCCTGCTGAAGGACTTGAAATGCCATTTTGCCCAGGGGTTCTTTATACACAGGCCGCTTGGCGCTGAACAGTTTGAAGAAGAGCTTGGCAAAAAAGCTGCTTTGAATCTGTCCTAGATTATTCAAAGAACTGGATCCGTATAGGGGGGAGAAGTATGTCAGGAGCATGGATCTTGATCATTCTTATTGTTGTGCTGATTGTAATCACTTATGCTGTCCAGGCATTCGGAAAGTATAGCAGCCATCCGGTTTTGTCCCAGAAAGAAGTGCTCGAAGCTATAAAAAAGCGAGAAAATGAGGAAGCAGCCGGAAAAAATCCTGACGGGTTTTGAAAACTTTTTGGACGTGGTGCTGCTGTCTGATCGGCCGTCCAGGCTGTAGTACTTGAGTTTGAAGGAGGACCGGATGATGCCTTTTTATATACGATTCCTGATTATGGCGGCTATTTGGGCCGGTCTGTTCTTTTTCATTGAAAACACAGCCCGCCCCATTTATCTCTTCAGCTGTTCCTTATCTTTCGCAGCTTATTTCCTGCTTGCAGTCACTGAAAGGAAGCTCATCCTTTATTCCTTGATGATGCTCAATCTCCCTCTGATTGCCATTTACTTGGATAGGTCTGCATGGCCTTTTCTGCTGTTGGCCGCGCTTTTTTACTTGTACGAAGCAGCCCAGTCGATCCGGCCGGCCGCTTTTTACAGCCTTCTGGGCGGAACAGCCTTACTGGCGGCCTTCACCATGATTTTCCTCAGGCCTTCCGTCATAGCGGTCACGCTGGCCATTGCCGCACTGAGCGTGGGATATGCCGCCTGCATCGGGCTGAATTCGGCGCGCTGCAGACTTGAGGAGCTAAGGGAGCTTTATGATCAGGTGCTTGAAGAATACCGGAAGGCCAAACGGGTGGCTCTTAAGAATGAAGGGGCAGCAAGGGCAGAAGAAAGGACAAGAATTGCACGGGATATCCATGATTCTGTCGGACATAAGCTGACAGCGCTGGGAATGGAAATGCAGAGCATGCTGCTTAAGGAGCATAACACCAGCATTGCCAGAATGAAGCATACAGTGGAGGAATGCCTGGAGGAAACCAGGAGGGCAGTACGGGCCCTTAAATCAGAGGCGATTGAAGGAATCCCTGCCATCATCCAGCTGGTGAGGAAGCTGGAGAGCGAAAGCAGCCTGCGGATCCGTTTTACAACAAAGCAAGGGGTCTTAAGCCTTGTCCTTCCTAATATACATAGCATAGCTTTATATCGGATCATTCAGGAGGCTTTGACGAACTGCCTTAAATACAGCGAATCTAGAGAAGTTGATGTCATTCTGGGTGTCTCCCCTGTTGGGGGGGTATCCTTTGAAATCAGGAATGTCTTTCATAGCCCAGGCCCCATTCACGAAAGCTTTGGCCTTAAAAGCATCAGGGAAAGGGTCCATGGGGCAGGAGGCACTGTCCAGATCTATTGTGATGGCAGCCAGTTTGTCATCATGGGGTCCATTCCTGTAAAGGGGGATAAAAATTGAATAGGATATTAATAGTTGAAGATCAAGTGATTGTCAGGCAGGGGCTGAGGATGATCATTGAACAGGATGGTGCCTTTTCTGTAGCCGGTGAAGCGGAAAACGGCCAGGAAGCGATAGAAAAGATGGAATCCCATGGAGCAGACATTATCCTGATGGACATCCAAATGCCCGTCATGAATGGCATAGAAGCGACCAGGATGATCAAAAAAAGGTGGCCAGCCGTAAAGATACTGATTTTGACTACTTTCAATGACGAAGATTATGCACTGCAGACTTTAAGGGAGGGAACAAATGGGTTTTTGCTGAAAACCTCTGACGGACCCCGCCTGCTGCAATCAATCAGGAGCTGCCTGGAAGGCGGCATCAGCATCCATGAACAGGTTGCGGCTAAAGTTATGCCGAAGCTTCTGGACCATTCATGCCACGGAGAGGCAGAAGTTCCGCTTACTCCCAGGGAACGTGATATTGCCAGGCTAATCGGGCATGGAAAAACTAATAAGGAAATAGCAAATGAGCTGTATCTGTCAGTGGGAACAGTAAAAAATCATTTGACCCAGATTCTGCAGAAGCTGGATCTGCGGGACCGGACACAGCTTGCGATTTTTGCAGTCAAGAATGATATTCTCTAAGATTGGCAGATGTTTTTAAAAACAAGTATGGACAGGGATGGCGGGCCAGTCTCTAGTTTGCCTCATTCTGCAATATATTGCGAAAAAAATCAGGGGCTATAGGGATAGCCCCTTTTCCATGCCTGTTTATCGGAAATCTCCTTGAAAAGTGACGGAGGTCACATCGGGAGGCTGGTTTTAATGACGGAAGACAGTAGTGCGGCTTTCCATTGAAGCTGTATATTGAAGGTAATAAGGGGGAGATGGAATGCTGGAGGCTGTAGAGCTTATAAAGAAATTTAAGAATAAAACCGCAGTGAATGGCGTGAATTTATATCTGGAAAAAGGAGAAACTGTAGGGCTCCTTGGCCCGAATGGGGCGGGCAAATCAACAACCATATCGATGATTTCATCCCTTACATCGCCAACGAGCGGGGATGTAAGGGTCAAAAATGAAAGCATCCTCCAGAAGCCGTCCGGACTAAGGAATATCCTCGGGGTCGTCCCGCAGGAAATTGCTCTTTATAATGAACTGACGGCAAGGGAGAACCTTGAATTCTTTGGGAGGATCCACCGTTTGCCCAAACAGAGGCTAAAACAAAAAACAGAAGAAGTACTGGAAATGATCGGCCTAGAGGACCGGGAAAAGGATTTGGTAAAAACATTTTCAGGAGGCATGAAACGGCGCCTGAATATCGGTGCTGCGCTCCTGCATGAACCAGAATTGGTCATTATGGATGAACCTACCGTAGGCATCGATCCCCAGTCCAGGAATTATATTCTTGATACTGTAAAGCGGCTCAACAGGGAAAAGAATATGACTGTCCTGTATACGAGCCATTACATGGAAGAGGTGGAATATCTGTGCGACAGGATCTACATCATGGACCATGGGGAAATCATCGCTTCCGGGACAAAGGATGAAATAAAAAGCATCCTCTCTGCTGAACAGGCAATCAATATAAAGGTTGACCTGATGAGAGGGGAATTCATCCGCCTGCTGGAGGACCATGCCGCAATCAGGCAGCTGTCTGTACAAGAGCAGACTGCGACCATCATCGTTCCTAAACAGGTCCATCTGCTGAAGGATATATTCCGTTCAGCTGAGCAAACCGGCACAATTGTAACAGCTGTCAATATAGAACTGCCTACCCTTGAAGATGTATTCCTGCATCTGACCGGACGGCAGCTCAGGGATTAGGGGGGAAGGATATGCTTTTTCAAATGATCAAAAAGGATCTCCTGCTTTTTTGGCGCAAGCCGCGTGAACTGATCATCCTTCTCCTGATGCCGTTTGTATTGATCTGCATCCTGGGGAATGCGCTCGGAGCGCTGAACAGCGATGAAATCCCGGATCTTGATATCAAGCTTGCAGTATGGGTCCAGGATGATTATGAAGCTGGTGCCGCAGAAGCAGCCGCCATGATAAAGAATTTCCCTATGCCCGATGAAGCGAAGGAAGAAGCTGTAAATGCAGTGGAAATGTTCAACCCTGCCGCCATATTGATTGAGGAAGTTTTCGGCGATGAAGAATTCAGCCGGAGCATCGGCGTGGATTATATTTCAGAGGAGCTGGATTCAGAGCGCCAGGAGGAATACAGCGCGATGCTGACGATTCCGTCAGGCTTTACCACAGATTATTACCGGCACAGCCTGTTGAAGGAAGGTGACCTTCCGGAGCTTGAATTGCAGCTGAATGATTCAGATGCACTCAGGGCAGGGGTAATACGTGATTTTCTGGCCAATTTCCAGGAGCAGATCTCCTTAGGGCAGGGAATCCAGACGCTTGGGATTTCAGCTGTTGATATCAAGGAGGCTGGCATCGATGAACTTGGCGCAATTGAATCTGTCAGCAAAGTAAAGGATGTCAGCTCTGTCAGCTATTATGCCATTGGAATGAGTATGATGTTTGTCTTCTACGTGGCAACCACGGCAGCCAGCTTTGCTTATACCCAGAAGGAAGAACATCTTTACAACAGGATTCTTCTTGCGGATGTTCCCAATTCTATTTTCTTTTCAGGCATCTTTTCTGCTGCGGCCATCGTTTGTTTTTTGCAGCTGAATATTCTTTTCGGCCTGTCGGCACTCATTTTTGATGTATCTTATCCTGATATCATGGACTATCTGATCATTACAGGCGTCATTTCTATCATGATTGGAAGTTTTGCCAGCCTGCTTTCTGCAGTAAACTATCGAAGCAGTTCAGAAAGGGCCGGCCGGGTGTTTGGCAATTTTCTTGTCCCTGTATTTGCTTTTGTGGGAGGGAGCTTTTTTCCTGTTTCCCAGCTGGGCGGCATTTTTGAAAGTCTTGGGTCTTATTCGCCCGGGGGAGCGGGGATATCAGCTTACATGAAAATCCTTCAGGGCTATCCGCTTGGAGAAACGGCCGGACAGCTCTGGTCCCTTGCTGTATTTTCTGCCATACTGCTGTTCGCTGCACTGCTGTTGCAGCCTAGAAAGGGGGAGGCGGCATGATTGGAATGCTATGGGGGAAGATCCTCCTGACATTGAGGAATCCTGGTGCTTTAATTGCCTCTACGATCATCTGCATGGCGTTTGCCTATCTTACCGGGCAGTCCGCATTTGTGAAAATAGAGATTCCGATGTATTCTTCGGCAGATGGAAGCAATGAGGAAATCATAGAAGAGTTGAACAATGGAGATACTTTCTCGTTCGTCCTGCAGACTGAAGACGAGGCAAAGAAGAAAGTGGCTGAAGGAAACGCGGAGGCTGCCTTGGAGCTTGGTCAGGATTCCTATGTAATTTACCATGCGGGGGCTTCGCAAAATCTGCAGCTGCTGAATCAGTATATCGGACGCTATTATATGAAATCAGTGCAGGAACAGCAGATTGTCCAGCTTGCTGACGATCCGGAAGCTGCTGAAAAGGTCTTTCAGAAGGCGGAAAAAGAACCGGCCTTTCAGCTTGGCCTATCCTCTTTCAATCAGAAAGATGCTGCTGAATACAGCCAGCCGCTGCAGTCTTTATTCGGCTTTACTTTATTCTTTTCCATTTATACGGTGGCTTTTACTGTTGCCGAGATCCTTCGGGATAAGCAGTCCGGACTGTGGGACCGGTTCATCTTATCACCGACGTCTAAAGCGGAAATGTACATGGCGAATCTGCTTTGGAGCTTTTTAATTGGGTACATCCAAATAATTTTTGTGTTTCTTGTCTTTAAATTCGGTGCAGGTATCGATTTTAATGGAAGGTTCGGGACGGTGCTGATCGCTGTGATTCCGTATCTGTTTTCCATTGTCGCGCTTTCCATTTTCCTGACGGGGCTCGTAAAAACAATGAGCCAGTTCAACAGCATCATTCCTTTGATCAGCGTCAGCTTTGCTATGCTCGGGGGGGCGTACTGGCCGATTGAAATTGTCAGCTCGGAGCTGCTTATCGGCATTTCGCGCTTCATACCTATTACTTATGGAATGGAGATGATGAAGGGAGCTGTAGTGTCCGGCAACTCAATCCTGGATATGCTTTATCCAGTAGCGATTCTCCTATTGATGGGCGTAATCCTCATGGGGCTTGGGATAAGGCTGATTGAGAAGAGACATGTATGAGGGAAGAGAAGATAGAAGAGGCATGGATTATTCAAATCCATGCCTTTATTTCTAAGAAGGAGTAATCTTTTCAATAACGAGTCTTTTTCCTGTGTTGAGTGTGAATTCGAACCGGTCGCTCTTTTTTTCGTAATAGCAGAAATGGTGCTGGACATTGCAGATACATTCCTGGTTATCAAAAACAATGAAGTTGACTCCGTTTTTCCGCTCGCTGTCATTCAGGAAGTTCAAGTGGTTATAGCAGTAAATGCAGTCGAAGATTGAGAATTGAAGTGAATTCAAGGTGGTGACAAATTGATAAAAGGCATCATCATTCACTTCATCCAGCAATCTTTCGAGAGAGAAGGTGAGGTGTTTTTTCATCCGGATGCTGTCCTGGTTTTTCAGTGAAATCACTTCATCCGCAAGTCCGATTCGCCCATTTTCAAATAAGACACCTTTTTTCCACCGCTTATACCGCAATACTTCTATTTCCTGATGGAGGAATTCATCCAATATTGAGGCTTCTTCTGTTTCTTCATCGAAAAAAACCCACTGCTCGTTGATGCATTCGACTGTGCCCAGCGTGAATGCCCGGGTTTGGAACTCATAGAGTTTGGTTCGCTGCTGTCTGTTCATCTTGTACCTCCATATGATTCCTTCAACATCCTTTTTAGACATAAAGTCAGGAATTTATAACCTTAAGCTCTTCCAAAGAATGAAAATCGCTGACTATCGTACTGGCAGGAGTCCTGGTGAATGTTAAGATCACAGGTAAAAAAATAGCCAATCAGTATACTTGAATAGTTTATATATTTACATTGGATCCTTAAGAATGTTCATGAAGCCCTCAAAGGGCAGAAATAATAATAGGAGTTCATGAAAAAGGAGGCAAGCGTAATGCGGCAAACCTAACTTTCTACTAAAGCGGTTCTGTATCTCTGCCTAAATCAATAAGATGGTCAGATTTTCTGACATTATTATTTTTGAATAATCATCCTTACGGGACAATTAACCATTTCCTAGGCCCTGCATACAATGGCATCATGCAAAAGGATGTTACCTGATTTCCGCTGACGAAAGGATGATGAAGAATGTGTGGGATAACGGGCTGGATTGATTTTAGCAGAGATTTGCGAAAAGAGGCTGCAGCAGTCGGGAAAATGGCGGAAACACTTGCAAAGCGCGGGCCGGATGACACAAACATATGGACCGGTATCCATGCGGGATTTGGCCATAAACGGCTCTCCGTCGTTGATCCTGCCGGCGGCAAACAGCCGATGTCCAGGCAGGCAAAAGGCAGCGTTTATACAATTTGCTATAATGGCGAGCTTTATAATACAGAAGATATCCGAAAAGAACTCCTTATAAAAGGATATTCTTTCAGCACTCATTCTGATACAGAAGTTCTGCTGACAGCTTATATAGAATGGAAAGAAAATTGCCTGGAGCACTTGAATGGGATATTTGCCTTTGCCGTATGGGACGAGGAGGAAAATCGCCTGTTTATTGCAAGAGACCGTCTGGGCGTTAAACCGCTTTTCTATAAAGAAACTACAAAGGGGATCATTTTTGGCTCTGAGCTTAAAGCGATCCTGGCCCATCCGGAAGTGCGTACTGAGATTGACCGTGAAGGGCTGGCTGAAGTATTCGGCCTCGGGCCGTCCCGTTCCCCTGGCAGCGGAGTCTTTAGAGGAATAAAAGAGCTTAGGCCAGCCCATGCGCTGGCATTATCAAGGGAAGGGCAAAAAATCTGGCGCTATTGGAATGTGAAAAGTGCGGAGCATACGGACAATCTGGAGGAAACAGCTGAAAAGGTGAGGCATTTATTTACAGATGCTGTCACAAGGCAGCTCGTGTCAGATGTGCCGTTATGCACCTTCCTGTCTGGCGGGGTCGATTCGAGTGCCATTACTGCGGTAGCTTCCCGTGCCTATGAAGAAGAGGGAAAAGGGCCGCTGCACACCTATTCCATCGATTATGAAGATAATGATAAGCACTTTAAGGCAAATGAATTCCAGCCTAACTCTGACGGAGCTTTTATCAGGAAGATGACCGAAGAATTCCAGACCATCCATCACACGAGCATTATCTCTCAATGCGAGCTGGCAGAACATTTGAGGGAAGCTGTCCTTGTCAGGGATCTGCCGGGAATGGCTGATGTCGATTCCTCTCTCCTGTGGTTCTGTAAAAAAATCAAACAGGATTTTACCGTAAGTCTTTCAGGTGAATGCGCTGATGAGATATTCGGTGGCTATCCCTGGTTTCACCGCCAGGATGATTTGAACCGCAGCGGCTTTCCTTGGATGCGTTCGATCCGGGAAAGGCAGCAATTGCTGAAGCCGCATTGGAGGGAGAAGCTCCAGCTTGAAGAATATATGCACAGCAAGTACAGGGAAACCGTTGCTGAGACGCCTGTGCTTGAAGGGGAAACCGCTCAGGAGGCAAGAAGGAGGGAGCTTTTCTACCTCAATAAGATCTGGTTCATGACGACGCTGCTGGACCGCAAAGACAGGATGAGCATGGGAGCGAGCCTTGAGGTAAGGGTCCCGTTTGCTGACCACAGGCTGGTCGAATATGCATGGAATATCCCATGGGAGATGAAGATGCTCGGCGGCCGGGAAAAAGGAATCCTGCGCAAGGCTCTTGAAGGGATCCTTCCGGATGAGGTTTTATACCGCAAAAAGAGCCCGTATCCGAAAACCCATAATCCTGAGTATACGAAAGCTGTAAAGGGCATGCTCTCCGAAATACTGGCAGACAGAAGCTCTGCCCTGTATGAATTCTTTGATGAAGAACAGTTGAAGAACATAACCGAAACAGAAGGGAATTCCTTCCAGGAGCCATGGTTCGGCCAGCTGATGACAGGGCCCCAGCTTCTTGCCCATCTTGTCCAGATGGAAATATGGTTTAAAGAATACAACATTAATATTGCTGATTGACCCTGGAGCCTGCTTTTTGCAGGTTCTTTTCTTTGTATCCGAAGAGACCTGATACCTTAAAGATTGCCAGTTTCAAAGTATCTCTGTATAATGTTTGTATAACTATTGTATAATATCGGAATTTAAAAGGAGGCCAGAAGATGGCTAAAAAAATCGTAATCATCGGGGCCGGACCCGGGGGGCTCACTGCATCCATGCTCCTATCCAGCCGGGGATATGAGGTGGATGTCTATGAGAAGCAGTCATATCTGGGGGGCAGGACAGGGAGCATAAAGAAGAACGGTTTTACTTTTGACATCGGGCCTACTTTTCTCAGTATGCCCCATATTGCTGAAGAGCTTTTCGCAGCCAGCGGCCGAAGACTCTCTGATTATCTGCACCTTAAGGAATTAAAAGAGATGTATGAACTGGTCTTTGAGGATACTGGAATTCATATGACAAGCGACCGGAATGAAATGGTCCGCAGAATAGAAGAAAAGTTTCCAGGGAACGGCAGCGGCTATCTCCGTTTCATGGAAGATACAGAGAGGAAAATGTCAGCATTGATGCCCATCCTGCAATCACGGATGGACAGGTACCGGCATTATTTAAGCTGGAAGGTCATTAAAGCGCTGCCTGAGCTTTCTCTTGGAAAGAGCCTTTATGATGTGCTTTCCCGTTATTTTGACAGTGAAACGCTTCGGCTCGCCTTTACTTTCCAATCTAAATATCTCGGGATGTCTCCTTGGGAATGCCCTGGCGCTTTTTCGATCCTTTCCTTTATGGAGCATGAGTATGGGATCTACCATCCGATCGGAGGCTTGAACCAGCTGGCCGAAGCGATGGCAAAAGTCACCATGGAGCACGGGGGCAGGATCCATCTCGGCAAGGGCGTGAAGAGCCTTTGGATGGAAGGCCGTGACAGCAGGGGCATCATCCTGGAATCAGGTGAGAAGGTACCTGCTGATGAAGTCATCATCAATGCCGATTTTGCCAAAGCGATGAGCACGATCCTGAATGAGGGAAGTCTGAAAAAATATAAAACCCGCAAACTCGAAAAAAAGAAATATTCCTGTTCAACGTTCATGATTTACCTTGGGCTCGATAAGCAGTATGACCTCCCGCACCACACCATCTGCTTTGCCGGGGATTACAAAAGGAATGTAGAAGAAATTACGAAAACACTCAGCTTGTCCGGAGACCCTTCCATCTATATCCAGAATCCATCTGCCACAGATCCGACACTGGCGCCGGAAGGGAAATCAGCACTTTATATCCTTGCACCTGTTCCGAATAACTTCAGCGGCGTTGAATGGGACAGCAGGCAGGAAGAGTTCAGGAATCTTGTTCTGGATATTGTAGAAAGGAAGACCGGCTTTAAAGGCTTAAGGGATCATATAGAATTTGAAAAAATCATCAGTCCTAAAAATTGGGAAGAAGATCTGCATGTCTATAAAGGCGCGACCTTTAATCTTGGGCATCAGCTTTCACAAATGATGGTGCTGAGGCCGCATAACCGATTTGAGGAAGCGGGGAATACATGGCTGGTCGGCGGAGGGACCCACCCTGGCAGCGGGCTGCCGACCATATTGGAGTCGGCGAGGATTACGGCAAAAATGATACTGGAAAAAGACGGGCTGGAATTGCCGGAACAAGATGGCCGCAGCTTGCCGGGACTGGAGGAAGCATTATGAAAACGGCGGTTATCGGCGGAGGGATCGGCGGTATGACATCTGCACTGCTGCTGGCAGACGATGGCCATGAAGTCGTCATCTTAGAAAAGGAAAATAAGCTTGGAGGAAGGCTTGCATTTATGGAGGAAGACGGCTTCCGGATCGATCAGGGGCCAACAATCGTCCTGCTTCCTGATATGATTGAAAGTATCCTGGCAGAAGCAGGGCTTGGGAGGGATCAGTATGAAATGATAAGGCTGGATCCGCTCTATAAAATTACTTTTCCGGACGGAACCGATTATACCAAGCATGCTGACATAGGCGAGCAGGAACGGGAAATAAGCCGGAAATTCCCTGAAAGCCTCGCGGGGTTTCAAAGGTTTATGAAGGATATGGACTATCGTTTCCATACGGGCAGGCCTCAGTTTCTTGAACGCCCTTTTTTGGAGAAGGGAGACTTCTGGAATAAAGAGACACTTTCCTCTTTAGCGAGAATGAACGCCCACAAAAGTGTCGATAAACAGCTTTCATCTTATTTCAAGGATGAAAGACTGAGGATTGCCTATGCCCTGCAGACTTTATATATCGGGGGCAATCCGCTGAGCACCCCTGCCATCTACAGTCTTGTGTCTTATAGTGAGCACAAGCATGGCATTTTTTATGTGAAAGGGGGTTATGCCAGCCTGATTGGAAAGCTTGAAGAACTGCTTAAGAAGAAGGGAATAGAAATCCGCCTTGGGAGCCGTGTTGAAAAGCTGCTCACTGATGGCAGGGAGGCCAAGGGAGCCATCGTCAATGGACAGGAAGAAAAATACGACTCCTTTATCCTCAACGGAGATTTTCCTGTAGCGGAAAAAGAGCTGCTGGACCGCAGGAAGAATTATAAAGCCTCCTCCGGCTGCCTGCTTCTATATTTCGGGATCGGGAAGGTTTATGAAGAAGCGATGGTCCACCAGTTTTTCATCGGCCGTGATTTCAATAAAAGCATGGAGGAGATCTTCAAACAGCAGCAGCTTCCGGATGATCCCTCTTATTATACATTCTATCCTTCAGCGATCGATGATTCCCTTGCCCCTGAAGGGAAAAGCGTCCTTTATGTACTCATACCCGCTCCATCAGGAGAACATATCGACTGGAGCAGCAAGGATGAGTATGTTGACAGGATCATCAGCCGGATTGAAAAGGATAGCTTCCCCGGTCTGCGGGAACATATAGAATGGATGAAGATCAGGACTCCTGAGGATGCTCTCCGCGAGGGACTGTATGGAGGAGGAAGCTTTGGGATAGCTCCTTCCCTGTTCCAGTCAGGTATCTTCCGCCCTCAGCTGAAGCCTTTCAAGGAAAAGAATATTTATGCGGTCGGTGCGAGCGTCCATCCTGGCGGGGGGATTCCTATTGTCCTCCAGGGAGCAAAAATGCTGGCTGACCATATAAAGCATGAGCATAAGAAGAATTCACAAACGGAAGGAGTGTCGATCGTTGGATAAAGCTGCAGCGGCCTATCAATATTGTGAAGAGGTCATTAAAAAGAATTCAGCCACATTTCACCGGGCTTTTTCTTTCCTGCCGCCTGAGAAAAAAAGGGCTGTCTGGGCCATTTATGCTTTTTGCCGCAGGGTTGATGATATTGTGGATGAAGGATCGTGTCCAGAGGAAGAGGTGGCTGCTTTTGAAAAAGAATTTGCCGTATTCCTCGAAGGCGGGCTGCCCCATCAAGATGTTATGCTGTGGACGGCGCTCAGAGATGTGTTTGTCAGCTTTGACATGGACAGCACTCCTTTCTTTGAAATGATTGAAGGTCAGAAGATGGATTTATACAAATCAAGATATTATACTGTCGATGAACTTCTTCACTATTCCTATCATGTGGCGAGTACGGTCGGCCTGATGCTGCTTCCTGTCCTTGCGCCTGAAAATGCGGGACAGCTGAAGCATGGCGCCATTAAGCTGGGGCAGGCTATGCAGATTACCAATATACTTCGCGATATTGGAGAAGACCTCAAAAGAGATCGGGTTTATCTTCCTGCAGCATTGATGGAGAAGCACGGATATAAGGAGGAAGAACTGCAGTCAGGCCAGCTGAATGCCGCTTTTTTCGGTCTGTTCGAGGAGCTGGCGAAAATCGCCGAGCAATATTATGAAGAAGCGCTGGAAACGATCCACTTGTATCCTCCTTCTTCCAGGACGCCAGTCAAGGGTGCTGCCGTCCTTTACAGGGCCATCCTTAATAAAATCCGGAAGAACGGATATAACTCATTTGGAGCAAGAAATTATGTGACGAAGGAAGAAAAAGCAAGGCTCCTCGCTACAATATAAGAAAGGCCTGGCTGCCGCCAGGCCTTGCTGTCTCTTTAGCCGGCAGCTTCTTCCTCCTTGCCGGCCCTGCCGATGAACGATTTTTCCATCCATACTTTGGAGCGCCAACGCCAAAGCATAAGGATGCCCCTCAGCCATTCATCTGCAATGAAGGCGATCCATACCCCAATAAGCCCGAGTCCAAAATGGATCCCGGCGATATAAGAAATGGTGACAGACACACCCCACATGGACAGGATGCCCATATAGACAGGGAACTTTACATCGCCAGCCGCCCTTAGCGAGCTGATGACGACCAGATTGAAGGAACGGCCGGGTTCAAGGATGATGGTCAAAAGAATCAGCGTGCTTCCAACTTTGATGATATCCTGATTGTCCGTAAAGATTCCCAGCAATGAGTCTGAGAAAAAGGTGAAAACGACAGCTGCTCCCACTGAAATCGCAATTGCGAGCTTCAAGCTTCTGATGCACCTTTGATAGGCTGATGCAAATTCTCTTGCCCCGATCATGTGCCCGATCATAATCTGGGTTCCCTGGCTGATGGCGAGGCTGAATAGAAAAATGAACATCATCAGATTCTGGGCATAAACCTTTGCCGTCAAAGCTTCTGTCCCAATCATTGCAACAAAATAGGTGATGACCATCTGAGAGGCGTTATAAGACAGCTGTTCGCCAGCAGAAGGGATGCCGATTTGCAGGAGGTTCCGCAGATGTTCCTTCGGGAAGCGGAAAAGGAGCCTGAAGGGCAGTTCTCCTTCCGTACGCTTAATCAGGACCAGGATGGAAGCAGCAAGGCCGATCGTTCTGCTGACTGCAGTAGAAATGGCCACGCCCTCTACGCCCAGTACAGGAATCCCAAAAGGTCCGAAGATGAAAAGGTAATTTCCGATGACATTCAGTATATTCATCCCGATGGTTATATACATAACATCTCTTGTAAATCCGTAGCTTCTGATGACGGCCCCAATGGTCATGATGAGTGCCTGGACAAAGGAAAAGCCGCCGACGATCACAAGATAAACATTTGCTTCATCCATCAGTTCCGAGGGAAGATCCATCAGCTTCAGCATGGGCTTGCCAAAAATAATCAGGACTGCACTGAGCAGTATGCCGAAGCAAAGGTTGGTCCCAAGGGACACCACCGATATTTCACCGGCTTTCCCAAGCTGTTTTGCACCCAGGTTCTGGGCAACCAGGATGGAGGTGCCTGTTGCTACAAATCCAAACATCACGATGATGAGTGACAGAATTTGGTTTGAAACCCCTACAGCAGCAACAGAGTTATCGGAATACTGGGACAGCATAAGCGTATCAGCATTCCCCATCAGCATATGAAGCAGTATTTCAATGAAAATAGGCCAGGTGAGGGCAAATAAAGTTAAGTTCTTTTTCGGTTGTTTCATTTTACATATCTCCTAAACAATGCGGTGTGATTCTTTGAGATAAAAGAGTGCCTCCCCCGGGAAGTCATTATGCGCAAAGAAAGGGCTGGCAGAAGTGCCAGCCTTATAAATGTTGGTTTGAAATTTTATAGCTCAAAGGACAATATGGCAGCCCCGTAGCCTTCCAATACGGCAGACAGGGAATCTGCTTCAGCCGCATATTCTTCCTCTGTCAGCAGATCGGTGATTTTTTTCCCTTTTAAAGGAAAAGGGAGGGAGAATGATGCTTCTTCACTTGAAGCATTCAAGAGGATGACAATCTTCCTGTTACCCGAACTTCTGGCAAATGCAGCA
Source organism: Bacillus sp. UMB0728 (assembly GCF_002858875.1). Lineage (NCBI taxonomy): Bacteria > Bacillati > Bacillota > Bacilli > Caryophanales > Bacillaceae > Bacillus > Bacillus sp. UMB0728. Next base: position 422,179 of record NZ_PKLA01000004.1, on the reverse strand, counting down.
ACTGTACTCTCCTCAGGAAGCTCAAGAAATTCCAGAACTCCCTCATTTGCCAGCAGGGGCTCTGATTTGCGCAATTGGATAAGCTTCTTTGTATGTTCGTACATTTCCATACTGTATTCTTCTTCATCCCATGGCATGCATTCCCGGCATCCCGGGTCCATGCCGCCGGAAAGTCCCACTTCATCTCCATAATAAATGCAAGGGGTTCCGATATAGGTCATCATAAATGTGAATATCAGCTTTGCCTTTTCAAGCGAACCCCCGCACTCCGTCAGAACCCTCGGGGTATCATGGCTTCCAGCCAGGTTGAAAGCAGCCTCGTTAACATTATCAGGATACATATGGATAACAGAGACCATATTCTCCGCAAATTGGCGGGGGCTGATTGCTTCTTTAGCAAACAGATTATGAACATTTGTCAGGAATGGGTAATTCATTACAGCATCGAACTGGTCGCCCCTGAGCCAAGGCATGCTATCATGCCAGATTTCCCCGAGGATATAAAGATCCGGTTTGATGCTCTTCACTTCAGCACGGAATTCGCGCCAGAACTGATGATCGATTTCATTGGCAACATCCAGTCGCCAGCCATCGATATCGAATTCCCGGACCCAATAGCGCCCGACCTCCAGGAGGTATTCCTTTGTTTCCGGATTTTGCGTATTGAGCTTTGGCATGGACTCGACAAACGCAAAGGTGGAATAGTTTGGACGTTCTCCGCCTTCCAGCGGAAATTCTCCAGCATGGAACCAATCTTTATATTGGGAATCCCCCTGGTTCTCCAGAAGATCCTGGAAGGGGGGGAATTGATATCCGCTGTGATTAAAGACAGCATCGAGCATAACTTTGATTCCTTTGTCATGGCAAATCTTCACAAGTTCGCGGAAAGTTTCTTTATCTCCGAACTGGGGATCGATTTCATAATAATCTATTGTATCATATTTATGATTGGAGTATGCCTTGAATATGGGTGTGAAGTAAATCCCGGTAATACCCAGTCCGGCAAGATAATCTATATGGTCAATGATTCCCTGGAAATCACCGCCAAAGAAATTATCAGGTTTGGGCTCCTCGCTTCTCCACGGCTTTGTATCCGGTGGATTTAAAGATTCATCACCATTAGCGAATCTTTCAGGGAAAATCTGGTACCATACCGTATCCTTCACCCATTCCGGAGCCCTGAAAACCTCGCTTGCATGCAGGTACGGGAAGCAGAAGAGGCTGCCGGGATCTTCAGGAAGGGAGTCAAAAAAGCCTTTTTCTGTATAAACGGCCTGCTCGTCTCCTGACTTCAGGCAAAAGCCGTATCTTGTCCTTTTAAACTCTGGCTCGGGCTCAGCCAGCCAGTAATCAAATAATTGGTCTGATCCCGTTTTTTTCATCGGGATCCGGCGGCTTACCCAGCCATCTTCATTCCATTCATATTGGTCTCCGTAAATAAGTTCAGCTTCCTCGATATTGCCTTTCTTGGCTTTCAGCCTGATATGGAGTATGTTTTCGCTATAGGCATACGCAAAGCTGTCAGCAGGCTGGTGAAATATTGACGACCTTTCCAGCATAAATTTTCCCCTCTCTTGTGCAATCGATTGCATCGCAAGTTGACTTTTTTAAAATTTATCAAAGAACAGGCTTTCATTCAAGCTGGAGCTCTTATATCAGATATAAACTTTTTAGCGATAATGTTAAAAAAGGGGGTTGTCAAAATGAAAATAGCAAGTATAATAAAGTTAAAGTTTGTGCAATCGTTTTCACAGGCGGCTGTCCCGAAGGTCTTCAGCGGTTATTTTTTTTGAATAGCCTGATAACGCTTTCAGTTGCCTTTTATGCAGCGATTTGTGCAAACGGTTGTACTAGAAAAATATAATTTCTTTGGAGGGGTCAAAATGAAGAAGGCTTTATCATTATTTATGATGATTGTCCTGGTTTTTGGAGTGCTGGCTGCTTGCGGTCCTAAAGATGAAGAAACAGGCACTGCAGGAGAAAAAACAGAAGGCGGCTCAGACAAACCTGAAAAGCTGATTGTCTGGGAAGATACAGATAAAGGAGTCGCTCTTAAAGATGCGGCAGACAAGTTTGAAGCAGAACACGGCATCAAAATTGAATTCAAAGAATTGAATATAACAAAGATGCAGGAAAACCTTGCCCTGGATGGCAACACAGCCAATGCGCCGGATGTTATCACAATGTCTCATGACGGCACTGGCCCTGCGATGGTAAAAGGGTATATTAAGGAACTTGAAGTAAGCGACGAGATCCTTGACCAATTTACAAGCTCTTCAGTAGAAGCCCTGAAATATGAAGGCAAGCTTTACGGACTTCCGAAAGCTACTGAAACACCGGTTTTCATTTACAACAAAGCATTGCTTCCTGAAGTTCCGGAAAACCTGGAAGATCTCTATACTAAATCTCAGGAAGTAACAAAAGACGGAAACTACGGATTCCTTGCAATCTGGGATGACTTCTATCATGCACACGGCGTATTCTCCGGGTTCGGCGGATATGTATTCGGCGAGAAAGACAGCAAAGTGGACGTGACTGATATCGGCCTGAATAACGATGCTTCTGTAGAAGCAGCAGATTATATCAAAAAGTGGTACGCAGAAGGATTATTCCCTAAAGGAATCATCGGAGAAAAATCAAACGATAATATGAACGGCCTCTTTAAAGAAGGAAAAGCCATTGCAGTCCAAAACGGCCCATGGGCGTTCCAGGATTATAAAGATGCAGGCATCGATTATGGTGTAGCCGCTCTGCCGAAGCTTCCAAATGGCGAGCCTGTCAAGACATTCATGGGTGTTAAAGGATGGTTTGTTACTAACTTCAGCAAAAACCAGGAATGGGCCCAGAAATTCGTTGAGTTCATTACAAACGAAGAAAATGCCAAGAAGCGTTTTGAGCTGACTGGCGAGATCCCGCCATTGAAATCATTGATGGAAGATCCTGAGTTCGTTAAGAATAACGAAGGTGCTGCAGCAGTAATGGCGCAGTCACAGTATGCTGTTCCAATGCCAAGTGTACCGGAAATGGCTGAAGTTTGGGATCCTATGAAAAAAGCGGTAGAAACAATCATTACCGGTAAATCAGAATCCAAAAAAGCGCTTGATAATGCTGTGAAGACTATTGAACAGCAGATCGAAGCGAACCACAGCGGAAACTGATCTATAGCAATAAAGGGAAAAGGCGGTACTCCTTGGTGGAGTACTGCCTCCCATTTTATTAAGCGTCAAAGAGAGCAGGATTTTAATAGATTCCAACAGGCATAGCTTCGGCTCTTTCAGAAGACAATAGTGCCGCAAAAAAAAATCAATAAAAAAATCGCCCTTTATGGGAATCAGATAGAAAGGGGCATCCTTTCAATGGAAGAAGCATACCGTTCAAACCATCGGAAAATTGCTGCAGGCCTGTCCATCATCCCGGGACTTGGCCAAATGTATAATAAACAATTTGTCAAAGGCATCGCCTTTTTAATTCTAACACTATCATTCATCGTTGCTTTTAAAGACTTCCTCAATATTGGCCTTTGGGGACTTGTCACTCTCGGAGAAAAGCTGCCGAGGGATAATTCCATCTTCCTCCTGGTATACGGAATCATTTCCGTCATCCTTCTTCTATTCGCGGCAGGATTTATGTTCATCAACATTCGCGATGCCTATAAAAATGGAAAGAAACGGGACTTGGGCAAGCACCTGAGCTCGATAAAAGAGCAATATCATACATTGATAGATTCCGGATTCCCATACTTGATGATCACTCCGGGATTCTTCCTGCTGGTTTTCGTGGTCATCCTGCCGATTGTGTTCGTGCTTTTGCTTTCGTTCACAAACTACAACCTGTATCATCAGTGGCCAGCGAAGCTGATGGACTGGGTGGCATTAGACAACTTCGCCAAACTGGTCACATTGGATATCTGGCGTGATACTTTCGTAAACGTGTTTGCCTGGACGATCATCTGGACGTTCGGTGCGACAACATTCCAGATCGCCCTTGGGGTCTTCCTGGCAGTACTTGTCAACCAGAAGGATCTAAAAGGAAAAGCGATCATCAGGACAATCCTGATCCTGCCATGGGCCGTACCGGCATTTGTATCCATCCTGATTTTTTCCGGCCTGTTCAATGAAACGTTCGGTGCCATCAATAACGTAGTCCTGGATTTCATTGGAATCGGTCCGATCCCTTGGATGACAGAGGCCCTGTGGACAAGGATCGCTCTCATCATGATCCAGACCTGGCTTGGATTCCCGTTCATTTTTGCGATGGTCACAGGTGTGCTGCAGGCGATCCCGGATGAGCTTTATGAAGCGGCAACAGTCGATGGAGCGACGATTTGGCAGAAGTTCAAGAATATTACGTTCCCGCTGATCATGCTGTCCATCGCACCGATCCTGATTACGCAATATACCTTTAACTTTAATAACTTCAATATTATCTATCTATTCAATATGGGCGGCCCTGCTATCTCAGATCAAAATGCAGGCGGCACCGATATCCTGATTTCGTGGATCTATAATCTGACTGTCACGAAGTCTGAGTACGGAATGGCTGCAGCCATCACGATGATTCTATCTGCGATAGTCATTTCCGTGGCATTATGGCAGTTCAGAAGGACAAAAGCTTTCAAAGAGGAGGATATGATGTGATATGACTACAAAAAAAGAGAAATTCATCAGGCTGTCACTGACCTATCTTGTCATTCTTTTTATGGCGGTCATCATCATTTATCCGATTCTGTGGGCCATTGGAGCATCACTGACGCCGGGAACAAGCTTGACCAATTCATCACTCATCCCGAAAAACGCGACATTTGCCCATTATAAGACGATATTCAACCCGGAAGAGAGCAATTATCTGATCTGGTATTGGAACACGTTGAAAATCTGCGTGATCACCATGCTGGCATCTGTCATTACCATCAGCTTGATGGCTTACTCTTTTTCACGGTACCGCTTTGTCGGCAGGAAAAATGGACTTACCACGTTCCTGATTCTTCAGATGGTGCCTAACTTTGCAGCATTGATTGCGATCTTCGTCCTTGCACAGGTAACAAACCTGCTGGATACCCATATCGGGCTCATCCTCATTTATGTAGGCGGGGCCATTCCAATGAACACTTGGCTGATGAAAGGATATCTCGACAGCATCCCTAAAGAGCTGGATGAAAGTGCAAGGATGGATGGAGCAGGCCACTTCAGGATTTTCTGGCAGATCATCATGCCGCTTGCGAAACCGATTGTTGCAGTCGTTGCACTCTTTACGTTTATTGCTCCGTTTACGGACTTCATCCTGGCAAAGGTCATGCTAAGAACACCTGAAAAATATACACTTGCCGTTGGATTGTATGAGCTTGTATCAAGACAGTATGGAGCCGAATTCACAACGTTCGCTGCCGGATCTGTCCTGATTGCAATCCCGATTTCAATTTTATTCTTATCCTTCCAGAAATATTTCGTTTCAGGTTTGACTGCCGGGGGCACAAAAGGCTAATCTTAAAGGGTTAGTGACTTTAGGGCTGGGCTGCTTAAAGGGGTGTTTCCTTATGGCAGCTCAGCTTGATATTTAAGGAGGAGCGGAGATGAAAAAAGGAGTCATGGCTCTCATCTTAATTCCGTTTCTTCTTTTTTGCGCCCTACCGGTAGGAGCAGTTGAAAAAGAAGAGCGTAAATGGCAGGATGAAACAATTTATTTTCTAATGGTCGACCGTTTTAACAACGGCGATTTCAGCAATGACCTGGAAACAAACGCAAGTGACCCGAAAGCCTATCACGGAGGGGACTTCCAGGGTATCATTGACCAGCTAGATTATCTGAAGGATATGGGCTTTACAGCCATCTGGCTGACGCCGATTTTCGAAAATGAAGCAGGCGGCTATCATGGCTACTGGATCAATGATTTTTACAAAACGGAAGAAAACTTCGGATCTATCGAGACGTTTAAAAAGCTTGTAAAAGAAGCCCATAAGCGTGATATGAAAATCATCCTTGATTTTGTTGTCAATCATGTCGGACCCAATCATCCCTGGGTGAATGATCCGGACAAGCAGGACTGGTTCCATGAACAAAAGGAAATAACCAACTGGGAGAATCAGGATGAGCTTGAAAATGGTTGGATCTATAATCTTCCTGACCTCGCACAGGAGAATCCGGAGGCCAGGCAATATCTCCTGGATGCAGCCAAATGGTGGATAGAGGAAACCGATATTGACGGATACCGCCTTGATACGGTCAAACATGTGCCAGTTGACTTCTGGGAGGATTTCGCGAAAGAAGTAAAAAGCGCCAAGGAGGATTTCTATCTTCTCGGCGAAGTATGGACCGATGACCCTGCTTATATTGCACAGTATGAGAAAGCAGGGATCGACGGATTTGTCGATTATCCGCTGAACGGGCATCTGCGCACGGCATTTGAAAAGCCCGGGCAGCCCTTTGACTGGCTGTTTGCCAGCTGGGAGAGGAATCAGGCCCAATACGATCAACCTTATTTAATGGGAACGTTCATGGACAATCATGACACCGTTCGTTTCACGCGCGATGCAGTAACCAACAATGAGCATCCGGGACCGAGATGGCGTCTGGCCCTCACATATTTGTACACGTCACCGGGGATTCCCATTGTTTATTATGGAAGTGAAATAGCACTTGATGGCGGGGAAGATCCCGATAACCGCCGCCAAATGGATTTCCGGACAGACCAGGAGCTTGTGGAATACATCTCGAATATCGGGACATTAAGGCAGCAGCTCCCATCCCTTACGAGGGGCACAATGGAGCCTTTGTACAATAAGGATGGCATGGCAGTGTACAAGCGGACCTATGAGGATGAAACCACTGTCGTGGCCATCAATAATACCGTCAAAACGCAGACCGTCTCCCTTGATTCCGGCCTGCTTGAAGGCGATAAGCAGCTGAAAGGCCTTTTGGGCGGGGATCTTGTAAGGTCTGATGAGGGAAAATATAAGCTGATCGTTGACCGGGAAGAAGCCGAAATCTATGCGCTGTCAGAGAAGACAGGTTTAAATATCCCTTATCTGGCAGTGATGGGACTGGTCTATGCAGCCTTCATCGTCTTTATTATCCTTCTTTGGAGAAGGTCGAAAAAGAGGAAGCCTGTTTCCTGACCCCATCCGGCACTGCCGGCAGCTTCCCAATCCCGGTCATATCAGAAGGGATTTGAAGGAGGAGTCGGCTACATGAATGATACAAGTTTTGCCATACATCCAGGAAAGAGCAGAAAGATAGAAAACAGTGATTACCAGGAAGCAGGAGATGTCCTTGCTATAGAAGAGTGCAGGAATGGCCTGAAGGCCCGGACAGAAACAGGGGAACTCAGGATTGTATTCTACGCAAATGAAATCGTCCGCATCACTATGAATTTTTTTGGCGAAGCGGATGCGGGAACGAGCCCTGCCGTCATTGGGGGGCTGCAGGAAGTTAAGCTCGAGCATTATGAATCAGGAGACCAGGCAGAGGTGAAAACCTCTTGTCTGACTGTCAAGCTGACCAAATCTCCTCTTCGAATTACGGTGGCAGATGCAGAAGGCAGGGTTTTAGCCGGAGAAAATCAAAAAGGGATGGGCTATAAGCATTCTAAAGAGGTCATCTGCTTCAAGAATATGGAGGAGAGCGATCAATTTTACGGATTTGGAGAGAAAACGGGCTTTCTTAATAAAAGAGGGGAAAAGCTGGTTATGTGGAATAGTGACGTATATGCCCCGCATAATCCGGAAACAGATCCGCTCTACCAGTCAATCCCTTTCTTTCTTACCTTGAGGGAAGGGCAAGCCCATGGCATATTCTTCGATAATACTTTCCGGGCAGAGTTTGATATGCGCGGAGAGGAGTTTTATTCCTTTTCAGCCGATGGCGGCCAGCTTGATTATTATTTGATGGCTGGACCTTCGCCGAAGGATGTTATTCGTCAATACACATCGCTGACAGGCAGAATGCCCCTTCCGGCCAAGTGGGCAATCGGCTACCACCAATCGCGGTACAGCTATGAAAGCCAGCAGGAAGTGATGGAGCTGGCGGCAGCTTTTAAGGAGAAAGGGATTCCGCTGGATAGCATCCATCTGGATATTCATTATATGGATGAATACAGGGTTTTCACATTTGACCGTGATAAATTCCCTGATCCTGAAAAAATGATCAGTGATCTGAAGGAAATGGGCATACACATCGTTCCGATTGTTGATCCGGGCGTAAAGGAAGATCCGGAATATATGGTCTATAAACAGGGCATCCAGGAAGATCTTTTCTGCAAATATCTGGAGGGCAATGTATATTACGGAGACGTCTGGCCCGGAAATAGTGCATTCCCTGATTTCACAAGCAAAAAAGTGCGCGACTGGTGGGGAAGCCTCCATTCGTACTATACAGAGCTTGGGATTGAAGGCATCTGGAATGACATGAATGAACCGGCGGTCTTTAATGAAAGTAAAACAATGGATTTGAAAGTCATGCATGATAACGATGGAAATCCCCGAACACATAAGGAGCTTCATAATCTCTACGGCCTTCTGATGGGGAAATCGACATATGAAGGCATGAAGAGAAATTTGAAGGGGAAGCGGCCATTTCTGCTTACACGTGCAGGATATTCGGGTGTCCAGCGGTATGCGGCCGTATGGACAGGGGATAACCGGAGCTTCTGGGAACATCTGCAGATGTCGCTGCCAATGGTTATGAACCTTGGCGTCTCCGGCATTCCTTTCTCTGGCCCGGATGTAGGCGGTTTTGCCCATGATTCCAATGGGGAGCTTCTCGCGAGATGGACACAGGCAGGCGCATTCACCCCGTTTTTCAGGAATCACAGTGTACTAGGATCAGCAAGGCAGGAACCATGGGCATTCGGGGAGAAATATGAAGCTATCATTAGAAAATATATTGAGCTCCGCTATACATGGATGCCCCATCTTTATTCTTTATTTGCCGAGGCTCATAAAGAGGGCACTCCTGTAATGAGGCCATTATTCCTGGAATTCCCGGAGGATGAGCATACCTGGAATCTATCTGATCAATTCATGATCGGCGACAATGTCATCATTGCCCCGATCATGCAGCCGGGCACCTTCCACAGGGCCGTCTATCTGCCTGAAGGTATGTGGACAGACTATTGGACTGGCAGCACCTATGAGGGGAAAAAGCACCATTTGATTAAAGCTCCTTTGGAAACGCTGCCGATTTTTATCAAAAAAGGAACGATGGCTGCCCATGGGGAAGCAGGTGCAGCAGGTCCCCTGACACTTCATCTTTATTATGAAGAAGGGTCAGAATGCTCTTATACCCTTTATGAAGATGACGGGGAAACTTTCGCTTATGAAGAAGGGGAATATAGGGAGATTTGCTTTAAAGTGAAGTGTGAGGAAGGGACGGTCTATCTGAACTCTGCAATCGCAGGCACTTATGAGCCTGTCTGGAGCACTGTTCAGCTTGCTGTGCACAGCAGAGAAAATGTCAGGTTAAAGATAGGAAGCAGCACGCTGCTCCCTGAAAAAATTGAGGAAGGCCGCCATTATTTTATACTTTCATAATTAGAAATAGCAGCGGTTTACTCTTATGGATAAGGGGGGAAGGGAATGGCAGTTACCATAAAAGACGTGGCAAAACTGGCGAATGTGGCCCCTTCTACAGTTTCCCGCGTGATTGCGAATAGCCCGCGGATCAGTGAAAAAACGAAGCAAAAGGTCAGGAAAGCGATGGATAAATTGGGATATCATCCGAATTTCATCGCCAGGAGCCTTGCCAGCCAGTCCACACAGGCAATTGGACTAATTATGCCAAGCTCCACTGACGTCGTATTCCAGAATCCTTTTTTCCCGACTGTTCTGAGGGGCATAAGCGAAGGTGCCCATGAAAAGCATTATGCCCTTCATATGACGACAGGCAAAACAGATGAAGAAATTTATAACGGAGTTGTCCAGATGGTGCAGGGCGGCAGGGTGGATGGGGTCGTCCTTCTGTATTCAAAGATTGAAGATAAGGTCCTGTCATTTTTACAGGATGGAGATTATCCGTTCACCGTCATCGGAAAACCGTTCCGTGATGTAGAGGAAATCACACATGTTGACAACGACAATTTCAGGGCTGCGAAAGAAGCAACCGACTATTTAATTGAGCTGGGGCATACCCATATTGCCTTTGTCGGCGGGGATTTGAATCTGGTTGTCACCGTTGAGCGCCTGCTGGGCTATGAAAAGGCTCTAAGAGCTGCGGACATTGAGCTGGACAACGATTACGTCATTCATGAAGAATTCCTTAAGGAAGGCGGCCAGGAGGCAGTAAGGGAGCTTCTATCGCTTGAAAAGCCCCCGACAGCCCTGGTGGTAGCTGACGATCTTATGGCGCTCGGTGTGCTTAATACATTGGATGAAATGGGGATATCCGTGCCTGATGATATTTCTATCATCAGCTTCAATAATGTCCTTCTGTCAGAAATGTCCCGGCCGCCGCTGACCTCAGTCGATATCAATATTTTCGACCTTGGATACCAGGCTGCCAAAAGCCTGATCCAGATGGTGGAGGATCCAAAAGAGCCGACCAAAAGGATTATCATTCCGCATCAGATTATTAAAAGGCATTCCTGCAGTGTTACTGCAAGATAAGGTTAAAAGCTGTCTCCCGGCAAATTGCCGCGGGGCAGCTTTTTTGGTTCAGAAGACGGTGATGCTATTGATGATCGGTGTTAGGATTTCGATAAAAAAATGCATATTTCGATAATAAAATTTTGATTTCGGTAATATAATCATTTTTCCGATAATAAAAGGCCAGCCGGAAGTTGTGCTTCCGGCTGGCATGATTGATCTGCAATTGTTTTTATAAAGGTGCAGCGCCCTCCGCTTTTCTACTTGTCCAGCTCCAGGCGCTAGCCCCTCGAGTCATAAGCCACTTTAGGATTGAAGGCAAAGAACCCCTTCTATCCTAAAGCGTCTTATGCTTGAGGCCCACAGGATGTGGGTCATGCAGACGTTGCCACAGGACGTGGCGTTCTTAGTCTGCGTTCCTTAGTGAGCGAGCGCCTTCCGCTTTTCTAACCATTAACAACCTTCCCGCCATTAATATGAAGCATTTGGCCGGATACGTAGGAGGAGTCGTCGCTTGCGAGGTATACATAGCCTGGTGCCAGTTCGTACGGCTGGCCGGCTCTGCCGAGCGGTGTGTCAGTTCCGAATTTGGCGACATCTTCCTCTGTGAAGGTGGAAGGAATGAGCGGCGTCCAGATCGGACCTGGTGCAACTGCGTTGACTCTGATCCCTGAATCAGCCAGGTTTGTGGACAGGGAGCGGGTGAATGTAACGATCGCTCCTTTTGTGGAAGAATAGTCTATCAGCTTAGGATGTCCTGCATACGCTGTGATGGAAGCCGTATTGATGATAGAGCTTCCTTTGTCAAGATGCGGCAGTACAGCCTTTGTCAGGTGGAACATAGAGAAAATGTTTGTCCTGAATGTCTTTTCAAGCTGTTCTGTGCTGATATCCAGCAGACTTGTCTGCGGATGCTGCTCACCCGCATTATTGACAAGGATATTTACCTTCCCGAACTCATCCAGCGTCTTGGAGACCACTTCCTTTGCAAAGCTTTCATCTCCAAGGTCGCCGGCAAGGAGAAGGCATTTGCGGCCGGCTGCTTCGACTTCCTGTTTGGTTTCCTTTGCATCTTCAGTTTCTTCCAGATAAACAACAGCCACATCAGCACCTTCTTTTGCAAAATAAATAGCAACAGATTTGCCAATCCCGCTGTCTCCTCCAGTGACAATGGCCACTTTGCCCTCAAGTTTTCCTGAACCCTTATAATTCGGGTCAATATAAGAAGGCTCTGGGGTCATTTTATCCTCAACCCCCGGCTGCTGGTTCTGGTGCTGAGGGATGAATCCGTTCTGATTATCTTTCTGTTCGTTCGCCATTGTGAAAAACCTCCAATTTTTTAATAGATATTAGGTGTATTCCATGCTAGTATGTGATAAAAACATGGAAAAAATTTCTTGTGTTTAAAAGGGGAGGATTTTTTTATGGTAACAGTCAGGCGGGCCAGGCAGGAGGATGCTGAAAAGCTGCTTCTCCATACACGGCAAATTTTGCATGAATCAGAGAATATGCTGACGGTGCCCGAGGAATTTCAGGCAACCGTTGAAGAAGAGAGGCAATGGATCATTGATCATGGACGGCCTGGGAATCTGCTTTTGACTGCCTGGAGCGGAGAAGAGCTTGCCGGAGTTTTGAACTTTACCCGGAAAACACGCAAAAAAGTCAGCCACATCGGAATGTTCGGAATATCCATTAAAGAAAAATATTGCAATCAAGGCATCGGAAAGCAGCTGATCGGCACCTGCCTGGAATGGGCGAAAGAGGAGCCGGGCATTGAAAAAGTATGCCTGGAAGTGTTCTCACATAATGAACGGGGCATTCATTTATATAAAAAAATGGGATTCCAGGAGGAAGGCAGAAGGATCAGGCATGTGAAGAACTTTGATGGCTCTTATTCTGATGAGCTTTTGATGTATGTGTTTGTAAAATAAAATTAAAATCCCCGGCATGCCTCTGGCATCCGGGGATTTTAACTAAACAAGCGCCTTCCGCTCTGCTCGTCTTAAGCTTGATGCCCACAGGATGTGGGTCATGCGGACGTTGCCACAGGACGTGGCGTTCTTAGTACGCGTTCCTTTATCGAGCAAGGCTTTTCCGCTTTTCTATCTGTAATTTATAAACTGCACATCGACTGTCAGGTCGGCTTCTCTTACAGCAGCTATTACCTGCTGAAGGTCGTCCCTGTTTTTTCCTGTTACCCGGACCTGGTCGTCCTGCACCTGGCTCTTTACTTTCAGGCCGCTGTTTTTGATGAGGGTGTTGATTTTCTTTGCATTATCTTTATCGATCCCCTGCATAAGCTTAGCGCGCTGCCTCACTGTGCCCCCGGAAGCGGCTTCGACTTTTCCATAATCCAGATTTTTGATGGGAATTCCGCGTTTAATCATTTTGCTGAGCAGTACATCCTTCAGCTGGTCAAGCTTATATTCATCGTCCGAAATCAGGACAAGCTCTTCCTTATCAAGGGTAATATCACTTTTACTGCCCTTAAAGTCATACCGGGTCTTGACTTCTTTCATTGCAATACTGATTGCATTTGTCACTTCAGATAAATCTACTTTGGATACAATATCAAATGAGCTTTCTTTTGACATGGTTAGACCTCCGTTAATCCTTATATTTAACCGGCTGTATTGAAGCCTTTGGCCGGATATTTCCTAAAGCCGGCGGCTCCTTCTTCGAAACCGTTTTACCTTATTCGTTTATTATAGTAAAATATAGCAGTTCAAACAACTTTCAGATTGTCAGCAGACAATAAAGCCATTGAGGAGGAAATTACATGCCTTTGGCAGACTATATCGGACAAGTCACAACTTTAACCGTATCAAGAAAATCATCTTTCGGTTATTTTCTGACAGACGGTGATGAAGATGTATTATTGCATATAAATGAAGCGGCAAAAGAGTATGAGGTGGATGAAAAGGTCGAAGTGTTCCTTTATACAGATTCAAGGGAACGCATCTCGGCAACGGATACCCTTCCGGAGATCCGGGTGGGAGTGTATGGCTGGGCAAAGGTCAGTGATGTAAGGGAGGATCTCGGCGTATTTATCGATATCGGGATCCAAAAAGAAATGCTTCTCGGCCAGGAAGATTTGCCTCTGCACCTGTCAGTCTGGCCGCAGAAGGGCGATCTTCTCTATATCACCCTCCGTGTTAATAGAAATAACCGGGTGTATGTGAAGCATGCGAAGGACCCCATTATCGAGGAGATTTCCATTAAAGCTACGCGGAAAGACTTTAATAAGAACGTCCACGGCCATATCTACAGGACCGCTAAAGTAGGCAGCTGGGCTTATACGGCAGAAGGATTCAAGGGGTTTATCCATGAGTCCCAGAGGAAGACAGAGCCTCGCCTTGGCGAGAAAATCGAGGGGCGGATCATTGACGTAAAGGAAGATGGAACAGTCAATATTTCCCTTCTGCCCCGTAAAGAGGAGGCGCTTGACGCTGATTCACAGAAAGTCCTTTCTTATTTGGAAGAGCGGAATGGATCCATGCCTTATGGAGACAAAAGTATGGCAGACGAAATCCAGGACCGCTTCCAAATGAGCAAATCATCCTTTAAGCGTGCTCTTGGAAGACTGATGAAGGAAGGGAAGGTCTATCAGGAGGACGGCTGGACATATATAAAGCAGCAATCATAGAAAAAAGCAAGCGCTGGGCGCTTGCTTTTTTCTGTTTCGGGAAAGTCATCCATAAAGAGCCCTGGCTGCTTAGAGATGATCAGTTTTTTTCGAGTATTGATGCTTCCCGGCTTTTCTGTTTTTTTCGCGCATCATATTTTTCTCATGCCTCAGGGCATTATTGTCCTGTGCTTTTTTATCATTGTCTGAAGTGTGCGGCATAGAAAAAACCTCCTTTATTCCGGCTTGATCGCCGTCGGTTTAGTGTCTGCCGCAATCAGAAGGAGTATGTAGATTTATGATGCTATTTCATTTAAAAAGAAGAGTGCAATAGTGCCGGCCCCTGTGTGGGATCCTATGGCTGCCCCAATGTCAGAGATCAATACCTCCTTGGCTCCGAGCTCCTCGATCAGCATCTCTTTTACTTCTTCAGCTGTTTCAAGATTGTCTGCATGGCTGATGGCAATCGTCTGTCCTGAGAAGCCTTTGCCCCGCTCTTTGGCAACCTCGATCATTCGGCGAAGCAGCTTCTTTTTTCCACGGATCTTTTCAATAGGAACAAGCTTCCCGTCTTCTACATGAAGGAGAGGCTTGATATTCAGCAGGCCTCCGAGAAAAGCGGAAGCCTTGGAAACACGCCCGCCTTTTGCGAGATAATCCAGATCTTCGACAGTGAAAAGATGTTCCATATGGCGGCTCCGGAAAAGGATATCCTTTTCGATTTCTTCCAGTGATGCCCCTTCGGCAGAAAGCCTTGCCGCCTCTTTTACGATCAATCCCGCTCCAAGAGATGCGCATTTTGTGTCTATTATGGACAAGCTAAGGTCAGGATAATCTTCTTTTACCTGATCCCGCACCATGGCTGCTGTCTGGTATGTACCGGAAAGCTGCGAGGAAAATGCAATGTAGATGCCTTCCCGGCCGCTCCTCGCAAGCTCCCTGAATTCCTTTTCAAAATCTACTGGAGAAACCTGGGAGGTTTTAGGGGTTTGGCCGCTTCTGATGCTATCATAAACTTTTTTTGGTTCAATTGTGATCAAGTCTTTGTATTCCTGCCCATCCAGAAGAACCTGCAGAGGAAAGAGCAGGACATCATTGTCCTTGAAAAAATGCAATGGTAAATCACTTGCACTGTCAGCCATGATTTTTACTGACATATAGGTCACCTGCTTTCAGCACGTTAATATGCTTTTAGTTTATAGAATCAAGGGAAAAAATACAATGAAATGTGTTGAAAAAACACAATATAGGGTAAAGAAACACCAAGTGTTTTAAGGGGGTTCTGTATGATTTTATTAGAAACCAAGAAATTTGTTGTGGTGCTTATAGGCGCCATCCTTAATGCGATTGCGATGAATTTTTTCCTGATCCCGGCCAATGTTTATGCCAGCGGATTCACAGGTGTCGCGCAGCTGCTTTCCAGCATTCTGGGCGGCTTTGCTTCAACAGGTATTTTATTGTTCGTCCTGAATATACCTGTAACAATCCTTGCATGGAAAAAGGTGGGCAGGTCTTTCACGGTGTACAGCTTTTTAAGCGTTTTCCTTATGTCCCTATTCCTGGAGCTCATTCCTGTGATCCATGTATCAGAGGATATTCTTCTGAATGCAGTATTTGGAGGCGTCATTGCTGCTGTTGGCGTAGGGATGACACTTAAATGGGGGGCATCCACTGGAGGAATGGACATCGTCGCGATGCTCCTGTCAAGAATGAAAGACCGTCCTGTCGGTACATATTTCTTTACTTTAAATGCCATCATCATCATTACTGCAGGTTTTCTTTACGGCTGGGAAAAAGCTTTATATACGCTTGTGACGCTTTATGCATCTACAAGGGTGATCGATGCCATCCATACAAGGCATGAAAAGCTGACTGCCATGATTGTTACGAAAAAATCGGCCGAGCTGAAGCAGGCCATCCACGATAAGCTTGTGCGCGGCATTACGACCATTCCCGCAAAAGGGGCTTTTACGAATGAAAATAAAGAAATGATGATCATCGTCATCACCCGCTATGAGCTTTTTGACCTTGAAAGGATTATAAAGGATGTCGATCCTTATGCATTCACCAATATTGTTGAAACAGCAGGGATTTTCGGCTTTTTCAGGAAAGATTGATAAAAAGGAGGTATTGTCATGTTAAGAATTGCAGCAGTCTTTTTCATGATCTTTGCTTCACTCCCGATGAATGGATCAGGCGCAAATGCGGAAGGCGGTCCTGAGGTTTCCTTGAGCCTGAATCCCGGCCCGGAATCGGCTGAAATTAAGGTGGGGCTTATCAACAGCTCTGATCAGGCACAGGTTTTTGAGTTCCCAACCTCACAAAGATATGATCTGATCATTCGCGATAAGAGCGGTGAAATCGTGTATGATGCTTCGGCAGGAAAGTCCTTTTTGCAGGCCATACAGTACTTGAAGCTGAATCCCGGGGAATTTGTATCCTGGACCGAATCCTGGGACTATGAAACTGCATCTGGAAGGGTTGGGGAAGGATCCTATTCAGCCGAGTTGTCCATCCCGCTCAAACGGAAAGGTGAAACCCATGCATCAGTGGTGCTGAGGGATAAAGCCCAGCTCGATGTCCCGGAGGAGAACCCTGCATTCAGGAAAGTGGAGGTAAGCGGGGAGAATGGTGTTTATGAGGTGAGAGGGGAAGCAGCTGCTGAAACTGGCAGGTTTTACTATACAGCCGAAGACGGCCATCAGGTGCTTGCTGGGGAGGCAGCAGGCCCTTCTGATTCAAAATTTCCCGATTGGTCGCCTTTCCATTTCAAAATTAACATACCGGAAAAATCCTTGCCCGAAAATGGCACAGTCATCCTCAGCTTGTACGAAAAGGATAAAGAAGGCAGGGTCATCCATACCTATGCTGCAGTCCTGGAAAATTTCCGATAATCAATAAGAGCATGCCCGCACTGCGGGCATGCTCTTATTCGTCAGCGGCCTGCAAGCTGGTCCAGCTGGTCCTGCAGCTCGCGAAGCTGCTCCTGTTCAGCTCTTGTGGAGTTCGCATAAGCTGAATGGAGTGCGTTTTTGGCTTTCGCAATCGTCTGCTGCTGTTCAGCCGGCCCTGCCTGTGAGGCCATCTGGACAAATCTCTGCGCTTCCTGATAAAGCCTGTTTCCCATCGCTAAATTCCTCCAAGAGAAGATTCCTGTACATTCGCCATCTTCCTCGCTTCAGCTTCAGCATATGTGGTGTGATAGGGTATGCGGGAATCATGCTTGCTTACTGTATCTGCACCTTGCTGTACAAAGCGTTTCGATTTGTTGCGTTTGCCCATTCGGATCCCCTCCTAAGGAAATATGAAACAGCTCTGCTGCCTCTTTGTTATTATGCGCCAGGGCATGTTTATTTAAAGGAGGGAACAAGAGGAAAAGCCCTGCCGGTCAGCGGCAGGGCCCATGTTAAATTATTTTAAGGCGTTCAGGCCCAGCAGATCATTGAGATACACGCCGATTCCATCCTGCTCATTGGTCAGCGTCATTTCATTTGCGACATTTTTCACCACATCGATTGCATTGCCCATGGCAATTCCGCGTCCGGCATATTCAAGCATCTCCAGGTCATTATCTTCGTCCCCGAATGCAATGATTCTTTCAGGCGGGATCTGGAAGTAGTCGGAGGCCTTCTTCAGCCCGACGGCTTTGTTCAAACCGGATTTTACGATCTCGATGACATGCCATGGAGCAGCCCACCGCCTGTGATCAATAACCTCGGCATGGACCTCTGATAAATGGCTCCGGATGGTTTTGACTTGTTCCTCATCGGTATGGATCAGCATACTGGTCGGTGAATCTGTGAGGAATCTCCTTAAATCTCCCGTGGTTATTTCAGGGTCTCCCATGCCAAAAACGTCGAGCAGTTTCTCATCATGGTAGTGGAAGTATACCTCATCAATCACTTCTGCAATGATATTGTGAAATGAAAAGCCGCTGCAGGCTTCGACAATTTCCTTTGCCACTTTTATATCCATTGGGGTATGGTATACCCCCCAGTTCCTGTCCTTAGGGTGGTGGATAAAGGCGCCGTTAAAGTTAACAATAGGAGTATCCAGCCCCATTTCATGATAATACATCTGGCTTGATCTGAAAGGCCTCCCGGTTGCAATCATGACAATATGCCCTGCCTCCCGGGCTTTTTGGATCACATGCTTTGTTTTTGCGGAAATGGTTTTATCGTCTTTTAATAAGGTTCCATCTAAGTCCAATGCAATTAAATGTTTTTCTGCCATAAAGTCTCCTTCTCATTTCTGTATTAGGATAATCTCAGTGTAAAGCTTTAGGCAAATAAATGTCAGCATGCTACACTAAAGATATAGAAAGAATTTACATAAGGAAATTCCGGGGAAGCTGTTTTTTCCGGGAAGTCCGGGAGTCTGCCATGCCCAGCCGATTCCTGTATGTGTATTTACCACTATCGTACCAATTTAATATTTATTTTGTAAAAAAAATCGCATTTTTAAAGAAAAAATGATCTTTTTTATGTGAACGCGGGAGGAACACCATGATTATTATTGAAAATAGAAAAGTGGAAGGCATTCCTGTGCTGCATCTCGCAGACAAAGAGAAGTTCGGTGAAAAACTGCCATTCATTGTATTTGTACATGGTTTTACAAGTGCGAAAGAGCATAATCTCCATTATGCCTATCTGCTCGCGGAGAAAGGCTTTCGGGTTGTCCTTCCGGAGGCTCTCTACCATGGGGAAAGAAGCACAGGCCTGACCGGAAATGATCTGAACGTGAAATTCTGGGAAATTGTGCTCACTGAGATAGAAGAGCTGAATGCAATTAAAAATGCGTTTGCATCAGAGGGCCTGATTGATGAAGAAAAAATAGGACTTGCCGGAACCTCGATGGGCGGCATTGTTACCATGGGCGCCCTGACGCGGTATGACTGGATTAAAACGGCAGTAAGCCTGATGGGCATGCCTTATTATGAGAAGTTTGCCCTTTGGCAGATCGACGAGCTGAAGAAGCACGGAATTGATCTTCCTTTTAAAGAAGAAGAACTGGCAGGACTGCTGCAAAAACTGAAAGAGCTGGATATCAGCCAGCAGCCTGAAAAACTTGCAGGGAGGCCGATATTGTTTTGGCACGGAAAGAAAGACCAGGTTGTCCCTTATCACTATACTTATCATTTTTATGAATCGATTAGAACAAACTATGAAGAGATGCCCGAAAAGCTTGTCTTTCTGACAGACGAAAACGCCGGGCATAAAGTATCAAGAGAAGGGCTGCTCAAAACGGTTGAGTGGTTTGAAACGTATTTAGGGGATGGACCTTCCGGCCTGGAGTCATAAGTTTTTTCAAGAGCGCGGCTTTTTGTTATCATAGAATCAGCTTAATAATAACTGCTAAGGAGTGATTAGCATGGATCAGGAATTAAAAGACAGCATCATGGGGGCCCTTGAGCTTGTAGTCGACCCTGAACTTGGTGTAGATATAGTCAATCTTGGACTGGTATATGATGTGAAAATGGAAGACGAAGGAACGGCTGTAGTCGATATGACGCTCACTTCCATGGGCTGTCCGCTTGCCGGAACGATTGTTGACCAGGTAAAGGCTGCTCTTTCAGATATACCTGAAGTGAAAAATACAGAAGTGAACATTGTCTGGAGCCCGCCATGGACAAAGGATAAAATGTCCCGCTATGCTAAGATAGCCCTGGGCGTACAATAATATGAAAAACAAGGTTATACTGGTCAGCTCCGATCAATTGGGCAAAGGAGATGCAGAGCTTGGCTCCGGTGTGCTTGAAACCTTTTTTACCCTATTGAAGCAGCAGAAGGAGCTTCCTGCGGCAATCTTTTTCATGAATAGCGGCGTATATGCCCTGACAGGGGAATCATTTGTTTCGGTTCATGCAAAAGAGCTGGAGGAAAAAGGAGTCGGCATCTTTGCATGCAAGACATGCGTGGATCACTATGGTGTCGGGGACAAGCTGTATGCCGGGAAAATCAGCGGCATGGCCCATTTTGTCGAGCTTGCCGCCAGTCATGAAGTTCTGACAATTTCTTAAATAGACAGCGGAGAAAACAGCAGGATATCCTGCTGTTTTTTAGCACTTTCAAAAATGAATACATAAGGAGTGGAAAAGGCATGGTCGAAAGGAGAAAGCCTATCCCTGTAAGGGAAGCTATTGATAAAATCCTGCAGATGGATTTTTCCGGGGAAACTGAATGGGTCCCAATCAATCAAAGCTATGGCCGTTATCTTGCGGAAGATTTAAAGGCAGCGAATGATGTGCCTCATTTTGACCGTTCCCCGTATGATGGATTTGCCGTCAGGGCAGCTGATACAGCAGGTGCCTCAGCTGACAGCCCTGTGGAATTTGAGGTTGTGGACCATATTGGGGCTGGCTATGTGGCAAAGGTGCAAGTGGGAGCATACCAGGCTGCGAGAATCATGACAGGTGCTCAAATGCCCGCAGAATGTGATGCAGTGGTTATGCTGGAGCTTGCCAGGACAGAGGAGCGGGACGGAAAGAATTTTATGAGCATAAAAAGGTCCTTTAAATCAGGAGATAATGTTTCTTTTCAGGGGGAGGATGCGAAAGAAGGAGACATCCTGCTCAGAAAAGGAAAAAAAATCAATCCGGGTGTGATCGCCATGCTGGCCACCTTTGGCTGCAGCAAAGTGCCTGTCGCCAAAAAGCCTGCTATCGGGCTGTTTGCAACAGGCACTGAGCTGCTTGATGTGGATGAGGCGCTTGAACCGGGCCGAATCAGAAACAGCAATTCCCATATGGTGATGGCGCAGATTGAGCGCTCGGGCGCCGCCTGCGAGTATTATGGGAAGCTCCCGGACGATTTTGATACGTGCTTTACAGCCATAGAGGCAGCGCTTGAAAAAACCGATATCCTGGTCACTACAGGCGGTGTGTCGGTAGGGGATTATGATTATCTGCCGGCTATATACCAAAAGCTTGGCGCTGAAGTGCTTTTTAACAAGGTGGCCATGCGCCCTGGAAGTGTCACAACTGTAGCCCGCCTTGGCGGAAAGCTGTTATTTGGGCTGTCAGGCAATCCATCTGCCTGCTATGTGGGTTTCGAGCTGTTCGTAAGGCCGGTGATCCGGGGAATGCTGTATACGGATAAAATTCATTTACGGATGGTGCAGGCTGCTCTTGGGGAAGACTTCCCAAAACCGAATCCATTTACACGGTTTGTGCGGAGCAGGCTTGAATACGAGAATGGCCGGCTCATCTCAGTGCCAAGCGGCGTGGATAAATCGAATATTGTCATGAGCCTGGCGGGGGCAGATGCTCTTATGGTGCTTCCCGGCGGTACAAGGGGATACCAAAGGGGCGATGAAGTACATGTGCTGCTGCTCGAGGATGACCAGGGAAGCAGCCAGCCATGGTAAAGCCCGTTGTTTTTCAGATTGTGGGTTTCAAGAACAGCGGGAAGACAACGCTTGTCCAGGCAGTAATAAGAGAGCTGCAAAAGAGAGGGTTTGCAGCCGTGACGATCAAGCATCATGGACATGGGGGGAAACCGGATGTTCTTGAGGATAAAGATACCTCTTTGCATATGAGAGCTGGTGCGCTGGCCAGCCTCGCGGAAGGGGAGGGCAGCATCCTGATCCAGGCTGACAGGCTGGACTGGCCCCTGGAGCGGCTTATTCAGCTGATGTCTGCTTTCGGGCCTGACATCATCCTTATCGAAGGATATAAAAAGGAGTGCTATCCGAAAGCTGTAATTGTCCGGAACCTGGAAGAGGCGGAAGACTTGTCCCGTCTTGACAATATCCATGCTGCCGTAACTCCCCTTTTGCCTGAAGATATGCATCCCTATTTCGGGAAGAATCTTGTCTGGTCATCTTCGGAAGCAGCAGATAAATTGGCTGCTTATGTTATCAGTCTTTCTCAATAGATTTGTTGAACAGCCACCCTTCGGGGCGGCTTTTTTTTTATTTGAATCAGGCACGATATGAATTTTCATTCATGATTTTGAATATTTAATTAAAAATTAACATATTTATGGTTGATTTTGTTTTGCTAAATTTCTATAATAAGAGAAACATTATACATATTTATAAATATATTTGATTAAATATACAAAGGTGAGGGAGGGAGCCCATGAAGGCATCCATTATCGGTACAACAGGATACGGCGGGGCAGAGCTTCTCCGCATTTTACAGCACCATCCTTATTTCCGGATTCAATCCATACACTCTACCAGGGGGGAAGCACCTGTTTCCAATGAATATCCGCATCTGCTTGAGATAAACAGGCAAACTTTAGAGGGAATTGATATAGAGAAGATTTCAGAGCAATCTGACGTGGTCTTTCTGGCAGCTCCTTCAGGTGCATCTGGCCAGCTTGCCGGCCAGTTTGCAGGAAAGGATATTAAAGTCATCGATCTGTCCGGGGATTTAAGGCTGCCGGGGGATCAGTATAAATCCTGGTACAAGAAAGATCCACCGGACGTTTCGGTGATTGAAGAATCTGTATACGGTCTGAGCGAGTGGAATAGAGAAAAGATCGAGGGGGCGGATATCATAGCCAATCCCGGATGCTATCCAACAGCAGCTTTGCTGGGCCTTGCTCCAGCACTCTTAGGGGGGCTTATAAAGCCGCAGGGAATTATCATCGATGCAAAATCAGGGATATCGGGTGCCGGCCGTTCTCCTTCAAAAGGGACCATGTTTGCGGAAATGAGCGAAAACTTCAAGATCTACAAAGTGAATGAGCATCAGCATACACCTGAAATTGAACAGCAGCTCAAGCTGTGGAATAAAGATACTTCCCCAATCACTTTCAGCACACACTTGATTCCTGCCGTACGTGGAATCATGGCAACCATGTATGGTGAACTGGAGGAAGGCATTACAGCAGAAGAAGCAGCAAGCGCATACCGGGAAGCTTATGAAGCTGCGCCATTTATAAGGGTAAGGCAGCAGGGAAATTACCCTGCCACCAAGGAGGTCACAGGCAGCAATTATTGTGATATCGGACTTAGCGCAGATAAGCGGACAGGAAGGCTTACCATAGTAGCAGTCATTGATAACCTGATGAAAGGGGCTGCCGGCCAGGCTGTCCAGAATGCCAATCTGATGTTCGGATTTCCGGAAAATGCGGGGCTTGAATTCATACCAGTATTTCCATGATGGCAAACGTCCGTTAAGAACTGGTCGATTATAGCATTATGGACTGTTCAATTACTGGTGCCAAATGCATAGTATTTTTTAAAAGAAAATTCTTAGGAGGCAAATCATGCAAGCATTGTCGCAAGAAAGTGCTGTGAGGGAGATTCCGGATGGCAGCATTATCAGCCCAAAGGGGTATAAATCTGCAGGTGTACACGCAGGGCTAAGGTACAGTAAAAAGGATGTTGGTGCCATTATCAGCACAGTCCCGGCAAACAGTGCGGCTGTTTATACAACAAGCCTTTTCCAGGCAGCCCCTTTGAAGGTAACCCAGGAAAGCCTGGCCGCCGGAGGAGTGCTGCAGGCGGTGATCGTGAACAGTGCCTGTGCAAATGCCTGTACAGGGCAGCAGGGATATAAGGATGCGCTTGAGATGAGGAAGCTGGCAGCCGGGAAATTCGGCCTTGAGGAATGTTCGGTAGCGGTTGCTTCCACTGGTGTGATAGGCGAGTATTTGCAAATGGAGAAAATCCAGGCGGGAATAGCGGCGCTTGAGCCAAAAAATGGAGCAGAAAGTGCAGAAGACTTCCAGACTGCCATATTAACGACCGATACAGTCATGAAAAGCTGTGCTTATGAAGCAGACATTGACGGTGTTCCGATCCGGATGGGCGGAGCAGCCAAAGGCTCAGGCATGATTCATCCTAATATGGCTACAATGCTTGGTTTTGTTACAACCGATGCCTGCATCTCTCAATCAGTCCTGCAGAAAGCATTAAAGGAAGTCACAAACAGTACCTTCAACCAGATTACGGTTGATGGTGATACCTCTACAAATGATATGGTCCTGGTTATGGCCAACGGACTTGCCGGGAATCAGCCTCTGTCTCCGGAGCACCCTGAATGGGATGTATTCCTTGGCCTCCTCGGGTCCTGCTGTGAGAATCTTGCAAAGCAGATCGCAAAGGACGGTGAAGGGGCGACGAAGCTGATTGAGGCAGAAGTTGCAGGTGCTGTTTCCGATCAGGAGGGGGCCGCAGCAGCAAAGCAGATCGTAGGATCTAATCTTGTTAAGACTGCTGTATATGGAGCAGATGCAAACTGGGGCAGAATCATCGGCGCCCTCGGACAGAGCAATATCAGCCTGGATCCTGAAAATGTGGATATCTGGATTGGTCCGATATGCATGCTGAAAAACAGTGAACCGCAAGCATTTTCGGAAGAAGAGGCAAATGCCTATCTCCAGAAGGAAAATATAAAGATTTCGGTCGACCTGCATAATGGAAAAGGCCGGGGAAAAGCATGGGGCTGTGATTTATCCTATGACTACGTCAAAATCAATGCGAGCTATCGCACTTAAGGGGGCACGGATGAGTCTAATTGTCATTAAATGCGGAGGCAGTATCTTAGAAAAGCTGACAAGCGATTTTTTTGACAGCCTTAAGAAACTGAATATCCAGGGTTATCAGATGATCTTTGTTCATGGAGGCGGTCCTGAGATCAATGATATGCTGAGGCTTAAAGGAATAGAGTCCCAATTTGTACAGGGGCTGAGAAAAACGGATGAAAGAACCCTTGAAACAGCTGAAATGGTCCTTGCCGGCCAATCCAACAGGAAATTGGCCGATCTGCTTCAGCAGAATGGGTTCAATGCTCTTGGAATAAATGGTCCGGACGGTATCCTCCAAGCAGAATATGTTGATAAGGAAAACCTGGGCTTTGTCGGCAGGATTGATCATGTTTCGGCTGAAGTGCTGCAGCTTCTCCTGCAAAACGGGTATCTTCCAGTTCTCACACCATTAGCTAAAACAAAGGAAGGCCAGAAGCTCAATGTCAATGCAGATTACGCAGCGGCTGCCGTGGCCCTGGCCCTGAATGCAGAGCAATGCCTGTTTGTGACTGATGTAGAAGGCATCAAGGCAGAAGGGGCTTTAATAGATAGGCTGGATGATGAAAAGGCTTCAGCATATATACAGGATGGAACCATCTCAGGCGGGATGATCCCGAAGGTGGAATCGGCCCTGGCTGCAATCCGGCAGGGAGTGAAAAGCGTCCGGATCATTTCAGGGGTAAAGCCGTTTTATACAGGCGGTGCATGGGGCGGAACACAAATTAATTGCAAAGAGAGGACAATGGCATGAGCAATCTTTTTCCTGTATACCAGCGCTGGGATATCGAACCAGCAGAAGCAAGCGGATGCACCATCATCGACAAGGCCGGAAAAGAATATCTCGATTTCACGTCAGGTATCGGCGTCTGCAATCTTGGGCATCGTCCAGTGGCGGTAGAAGCAGCTGTCAAGGAACAGCTGGGAAACTTCTGGCATGTTTCCAATCTTTTTGAACAATCAGGCCAGGAGAAAGCAGCCTCACTTTTATGTGAATATGCCGGGATGGACAGGGCGTATTTTGCCAACAGCGGGGCCGAGGCAAATGAAGCGGCCATCAAACTGGCCCGGAAGGCAACCGGGAAAACGAAAATCATTACCTTTCTCAACTCCTTCCATGGCAGGACATTTGCGGCCATGTCAGCTACTGGCCAGGAGAAGATCAAACACGGCTATGGGCCGATGCTTGAAACATTTGTGTATGTTCCTTTCAATGATATAGATGCAGTGAAAAAGTCAGCAGACGAAGAAACAGCGGCAGTCATGCTTGAAATGGTGCAGGGAGAGGGCGGCATCCATATTGCAGATAAAGTGTTTGTAAGGGAGCTTGCTGCATTTTGCAAAGAAAAGGGCATCCTCCTGATCATCGATGAGATCCAGACAGGGATTGGCAGGACGGCTAAGCCATTTGCGTATATGCACTTTGATATTCAGCCTGATATGATAACATCGGCAAAAGGGCTGGGCAGCGGATTGCCGATAGGCGCCATGCTTGGAAAAGAACATCTGGCAGAGTCATTTGGCGCGGGGAGCCACGGATCTACTTTCGGCGGGAACCCGATAGCGATAGCTGCAGCTTCCGCGACTCTGGAGGCCGTCATGGATGAAGGATTCAAGTCAAGCCTCAAAGAACTGAGCGGCAGCTTCAAGAATGTTTTGCAGGAGACGCTCTCAGATATTCCGGGAGTGAAGGATATCCGCATCCTCGGAATGATGGCAGGGATCGAACTCTTGGTTGAAGCTCAGCCTGTTCTTCAGATGCTGAGAGAAAAAGGTCTGATCGCCCTACCGGCTGGAACACATGTCATCAGGCTTCTTCCTCCTTTAACATGCACATTGGAACAGATAGAGCAAGCTGCAGGCATTATTGCAGATACACTGCGGACTACTGCATCAGTCCATTCATAAGAGAAGCAAGAAATATATCATACAGCTGAAAAAGCTGTTTTATTTTGAAGGTTATGTATAAAAATTAATAAAAAATAATATTTATGCGTTAGCAGAGGTGTTTGCACAATGAAGGGCTACTTACATTTAAACAGCGGAGAAACATATGAAGGTGAGTGGATTTCTGAGTCCCCGCCGGAGCATACAGAGGGGGAAATTGTCTTTTTCACCGGCATGACCGGCTATCAGGAGGTTTTGACGGACCCGTCCTACAAAGACCAGATTATTGTGTTCACCTATCCGCAAATAGGAAACTACGGAGTAAATGAAACTGATTTTGAGAGCAGAAAGCCGCATGCTGCAGGGGTCATTATCTATGGAACCCCGGAAGGTGCGCATCATTACCAGTCTAAATACAGCCTTAAAGCGTATTTGAAGAAATGGGGAATACCGCTCCTGGGACATATCGATACAAGAGCAGTCGTAAAAAAAATCAGAAATGCAGGCACAATGCCGGCTGTTATGTCGCTTCAAAAAGAAAAAACCTGCTGTTCACATGAAAAAAGCTCCTTAAAAGTAAGAGCTGTCTCGCAAACCGTGCATACTCCTGCCGGTGCCGGAAGCATCCATATCGTCCTGATCGATTATGGAAATAAGAAATCGATTGCTGAATCACTGCTTAAACGCGGATGCCGCATCACAACCGTACCTTTTAACACCAGCTTTGAGGAAATCAATGGTCTGCAGCCGGATGCAATCCTGCTTTCAAATGGACCTGGTGATCCAAAGCAGCTGAAAGATATGCTGCCTGAAATCAAGAAGCTGATATTCAGCTTTCCAGTCCTGGGAATCTGCCTGGGCCATCAGCTTGCAGCTTTGGCACTTGGTGCAGACACTAAGAAGCTGGCATTTGGCCATCGGGGGGCCAACCATCCAATAGCGGATTCCCGCACAGGAAGAGTCATGATGTCATCCCAGAACCATAGTTATGTTGTGGATGAGAAAAGCCTGAAGGGAACCGGCTTGAAGACAAGATTTCATAATCTCCATGACCGGTCAGTTGAAGGTCTTGTTCATCAATCACTTCCGCTCAGTACAGTCCAATTCCATCCGGAAGCCCATCCCGGGCCGCAGGATGCAGAATATATATTTGATGAGTTTATTGAAATAATCAATGCAGCACATGGGAGAGTTACAGCTTATGCCTAAAGACCAGACGATCACTTCAATACTAGTAATAGGATCTGGCCCGATTGTCATCGGCCAGGCCGCAGAGTTTGACTATGCAGGGACACAGGCCTGCATGGCACTGAAAGAGGAAGGCTATAAAGTCATACTCGTCAATAATAACCCTGCGACAATCATGACAGACCACAGTTATGCGGACACGATTTATTTTGAGCCGCTCACCGTTGATTCACTTGAAAAAATTATCATGAAAGAACGCCCGGATGGCCTGCTGGCTTCGCTGGGGGGCCAGACAGGCCTGAATCTGGCAATGGCACTGAGCGAAACAGGAGTGCTGGAAAAATATAAAGTCAAAATGCTCGGCAGCCCGATTGCCAGCATAAAAAAGGGCGAGGACAGGGAGGAATTCCGTCAGCTGATGAAAGAACTGGATGAACCTGTACCGGACAGTGAAATTGTCAGGGAAGCAAAGGAAGCAAAGCGGTTTGCCGAAGCTTCTGGCTTCCCGATTATTGTCCGCCCTGCCTATACGCTCGGCGGCTCAGGCGGCGGGATCGCACATTCGATGGAAGAATTCATGCTTCTCGTCGAGGGAGGGCTCCTCGAAAGCCCGATTTCCCAATGCCTTGTGGAAAAAAGCATTGCAGGCTATAAAGAGATTGAGTATGAAGTGATGCGCGACAAAGATAATACATGCATCACCATCTGCAATATGGAAAACATCGACCCAGTAGGCGTCCATACCGGGGATTCGATTGTTATCGCACCTTCCCAGACGCTGACTGATGAAGAATATCAGATGCTGCGCTCTGCGTCTATCAAGATCATCTCCGCACTCGGAATCATCGGAGGATGCAATATTCAATTTGCCCTGGATCCCGAAAGCAAGAAATATTATTTGATAGAAGTGAACCCGAGGGTCAGCAGATCGTCTGCGCTTGCTTCAAAAGCGACAGGATACCCAATTGCAAGGATGGCTGCCAAACTGGCTGTCGGGTACAGCCTGTCCGAGCTGCTCAACCCGGTTACTGGCGATACGTATGCAAGCTTTGAACCAGCCCTTGATTATGTGGTCGTAAAATTCCCGAGATGGCCATTCGATAAGTTCTCAGAAGCGGACCGCAGGCTTGGCACTCAAATGAAGGCAACGGGGGAAGTGATGGGGATTGACCGCAATATCGAAAGGGCGCTGCTAAAAGCAGTACAGTCGCTTGAAGGCGGCAATCTGGATTTGAAAAACTACGGGCTGGGCGGCTTGACAGATGATAGCCTCATCACCAGGATGAAGGGCCAGACTGATGAAAGGTTCTTTATCGTAATGGAGCTCCTGCGCAGAGGGCATCATATCCATTCCATCCATGAGCTTACAAAAATCGATCTCTTTTATCTTCAATGCTTTGCCGGCCTTGCCAGCCTTGAAAAGGAAATTGCATCCTGTTCTCTTGAAACGGTTTGTAAAGAACAGATGCAGGTGTTCAAGGAAAAAGGATTCAGCGATGAGTATCTTGCATCCATATGGAAGGAAGATGCTCTGTCAGTCAGGAAGAAGAGAAAGCAATTGGGAATACTGCCTTCATACAAAATGGTGGATACCTGTGCAGCTGAATTTGAAGCACAGTCCAATTATTATTATTCAAGCTATTATGGGGAAAACGAGCAGCTGCCAAGCGAAAACAAAAAGGTGCTGATCATCGGAAGCGGACCTATCCGCATCGGGCAGGGAATCGAGTTCGATTATTGCTCTGTACACGGGGTATTTGCCCTGAAGGCAGAAGGCATTGAAACAGTGATGATCAATAATAACCCTGAAACGGTCAGCACAGACTTTGCAACAGCCGACCGCCTTTATTTTGAACCGCTGACACCGGAGGCAGTCCTTAATGTTGCCGATTCAGAAGGCATTAAAGATGTCATCGTCCAGCTGGGGGGACAGACTGCGCTTAACCTGGCCGATAAGCTGGAAAAGGCAGGGCTCAACCTGCTTGGGACGCGTTCGGCAGTCATTGATGACCTCGAAGACCGCGACCTTTTCTACCGCCTCCTCGATAGGCTGGAGATTCCGAGGATCAAGGGAGAGACTGCTGCAGGGGACACAGAGCTGAGAGAAGCAGCAGAAAGAATCGGCTACCCAGTCCTGATCAGGCCTTCTTTTGTCATCGGCGGAAAAGGAATGCACATAATCAGGAGCAGCAGCGAGCTGTCGAGCTTCTTGGAAAAGCAGGAAATCACCTACCCTGTGCTTTGTGATCAATTTTTGCATGCTGCTGAAGCAGAGCTGGATCTTGCAGCTGATGGAGACAACATCCTTGTCCCGGTCATCATGGAACATATCGAAAAAACAGGGGTCCATTCCGGGGACAGCCTCTCCGTACTGCCGGCACAGTCCGTTTCCGGGACAGCTAAGAAAAAAATGTTCGAGTATGGGAAAAAAATTGTTAAGGATCTGGCCTATAAAGGTTTGATGAACATCCAGTATATTGTTGACGGAGAGGAAGTATACCTGCTTGAAGTAAACCCGAGGGCTAGCAGGACTGTGCCGGTTGTCAGCAAGGTGGCAAATGTCCCTCTTGTACAAATTGCGACAAAAATATTGCTTGGGAAATATAAACTGCCCGAATCAGAAGGGCCGGTGTACGATAATCTGCCGTTTGTCTGTGTGAAATATCCGGTATTTTCAAATTATGCCCTTAAAGGGCTTGATCCAAAAACATCACCGGAAATGAGGTCGACAGGAGAAGGAATTGCTTTGGCCACTTCATTGAATGAAGCTGTGAAAAAAGCATTTCATAAAGAAATAAAGCATGCAGCAGCAGCTGTCATCATGACGGGAAGAGGCGAAACAGATCGTATGGAAGGTCTTGAAGAGACATTGGACCTTTTAGGAATAACTCTTCAGACGGCAGGTGGAGACCGGGATATGGATGCAAACATCCTTGCTGTCTTCAGCAGGGGAGAAGCACAGGAAGATTTTGTGCTGAGAGAATTTGCTGTCAAGAACCGCCTCCCTGTCTTTACACAGCCGGAAACGCTCAATGCCTTCCTGGAATCTCTCCAGGTCAAAGAATGGGAAGTATGCCCTCTTCAGGAATGGCATAATCAAATCATTAAGGATGTGACACATGTATGATAACCGCACAAGCAGCTGATAAAAGCCTCGATATCCAGGGGAAGGATTTCTTGACCCTGGCTGATTTCTCTAAAAATACAATTCTGGGTCTTGTCCAGAAGGCCAGGAAGATGAAGAATGCCTCCCTGCTGGGCAAGGATTCCAAGTCTTTGAATGGAAAGATATTGGGAATGATTTTTGAAAAGCCATCAACAAGAACGAGGGTGTCTTTTGAGGCTGGTATGATCCAGCTCGGAGGGAGTGCCCTTTATCTGAACAGCAATGATCTGCAGATTGGGCGAGGGGAAACCGTTGCAGATACAGCAAAAGTTCTTTCCCAGTATGTTGATGCGATTATGATCAGGACCTTTTCCCATGGGATGGTTGAGGAGCTTGCACTGCATGCAGATATTCCGGTTATCAACGGGCTGACGGATCTTTACCATCCCTGCCAGGCGCTGGCCGACTTGCTGACCATCTATGAAGTGAAAGGAAGGCTTGAAGGATTAAAGGTTGTTTATGCAGGTGATGGGAATAATGTAGCCCACTCCCTGATGATTGCAGCAGCCAAGGTAGGCATGAATCTGACAATTGCAGCACCGCCAGGATATGAACCCCAGGAAAAGGTGCTGGCGCTGGCAAAGCAGTTTGGCAAAGAAACCGGCGCGGAAATTGAAGTAGTGAATAGTGCCATTGAAGCAGCTGCAGGTGCTGACATCCTTTATACTGATGTTTGGACCAGCATGGGCCAGGAACAGGAAAATGCCGAGCGTCTTGAGATATTCAAGTCTTACCAGGTAAATGCCCAGCTTGCAGCAGCTGCAAAACAAGATTATACCTTCCTCCATTGTCTCCCGGCGCACAGAGGTGAGGAAGTTGCTGCAGATATAATCGATGGCAGCCATTCTGCTGTATTCCAGCAGGCGGGGAACCGTCTCCACGCCCAGAAGGCGCTGCTCTCAGAGCTCTTATAAATACTTAAAACCCAGAGACCGCGGACTCTGGGTTTTTTTTGTGGCAAAGGTATCATTTTTTAGGGCAGTCAGTTTGACTTATGATAGAAAATAGACGATTGGCCCAACAATGAAGCAGTAGATGGCAAAATAAATAAGGTTCCCTTTAGCCATGATATTCATGAACCACTTCAGTGAAAAATAGGATGCCACCAAAGAAGCGATGAAGGCAATGGCGTAGGGGAGGGCCAGTGATCCTAAGTTTGGGTCGCCGAGCAGGTCCTTAAGGCCAAGGATCATTCCTCCGGCACTGACTGGAATATACAGCAAGAAAGAAAATCTAAGCGCAGTTTCCTGCTTCATGCCAAGGCCCATGGAAGCTACGATGGTCGCCCCGGACCGGCTGATGCCGGGAATGAGTGCAACTGCCTGAGCAAGGCCGACAATGACCGCATCCTTGACCGTTAGCCCTGCATCATTCTTCCTTCCTTTCATATTGCGGATCAGCCACAAAGCAAGACCAGTTACTACCAGGGTGATTCCCACGGTTTTAATATTGGCGAGATGCTCATCGATGTAATCCTCAAACAGGATGCCGATTACGCCGGCAGGAATGGTGCCGATGATCAGATAAATGATAAAGCGAAAATCAGCTTCTGCCCTTTTATCCTTTGTTGTTATGTACACAAGGCCGTTTTTGGCAAGCCTGATGATATCTTCCCTGTATATAATGAGAACCGCAATCAAAGAAGCAGCGTTAACAAGCAGGGCAAAGCTCATGCCTTCTATTTTTAAATCCATAAAGTGCTCGGCAATTTCCAAATGTCCGCTGGAGGAGATGGGGATAGGCTCAGTGAATCCCTGGAATAATCCTAAAAGCAGA
The DNA here is from genome assembly GCF_002858875.1 of Bacillus sp. UMB0728. Taxonomy (NCBI): domain Bacteria; kingdom Bacillati; phylum Bacillota; class Bacilli; order Caryophanales; family Bacillaceae; genus Bacillus; species Bacillus sp. UMB0728. The sequence goes on along the minus strand of NZ_PKLA01000004.1, from coordinate 389,486 downwards.
TACTTGACTAAAGTGAAAAAATCCAATTGTTTATCCTCCAATTTTCTTTTTTATCCTTATTCATTTAACTATAACCAGCCGGACGTGTAAAGCGATATCAGGGCGTGGGAATTGTTTCTTCCTTTAACACGGTTGTGGATGGATATAATAATAATGATTTTGACTATAAGGAGGAGTTGCACGATGGGGCAGAACCGCCAATTCCGTCCGGGCCAGAAGGCTCCCAATAACGGGATCTATATCGAAATCGGTGAAACCGGGAGCAATGTCAATAACCCGAAGCAGCTGAAAATGAAAGCGGGAGACACATTTCCGGAAGCTTCCAATCATAACCGGATCTGGACATACCAGCGAAAGCCTTAAGAAGCGGGGGGATCATTCCCCTCGTTTTTTTTCATATGTTCCCAAAACTGCCCGGCCGTATGCTTTGCTGGTGCATAACCTGTAAAAGCTTGTTTTTAACGAGAGTGAAAAGGCAATAGATAAGAGGGCATCTAAATTCTTTACATACATGTACAAAAGTCTATAATATAAATAAAGGTCAATAAAGGTCAAAGGAGGTTTTTTAATGGATCTTAACAAAATGACGGAAAGGATGCAGCAGGGGTTCTTGAATGCCCAGTCAAAGGCAGCGATCATGCAGCATCAGGAAGTAGACGAAGCCCATCTGTTCCTGAGCCTCATGGAACAGGAAGACAGCCTTGTCAGCACGATCCTTGAGAGAGCCGGGGCTTCTGCTAAAAGCTTCAGCAGCGGTCTTGAGGATAGCCTGGAAAGAAAACCCCAGGTATCAGGCGGAGGAGCAGAACAAGGTAAACTGTATATAACTGCCGCCCTGCAGAGGCTTCTCGCTGAGGCGGAGAAAATGATGCAGGAGCTTGAAGATCTTTATCTTTCAGCAGAGCATCTGATGCTTGCTGCTGTGCGCGGAAAAACCCAGGCTGGCAAGCTCCTGGCCGGTATTGGTGCTGGCTTTGAAGAATTAAATACGGCCATTATGGCTATCAGGGGGAATCAAAAAGTGACCTCGCAAAACCCGGAAGCTTCTTATGAAGCGTTGAAGAAATATGGCAGAGATCTTGTTGCGGAAGTAAAGGCAGGAAAAGTGGATCCTGTAATCGGCAGAGACAGTGAAATCAGGAATGTTATCCGCATCCTTTCCAGGAAGACGAAAAATAATCCCGTTCTTATCGGCGAGCCGGGCGTTGGCAAAACAGCCATTGTAGAAGGTCTGGCCCAGCGGATTGTGCGCAGGGATGTGCCGGAGGGGCTGAAGGATAAAACGATATTCTCACTCGATATGAGTTCCCTTGTTGCAGGGGCCAAATTCAGGGGCGAGTTTGAAGAAAGGCTGAAAGCGGTATTGAATGAAGTGAAAAAAAGTGAGGGCAGGATTCTCCTCTTCATTGATGAACTCCACACGATTGTAGGGGCGGGGAAGACCGAAGGGGCAATGGATGCAGGGAATATGCTGAAGCCGATGCTTGCACGAGGAGAACTGCACTGCATTGGTGCCACTACACTTAACGAGCATAGAAAATATATTGAAAAAGATCCGGCGCTTGAGCGCAGGTTCCAGCAGGTGCTGGTAAGCGAACCGGATGTAGAGGATTCCATCTCCATCCTGCGGGGGCTTAAGGAGAGATTTGAAATCCACCATGGCGTCAACATACATGACCGTGCCCTGGTCGCTGCAGCAGCTCTTTCTGACAGATATATCACAGACCGCTTCCTGCCGGACAAAGCGATTGACCTTGTTGATGAGGCATGCGCCATGATCCGGACAGAAATCGATTCTATGCCTGCTGAGCTTGACGAAGTGTCACGCCGCGTCATGCAGCTTGAAATAGAAGAAGCGGCTCTCGAAAAAGAAAGTGATGACAGCAGCCGCGAACGCCTTGAAGCCCTCCAGAAAGAACTGGCAGGACTGAAAGAAAAGGCATACTCCATGAAAACGAAATGGGAGCTTGAAAAAGAAGCTATCCAAAAGGTTCGGGAAAAAAGAGAGCAATTGGAGAAATACCGCCTGGATCTTCAGGAGGCTGAGAATAATTATGATCTCAACAAAGCGGCGGAATTGCGGCACGGATCTATCCCTGCTCTCGAGAAAGAGCTGAAGAAGCTGGAATCCGAGGAAGGGGAAAGGCAGGGAGAGCGTCTCCTCCGCGAAGAGGTAACAGAAGATGAAATTGCCGGCATTGTGGCGAGATGGACCGGAATCCCTGTCACAAAGCTTGTAGAGGGTGAAAGGGAAAAGCTCCTCAAGCTTGAGGATACTCTCCATCAGCGCGTCATCGGCCAGGAGGAAGCGGTCAGCCTTGTAGCTGATGCCGTTCTCCGGGCAAGAGCCGGCATCCAGGACCCGAACCGGCCGATCGGCTCTTTTATCTTTCTGGGGCCAACCGGAGTAGGAAAGACTGAGCTGGCCAAGGCACTCGCTCACTCCCTTTTTGACAATGAAGAACAGCTGATCCGGATCGATATGTCCGAATATATGGAAAAACATGCGGTTTCAAGACTAATCGGCGCACCTCCCGGGTATGTAGGATATGAGGAAGGCGGACAGCTTACAGAAGCAGTAAGGAGAAAGCCGTACTCAGTCATTCTTCTTGATGAAATTGAAAAGGCCCACCCTGAAGTTTTCAATGTTCTCCTGCAGATGCTGGATGATGGACGGGTAACGGACTCTCAGGGCCGGACGGTTGATTTCAAGAATACAGTCATTATTATGACTTCCAATATCGGCTCTGCTTATCTGCTCGAACAGGCAGGCGAAGAAATCCCGGAGGAGACAAGGGATAGGGTCATGACCGAATTACGAAGCCGGTTCCGTCCTGAATTTCTTAACAGAGTCGATGAAATGATCCTGTTCAAGCCCCTGTCGCTGGGAGACATTAAAGGGATTGTCGGCAAGCTGATGCTGGACCTTCAGAGGAGGCTTGAAGACCAGCATATTAAAATAAGTATAAAGGATGAAGCAAAAGAATATATTGCACAAAATGGATTTGATCCGGTGTATGGGGCGCGCCCGCTTAAACGATTCATCCAAAGGAATATCGATACCAGGCTTGCAAAGGAAATCATTTCCGGAAGGATCCGGGATAACAGCTCTGTCGAAATAGGAATTGAAGATGGGGGCATCAGACTTAATGCTTTAAGGAAGTCCTGAAGGGCCGCAGCCAAAAAAAGTCATCCTGCTTCATGCAGGATGACCTGGTTTTGGCGGCTGATTAATGCAAGCCTTGTTTGCCTGCAGATTCCTCAGGGATAATGGCGGACAGAACAAGAATAAGGATAGTGGCACCTGCAGCGAGGATGGCACCGGTTACAAAATCAAATGTTGAGCCAATCATGGAACTGACTACATATGTCAGCATTTCTACAAGCAGGAAAGTCCAGAAAAGAGTCCAAAAGTATTTCACTGTTTTCACCTCATTATGTAATCTTATATCATATTACCACAACCTGAAAAAATAATAAACGCCTTTTAGCCATGACTGTCCGCGGGCCGGGGGCTGTTTCCTCTTTTTCACTGATGGTAGGCATATTCCCTTGCATTTATCCATGCTTTTCATACATTAATTATGATCACATATGTAAAAGGAGTTTTTATAATGGAACACCGAAACTTCAAACTCGATACCGAATGGAATATGATCCACTATCCTGAGCGGCCAAAAGGTTTCGGTATCATGATCATTGGGGATGAGAGGCATTTCGTTGACGAAAAGAGCAGCTTCTGGACGCAGAATGAAGGAAAGGCAGCGATTCTCCGCCTGCTGAGAAGAGCAGGATATACAGTGTTCTATTCCAATCTGTACGGGAGGAATTGGGGCAGCGATAAAGCGGTAGAAATGGCGAGGAATTTATATGAGCATGTCCTGAGGACAGAAATCATCAATGAAAAAATCCACATTATCGCAGAAGGAATGGGAGCGCTGGCTGCCTTGAAGCTTATGAAGGAAATGGAAGGGAAGATCCGCTCTGTCATCCTCCTGAACCCTGTCCTTTCACTCAAGGACCATCTGGAGCAGGAAAAGGAACATAAATTCTTTTATAAAAAGCTTCTTAAGGAGCTTGCCATATCACATGAGTCTGACTCGCCCCGGGCTCTGGCAGAACGTAGCATGCCGGCAGAGGAAATAATGGACCGCACGCCGATCCCGGTGAAAATCATCCATGTACTGTCAGGAGGCAGGGCATATAAACAGTCAAGCCTGCTGAATGAACTTTCTGTCAAGTGGAAGGATGAGAAAGCGCCCATATCAATCTGCTATATGCTCCCAGATAAAAAGCAGCAGCTTGGCAGCCAGATGGCCAAATTTTTAAAATCATATGAGAAGATTTTATAGGAGCCTATTATCCAATAGGCTTTTTTTACATGATGCTGTGTGAGTGTACCTTGTTTAACAAAGCCTTCATGATAAGAGAAAGCAATTTTTTAACTTCGGTTTCAGTCTGGCAGCAGCGCCAATCCCCTTTGAGATTACAAGCCAAGGAGAAATATTTCCAGTTCCCCGGCATAGGATACTAAAAGTAGGTGTATCAGGGAGGAAGTGCAATGAATCGGGCAATTGTTGTAGGCGCATACGAATTTTTGGGTTTCCATTTGGCGATGAAGCTGCTGGACCGCGGGCTTGAAGTGACAGGGATTGTTCCAGGCTCCAGGGGGGATGACAGGTATACAGCAGATAAAGAATTGCTGGTTGGACGCAATGCCAATTTTACTGTGTTCAGCGAAGCAGACTGGAAGGCAAATGGCTCCATTGAGGAACCTCATCTCATCTTCCTTTCGCTTTATGACTTTTATTTCAGGGAAGAAACGGAGCTTTCCTTATGGGAAGGGATGTTTGGACATTTAGAGGCATCAATAGAAGAAACACGCTCCAAGCCTGTTATCCTGATGCCCGTCCAGTATTATGAAGCCGGGAACGAGGGGAACTGCCATTCTGGAGCCCTGAAAATATATCTTCCTACCCTGTTCGGGCTATGGCAGCCTTCTGCTTTTGCTTTTCAGAGGGCAATCGAGGGGCTGGAAAATAAGGATAACACCATGCTTGAACATAAAGGGGATGCAATACATGCAGCGGAAGCCGCTGAAGGAATTATTGAAGCAGCCGCAACAGAAGAAACCGGGTCTCTTTTGTTATGGAGCGGTGAAAAAGGCCGCTGGGGAAAATGTGCCAAGCATCTTGGCATGAAGGAGCCCGCCGATTGCAGTCCCGCAATTGCTCCTGAAGCAGACAGGAAAATCATCAAAGAACAAATACCTTATCATATTGTACTGGATAAGCAGCAGGAATATGTGAAAAGAAGCGCGGATTCTTCCAGCCGGCTAAGCGGGCCGGGCAGCCCCAAAGTTTTCTAATGGAGGAAAAATATTTTCATTCCGCTGAATTAAGGGTAAAATGAAAAAAGACGAGGAAATTATGGGTCTTATGACTCTTTCATCCGGTGCCGGAACAGCCGGTGCCGTCCTTAAATACTGAAGCTGCACTACTGCCTTTTTGCTGGCCTGTTCTAATGGCCAGCGGCACCATTTAGAGAGCCTTTATCAGTGCACTTGGAAAGGCGGTCAGATATACATGCTCCGTTTTGTGAAATTCATAAGCCCGATTCTGCTGCTCCTTCTGGTGCTGTCGTCATGCGGACAAGCTTCTCCCCGCGGAGAGCTGAAGAAAGCAGGGCTGCTGGTGCCCGATACGATCAATGACCAGGTCTGGGGCACGAAAGGCTATAAAGGGATGCTGAAAATCCAGTCCAAATTCGATGTGGATGTATTCTATAAAGAAGGAATGAACTCTCTTCCCGTTGTTGAGCGTGCTGTAAGGGAGTACGCCCAGAAGGGGGTAAACCTTATTTTTGGCCACGGAAACGAGTACGCCTTATATTTCAATGAAATTTCGGATGAATACCCTGACATCCATTTTGTCAGCTTTAATGGCGATGCCAATAATGAGAACACCACCAGCTTGAATTTTGAAGGGTATGCTATGGGTTATTTTGCAGGGATGCTTGCGGCAGAAATGTCAGAAACCAATAAAGTTGGAGTGATGGCAGCCTTTGAATGGCAGCCTGAGGTCGAGGGTTTTTATGAGGGAGCCATCTACCAGAATGAAGATACAGAGGTGGAGATACGCTATGTCGGAGAATGGGATAATGAACAGAGGGCCCTGGAGCTTCTGGATGTCATGGCCAGGAATCATTCTGATGTGATTTACCCTGCCGGCGACGGCTTTAATGTGCCTGTGATCGAAAAAGTAAAAGAACTGGGTCTGTATGCGATCGGCTATATATCCGACCAGTCAGACCTCGGGGAATCGACCGTCCTTACGAGTACGATCCAGCATGTAGATGCACTTTATGAGCTGGTGGCTGAAAGGATGAATAATGGGGAGCTTAAATCGGGGAATCTGTCATTTGATTTTGATGATGGTGTGATTTCGCTTGGAAAATACAGCCCGGATGTTGACCCAAATTATCGGGATGAGCTAAACTCATCTATTGAAAGGTATAAAGAGACAGGCAAATTGCCTGGCCAAAGTTGAGGAAAAGGAGGGAATGTCCTTATGCAATCCAATGATAAAACGATGGAGTTTATGCAAATAGCCATGAAATATATGCCTGAAGCCCAGCAGGAGCTGGAAAAGGCAGGTATTGAGCTGTCGCTCGAGATGATCCAGCCATTTATGACACTTTTCACAAAAGTTATGAATGAGGCATACGAGCTAGGCAGGCAGGATGCCCAAAGCGGGGAATAAAACGGATATCAATACATAAAACAAGCTGCCCATAATCAGGCAGCTTGTTTTTTATTCAAATTAATGGAAAACTCTTCTTATCCTTTTTTCAGGAGCTGCTGGAATAGAGGTGTCACCTTTTTAAAAAGCGGCTTCAGCTGTCCGGCTGAAGTCATCAGAGTATCAATATTGTCCATCAGCTGTCCAAGGTCTACACCATCGAGAATCTTTTCAATCTGGCCAGGCTCCCGCGCATCTTCCCGTCCGTTTGCCGGCTTGCGCTCCGGGCCGCCTAGTATCCAATCCCCCATTGGTCTCACTGATGGGCCTTTGCTCTCTGAAGCCTCATTTGCCATATCATCCTGTACCCTTTGCCTCGGGCCGAACATGAACCTGGAGAATCCGTCCAGCTCCGAATGCTGCTTTTCTTCCCTGCTGTCCGTGTCCATCGTGCATTCCCCTTCCCCTGAATATCTTTATAATAACGTATGCCGCGGGATTTCCTGTGATAGGGCAGAAGCCGTGGCGTAAGAGAAATTTTCGAGTAAAAAGGTTGCTTCTTCTTTATTATTTTTGCTAAAATTAGTACCAAGTCATAATAATTGATAATAATATGAGTATAAATACGGCTGATTCGCCGGCTGGCTTTTAAATTGTGAGAAGGAGTGGGTTTCCATGAATGCAGGCATACTTGGAATCGGAAAGTTCGTTCCGGAAAAGATACTGACAAATTTTGATTTGGAAAAAATGGTTGATACAAACGATGAGTGGATCAGAACAAGGACAGGGATAGAACAGAGGCGGATAGCGGGTGACGATATGGATACTTCCGACTTAGCCTATAATGCTGCGGTTGCCGCCCTTAAAAATTCAGGGGTCTCTGCAGAAAGCCTTGATATGATTCTGGTGGCAACAGTAACTCCGGACCAGCCGTTCCCGACTGTTGCATGTATGCTGCAGGAGAGGCTTGGCGCTGTCAAGGCTGCTGCTATGGATATCAGTGCTGCGTGTGCAGGTTTTATGTATGGTATGATAACTGCAAAGCAGTTCATTGAAACCGGTGCGTATAAACATATCCTTGTCATAGGCGTGGAAAAGCTGTCAAAGATAACCAACTGGGAAGACCGGAACACAGCGGTTCTTTTCGGCGACGGGGCAGGCGCTGCAGTGATAGGACCGGTATCGGATGATAAGGGAATCCTGTCCTTTGAGCTTGGGGCGGACGGCACTGGCGGAAAGCACTTGTATCAGAATGAGAATGACCACATTTACATGAACGGCCGGGAAGTTTTCAAATTCGCCGTCAGGCAAATGGGGGAAAGCAGCCTGAATGTCCTGGAAAAAGCGGGGCTGTCCAAGGAAGATGTGGATTTCCTTATCCCTCACCAGGCGAACATAAGAATCATGGAAGCTGCACGCCAGCGCCTTGAGCTGCCGGAAGAGAAAATGTCCAAAACTGTCCATAAGTATGGAAATACATCAGCAGCCTCCATTCCGATCTCGATAGTCGATGAACTGGAAGCCGGAAAAATCAAGGACGGAGATCTCCTTGTCATGGTCGGTTTCGGGGGCGGACTTACATGGGGCGCCATTGCTATGCGCTGGGGCAGATAACAGAATGCCAGCCTGAAAGCCGGGCCGGCCGGAAGTGTATGAAGAAAAAGTATCCTTGGCAAAGAAGGAGATGTGTAAATAATGGAAAATAGAAGAGTTGTCGTGACAGGAATCGGAGCAGTAACTCCAGTCGGTAATGATGCAGAAACTGCATGGAAGAATATAATAGAGGGAAATTCAGGTGTAGGGCCTCTGACAAGGCTCAACAGCGATGAGTATCCTGCAAAGGTTGCAGCTGAAATCAAAGGGTTTGACCCCCATGAGTTCATTGATAAAAGAGAAGCAAGGAAAATGGACCGCTTTACTCATTATGCAGTAGCTTCTGCGCTGATGGCGGTAAAGGATGCCGATTTAACGATCAATGATGAGAATGCGCCAAGGATTGGCGTCTGGATCGGTTCGGGGATCGGCGGTATGGAAACATTCGAAAATCAGTTTGAAACCTTCCTAAACAGAGGATACAGAAGGGTAAGCCCGTTCTTTGTCCCTATGATGATCCCGGATATGGCGACAGGGCAGGTATCCATCACCCTCGGGGCGAAAGGCTTTAATTCCTGTACGGTCACAGCCTGTGCGACAGGGACCAATTCCATTGGAGATGCCTTCAAGGTCATCCAGAGGGGTGACGCGGACGCCATGGTAACAGGGGGGGCTGAAGCTCCGATCACACGTATGTCTGTTGCCGGCTTCTGTGCCAATACCGCATTGTCGACTAATCCGGATCCTAAAACCGCGAGCCGCCCTTTTGATAAAAATAGAGATGGCTTTGTCATCGGCGAGGGCGCTGGGATTGTTGTTCTGGAAGAGCTTGAGCATGCAAAGGCAAGGGGCGCCAAAATTTATGCAGAAATCGTGGGTTATGGCTCTACTGGCGATGCCTATCATATTACGGCTCCAGCTCCTGCCGGAGAGGGCGGAGCACGGGCGATGAAAATGGCGATTGATGATGCCGGTCTCTCCCCGCAGGATATTGACTATATCAATGCACATGGCACAAGCACAGATTATAACGACAAATTTGAAACGCTTGCCATCAAGGAAGTTTTCGGGGACCATGCCTACAAACTGGCCGTCAGCTCAACCAAGTCAATGACAGGCCACCTTCTTGGGGCAGCAGGCGGGGTAGAGGCAATCTTCACGCTTCTCGCTATGAAGGATGCTATTCTCCCTCCAACCATCAATTATGAAACGCCTGACCCGGAATGCGACCTGGATTATGTGCCAAACGAATCCAGAAAGAAAGATATCAGGGCTGCAATGAGCAACTCGCTGGGCTTTGGCGGCCATAATGCCACCATCGTTTTCAAACAGTATACAGAATAAAACATAGAAACAAAAAAGGCAGCACACGCCGGTTCCGGCCTGTGCTGCCTTTTTGCATTTCTGTAAGTCTTCAGGGAAACATTCCTGCCGTCAGCCAATAGAATATAAAGATTATCTTACAGGGAGGCGCAGGGCGATTGGGGATCATGGAAACAGATAAATGGCTTGAACAGGATTTCTGGGAGCCCGAGAAAATTTGCAGCCGGCTTCTGGATGAATTCGGGGAAAAGGAGCCGGAGCCTATTTATGGTTATCTAACACGGTTTGGGATGTACAGGCCGGATCGGGTGAATTTCAGGGTGTACGAAGAATTGGCCGGCCAAGGCACTTGGAAATCAGCAGGCGGGCTTTTTAAGAAATACCGGAAAAAGTGGAACGGGCCGGATATACCTGTTTATATCTTTCCGGTGAACAGGAGCGGGAGCAGGGCCAGGCGTTCAGGAACGGTAAAATCAGGGGTCTCATTTCCCGATAAGATGTTTCTTTTCTTTGAACATGCCCAGGATGATAAGGAGCTGGAATCCCTTTTTATCCATGAGTACCATCACGTCTGCCGGATCAGGGAGCAAAAGAAAAAACTCCAGGACTACACCCTTATGGACTCCATGGTGCTGGAAGGAATGGCGGAATATGCGGTTGAAATGAATTGCGGCAAAGAATATGTGGCAGCATGGTGCACCCGCTATACGGAAAAAGAGCTTGGAAACTGGTGGGAGAAATATATTAAAGAAAACTTGAAAAAAACCAAAAAGGATCATGTTCATGATCAGATCCTTTTCGGAAAAGGCAGATACCCGGACCTGCTCGGATATGCTGCAGGATACTGGATTGTGAAACAATATTTCGAAAAGAATAACTTTTCTACAAAAGTTTCTTTTAATTTAAAACCCGAAACTTTAGGAGACCAAATTATAATTTTTTAGTATATTAAAGCGCTTTAAAGCCCTAAACTAAGGGCTTTCTGTTTTTTCTGAAATAATGAAAGTTAATAAATTTTAAAAAAATCTTGCAATTGTAATAAATCTGTAATAGTATTTTAATCAAATACAATGAATTAACAGACAATTCAAAAAGGTAAGAGGTGTCCCATGAGCTTTAAATCACACTCCAATTCAGATGCACCTTTGCTAGAGGTGAATAATTTAGAGACTGCTTTTTCTATCGATGGAAAATACTACAATGCAGTCGATAATGTGTCTTTCAAAGTCAAGCCGCGCCAGGTAGTAGGCATCGTAGGGGAATCCGGCTGCGGTAAATCGGTCATGAGCCTTTCCGTCATGAAGCTGCTTCCGAAGGGGATCGGCAAAATCAAATCAGGAGAGGTCGTCTTCGATGGGGTTCACCTCGAAGACATGGGTGAACGCCAGATCAATAAAATACGGGGCAAGGATATCGCAATGATCTTCCAAGAGCCGATGACCTCGCTCAACCCGGTGTTTTCAATAGGGTTCCAGCTGCAGGAAGTGCTCTTCAACCATATGAAATTATCAAAAAAAGAAGCCAGGCAAAAAAGCATCGCACTCCTGAAGAGCGTTGGCATCTCCCGTCCGGAAAAAATAGTTGATGAGTATCCTCACCAGCTGTCCGGAGGAATGAGGCAGAGGGTTATGATCGCCATGGCGATTGCCTGCCAGCCGAAGCTTCTGATTGCAGATGAGCCGACCACTGCCCTGGATGTAACCGTACAAGCCCAGATCCTTGAGCTCCTGAAAGAAATACAGGAAGTAAATGATATGTCCATCATCCTGATCACGCATGATCTCGGGGTAGTGGCAGAAATGTGCGATGACGTCTTTGTCATGTACGCAGGAAGAATTGTAGAGCGCACAGATGTCGACACACTCTTCCATAACCCGAAGCATCCATATACAGAGCTGCTGATGGGCGCCATCCCGAAAATGGATGAAGAAGTCGAATCGCTAAGCACCATAAAGGGGATTGTCCCATCACTGAAAAACATGCCTAAAACGGGATGCAAGTTTGCAGCCAGGTGCCCAAAGGCAATGCCGGAATGTACTGCCGTCACCCCGCTGCTGGCTGAAAATGAAGATGGGCATGAGGTAGCATGCCTGCTCTATGAAACTAGCAGGCCGAAAGAAGGAGTGACATTATAATGACGACAGCAACAACATCCCCGGCACTGAAAAAAGACAAAAGCGCCAATGAAACGCTGCTTGAAGTCAAGAATCTGAAAACCTACTATCCTATCAAGGGCGGAATCCTGAGAAGAACAGTAGCTGCCGTTAAAGCAGTAGACGATGTATCTTTTGAAATCAAAAAAGGCGAGACTCTCGGCCTTGTCGGCGAGTCCGGCTGCGGGAAGTCCACTACAGGAAGGACAATCCTGAGGCTTCTGGAGCCTACTGAAGGGGAAATCATTTTCGACGGCCAGGATATTACAAATCTCCGCGGAACAACTCTCAGGAAGATTCGCAAGGATTTCCAGATGGTCTTCCAGGATCCATATGCTTCCCTGAACCCGATGATGATGGTAGGCCATCTTATATCCGAGCCGATCCGCAACTATACAAAACGTTCAGAAAAGGACCTGAAGCCTGAGGTCATGGAACTTCTGGCAAGGGTAGGCCTTCCGGAAGATGCCTATTATAAATATCCGCACGAATTCTCCGGCGGCCAGAGGCAGCGGATCGGAATCGCGCGGGCCCTGGCACTGAAGCCTAAGCTCATCATCGCAGATGAACCGGTCTCCGCCCTGGATGTATCAGTCCAGTCCCAGGTGCTGAACCTTTTGAAAGAGCTTCAGGAAGAGTTTGACCTTACTTTCCTCTTCATTGCCCACGACCTTAGCGTCGTGAAGCATATGAGCGACCGGATTGGCGTCATGTACCTCGGCGGCCTTGTTGAAGTAGCAGATAAGTCCAGTTTATATGCAGAGCCGCTGCACCCGTATACACAGGCTCTGATCTCGGCTATCCCTGAGGCTGATCCGCGCAAAAAGAAAGACCGGATCATCCTTGAAGGCGATGTCCCAAGCCCGATCGACCCGCCTTCCGGCTGCACATTCCATCCGCGCTGTGCACACGCAATGCCGGAGTGCTCGAAGATCAAGCCTCAATTAAAGGAGGTGAAGCCTGGACATAGGGTTGCATGTCACTTATATAACTAAAGCTTGGCCATTTTAAAAAAAAAGAACCGATAATTATGGGGGGAAAACGATGAAGAAATCAGCATTTTGGCTATTTTCAGTCCTGCTGGTAATGTCCATGTTCCTTGCTGCCTGCTCCGGAAATGAGAATACTTCAGGCGAAGATACAGGGAAAAAAGACGACGGCAAAGATGCAGAAACAACTGAAGTAGAAGGCGGAAAAGTAACATTTGGTTATACTCAGGCGTTTAAAGGCGTTTTATCTTATGCCTATTATGAAGGGGAAGACGATGCAAATGCCCTTCAGTTCATGCACGAAGGAATAGTTGCTTACAATGATGAGCTGCAGCCGATCCCTAACCTTGCTGAATGGACTTTCAATGAAGACAACACTGTTGTAACTTTCAAGTTGAAAGACGGCGTAAAATGGCATGACGGCGAACCATTGACTGCTGAAGATATGGAATATGCCTGGTACCTGATCGCAGATCCTACATATGAGGGAGCACGTTTCGCAAACGTGGCGATGATTAAGGGTGCACAGGAATACAAAGATGGAAAAGCTGACACGATTGAAGGTATCAAGGTTATTGATGACCTGACAGTAGAAGTTACAGTTACAGAACCTTCTGTCAACCTGATTGACAACATCTGGTCTATTCCAGAACCAAAGCATTATTATGGAGATATTTCTTCTAAAGAACTTCCTGACTCTGACCAAGTCCGTAAAAACCCGATTGGTGTCGGGCCGTTTAAAGTAACGAACATCGTTCCTGGCGAAATGATTGAATATGAGCGTAATGATGATTATTGGAGAGGCCCTGCCAAGCTTGACGGCGTTGTCTACAAAATCATTGATCCATCCCTTGCTGCCGGCCTGATCGAAAACGGCGAAGTGGATGTTATCCAGGCTCCTTCTGACCAGTGGGGACAAATTAAAGAACTTGGCAATATCAACCCTGTAACAATCGATGCTATGTCTTACAGCTATATCGGTATCGACCAGGGACGCTATGATGCAAAATCAGGAAAAGTTGTAATGGATAACCCTAAATTCTCTGACAAGCGCGTGCGCCAGGCATTGGTTTATGCACTGGACCGCCAAGCTTATATCGATGCTTTCACAAACGGTTTAGGTAAACCGCTTAACGTTCCATTCCCGTCCGTTTCATGGGCTAAGATCGACGATTCAGAAATCAACACTTATGACTATGATCCAGAAAAGGCAAAGAGCCTGTTGGATGAAGCCGGCTATAAAGATGTGGACGGCGACGGATTCCGTGAAGATCCAGACGGAAAGCCTTTCTCTATCAACTTCGATGCGATGGCAAGTGCTGAAACTTCTGAAGCGCGTGCTCAGTTCATTCTTCAATCTTGGGGTGAAGTTGGAGTCAAGGCTCAGCTTAACGGCGGTTCCCTGAAAGACTTCAACCTGTTCTATGACACTATCGAAGCAGATGATCCATCTGTTGAAACTTTCCATGGTGCATGGGGACTTTCATATGATCCAGATCCATCCGGCATTTGGCTGTCAACTGACAAGTGGAATATGTGGCGCTGGTTGAATGAAGAATCCGATGCGCTTATCAAGAAGGGTGTTCAATTCCCTGAAGATAAAAACCAGGATGTTATCGAATACCGTAAAGAAGTATACAACGAGTGGCAGAAACTTGTTAACGAAGAGCTTCCTGTAATCTTCTTCGACCAAAGGGAAGATGCATGGGCAATCAACAAACGTGTTGGCGGAGTCAAAGTAACTCCAGGCGGCACAGATGAGTTCTACAACTGGCACATTGTTGAGTAATAAGAAATAAGGTTTAGATAAGGGGAATGGAGTATGCTGCAATACACAATCCGAAGACTTATAGGTATGATCCCAATAATTTTCCTTATCTCCATTGTGGTGTTTACCCTGGCAAAGCTTATGCCAGGGGACGCCCTCTCTGGAAAAATCGACCCGCTAAATTCCGATCCGGAATATATCGAGGAAATGCGTGAAAAGATGGGCTTGAATGACCCAATCCATACACAGTATTTCCGCTGGATAGGCGGAGTGGTTCAAGGGGATTTTGGGGATTCATTCATCCATAAGCGCGATGTAATGGAATTGATCGGCGACAGGCTGCCGAACACAGTTTTCTTAGGTTTTACTTCACTCATGATTACGTATATTCTAGCTTTTATGATGGGCAGGTTCTCAGGCAGATTTGCCTACAGTCCAGGAGATTATCTAATATCAGGAATAAACTATTTGGCCTTGGCCATTCCAAGCTTTGTTGCAGCCCTAGTGGCGATTTACGTTTTCTCTTTCCAGCTGGGATGGGTCCCGGCGACTGGAAGTATCGGTTCAGGCGTTGAACCAGGATCTTTTGAATATTATTTGAGTAAAATCAAGCATACAATTCTTCCTGCGCTTGTATTGGGCACCATGGCTACGGCTGGATATACCCAGTTCCTGCGCAATGATATGATCGAAAGCTCTCGCAAAGATTATGTTCGTACAGCCAGAGCAAAGGGTACGAAAGAATCCGCGATTTATAATAAGCATATCCTCAGAAATTCGGTCATTCCGATTATTACACTGCTGGGCTTTGACATTGCAGGTCTTTTCGGGGGAGCTATTATTACCGAAACCATTTTTACATATCCGGGAATCGGATACCTGTTTGTAGAATCAGTAAACTCACGTGATTATTCCGTTATGATGGCCATCACCATGATGCTGACCATCCTGACGCTTATTGGAAATTTAGTGGCAGATATACTATATGGAATAGTAGATCCGCGCATACGTTTAAGTTAGGTAGGTGAGAGTTATGGAACCAACAATTTCGCAGCAAAGTACAACGGCTATTGAGGAGCCTGTAAAGCCTCCCAAGAGCCAGTCGCCATGGGCTCTCGCCCGCAGGAAATTTTTAAAGAATAAACTTGCCATGATCAGTCTCTGCTATCTTGTGCTCATCGTCTTAGTATCAATATTTGCCGAGCCGCTGTCCATGCCGATTGAGGAAACGGCTAAGCTGAATTTGACTGAAATCAGCAAAGAGCCTTCAGCAGAACACTATTTTGGCACAGATAAGTCTGGGAGAGATGTATTTGCCAGGACCCTCCATGGCGGAAAAACGTCATTGACTCTTGCTTTCTCCATCACCATTTCGGTAGTGGTGATTGGAACGATCGTAGGAGCCACAGCCGGATTCTTCGGAGGCTGGGTTGACAATGTGCTTATGCGCTTCACCGACTTTATGATGAACTTTCCGTTCCTGCTTTTCGTCATCGTGCTAAAGTCTATTTTCATAGAATCAAGTACAGCTACACTCATCTTCGTCATTAGTGTGCTGAGCTGGACCGGAATAGCCCGTCTGGTGCGAAGCAAGGTAATGGTAGAGAAAGAAAACGAGTATATCATGAGTTCCATCTCTATCGGCTGTTCGTCAGTTACAACGATCTTCAAGCATCTATTGCCGAATGTAATGTCTACCATTATTGTACAGGCTACATTGACACTTGCTGCCATGATCGTGGCGGAAACTGGCTTAAGCTTCCTCGGCTTCGGTGTACCGATGAACATTCCGAGCTGGGGCAATATGCTTCAGGATGCAAGAAGTCCGGATGTATTGACCAGCAAGTGGTGGATATGGATACCGCCCGCAACGGTTCTGACACTGACAATACTATCAATCAACTTCGTTGGCGAGGGTCTGAAGGACGCATTTAACCCTAAGTCAAATAGATAATGCGGCTGGCATCAGCCGGAACCATAAAGGGCGAGACACTTCAGGTGCTCACCCTTTTTTAATGAAATCCGCAATTAAAGATCCTTTTGGGGGTCTTTTTTGTTTTTGCCGTATGATTTAACGCTTTCTATCATATATATGTAAAAAAACAAGAGAGCAGGAGTATATATGGGACAAGCCAGAAGGGATCCAGCCCAATGATCTTCAGGCTGTTTATTTTTATTACTGGTTTTGGACTGGCTGTAGCAGGCGGGATCAGCTCGGTGGCTTATTTAAATCTCTTAATTGCCGGGCATGAATTGAGTGACTATTTTTCATACATTCTTAAAAGGCCTGAGTGCGGCCTGCTCCCGGCCGGCATTGTCATTATTACAGTGGCCATATACTTTCCGCAGGGAACTGAGGAGTAAACTGTTGCACGTGGAGGAATAAATTAACTATTTCCTGTTCATACTGAGTGACAAATAGTTACTTGAAGTGAGGGGTTATAAGATGTTGTATCTTCATGATGTATGGGTGAACTGGTTTGAAGGAGAAGAAAACGGATATAATGTATGCCACTTTCATGAATGGAGAAAAGATGACAGTGTGGAATTGCTTGATCAGGTCCCATTGTTAAAGGTAGAGCCGCTCCTTTTCAACTACATAGAAAACGACTTATCAGAACTGCCGCAACAGCTGCTGAACGACATCTACCAAAAAGCATATTTGCGAAAAAACCACGAACGGACACAGCTTGATTACTGTTTTGTCGTCTCCGACGGTTCAGGCATATTGGCAGTCGATACGATCAGCTATAATATACCCATCCGCAAAAGCCGGCTGATTCCAAGGCAGGAGCAGCTTGCTTACGAAATGCTTGATAATCAGGAAACCATCCAATATGCATTTAACGACCAATCCTGTTTAAAGGATTTTCACATCCTTTCGCCAGCCCCGGAAATGATGAACGGCCTTACCAGAAAAGAAAGGCAGCTGAAGCAGCTGCTCTTTATGGCTCTTGATCAGCTTCATTCATCTGGGAATACAGCTGAAATCCGCTATTGGTATACAGAGTGGAATCCAGAGAAATATACTATAATCCAGCAGCTGGAATTCGAACAGGCCTGGAAGTCACTGTATGAGGAAACGAAGCTGGGATGGTCAGGAAAACATGAAGCTTTTTGCGAAAATATCATTAAAGGGCAGCCATTTTTTGAGAAACTGTGGGAAATGGAGCATGGCTCGAAAGTGAATTAATATGCATAATTCTATACTGAAGGAAAAAGGAGTATCTTTTTCCTAAAGACCAAATAAAGTTTGAAAACCCTGTTGATTGGAGTGCAAGGCACGTAGACTCCTGCGGGAAATAGCGGAAGAGTTGAGACCCCGCAACCGCTTGCGGTGAGGAGGCTCAACTCCGCCCCGCGGAAAGCGAAGTGTCTGGAACGGAAATCAACAGCCCCATTTAAAGACCTGATTTATGGGGAGAGGGATTACAAAACCATGCCCTCTTTGGTTTAATGAAAAAAGGAGCTGATCACAGCTCCTTTTTTTCATTATCGGCGTTTTCTGCCGAGCCCCATGGCGTTTTCCATTTTGGCCAGCATTTTATTGGCAGTGAATTGAGCCTTTTCGGCTCCTCTATCCAGGATTTCATCCAGCTCGCTTGATTCCATGAGCTGAGTGTATTTTTCCTGGATTGGCACGATTGTATCGACAACCACTTTTGCAAGATCGCCTTTAAAGTCTCCGTAGCCTTTTCCTTCGTATTGCGCCTCGATCTCGTCTATAGTCCTGCCGGAAAGGATGGAGTAGATAGATAAGAGATTGGAAACTCCAGGCTTATTTTCTTTATCAAACTTTACAATTCCTTCAGAGTCCGTAACTGCGCTTTTAATTTTTTTCTCAATCTGCTTTGGATCATCAAGCAAAGAGATGAAAGACTTTTTGTTAGAATCAGATTTACTCATCTTTTTAGCCGGATCCTGGAGGGACATAACTCTTGCCCCTACTTTTGCGATCCGCACTTCCGGGATTGTAAAGATGTCATTATATTTCTTGTTGAATCTTTCTGCCAAATCCCTTGTAAGCTCCAAATGCTGCTTCTGATCTTCCCCTACAGGAACCAGGTCTGTCTTATATAGAAGAATGTCGGCAGCCATGAGCGGCGGATAGGTCAGCAGGCCGGAAGATACTGCTTCTTTTCCGTGGGACTTATCTTTAAACTGGGTCATCCTCTCAAGCTCCCCGATATAGGAAACGCATTGCATCATCCATCCGGCCTGTGCATGGGCAGGGACTTCAGACTGGATGAAAAGTGTTGCTTTCTCAGGGTCGATCCCGACAGCAAGATAGAGGGCTGCAAGGCTCCTGATATTTTTGCGGAGCTCCATCCGGTCCTGCTGGACAGTGATGGCATGCTGATCGACAATGCAGAAATAGCAGTTATATTCGTTTTGCAATTCCACGAATTGCTTCATGGCACCTATATAATTTCCCAGTGTAAGAGTGCCGCTGGGCTGGATGCCGGAAAAAATGGTTTTCATATATATTCCTCCTTGGATGTATCAGCAGACAAAAAGTGAGCCGAAAAAGTGGCGGAAATTCCGCAAAAGACGTAAAAAGACCATTCGTCCCCCTGAAAAATAGGGACGAATGGTCCGCGGTGCCACCCTAAGTGCCTCGGCTGAGGCCTCTTAACCCCGGCTTGCCTGCAGGCCGGGCTTCCCATAACGCGGGATACGCCGGAAGCTAATAGGCAGCAGGAAGCAGCCTTTCGCAGCCGGAGCTCTAAAGTCCATTCGATTTGCCGGGATGTTTGTTTCCACCAGCCACAAACTCTCTTTAATCCCTGAGCAAATGTACTACTCTTTGTCATTGCTTTATCATCAACAGTATTGGTTTTATACATTAAAATATACCAAAACTGCAGAAAAAATCAAGGTAATTCGAAATAACACACCTGGAATTCGTATAGGAAAACAAGAAAAATATGGGAAAAATCAAGGTCCAAATAACCTTCGGCAAAAGGGGAATTAAGAAAAATTTCAAAAAAATTAAAACTAGCAAACTCTTGATTTAAAAGTATTTTTTCGACAATTTTCTCACTATACCCTCCATTGAAAAATAAAAGCCCCTTGCAAACAAGTTTTAAAATACATATAATAAACGTAACAAATGATTCTTTACGAATCTGTAACATTCTTGCATATAGTTCTGAAAACCTATGGATAAAGAGATTAGTAGTAAGTTTATAGCTTACAGAATTTTGGCTTATCCTTTTGATTTTTCTCTCGAATTGTCAGAATAGAGGATAATCTTTGTCTTTTGAGTTATAAGCTTACTTTTTTTGCTGCGCGGATAATCAGTTTATTTTTACAGTTAATTTACTGACTATTTGAGCAATATATCCAAGGCGGACAGTTGTTTATGGAAGCGTGGACAGATTCCTGCAAAAGGCATTTGTGGAAATTATATAGGGGGGTAACACCGTGAACAAAAGATTATCGATCTTTTTTAGTATGTTGCTTGTTCTAAGCATGTTCCTTGCAGCGTGCA
The DNA here is from genome assembly GCF_002858875.1 of Bacillus sp. UMB0728. NCBI lineage: Bacteria > Bacillati > Bacillota > Bacilli > Caryophanales > Bacillaceae > Bacillus > Bacillus sp. UMB0728. The sequence continues at coordinate 369,426 of NZ_PKLA01000004.1, read as the reverse complement.
GCGGCGGCGGCGATGATGCCGGCAGCGGAAGCGATGGAGACGGAGGGAAAGACGTACCTCAGGACTTAGCGGTTAACATTAACTCTGAACCGCCTTCACTTCACCCGGGCCTTGCAAAGGATGCAACTTCCGGTACTGTTCTTCGCCAGACTTTCGAAGGTCTGACACGCATCAATCCAGATGGAAAGCCTGAACCGGCAGCAGCTGAGAAAATTGAAGTTTCTGAAGATCAGAAAGTTTATACTTACACATTAAGGGATGCTCAATGGACTAATGGCGATCCTGTAACGGCAGAAGACTTTGCATATGCATGGAAGTGGGCTATCGATCCTGCCAACCAGTCTGAGTATGCTTACCAGCTTTACTACATCGCAGGTGCTGAAGCTGCCAACACTGGCGGCGGTTCACTTGATGACGTAGGAATCGAAGTTGTAGATGAAAAAACGCTTAAAGTAACTTTGGCAAATCCTACTCCATTCTTTGATGAATTGACTGCATTCTATACGTACCTGCCGATCAACAGCAAGGTTGCACAAGCAAACCCTGACTGGGCAAACGATGCAGGCGACGATTATACTTCAAATGGTCCATTCAAGATGACTGAATGGTCACACAGTGACAAGATTGTTCTTGAAAAGAACGATACTTACTGGGATAAAGATACTGTAAAGCTTAACTCGATCGAAATGATCATGGTAAATGATCCAAACACTGAATTGTCAATGCTTGACAACGGCGAGCTTGACTGGGCAGGAGCACCGACTGGAGCACTTCCGACTGATGCTATGCAGGCCCTTAAAGACGAAGACCGCCTTGTAACACAGCCTATCGCTGGTGTTTACAACTACAAATTCAACACAACTGCAGAACCTTTCAACAATGTGAATATCCGTAAGGCATTCACATATGCAATCAACCGTCAGGAGCTTATCGACAACATCCTTCAGGGTGAACAGCTTCCAGCGATGGCTATCGTTCCGCCGTCAATGTTCGCTGAAAATGAAGAAGGCTATTTTGCTGACAATGATGTAGAAAAAGCTAAAGAATTCTTGCAAAAAGGTCTGGAAGAGCTTGGCTACAAGGATGCTTCTGAGCTTCCTGCAGTAACTCTTTCTTATAATACTTCTGAAGCACACCAGAAGATTGCTCAGGCAATCCAGGATATGTGGAAGCAGAACCTTGGCGTAGAAGTAACACTTGATAACTCTGAGTGGGCTGTATACCTTGATAAGGTTCACGCTCTTGACTACCAGGTAGCTCGTATGGGCTGGCTTGGAGACTTCAACGATGCAATCAACTTCCTTGAGCTTTACCGTGATGCTGATGGAGGTAACAACGATACTGGATGGGAAAGCAAAGAATTCCAGGATCTGTTAGCGCAATCTGCAACAGAAGCTGATGCAGAAGCACGTCAGCAGCTGCTTAAAGATGCTGAAGCAATCTTCATGGAAGATATGCCTGTAGCTCCTATCTATTTCTACACAAACAACTGGGTTCAGGATGAAAGCCTTAAAGGCGTAGCTGTTTCCGGACTTGGCGACGTTCAATACAAATGGGCGTACTTTGAATAAGAATAGCTAATACTAATAGCTGTCTAAACGAGAGGTATATGGGGTTTTTCCCCCATATACCTTCGTTTCTGAATGAAGCAGAAATAAAATTGGAGGTGTTTGACAATGGCGAAATATATTGGAAAACGCTTAATCTATATGATTGTCTCGCTGTGGCTTATCATCACAGCAACGTTTTTCTTTATGCGCATTGCACCAGGGAATCCATTTACATCAGAAAAACAACTGCCTCCCGAAATTGAAGCAAACCTGAATGCCCACTACGGGCTCGATCAGCCATGGTATGTTCAATATGGGGAGTATCTATTAAGAATCATAAAATGGGATTTTGGCCCATCTTTTAAGTATAAGAGCCAGACTGTCAATGATTTAATCAGCGAAGGTTTTCCTGTATCTCTTATGCTCGGTATCGAGGCGATTCTGATCGCAGTTTCAATCGGTGTTGTTTTAGGGGTTATTGCAGCCCTCAAGCACAATAAGTGGCAGGACTACACTGCAATGATCGTTGCAGTTATGGGGATCTCGGTTCCTTCCTTCATCATGGCCACATTCCTGCAATATTTCCTTGCGATTAAACTTGGCGTCTTCCCGGTAGCCAGGTGGGAGTCCTTCATGCATACGATATTGCCTGCGTTGGCGCTTGCGGCATCTCCAATGGCGTTTATCGCCCGTCTGACGCGTTCTTCCATGCTGGAAGTGCTCTCGAATGATTATATTAAAACGGCTAAATCTAAAGGTTTGAGCCAGGGTGTTATTACCATTAAACATACAATCCGAAATGCTATGCTTCCTGTCGTTTCCTATATGGGACCTCTTTCAGCAGGTATTATTACAGGCAGCTTCGTAATTGAAAAGATCTTTGGTATTCCGGGACTCGGCTCCCACTTTGTATTAAGCATCGGAAACCGTGATTACACTGTTATTATGGGAGTTACCGTATTCTACAGTATCATTCTGTTAGTGTCTATTCTCCTTGTCGACATTGCGTACGGACTCATTGACCCGCGCATCAAACTTGCAGGCGGGAAGAAAGGAGAGTAAATTATGGGACAGTTATCAAAAGATAAATTCAGAGTTGTTGGCACACAAACAACTGATGCAGAAAAAATCAGTAAACCAAGCCTATCTTTCTGGAAAGATGTTACACTTAGATTCCGAAAAAACAAGCTTGCCATGTTTGGGATTGTGCTTTTGGCCATCCTTGTATTTATGGCGATCTTTGGACCATATATGACACCATATGATTATGCATCAAACGATCTAGGCAATAAAAATCAGTCACCATCTTCCGAGCACTGGTTCGGTACAGATGATCTGGGACGCGATGTATTTGCCCGTACATGGGAAGGTGCACGAATCTCCCTGTTCATCGGTTTGGCAGCTGCATTAATTGATCTCTTCATTGGCGTACTATGGGGCGGCATCGCCGGCTTCAAAGGCGGACGCACAGATGAATATATGATGCGTGCAGCGGATGTCCTTTATGGGATTCCTTACTTGCTGCTTGTTATCCTTCTTATGGTTGTATTAGGCCAGAGTGTCGGCACGATGATCCTTGCCATGACCATTACCGGATGGATCAATATGTCACGTATTGTCCGTGGACAAGTCCTTTCACTTAAGAATCAGGAATATGTCCTTGCTTCAAGAACTTTGGGAGCAAATGTTTCGCGCATCATGTTCAAGCACCTGATCCCGAATACAATGGGCCCTATTCTTGTAACCATGACACTTACAGTGCCATCAGCTATCTTTACTGAGGCATTCCTTAGCTATTTGGGTCTTGGTCTGACACCGCCTGTAGCGAGCTGGGGAACCATGGCAAATGACGGCCTTCCGGCACTTAGATATTATCCTTGGCGCTTGTTCTTCCCGGCAACGTTTATCTGCTTGACCATCTTTGCATTTAACGTAATCGGCGACGGACTTCGTGATGCGCTAGATCCGCGACTACGCAAATAAGGAGTGAGATAAATGGAAAAATTACTCGAAGTAAAAGATTTAAGAGTCTCATTCCAAACTTATGGAGGAGAAGTCCAGGCTGTCCGCGGCGTGTCCTTCGATCTTCATAAAGGTGAGACCCTCGCGATTGTCGGCGAGTCCGGTTCAGGTAAAAGTGTTACCTCCCAGACAATCATGAAATTGATTCCAATGCCGCCAGGCAGAATTGCTGGAGGACAAATTCTCCTTGATGGCGACGATATCGTTCCAAAATCGGAAAAGGAAATGGAAAAGATCCGCGGTAAAGAAATCAGTATGATTTTCCAGGATCCAATGACTTCTCTGAACCCGACAATGAGAATTGGCCGCCAAATCATGGAGGTGCTGATCAAGCACCAGAATATGTCATCTTCTGCTGCTAAGGATAGGGCGACAGAGCTTTTGCGCCTTGTTGGGATTCCAATGCCGGAGAAGCGTGTAAACCAATATCCTCATGAGTTCTCAGGCGGTATGAGACAGCGTGCTATGATTGCCATCGCACTTGCCGCAAGTCCAAAGCTTTTGATCGCGGACGAGCCTACAACAGCGCTTGATGTAACAATTCAGGCTCAGATTCTGGATCTAATGAAGGATCTTCAGAGCAAAATGGATACTTCCATTATCTTCATTACTCATGACCTTGGTGTAGTTGCCAATGTAGCAGACCGTGTTGCTGTTATGTATGCCGGCCAGATTGTAGAAATGGGAACAGTTGATGAAATATTCTATGATCCGCGCCATCCTTATACATGGGGGCTTCTGGCTTCCATGCCTAGCCTTGATAATGATGGAAAGACTGAACTTGCAGCAATTCCAGGTACTCCTCCTGATTTAACTAACCCTCCAGTGGGAGACGCATTTGCAGCGAGGAACCAGTTTGCATTGGCCATAGATTTTGAAGAAGAACCGCCAATGTATCAGATTTCTGAAACGCACTTTGCAAAAACATGGCTGCTCCATCCGGATGCACCGGAAGTAGAACCGCCTGAAGCTGTCAAGCGCAGGATCCGCAAGCTCTCTTCCACATTCGATAAGCCTGTTTTAGTGAAGGAGGGCAAATAAAATGGCTGAAAAGTTAATTGAAATCAAAAATCTAAAGCAGCACTTTAATGTCGGCCGCCCTAATATGGTAAAGGCAGTAGACGGCATTTCATTTGACATCTACAAAGGTGAAACGCTTGGCCTTGTAGGCGAGTCAGGCTGCGGAAAATCGACGACCGGAAGAACGATCATCAGACTGTACGATGCTACAGACGGACAAGTCCTTTTTGAAGGAGAGAACGTCCACGGAAGGAAATCTGCTAAAGAGCTGAAGAAATTCAACCGCAAAATGCAGATGATTTTCCAGGATCCTTACGCTTCCCTGAATCCTAGGATGACTGTAGCTGATATCATTGCTGAAGGCATTGACATCCATGGCCTTGCCACAAGCAAGAAAGAGCGTATGGAAAGAGTGTATGAGCTTCTTGAAACGGTCGGCTTGAACAAAGAGCACGCTAACCGTTACCCGCATGAGTTCTCAGGCGGTCAGCGCCAGCGGATCGGGATTGCCCGCGCTCTTGCCGTACAGCCTGAATTCATCATTGCTGATGAGCCGATTTCAGCTCTCGATGTTTCCATCCAGGCACAGGTAGTAAACCTGATGAAGCAATTGCAGCGCGAAAAAGGGCTGACTTATCTGTTTATTGCCCATGACCTTTCCATGGTTAAATATATCAGTGACAGGATTGGAGTTATGTACTTCGGCAAGCTGGTTGAAATTGCTCCGGCCGATGATCTCTACAATAACCCGCTCCATCCTTATACACAGTCCCTTCTTTCTGCCATTCCGCTTCCGGATCCAGAAACTGAGAGGACCAGAAAGCGTACAAGCTATGATCCTGCTGTCCACAATTATACGGACAGTGACCAAGTGGAGATGCGGGAAATTGCACCAGGACATTATGTTTACTGCTCTGAAAAGGAAGCAGCACAATATAAGGCCCAATACAAAAAATAACAAAAGACGATCTCATTCCGAGATCGTCTTTTGGCTTTTAATTACATCAAATAAAAAGAACAGCAAAAATTTTAGAATTATCGTTGCAGGTGATGTAAAATAGCTAAGCTGTAAAAACGACCTATTTCGGAATTTGAAGTATCACTTTAACCCTTTTTCTCATTAACGCATTTTTCTTGTAATAATAATACAACATTTTGACAACAATTACTATTATAAATTTTCTATATATTCATTATTCCTATTAAAATCTTAAAAAATCCTTATTTCAAGTGTAATAGGAAAGAAGAAAGGGAATGAGTACTATGTTATTGCTTTTTACATATGTAAATGGAAGCAGGCTGCCTTTATAATGAAAATACAAGGATAGAAGGGAGACGGAATATGAAGGCTCTGAAAATGACTGCGGCTGCTGCTGCTTTGTCTTCGCTCATCACAATACATGCCAGTGCGGAAGAGAGTGAAAAGCTGACAAACAGCTCCATGCCCGTAAGAGAATACATAGAAATGAAAAAAGAACTGCCAGCAGCCATGGCACGTTTTAAATATGACTCAGGCTATACCTTTGAATACCCTGACGCTGTAAGAGGAGTCTATGTTACCGGGCATTCTGCCGGCGGAGAAAAATTTAATAAGTTAGTAGATTTGATCGGCAAAACTGACTTAAATGCAATGGTTATCGATATAAAGGATGACTGGGGCAATCTGACCTATATTCCTGAAGGGAAATCCCCGTACAGCTCCATCGGCAAACCCTATATAAAAGACCCTGCAACGGTTCTGAAAACAATGGAGGAGAAGAAGATTTATCCTATAGCCCGTGTGGTTGTCTTTAAGGATAGCGTATTGGCCAATAGCAAGCCGGAATGGTCATATAAGGACGGGAATAAGGTCTGGTCAAATGGCAGAGGTGAATCATTCGTAAACCCATTCCTGAAAGAGGTTTGGGATTATAATGTCGGTATAGCCATTGAAGCCGCTAAGATGGGATTCCAGGAAATTCAATTTGATTATGTCCGTTTTCCTGAAGGGTTTGAAAAACGTGAAGAGACTTTAACTTATTCTACTGGAGAGTATAATGGCGCTGATGATAATGTTCAAAAAAGGGTTCAGGCTGTCACTGACTTTGTAGCTTATGCGAGGGAAAAGCTTAAGCCTTATGATGTACAAGTTTCTGTTGATATCTTTGGCTACAGCGCAACACTGCCGGAAGCACCAGGAATCGGCCAGAATTTCTCTAAGATTTCCTCCAATGTTGATGTCATTTCATCAATGATTTATCCGAGTCATTGGACGTCCTATTTCGGGATCAGCAAGCCAGATCTGGAGCCATATAATCTTGTGGCAGAATATTCTAAGCTTGAGAAGAAGAAGCTTGCAGAGCTGGAAGAGGCGCCTGTATCAAGGCCATGGCTCCAGGACTTTACGGCATCGTGGCTGGGGGCAGGGAATTACAAGGCATACGGAAAGCAAGAGGTAGAAGCTCAGATTAAAGCCCTTAAAGACCAGGGGATCAATGAATATCTCCTTTGGAATGCAGGCAATTCCTACACAGAAGGCGTTGACTATACACCAGGGGAATAAAAAAGAAAAGCCGGGCAATTGACCCGGCTTCATCTCTGTTCAATTGAGCGGCCATTTTCAGGCCAAGACCGCATGCTAATGGCTGTTATATCCTAAAGAGCGTTAATAGCAGGATGTTATTTGACACAGAAGCTGTATGCGGTATCATAGTATATGGCAGGATCAGTTTTACTTTCTGCCGCCTACATTTTTCCACCCAGTCTGCACCTTTGCGGATTGATCCACAAATTCGGATTTTCGTTTACCGCCGAACAGCTTCTCGCCGATTCCATTCGCTGCAACTCCAATTATAGCAGTAATCCCAATCACGAGCAGGGCAACAATCGATAAATCCGCAGCAAATTCAATCATATAAACCTCCATCTTTCTTTTCACAGCAGCGCTGCGAATAATTTATAATGCCAAATGCCAGTGTCCTTTCTATTTATTGTAAAAGAACAGCAGTTATTAGAAAAGGTCTATTGTATAAATACTTTACATTTTGGCAAATTATTAGTGTATTTTACATGTGAGATTCAGAGCGGGGCAATTAAGCTCTGCAGCAGCCGGGGAAGTGTAGAGAAAGATGGATGCTTATCGGACTGGACTATTAAATAAAAGGAGCCAAAATATGCATTGGTATGAAAAATTGAATCAATATTTCCCTATCGAAGAAATGAAATCCCGCGAGCATATGGAGACGCTGCTCAAGGAACGCTCTGAAATCTACCATAAGGACGAAGGAAAGAACCATGTTTTGATGTATGTTGAACTGGATAACTTCGTGTTCATCGACTACCTGTTTGTTTCAAAGGCAGCCAGGGGACAGGGTCTTGGCCATAAACTCCTTGATAAGCTTAAGAAAAAGGGAAAGCCGATCATCCTTGAAGTAGAGCCGGTCGATTATGAAGACACCGACACAGAAAAAAGGCTCAAGTTTTACAAGCGGGAAGGCTTTGAGCATGCCCAATCGATCGGATATAGAAGGCGTTCCCTGGCAACAAAGGAAATCAACAGTATGGAAATCCTTTATTGGGCCCCTGGAAATGAATCGGAAGAACTGATCTACGAGAGCATGAAGAAGACATATGAGCTGATTCATACGTATAAAGATGCTCATTTCTACGGAGAATCCTACCAGCCGGTAGAGGAAGTACTGACATTTGAAGAAGACAAAAGTTCTGGAGATGTACTCAAAGGGCTCTAGGAAAAGTGCTGCTATTTTTGATAGCAGCATTTTCATTTTCATAAATTAATTGAGAATTTAAAATAAGGTTTACTGCCTGGACAGTATGGGTATAAAACATATAAAGGTCAAATGCGGCACCGGGCCATTATAAGTATTACATAAATATGGCCATCAAGCGGGGAAAGATGGAATCTATTAAAATTTTTGAAACTTTTATCTTTCTCATACGTCTTATATAGTAGAATGCTTAAGAAAAATGAACTGTAGAACCTTTGCATAAGTCTTTTAGCATATTTCTAAAAAGGGATACCAAATGCATCTTTAATGGTGTATAATAATTAATATAAATTACTAATTTAAAGTAATTTTAATTAAGGGTTCATATTTTCTGAGTATAATTCTTGTAAAAGATCTTTATATATGTCTAATTTAAGGAGTGTGAATTTGTAAAATGGTCACATTATACACTTCACCAAGTTGCACATCTTGCAGGAAAGCGAAATCATGGCTTGAGGAGCATGAAATAGGCTATAAAGAGCGGAATATTTTTTCCGAACCCCTTTCAATTGATGAAATCAAGGAAATCCTCCGTATGACGGAAGATGGTACGGATGAAATTATCTCTACGAGATCAAAGACGTTCCAAAAACTTGACGTGAACCTGGAAACCATGCCGCTTCAAGAGCTGTTTGAGTTAATTAAGGATAATCCCGGCCTGCTGCGCCGTCCAATCATTATTGACGAAAAGCGCCTTCAGGTTGGCTATAACGAAGATGAAATCAGACGATTCCTTCCGCGCAAAGTACGCACGTATCAGCTGCGGGAAGCACAGCGTATGGTTAACTGATGAATCAGCTCTTTATCTCTTTGAGATAAGGGGCTTTTTATTTTGTTCCTTTCCTTGACTGATTAATTATATGGGCCATATTGGCTTTCCGGCAAGCCAGTTGTTTGTACACAATTAAAATTTTTGGTAAGATTAAATGTACTAAAATGAAGCATATAGGCATACAATGGTTTTTTGAAACCTGCTTCATTTTAATTCCCTTTATCCCCTTTTTGTCATAAAATAGGAGTATAAGGCAACAATACTGTTACCTTCCTAGAAAGATTAGAGCCAACTATATTGGGTAAAGGATATAAACAACATCTTATGGGGGTATTTAGTCCCTTCAACAATCGCCGGAAGGGAGAGTTCTGAATGGAAATTGAACGGATTAATGATAATACTGTCAAGTTTTACATTTCTTATATTGATATAGAAGAGAGAGGCTTTGACCGGGATGAAATCTGGTACAACCGCGAGCGGAGCGAGGAACTCTTTTGGGAAATGATGGACGAAGTGCATCAGGAAGAAGAGTTCATGGTGGAAGGGCCTTTATGGATTCAGGTACAAGCTTTGGATAAAGGGCTCGAGGTGCTGGTCACCAAGGCGCAGCTTTCCAAAGACGGCCAGAAATTTGAACTTCCCGTTCCTGAGGATAAGCTGAAAGATCTGCCTGTTGAAGAGAGGATCGAGGATTTGCTGGATCAGCATTTCACAAAGCATGAAGATGAAGAAGACTCTTCTTATGAAGATAATCTTGAGTTTCTTCTGAAATTTGATGATTTTGAAGATATCATTTCCCTTTCCAAAACTTCCAGCCTGGATTCCTTGGAAACAAAGCTTTATTCATTTGAAAATAAATACTATCTGTATGTTGAATTTCCTGATGAGGAAGATCTTGATGAAGAGCAGATTGATAATGCTTTGAGCATCCTGCTTGAATTCGGGCATGAAACCCAGACGACGATCCACCGGATTGAAGAATACGGTAAGCTTATAATAGATGGAGATGTCTTCGGGGAGCTCAGGAAATATTTTGATTAAACAATGCCGATTTCTGAATGAAATCGGTGTTTTCTTTGTATATAGAAGGCAGCATGATTTTGCCGGTTGGGACAGGTGACAGCCATAATGAAAAACGCCGTAAGGATTACCATATTCAGCGGATTCCTGATCTTACTCCTTTTTGCCATTAATAAATTTTTTCCGGTCAATGGCGGCTTTCTGGGCTACTTCAGCCTGTTGGTAACTTTATCCGTCATATTTATCGGGTTCATCATTTTCCTTGAAAACCGCCACCCCTCACAGACTTTGACCTGGCTCGTGGTTTTAGGCGGTTTCCCCCTGCTCGGATTTATTTTCTACCTCCTTTTCGGGCGGAACTACCGGAAGGAAAAGATGTTCCGGAAAAAATATTTCTTGGACAAAGAAGCTTTCAGGAAAGTCCAGGAAAACCATGGGAGAAATTATGCTGAAAAAGTACGGCAGATGGGGGAGCATCAAAGAAAGCTTTTCCGTTTGGCCCATGAAATCGGGAACAGCCCCATTTCCTTTGCTACCAGCACAAGAATCCTTACAAATGGAGAAGAAACCTTCAATCAGATCCTTGAATCTCTCCGGAATGCCACCCATCATATCCATATGGAATATTATATTGTCCGCCATGATCAAATCGGGATGGAGATTAAAGAGATACTCATGCAAAAGGCGGGGGAAGGGGTCAGGGTTAAATTTTTGTACGATGCGGTGGGCTCCTGGAAAATGTCCAAGAAGTATATTCGCGACCTCAGGTCATCCGGGGTGGAGACAGTTGCATTCGGTCCAGTAAAAATGCCGCTCCTGAACAGCAAATTCAACTTCCGGAATCACCGTAAAATCATTGTCATTGACGGCAATACAGGTTTTATGGGCGGCCTTAACATCGGTGATGAGTATCTGGGGCGCAATCCGCATTTCGGTTTCTGGCGTGATACCCACCTCATGCTGCAGGGGGAAGCGGTCCGTACACTGCAGCTCATTTTTCTGCAGGATTGGTATTATATGACCAATGACAGCTTTTTGACAGCTGAATATCTTACTCCGGTTCCCGAAGAGAACAATCATGGCGGAGTACAGCTGATTGCCGGGGGCCCGGATAATGAATGGAGTGTCATTAAGAATATTTTCTTCTCGATGATTACTTCTGCGAAAGAGTCCGTCTGGATTGCTTCTCCTTACTTCATCCCTGATGAAGACATATTCACCGCCATCAAAGTGGCTGCCCTGAGCGGGGTGGATGTCCGCCTGCTGGTGCCGCATCGACCGGATAAGCGTATTGTTTTCCATGCATCAAGGTCTTATTTTCCTGAATTGCTTGATGCAGGCGTCAAGATTTATGAGTATCAAAAAGGCTTTATGCACAGCAAGATTGTGATTGTCGACAATGAGCTGGCTTCTATCGGAACATCGAATATGGATATGAGAAGCTTTCACCTGAATTTTGAAGTCAATGCTTTTCTTTTTAAAACTCACAGTTCACAAAAGCTTGCTTCTGAATATCTGCTTGATCTTAATGATTCTCAGGAAATTACAGGTGCTCTGTTCGGAAAGCGGCATATTGGGTACAGGCTGCTTGAATCAACTGCACGCCTGCTGTCACCACTGCTTTAGGATTTATGACCATAACTAACATATTATGAGGAGAATGCCGCAGCAGCTGCTGCGGCATTTTTCTATGAAGGGGTAATCTCTGGCAGGATATCGATTTCAAACAGCGAATTATATAGTAATGTAAAAAGAAAGGAGGAGAATTATGCTGACAGCAATCCGTAAATCAGGCAAGTTTATCAACTCTGCTGACTTCACGGATAGGGAAACACTGCGGAAGCTCAAGGTAAAGGAGGGCAGCTTCCTCTGTCCAGTATGCAGGGAAAAGGTAATGCTTAAGGTTGGAACCAGGAAGATACCCCACTTTGCCCATTATAAGGAACATTCCTGTGAAGCATCCTTTGAAAATGAGTCAGAGTACCATATGAAGGGAAAGCTGGATATTTACCGGTGGCTGATAGCCAATAATGTGCATGCCAGGCTGGAAACTTATATAAAAAGCATCAAACAGCGCCCTGATATATGCTTTGTATATGCCGGGAAGAAATTTGCCGTTGAATTCCAGTGCTCCCCTATTCCAGAATCGCTGTTCGCCAGCAGGACTAGTGCTTACAAAGAGGCAGGCTTCACGCCCATTTGGATACTCGGAGGAAAAGAGATCAGGCGGACCTCAGCCCGAAAAGCAAGCTTCTCTGAATTCCATTATTCTTTTGTCAATCGTTCATCAGATGCTCCATATCATTTGCTTTCTTACTGCCCCGATGTACAGAGCTTTATTTTCCTCTCCAACATCTGCCCGCTTACCACCCGTAATGTCCTGACAGACTTCTCTGTCATACCGCTGCATCAAATGAAATTTCCAAATCTAATAACTGCCCCGCGGATTGTCCGTTTTCCGCCGGCAGACTGGCAGAAGGAAATCTGCAAGCTCCAGCAAACCTATTCGCTGACCCCCAATACATTCAAACATCCCTTCTACATGGCCATATATCAAGCAGGCTTACATCTCTCCCTGCTCCCGCCGCATATCGGCATTCCTGTCCTTCATTCTCTCTGGATTTCAACACCTCCGCTAGTCTGGCAGGCGTATCTGCATACTGACTGTTTCATAGGCCTGAAACCTGGAGAGAAGGTGACTGAGAATGAAATCCTGCAGTCTCTGAAGCGGCGCATACGTGCTGGAGACGTGAAAGTCAGGGAGCTCCCTCTTTCTGAAGGAGAATACAGACTGGCTGTTACAGAATATTTCTGCCATTTATCAGCATCCGGAGTCTTTCAGTTTGAAGGAGAGGGGAGATACAGGCTGGCTCACGAATGGACTATCCCTAAGACAATGGATGAAGCCGGAATACTAAGAATGCGCTTTTATACAGGAATGGCGAGATCTGAAGACACTCCCTTCCCATATGAAATGGGGAATAATGAAAACAGCAACTGACATACAATAAGGAGAGATTTATAATAAAGAAGGAATTTCCCTTTAAAGGTAGAAATAACTAGTGAACCGAATTTTTATTCGGACCACGAAATAACTGAAATGGAGGATATAGACATGGCAAATGAAACTGCGGTAAAGAAATTGCCTTCAAGAAGTGAAATAAAGCCGGAAGATACATGGAGGCTTGAAGATATTTTTTCAACTGACGATGCCTGGGAAAAAGAATTCCAGGAAGTGAAGCAGCTGCTTCCTGATGCGGGCGGGTTCCAGGGCAAGTTGGGGGACAGCGCAGACAAGCTGTATGAAGCGCTTCTATACCAGGATCATCTCCTTGAAAGGCTGGGCAGGCTCTACTCATATGCCCATATGAGATATGACCAGGATACGACCAATTCCTTTTACCAGGGACTGGATGACCGCATTAAAAATCTGTATTCCCAGGCAGCGAGCAGCCTTGCTTATATTGTGCCAGAGATTCTGGCAATCGATGAAGAGAAGATCAGCAGCTTCCTTGATGAAAAAGAAGAGCTAAGACTCTATAAGCATTCTTTGGAGGAAATCAACCTTCAAAGGCCGCACGTATTATCTGCAGAAGCAGAAGCACTGCTGGCACAGGCTTCAGAAGTCCTTGATGCACCAGGGAACACATTTGGCATGCTCAATAATGCCGATCTTGAATTTCCATCCATTAAAGATGAAAACGGGGAAGAAGTCGAGGTTACACATGGCCGCTATATCCGTTTCCTGGAGAGTGACGACCAGCGGGTCCGCAGGGATGCCTTTAAGGCGGTATATGATACTTATGGTAAATTCAAGAATACTTTTTCAAGCACCTTGAGCAGCAATGTCAAAAAAGATAATTTCTATGCGCGTGTCAGGAATTATGATTCTGCGCGCCATGCTGCACTTTCGGATAATAATATCCCTGAAAGTGTCTATGAAAATCTGGTCAATACGGTCAATGACAACCTCCATCTTCTCCACCGCTACATTAAGCTGAGAAAAGAGGTCCTGGGCCTTGAAAAGCTTCATATGTATGATCTCTTCACACCTCTTGTCAAAGATGTGAAGATGGAAATTCCTTATGATGAAGCAAAGGATTATGTACTAAAAGGACTGGAGCCGCTGGGAGAGGAATATCTTTCAGTATTAAAGGAAGGGTTTGAAAACCGCTGGGTCGATGTCCATGAGAATAAAGGAAAAAGAAGCGGGGCTTACTCTTCAGGTGCATATGGCACAAATCCATATATTCTGATGAACTGGCAGGACAATGTGAACAATCTGTTCACCCTTGCGCATGAATTCGGGCATTCTGTCCACAGCTACTACACAAGAAAAACGCAGCCATATCCTTACGGAAATTATTCAATCTTTGTGGCAGAGGTAGCTTCCACATGCAATGAAGCCCTCCTTAACGACTATCTGCTGAAAACGATTGATGATGACCAAAAAAGGCTTTATCTGCTGAATCATTATTTAGAAGGGTTCCGGGGCACGGTGTTCCGCCAGACCATGTTCGCTGAATTTGAACATCAGATCCACCAGAAAGCCCAAAATAATGAGGCATTAACAGCAGAGGCACTGACACAGGATTATTATGAGCTTAATAAAAAGTATTTCGGCGAAGAAGATATCATCATCGACGAGGAAATCGGGCTGGAATGGTCCCGGATCCCTCATTTCTATTACAATTACTATGTTTATCAATATGCTACAGGCTTCAGCGCCGCAACTGCACTAAGCAAGCAGATCCTCGAAGAAGGTGAGCCGGCAGTCGAAAGGTATATCAACTTCCTGAAAGCAGGAAGCTCGGATTACCCGATCGAAGTGCTGAAAAAAGCGGGTGTTGACATGACAAGCCCTGCTCCGATTGCAGATGCCTGCAAGGTATTCGAGGAGAAGCTGAACGAGATGGAAGAACTTTTGAACAGGGTTAAGCAGTAAAACAGAAAAGGGGATGGACTTATTCCCTTTGTGAAGTCCACACAATGTGAGAAACCACTCAAAAAGCATGTTAAATCGTATATGATTTAGCGTGCTTTTTTTAGTGGTAAAATTAATGTTTTGATATTTCTGTTTGCAAGTTAGGACTGTAATATGAAATGAAGAAATGCTGCCGGTGAAGCATTTTGATGGGCTGATGTATATGGGAGAAGTGCGGCAGTGAAGACTTAAGGTGAGTAATGCGCTGAATCTGGAGATTTGGCGCTTATTTGCGGACTGGAGATAGTTTGATTGGGAGGAGGGGGGCGTATATTTGCGAGTTTGTGAGGATATTTGCGGGATTTTTAATATATTTGCGAGTTTTGGGATATATTTGCGACTCTGCTGAGTTTATTTGCGGGTTTCCGTTCTTATTTGCGAGCAGGGATGGGAGGGACTGGCGGAGTTGAGCGGGCATCGGGCAGGAAGGAAGCTGCTGCAGGACGATATTAGCAACTTTTCCTGTTTATTAGCAACTTTCCTGGTTTACTAGCAACTTTCACCATATATTAGCAAGTTTTCAATTATATTAGCAACTTCCGCCATATATTAGCAACTCTGCAAACCTTCACCTCGGCATCCCTTTAAAACTGCTCCAGACTTGCTGGTCACACCTGAACAGTCACCTCCGCACTTCCGCTTAAAAACCTTTAAACCGCCTCCTTTCATTTATATACAGCACCAGGATTAGTAGGGCCACGAATAAAAGAGGGGAGGTGATGATGAGGGGCAGCATTTTCATGAGGCCCAATATATTCAGAATGAAAGCAGCAGTGACTGCCAGTATGATCAGAAATAAGATGACTTTGCTTTTAAGCATACTTAACCTCCTGGTTATGGTTTTAGGCTTCAGGGCTTGTATATGTATATGCAAAAAGCGGGGGATAATTTCGTGACAATTTTGTGAAGAGATGAACAATCTATTGTTCATTCTGCAGCCAGTATGATATGATGTATTTGTGACATAGTTCACAAACGATCAAACCCCCTTTCTATTATTGAAACATACACTCCCATCCTGAAATATAAGAAAAGCCCTGCATCTGCAGGGCTTTTCTTATATCCTGTGTTATTCTCCGCAATATCTCCAAAAAGTCCCGTATTTTGCAGGGAGCTGTTCGACCAGCTGCTTCAATTGGAGTTTTTTCATTTCTTTTTCTACTTGTGAAACCGTCATATTGTATACAACTGCAATTTCCTTGGTTGCTACCAGCTTGAAGTATCTTAGGAATGCTTCAAGGGATGGCGGCTCAGAAGGTTCAGGCTTCATCTGCAGCATTTCTTCAATGATCTGCACATACACCTCATAAGGGTAATAGCCTGTGACTTTAATTCCTTCTTCTTCAATATTTTCATTGAAAAATACAAGAGTAGGTATTTCCTGTACATCCATTTCTGAAGTGATTTTCAGGTCACATTGAAAAGCTTTAGCAGCGCTGTCTGAGTGGATATCGGCAACAAATTCGACAACGTCAAGCCCGACATTCTGTGCACAGGATTTGAGGACATCGAAGTTTGAAATGTTCTGCTTTTCAAGGAAAAGCACCTCCTGCAGCTTCCGCAGAAATCGGATCCCTGCTTTTCTTCCCTGCAGCTCGGCTGCCTTTATCGCGATGGAAGCCAGATGCGGGGACGAGACAGGGTTTTCAAACCAGACATTGCCATCACATGACATCCCTGAACGGCTTGCGGTTTTTTCCCAATAGTCCGCGAGGCTTTCCAGCCTCTGCTTCCTTCCCATGTTGAGGGAGGCAAGCCTGCCGCTAAGGACATGCTTAAAGGAAAAGTAGCTTCCATACTCTATCATCAGTTTCTTAATAATCGGTTCCAGCGCCCAGCACTCGGGACAGAGAGGATCGACGAACATGTAAATCTCAATCCGCTTTTTCTCGATGCCCTGGCAATGAGGAGATGCATGGATGAATTGAGAAGTTTCTTTTTCCCTCACTTGCTCTCACCTTTCATCATATCTTTTTCTGGTGTATTGATCATATGCTGTGCCGTTAATGCGAGCCGGGAGAAGAAATGCTGCCTGAAGTCGCCTTCCAATCCTGTTGCATCCATAGCCTGTTCCATGCATGACAGCCATGCCTTTGCCCTTGTTTCCGTAATTTCGAAGGGGAGGTGGCGGGCTCTTAGCATAGGGTGCCCATGTTCGGATGTATATAAAGCAGGTCCTCCAAGATATTGTGTCAGGAACTGTTTTTGCTTTCTGGCCGTTTCAGTCAGGTCATCAGGGAAGATAGGAGCGAGATCAGGGTGCTGTCCAACCAGGCTGTAAAAAACATCAACAAGCCGGTGAAGTTTTTCTTCGCCAATAGCATCGAACGGTACAGTCATTTTCTCGGCCATTATAAAAACTCCTTTTCGAGTTTAATGAGTAAGTTTCCAAAAGATTAGTTATAGCAGAAACATTATCTTTTAATATTCCTGTGCTTTCTTTATTTTAACAACGCCCTTTTTATATCTCAAACAAATAGCTTGAGGACAAGCAGCACAAAGTGGCGGCATTCATTACTTTAACCAATATCACGGAATTTTTCCAGCGTGAACCATTGTCAGCTCAATATGAAGGTTTTTCCCGCAAAAAAAAAGCCTTCCGCATAGCCTGGTCTGCAGAAGGCTTTCTCGCAAGGTTCTTATGCTAAGAAGCTGCCGGTCACTTTTTTTACATAGTTCAAAGTTTCTTTAAAAGGAGGGATGCCTCCGTATTTATCGACATTTCCCGGGCCTGCATTGTATGCTGCAAGCGCCTTTTCAATGTTGCCCCCATATCTGTCCATCATTTCACGCAAATATTTGCTGCCGCCAAATATATTGTCGCGGGGATCAAATATATTTTTGACGCCAAGGCCTTTGGCTGTTTCCGGCATGAGCTGCATCAGCCCGGAAGCCCCGGCAGCACTGACAGCACCGGGATTGAAGTTGGATTCCTGTTTGATGACAGAGTGGATGAGCTTGGCAGGAAGCTTGTACAGCTCTGCTGCCTCATTGATGATATCTGAAAAAGGTTCCCCATTTCCGCCGGAAAGCTTTGTAAAGCTTACTGGAGGAAGTGCCGCAGCCATCTTTCCAGACAGGAATGTTTCTCGTCCGGTTTCTGCAGACTCCTGTCCGCCGGGTGCCTCATCCGATGCCATCATTTCATTCATGATGCTGGTAAAGACACTGCCCAAGCCGGAGTCTGAAGGAGTACTGTTGCCGCCGAAATTCTGGAGGGCCTGGAGTTCAAGCATCACTTTCAGTTGGTCAATGTTCATTGCTGTCTCCTTTTATATAACTGCCAAAGCTTTAATCATTCAGCAGTGTGCATGTTTAATTTTTGACGGTAAAACCTCTTAATTTTATTTTCGGTCTTTCTTTCGGGAATGTTTAGGAGTTTCAGGAAAAGGATAAATTCCTTCTTTCCTTTTTCGCTGTCACTTACCTCATATTCTAATTCATAATCCTCGCAATTTAAATAGGAACTATGGTCGAGAACCATCAGGCCGCCATTATAAGCTTTTTCGGCCCGTCTGGTAGAAAGGGATCCAAAGTATTCAAGTTCAGCAGCAGGAATTTTCATGATTTCAAGCGCCTCTTTTATGAGGCCGTCCGGGATGCTTCCTGTTTGCATGCAGGCATCCGCTTCCGTTTGCGAAAGCTCTATATTTGTCTCGAGAAGCCCTTCGTCTGCCGGCTGCTTGAGCGTCATTTCATATGTCCCGTTTTTAAAACGGATTCTTAACGCGCTCATTTTGTCCTTGAGCTTAAAGTCCGGTGTATCAAAATAATGGTTTTCCTGCGAGAAAAAATCTGCCGGTTTAACCTGCAGAAAGGCTGCCGCCTTCTCAAATTCATGCTGCTCCAGCATGTTCTTGTATTCTATTTCAATGTGCTGTGAATGGCTCATATTATGTGTGCTCCCCTGAGTATAGTCATTTTTATTATCTCTTTCTTTCAGACAGACTTCAATCCTTAGGATATAGAAACAACCTGTGATAAAATAGGGGAGAGTATGGGAGGTTGGAATTCATGAATAAAAAAATAGACATAACCAATGCGGCACTGACAGAAACGAATGAGCTGCTGCTGGAGACAGAACAGGATATTAATGGGCTTAAGGCGAATGGACAGATGCTGGTCGATTCAGATAACCTGGCATTTGTTTATATTGCGGAAAGCAATGATGAATATACATACATAGTCCTATCAGAAGGCATATGGGCTGCCATGAGCCAGGCCCTCGCAGCAGGGGCGGATGCCTATCTGGCAAACGGCCCTGGCAGGCTGCATCTTCCTCAATTCAGGGAGGAACTCGGCTATCTGATCGAGAATATTAAAGGCAACAGCAATTATGGAGATGAAATGGTGGCAAAGGTGGAAGCCGCCTTCTGAAAAGCGCAATAGCCCCCGGCAGAAAGGCTGGTGCAACCCGGCCTTCCTCCGGAAAATAGAGAAAATGGGATGAGGTGAAGATGCGCATGAAGCATTGGGATCAATTTTTAGCACCTTATAAGCAGGCTGTCGAGGAATTGAAGGTAAAACTGAAAGGGATGAGGGGCCAGTTTGAACTTGATTCCTCAAGTTCCCCGATTGAATTTGTGACAGGCAGGGTAAAGCCGATTGCGAGCATATTGGATAAAGCCAATCAAAAGGGGATACCTCTTGATAAATTGGAAACCGAGATGCAGGATATTGCGGGCTTGAGGATGATGTGCCAGTTTGTGGATGACATAAAACTGGTTGTTGAAATGCTCCGCCGCAGGAACGATTTCGAGCTGATAGAGGAAAGGGATTATATTTCCCACAAAAAGGCAAGCGGCTACCGTTCCTATCATGTCGTCATAAGATATCCTGTCCAAACGATCAATGGCGAGAAAAAAATCCTTGTTGAAATCCAGATCAGGACGCTGGCCATGAACTTTTGGGCGACTATAGAACACTCATTGAATTATAAATACCGCGGCCAATTTCCAAAGGATATACAGATGAGGCTGAAAAGGGCTGCTGAGGCTGCCTTCCGCCTGGACGAAGAAATGTCCCTGATCAGAGGAGAAATCCAGGATGCACAGGCGTTCTTCACCCGGAAGAAAGAGCATCAGAAGGAAGGCGGAAGCTGACGGCGGCAAGGCTTCTGTCCACTACAAGGGCAAAGGTCAAACTGGGATTTTGAAAAGGAGAGAAAAAGCACAATGAAATTTGCCATTACGTCTAAAGGCGACTCCAAATCAAATACACTTATGCATAAAATGAAAACGTATTTACTGGATTTCGATTTAATATATGATGAGGATCAGCCGGATATTGTTGTATCCATAGGCGGGGATGGCACGCTTCTCTATGCTTTCCACCGGTACAGCAGCAGGCTGGAAAAAACGGCTTTCGTCGGCATACATACAGGACATCTTGGCTTTTATGCTGATTGGGTGCCGGAAGAAATCGAAAAGCTGGTGATTGCCATTGCCAAAACGCCGTACCAGGTGATTGAATATCCGCTTCTTGAAGTGATTATCCGCTACCAGCATGGAGGAAGGGAAACGAGATATCTGGCCCTGAATGAGTCGACAGTCAAGAGCATCGAGGGCACATTGGTAATGGACGTGGAAATCAGGGGACAGCATTTCGAGCGCTTCAGGGGAGACGGGCTCTGCCTGTCCACTCCATCAGGAAGTACGGCTTATAATAAAGCGCTTGGAGGGGCCATTCTCCATCCTTCGCTGCCTGCCATCCAGTTTGCGGAAATGGCTTCAATCAATAACAGGGTATTCAGGACGCTGGGTTCACCGCTTGTCCTGCCGGCCCATCATACGTGCATGCTGAAGCCGGTAAATGTACCGGACTTCCAGATTACAATTGACCATCTGACGCTCCTGCACAAGGATGTAAAGTCGATCCAGTTCAGGGTGGCGGATGAGAAGATCAGGTTTGCCCGTTTCCGTCCATTCCCATTCTGGAAAAGGGTGCATGATTCATTTATTACCGACAACTAAGAAGGGAAGGGCCCGTCCATGGATTCGTTCACATTAAATTGGAGAATCGATAAGCAGGACAGCGGACAGTCCATTAAAGATTATCTGAAGCAGCGTGAAATTTCCAAAGCTGCCCTGACTGATATAAAGTTCAGCGGCGGGAAAATCGAAGTGAACGGCAATGAGGAAAATGTGCGCTATACGCTAAATGAGGGGGACTGCCTTTCCCTCAGGTTTCCTTCTGAAATGCCGAGTCCAGGGATGGAAGCAGAAGACATTCCCCTGGCTATCGTGTATGAAGATCCTTATGTACTGGTTGTCAACAAGCCAGCCGCTATGAGCACGATCCCCTCAAGAGAGCATCCACGCGGAAGCCTTGCGAATGCACTTATCGGCTATTACAGGAAAATCGATCTGGCATCGACGGTCCATATTGTGACAAGGCTTGACCGTGACACTTCAGGGCTGGTCCTGGTTGCCAAGCACCGCCATGTCCATCACTTAATGAGCACACTGCAGAGGGAAGGCAGGGTTAAGAGAACCTATGAAGCCTTTGCAGAAGGAAAGCTATTCCCGGTAGAAGGGTCCATTGAGGCACCGATTGCGCGCAAAAAGGACAGCATCATTGAAAGGGAAGTCAATTTCCTTGAAGGGCAGTATGCCTGCACACATTATAAAGTAAAAGGAACCGGAGAGTTCACTTATGCGGAGCTGGTGCTTGAAACAGGGAGAACTCACCAGATTCGGGTCCATCTTTCCCATCTCGGCCATCCCCTGCTTGGAGACGGGCTGTATGGCGGGAATAAAAATCAAATCAGCCGCCAAGCCCTTCATTGCCGGGAGCTCCGTTTTTTTCATCCGTTCCTGGAGAGGGAGCTTTGCTTCTCAGCCGGGCTGCCTGATGATATGAAGGCACTGCTGGAATAGAAGACAGCCGCCTTTTTAGGCGGCCGTTTTACTATGCCGGCAGATGTTTAAAGGATGTCCCGGAACTTTTCTGCATTGAAAGGCATGGAGGAGCCGACAGAAACCAATTCCATTTCCGGGTATCTCAAGGCTGTAAGCTTGTTGCCAAAAACGGCACCTGTATCAATATTAAAGGTTGAATTGACGGTTCGCGGTTCCTTCACGGGCGTGTGTCCATACACAATGACCCTCTCTCCTTTATACGCCTTTGCCCAGTCCCTTCTTTCAGGAGTGCCATCTGCATTGTTCTTCCCGGTAATGTCTCCGTATAATACAAAAGTTTTCACCTTTGCATTATTTTTCCCGATATATTCTTCCTTGATCCCCGCATGGGCAATGACGAGCTTTCCCCCGTCAAGCACCTGATAGAGGGGAGCCTTTTCGTACAGTTCCATAAATTTTCTTCTTATTTCTTTTTTTTCCTTATGGGGAAGGGCTTCATATTCAGCAGCAGTGGTTTCAAGGCCGTGGGTAATCTGGACTTTGTTGCCCAGGAAAAAGCGGTAAAGCTTATTGCAATGGTTGCCCGGTGAATAATAGGCTTCCTGCCGCCTGGCAAGCTCCCAGACAATCTCAACCGTTTTCAGCGACTCGGGGCCCCGGTCAGTCAGGTCACCGACAAAAGCAAGCTTTCTCCCATCAGGATGGATGGGGATGCCGGTTTCCCAGGAATAGCCCGTCTTCATAGTGAGTGTTTTGAATTCAGCAAAGCATCCATGTATATCCCCAATGATATCAATTTTCATTCTGTTCCTCCTCCGCCTATCATTTAAGCAGGTCTTACTCAGTATATTTGAAATCCTCAAAATATTCCTGTGGGAAGATTTTAATGACGACAAAAAAACAAACATTTGCTAGTATAGTAAAGACTGTTTTAGTATACCCGGAAGGAGGGGTAAATCATGCCCGATATGCAAGAAAGACCCTCGGAGCAATATAACCGCGAGCTGCTGCTCCAGTCTTTACAAAATGAAGATTTAGATGTTTTCAGGGAGGAGTTCCTTGATCTGCACCCTTATGATCAAGCTTCATTTTTTAAGGAGCTGGAGGAAGAAGCCCGTTCAGTCATCTATCAATTCCTGTCCCCGGAAGAGATGGCAGGTCTCTTTGAAAATCTGGAAGTGGATGAGGAAGAATACAAAGATGTACTGGCTGAAATGAATCCAAGCTATGCAGCAGATATGCTGTCAAATATGTATGCTGATGATGCGGTCGATGTCCTGAATGAATTGGACAAAGACCAGGCTGCAAGCTATCTGACCATAATGGACAGTGATGCGGCACAGGAAATCAAAGACCTGCTGCATTATGAAGAATATACGGCAGGAAGCATCATGACGACCGAATTCATTTCGATCTCCGCCAATCAGACGGTCCGTTCTGCTATGTATATCCTGAAAAATGAAGCCCCCCGGGCCGAAACAATCTATTATGTATACGTAGTGGATGAAGACAAAAAGCTGGCAGGGGTCATTTCCCTCCGTGATCTGATTGTGAACGATGACGATACGATGATCGCGGAAATCACCAATGACCGGGTCGTCTCAGTGTCGGTGGGCGAAGATCAGGAGGATGTTGCCCGAAAAATTAAGGATTATAATTTCCTGGCCTTGCCGGTAGTGGATTTTCAGAATCATTTATTGGGAATCATAACAGTTGATGATGTAATGGATGTCATGGAAGAAGAGGCATCAGACGATTATTCCAAGCTAGCAGCGGTTTCTGACATGGATACTCTTGATCGAAGTCCATTTGCTGCTGCCAGAAAGAGGCTGCCATGGCTTATTATCCTGCTGTTTCTGGGGATGATGACTGCCAGTCTGATTGGACGGTTTGAAGAAACGCTGAGCAAGGTGTCCATACTGGCTGTGTTCATACCGCTTATCGCCGGCATGGCTGGTAATACGGGCACACAGGCCCTGGCAGTTGCTGTACGCGGGATTGCAACAGGCGACCTTGAAAGGGAGAACAAATCGAAGCTTATTTTCAGGGAAGCAGGGACAGGGGTCATTACAGGGACGATCTGCGGGATATTGGTCAGTCTCGCTGTATGGCTCTGGCATGGCGATATCTATCTTGGCCTGCTTGTCGGCATTTCCATTTTCTCTACATTGATTGTTGCAACACTCGCAGGGGCGCTCGTACCGTTGATCATGCACCGTATGAAGATCGACCCGGCAGTTGCTTCAGGACCTTTTATTACAACAATAAATGATATTATCAGTATTTTAATTTATTTTGGGATGGCCACATTGTTCATGAGCTATCTGATTTAAATCGGAGGAGGAATAGATATGGAGCATGGAGCATCTGTTGCTTCTCTTGTTATAGTCATTCTTGCAGCGTTTATCACACCTATTGTGCTGCATCGATTGAAGTTAAACTTTATCCCTGTCGTCGTGGCGGAAATCATTGTCGGCCTGATCATAGGAAAAAGCGGGTTTGACCTGGTTCATGAAGACATGTGGCTGGAAACCCTCTCGACCCTCGGCTTTATTTTCCTGATGTTTTTAAGCGGGCTTGAAATTGACTTTTCGGCTTTCAAAAAGAGCAAGAAAAAAGCAGTCCTGCCAAATGGAAAGCCTGAGCCAAACACGTTTCTTGTTGCGTCCATTGTGTTTGTCGGGATTTTCGCTGTATCGCTGCTGCTTTCCTATTTGTTTGTCCTGGCAGGATTCATTGATAATGCTTTCCTGATGACCCTGATCATTTCGACCATATCCCTTGGGGTGGTAGTGCCTACATTGAAAGAAGCCCATCTGATGAAAACGGGGATCGGGCAGATCATCCTGCTGATCGCAGTCATTGCCGACTTGGCGACAATGATCCTCCTGGCTGTCTTTGTGTCGCTTAATGATGGCGGTGAAGGCAATACCTGGCTTCTGCTCGTATTATTCGGAGCCGGAGTCATCCTGTTTTTTGTCGGAAAGAAGTTCCAGAAACGCAATTTCATTGAGGCGATGTCAACCGGTACAGTTCAAATTGGCACGAGAGCAGTTTTTACACTCATTCTGCTCTTGGTTGGCCTTTCTGAAACGGTTGGCGCGGAGAATATACTCGGTGCATTCCTGGCAGGTGTGCTTGTGTCCCTGCTTGCACCAAATCAGGAAATGATTCATAAACTGGATTCATTCGGCTATGGCTTCCTGATTCCTATTTTCTTTGTAATGGTCGGTGTTGACCTTAATGTGTGGACGTTATTCAGCGATCAGAAGATGCTTATGCTTATTCCGCTTCTGCTGATTGCCCTGCTTGCTTCCAAGCTTGTCCCAGTTCTTATTCTCAAGAAATGGTATGAAGCAAAAACTGTGATAGCATCAGGGTTCCTGCTGACATCCACGCTGTCTCTTGTCATTGCGGCAGCAACCATCGGAGAAAGGATGGAGATCATCACAGCAGAGATGAGCGGAACGCTGATCCTGGTTGCAATCATTACCTGTGTGCTGACTCCGATTGTCTTCAAAAAGCTTTTCCCGAAAGAAGCTGCAGAGGAAAAAATGCTCAAGGTCGCCTTTATTGGCGCCAACCAGCTTACACTTCCGGTTTACAGTGAACTGAAATCCTCGCTGTATGAACCAAAGCTGTACCATAAAAAGCAAGAGAAGTCTGATAAGCAGATTGCCGATTCCCTTTTCGAGATAGAAGAGGTTGATGATTTCACAGTGGGTGTCCTAGAGGGTACAGATGTTTTCAATTCGGATATTGTTGTGATTTCTACAGGTGATGAAGAAGCTAATGCCACATTATCCGTCGCTTTCAAGGAACGGGGAGTAGAGCGGGTCATCTGCCGCATCGAAAGCCCTGACCTGGAAGAATCCCTTCGTGAGCAGGAAGTGGAAGTCTTCTCAGTGCTTTTATCGACAAAGGCGCTTTTGCGTGCTCTAATCGAATCTCCTAGCGTGATGAATATCCTGACCAATCAGGAAACATCCCTGTATGAGATCAAGCTGCTGAACAGCCAGTTTGACGGCATGACCTTAAGGAGATTTCCATTTACCGGGGATGTTATTTTTGTCCGCATTTTCCGCGGAATGGATTCAATTGTCCCGCATGGGGATACTGAGCTTCAGATGAATGACAGGCTGATCGTTACAGGTTCTAAAGAGTATGTGGATGAATTGAAGCGTGAGCTTGAGTTCTGCGAATGGTGTTAATCAGCATCATAGAAAGCCGGCCGTTTAAGATGGCCGGCTTTCTTATATTCTTTAACAGCACTTTCCTTTTAGCTGATTATGTAGTAATATTAGTACTAGGTACTAATAACATGTATTAATATAGGAGGCACCGACTATGACTCTGTCTTTAGCAGGAAAAACATATGTTGTAATGGGAGTGGCCAATAAACGCAGCATAGCATGGGGAATTGCCCGTTCGTTGCATGAAGCAGGAGCGCGCCTGATTTTTACATATGCAGGAGAACGCCTTGAAAAGAGCGTAAAAGAGCTGGCAGGCTCACTGGAAAATGCAGATAGCCTTGTCATCCCGTGTGATGTGACAAATGACGAAGAAGTTGCCAAATGCTTCGCAGAAATTAAAGCCCAGGCAGGAACCATCCATGGCGTCGCCCATTGCATCGCCTTTGCCAATAAAGAAGAGCTGCAGGGGGATTTCATGAACACGACCAGGGACGGATTCCTGCTTGCCCATAATATCAGCTCTTATTCTTTGACAGCAGTGGCAAAGGAAGCAAAAGAATTGATGACCGATGGAGGAAGCATTGTCACACTGACCTATCTGGGCGGAGAGCGTGTTATGCAGAATTACAATGTTATGGGAGTTGCCAAGGCGTCGCTCGATGCAAGCGTGAGATATCTTGCATCAGATCTTGGCAAATCAGGTATACGGGTTAATTCTATTTCTGCTGGCCCGATCCGTACCTTGTCTGCAAAAGGTGTCAGCGACTTCAATTCAATCTTGAGGGAAATTGAAGAAAAGGCACCTCTGCGCCGCATCACCACACAAGAAGAAGTCGGAGATACTGCGGTGTTCTTATTCAGCGATATGTCCAGAGGAATCACTGGGGAAAACATCCATGTTGACTCCGGTTTCCATATCATGGGCTAATAAAAAAATTGGCAGGCCATTTCCTTGGCCTGCCTTTTCTATATGTAAATGGGGGGTAAAACCTGAAGCGCAGGTTGCAATCCCGCACTAAGGTTCCGTATATTCCAACAATAGCACATGATTGTGAACCATATATTCCCCCCGTGTTAATCCTTTGTAAAGCTGCTCAACTGATGATTTTATTTCTCTGCCGCGATATCTGCGAGTCTAAGATACTTGGTCACCATGTAAACGAATTTGCCCATTTTGCATACATATATGAAGGAGAAACAATGCGGAGGTGCACAGGGTGGAGAAAAAAACAAAAGAACCTATGCTTTATATTCATCAGCCACACTTTAAAATGCCCGAAATCAAAATGCAGGAGGTTTATTCTGCAAAAAATGCTAAAAAACAGGCTGCTGCTCGTCAGGCAAGCGATAATTACAAAAAAAGCAAGCCGGCCGTACAAAGGGAAGAGTCGATTTTCGGTCCAGCCAGTCATGAAGCTGATTTGCCTGAAAGTAATGATGATGTCCAGTCTGCAATCAGAGATTATCAGGATGCTCAGCTTGAAAAGAAGGAAGAAGAATCACGGAAGCAGGGGTTCTTTTCTTTTCAGAGAGTAAAGCCATTCAAAGAAATGAATGTCGAAGAAAGGCTCGATTATCTGATCCATTTTCCCAAGCAGCTGCCGCCGGTTCCCTGCCTGATTTTAACGGAAGAAAAGACATACAGAGGGATTGTGCAGAGCATGCCTTCAGAAGATAGGGTAGAAATAAAGCTTATGGATCAATCCTTAGAAACGATCTCTGTAAAGTCTATAAAAGAAATCAAGATGATTGGCTTCACAAAGTAATAAGCACGCAAAAAAGCCAGCCTTCGGGCTGGCTTTTTAATGAATAGGAATCATATGATTATGATTCTCGGGGCTGAGCAAGCGCCTTCCGCATTTCAATTTGTCCAGCTGCAGCGGCTGGAGCCTCTAGTCATAAGCCAAGGTAGAATTAAAGGCAAAGAACGCCTTTTATTCTACCGCGTCTTATGCTTGAGGCCCACAGGATGTGGGTCATGCAGACGTTGCCACAGGACGTGGCGTTCTTAGTCTGCGCTCCTTAATGGGCAAGCCGCCTCCGCATTTCAATACAAAAACAAAGCGGTCCGCCGGTCAAAGCCGGCGAACGCCAAGTGTTTGACTTGCCTGACTTATGCAAAGAAGGTTCTAACTCAGATGGGCCATTCAGAATGGCCAAGGTGCTAGTCACAGATGTCTAGGTTGACATCGGCGATGCACTGCACAGCACAGAAGCATTTCAGGTCGACTGTGATGCAGTCATTCGTCTTGACAAAGCGGTCTACCTGGCAGACCTTTTTGAGGTCGATGCAGCAGTCTTCTGTGAGATCTACTGTATCATAGCCATCATGTGTTCTTTTTTGCGGTTCTAGGACGCGGAGCACTGCGCAGCAGTTATCAAAAACATCTTCTACACGGAAGAAGATAGATACGCAAGAGCAATCGCTGCCTCTGAAGAAAGCATGGAATGGTGACCCGTCAGCTGTTTTCAGGACAAAAACGCGTGTATCGGCATTTTGCCTTTTTGACGGAGAAACCAGTGTCCCAAGCGGCTCCAGGAAACAATTTGTCGGGCACTCGCATACATCTTCGGCATTATCTTGAATATCTTTTATCGCACGAACCACTTCGCAGACACAGCTTTTTGAGCTATAAACATCGTCTTTTTTTCCACAACCCATTATCTTTTCCTCCTTTATTTCTTGTGATACTACACTAATAACATATTGCCGGAAGGGCTTATGGGTTACGGACAAACGCCTTGTTTCTGAAAATTAGGCAGTTTTTTTTCTGCTGTGCATAAAGTATAGTACTGCATCAGCTGTAGGAAAAAACTCAGAAGAGGGGTACATGATGTTCATATCACTATGGGAATTCACTGTGCTGGCCTTTGCCGCCTTCCGGCTGACAAGGCTGATTGTATTTGATTCGATTACCGAATTCTTCAGGCAGATTTTTTTGGAAGAGGTTGTGGAAAAAGGAGAAATGTATTATGTGACGAGGCCGGGATTGATCAGAGGCTTTATCGGCGAGCTTATCAGCTGTTATTGGTGCACAGGCGTATGGGCCTCTGCATTGCTTTACCTCTCCTATCTTTATTTCCCCATGGCAGCGGCCCCTGTCATCTTTATCCTTGCCATCGCCGGTGCTGCTGCAGTTATTGAATCGGTCATTCAGCGGCTTATCTGATATCTTTGAACTATGGCACTGTGCCGGCACAGGCGCTGGTTTGCATGCATAAACTGGCACTGTGTACTGAAATTTAAATAATGGAGGCATCCTTATGTTAAATGCTGATAAACCGGTTCAGGGGACAGTGTCCCGGCCTGTCAAAAAGAAAAAAAAGAAGAAGGGCTGCAATTGCGGCAAAAAGAAGGGGAACAGCTGAATAAGAAGGCAATAAGGTGCCTATTCAAAAGCCGCATTAGCGGCTTTTTAATTTTTTTTCAACTTTGATTACTGTCCAGCCTCATTTGTTTTTCTCATTGTCATTTTTTACAAGTTGGTTTTATTCATAAATTGCTGTTGCCGCGAGGAAAATATAAGAGCGAATAAATCCACTTTACATAGGAAGGATTGCATATGAACAGAAAACAGATGTTTAGAAGGTCAATGGTCATCCTGGCCGCCATTCTGTATGTGAGCGGCTGCAGCAACGAGCAAAAGACCGCGGAAAGCCGTCTGGCACTAATAAAAACGACGAACCCGCAGCCTTTGCTTCTTGATGAAAAGAAAGAGGAGCGGAAGGATTTGGCGCCAAGGGTTAAAAAGGAAATCGAAGCAATCGAAGAGGTTTATGATGTTGCGGTGGTTGTAGGCGAAGAGGAAGTTCTTGTGGCTTATAAGGTGAAGCATCTTAAGCGCTTCCGCATGAAAAAAATTGAAAAGACGATCAATAAGCGACTGGAAGAAAAGTTTCCTAAAGAAGACTTCATTGTATCCAGCGACTATAAAATCTTCCTTGAGGCTGTGGAATTGAAGGAACAGATGGAGGACCCGGCTTTCCCGCGCAAAAAGGCCAAGGATAAGCTTGAAAAAATCATCAATATGAAAAAAGAGCTCACATAGAAAGGGGCGAAAATAGTGGCAAAGAGCAAGACACCCGAGCAGAAGAAATATGAACAGCTTGAACAAAAGCATGAAACAAAGCGCCCGGTCCTGAAGAACTGCCTGAAGGCGTTTTGGGTGGGCGGGGTAATCTGTGTGATTGGCCAGGCCATTACTTATTTTTATATATATTTCTTTGATTTTACAGAGCAGACAGCAGGAAACCCTACAGTCGCCACTATGATTTTCATATCCATGCTGCTGACAGGCTTTGGAGTATACGACCATATCGGCCAATATGCCGGAGCAGGTTCCGCTGTACCGGTTACAGGCTTTGGAAATGCAGTTATTTCTGCTGCCATAGAGCACCGGACTGAAGGGTTTGTGCTTGGGGTAGGAGGAAATATGTTTAAGCTCGCCGGGTCAGTTATCTTATTTGGGGTTTTTTCCGCTTTTGTAGTAGCTCTGGTTAAAACACTATTAGTCATGTGGGGGGTGCTGTGAATGCTGAAAGGTAAACAATCCTGGATTTTTCAAAACCGGCCTGTCATTCTTTCCACTGGCGTCTCTGGGGGGCCTTTTGAAGCAAAGGGCAACCTTGCCAGGGACTTTGATATCCTTCACGATGACCTCTGGATGGGGGAAGACTCCTACGAAAAGGCGCACAGAGTCCTGATGGAAGAGGCAGCAAAGACAGCCATGCAAAAGGGTTCTGTAGAGAAAGATGATGTACAGTTTTTTATTGCCGGGGACCTGATTAACCAGATTACGCCCAGCAGCCTTGCAGCAAGAACGATCCAGCTTCCGTATTTTGGAGTATTCGGAGCATGCTCGACTTCAATGGAAGGTCTGGCATTATCTGCTTTTATCATCAATTACGGAGGAGCAAAGAAGATCATTACCGGCGCTTCAAGCCATAACTCTGCCGTAGAAAAGCAGTTCCGCTATCCAACCGAATATGGGGGGCAGAAGCCTCCTACTGCCCAATGGACCGTGACGGGCGGTGGCGCTGCTCTTGTGGGCGAAAATACAGGGCAAAAAGATATGCCGGCTGCTGTTTCTGCCACAATTGGAAAGGTCATCGATATGGGACTGTCCGATCCTTTTAATATGGGAGGGGCCATGGCACCTGCAGCTGCTGACACGATTTCAGCCCACTTCAGGGATATGGAAATTGATCCTTCCTATTACGACTTGATCGTCACAGGAGACCTTGGAAAGATTGGGAGGGAGACAGTCCTTGAGCTATTGCAGAATGACGGGCTTAACATTGATGAGAACAGGTTTGCGGACTGCGGCCTTTTAATCTACAAAGATGATCAGCCAGTACAGTCAGGAGGAAGCGGGGCGGGCTGTTCAGCTTCCGTGCTTTACGGACATCTGCTGAACAGGATGAAGCAGGGGGAATTGAAAAGGATCCTTGTGGTGGCAACAGGCGCTCTCTTGTCCCCGCTGACCTTCCAGCAGAAGGAAAGCATTCCCTGCATTGCCCATGCCGTAGCGATTGAAATGACTC
This sequence comes from Bacillus sp. UMB0728, assembly GCF_002858875.1. Classification (NCBI taxonomy): domain Bacteria; kingdom Bacillati; phylum Bacillota; class Bacilli; order Caryophanales; family Bacillaceae; genus Bacillus; species Bacillus sp. UMB0728. Next base: position 337,694 of record NZ_PKLA01000004.1, on the reverse strand, counting down.
AGTAAATAAGGAACCGGAGTTCAGAAAGGAGATTTGTGGATGCTAGCAATGTTTTTTTGGGCTTTTGTTGTAGGAGGGGTCATTTGTGTGATCGGACAGCTTTTCCTGGATATAGGCAAGCTGACTCCGGGCCATACATTAAGTTTGTTTGTCGTTATTGGCGCGGTATTGGACGGGCTTGGGCTTTATGAGCCTTTTGCTGATTTTGCCGGTGCAGGCGCAACCATTCCTATTACCAGCTTTGGCAACTCACTGGTCCACGGCGCCCTTCAGGAAGCAGAGCAGCACGGCCTTGTGGGTGTCCTGACGGGAATGTTTGAAGTGACAAGCTCTGGTATATCTGCTGCTATTGTATTTGGGTTTATCGGCGCTTTGCTGTTTAAGCCTAAAGGATAAGCCGGGATTCGGGGATATTGGATAGCATGGTGCTATGGATCACCATTAGGGTTAATAAGAGGAGGCTGGCATGGTGCCGGACTTTGGAGCAGCAATCATAAGATCGGTTTTAATCATCATCGCGCTATTTTTTATCACTAAAGTGCTCGGAAAAAAACAGCTCTCTTCTTTATCTTTTTATGAGTATATTGTGGGCATAACAATCGGCGATATTGCTGGGAGCATCTCGATGGATCCAAGGCTCCGCCTGGCATCCAGCCTCCCGGCGCTCCTGATTTGGTCCGCAACCCCCTTGATTGTATCCCTTTTATCCCTGCGTTTTCCTAAATTCCGGGCTGCTGTGGAAGGAAAAGCAACCGTATTCATTGAAAATGGCAGATTGCTGAAGGAAAAGGTGAAAAAGGAAAAGTATACGATGGATGAACTTCTGGAGCAGCTGAGGCTGAAAAGTATTTTCGAGCCTGAAGATGTCGAGTTTGCCCAGCTTGAAACAAATGGGCAGATCAGTGTTCTTTTAAAAAAAGTCAAACAGCCTGTCGTCTATGAAGATTTGGAATGCTTTCGGCCCGCTGTGGATGAGCCGAAGGCAACTGGTAATGCCGGACAGGAAGTGTCTGCTGCAAACATACTGGCTTGCATGGCAAAGTGGCAGGAACAGTTTGAGCAGTTGTCTGCAGAAGCACCCCAATTCTCTGAAGCCTGCAGACAGTTTTCTGCAGAGATTGAAACTTTCCGCAAACAGATTCAGCCAGTTTTGAAAGTCCAAAAAGAAAATTGAGAGCAATACTGGGAGCTTGCCCACACAACTTTTGTCAATTCTCATATGTTATAAGTGAGTAAAGACAAAGTGAGGTGACTTTGATGGGCTACGGATATGGCGGATGCGGCTACGGCGGCGGCGGTGGCGGCGGCTATTACGGAGGATCAACTTTCGTACTAATCGTTGTATTGTTCATTTTGTTGATTGTTGTTGGAGCTAGCTTCTATAACTAAAAGTGAGGAAGAAGAGCTGCCTAAGGGCAGTTCTTTTTTTTGTATCTATAAAGACAGAATTTTTAGAACAATAGTTGAATAATTTTCTGAAAAGAGTATACTATTTTACATACCGACCGGTTAGTAAGTTAAGGAAGGAGCTTTTTAAGAATGGATTTTTCTTATTCAGGCAGAGTGAAGGATTTGCAGGATAAGCTTACAGAATTCATGGAAAGGCATGTATATCCTGCTGAACATTTGTATGAAAAGCAGCTTAATGAGCAGGATTCCCGCTGGAGCGGGGTTCCGCAAATTATGGAAGAGCTGAAGGAGAAGGCGAAGGCGGAGGGTCTGTGGAATCTGTTCCTGCCTGACAGTGAATATGGAGCTGGCCTGTCAAATCTGGAATATGCCCCGCTGTGCGAAATCATGGGCAGATCCCTGATTGGTCCGGAGGTTTTTAACTGCAGCGCCCCTGATACAGGGAATATGGAGGTGCTGGTCCGATATGGGAGCGATGAACAAAAAAAACGGTGGCTTGATCCTCTTTTGGCAGGCGAGATCAGGTCTTGCTTTTCCATGACCGAACCCGGGACTGCTTCATCGGATGCAACAAATATTGAGGCAAGCATCGAGCGGGATGGAGATGGATATGTCATAAACGGCAGAAAGTGGTGGTCTTCCGGTGCAGGAGATCCAAGGTGCCGTGTGGCTATTGTGATGGGAAAGACAGATAAAAGGGCAGCACGGCATGAGCAGCAGTCTATGATACTTGTGCCCCTTGATGCACCGGGAGTCTCGATTGAACGCATGCTCCCTGTATTCGGCTATGACCATGCACCGCACGGGCATGCAGAGATTACATACAAAAACGTCAGAGTCCCAAAGGAAAATATCATCTGGGGGGAAGGGAAAGGTTTTGCGATTGCCCAGGGCAGACTCGGCCCGGGAAGGATCCATCATTGCATGAGGCTGATCGGGGCGGCTGAGCGAGCACTTGAAATTATGTGCAGGAGGGTCCAGACAAGGACTGCATTCGGAAAGCCGCTGTCAAGCCAGGGAGTGATAGGCGAATGGATTGCAGACTCCCGGATTGAGATTGAGCAGGCCAGGCTGCTGACGCTTAAAGCTGCTTATATGATGGATACAGTCGGTAACAAAGAAGCAAAAGCAGAAATTGCCATGATAAAAGTCACTGCTCCCTCTATGGCACTCCGGGTTTTGGACAGAAGCATCCAGGCTATGGGAGGAGCGGGCGTTTCCGATGATTACCCGCTGGCTGCACAGTGGGCAAATGCCAGGACACTGAGGCTGGCTGACGGTCCTGATGAAGTGCACAGGGCACAGATCGCAAAATTGGAATTGCGGAAGCATCAATAACTAAATGGAGGTTTTTATATGAATGTGATGGGACTTTTTGATCTTAAAGGGAAAACGGCGATTGTCACAGGCGGGGGAAGAGGCCTTGGGGCCCAGATTGCTGAAGGGCTGGCAGAAGCAGGCGCCAATATCGTCATCTGTTCGCGTAAGCTTGAGGCCTGCAGGGAAACCGCTGCCCATCTCGAAAGCCTTGGTGTTAGAACCCTGGCGCTGCAGTGTGATATCTCCAATCCGGACGAGGTTCAGCAGATAGTGGACAGAACAGTGGAGGAGTTTGGCACGATTGATATCCTTGTCAATAATTCTGGTGCAACCTGGGGGGCGCCTGCTGCAGAAATGCCTCTGGAAGCATGGAAGAAAGTGATCGATGTCAATGTAACCGGGACCTTCCTGATGAGCCAGGCGGCAGGGAGGGTGATGATAGAGCAGAAGAGCGGCAAAATCATCAATATTGCTTCAGTTGCAGGCCTGGGAGGGACAGACCCGCGTGTCATGGATACGCTGGGCTATAACACGAGCAAAGGTGCAGTCATTACCATGACAAAAGATTTGGCAGTTAAATGGGGGAAATACAATATTAATGTAAACAGCATTGCCCCTGGTTTTTTTCCTACAAAAATGTCACAGGCCATTATTGAACATGGAAAAGATCCTATCCTTGATGCAACACCCCTCAAGCGCTTCGGTACTGACCAGGATCTGAAGGGGGCAGCACTTTTCCTTGCATCGGAAGCATCAAGCTTTGTAACAGGCAATGTCCTGGTGGTAGATGGAGGCACTCACGCCATGTAGCAGATAGACGTGTCTGCTGACTGTGAAAAGAATTGTAAGCCTTTTCATTACTCTTTGGTATTTCGCTATTAAACTATGCTTTATATACAGGAGGTATAAAGATGAGCACAAAGAACTGGCTTGCCCATTATCCCGATTCAGCTTCAAGAGAAGTGGAGATTCCTGACATAACCCTCCCGACAATGCTTGATGATACGGCAGAACAATATCCGGAGCATATCGCATTATCTTTTTACGGAAAGAAGATCACCTACCGGGAACTTCGGCAGCATGTCAGACTGTTCGCGGCTTCCCTGCAGGCGGGCGGTTTTGAGAAAGGAGGAAGGGTCGCTGTCATGCTCCCGAACTGTCCGCAATATGTCATCTCCTATTACGGCATCCTTGCCGCCGGCGGGATCGTCACCCAAGTGAACCCGATGAGTGTGGAAAGGGAAATCGAATATATTTTAAATGATTCGGGTGCAGAAAGAATGATTGCCCTTGATGCATTTTATCCGAAGGTCAGCAGTGTACGCAGCAATACGCCACTTAAAGAAATCATAGCAGTAAGCCTCCAGCCGTCCGCCGTGGATTTTGGCGAAGACAGCACCTTTGAGAGCTTCCTGCAGCGGGGCAAAGGAAACTTTGCACCGGTTATGATGGAGCCGGAGCATGATACAGCCGTACTTCAGTATACAGGGGGGACGACTGGCCGTTCCAAAGGAGCCATGCTGACCCACAGAAATATTATCGCCAATGTGGTGCAGTCTTACGAGTTTTTCAAGCAGACTATTGATATCGGTGAAGAACGCTATCTGACTGTCATCCCGCTGTTCCACGTGTTTGGCATGACCTCCTGCATGAATCTTTCGATTTATACTGCTTCAGAATCCATCATGCTGCCAAGGTTCGAACTCGATGAGGTGCTGGAAACGATAAAAAATGAGCAGCCGACAGTCTTCCCGGGTGTTCCGACGATGTACGGAGCTATTACAAATCACCCCAGGGCAGAGGAATACGGCATCGACAGCATTGAGGTCTGCAACAGCGGCAGCGCCCCGATGCCTGTCGAGGTGCTGAAGGAGTTTGAAAGAAAGACGGGTGCTGTCATCCTGGAGGGCTACGGGCTTTCTGAAGCCTCTCCTACCACACACTGCAACCCGGTATTTGCAGCCCGCAAAGCGGGGAGTGTAGGGATCGGTTTTCCTTCAACTGACTATAAAATAGTGGATTTGGCATCAGGAAGCCAGGAAGTCCCTGCCGGTGAGCTTGGAGAAGTGATCATAAAGGGGCCGCAGGTGATGAAGGGCTATTGGAATATGCCTGAGGAGACGGCACATGCGCTGCGGGACGGCTGGCTTTATACAGGGGACATTGCAAGGGTTGATGAAGAAGGATACCTATACATCGTCGACAGGAAAAAAGATATGATCATCGCGAGCGGCTATAACATCTATCCGCGCGATATAGAAGAAGTGCTCTATGAGCACCCTGCCGTCCAGGAGGCGGTGGTGATCGGCGTTCCTGACGCGTACAGGGGAGAAGATGTGAAAGCAGTCATCGTCCTAAAATCGGGCAAACTGGCGGACGAAAAGGAAATCATGGAATTTTGCCGCGCCAATATGGCTGCGTATAAGGTGCCGGGCATCATTGAATTCAGGGATGCACTCCCGAAAACAAGTGTTGGAAAAATACTCCGCAGAGCATTGCGGGAGGAAGCGGGAACAGGCCGGCGTTAAGACAGGTTGTTTACATGGCACTCCTATGCTGAAAAAAGGCTTTCCGATGGGCATTCTTAGAAAGAGACATCCAATTCATGGTATAATTCCTGGCGATATTCAAAGATTGAGAGGACATCATTATGAAGGAAAAAATAACAGAACAAAGCATCCGCTTATTTGACAAAAAAGGGTTCAGCGAGACATCAATCCAGGATATAGTCGATTCAATCGGAGTGACCAAAGGAACCTTCTATTATTATTTTTCAAGCAAGGAAGAACTGCTGATGGATATACACCTCCGTTATATAGATGATCTTCTGTCACAGCAGGAAAAAATCCTCAAAAACAGCAATGCCGATTGTAAAGGTAAATTGTATGATGTTGTCGCCATGCTGATCGGAAGCATCGAAAATCAGGGGGCAAGCGCCAAAGTGTTTTTCAGGGAAATCAGGAATCTGAGTGAAGAGAGGCTGGGCCAGATTATCCCGAAGAGGGACCGGTTCAGGACCAATATTGAAGCGCTGATAGCAGAAGGCATCAGGAACGGGGAGTTCAGGGAGGATCTTAATGCCTCAATCATTACATTCGGCATTCTGGGTGCCGCTAACTGGAGCTACCAGTGGTTCAGCCCGAACGGAAGCGTCCCGGATTATGAAGTGGCGCGCATATTCACGGATATGGTTTTGAACGGAATCACCAATTAAATCAGGAAAGGAAACTGACTCTTTCCTGCAAGCTGGATGGTATACCTGATAGTGATATTAAAAGGGGGAAATGCTGATGGCTTTGACAGTGAAAAATATTACCGTGGTTGGTGCAGGACAGATGGGCCACCAAATCGCCATGCTCTGTGCATTGGGAGGATTTGAAACCACCCTGCATGACATGCAGGAAAAAGCATTGGATCAGGCTCAGGAAAAGCTCCGCGGAATTATGGATAAATGGGCAGCCAAAGGGAAACTGCCATCAGAACAGATAGAGGCTGCATTCAGCAGGCTCCGCTGCACATCTGATTTTGGGGGAGCTGTAAAGTCTGCCGATTTTATCATTGAGGCGGTCGTTGAAAAGCTCGAGGTCAAGAGAGAAGTATTTTCAATGCTTGAGGAAATGGCGCCGCCGCATGCCATATTTGCGACGAACAGCTCAACCATTGTCAACAGCCTGCTGGCCGATGCGGCAGACAGGCCGGAAAAGACAGTCAATATGCATTTCTTCTTTCCGCCGCTTGTAATGGATTGCGTAGAGGTTGTCATGAGCAGCCGGACTTCTGAAGAAACGGCTGAGACAGCGATGGAAGTCTGCAACGCCATCAACCGTACTGCTGTCCTCCTGAAAAAAGAGATTTCCGGGTTTGTCGCCAACCGTATTCTTGGGGCCCTGCAGCGTGAAGCGGTCCAATTATATGAACAGGGCATTGCAGACTACAAGGATATTGACATCATCTGCAGAAAGGCGCTTAACCATCCGATCGGCCCCTTTGAGCTGATGGACTTGTCAGGAATTGATGTCGGCTATTATGTGATGGAGCAGCGGTATGCAGAAACGGGTGATCCGCTGGATAAGCCTGCTGCCTGTATTGAAGAAAAAGTAAAGGAAGGCCACCTGGGCAGAAAGACAGGAAAAGGCTGGTATGAGTATGGGAAAGAGGGAGCGGTGCGCTGATGGGAAATTATGTGCATATTCATCTTGAAAACAAAACTGCTGTACTGACAATCATGAATCCGCCGCTTAATGTGCTGAGCAAAAAGGTATTTCAGGAGCTGGGCGAAGCCTTTGAATCTCTTAGAACCAATGACGGGGTGGTGGCTGTCCTTCTCACTGGATCTGGAGACAAAGCATTTGTTGCAGGTGCTGACATTAAAGAATTTCCGGAGATGATGAGCAATCCCCGCATGATTGATGAGGTAATGTCTACGCATGAAGTGCTGAACAGCATAGATCAATTCCCGAAGCCTGTCATCGCTGTCCTGAATGGCCTTACGTTCGGCGGAGGATGCGAGCTAGCCCTTGCATGTGATATCAGGATCGCGGAGGAGCATGCTCAAATCGGCCTTCCGGAAATAAAGCTGGGCCTTTTTCCCGGCGGCGGAGGAACCCAGAGGCTGCCCCGGCTGATTGGTGAAGCAAAGGCCAAAGAACTGATGTATACTGGTGAGCCTGTTTCAGCGGAAGAGGCTGCAAGGATCGGCCTTGTCAATAAGGTCGCAGCTTCGGGGGAGGGCATGCAAAGTGCAAGAGAGCTTGCAGCCAAGATAGCCGGCCATTCACTGCAGGCGCTTTCCAGAATCAAGCAGGCAGTGGATGGAGGTCTCGACAGGACTTTAGAAGAAGGCGTAAAGCTTGAAGCCCGCCTGTTTGAAGAGGTGTTCCGCACGGAGGATATAAAAGAAGGAGTCAAGGCTTTCATCGAAAAAAGAAAAGCGGAGTTCAAGCACCGCTAAGGGAGGATGCCCCATGCAGGAAACGCAGGTCAAAGTCCGTTTTTGTGAAACTGATGCCCTTGGCCATGTGAATAACACAAGTTACTTCGTTTACTTGGAGGAAGCCAGGATAGAGTTCTTCGAATCGCTTGGCTACAGCATGGATACCAGGAAGTGGAGCTTCATCCTTGCTTCCACTAAATGCGATTTTCTGAATCAGGGCTATTTCAATCAAAAACTGGCCATCACAACTTATGTTTCTAAAATAGGAAATAAGAGCTTTCAGCTGGAGCATGAAATCCTTTGTGCGAAAACAAAAGAGCCTATAGCCAAAGGAAATGCTGTCATCGTATATTTTGACTTTGAAGCACAGCAGAGCAGCTCCTTGCCGGAGGACCTGAGGGAAGGGCTCAAAGGATATTTACACGAGAATAATAATTTGAAAATTTAAAAAAGGAGGCGCTGTACATGCCTGCCGGCAAAGACACAATAATGGTAAGAAAAGGAGAAGAGCTGGATTTGGACAGCCTTGTCAGATTCCTGGAGAGCAATGTGGACTTATTCCCGGGCGGGCCTCTTGAAGTCCTTCAATTTTCAGCCGGTCATTCCAATTTAACCTACCAGCTGAGGTCGGGGGATTGGGAAGCAGTCCTGAGACGTCCGCCCCTTGGCCCTGTGGCTGCCAAAGCCCATGATATGGAACGTGAATTCATCATACTGAAGGAACTGAACAGCATGTTCTCTCCAGCACCCAAGCCACTCATCTATACGGGGGACGACAGCATCATCGGAAGTCCATTCTTCCTGATGGAAAGAAAGAATGGGATTGTATTGGATACAGAGTTTCCCGGGCATATCACCCCTTCCGTGGAGCTTTGCCAGCATCTGTCACAAACCATGGTCGAAAAGCTGTCCGAGCTGCATTCTCTTCCTTACCGGGATACAGGCCTTGAAAAAATCAGCCGTCCTGAAGGGTTCATGGAGAGACAGGTCCAGGGATGGATCAGCCGTTTCGAGAAAGCGAAGACCGAGGAAATCAAAGAGGCAGCGGCGCTCATCAAATGGCTGTCGGCAAACATCCCTTCCGAGAGCGGCCATAGCATCATCCATTATGACTATAAGCTGAACAACAGCATGTTTGATCATAAACTGGAAGCTATGACAGGACTGTTCGACTGGGAAATGTCTACGGTTGGGGACCCGCTTGCGGACCTGGGGGCTGCCATGAGCTATTGGATTCAGGAGGACGACCCAGATCTGCTGAAATATGGTCTGGGCAAGCCGCCAGTAACTGCCTTGAAGGGCTTTTATTCCAGGAAGGAATTTATGGAAGCGTATGCAAAGCGAAGCGGAAGGGATATAAGCGGCATGAACTTCTACCTGACCTTCGCTTACTTTAAGCTTGCTGTCATCTGCCAGCAAATCTATTACCGCTATAAAAAAGGGCAGACAGCCGATAAGCGATTTTCCCAGTTTGACAGGTTTGTCAGAAGCCTTATCCAGCACAGCTCAAGTATTGCCTATGAAAAGGCATAACAGAAATGCAAGTCAGTATTTTACCGGGAGGCATCTATGGGCAAGATTCATCTGCTGCTGAAAAAAGAAGAAATCAATGAACAGAAACTGCGGGAAGGCAGCAAAATAGCTGTTGTGCTGGATATCCTGCTTGCAACCACAAGCATCACTTCGGCATTAAAGGACGGAGCGGCCCATGTCATCCCGGCAGAAAGCTGTGAAATAGCGAAAGTCCGATTTGACGAGGATGATTCCGGCGGGATGCTTCTTGCCGGGGAATCTGACGCACAACCTGTCGCAGGCTTTGTTTATCCAAGTCCGAAGGTTCTTAGGCGGCAGGTGAGCGGAAAGACGCTGATCCTTGCAACTACCAACGGGACAGTTGCCCTTGCAAAGGCAGATGCAGCAAAAAAGGTATATGCTTCGTCTCTATTAAATAACTTTGCAGTGGCGGAAGCGATCAGTGAAGAAGATGGGGATCCCACCATTGTCATCATCTGTGCAGGAAATTCAGGGGAATTCAGCCTTGAGGATTTCTATGGAGCAGGACATTTGATTGACTGCCTCCAAAAAACAGGCAGGAAGTCTTATGAGCTGACGGATGCAGCTCTGGCGGCATTGCTCTTCTTTCAGACAAAGCGGGACAATGCCGAGGAAGTCTTGGGAAATTCATATGTCGGCGGCCTTCTGGCCCGCCATGGCCACAGTGATGAACTTACCTTTGCGGCCGGCTTAGACAGTATTCATATTGTCCCAGTTTATAAGAATGGACTCATCTCGGCAGCAAAGGTGTAAATAGGAAGGCATTTTTTAAAAAAAAGGAGGAGTGAACAGCATGGCAAAAACAAAAAACATGGGCTCCGGGTTTCTGTTATCGGAGATAGATGAAGGCCAATTGTTTACACCAGAAGATTTTACTGAAGAACACAAAATGATCGGCACTTCAGCAAGGCAGTTCATTGAGCAGGAAGTGGCCCCTTTAAAGGAAGAAATCGAGAGCCAGGATTTCGGGCTGGTGAAGGAGCTGCTGAAGAAAGCCGGGGATCTCGGACTGCTGGCACACAGCATTCCTGAACAGTACGGCGGGCTTGGATTGGATAAGATCACTAAAGGTATTGTAGGTGAAAATATCGGAGCCTCAAGCGGCTATGGTGTGGCCCATTCCAACCATACTTGCATTGCCACCCTGCCGATCACCTATTTTGGAACCGAAGAGCAAAAAAATAAATATCTGCCTAAGATGGCGTCCGGAGAATATATCGGCGCCTATTGCCTGACAGAGCCGAATGCAGGATCTGACGCCCTTTCCTCCCAGACTGTGGCGCGCCTCAATGAAGCGGGGACGCATTATATTCTGAACGGGACGAAGCTTTATATCACTAATGCGGCTTTTTCAGATACCTTCATCGTTTATGCAAAGGTTGATGGAAAGGATTTTACTGCCTTTATCTTAGAAAAGGATTTTCCGGGCCTGGTTCTGGGGCCTGAAGAAAACAAAATGGGCATCAAAGGTTCATCAACCAGGTCTGTCATCTTGGAAGATTGCGAGGTGCCTGCTGAAAATATGCTCGGGGAGCAGGGGAAAGGCCATGTAATCGCCCTGAACGTCCTCAATTTGGGCCGCTTCAATCTAGGGTCGGCCTGCATGGGAGCTGCCAAATACAGTCTGAAGAAAGCAGCACAATATACACAGGAGCGGAGGCAGTTTGGACGAAAGATCGCTGACTTCCATGCGACAAAAGAAAAAGTGGGAAAAATGGCAGCGAGGATCTATGCTTCTGAATCTATGCAATACAGAACAGCAGGACTGCTTGAAGAGGCGCTGGGCGATGTATGGGACAGCCCTGATTCCCGCCTTGCAGGGAAGAGGATGAGCGAGTATGCCTCAGAATGTGCTGTCTGTAAGGTATTTGGATCGGAAACCCTTGATTATGCAGCAGACGAAACATTGCAGCTTTATGGGGGCGCCGGATTCATAAAAGAATATGGCATCGAACAAATATACAGGGACTCCAGAATTAACCGGATCTTTGAAGGCACAAATGAAATCAACCGGCTGCTCATTCCGGCAGGCTTGTTTAAGAAAGCTGCAAAGGGAGAAGTGGATTTCAGGGAGCTGACCGAAGAAGCGGCATCCGCCATCCTGCAGCCTGCATCTCTTAATGGAGTCCTGGCTATGGAGCGGGAGGCAGTCTCCCTGATGAGACATGCGTTTCTGCTTGCAGCAGGCCTGGCCCTGCAGGTTCACGGCCAGCAGATTTCGGAGGAACAGGAAACGCTGATGAAGCTTTCTGATATGGCGATATCCTTATATGCGGCCGAGTCGGCAGTCTACAGGACATATAAAAGCATCAATAAAGCCGGGGAAGAAGCATCCTTACAAAAAATTGACCTGGCCAGATCTTATCTGGAAGAGGCATTGTGGGAATGTGAGAAAGCCTTCAGGACCCTTTCTTCGGAACTGGCATTACGGGAAGATGTAAAAAAACTGGCCTCCGCTGTTGAAAAAGGATTCAGAAGAATAGAGCTGAATGGGGGAGGCTTCAGCCGGAACCGGAGAATTGCTGAAAGAATTTATCAAGCAACCCGCTATGTATGCTAGAAGCAGCAGAAAACTTGAGGAGCTTTGCAATGGGGACCGGCTGTGCATGCCGATTGAGGTTTTCTCATGTCCAAACCTTATATAACCGATTGGGGGAGAGAATATGGATAATCAGCACCTGCTTTCTGAAAAAAAAGCCAGTGTTCTGCTTTTAACGCTGAACAGACCGGACAGCCTGAATGCTTTCAGCAGTGAAATGATTACCGGCCTGACTAAAGCATTCCGCCAGGCTGATCAGGATGAGGATATTAAAGCAATTGTCTTATCCGGCGCAGGCAGATCTTTCTCTGCAGGCGGAGACGTAAAAACAATGGGGCAGGCAGGTCCGGCAGAAATCTATGAACATATCGGGAAACTCAATGAGTGCATTTTAAGCATAAAAGCCGCCAGCAAGCCTGTCATTGCTGCTGTTCATGGATTCGCAGCAGGAGCTGGCTTCAATCTCGCACTCGCATGTGATTTGATCATTGCTGCAGATGACAGCCGCTTTACGATGAGTTTTTCACAAGTGGGGCTTATTTCAGATGGAGGGGGATCATTTTTCCTGCCGCGGCTGATCGGGCCTCATCTTGCAAAGGAGTTTTTCTTTACGGCTGAAGCGATACCTGCGGACAGGCTGCTGCAGATGGGGATTGTCAGCAGAATTGTACCTGGCACGGAGCTGAGAGAAGAAGCGTTGGCTGTGGCAGAAAAGCTGGCATCAGGACCCGTCAAAGCATATGGGATGATGAAGAAGCTGATTGATGGCGCCCATGCCTCTACACTTGAGGGGGTATTGGACCAAGAACGCCTTATCCAGACGATGATGGCCGGAACAGAAGATCATTTAGAGGGAATTGCAGCATTCAAAGAAAAACGGAAGCCGCAATTCCAGGGAAAGTGAGGGGAACTTATATGAAGGCAATTCAGTTAAAGGAATATGGAGGACCTGATGTCCTGAAGCTTGTTGAAATGGACGTTCCAGAGCCAAGAGGACATGAGGTGCTGATTCAAATCCGCTCGATTGGCGTTAACTATGCCGATACAGCAAGGAGAGAGGGCCAGTATGTAGTAAAAACCCCCCTCCCCTTCATTCCTGGTGCGGAAGTGGCTGGAGTGGTTAAGGCAGTTGGAGAAAAGGCGGATATAGTGCCGGGCACCAGGGTAGTGGCACTGATAGAATCCGGCGGATATTCGGAATTTGCCATTGCCGACAGCAGGGGGCTCATTCCCATTCCGGAAGGACTTGACTTCCATGAGGCAGCGGCACTGCCCCTCCAGGGACTGAGCGCTTATCACATTTTAAAGACAATGGGGAGGCTTCAAAAAGGAGAAAATGTTCTTGTCCATGCAGCTGCTGGAGGTGTGGGAACACTGGCAGTCCAGCTTGCCAGGATATTTGGCGCTGGAAAGATTATCGCGACAGCCAGCTCAGAGCAAAAACTCAGACTGGCCGGGGATATGGGGGCTGACGTTCTGGTGGACTATACAGAAAGCGGATGGGAGGAGAAAGTAAGGGAAGCAACAGAGGGCAAGGGGGCCGATCTGGCACTTGAAATGGCCGGGGGAGAGGTTTTCGCTAAAACCATGAAGTGTCTCGCACCGTTTGGAAGGGTTGTCGTCTATGGCGTGGCAAGCGGAGAGCAATACAGAATGTACCCATCCTCACTGATGGCACGGAACCAGTCTGTGATTGGATTCTTCCTCCCGCAAATCATGAAAATGCCGGAGCTTCTTCATACAAGCATGAAGGAACTGCTCGGCTACCTGGCAGAAGGTAAATTGAAGCTGACGGTCGGCGGAATTTATCCCCTGGAGGAAGCTCCATTTGTTCATGAACAGATGCAGGGGAGGAAAACGAGCGGCAAACTGATTTTAACGCCTTAAAACCGGCTGAAGGCAAATTTTTAGGCTTTTCTTCTTATTCATTTCACCTTTTCAGCCCTCCTTCATACTATATAAAGTAGTTTAAGAAGGAGGCTTGAATTCAGCATGGATAATGGATTCTTTAAAAATATCGAGAAGAAAACAGGCGTTAATATGAAAGATATTCTGGAGCTGGCGAATTCTTTGCAGAATGCAAATTTCAAGGATGAAAAAACTGTCCGCAGCGTAATCCGCAGGGTATCCCAAATTGCCAACAAGCCGGTCCCAAAAGCAACAGAAGATAAAATTGTACAATCCATCGTCGCGGACGGCAAACAGCTGGATTTCAATACAATCAGCCAGATGATCAATAAAAAATAATCTGCAGAAAAGGACTTGGAGCGTGCCAAGTCCTTCTTTGCCTTCTTATGCCATTTTAGCTCCTTACCGGCTCAAGAAACCTGGAAGGCCTCGCCTTTTTGCCCCGCCTTTTCTGCGGGACAGATATGAACAGCTCCTCCTGTGCCCGTGTAACCGCTACATATAATAGCCTTCTTTCCTCTTCCATCGGGTCAGGGTCCCCATTCCTGTAAGCTTCAAGGGCGAAGTCATGGGGGATGCTCCCGTCAACAGCCCCGATAATATAAACAGTCTTATATTCAAGGCCTTTTGAGCGGTGAATCGTACTGAGTGTTATGCTATTGTCCCTTATATTGCCGGGCTTTTTCATTTCTTTATTCATGGCGCGCATATGCTCGGCATGCTCAAGAAATTCTGCTATGCTCTCAAAATTGTGGGCAGCAACCTTTAAATCGCGAATATCATCTGAGCCTTTTTCCATACTGGAGCCTTCCAGCCCGCGTTTTTTAAGAAAGTCATTGAATCCGAGTTCTTTTTCTATCATATCAATGGCAGCTGCAGGACTCTTCGACTTGATGGAACGAATCGATGGGACAGCCCTTGCCAGCTTTTTCTCCTGAAAAGCAAATCCTGTTTTCACATCAGCAAGGCACTCGAGAAGAGTCCTGTCGGTCAGTATGCTTTCTGCTTTCAAGTCCTGCAGTACAGATTGCTTCAGGAAGAGTGCAGGGAGGATATTTTTGATGGATTCCTGGCTATCCTCATCAAGAGCCAATTTTAAGAAAGCCAGGAGGGTCCTCACTAAATAACGATCGTAAAATGATTCAGCATCCTGGTCAATCCTGAATGGCAGGCTGGAATTGGCCAGCCTTTCAAAAATGGCCCTCATCCCTGCGTGGGTCCTGAATAATACCGCAAATTCCCCTGGACTTCCGCCCTGGGAAATCTTCTCCTGGATATCGGTCACGATCATCGTCGCTTCTTCTTCCTCATCAAGCGGGAAAAAGAGTAGAGGCTTCCTTGCTTTTGAATACTGGGCTTTCATCTTTTTGTCGCGCCGCTGCTTGTTTTTGACAATGATGCTGTTGGCCGCAGACACGATTTCATGTGCGGAACGGTAGTTCTGATCAAGCACAACGATGCTGGCAGCCGGGAAATCTTTATCAAATTCGAGCAGATACCGAGGGTCGCTTCCCCGGAACGCATAAATAGACTGATCATCATCTCCGACTGCACAAAAATTATTACTTTTTGCGGAAAGCATCTTAATCAGCTCATACTGGACTTTATTGATATCCTGGAATTCATCAATAAGGAAATAGTGAAAGCGGTTTTGATAAGACTCCAGAATATGGGGATGCTCCTGGAAAAGACGGTAACAGCCAAGAAGCATATCATCAAAATCGAAGAGCCTGTGAATCTCTTTATATTCTTCATAGAGCCTGTATAATTCTGTAACCGTTTTGTCCCAATCAGTTGCAGGTTTTGTGTCCTGTGGAAGAATAAGAGAGTTCTTCCAGAAACCGATTTTCTGCAGAGCCAGATCGAAAGCAAAGTCCTTTTCATCGATTTTCAGCTCTTTTGCAGCCCCTTTTAAAATCTGCTCCCGCTGCCATTCTTTTTTTAGCAGCTTTTGAGAGTTCCATCCTTCTCTGTCATGAAAGGAGAGGATGCGGTAAAAAATACTGTGGAAGGTGCCGGCAAGGAGCTGCTGTGCCTGGGCAGACTTTATGCCTGGATAGTCAATCAGCCTTCTTTTCATTTCAGCAGCAGCTTTAGCTGTGAAAGTAACCAGCATGATGGATTTTGGGTCTATTCTCAGCTCTTGGAGCATATAAGCAGTACGGGTGGTTAAAACCCTCGTCTTTCCGCTGCCTGCCCCGGCCAGAACAAGCAGGGGTCCGTCGATATGAGATACAGCAGCAGATTGTGCAGCATCCAGTTGGAATCCATTGTCTGCGAGATCCTTCAGGTATCCGCTGGCAGCTTTGTTTTTAAGAGGCATAGACTGGAAAGGGGCACCTGTTTTTACAAATGAAGCTTCCTGGAACACAGGAGGAGGCATTGTCTCAGCAGTGATCGTCCTCGATTTAGGCAGCCTGAACCCGCCGGCGGAGATTTCCGCTTCAACCGGCTCTTTTTTCACCTCGTTCAATGTCTCCTCTGCATCCTGGCATTCAGCATTGGAGTGAAGATGGTAGAAGTGGGGGGAAGCCTGTATCCCCAAGTACATCCTCACCCGCTCTCCGCAGGCAGGACAGAAAAGATTGCCCTTCTTTCCTTCATCATAGATTTTTTGGAATTCTTCGCGGCTGTAGTTATCTATATTAATAGTCTGTTGCCGGTAAACAGCAGTTTTCATGAAAAGTCATCCCCGTTTTTCTAGTTCATCTATTATGTATTGAATACCCATAAACCTGGGTTTCCACCTGGAAAAAATAAATATTTTATACCCGTAAACATGCCGAAGCCGGCGAAGTCTATCATAACAAAACAAGTGATTTAAAAAAAGGAGTTTCCTCAGTTTATCACGCGGGCCAAGGGGTATAGGAAGGAAAATATACATTTTCGGCAAAGTCTGGAAAAGACCTTGAAATGGAGGAATGGACAATGGGGTATATCGTGCCTTTCAATCATTATCAATACAATCAGTATGCTGTGAGGGACTTGGATAAAAAGCAGGACCCGTTCCGGCTTTATCCAGTTTCAAGGGTGAACAGAGTGGAAAATGACACACAATGGTTCCAGCCGGAGCAGCTGTTTCAATTTTCGCGTCCTGCTGAGACCCGATACTCGGAGGAAAAGCCGGCGAGGAAGGTAAATGAACGGACTGTTGAAAGAGTGTACGGGGACATGACAGGTAAAGGGACACTATTCAGCGAATCAATTTAAGGGACGTAAAGAAAGGGAGAGCCTAGAAGGTCTGCACATGCAGGGGCTCTCCCTTTTTCCATTCAGCGTAAAGCACATCTTTGACCGTTTTAGCTCCCCATCCCTTCAGTTCGGTTTGAAGCCTGCTTTCATCCCAATGGATCATATGCAGATTATCGGTGACAATTTCACCGTCAAGCACCAGGGTGACTGGAAGCTCTTCCGGCTGCAGCTGGATTTTGAAATCCTTGGCTGCAGGGGAGCTGTATTCCGGTTTCTTAAGCACGCTTACTGTCCCATCTGTTTCAAGTATCGCATACTCGCATTCGCGTATTGAAAAAATATCCTTGGACCTCAATAGATGCTGCAGCTGATTGATGTCAAGGTGATTCTTCTTTAAAGAGTCGTATACAATCTTCCCCTTTTTAATGACGATCGATGGTTCTCCCTCTAAAAAACGGCGCATTCTTTTATATCTCTGTGTCAAATACTCAGTGAAATAAATCAATACTCCCCATAAGAAGACGGCAAACAGGATTTGCCCCAGGCCGATCTCCTTATCAAATAATGCATTTCCCACCAGTTCTCCCAAAACAAGGGCTGAAACAAAGTCAAAGGTTGTGATTTGGGTGATCTGTGTTTTGCCCAGGAACTTAGTGATTAAAAAAAGGGCGGCAAAACCCACAACCAGCTCTGCGAAAATATGCAGATATTCCATGGCTATAACTCCTTTTCGTCCTTATTATTTTCATAGTATGTACGGACATGGAGGAAATTATTGACTGGGAAGAGTATTTTTCAATAGGAAAGGCGCCCTGAAATAAGGGCGCCCGGGTTTTTATAAGTACTTTTTCATTGTGCGGTGAGGGATGCCAGCATCCGTAAATTCCTCAGAGACCACTTCATAGCCCAGTTTGCTGTAAAAAGGGATGGCCTGTGTCTGGGCATTCAGCTTAACAGCAGGAAGTTCCTGCTCTCTGGCAAGCTCTTCGATTTTATCCATGACAGCCTTGCCAGCCCCAATTTTGCGGGAATCTTTGAGGACGCAAATCCTTTCAGCCTTCCCGACCCCATCTACGACTCTGTACCTTCCGGCTGCTGCCGGGAGGTGGCTGTCATCGTAGAGAATGATATGGACGGCTTCCTTTTCGAACTCATCATACTCTTCTTCTTCTGGGACCTGCTGTTCGTCTATAAAGACGATTCGCCTGATATTATATACATCTTCAATCTCTTGCTGTTCAACTGCTTTTTTTACGATCACGATTTAAAATTCCTTTCCAAAACGAAATGTTTCATATACTGTCCAAGAACCGTTTTCCAGCTGATAGAGCAGATGGAAGCGGTCGATTGTTTCCTCATAGTTGACACGCTCCATGCGGAGTGAGCCGAAGACATCGGAATGCTCGTCATCCGAGAGCTTTTGCCCGACTGTAATATGGGGAACAAATGCATATTCCTGATTTTCGCCCCCGGGAAATATTTGATTGATTTCCGTGTGGAGTGCATCCAGGTAATCATCTGGTTCAACCTTAAGGTAAATCACGTTGTTGACCGGTTGAAAAGAGCTGAACTTATTGACCTTCATATTAAAAGGCCTAGCATTCTCAGCTGCTTTATGAAGCTTTTCGGAAAGCGATTCAGCCTGCTCATCAGTTGCCTCAAAAGCACCTTTCAGTGTCAAGTGCGGGGGAATAAGAGCATAATGCGGATCATAGCGCTTCCGATAGGAATTGGCCAGATCTTGAAGTTTCTTTGCAGGAAATATAACTATTCCATATTTCATCCTGAATACCTCCATTGATAAAAATGATAAGCACATATATAAGATTTGTTTATCTATTATAACAAATTTTCCGACTTCAATGATATAACAGGTGCTTTTTTAAGGCCGATTGTTTTTGAAAATCAATAAAATGTCTTAGGATTGAAGGCTGAGGACGCCTTTTTTGCTAATGCGTCTTGTGCTTGAGGGCGTTGCCGCAGGACGCGGCGTACTTAGTCCACGTTCCTCGATAGAACAGTCGCCTCCGCTTTTCTTAAAGCATGTGCTTCAAAGCTCTTTTAAAGTCCGGCTGCCAGTATTTCCAGGTATGATTGCCTTCGAATTCGTCGTAGAAGTATTGAAAACCTCTCTCAGATAATATGGATGAGAGACTTCTATTTGGTGTAAGGAAGTCTTCTATTTCTCCTTTAGTCGTTTTTACTTCTGTCTCTTGCGTGCCGATTACATGATAGATATTCAGCAGGCCGGGGGTTGGAAAGCTCCGGGCAGCTTTAAGGATGCTTTCGTCCACATAAGGAGATTGAAGGATTGTTTTCCCGAATGTATGCGGATATTCCAGCGAAGCCAGGAGCGAGACTGAAGCGCCAAGTGAGTCTCCGGCCAAAATGCGGCCCTGCCCCATTTGATAAGTAGGGAATTCTGCATCAAGGTAAGGCACGAGCTCATGTGCCAGGAATCGTATGTACGCCCTGTGTTTATCTCCCTCCGGATGATATTTGCTTCTGCGGTCATGCACATTTTTATAAGGGATGCCCACAATGATAACGTTTTCTATTTCTCTTTTGTGAAGGAGCTCGTCCGCTGCCCGTCCTGCCCGTCCCATTTGGAAATAATCCTTTCCATCCTGGGCAATGAGAAGGGAATATTTATAAAGAGGAGAATAAGAGGGAGGAAGATAGATAAGTATATCCAGCTCTTCTCCCAGCTCCCTGCTCTGAAAAGAGATTTCTTTTATCGTTCCTTTTTGAATTTCCATTCCAGACCTCCATTAACAGCTTTGTAAGCCTTTTAAAAGGAATTCTAACATAAGAATTTAAGAATTGCCCAATCTGTGCACCTTATTGGTTCAGCCTATTGCAGTAATATGTTATTATTGGATAATAAATCCAATTTTAATCCGTGAATATTAATAACTCTTCAACATTGAAGGCAAAGACAGTTTTCCTTGCCGGCATAACCGCCCCGCTATTGGTTTTAGGACCGACCAGGGGATGGTAATTGACAATTGTGCAAAAGTTTATGTTAAAATAAACTTGAGAAATTCTAAATAAAAACAGAGGGGGAAATTCTATGAAAAGAAAAAGTTTTCTACTTTCAGCAGCATTGCTGCTGGCGCTTTCTATGATTCTTGCTGCCTGCGGCGGCAATTCAGATGAAGGCGGTTCAGACAATGGAGGGGAAGGCGGATCAGAAAAGCCTAAATTCCTCAGCATCGTTACCGGTGGAACCGGCGGTACATACTTCCCGCTTGGAGGCGCATTTGCGGATATCATTTCCGATGAAACCGGCATCCAGGCCAATGCTGAAACATCAGGCGCTTCTGCCGAGAACATGAATACGCTTAAGGATGGAAATGCTGAAATTGCTTTTTCACAAACTGATATTGCCTCATATGCAAAAGATGGAAAGCTGATGTTTGAAGGTTCTGCTGTTGACAATGTCAGCGCTATCGGAACGCTTTATCCTGAAACGATTCAAATCGTCACTACAGCTAAATCCGGCATCAAATCTGTTGAGGATTTGAAAGGCAAGAAGGTTTCTGTCGGTGCTCCAGGTTCAGGCACGAACCCGAATGCAGAACAGATCCTTGAAGTGCATGGGATGACATTTGATGACATCGACAAGCAGGATCTTTCTTTTGACGAGTCTACTGCAGGTATCCAGGATGGAACTATCGATGCGGCTTTCGTAACTGCCGGAACTCCTACTGGTGCTGTTGAAGGTCTTTCAGCAACTGAAGAAGTTGTCATTGTTCCTATCGAACAAGACAAAATTGATGCTCTGATTGAGAAGTACCCTTATTATATCCAGGATGAAGTCCCATCTGGAACTTACGGACTCTCTGATGCAGTAGCAACTGTTGCTGTACAGGCGATGCTTGTCGTGGCAAATGACCTGTCTGAAGATACGGTTTACGACATTACTAAGGCTATCTTTGAAAACACAGACAAGATCACACACGCAAAAGGCAAATTGATTACAGCTGAAAGTGCTCTTAATGGGGTAGGCATCGATGTGCACCCGGGAGCTCAGAAGTATTTTGACGAAAAAGGCGTAAAAGCCGAATAGTCTGCTGATTTTTCTAAATGGCTTCACCCTGGCCGGCGCCGCAAACCTGAACAGGTTACCGCGCCGGTCAATTCTCTTTAAGAGGACCTGAAGTTTAAGTCAGCCTTAGCCCAATGAGAGATGGGCCAGGTGAAGGTGTTGGCCTTCATCCCATTTTCTAACAGGGGGTCCTGATGAAAAAACGAACTAGATTGAAGAGAGCATTATTGCTGCTTCCCCTCTTAATTGCTGCCATTGCAATTATTATCTTTATCCCTTACAAAAAAGCACTTGTAATTCAATACCAAAATACAGGCAAAGTGCTTGCCTATATCCCTTTCACCGAGGAAGAAATTTTTAAAATAAAATATACCCATTCAATCCATCTTTCAGATGTGGTAGAGAGCTATAAACCAACAAAGGATTTGAAGATCCGGCAATACGAGCTTATGTATGAAGATTTTGCGATCGGCATGCCTGACAACGCTTCCGCAGGTGAGGTATTTGAACAAAAGGACGGGAAATACTATATCCGGAATATGAATAGGATATTCCCTCATTTTGATATGCGGACAGGCAAGGTGAGGGCAAATCATAGAATTGTATATAACGGAACCGAGTATCCTATGGCAGGTTTTATCGAGCCGGGAACATGGGTAAGATTTACAATTGATAAAATAAACATTTACCAGCAGTTGGAAGGAGTGAATATCCTTGAGCAATAAAGGAGAAACACTGACTCAGGAACAGCAGCAGGAGCTGCTCGAAAAATATGATCCCGAAGCGGGGACGCGAAAGCTGAAGGGAGTGCTGGGATGGATTGTCTTTTTAGGCTTGCTGTCCTTCTCCCTATTTCAGCTTTACACTGGAATATTCGGTGTATTGACGGCGCAGCTACAGCGTTCCATCCACTTGGGATTTGCACTTGCGCTTATTTTTCTTCTTTTCCCGGCGAGGAAAAAGGACAGGGGAAAAAAGCATAAGGTAGCTTGGTATGATTTAATCCTTGCCATTGCTGCGGTTGCAGTAGGGGCATACTGGCCGCTTATGATTGATGAAATCGTTATGAGGGTCGGCCGTTTGACTGATCTTGATTTTTATATTGGACTTACAGCAATCATCCTTGTCCTTGAGGCAACCAGGAGGGCAGTCGGGCTTCCTATAACCATCATTGCTGCCCTTTTTCTTGCGTATGCCTTATACGGTCCTTATATGCCCGGATTCCTTGCGCACAGAGGCTTGGATCTCCAAAGGCTGGTGCAGACGATGTTCTTTACAACCGAAGGGATATTGGGTACGCCCCTCGGAGTTTCTGCCACCTTCATTTTCCTGTTCCTGCTGTTCGGGTCGTTCCTGGTAAAAACGGGTGTGGGGCAATATTTCAATGATCTGGCTGTCAGCATTGCCGGAAAAAGGACAGGCGGGCCTGCGAAGGTAGCGATCTTCTCCAGTGCACTTCAGGGTACGATCAGCGGGAGCTCAGTTGCCAATGTGGTAACTTCAGGTTCTTTTACAATCCCGATGATGAAAAAGCTTGGATACAAGAAGGAATTTGCCGGAGCGGTTGAGGCAGCAGCTTCTACAGGCGGACAGCTGATGCCGCCAATCATGGGGGCTGCGGCCTTCCTGATGGTCGAATTCATTGGCGGAGGCATCACCTACTGGGATATTGCCAAAGCAGCAGCGATTCCTGCCCTTCTTTATTTCACGGGGATATGGATCATGACCCACTTTGAAGCGAAAAGAATAGGGCTCAGGGGCCTGAAGAAAGAAGAAATGCCAAACCGCAAAGAAGTGCTGAGCAAAATCTATCTGCTGCTGCCTATCCTGGCAGTGGTCGTCCTGCTTATGAGCGGTATGAGTGTAATTAGGGCCGCTCTCTGGTCTATCCTCATTACAATAGCAGTCAGCGCTATCAAAAAAGAAACCAGGATTAATTTTAAAGATGCTATTGACGCGCTCGTTGACGGTGCAAGAACTGCCCTTGGTGTAGCCGCTGCAACCGCAGCTGCCGGCATTATCGTCGGGGTGGTAACCAAGACAGGGCTGGGGCTGAAGCTGGCAAATGGACTGCTTGATCTGGCCGGCGGTGCTTTAATACCGACGCTTATGCTGACCATGGTGGCTGCAATCGTTCTGGGAATGGGTTCACCGACAACTGCGAACTATGTTATCACGTCTACGATTGCGGCACCGGCCATCATTTTGCTTGGCGTGCCTGATTTATCGGCTCACTTGTTTGTTTTTTATTTTGGCATCATTGCCGATATCACACCGCCTGTTGCGCTTGCAGCTTTTGCTGCTGCAGGG
This sequence comes from Bacillus sp. UMB0728, assembly GCF_002858875.1. NCBI lineage: Bacteria > Bacillati > Bacillota > Bacilli > Caryophanales > Bacillaceae > Bacillus > Bacillus sp. UMB0728. The sequence goes on along the minus strand of NZ_PKLA01000004.1, from coordinate 314,477 downwards.
GTTTCCGGAGGAGAGCCAATCAAGACAGGCGTCAATTCGGCGAAGCTGGCAATCGCGGCCTTCATCATTCCATATATGTTCGTTCTGTCACCTGAATTACTAATGATAGATACTACTTGGTATTATCTGATTTGGGTGGTCTTTACCGCTTTGGCAGGAATGATGGCAATTGGGGCAGGGGTAATCGGCTACTGGTTCAGAAGATTAATGTGGTTTGAACGCATAATCGGAATTGTCGGCGGATTATGCCTCATTTATCCGGAAGGGTACACAGATATTGTCGGCCTTGCATTATTTGCAGCTCTTATCATCCTTCAGTTCGTTATTAAAAGGGATGATTCACTAAAGCCGCAGACTGCAGGCTGAATTACAAAGGGAGTCCAATCGGGCTCCTTTTTTGAATGATTAAAATTGTGATAATATGGATGTGTAGGAAGATTTTTGAATATTAACATAGCTTGATTGCAAATCGAGTGGGGCGGGGGAGAAATATAGGTGGCCAAAGCAGAAGAGCTAATCCCAATACAAATATTGAAATTAGCTGATTTTACGGTATGTCTGCTCTTTTTCCGGCATGAGCGAAAGAATGTTTTCGAGCTTGAAGATTCTCATTTGCCTTCTTGTGAAGCAATAGGCAAGAACGGTAGTCCCATTTATATCCTTTACTAAAATCTTCCTTTGTGTCAGCTTGTTCTTGGCTGAAAGATAGATTACCTGTATAGCCATATTTTTTTCCATTGATCTGTATAAAATGCCTTTCATTTAGTTTTCCTCCCATTAAGCCATCCTAGGGCTTTCATTTCTTGTATTTTTATTATATGCGAACAGATGTTCTTTTTCAAGTATGAGGCTTAACTTTTTTTCATTTTTTTACATTTTAGAGTCACTTGATATATCGGTGCTTGCTTTAAAGAAAATCGACTAGGGGATTGCTATGAATAAGCATATGATTGAATTAATTGAGGCAGAGAAAAACATAAAAGGGAAGATGATTCTCACTAATATTAATTTAAAGCTGGATGAGGGTGAACGGGCAGCTATAATCGGGCACAATGGCTCTGGGAAAAGCACCTTATTGAAACTGATGGCAGGTTTTTTTGAACCTACTGCCGGAAGCGTAAAAAGGAGGACCAAGAAGATCGGGTTTGTTCCTGAACATTTCCCTGATCAAAATCGGTTCAGGATGAGAGAGTTTCTTTTGTCTGCAGGAAGAATGGGAGGCCGAACGAAGTCAGAGCTTGAGGAAGAGATTGAATATTATGCTGAGTTATTCAATGCAGAAGGGTTTCTGGAAACTCCCTTGAAGAATTGTTCTAAGGGAACGATGCAGAAGGCTGGGATTATCCAGGCCCTTCTGCTGCAGCCGGATGTTCTCCTCCTGGATGAGCCATTGACCGGTCTGGACGAGGAAGCCCAGCAGGCATTCCTCAGGTACCTTCCAGGCCTTAAAGGAAAAATGGCCATTGCTTTTACTGCTCATGAAAACTTCCTTGTCAGAGAGGCGGCGGACAGGGTGATTGAATTGGAAAATGGTTCTGTTGTATCTGATGTTAATAATGTTGCAGAAGCCGTAAAATACATAAAAGCCCTAGTCCCGCATATTTCAATCCTAAAAGAGTTGCCAGCTGTTCAGTATAGCCAATTGGACCATAACCTGTTTATTATTAAAGAAGCAGCTTCGGCATCAGACGTCCTTCTAAAAAGCCTTCTTGATTCTGGCTGTTCAATTGTTGAAGTGATAGAAAGGGGGGGAGCGCTTTGATGGCTTTCCTTCAGTATCAGCTCAGAAGTGTAATCAGATCTTACAGATTCCTGCCTCCGTATACTGTTTACCTGGTCTGGATTTTCGTATTGTACACCTACGAAGGGGCACCCGTCCTTAGCAGCTACGCGGTCTCATCGATTGCTTTATATTTGTGTACAGCCTGGCTGGGCATGCTTTTCTTTTCCTTGGATCAGGAACAGGAAAAGTTTATCCTTATGTCACACCTGGGCAGCAAAAAGAAATACCTTGCTGGCAAGGCGGCTGCTGTGTTTGTCTCCTCCCTGCCGCTCATGATATTTGCTATCTACTTTCCTGTGATCACAGGAAGCTTTAGATTGGAAATGGAGATTTCTTTTTACCTGCTGGCTTTCTATGCCCATATTATGCTGGCGATTCTGGGCCTGCTTGTATCAATGCTTTTCTCTGGTGGACTGAACGCGGATAAAAGGTATGCCTGGCTGGCCGCTGTTCTCATACTTACAGCTTCATTAGCAGCAGAATCAGCTGCAGATGAGTGGAAGGGAGCTTCCTGGTTCCTCTGGCTGCTGCCCCCTGTCATGAGGGCGCTGAGTTATCTAAGCCAGGGGGACATTGCGGCTAAACTGGCACCATTGCTAAAAGACAGTCTGATTATAGTGGCTTACTGTTTGGCAGCAGCTGCTGCGGGGGTTCGTTTATTTTTAAAAAAGGAAGCGTGAATGGACATCGGGTGAGGATTCATATTTAACAAATTGGTTAAGGGGAACTGTCACATGCCTCTTTAGGCAATGGAGACGTTCTCCAAACCGCAAAATAAAAAATATATTAAAACGAAAAAATATCTGAAATAGTATTGACTTTGCCCCGAAAATGAATATAATTAAATATGTAGTTAAGACACGATCTGATAGTTCAGCGGGAGAATACTTCCTTGACAGGGAAGGGGTCGGGGGTTCGAATCCCTCTCAGATCATACTGAAGGATGCGTGGCAGTATAATGCCACGCATCTTTTTTTGATGATATTTAGTATAGAAGCAAAAAAGGGCTGCCGAGATTTATCGGCAGCCCTTTTTGTTTACTGTTTTTTCATGATCTCACTAACAATTTCAAATGACCGCAAGCGGGCTTTGTGATCATAAATTTGGGCGTTGACCATGAATTCATTAGCCTGAGTTTTGTCCAGGAATTCCTGCAGCTTCTTCTGCACCGTTTCTGCATCGCCAATAATGGATGAGCCAAGCTGCTGCTGCAGCAGAGCCTTTTCGTATTCACTCCATAGTTCATCCATGTTGTCGACAGGCGGCTTCAGGGCACCTGGTGTATTGCGGATCAAATTAAGGAACTGCTGCTGCATGCTAGTGGCGAGCCTTTCAGCTTCTTCCTGTGTATCAGCGGCAATCACATTGACCCCTACCATTGCATAAGGCTCAGATAGTTCATCTGATGGCGTAAAATGGCTTCGGTAAAGCTGAAGGGCAGGCAGGGTATTATCAGGAGAGAAGTGGCTGGCAAACGCAAAAGGCAGTCCCAGCTGGGCAGAGAGCCTGGCGCTGAAGCCGCTTGAGCCCAAAAGCCAGATCGGTATATTCAAGCCTTCGCCTGGAATGGCTCTTACTCTTTTCCTTTCAGCCGGCGACTCTGCTTCAAAATACTCCCGGAGTTCTTCAAGCTGTTCAGGGAAATCCTGTCCATCGTTTCCGCGGTCCCTGCGCAATGCATGTGCTGTTAGCTGGTCAGTGCCCGGCGCACGCCCGAGACCAAGGTCGATTCTGCCCGGATAAAGAGATTCCAATGTACCGAACTGCTCTGCTATGACAAGCGGTGCATGGTTCGGAAGCATAATTCCGCCGGAACCAACCCTGATGCTAGAGGTTCCCCCGGCGACATGTCCGATCACAACAGAAGTAGCAGAGCTGGCGATCCCTGCCATATTATGATGCTCTGCAAGCCAATAGCGCGTATAGCCCCATTTTTCGGCATGCTGTGCGAGGTCCAGAGTATTCTTCAATGAAACCGCTGCTGTACTGCCTTCATTGATAGGTGAAAGATCAAGTACAGAATATTTAATATCGCTTAACTTTTTATTCTCAGACATATTGTCACTTCTTTCTTCTGGAATGGCGGCTGCTGCAGTTCATCAGCTCATGTCTATTTTATCAGCAGTAATTAGTCTCTCAAAATATTATGATTTAAACCGGAAAAATCCCGCTGGCCAGGCTTATATCCCATTGGGTATTTGCGGGGAGGACTGCCTGAAAAAGTGATTGGTAAAGGGGATTTCTTGCGGGAGGAAGCTGCAAAGGTTATTCTTAATGAAAATATAATTGTAAAGGATGATGACAGTGAAGCGGGTGCTGCCGCCAGGGCAATTTGAAACTGAAAAATGGCCTGTTCTCCACCAGGGCGATGTTTATGAATTTGATGAAGCTTCTTGGGATTTCAGGCTCTTTGGAGAGGTAGAAGAGGAGGTTTCCCTGTCATATGCTGAAATGATGATGCTGCCAAAAACGGTGTCCAGCATTGATATGCATTGTGTGACTACCTGGTCCAAGTTTGGGACCAGGTTTGAAGGCATCGCTTTAAGGGAACTGCTGCAGCTGGTCAATATCAAGGAAGATGTCAAATATATAAAGATATACGGGTATTATAACGGGGACCGTTTTGGCTACTCTGCAAACCTGCCTCTGGGGGACCTTCTAGGCAATGACGCCCTGTTTGTATACAGATGGAAGGATGAAAACCATGAATGGCAGGAAATATCCCCTAAGCATGGCTACCCGCTGAGATTCATACCTCCAGCCTCTTTCTATTTGTGGAAAGGCTCAAAATGGGTATCCGGCATCCGTTTTATGAAAGACGATGAAGAAGGCTTCTGGGAGGAGCTTGGCTACTCCATGACCGCCGATCCGTTTAAGGAGGAAAGATACAGATGAAGGGACTTTTTGGTCCTTTCTAATAACTATTGAAGCTTGAATAGATAAAAAATTTAGAAAAATCCATAAAAATAATTGTCAAAGCAGTCTCTGTTATATTACAATTTCCATAAGGGCGTGTGCATTATAATGAATATTTATGTTCCCGCATAAATGCCTCATATAATATCCCCGCGCCGCAGGAGGGCAATATGTATCAGGACAGCACAGTGTATATTATTGGAGACAGCAAGACATCCTCCAATAATCCGATCATGCAGAAATACAATGGTTTTTTCATTGCACTCGTCATTGACAGGGACACACATAAGATTGAAGATGCAGAATGCTCTTCAACAATTGGGCTGACTTCCCTGTTTGTTAAGTCATTGTTTGCAGGGAAATCCATGCTGGAGGAAGAAGGCATCCTTTCTGAAATAGAAGCGCGGTATTTTGGTTCTTCCCAGAAAGCGCTGATGGTTGCTTTTAAGAATGCCAGCATAAAGTACAAGCAAATAGCCGGAATAAATTTAAATGTATAGCTGCTTTTTCTGCTGAACCCAGATAAAATCCAGCTGTTAGAGACTCTCTCTGGCAGCTGGATTTTTTTAATAGCCTAAGTTCTATTCATAACGCTATTGAAATATAGTAATTTATCCGCTATAATAGTAAGAAAATTCAAAATATTTGAAAGTGTGGAGAGTCTATGAAAATATATCTATCGGTTGATATGGAAGGCATAACCGGGCTATCTGATTATACCCATGTTGATTCTTCCAGGCATAATTACGAAAGAAGCCGCATCATTATGACAGACGAAGCAAATTTTATAGTTTCAGAAGCTTTTGACCGCGGTGCTACTGAGGTGCTGGTGAATGACAGCCATTCCAAAATGAATAACCTTCTTGTTGAGAGGATGCACCCGGAAACCCAGCTGATCACAGGGGATGTTAAGCCTTTCAGCATGGTCCAGGGCTTGAATTCTGAATTCTCAGGTGCTATATTCGCTGGCTATCATGCACGGGCATCCATGGAAGGTGTAATGTCTCACACCATGATATTCGGTGTCCGGAATATATACATAAATGACACAGCAGTCGGGGAGCTGGGATTCAACGCATATGTGGCAGGCCATTTTGGAGTACCGGTGATCATGGTTGCAGGCGATGACAGGGCGGCCAAAGAAGCCGAAGAGCTTATTCCGAATGTAACGACAGCCGTTGTAAAACAGACCATTTCCCGTTCGGCTGTAAAAACCCTCACACCGGCTAAGGCCGGAATGCTTTTGAAAGAAAAAACCGCCGCTGCTATCGAAAACAGGGAAAAGGTTAAACCGCTTGTCCCGCCGGATGCCCCTCTCCTGAGGATTGAATTTGCAAACTACGGCCAGGCAGAATGGGCAGGGCTTATGCCTGGTACGGAAATAGAAAAAGGAACGACAACTGTCCGGTTCCAGGCAAAAAATATTCTGGAAGCATACCAGGCTATGCTGGTCATGACCGAGCTGGCCATGAGAACGGCATTTTGTTAGGAAGTGGCCGGGATGAATAGTTATATACTCAAAAGACTTTTATCGATGCTTGTTACACTATGGCTGATCATCACGCTTACCTTTTTCCTGATGCACAGCATCCCTGGTTCTCCTTTCAACGAAGAAAGGGCGACGAGCGAAGCTGTCCAGAAGAACCTGGAGGCCTATTATCATCTGGATGAACCGCTTCCTGTCCAATATGCAACTTACCTGAAGTCGCTTATAACGCTGGATTTCGGACCTTCTATCAAAAAGTCGTCACAGACAGTCAATGACATGCTGAGCAGGGGCTTTCCGGTGTCATTTGAACTTGGGATGTGGACATTGCTCCTGGCAGTCTTTTCGGGGATCGTGCTTGGCATCATCGCAGCACTCAGGCATAACGGATTCATTGACTATCTGGCGATGACCATCGCTGTGCTTGGCATATCAGTTCCCAACTTTGTTCTGGCAACGCTGCTGATCCAGCAGGTTGCTGTCAATTGGGACCTGCTTCCCGCAGCTACATGGACCAGCTGGAGGCATATGATTCTCCCGACACTGGCTCTCGCAACCGGCCCGATGGCAATCATTGCAAGGCTGACAAGGGCAAGCATGCTCGAAGTGCTGACCCAGGATTATATCAGGACGGCCAAGGCAAAGGGACTTACCCCGGTAAAAATCGTGTTCAAACATGCACTGAGAAACGCATTGCTTCCTGTTGTCACGGTGCTTGGCACCATGGCGGCTAGCATTTTGACCGGCACCTTTGTCATCGAGAAGATCTTTGCCATACCGGGGATGGGCAAGTATTTTATTGAAAGCATCGGAAACCGGGACTATCCCGTCATCATGGGAACAACCGTTTTTTACAGCGCCGTACTTATCTTCATGCTGTTTCTGGTGGATTTCGCCTATGGCGTACTCGATCCCCGCATTAAGCTGAGTAAAAGGGAGGGACGATAATGGAATTGCGAAAACAGCAGGAGCGCAGCGTTTCCCCGGAAATTCCTGATGAGTGGTTTACGCCCCGTTCGAAAGAAGAGGGGGAAGCTGAGGCAGTAGTGAGGCCAAGCCTTTCCTACTGGCAGGATTCGTGGAGGCGGCTGTCGCGCAACAAGCTGGCAATGGCCGGACTCGTATTTCTCATCTTTCTGCTCTTTATGGCTATTTTTGGACCGGTCATTTCACCCCATTCGGTCGAAAGCTCTAAGCTGACCGAACAGAATCTCCCTCCATCCTCCAGCCACTGGTTCGGCACAGATGAATTGGGGCGGGATGTGTTCACAAGAACCTGGTATGGCGCCAGGGTCTCACTGTTCGTAGCGGTGATTGCGGCCCTGCTGGATTTTATGATCGGAGTCATCTATGGAGGCATTGCCGGCTATAAAGGAGGCAGGGCAGACAACCTGATGATGCGGATCATTGAAGTCCTGTACGGCCTGCCATATCTGCTGGTTGTTATTCTTCTTGCAGTCGTAATGGGCCCTGGCCTGACGACCATCATTGTCGCCTTGTCAGTTACAGGCTGGATTGGAATGGCCCGGATTGTCAGGGGACAGGTCATGCAAATCAAAAATTATGAATTTATACTGGCATCCAAAACCTTTGGAACAAAGACATCGAGGATCATCAGAAAGAATCTCCTGCCTAATACAATGGGCCCGATCATCGTACAGCTCACGCTGACCGTGCCGTCGGCCATATTTGCAGAAGCTTTCCTGAGCTTTCTTGGCCTGGGAATCCAAGCACCGTTTGCCAGCTGGGGAGTAATGGCCAATGACGGGCTGTCTACTATCCTTTCCGGCCATTGGTGGAGGCTGTTCTTTCCTGCCTTTTTCATCTCCATGACGATGTTTGCTTTTAATGTTCTCGGGGACGGCCTGCAGGATGCACTGGATCCAAAGCTGAGGAGGTAGAGCCATGATGGAAAAAGTATTGGAAATCAAAAATTTGCATGTGTCCTTTTCCACCTATGGCGGAGAGGTAAAAGCAGTCCGCGGGGTGGAATTTGATTTATACAAAGGGGAAACCCTGGCTATAGTCGGCGAATCCGGAAGCGGCAAAAGCGTCACTTCCCAGAGCATCATGAAGCTGATACCTTCCCCGCCCGGAAGAATCGCAGAGGGGTCGATCCTGTTCAATGGCCGGGACCTGACCCGGCTGAAAGAGTCAGAGATGCGCAAGATCCGGGGGGCGGACATATCCATGATCTTTCAGGATCCCATGACAGCTCTTAATCCGACCATTACAGTTGGGGAACAGATTATAGAAGGAATCCGGCAGCATCAGTCCGTTTCCAAAGACCAGGCTAAGAAAAAGGCTTTGGAGATGCTTAAACTGGTGGGGATACCCAGTCCTGAGTCAAGGCTCAGGCAATACCCACACCAATTCAGCGGCGGCATGAGGCAGAGAATAGTCATTGCGATGGCCCTTGTCTGCGAGCCGGAAATATTGATTGCGGATGAGCCGACGACCGCCCTGGATGTAACCATTCAGGCACAGATACTTGATTTGTTCAAGGAAATCCAGCAAAAGACAGGTGTATCCATTATATTGATCACCCATGACCTTGGCGTGGTTGCGCAGGTAGCTGACCGTGTCGCAGTTATGTATGCCGGGAAGATCGTTGAGGCAGGCACAAGAAGGGAGATTTTCTATAGTCCTCAGCATCCTTATACAGTAGGGCTGCTGAACTCGGTGCCGCGCCTTGATTCTGAAGAAGGGGAGCTTGTGCCGATACCTGGATCCCCCCCTGATTTGTTCGCACCGCCGCAGGGCTGTCCTTTTGCAGCAAGATGTGATTATGCAATGGAAGTTTGTGAAAAAGTCTATCCGTTTGAAAGCCGTTTAAGCAGTGAGCATCATGTGGACTGCTGGCTGCAGGATGAGCGCGCTAAAAAAATGCTGGTCCGTGTAAGATAGCACCGCCGGCGTTCCGGCTTGCCCGGAACGCCGGCGGAATTATCCAGATGCAGGTTTTCAAGAAACTGCATTGATAGATGAAAATAGAATGAGGGGGAGAAAAATGAAAAAATTTTTCATGTTGTTTCTGGCAATGTCGCTTGTATTCGTCATGGCAGCCTGTACAGCCAATTCGGATACAGGAAGCGAACCTTCAGATGAGGGCAAAGATAGTGGGGATAGCGGAAGTGAAAAGGTGCTTTACTTAAATAATGGTGTAGAACCAACATCCTTTGACCCTCCAATCGGTTTTGATGCCGTTTCCTGGAACTCGCTTAATAATATCATGGAAGGCCTGACAAGGCTCGGCAAGGAGCATGAAGCAGAACCTGCCGCGGCAGAGAAGTGGGATGTTTCTGAAGATGGCAAGACATACACATTCCATATACGTGATAATGCAAAATGGTCTAACGGGGATGATGTCACAGCAGGGGATTTTGTTTTTGCCTGGAAACGCCTGCTTGATCCGAATACAGGTTCGCCGGCAGCTTTCCTCGGCTATTTCATTGAAGGCGGCGAAGCCTTTAATACTGGTGAAGGATCGGCTGATGAAGTGAACGTAAAAGCTGTCGATGATAAAACATTCGAAGTGACTTTGACTAGCCCGCAGGCTTACTTTTTAAACATCATCGCCAATCCGGCATTTTTCCCGGTCAACGAAAAAACAGCGACTGAAAATCCGGAATGGTTTGCAGAAGCTGACACCTTTGTAGGAAATGGCCCGTTCAAGCTGACAGAATGGGAGCATGACACAAATATGGTCATGGAGAAAAATGAAGAGTATTGGGATGCGGAAAATGTCAAACTGGATAAAGTGCACTGGGCGATGGTGAATGACACGAATACCGAATACCAGATGTATCAAAAAGGGGAGCTGGACACTTCAGATGTACCGGCAGACCTTAGCGAGCAGCTCTTTGAAGAAGGCAAGGTCCAGGTTGAAGATCAGGCCGGCCAATATTTCTACCGCTTTAATGTGAATAAGGAGCCATTCCAGAATGTGAACATCAGAAAAGCTTTTGCAATGGCGGTGGATCAGGAGCAAATCGTTGAATTTGTAACCAAGAATCAGGAGCAGCCTGCTTATGGATTTGTTCCTCCAGGCTTTAAGGATCCGTCCGGGAATGATTTCCGCGAAGTGAACGGGGACCTGGTCAAAACTGATGCCGCACAGGCAAAAGAGCTGCTGAAGAAGGGAATGGAAGAGGAAGGCTACAGCGAGCTTCCTGAAGTGACTCTGACATACAGCACGAATGATGTGCATAAAAAAATTGCAGAAGCCCTTCAGCAGATGCTTAAAGAAAATCTTGGGGTCGATGTAAAGCTTGCAAATATGGAAGCAAACGTGTTCGCGACTGAACAGAAGGCGCTGAACCTGCAGCTTTCCAGAAGCTCTTTCCTGGCTGATTATGCTGACCCGATCAACTTCCTTGAGAACTTCCAGACCGGCCACTCGATGAACCGGACCGGCTGGAGCAATGCCGATTTCGATAAGCTGATTCAATCCGCAAAAAATGAAGCTGATGAAGCGAAACGCTATGACATGATGTACGAAGCAGAAAAAATCCTTTATAATGAGTCGCCTATTTTCTCACTGCATTTCTATAACCAGGTATATCTCCAAAATGAAGCTGTATCAGGTATCGTCCGCCACCCAGTCGGATATCTGGAATTAAAATGGGCTGACAAAGAATAGCATTGAAAAGGGGTGTTCTGCTGAACATCCCTTTTTAACTGGCAAACGGCAGCGCATATGGAAAGGGGCATATGATATGAAAATAAAGCCGGGACATTTGAAAAAAGGGGATGCTGTCGGTGTAGTTTCACCGGCCAGCCCGCCTGACCTCAAAAGCCTTGATAGGGGCATTAATTTTCTTAAAGAGCTGGGATTGGAAGTCAGAGAAGGGAAATCTGTCAGGAAACTAAATGGCTACCTGGCTGGCACAGACAAAGAGAGGCTCGAGGATCTGCATGATATGTTCGAAGACAAAGAGATTAAAGCGGTCTTTTGTGCAGGCGGGGGATACGGAACTGCCAGAATTGCAGGTGACCTGGATTATGGCCTTATTAAGGCAAATCCCAAAATATTCTGGGGCTACAGTGATATCACCTTCCTTCACACGAGCGTAAGGCAGAAAACCGGGCTTATTACCTTTCACGGTCCGATGCTTGCTTCCGATATCGGGAAGGAGGACGTCCACCCATTGTCCAAACAATATTTCAGCCAGCTTTTCAAGCCTGCAGATTCCTTATACACTGAAGAGATTTCACCTTTGACAGCAGTAGTGGAAGGAAGAGCAGAAGGTCCCCTGACTGGAGGCAATCTATGCTTGATCGCAAGTACGCTTGGAACTTCTTTTGAGATTGATATGAAAGGGAAGCTGCTGCTGATCGAGGATATCAATGAAGAACCGCGCTCAGTCGACCGGATGCTGAATCAGCTGCTGATGGCAGGCAAATTATCTGAAGCAGCAGGCATTGTCGTGGGGGACTTTAACAAATGTGAACCGCAGCGCGAGCTCAGCTTATCTCTTGATGAAGTTATTGATTACTATCTGATTAAAGCGGGCAGGCCGGCCATGAAAGGATTTAAGATCGGACATTGCTCGCCTCACTTCTCTGTTCCGCTCGGAGCGGATGCGGTGCTGGATACAGCGGAAAAACAATTGTATGTCGAAAGCGGCGTACGCTAAAGAGGTGCAAGGATGAATATTGAGCGAATTGAGACCTTCAGGGTTGCCATCCCATTGATCAAGCCGTTTAAGACTGCCTTAAGGACTGTGACTACAGCGGAATCTGTGGTCATTAAAATCACATGCGACAACGGCATTGAAGGCTGGGGAGAAGCTCCTCCTACAGTCGTCATCACCGGGGACAGCCTCATGAGCATCGAATCGGCCATCCACCATGTGTTCAAGCCATATCTTGTCGGTAAAAGCCTTCTGAACTATGAAACTATTTTCCAGGCAATAAAGACATTGATGGTCGGGAATTCAAGTGCAAAAGCTGCGGTGGATATGGCTCTATATGACTGCCTTTCCAAGCATTGCAGGCTGCCGCTGTATCAATTCCTTGGCGGCGCGAAAAATGAAATCGAGACTGACTATACAGTGAGTGTGAATAATCCCGAAGAAATGGGCGATGATGCTGCTTCCTATATAGATCAGGGATTCAATGTACTGAAGGTTAAGGTCGGAAAAGATGATATCATGACAGACATCAGCCGAATAAAGGAAATCAGAAGGCGTGTCGGCAACAAGGTGAAAATCAGGCTTGATGCGAATCAGGGATGGCAGGCAAAGGATGCAGTCAGGGCCATCAGGAAAATGGAAGACAGCCTACTCGACATTGAGCTGGTCGAACAGCCGGTTCCCGCAGACGATATCGAAGGGCTTAAACAAGTGACCGATTCCGTTGAAACTCTCATCATGGCAGATGAAAGTGTGTTCAGCCCGAAGCAGGCGCTCCAGGTGCTATGTACGAGGAGTGCGGATCTGATCAATATCAAATTAATGAAGGCAGGGGGGATTTTCCAGGCCCAGGCAATCAACCAGCTGGCTGAAACCTGCGGTGTCGAATGCATGGTGGGAAGCATGATTGAAACAAAAATAGGCATCAGTGCCGCTGCCCATTTTGCTGCAAGCAAAAAAAATATCACCCGCTTTGATTTTGATGCCCCCCTTATGCTGGCCAAAGATATGGTAGAAGGCGGCATCAGCTACAGCGGAAGGAAAATCACTTTCCCTGATGCGGCAGGGCTTGGCATCAGGCAAGTGTATTCAGAAGGAGGAATTTCAAGTGGGAATTCAGCATAAATGGCTGGTAAATGTACCGGTGGCGACAGTTTGGACCTCACCTGAATCTGCCAGGGAAATAGATGGAAAAGCAATTTCCAGCTGGCCGGATATAGAGGGATGGCTGGCTGGCCTGACATATGAAACTAGCCTCGCGCTTTGCAATGAAAACAGAATCCAGACCCAGGCACTGTTTGGCCAGGAGGTTATCCTGCTGGAAGAAGAGGGACCTTGGGCGAGCGTCATAATCCTTAGCCAGCCTTCAGGAAAAAATGAAAGAGGCTATCCTGGCTGGATGCCAAAAAGCCAGCTGATGAAGCTGAATGAATGGAATATCAAAAAAGGCCCTGTTGCATCTATCAGTTCGAAAAAAGCTGTTTTGTATTCAGAGGAAGAGAAGCCTTTAATGGAACTTAGCTTTGAAACTGTCCTTCCTGCTGTTGAAAAATCTGATGAGTGGCTTAAAGTTAGAATCCCTGAAGGGTACGGACTTCTTCGGCAGGAGGATGTTATCCTTCATCCTTCTTTGGAAGCAAGGAGGAAGGGGAATGGAGCGGGAATCGTTTCCGAAGGTGAGCGCTTCCTTGGCTTGCCTTACCTTTGGGGAGGGATGAGCAGCTGGGGTTATGACTGCTCTGGATTCAGCTATAATATGTGCAGGGCAAACGGCTATATCATCCCAAGGGATGCCCATGATCAGGCACAAAGTGGCAAGAAAGTGGACCTTGCTGAGATCCAGCCGGGCGACCTGCTGTTTTTTGCTTACCAGGAAGGCAGGGGCAGCATCCATCATGTGGGAATCTTCTATGGAAACGGAAAATTGCTCCATTCGCCGAATACAGGCAAAACGATCGAAATTATCCCGCTTAAAGACACCATCTATGAAAAGGAACTATGCGCAGCACGCCGTTATTGGCAGGAGGGGGAAGATTGACGATGCCGGACAGCATACTTGAGGTAAAGAATCTCAAAAAACATTTTACGCTTGGAAAAGGAGAGGTGTTAAAAGCAGTTGACGGCATTTCCTTTGATATAAAAAAGGGAGAAACCCTCGGAATTGTCGGTGAATCAGGATGCGGAAAATCGACTGCCGGCAGGACGATTATCGGGCTTTACGATAGTACAGATGGAGAAGTCATCTTCAATGGGAAAAATGTCCACAGCATGACAAACAGGGAGCGCTTCTCTTTCCACAAGCAGATGCAGATGATTTTCCAGGATCCCTATGCTTCACTCAATCCCAGATCAACAGTAAGTGAAATCATTGCCGAGCCGATGGAAGTCCATGGCTTATTCCGGAATAAACAGGAGCGGATGGAAAAAATCTATCAGCTTCTGGAGGATGTCGGACTTAATAGAGAGCATGCCGGGCGGTATCCGCATGAATTCAGCGGGGGACAGAGACAGAGGATCGGCATTGCGAGGGCCCTCGCCCTGGAGCCTGAATTCATTATAGCGGATGAACCGATATCAGCACTGGACGTTTCGGTCCAGGCCCAGGTGGTGAACCTGCTCAAAAAGCTTCAGAAGGAAAAAGGGCTGACATACTTATTCATCGCCCATGACCTGTCAATGGTCAAGCAGATAAGCGACCGGATCGGCGTCATGTACCTGGGGCATATGATGGAGCTCACAACCAGTAAGGAATTGTACCGTAATCCGCTTCATCCATATACACGGGCTTTGCTTTCAGCCATTCCGATCCCTGATCCGGATGTTGAGGATCAAAGGGAAAGAATCATCCTCCAAGGCGAGCTGCCAAGCCCGATCGACCCTCCAAGCGGCTGTGTGTTCCGGACCAGATGCCCTCACAGCATGGATATTTGTGCAGAAAAGACGCCTGTCTGGCAGGAAGCGGAGAAATCAAGGTTTGTTGCCTGCCATTTATACGATCCCAATCTGACCGGAAATCATAACAGCTCCCAGGCAGCAGCATCTAAATGACCGGGCTGCTCTCTGAAAATATCAATCAACTTGAAAAGAGGCTGGCTGATATCCTCAGACAATGTCCGGGTAATGCCAGTCTGGCAGTAGAGTACGGTGAGAGGGCAATCCATATGAACAGCGGGCGGAAATATCCTGCAGCCAGCCTCATCAAAATCCCGATCATGATGGAAGCTTTCTTTCAGGCAGAGGAGGGCGTCCTGGATCTCAATGAGCAGGTGCGTATTGGCGGGATTGAAAAGGCCGGAGGGGCCGGTATCATTCAATCTCTTTCAGTAACAGCTTCCCTAAGCATTCTGGACTGTATAACCTTGATGATTATAGTCTCAGACAATACAGCTGCCAATCTGCTGATAAAATTGCTGGGCAAGAAAAATATTAATGATAGAATGCATGGACTGGGTCTTCAAACAACTGTACTGGGCAGAAAAATGATGGACTTTGAAGCCGCAGCAAAAGGTATTGACAATTTTACCACTGCCGCGGATATGGTTAAATGCCTGAGAGCAATAAAAGATGGTGAATTATTTTCCGAAAAGAACCGCAGCAAGATGCTAGATATAATGGAAGCGCAGCAATTCAGAGAAAAGCTGCCGGCCCTTGCATGCAAGGAGCTGAAGATTGCCAATAAAACCGGGGAGCTGCCTGGAATAGAGCATGATTGCGCCATCTTTGCTTCAGGCCGGGATGTTTTATATGCTGCCGTCCTGATCGAAGGTCTCTCAAGCCCGGAAGAAGGAAACCATGCAATCAGGCTGATTGGGAGCCGGTTATCTGAGTTTCTTTGCCTTCCGGAAACAGAAATGAGGTGAATTTATGAAAGAGTTTAAGAATTATAATGAGTTCTGGCCTTTTTACCTTTCGCAGCACAGCAAAAAATCCACTAGGACATGGCATTTCATCGGCACTACTTTTGTATATATCTGTATTGCTCTTGCCATCATTTATTTAAATGTCTGGTTTATCATTCTGGCGCCGGTCATTGCTTATGGGTTTGCCTGGTTCTCCCATTTCTTTATTGAAGGAAATAAGCCGGCAACTTTTGGACATCCACTCTGGTCGCTTCGGGCTGACTTCCAAATGTATTTCTATATTTTAACTGGAAGTCTTTCAAGGGAAATCGACAATCTGCCTGAACAATATTCAGCAGAAAAATAGACTGTCAGAAAAGCATCCTCAGCCGCTGGGATGCTTCTTTCATTCTCAGTACTCCGCATACTGTTTTTTGACACTATAAGGGGAGGGATAGTAATATAATCATAGGTATATAGTAATTTTTTCCTGATAATAATAGACTAGGACAGGTGGACATCATTGTGAATAGCTACATTATTTCTGCGGCCGCCATGGTGCTGCTGGCTTTTATCTTTTTTTCTTCCGTTTTCCTGGGAAGCAGATATATCTATCAAAAACAAAAGTACTCCCAGACATTGCTTCTTCCGCTATCCAGCTCCTTTTATGTATGGCTGCAACTGATGACCTTATTAAGCATTTACGGATTTATCGAACCTGCAGATGCATTCACACTGAATAGCCTGGCGATTTTTCTGTGCCAGTTCGCTGTTTATATGGTTCTTTTTCAATTTGCTGGAGTTAAAGATGACCGGGAAATGTCGCTCAAGAATCTGGTGCTGTGTGTTTTCTTTGTTGGATTGACAATTGGCATAGATGTTTATTTTGTCAGAAAAATAAATCCTTCATTAGTTGTCAGCACTGAGCATATTCTCATTGCCAGCTTATTCTTCATTATTTCATTGTTCCTATGCTTCCGGTTTGTGCAGCAGATTTATATTGATAAAGTATTCAATAAGCTAAAAGTGCCTTTCTGGTTTCTCTCCTTTGGAGCGCTGCTGCTAGCTTATACATTTGTAGGGAGCACCATTGAGATTATCAGGAGTTTGAACAGCAGCGGGGATAACAGCTTATTTTTTACAGAAGTGCTCTCCATCCTGCTGCTCCTCGGTGTGACGACAGTTTACGGGGAGAAGCAGTATAACCGGAAAGAACAGGAATTGGTTGAAAGCAATAAACACCTTAATCACCTTGCCTATCACGATACATTGACGGGGCTTCCAAACAGGAGAAAGGTCATGCAGTCGATTGAGGAGTGGATGGCAGAGGATATCCAGTTTGCGGTTGTTTTTATCGATCTGGATCATTTCAAGCATGTCAATGATCTTCTCGGCCATAATATCGGTGATGATCTGCTCAAAAAAATTGCATCCAGGCTGAAAGAGAATTGTGGCAGCGAGGATATTGTGGGCAGGCTTGGCGGTGATGAGTTCATCATTTTGAAGCCAGTTAAGGAAAATCTGCAGCTGGATGATTTTTCAGCAGATCTGATTGAAAAGGTTGTAGAGCCTGTCCAGATTCTTGAACACGAGATTGTGATTACAACAAGCATCGGGATAGCCTTATATCCAACGCATGGGAAAGATGTTAATGACATCATGAAAAAGGCGGATATAGCTATGTACAATTCCAAAGATAAAGGGAGAAATACATATTTTATCTTTACGCTTGAGCTGGATGAGAGCATCATCCGCAAGATGACGTTAAAAGAAGATTTAAAGCATGCACTGGTGCGGGATGAATTGGAGGTACACTTTCAGCCGAAGATCAGAGTATCCGATCAATCAGTGAATGGATTTGAAGCGCTTCTGAGATGGAAGCATCCTTCAATCGGCTTTATTCCCCCGGCTGAATTTATCCCGATAGCTGAGGAATCAGGCTCCATATCCGAGATAGGGAGCTGGGTCCTGCGGCAGGCGTGCAGAGAAATTTCCGCTATTAACGAAAAATATGGCAGGCAATATATCATTTCTGTGAATTTCTCGATCAAGCAGCTCCTGCAAAAAGATATTGTGGAAACTGTCTCGGGCATCTTAAACGAAACCGGCCTGGATCCGAAGTTCCTTGAGCTTGAAATAACAGAAAGGGTGGCCATGAATGATGCCTATTCGGCAGGGGATGCTTTTATGCAGCTGCTTGACCTTGGGCTGATGCTGAGCGTCGATGATTTCGGGACAGGATATAATTCGCTGAGCAACCTCCAGGAGCTGCAGATCCAGCGGCTTAAAATAGACAAAACCTTTATTCAGCAGATGGAAAGTGATGAACATAATAAAGCTTTGGTCGCTTCCATTGTATCGATGGGCAAGCATCTTGGCATGCAAATCACTGCCGAGGGCGTTGAAACCCCGGAGCAGCTGTCATTCCTGATGGAAATCGGATGTGATGAGGCGCAGGGCTTCTACTTCTCCAGGCCAAAGCCGATTGAGCAGATTATGAATATAATCAATGCCGGCAGCAAAGCAATAGCCGGAAAGGAGCAGTAATGAATATTCTATGGGACTTTGACGGTACACTTTTTGATACATATCCCGCTTATACACGGATTCTGAAGGATGTGCTGGGAGAAGAGGCAGAACATGAAGAGATCCTGTCTCAATTAAAGATTTCTTTTACCCATGCCTTTACCCATTACAACCTGAAGGAAGAGCAGATTTCCTATATAAGAAAGATGGCAAGAAGTCTGAAGCCGCAGGATCTTCAGCCATTTCCAGGAGTGAAGGATGTGCTGAAAAGGGCCGGGTGCAATGTCATCATGACACATAAAGAGAGGGAGGATGTGCTGGCCATCCTGGAGCATCACAATATGTCCTCTTTATTTGCCGATCTTGTCGCCGGAGATGATGGATATCCCAGGAAGCCGCATAAAGCTTCTTATGAATATCTGCATGGCAAAAACAGCATTGATCTTGCCATCGGTGACAGGGAACTCGATATTCTTCCGGCGAAGGAGCTGGGCATCAGGACCTGCCTTTTCCAGAATACTACACCTGGCGCGGATTATTATTTGCCGCGTTATGAAGATTTTGAGACTGTTATTGGATGGGAAGCATTTAAATGAAAACAGAAAGCAGGCAGCATAGCTGCCTGCTTTCTATTTCATTAGATTATAATTCTAGAGTTTCAAAAGAGCTGTCTTTGCTGTTCATTACCCTGACGTCTGTCGGCTGTATTTCAAGGACGATATAATTCGGGTCATTCGGACCGTCAAACCATGGCTTTAAATGATCATTCCAGACCTTTTCCTTAAGCTCTTCAGAAGCATTTACAGAGGCCCTTCCTTCGATCTCGAGATAAGCATCTCCCAGCCCTTCGCCATCATATCCGATAAGTATATGCACATTCGGATTTTCTTCAATTTCTTCCGTTTTATCGGTCTCTTTGCTTGTTGCAGTATAAAGCTTCAGCTCATCATTGAAAAATGTCATATAGCGTGTATGCGGCTTATTGCTTTTTACAGTCGCAAGCGTTCCTATTTTATTATCTTCCAAGATTTTAAGCACTTTTTCTTTCACATCATTATTAGTCATAAGAATCCCCTCCTATTTTATCTTTATCAATCGTTTCGAAGTCTGCATTATACTTTTCTTCACTGGAGGAATTATCTTTCGTGTTCCTCCCCATCTTCTCCTCGTGCTGCTCCTGCTTTAAGTCCTCAAGAGGAATGGTATCAACATTCTGCTCTTCCTTGAATTTATCGTAGATGCTTTCTTTGTCGGTTTTAAATTGTTCAGGGTTGTCCATATCCTGCTGTTCGTATTTTCCGTCTTTTTCGCCTGCCATGCGAAATCACCTCTTATACGAGATTATTTTTGGTTCTTTTCTGTTTTGGATCCTTCTCTTTGCGGTTCGATATCTTTGTTGTGTTCTTTCTTCTTTTCCTGTTCAATTGAGTCATTGTCCTGGTGTTTATTTGTTTCAGCCATGAATATAACCTCCTTGATGATTGTGTAATAGTACATTACCCTTTTTCAGAAGTGAAAAACCGGGAGGAGAATTTCAATGTGCAGCTGACGGGAGGGGGAGGGGTGCAAAATGATATATTTCCTCAGAACGAACAGGCTGATTTTTTTTCAGTAGCAATAAAAAATGCCCGCTGCATATGCAGCGGGCATTTTCACTATATACGTCCCAGAAGAGATTCGAACTCCCGACCTACAGTTTAGGAAACTGTTGCTCTATCCTGCTGAGCTACTGGGACAACGTTATTTATTATATAACCTTTTTCTCTGTTGGTCAATAATGATCGAAAAAAAATCCTGTTTTTTTTTGAAAGGCTTTTTCTGCATGAATTTTCCTTGCAGTGGGACAATAGTGGATATTTCTTAAGTAAGTTGGTGAAGAGATGTTCAAGGGCGGCAATAAAAGGGAAGAGCTCCTCCGTTTTTTAAAGGAGAAGGCTGGCCATGCATCAGATACAGCCGTTCAGGAGCTAAAAGGGGCGAGTTTTTCTGTCTATTTATTTTATATAAAAAGTATATGCGATACTGACAAAATCCAGGAGCAGCTTGTAAAGCCTTTTTTCCAGCTGCAGGATGAAACAGGATATAAAAAATATATTTGTTCACTGTCCGGTATCAGTGAGCTTGAGGACAGAGGGCAGGCTCTGAAGGATTTGATGAGGGGCTCGGCGATCCTCTTATTCAGGGAAACTTTTTATGTTCTGCAGCTAAAGAAATATATAAGCCAGGGAGTCAAGGACGCAACAGTCGAAACAACCATCCAGGGACCACAGACTGCATTGAGCGAAGACCTGGGTACAAATCTAAATATCATCCGCCACCGCTATCATAAGACAAGCCTGACGGTGGAAGAAAATGAAATAGGTTCTGTTTCCGGGCTGGGCCTTCTGCTTCTCTATGACAAGGAAAAGATTGAGGCAGACATCCTGCAGGGGGTAAAAGATAAAATAGAAAGCATCAAAGCTTCACAGAAAATCGTCCAGTCAGCAGGGGAAATCCATAGAATGCTGACGCCGCGGGAAAAAACGCTCTTTCCTGTGTTCATGATCACTGAGAGGACTGATCGCATAGCCCTTAATCTTGCACAGGGAAAGATAGTCATCCTTATTGAAGGATCTCCTTTCGGCCTGATTCTGCCGGCCGTTTTTTTCGACTTTATGAGCTCTATGGAAGACCTGTATCAGCCTTATTGGGTTTCTAGATTTCTGATCACCCTGCGGTATCTGGGCCTGTTTATAAGTCTGCTGCTCCCTGGACTTTACGTGGCCATTACTTCTTATAACCCTGAAGTCTTCCAGGTCCAGCTTGCACTGGGAATTGCGGGGAGCCGGTCATCAGTCCCTTATCCCTCCTATCTGGAGGTGCTGTTCATGCTGATTATGATGGAGCTGCTGACAGAAGCATCCATCAGGCTCCCTAAATCGATCGGCTCGACAGCAACGACGGTTGGAGGATTGATTCTGGGACAGGCTGCAACAGAGGCAGGGCTGGTGTCCAACATCATGATTATCATCGTCTCAGCTGTGGCCATTTCCAATTTTGTGATTCCAATCAATGAAATGAGCTTCTCGATGAGGGTCATGAAATATGTCATCCTTCTTTTGGCTGCCATGACCGGCATGATTGGCCTGGTGATTGGCCTGATGGGCCTGCTTCTATTCCTCGTACGATTGGACAGCTTCGGAAAGCCGTATCTGAAAATGTTTTTTGGCGAAGGCAGCAAACAGTAGAAGCGAGGAGGTCCGAATGACTAGCCGTTATTTTTATTATCTGATTTTGTTAAATATGCTTGCCAATATCATCGTTTTTGTTCCAAAGATGCTGATTGAGGAACGTACTGGCGGAGCGGTGATGTCCATGGCGGTTGCTTTGCCTCTTGGCGTGATCGGAGCTTATTTCTTTTCAAGGGCAATGGGCAGATTTGAAGGAAAAAGTCTGCCGCAGATTCTAAAGAACTCTTTCATCCCCGGCTGGGCAGGGAAGCCGCTTATCCTATATCTGGCCGTCATTTGGCTGGCATCTGGCCTCATCACACTTTACGCTTTTACGGACATTACAGAAAGATTTATCAATCCTGACATGGAGAAATGGCAGATAGCGCTTTTCTTTCTGCTATTTGTTGTATGGGCGGCTTCTTCTAAGCCAGAAAAGGTGCTGTACCTCCTGGAAATCATCCTCATTCTGAACGGGCCGCTTGCTGTGCTGCTTCTTGTTAAAATTTATCTCAGCGGATCGCTGAGCTGGCTGGACATTAAAGAGGGAGCGACACACCTGTGGCAAATGCCGACCTGGAAGTCAGTATCTGCTGCAACATATGTCTTTTCCGGATACGCAAATTTAGTCATCTTCAATGTAGTCATGAAGGGGAAGGTAAAGCCGCGCTTCTTTCTGCTGACCCTGCCTGCAGGAGCAGCAGTGCTAGCAACCACGTACTTCGTTCCAATTGGCACTTTTGGGTTTGAAGGAGTGGGCGATCTGGAATATCCCTGGCTGTCGAGTGCTGATGCAGTCAGAATGGAGCTAGCCTTTGTTGAAAGGGCATTCTACATTTTCATCCTGATCTACATAGGAATCTCGCTGATGAATGTTGTGGTTCACTGGCATGTAGCCCAGGCACTGGTTAAAAGTGTCTTCCTGCTTAAAATGCATAAGAATAAAACTAAACTGGGTGCACTTTTAACAAATTTTCCGCTGATGCTGTTTGCTGCATTGTTTTTTATTGGCGTTTTTCTTGTCAATGAAGAGAATATGTCTGTCTTTACAATATGGTGGATGAACATCCGCATGCCGAGCGAGTACATTATGGTTGTCCTGTTTATATTGCTCTCCAGGAGGAAAAACAAATGAAGAAATGGCTGCTGCCGGCTGTTTTCGTTCTCTTAGTGTTTGTTGGAGGCTGCGGATTCAAGGATATAGATAATCGGTTTTTTGTTGTGACAATGGGAATAGATAAGTCCGAGGAAGGAGGGGATCTGATCAAAGTATCATTGAAGCTTGCCATCCCCACGGCAGACACAAGGTCGGATGACAGCCGCTTTGTGGTTGTAACAGAAACTTCTGAAACGATATCAGAGGCGATAAGAATCATCAAATCAAGAGTCGATAAGGAACTTGACTTTGGGCATCTGAAGGTGATCCTGCTTGGTGACCAATTGACAGATGCCAGCATCAAAAGGGAAATGGATTGGTTCTACAGAAGAAGGGACATCCAAAAAATAGCCTGGATAGCGATTGGCAAGCCGACTGCTGAAGAGGTGATGAAAATTAAGCCCCCTTCTGAAAGGCTGGCATCCAATACACTTTTTCTCTCCTTTGATCTGCAGGGTTCTGAGTCTCCTTATACCATTTCCAAGTATTTGTTCCAGTTTTACAGGGAAAGCAAGAGCAAGGGGATCAGCCCGGTGCTCCCGGTGGTCAAAGTGAAAAACGGCCTTCTTGAAATTAACCAGGCTGATATATTTATGAATCATAAACGTGTACTAAGGCTTTCAAAGAACGAGACAAAAACTTTTAATGCCCTCAAGCACGAATTTGAAAAACAGCAGATTACTGTTAAAGAGAAGGATAAATTTTTCGTGGTTTCCATCGACAATTATAAATCTGATATAAAGATTGCTGAATCTGGAAATGAAGCTGCCGTGGAAGTAGGCATTTCAGTTAAAGGTACGATCGAAGAGTCAAGAAGCGATCTATCGGAGAAGGAGCTTGAGGTTTATAATCAGCTTCTTGAGAAGGAGATTGAACGGATAGTGAAAGACTTGCTGAAAAAGTTTCAGGAGAAGTCTCTAGATCCTATGGGGTTTGGGCTTGCTTACAGAGCCAGCCATGTTGAGAAGGATGAGTGGGAAAGATGGAATGAAATTTATCCTGATATCGACATTAAAGTAAAAGCAGATTCGAAAATCATGGGTACGGGGATCATTGAATAGTTTGGCATGTTCGGGCGCAAGTAAAGGGGCTATGGCAGGAGTCTTTTCTTAAAAATTTGGTAAATTTTATAAGGCGAGGATAAGAAATGGTTAAGAGAGGTAAAAAACCTGCAAATCCTATTTTATTTCTTTTTTAATTTTGTAAGATAAGCTTGTAACCGGTTCATTAAAAAAGAGGAGGAATAAAAGATGAAAAAATGGTTTTTGATGCTGTTTGCTGCTCTAACACTATCAATGGCAGTTACAGGATGCAGCGGTACAGAAGATGAAGATACTGAAACAGACACAGAGCAGAATGAAGATGCAGATACAGAAACCGAAGAAGGCACTGAGGAAGAATCTGAATAAGGCAAACAGGCTGCCCCGCGGAGGCAGCTTTTATTTTTTGAAGGTGAATCCCATGAAAGACTTTTGGAGACGATATTCTATTATGCAGGCAATATAAAAGGAGTGGTCTCATGGGAAACAAGCCGGCAATCTCATCTTCTGAATTAGGTACTTTATGGATGACATATCAGCAAAAGTCAATGATAATTCATATGCTGCCGTATTTTATTAAAAATGCCGGGGATCCGGAAGGAAAGGAACTGCTGCAGTCTTTATTGGTTCAGGTAACCCCTTATAAAGAAAGGATTGAGCGTATTTTTGAAGAAGATGGTGCAGTCGTCCCTAAAGGTTTTACCTCTCAGGATGTCAATCCCGATGCCCCGGTTCTGTATCAGCCTTATTTTGATATTCATTTTTTGAGGCTGATGAAGGAAATCAGCATGGGGCTGCATACGCTCCATCTCAGCATGGCGTACAGAGAGGATATCATCACCTTATACAGAAACCTTTCACAGATTACACAGGAATTTTATCAGCACTTTACGCAGTTCCTGCTCAAGAAGGGTCTTCTGCCGCGTCCGCCTTCCGTTACAATGCCCAAGGATGTCGAAATGGCCGAGGGAACTGGGTATATGAAGGGAAACGACCTTTTTGGCAACAAAAGATCCCTGAACACAGTTGAAGTCGCGCATCTATATCATGCCATTGAGAGCAATGTGACCGGGATGCAAATGATCACTGGATTTGCACAGACTGCAAAGAAGCAGGAAGTGAGGGAGTATTTCAATAAAGGAAAAGACCTCTCCCAGAAAATCATTGTTGAATTTGGGCAGAAGCTGACAGATAGCGATATACAGGTCCCATCCACTTCGGCAGGGTATCCGACCTCTTCGACTGAAGGCCCTTTCACTGATAAGCTCATGCTGTATTGCACCAGCCTTTTGTGCAGCTTTGGACTTGGAAGCAATGCGATAGGAACTGCCTTTAGTCTCCGAAATGACCTGCCTTTGAAAATGGCAGCCCTGGCCAAGGATATCTATACATATGGACATGATGGAGGAAGAATCATGGCCAAGAATGGATGGATGGAGGAGCCGCCGCAGATGGAAGACCGCAATACATTGATCTGAATGAAAACGGCCCCTGCAAAGGGCTGTTTTTTTATTTTGTAAAATTTTAATGGATGCGGTTTCATATAGGTTCGTACAGGGGTATAGAAGCTTGGGATTTAATGAAAAAACTGGAAGGGTGAGGTTCAGGCAGGGGTCAAAGAAGGGTCTTAAAAATCATTATCACTTCAAAAACATGACGGGAAAAGGTGAAAGAATGCAGACTGGGGATTTATTGATCATTGGAGGCAACGAAGAGAAGTGCAATGAAGTTGAGATTCTGAAGAAATTTGTGGAGATTTCGGCTGCAAGGACAGGCCCGATCGGGGTCCTGCCTACTGCATCCCGGATCCCTGATGAAGTGAGCCGTGAATATATAGAGGTTCTGAACAGGCTTGGAGCTGGTGAAGTGATCTGCCTTGACATCTCTTCACGGGCTGACGCGGATTCGGAGGAAATTGCCCGGAGGATAGAGAGCCTTGCAGCTGTTTTTATCACTGGCGGCGACCAGGGCAGGCTGGCAGAACTGATTCTTGGTTCAAAGGTATACGAAGCATTACATAACAGCTGGAAAAAGGGGATGCCCATTGCCGGGACGAGTGCAGGCGCCTCCATTATGGGGAAAGTTATGATCGTGTCGTCCCAGACAAAAGCGGCAGATGATGTCCTGCAGGTAGAATTGGGAGAAGGCTTCGGTTTTCTCCAAAACCTGGTCATCGATCAGCACTTCTCCCAAAGGGCCCGGTTTGGCAGGCTTTTGGGAGCCATTGCGGAAAACACAGATTTGATGGGGATAGGCATTGATGAAAATACGGCCATCCTCGTCAGAAATGGACAGTTTGAAGTCTTCGGCGAGCATCAGGTGTTCGTCTTTGATGGAAAGGAAGGGGAGTTCGTCAATTCCGCTGTTTCAAGCAACGGAAGCGAGGAACTGACGCTGTCTGATTTTAAGCTGCACACTTTGACCGGCGGATACAGATTTGATTTGGGCAATAGAAAATTACTTCTTAATGGGGAAGAGGGACAAAGATGAACGTAAAGCGCATACGATATTTGCAGGGTCCTAATTATTTCAGCTATAAACCGATGATGTGGGTGGAAATCGATCTCGAAGAGCTGGAGTTCCAGCCCACCAATAAGCTTCCCTTTTTCGCTGACATTCTGCTGGAGGCCATTCCGTCACTCGGGGAGCATACCTGCTCAAGGGGATACAAAGGCGCTTTTGCAGAGCGCCTCCGCGAGGGGACATGGATGGGCCATGTACTGGAGCATATAGCCCTTGAGCTTCAGTCCCTGGCAGGCATCGAAGTGAAGTATGGAAAAACAATCACAAGCGGGAAAAAGGGCATCTATTTTATTGCCTTTGAATACAAAGAGCCGGAATCAGGTTTGTACGCCTTTCAGTCAGCAAAAGAGATTGCTGAAAAAATCCTCAGGGGCGAGGAAGGCTTTTCGGTAAAACACTATGTTGAGAAGATCGCCGACTTATTTTACAAGAATAAGCTTGGCCCGAGCACAGAGTCGATTTATCTGGCCGCTGCAGCACGTAAAATTCCTGTTGAACGTGTGGGGAAAAACAGCTTCCTAAGGCTTGGGACAGGCTCTAAACAAAAATATGTACAGGCAACCATTACGAGCCAGACCTCTTATTTGGCTGTCGAGGCCTCCTGTGATAAGGAAATGACCAAGGAAATGCTTCGTGGAAGCGGCATTCCTGTACCAGAAGGGGAAGTGGCCGAAACATTGGAAGGGATAACTGAAGCTGCAGTGAGGGTCGGCTTCCCGCTTGTAATCAAGCCCCTTCATGGAAGGCAGGGGCAGGGTGTGGCAACAGGCATCAGCAGCTGGGATGAGCTGAATGCTGTGCAGAAATGCCTCAATGAGGAAGACAAGCCGTATATTGTTGAAAGGCATTATGAAGGAAGCGACTACCGCCTCTTTGTAGTTGACAACCAATTGCGGGCTGCAAGTTTAAGAGTGCCTCCTTTTATCATCGGAAACGGCAAAGATACGATTCAGCAGCTGATCGATAAAGAGAATGAAAATCCGCTGAGAGGAAACGGCCATGAAAAGCCTATGACCAAAATTCCAATGGCTGAGGCGCTGGACTGCTTCCTTGAAAAAATGGATTTGAATAAGAGCTATGTACTTGAAAAAGGAAGGGTTCTGCCGGTAGCAGGAAATGCAAACCTTTCCACCGGAGGACAGGCGATCGATGTTACCGATGAAGTACATCCATCCGTCAGGAAAATGGCTGAAGCGGCTGCAGCTTCGATTGGCCTTGATGTCGCCGGAGTCGATATCATTTCACAGGATATCGCAAAGCCATTGGATCCGCGTGATACCTGTGTACTGGAGGTCAATGCTGCCCCTGGGATCCGGATGCATCTTTACCCTGGAAAAGGAAAGAGCAGAAACGCCGGTGCTGACATTGTTGACTATTTGTTTTCCAGCAGGGAAGAAGCAGCGATCCCGGTAATCGCTGTAACAGGAACGAACGGGAAAACCACAACCTCAAGGCTCGTCAAGCATTTCATCGAAAAGGAAGGTACGACTGTCGGCCTTACCAGCTCAGATGGCGTCTATGTCGGTGAAAAGTGCATCGATACAGGGGACTGCTCAGGGCCGATTTCGGCAAGGAAGATATTAAGCCATCCTAAAGTCGATATAGCAGTGCTTGAGTCTGCCAGGGGAGGAATCCTTAGAGAAGGGCTTGCCTTCCGCCATTGTGATATAGGCATTGTCACCAATGTTTCTGAAGATCACCTCGGACTTGATGGGATTGAGGATTTCGCCCAGCTGGTAAAATTAAAGAGGCTTATACCGGAAGTAGTCATTGAAGGGGGCTATTGCATCTTGAATGCCGATGATCCGGAGACTTTAAAAATGGCGTCTTACACGAAAGGGAAAGTCATTTATACATCACTGAATGAAGAGAGCGAGGGTTCCCAAAGGGCTCTGGAGAAGGGCGAGCCTCTTTGGTATCTGGACAGCATGGGACAGATTGTATACGCGGAAGCAGGCATCAAAGCGGAATTCCTGCCTGCAGCTGATGTACCTGTTACAATCAATGGCAGGGCGAAGCACAATATAGCCAATCTGCTTCAGGCACTGGCTGCGGCGGCTGCGCAAGGAGTAAGTCTTGAAACACTCAAGGAAAAGGCTTTATCGTTTACACCTGACTCCAGGAATTCCCGTGGAAGGTTCAATGCTTTCCTTGTTCAAGGGCGGGAAATCATCATTGATTATGCCCATAATGCTGCAGGGCTGTCTGCTGTTTTTGGTACGGCCGCAGATACAAAAAATAAAAGGCTGATTACCATCCTTTCAGCCCCGGGAGACCGGTCGGATTCCGATATTGCCAGGATGGCAGAAATTTCAGCGGGATATTCAGATTTAATCATCATAAAGGAAGATAAAGACCTGAGAGGAAGACTGCCCCTTGAAACTGCCTCTCTTTTGAAAGCAGCTGCTTCCACGGTTATTGACAGCCAGTCAGTGTTCGTACACCCTGATGAACTGGAAGCTTACCAGAAAGCCTGGTCATTGTCCCAGGAGGGAGATACACTCCTGTTTTTATATGAAGACTTTGAGGTGGCGTCCTCTTTTATTGAAGATCTTAAGAAACATGAACAAGCCCTGCAGGGGGATTGACAGGACAGAGTGGCCTGCCATCTTAAAGATGGCAGGCTTTTCTGCGGAAAGAGGCCAAAACTCAGGGCATTTTAAAGAGCACTCTGCCATAAGGTATAGGGAAGCCGTACTTGGAAAGGAGTTTTCTATGATACAGCTGCCCGTATTTCCAGGCCTGTCCGCCGATATGCTGCCAGAAACCCAAAGGGCTATATGGCAAGCTTTAGATAGAAGCCCGGAGACATTTTATTATTCAAATGCCGGTGAGCTATTGTTTGAGCTGGAAACGAGGGAAAAGATCCTGTACTACTCGAGGAAGCTGAGTGAAAGCGGCGCTGTATTTGCCGCCTTTCAAGACTCATTCTTCAATCCGGCATATTGGATAAAAACAAGGGCGGGATATGCCTTAAGGCCGGACGTCCGCCCTTCTGAAGCGGTCAACGATGTTTTTTCCAATGGCAGCAAATATGCTTTTGAATGTTCAACGGCCATCGTGCTTATCTTATACAAGGCAGTGCTTGAGTCTATTTCTGTCCGCTACTTCAATCAGCTGTTCCAAAATCTGCTCGTATGGGATTGGAATTATGACAGAGATCTGGGCATTGTTACAAAAATAGGATCAAACTTTATTCCAGGCGACATTGTCTATTTTTATAATCCCGATTTCCGGCATCCGGTCTGGACGGGGGAGAATGCGGTCTATCTGGGCAATGATGCTTATTTTGGGCATGGAATTGGCATCAAGTCAGAGCAGGAAATGGTTGCTGCCCTCAATACACTCAGGAAACCAAATGCCACCAGATCAGCATTCCTTATCTCCCAGCATAGCAGGATCAATTTCCGTTATTTATTTCAATTTGCTAAAAGGATCCAGGGGTTTTAGGCAGGGAGTTTGCCTTAAAATCAGGCATCGAGTGCACTTCAGTCAATCAAGGAGCTCGATAAAATCTGTTACGATGCCGTCAGCAGGAAGCTTCAATGCTTTTCCTGCTTCTTTTTCTGTTCTGATGGTCCAGATAATGGCCTTCATCCCTTTTTGATGTATCCGGTCCAGAAGCTGTCTGCTTGCGATAGTATGCTTTGGATTTATATAGCAGGCATACTTTGCAATCTGTTCAAGCTCCCTTGCGGTCATCCTTTTCGTTTTGTAATTCAGGAGAATCCCGACCGGGATGGAAGGGAGCAGGCTACGAATCTTTTTCATTGAGCTCCTGTCAAAAGATTGGATGATAATGCGGGATCCAGGGCCCTTGTCCAGCTCCCGGCTCTTTAGCTCTTCTGCAATCTGTTCTTCTATACCCGGGTAAAGGGCCGGCTTCTTCAGTTCAATCAGGAGCCCGGCTTTACCGGCATATTTGTCCAGCATTTCAGTGAATGACGGGATGATTTCCCCCGCATATTCCGTTGAATGCCAGCTGCCCGCATCCAGGCTTCTCAGCTCTTTCCATGTCAGGGAAGAAACTTTTCCCTTGCCGTCTGTTGTCCGGTCGACAGTCGAATCATGAATAACCGCAAGTCTACCGTCCTTGGTCCGCTGGACATCAAATTCAAGAAAATCTGCTCCCATTTGAAGCGCATAGTCAAATGATGAGAAGGTATTTTCCGGCCTGGATCCTGCCGCTCCACGGTGTCCGATTTTGAGCTTTGCTGGCAGGCTGCCATGTGCCTCCTGTACTTTTCGATGGACTTTCAGCCTGGCTAAAAGCAGTGTTAATCCATTCCGGTAGCTGCCCAAGCTTTTCATCTCCTTTTACTGGGGAATTGTAACCTCCTGTTTTCTTTTACCCTGACAATCTATCATAATGAACTGCTCCTGTTTCGGCAAATGAAAACTTAATCCCAATCTTCATATATGATCCTGCCGCCAGTCAAATCTATTTCGTTTCGTTCACCTTTATAGTAAAGCTTTCCATTTTCTTTGATCAGCAGTTTTTCATAAGTGTAAATATTCTTGCCTGCAGGCAGTTCAATGACTACCTTTTGACCCAGATCTTTTTTCGGTGATTCTATCTTAATAAGACTGGTAGAATAGTAGAAAATCAGAAGAACTGCTGCAGCCGTCAACAGGATGAGGAAAGGAATCTTCCATCTGATTGTCCGCCTGCCGGTATATCGGTCTGATCTCATGGTATCTGCAACCTCCGCTAAAATATAATGCTTGCCAAGCGAGTAAATTGATTCTAAGTAAAGCCTTTACTAGCGTATGCAGCAGCGGCAGGGCCGATGACAAAAAGAGGCTGTCTGCCAGGCGGCCGCCTGATGTGGGATCTTAGGCCGGATTGACTACTCTGCCTCAGTTTGAACCAGGCACAGCTATAGGGAATGGAATCAATTTTGGTAGATTAGTCTATTTCTGTTTTAGCTGATAGTATGATATGGTAGGTACGGAGCAGGATTACATAATTTTTAAATGGATCCAATCAGATTAGCCGGAGGAAGAATTATGATTTGGGAAACCGTAGATGGAATTAATATATGGAAACTGAGCAGGTATTTCAAGAAGCTTTCTGCTTCTAAGCTGACGCTGGAAGAAAAAGTTCTGAATGATGTTCTGGTCGTTACACTGCCGCTGAAAAAATCAGATGAACCCACTGCTGCTGAAATCAGAAGACAGATTGAAGAGGCTGTCCTGCACTCAGATGGATTTGAAACATTGAAAGTGGCACTCCTGGAAAACTGCAGGCCATCATACAAAGAAATGATGACGAAATATGGGGTCAGAAGATGGCTGGAAATTCCTGTTGAAGAAAATGTTATATATCAATTTTCATTTGAAAATATAAAAGAAACCAGCCAGCATAGTCCTGCCAGCTAACTAAAGGCAACGGAGCTTATGAGCTTGCTGCATGATAGCATGGGAAACCATGCTTTTTTTTATGGGTAATTTTGAGAAAATTGAAACTTTTGCCATGCCCATTCGTAAATAATACAGAAGCTTCCAGTTGGATAGTCAGAGGGGGAGGAAAAGCAAATCATCTATAATTGTGCTAAGTTTTTAGGCCGTTGTATGTTGTGTGCGAGAAGCGGGAGGGAGGTTTGATATTGATATGGAGATCTTCGGGTTGCCGATCCAGACTCTATACTTGTACATTTTGTGTTTTTCAGGCGGAATAATAGTTTTATATATTTTGTTCGGAGATGTTTTGGAGGGAGCCGGTGATATCAGCCCTTTCCTGGACCCCATACTGATTTTTGCTTTTATGACGATTTTTTCGGCAGCCGGCTTCCTGATGGAATATACAACCGGGATGGACAGCATCTTTATCATAGCCATCTCGGCGCCAATCGCTTTTGTTTTGGATGCCGTTTTATATCTTTTTGTGCTGATCCCTTTATCCCAAGCGGAAGAATCACTTGTCTATACAGATGAATCCTTAAGAGGCAGGGTTGGGAAGGTCATTATCCCGATACCTGATGACGGTTTCGGTGAAGTGCTGATTGAAAGTGTCAGCGGGAGGATTGCCAAGTCAGCCCAGAGTTTTAAAGGAGGGCCAATTGAAGAAGGCCAGGAAGTACTCATTATAGAAGTTAATGAAAATGTCCTTCAGGTTGTCAGGCATGAAGGATTATAAACAGGAGGGAACAGAATGGCAATGATTTGGGTGGTAGTTGGTGTTGCAGCTTTTCTTTTAATTGCTCTGCTCGGTGTATTTGTTACTAAGTATAAGACGGCAGGACCTGACGAGGCTCTGATCGTGACAGGCAGCTATCTTGGAAACAAGCGGGTCCACGTGGATGAGTCCGGCAATAAAATTAAGATCATCAGGGGAGGAGGGACCTTCGTCCTTCCGGTATTTCAGCAGGCAGAGCCATTGAGCCTGCTTTCAAGCAAGCTTGAGGTATCAACGCCAGAGGTATACACCGAACAAGGTGTTCCAGTGATGGCCGATGGCACTGCCATCATTAAAATAGGCGGCTCCATCAGCGAGATCGCCACTGCAGCAGAACAGTTCCTTGGAAAATCAAAGGAAGACAGGGAGAACGAGGCAAAGGAAGTGCTCGAAGGACACCTGCGTTCCATCCTTGGTTCAATGACTGTCGAAGAAATTTACAAAAACAGAGATAAATTCTCCCAGGAGGTCCAAAGAGTAGCCTCCCAGGATCTGGCTAAGATGGGCCTTGTGATCGTTTCGTTGACGATCAAAGATGTAAGGGACAAAAACGGCTATCTGGATTCTTTGGGCAAGCCAAGAATTGCTCAGGTCAAAAGGGATGCGGATATTGCAACAGCCGAAGCCGATAAAGAAACGAGGATCAAAAAGGCAGAAGCTGATAAAGACGCCAAAAAGGCAGAGCTGGAGAGGGCAACCGAGATAGCTGAGGCCGAAAAGGAAAATAAGATGAAAATGGCAGATTACCGCAGGGATCAGGATATCGCCAAGGCACGTGCCGACCAGGCTTATGATCTGGAAACAGCCAGGGCCAAACAGGAAGTTACTGAGCATGAAATGCAGATCAGGATCATTGAAAGGCAGAAACAGATCGAGCTGGAGGAAAAAGAAATCCTGAGGCGTGAAAAGCAATACGATTCCGAGGTTAAAAAGAAGGCAGATGCAGACCGTTATGCTGTGGAGCAGGCTGCAGAAGCAGAGAAGCGTAAACAGATTACAGCAGCTGATGCCAATCAGTACCGCATTGAATCGCAAGCAAAGGCAGAAGCCGAGCGGGTCAGGGTTGACGGCCTTGCCAAGGCGGATGCCTTAAGGGCCCAAGGGGAATCTGAAGCCGAAATTATCCGCCTGAAAGGACTTGCAGAAGGAGAGGCCAAGCGGAAAATTGCTGAGGCGTTTGAGCAATTCGGAGAGGCTGCAGTTCTCGATATGGTCCTCAAAATGCTTCCTGAATATGCCAAACAGGTTGCGAGCCCGTTATCCAATATTGATAAAATCACGGTCGTCGATACAGGCGGCGATGGCAAAAGCAGCGGGGCCAACAGGGTTGCTGGCTATGCAACAAATCTAATGAGCACCATGCAGGAAACGCTGAAAGCTTCTTCAGGCATCGATGTGAAAGAACTGCTCGAAAACCTCTCAGGCAAGCATAATGTACGCCAGAGCCTGGATGAACTCACATATGAGCTGAAGGAGGCGGCCCAGAAGAAAGAAGGGGAAAAAGGGACCATCAGCACACCATAAGGTTTCAGGCGCAGGAAGAGCGATTCCTGCGCCTTTCATTTTAATTTTTTTCAATTGCCGGCTTTGGTGACTAATGCCGCCAGTTTTTTTATTTGGCTGTTTCTGCCTCCCTGTTTGTTTGCCTCTGAGGAAATGACCTAAAAATTGTGCGTTAGTCTATTCGCACAATAGCTCATTGCTGAATAGGATATATTGAATCAACTAAAGGAGGTTTTACAAATGTCAGACGGATGCGGATACGGCGGAGGTTTTGCCCTGCTGGTAGTATTGTTCATTTTATTGATTATCATCGGTGCTTCTTGGGGTTATGGCGGAGGCGGCTACGGCTACTAAACGGTACTGACAAAGAATAAAAGGAGGAGATCTTCCAATGGCATACGGATACGGATACGGCGGCTATGGCGGCTGCGGCTACGGAGGCGGCGGCTACGGCGGCGGGTTTGCGCTGATTGTTGTACTATTCATCCTTCTGATCATCGTTGGTGCAGCCTGCTTTAAATGGTAATAAAGTGAAAGGGGGGGACAGGGCATCCTGTCTCTCCTTTGTATACCGGGTTCTGTACAAGTCCCCTCCACATAAATTTAAGTGTTTTATCCCCCTGCCTAAAGGGAATGTAAACAAAAACAGTTAATGGAGGAGAGAATGATGGAGCATCAGACTGAGGACAGGGCATACACGCTCGATGAGATTCACGGCCTTCTGGAAAGCGGGCTTCAGCGGGAGCTTAACCCAAAGGAAAACGGCATTGTATCAAAGTGGATTGCTTCTTTTGATAAAGAGGATAGGATCGTTGTACTGAATATGTTCAAAGAGCTGCTGAATAAGCATAAACGGATAGATTGAGCGGGGAGCCTTCATTTGAGAAGGCTTTTTTCTATGTACAGAGAAGAAATCCTTCCGGGCCAGAAATGGAGGGAACTTGGCGGAAATGCCACATGCAAATGATTTAATGACAAATCTTGATTGGCTGTTAAAGAACCTCTATAATCGGAGTATAAACGAATTTCCTATAAGTGGAATCAATGCCCGTATTCCCCTATCTGTTTCAGAGGCTTTGACGGACTCTGCTATTATCAATTTTTTCCCTTGAAGTCCTGTCATCGTTATTGAATATCCAGCGTTCGGCCACAGTGGAGGCTGGCTCATTTCGGCATTAATCAGGAGGAATCAATAAAAATATATGTCTATGAAACAATCAATTAACACTGCCGGAAAAAAATCTTTGGGAAAAGAATTTTATATTGTAGGAATTGGCGCGTCTGCCGGGGGACTGGATGCCATTGAACAGTTCTTTTCGAAAGTACCTGCCGATTCCGGAATGGCGTATATAGTTGTTCAGCATTTATCCTCCAAATATAAAAGCTTTATGCCGGAACTTTTGGCAAAGAAGACCAAAATGAAAATATTGCGGATCAAGGAAGGGATGCAGATCCAGCCTGACACCATCTATCTGAATCCCCCGGATTCCTATACGTCCATTGAAGACGGTACATTCAAGGTGAGCGGATACGAAAAAGACAAACAGCTGCATTTTCCGATAGATGCCTTTCTGATATCCCTCGCTGCGAGCAAAAAGGACAAGGCGGTTTCCATAATCTTTTCAGGAAAAGGAAATGATGGAACGGCTGGAGTTAAAGCGATTAAAGATAATGGCGGAACGGTTATAGTCCAGGATGGACAGTCAGCTAAATTCAATGATATGCCGGAAAGTGCAATTCTTTCAGGCTATGCAGATTATATTGAGGCCCCTTCCAACATGCCCTCTATTCTTAGTTCCTTCAATGAAAGTGTCCTGCCCCGCTACAGCCAGGAAACCTTAGAAGAAATTTTTGGCCTGATAAAAAAGAAAACTGGATTGGACTTCGCATGCTATAAGAAAAACAGCATTATAAGAAGAATTGAACGGCGGATCCTGCAGCTTGAATCCAAGCATCAAAGCGTTGAACAATATCTGGATTATCTGCAGGCAAACAGCGGAGAGGTTGAACATCTTCAAAAAGACCTGCTGATCGGCGTTACCCACTTTTTCAGGGATGAGGAAGCTTTCAAGATCATTGAGGATGTGATCGTACCGGAAGCCGTCCACCGGAAGGCGGCTGCAAAGGAAGAGCTCAGAATCTGGATTGCCGGCTGTTCCACAGGTCAGGAAGCATACTCCTACGCAATTTTGTTCGACCGCTATGTGCAGAGGATGGGCTTAGACCTTAACATTAGGGTCTTTGCAACAGATATAAATAAAGATGCAATAGAGTTTGCCAGACGGGGGATTTATCCCGGCCATCAGACAGAAGGCATACCAAAGGAACTGCTGAAGAATTATTTTGTGAAAAAAGGAGACAGCTGGGAAATCATCAAGCGCATCCGCAGCCATGTCGTCTTTGCTCCACATAATTTGATAAAAGACTCTCCTTTTGTCAACATGGATTTAATCAGCTGCAGGAACGTCATGATTTACTTTCAGCCGGACCTGCAGCGAAAACTGCTGTCGCTCTTTAATTTTGCTTTAACAGAAAAGGGCACACTTGTTCTCGGACACAGCGAAACAACCGGGAAAATGTCCCATTTCTTCCGTCCTGTCAACAGCAAATGGAATATCTATAAAAATGCGATTTCTGAGAACTGGGTGGTGCAGTCAGAAGGGAGAGTTTCAAAAATGCCGGTTTCGGCAGATCAAGCTGAAAATAGGAGCATTGCGGCAGATTCACTCTCTGCACGCAGGAGGGCGGCTATCCATCAAACCCTTATGGATAATTATGTGCTTCCGTGCATCGTCCTGAATGAAGTCAATGAGGTAATATTCACGTCCCGCCGGGCGAATAAGTATCTGAATTTCCTGAATGAATCCGCGAGCAAAAGCATTTACAAAATGGTCCCTGTCCACCTGTCTGTCATGATTTGGACTGCCCTGAAGAAGTTAGATGGTGAGCGGAGTGAGGTACGATATAAAAACGTCCATTTTGACGTAGATGGCGAGAACCGGTATTTTGATCTGATCGTAAAGAAATTTGCAGCCAACGAATCGCTGGTCATCATCCTTTTTGATGAAGACCAGAATACGAAGGAAAAGAAAACGATGCCACTTTACTTCGATCCGCACAGCACGGTGGCCGAGAGGATAGCAGACCTGGAGCAGGAGCTGTACTATACTCAGCAGACACTCCAGACAACCATTGAGGAGCTTGAGACATCCAATGAAGAACTCCAGTCTGCAAATGAAGAGCTTATTGCAGCCAATGAAGAAATGCAGAGCGCCAATGAAGAGATGCATTCGATCAATGAAGAGCTTGTGAATGTAAACAATGAGTATGAACAAAAGATCAAAGAAGTGACCGCCCTTGCCGATGATATGGATAATCTGCTCATCAGCACAAATATAGCAGCGGTATTTCTGGATGCTGAACTGAATATCCGCCTTTTTACACCGGAAGCCAAAAAGGTCATCAATGTCATTGATATGGATGTCGGCAGGCCGTTTTTCCACATCTCGCATAATTTTGAACAGGCATCACTTGTGGAGGATGCTGAAAGAGTCGTCAAATCATTTAGTAAAATTGAGAAAGAGCTCATGTCCAAGGATCATAAATGGTATCTGATGCAGGCATTTCCGTATCGTACAAGTGAGAATGTGATGGACGGGGTTGTCTTTACCTTCAATGATATTACCGAAATAAAACGATTCAACCAGAAGCTCAAACTGACCTCCAATGCCCTTGATCAGAGTCCATCCAGGATCTTGATCATTGATAAATCTGGCAATATTGAATACCATAATAGAGAATTTGCCGAGCATGAGGGAAAGCCTGACAGCTTTGTGGGAAGGAATATTAAAGACCTTTACAGAGATCAAATGGATACAGCTGATTTTGAAGAAATTGAAAATGCCATCATTGCGAAGGAAGTGTGGAAAGGCAGCATGTCCTATCCGCTTGATGGCGGAATCGCCAGGTGGGAGAACGTCTGCTTTTTGCCAATCGAGGACCAGTCCGGAGATGTCAGCAGCTATCTTGGCATCATAGAAGATATTACAGTCCATAAGGCATCCGAGGCTATGCTGCAGAAATCAGAAATGCTGTCTGCAGTAGGGCAGCTTGCTGCAGGAATTGTCCATGAGATCCGCAATCCGCTGACTTCCCTGAAAGGATTTTTGCAGCTGATGATGCAGACTGGCAGCTATAACAAGGAATACACTGAAGTCATGATGTCTGAATTCGGCAGGCTGGAAGCCATCATTGACGAGTTCCTTGTCCTTGCAAAGCCTAAAGCAGCTGTTTATGACCTGGTCAATGTTTCCAAAGTCATCCAGGATGTTTGTGTCCTTCTTGATACACAGGCCATTATGCAGAATATAAGCATCACAGCAGTCCATCAGGATGCACTGCCAAAGATCAGGGGAAATGAAAAAGAGCTGAAGCAAGTTTTCATCAATATGGTGAAAAACGCGATTGAAGCAATGGAAAACGGAGGGACAATCCTGATTGAGACGGGGATGGAAGGAAAAAATCTGCTCGTCAAAATATCCGATCAGGGAAAAGGGATACCCGAGAAGCAGCTTAATAAAATGGGAGAGCCGTTTTACACTACAAAAGAAAAAGGGACAGGCCTGGGAGTCATGGTCAGCTTCAGGATCATTGAGAACCACAAAGGCACTCTCAATTATGCAAGTATTGAAGGGAAAGGGACGACAGCAGAAATCCGTATTCCCTGCATTCAATAAAGGCAGGCTCTCAGTCTATTAAAGAGTCTGCCGCTGACATCATATTCAATAGATTTTTCTGGATCCGCTCCAAATACTCCGCTTTTCCATGTTCGATGGCAAGGGGCTGAAGAATGTTTATCAGATCGATTGATTCAGAAGCTGAATGGCTTATGCTTTTCAGCTTCTTTTTATGTTCGATTGCCATTAGTTTTTCATGCGCATTGCTGCTTACTTCAAAAAGGAGGGGATTATGCAGGCCTCGCGGCTTCAATTCTGCCGGCTGCAGGGATGAAAGCCTGTTTCGGAGCATGGCCAGATGATGCTGAACCTCCAAAAGATTTGAAGAAATGGGGGCACAGCATACATAGATAAGCTTCTTTTCAGGGATGCGTGAATAATAGATATTAAAAAGTTCAACTGCATTTCCAGAGGTGCGCAGATTAATTTCAATCATTTCTCCGCTTTTTTTCTCAGGCATGCTGAATACTTTTTCAAGGCTGTCCTGGTCAGCAAGCTGGATAAAGCTGATGCAATAGGGAAATCTGTCCTCGGCTGCTTCAGAAGCGAACACAATTTTCAAGTCAATATCCAATATGAAAAAAGGGATAGGCAGCAAGTTTAAATCCGTTTTCATGTATAATGCCTCCTTTTTGGTAAAATGACAGCCTGCAGGACCTGCAGGCTGATAACTGTATTATATAGCAATCTCTTTAGATTGGCTTAAAATCCAGGGCTCAAGATCTTCCAATTTCTTAATTAGAACGGTTTCTTTGCTGCAGAAGGGTGTAAAATCATAGCGGTTGATCAGTCTGCTGCCTACCAGAATCTTTGGACGGAACGACAGCTGTTCAAGCTCTTCTATATATTTCTTCAATAAAGGAAGATGGTGGGTCAGTGACAATGAGATGCCGATAACATCCGGCTTCCATTTTTCCGCACTGTTCAAGGCATATTCCAATGGCAGGCTGGCACCTAGATTTTTTACCTCCCAGCCATTTTCTTTGAATATGGAAGCTGTCATCTTTAGTCCGAGATAATGCTGTTCGCCCTCCGGACAAAAGAGGAGGGCTTTTCTTCCCTGTGCTGCTTTCTGGCCTTTTTCAAAAGAGTACTTGGTTAGAATGTAATCACATATTCCAGTCGCAAGATGTTCATCCGCCACAGTAATGAGGTCCTTTTGCCATAGCTCTCCAATATAATGCATACTCTCGCTCAGCAAACTTTCAAATATATAGCAGGATTGATAGTCCTTATAATCATATTCCTGGATAATGGCCCAGCTTCCGTAAATATCGCCTTTCAACAGGTAACTGGCAAGCTCCTTGGCTGCTGCTGAATACAATGATATCAACTCCTGATAAAATAATTGTGACCGATGTCCCAAAAACAATCTCTTATTAATAGTATACTATATATGAGAATAGAAATCGCGTTCATGGCAAAATTATAGAGGAGGGCCCAAGATGGAAAAACATGATAAAGATAGAATCGTCAAAAAGCTTTTTGAGCGCTTCTATGAAGAGTTTCCATCCCTTGAGAAGTTCGGGGAATCAGGAAAGAGGAGGACAGAAGAAGATATAAATTATCACTTTCAATATTTGGAAACTGCCTATAAGCTGGAAAGCATCCAAATTTTCACTGATTACAGCAAGTGGCTCCAGGATATACTCACTTCCAGGGGACTCGATTCTTTTTATCTGGTACTGAATTTTAAATGGCTGATTGAAGAGATGAATGAGACAGATGCTGAGGAGAAAAACTTTTACATTCAAGCTCTTGAAGAAGGCATAAAGGTCCTTGAAGCTTTGGAAGCAGGGGGAAGCCAGGCCTAGAGGCAAAATGAACAACAAGAAAGCCCGCCGGTTTCCCGGCGGGCTTCTTCTGTGCCTGATTATTTAGCGTTGATGTTCAGCTTGCCTCCAGCTGTCTCTCTTGTTTCATTTCCATAATCGTCCGTCACCTTGACTTCAATTTCTGCGCCAGGGGCTTTGACGTTCTTCGTTGCTGTATAGTAGCCCACATAATGGCCCTCCGACGTTTCCATCATCGGAAGCTCCAGAGCATTTGTCAGCTGTCCGCCGGTATTTGTCAGCGGCATTCTGATGGAGAATACAGCTTTCAGGCCTGGTTCACTGTCAAATTCAATCTTGACGCTTTCGCCGGATTTCAGATCTTTATTTTCTTCCGGCAGCAGGTTCTCAATGACAGGCGCGGTGTATTTAGCAAACACTGTCACTTTTTTGTTTAACTTGTTTTTTGCCTTGTCCTGAGCAGTGACAGTGATGATATTTTCACCTTCATTTAAAAGGATTCTTAATGAATAGGCTCCGTCCTGGACTGAAGCTTTTTTTCCATTGACTTTTACCCAATCAAGGTTCGCATCTGCAACAGTACCTTCGACAGTAACTGTTTCCTTATTTGTTTTTAAGCCGTCAGCAGGGGAGGTAATTGTCAGTTCCGGTTTTTCCGTATCCACAATGACTTTTACAGGGGCGGAAGAGTCAGTTGTCCCGCTGTCAGTGGCGGCTTTGGCAGTCAGGATATTTTCTCCCTCGTTCAATTCCGCTTCTACAGTAAATTTCCCGGAGTCGTCTGCTGTTGTTTCCGCAGCCTTTTCACCGTTAATGTACAGGTGGACCGCTGTGGATGGGGCAGAATTTCCTTCAATCACTGTCTGTTTTTGCTTTGTGATGGTCCCGTCGGCAGGCGATGTGATAACTGGTGCATTCACTTCGTAGTCCACTGCAGCCCGTATCATATAGTTGCCTTCTTCTGCCGGAACTGGTGACCAGGCACCGCCGACCAGCTGCCAGCTCCGCCCTGCATTTGGACCGTCTTCATCAGTAGCAAGGCCCGGGGTATTTGGATTTGGAGCTGATTGGATATAGACCATGTAAAAATCGCCATTGACCATGATGCCTTTGTCTCTTAAATCAACACGGGTCCATTCACCGTTTCTTAAAGCAGATGCTTCAAATGGCCCGGCAAGTTTTTTCCCCGGGGCACCGTCAGGACCGCTTGCGTCAAAGACTGCAACCTGGAATTCCGTTCCTCCTGGCACCGGCCATTCTGTGTCCCAGAAGCGGAATATACCGCCGGTGACCATTGCGCTGTTCTGGCCATTTTCAAGTGACATTTTCACAGCCCAGCCGTTACCGGCATCATAAAATGCTCTTGCATTTTCTGCTGATCCGTCGTCATAGCCGATCTCACCAGGATAGCCAATGAATGGCTTCAGCTGGATATTTTGTTCGGCACTTGAACTGCCTTCGATTGTTATTTCGGCTTCTTCGCTATAGTAGGATGGAGCAACAACCTTTAAGGTGTATGTCCCTTCATAGGCTGTTAGCGTATATTGTCCATTCTCATCCGCGTAGACTGGTTCAACAGCTGCATCTTCCATAAGCATAACCATGGCTCCCGGTACAGGCTCGCCGGTCAATTCGTTAGTAACCGAACCTGTAACAGTTCCTTCCGGAATTTCTTCCAGTACAAAGTTTGCTGATGCCTCTCCGTCTTCAGGGATATTGACGCTTTGTGATTCTGACCGGAACCCGTAAGCCTCTGCCTGCACCGTATAAGTGCCGGATGCGTGGGTCATTTCATAGGAGCCATCCTGCGGATCTGTAAAGACTGAACGCCCTGTCTCCAATACGGTGACTTCCGCATTTACAGGAAGTAATGCAGGGGATGGGGCAGAACCATTTTCCTGCTCTTTTTTCCCTTGCTCTTTTTCAGGAACAATTTTGGCAGGGTCGATTTGCTTTTTAGCAGACACTGCCGGCCCGGATGGCCCGGCTGGACCGGTTTTTCCAAGCTGGGCTTTCTTGGATGGTGCGTTAGGTGTATCTGACAGGGACACATCGTCCAAATACCAGCCTTGTTTTTGGACTGAGCTGTCAGTTGTAACATTGAAGGCAATATAGATGCGCTGGCCGGCATATTCGCTCAGATCGACTTCGCCGTCAATCCATCCGGCTGTATTGCCGTTCACCCTCAGCTTTTGGGTCCAATTCTCCATATCTGTTGACACAAAAACATGGCCATAATCATAGCGGTTCTCCAGCTCGTGCCATTGTTTGAATTGCAGATAGGCATTGCCTTCGCCCAGGTCAACGGGCGGCATGAGAAGCGTCATATTAGCTGAGTTGGCATAATTTCCTCCAAGAGCGGTCGCATAGACTTTCTCACCTGATGCGGCATTTCCCGGGCCGGATGCCGGCGCTCCCCATTCCCAGCTGTCATTTGTTCCATATGAAGTCCAGCCTGCAGGCTGGGACTCAAAATCCTGGCTGTATCCCGTGCTGATCCCCGGGATGACATTAACTTCAAATGTAGCAGACTCGGCGCTGTTTCCGCCGAAGTCTACGGCTTTCCACTGATAGGAAAGAGAGGGTTCCTGGATATCCTCCCCAGGGATGACAGCCTCATAGGTTCCATCAGTATAGCTGCCGGATACTCTTTCGGCTCTAACTGCTGCCGTACTTCCGTCAGGCTTCACATATTCAAGCACGGCATTTGTAACACTGATATTATCTGAAACATCAGCCTGAACAGCAAGGTCCATACCGGCATATGTTTCAGTCTGTGCGTCATGTGAAATGGATGGCGCTTCTTCGTCATCTCCTTCTTTGGAAACCTGGCCCTTTAATTTGCCCAGGCCGGAAACGACGGAAGAGACGGCATCGAACACATTGACAAGTCCATGGCCATAGCCGTTATTCGGTACATTCGGGAATGTGGAGTCTGTAAGCGGTACAGCAGTTGCTGACAGGATTTCTTCAATTTCATCTACTGTCAGGCTTGAATCTGCCTGCCTCAGCAAAGCTGCAGCCGCAGCTACGTGAGGGCCAGCCATGGAAGTTCCGTTCCAGCCTCCTTCATAACCTGAACCCGGAACTGACGAACGGATATTTACCCCTGGTGCTGCAATGTCAGGCTTTATTTCTTCATATGGCGAAGGCCCTTGAAGAGAGAAAGAGCCCAGCCGGTTATTGATGTCTGTTGCCCCGGTAGTAAAAGACTCTGGATAATTGCCTGGAGAGGCGACTGAACCAGGTCCGCCTGGATTGGTCAGTGTTGTATTTCCTGCTGAAAATTCCGGGAAGATTTCGGCTGCGCGCCATGACTGGACCATCGGACGGTACCATTCATCAAGTCCGGGTCCGCCGCCCCAGCTGTTATTTACAACATCCGGAGCCTGTTCAGGGTGTGGAGTGCCATTGGCATCTTTAGGAGCAAGGATCCATTCCCCAGCCTCCAGAAGGTCGACATCTGAGCCCCCGCTTGGACTGAAAGCTTTTACAGAAATAAATTTGGCTCCTGGTGCAACTCCAATCTGGTTTGCACCGCCAGGATCGGAACCGACCATGGTGCCGGTAACGTGAGTGCCATGGCCATCGTCGTCATATGGGGAGGATTGTCCTCCTACTGCATCAAACCAGTTGTAAGTATGTGAAGGCTGATCAGGGTTTGAAGGATCATAGCCGCGGTATTTTTCCTTGAGCGCGGGATGGTTCCACTGGACGCCTGTATCAATTGAGGCGACAACAGTCCCGGACCCGTCTATGCCCATGTCCCAGGCGGCTGGGGCACCGACCCTGTCTATGTTCCATTCAATGGAGCTGGTTTTATTGTCTGCTGTTTGTTCCATCTGGATGGAAGGCTTAGAGGCTTCTTTTACAGGCTTATGAAGCTGTCTGGTCTCATTAGGAAGGATTTTGTCTACTTCTGGAAAGCTTGCGAGCTTTTCCATGACATCTTTAGTGGCTGTGACGGCAATGCTGTTCACAATATAGAAGGATTTGCTATCTTTCGCTTTGCCGGCTTTTTCCTGCTGCTCAATATATTTTAGTACTCCGGCCTGTGTTTCGGCTGCGACGGCTCTTAAAGAGGAAACTACTGCAGATCTTTTCATGAATTTTGCCTTGGAGGAAGTTGCTTTATCAGCTGAAGCTTTTTTAGCTGCTTCTTGAGCGGCTTTTTTTGTGTCCGCCTGCTCTTTCATTTTTATAAGGAAGGTGACCTTGTCTTTTCCATCAAATTGATCAAGGAGCCTGCCCGAGATTTTGTTTTTTGAAGACCCGGGGGAAGCTTTCTTCATCGAAACATGCGGAGACTTGCCGGCATCCGCCTGTGCTTGATAAGGACTAAGCAGCGGAATGATCAAGAGTGCCGTGAGCAAGAGATAAAGCCAGCGAAAATGCTTCTTGTTCTTCATGAACTATTCCT
This sequence comes from Bacillus sp. UMB0728, assembly GCF_002858875.1. NCBI lineage: Bacteria > Bacillati > Bacillota > Bacilli > Caryophanales > Bacillaceae > Bacillus > Bacillus sp. UMB0728. Next base: position 269,733 of record NZ_PKLA01000004.1, on the reverse strand, counting down.
CCTCTTTTCTATTCATTTTTCATTACAGCAGCTTACAGCCCTCCTTTCTATAAATTTTCCAGTTATGGCATTTCCTGCTGTGACACTTACTGTATCGGAAATAAAAGAATCAAGTTGTCGAAATATGATGGAAAAAGTACTCTTCTCCATGAAATCATTCAATCATCCCAGCAGTTAAAACGCGCATGGACGATTCATAGGCCTTTTTCAATCCATTCTGCTGTACAAAAGCAGGGAATTATATCCATATGTTGCTAAAAAGAGAGGCTGATGCTGAAAAAATAAGAGAATAAGATTATATAAGTCAGGTTTGCCAAGAAAAATTGAAAGAAGCTCCAGCTAAATAGATCGCGGGATTTTAAAAGAGGAAGGGAGGAATATAGAAGAAATTGTAGAAAAAATAAGAAAAGCTGCCTGCAGCCTTGGAGACATTTTACGTAACCATACAGAATCTGAAAAAGTTGCAGACATATTGCATCATTTTATAAAAATGTTTGAAAATGATGCTTTGTCTCTACTTTTCCTGTCCAGGGCAGGAGGAAAGATGCAGGTACGGCCTATCCTCCAATAAAAAATAAAAAATATGAATGGAAGCTGTTTCCTTTTCTGCTGTCAATCGTCTAACTATGTGCAAGAGGGGGCGCCTACAATGAATAAAGTTTCTGCAGAAACGTTTGAGAACATCTATTACGAATACAGCGACAAAATCTACGGATATATCTTCATGTATGTAAACAATAAAGAAATAGCAGAAGATCTGACTCAGGATACGTTTATAAAAGCTTATAAGCATTTCCACCAATTCAATGGCGAATCCCATATCTTCACCTGGCTTGTGAGGATTTCAAGAAATGTAGCCATTGATTATATCCGGAAGAGGAACCGCTTCAAGTTCTTTTCCATTGAAAAATATCAATTTGATTCAGGTCATGAAACACCAGTGGAAATTATGGTAAAAGGGGAAAAAACAGCCAGGCTCTATGCTGCCATCCATGCACTGAAGCTGAGCTACCAGGAAGTCCTTATCCTCCGGAAAATCAAGGAGTTTTCAATCAAGGAAACAGCACAGGTCCTGGGATGGAATGAGAACAAAGTGAAAATAACCACATCCAGGGCAATGGCTGCCCTGAAAAAAGAGATGGAAAAAAGGGGGGATACCCTTGAAGGAGTTATTTGAAGATACGATATCATTTGAAAAGCTTGATGATATTCCCCGTTCCAAAATGCAAAAGGACCGTTCCTTCAAAAAGATTATGGAAGCTGCAGAACCCGGGAGGCTTGGGAAAAAACAGGTCAGGCAGTTCCCTTGGGTGAAGGGACCTCTTTTGACTGCAGCAGCGTTTTTTGTTGCGGCTGTCTATTTTTACTCCCAATTCAGCATTCCGGATCAGGACAGCACTTTCGCTGAACTGAAGGAGCTGCCGATAGCGGATGTCATTACAGCAGAAACAGATTCAGAATACAGCTACATTACCAACGGCGTCAATATAGAGCTTAATGAATCCAGCTATGCCGAAAACCCTTTCATGAAAGCAATGATCAGGTCCATGCTGCATGAATCGGCCCCAACCAATTATACTCCGGCAGAAAAGCCTTCATATGACGCTCTTATAAGGTTTAAAGGAGGCGACACGCTTCAGCTGAAACTCTGGAATGTCAATGAGGTCATTTACTTCCGGGAGGAAAGCAGTAAAGAATTCTTTAAGGCTCCTGATAAGTTATCCAGAAGCATTTTCAAAACCCTGAAAAAGGAAGGGTTCAGCTGGAAGAAAGCCGGATGATGAAAAAGCAGTATAGATGGGGAATTGAAGAGGCCGGCAGAAAGAGGCCAATTTAAATAAACAATAGGAAAAGGCACATGGGTTGGAAATGCCCATGCGCCTTTTTTGTTTGTGCATGCAGAATATTCATACTGCAAAATAGCAGGACTGGTACGTGAATCCAAATTTAGAAAAAAATATTTAGACAATTTTCGATATTTTTTTGACAAGCAGGTTTAGAAGCAGAAGAAGCGGGTAGTTTTACAGTAAATTCCTTCTCGGAGTTCAGCACCGTTATGGATCCTTTGCGCAAAGGCAGCTGGGTGTTATTTAGGGAGAAAAAAATTAGACAAATATTAGGGGGATACATATGAAAAAGGGGATAGCCTTATTAATTTCTGTCTTTCTGCTTCTTGGCGTTCTGGCCGGATGCTCAGGCGGAGAGTCTGCCCAGGCGGAAAAAACGAAGGATGGAAAAGTAGTCATTGATTTCTGGACATTCTGGGGATCAGAAACAAGAAGGCCAATCATTGAAAAAATCATAGACGATTACAATGGGTCACAGGATAAGGTTTTTGTTAAGCATACATATTTGCCTTGGGGAGATATTTGGACAAAGAACCTTGCTTCAGTAGCTGCCGGGAACCCGGCAGATGTCATCATCAATGATATCAATACAGTCGGGCAGCGGGCGGAAGCCAAACAGGTTGAAGATTTAAGCAAATATATGGATGAAGGCTTCAAGGATCAGTTTTATCCTCATCTTTGGGACACAGTCCTTTATGAAGACAAGCCTTATGCAGTTCCATTCAATACTGATACCAGACTTCTATTCTATAACAAAACAGCGTTCAAAGAAGCCGGCCTTGATCCAAATAAGCCGCCTTCTACATGGGCAGAGCTTGAAGAATATGCCGAAAAGCTTGATGTGAAAAACGGCAAAACCTATGACAGGGTCGGATTCTATCCGCTTTGGGGAAGCATTGGGGCAGGCAGCTGGATGATCAGTGCTGATGGAGGAAAGAACTTCATCGACAATGGTGAGCTGAAAATCATTACGCCTAAAAAAGTAGAAGCACTGGAATGGGTTCTCAAATGGCAGGACCGCCTTGGCGAGTCAAATGTTCAGGCGCTGAAGGCCGAATTTGGAAGTGAACAGTCCAATCCTTTCATTGCCGGAAAAGTGGCCATGTGGGTGGATGTAGGAACTTTTTATACTCAGATCAGGGACTATGGGCAGGATATGGATTTTGGAGTAGCTCCAATCCCGGCTTATGAAGAAGGAGCTGAAAACTGGAGTGATGGAGGCGGTTTTGTTGCCGAGGTGCCAAAAGGCTCCAGCAATCCGGAAGAAGCAATGGACTTCATTAAGTATCTGACCGGACCTGAAGCTCAGAAATACTGGGCTATGGAGAACTTTGACAATGTTGCCAGCATTGAAGGTGCAGACGCTGCAGCAGAAGAGCTTGAAGGAAAAGATAAAGAGGTCTATGAAGCGACCATAAAAAATCTTGAAGATACTCAGCTTTTCCCAATCCCGGTTGAATATCCTGATTATTTGAGCAGGGTAAATCCACAGATCGACAATGCCCTGCTTGGGAAGCAGTCGCCTGAAGAGGCACTGGAGAAAGCGGAAAAAGACGTTGAAAAACTAAAAAGATAATACATTCTGGAAGAAGAGAAGGGATCTCCTTCTCTTCTTCGAATGCAATCATTTCTGGGAAAGGGTGAAGGGGTATGAAATCGTATGACTCTACAATTGCTCAAAACGAAGCGAACAGCATGGGCAAAGAGAAGGCTAAGTCTGAGCCGAAGCGGCTTTCGCGAAAAGCGAAAGATAATTTATTTGGCTATTTATTCATTAGTCCCTGGATCATCGGCTTTCTGGGACTGACTCTCGGACCGCTCTTATTTTCATTATTTGCAAGTTTTACAGATTATAATATAACGTCAAGAATGAACTTCATCGGGCTGGATAATTTTAAAAGGATGTTTACGATTGATGATCTTTTCAAAACATCGCTCTGGAATACAATCTATTATGTATTATTTTCCGTACCATTGACCACGGCTGGCGCTATCCTTCTGGCTGTGCTGCTGAATCAGAGAGTAAAAGGGATGAAATTTTTCAGGACAGTCTATTATCTGCCTGCCATTCTTTCTGGTGTCGCTGTCTATTTTTTATGGATGCAGCTATTAAGTCCTTCGACAGGCCTTGTCAACACTTTCCTTGCCTGGTTTGGCATAGAAGGCCCGGCATGGCTGTTTGATCCTGAATGGACAAAGCCTGCCCTGCTGCTAATGAAGATGTGGAGCGTCGGCGGAGGCATGCTCCTGTATCTTGCCAGCCTGCAGGGAGTTTCGGCCCAGATGTATGAAGCAGCAGACCTGGATGGGGCAAGTTCATTCCAGAAATTTTTCCATATCACTCTGCCGATGATTTCACCGATCATCTTCTTTGATGTCATTACAAGCACTATTGGATCTTTTCAAATTTTCCAGGAAGCGTATGTGATGACCGAGAACGGAGACGGAGGTCCGGGGAATTCCCTGCTGTTCTACAACCTTCATATGTGGAACAATGCGTTTGAAATTTTTGATATGGGCTACGCCTCAGCGATGGCTTGGCTGCTGTTCCTGATTGTCATGGTACTGACAGTCATCAATCTGACACTCGGAAAAAAATGGGTTCACTATGAAGGAGGAGACAACAAATGAAGCAGGCAGCTGCTGAAGCACCGAGGTTCTATGAGACAAAAAAATTCAGGCAGCGGACAAAGCATCTCTTTGTTGCTTTCCTGCTTCTGGCTGGAAGCATACTGATACTATCGCCGCTGTGGTGGATGATTTCAACTTCCCTGAAATCACCGCAGGAAATCGCCCAATACCCGCCAACCTTCATTCCGACCGAATTCCATTTCTCGAATTATCTGGAGGCATGGCAGACAGCGCCATTTACAAGATGGGCGTTTAACACCTTATTTATTGCCCTTGCCGGCATGATTGGGAGCGTGCTTGTTAATTCTCTCGTTGCCTATGCATTCGCAAAAATTCGTTTCAAAGGCAGAAATGCTCTTTTCGTCATCGTATTATCTACCATGCTGATACCGGGTTTTGTCACTATGGTTCCGCAATACATCCTGTTTTCTAAGCTGGGATGGATCAACACTTATCTTCCCTTGATCGTTCCTGCCTTCCTGGGAAGTGCATTTTTCATCTTCCTGTTAAGGCAGTTCATGATGGGCATCCCGAATGAATTGATTGAAGCGGCGGTTCTTGACGGTGCGAGCCATCTGCAGATCTGGTGGAATATCATGCTCCCGCTTACCAAACCCGCACTTATTACAGTCGCGCTGTTCTCCTTTAATGGAGCATGGAATGACCTGCTGGGCCCGCTGCTGTATATAAATGATGAAAGCCTGTATACTCTGCAGATTGGACTGCAGACATTCAAAGGAACAGTATCCACCCAGTGGCACTACCTGATGGCCATGTCAGTAACCGTTCTTCTGCCGGTCGTCCTGCTGTTCTTTTTCTTCCAAAAACACTTCATCGAAGGCTCAAATATAGCATCGGGGAGTAAGGGGTAAGAAAAGGCAGGCTCTATAGCTGGATGAGCTCTACAAATAGAAAAGCAGAAACGGTTTGCCCCCAAAAGGTCCTCAGACTAATAACGCCACGTTCGGTGGAAAGGTATGGATGACCAGCATCCTATGTCTCAGGCTGTAAAATAGCCGAATAGATGCTCAAAAAGAAAGAAGCCATGCCGTGGATATTAGCAGTTCAGATAATGTGGAACAAATCTTAAATCACAGGCCTAATAAGATACGTTTTCGTAACGTAAATAACAGGGGAATTAACAAACCGAAAAAGCTTGGGATATCCCAAGCTTTTTCTATTTAATATGTTATTCTAATTTAATTTATGCCAACGCTGAATAGTATAAAAACCGAGGATTTCCAGTTATACTTTTGCATGCTTAAACAGTGAAACTAGGTTCCCTGCTATTTGAAAATTATAGAGGGACAAATTCCCCTTATTTTGCATATAGTACTGAAAACAGCTTTAATAGAGGGATAAATTCCTCTTATTTGACTTGAAGGACGTGAAAACAGGTAGTTTTACTTTGCATAGAGGGAAAAACTTCCCTTATTTTCTCCAAAAACACTATTAATCTGAATTTAACAGTAAATACTCCCCTTATATTTCTGTCACCGGTTACTGACTCTTCATCTTCCCAACTTTCTTATCTGCTGGCATATATAGCCACTGCTACTTAACGCGGATGGCAAGCCTTCTTTCTTTATAATCAATTAAGCCGGTGCCGGACAGGTGGTTTTCCAGACGCCTTTTACACAAACCTTATCCTTGGGCACATAGCAATCAATGATTGTTTTGCCGGCGCACAGCAGCCTGCCGACTGAATATTGTGAGCCCGATGAACAGTAGCTGCCGACCAAATTGGCACATGGAAGAGAAACGCTCCCATTGGTATAGCTTGTACATTGCCAGCAAAGATAGTTGCTTCCGTTCACACCTTCTTCACCTGCAGGATTCCCGCTTTGCAGCCCCGCTGAACTGACCATGCTTTCTGCTTTTTCCTCCGTCTGCACGGCAAGTTCTGCGTATAAATCTGTCTCAGACACATCAATTGCAGTGGTGGTGCCGGTGGAGAGTTCTTCAAGATAGATAGCTTGATCTTTGAGAATGCTGCTATAGTCGATAATATAAGCCTGCATATCATCATTGATGCTGTCATAAGCAAACGTAAGGATGGAGGAGAAACTGACAGTGGCTGCACCGCCTGCGGCAAGTGAAGCTTCTTCCTTATATTTAATCTCATACTGGACAATCCAGCCATACTGCTGGTCTTTTTCGTCTTTAAGCGGATTCAGGATATAAGGATCGTTTGAGAGAAAGTCATCTTTAAAGTCCTTATACTCTTCTGTCTTCTTTACGAGCTTAAGAAATTGTTCTTCAGAGGGAATCAGGCTGGCAGTTTCCGGCTGGGCAAAAGCAGAGGTGGAAAAAGAAAACAGGATGATAAGCAGAATCAGACCATATTTTTTCATTCAGCAGTCCTCCAATAAGTTTTTCTTTTACTGTACCTTATATTTCCATTTGGAGATATGGGGAAAATTTATTAAAGGAAAAATGGTTCTATACTACTAAAGAGATCAGATGTGTCTTTTAATATCCCATTCCTGTTTTACCAACAAAAAGCACCCTGCGTAAACAGAGTGCTTCTCATATTCTATAAAAATTCCTGGTATTAGTCAGCAGGAGCGTATATACCTCCGGCAATGCCATTTTTTTGATTTCAGCGATTTTAGCTGCTGAACGATGGATCATGAGTGGTGAAGTCATTTGTTTATTGAAAGGCCCTTCGAATGGCCAGGGACCGTCTGTTTCTGCCATCACCTGCCTGATTGGATAGTCTTTTACCAGAGATTGAATTTCCCCTTCGTACAATACATCAGGAGTCACTGAGATGAAATAGCCATTGGCGGCCATTCGTTCAGCCGTAAGAGCTGAGCCTTTGAACCAATGAAAATGGGCTTTTTCAATAGAATACTTTTCAAGCAGGCTGCATACTATCTCTGCATCTTCATAGATGCTATGGAGGATGACGGGGAGCTGCCACTCCTTTGCTTTCTGGACAAACAGCTCCAGTATTTCAAGATAAGGTTCCAGGCCTATAAAGGAAGCACCCTGTTCTTGTCTTAAATAGTATGGAAGGCCGACCTCTCCGATGGCTATCATATTTTCTTTATGATCCCCCATCCAGCCTATCAGATCAGCAAGTTCTGCTTCAGGAGGGAGGACCTGTTCCGGATGGTACCCAAAAGCCGGCTTTACCTTTGAAAACCTCTCTGCAAGGAGCAGGTTCTTTTTGCAGGAGCTGAGATCCCACGAGACAGTTACGAGTGATTCGAGCTCCGGTATGCTGCAAATATTAGAAATATCCTGATCAGCATAGCGGTCCAGGTGGATATGGCTGTCAATAATCTTGTTCATCCTTTTTCCCTCTTTGGCCGCAGCGAATGATGGACCTTTCTTTTCCATTCCAGAAATTCCTCCTCCAGGAACAGTTCTTCTCTTCTTGGCCGGGAAAAAGGCACCGTAAATTCCGCTGCTGTATGGGCCGGCTTTTCTGATAAGACGATGATGCGATCTGACAGAAAAAGAGCTTCTTCTATATTATGAGTGATAAAGATGATGGCCGGCCGCTGCTCTTCCCAAATGGTCAGGAGCCACTTCTGCATATCAAGCCGCGTCAGTTCATCCAGCGCTGAAAAGGGCTCATCCAGGCAAAGAAGCTCCTGCGGGCTGAGCAGCGCCCTGATGAAGGAAGCGCGCTGCTTCATTCCGCCGGATAATTCATGCGGATAGGCATGCGCATACTGCCCGAGCCCTGCTTTATGTATCATTTCCATGGCTTTTTCCTTATCTGTTCTGCCTGTCAGTTCCTGTCCCAGAAGGACATTTTGCAAAACTGTCCTCCACGGAAGAAGGGAAGGGGTCTGCGGCATATAACTCATGAATCCTTTTTGGCCATTGATCGATTGGCCGTTCATCTGGATGCTTCCTTCATCGGGTAGAAGCAGTCCCCCAATCAGATTGAAAATGGTGCTTTTTCCGCTTCCCGAAGGCCCGAGAAGGGAGACGAATTCACCTTCATTAACTTCAAGGCTTAAGTTATTAAGGACCATCTGTTCCCCAAAAGATTTTGATATATTATCCAGGTGCAGGAGATTCATTTTATCTGCTCCTTTTTATTCCATTTTAAAAGCAGGCTCTCTGCCAAAAGGATTGCTCCGAAGAAAGTCAGGCTTAGTATCATAATGGCAAATATGGCTACAAAAACACGGTCTGTCCGGAAGGAGGAGGAGGCGAGAGTCATAAAAACGCCTATCCCTTTTTCCGAACCTAGCCATTCTGAGATGACAGCGCCCATAACACTGTAGGTGGCCGAGATTTTCAGCCCTGAAAATAGCGAGGGCAGGGAGCCGGGCCATTCCAGCTTCCAGAACAGCTGCCTTTTGGTGGCTCCTGACATGGCCATATAGTGCTTAAGCTCGGCTGGAACCTGCCTGAAACCGTCCAAAGCTGCCACAGTGATTGGAAAAAAACAGACAAGAATAATGACAATGAATTTCGGCAGCAGCCCAAACCCGAACCAGATGACAAGGAGAGGGGCAAGGACGATGACAGGGACATTCTGGGATAGTATCAGCAGCGGGTAAACAGATTCCCTTACAGCCGGCAGACGGTGAAGGATGATGGCCGCGGTGAGCCCGAAAACAGTCCCCAGTGCAAAGCCGGCCAGTGATAATAGCACCGTTGACGCCAGGTGGCCGGAAAAACGGGCCCAGCTTTCCACAGATTCAGCCATGATGTCAGAGGGCGGCGGCAGGAGCCAGGCAGGGACTTCTGCCAGCCTTACTGCTGCTTCCCAGAGAATGAACAAAAGGAGGAGAACCGCTGCCGGCTTCCATCCTTTTACAGCCACTTTCTTCATTTGTATTTATCCGTCAGGTCATCCATCGTGATCCCATCAGGCTGAAACAGAATTTTGACTTGAGAAATCACATTTTTGCTTCCCATTGCAATCATTCTTTCATTCATCCTTGCGATGATCCGGAATAGCTCTTCAAGCTCGCCTTCCATCGTTGTCTCCAGTGGATGGACCTCGTATTTCACTCCGGATTCTGCAATGATTTTAATTGCTTCATCTACATATGGAATAACATCTTCCCCGTTTTTTGTTTTAGGTATAATCTGAATGCTGATCAGTGTACTGGCCATTATGGTTCCTCCTATTCTGGCAAAAATTCATTGGTAAAAGCTTTTTCAGCGTCCAGCTCGCTGTCCAGCAGTTTATTTTCATACATCCATTGGGCATAGTTTTCCCAAACCTCTATACTCTGTTCTCCCCATTGTTCTGCATCATCCTGATATTTTGGAGACAGCCATTCCTGGCTTTTCTTGACCAGCTCGGCGTCTAAATCAGGTGCAGCCTCAAGCAGGATATCAGCAGCTTCTTCCGGATTCTTGATTGCAAACTGATAGCCCTGTGATGCTGCTTTTACAAAGGCTCTGACAGTATCAGGACTATTTTTGATCATTTTCTCATTTGTAGCCAGAACAGGTGTATAATAATCGAGTTTATCGGAATAGTCGGTAAGGTAGACCATATTCAGATCTTCTCCGCGAAGCTCCGCCTCGACGCCAGTCCACCCATAATAAATCCAGGCAAAATCGATATCCCTTTTAACAGCTGTAAAGAAATCGGCATCCCCCATGTTAACAAAGGAAACATCAGAGACATCTGCATTTTCCTGCTTCATTAATGAGGCGATAACAGATTCCTCAACAGGCGATCCCCAGCCTCCATATTTTTTCCCGGCAAAATCCTTTGGCGAGTCGATATTTTTTGCTGCAGGAGAAGCAAAGCCGGACGTATTATGCTGTATGACGGCGGCTACCGACACAAGCGGGACACCCTGAACCCGTGCCTGTGTAATACTTTCCTGATAGCTGACGCCAAAGTCGGCCTTACCGGAAGCAACCAGCTGGTCTGCTCCAGCGTCACCAGGCATGATGATTTCTGCATCAAGGCCATTTTCTTTAAAAAAATTCTTTGCTTTGGCAGCGTAAAGTCCAGTGTGATTAGTATTTGGTGTCCAGTCAAGGACAACCGTTATCTTTTCCAGGTCCTGCCCTTTATCAGCTTGTCTTTCTTCCTGACCAGTCTGTCCTCCGGTGCAGCCGGCAAGCAGCCAGACAGTGCACAATGCGCTGAGCCATTTCTTCATGATCAATCCTCCATGCTGTTTCTGATATTATTCCAAAAAGACCGCCGGTTAATGGCATAAACTAATTCTGGACAACCGCGGGCGGAGGTGCTGTTCCTTTATATCCCGATGCAAACAAAAAAGCGCCCGGATTTCAGAACCCGTGCGCAATAAAAAACATTCATCAATTAAGAATATGTTTCCTACGCTGGCATCTCTCCAGATCAGGTTCAAAGGGTCCTTTATTGTAAAAATAAAGTCTCAACCGTGCCCGGTTCCCCCACAATTCTCTCCTATTTACAGCCGCATAAAGCAGCCGGTCCGTTCAGAGCTCCCGCATTCATCCGGGAATCATGGTCCATTATAACAGATATTCTCTGCAATGGCATTGAAACAGCTTTCTTCCGGAAAATTCGGAGTTATCCCTATATATCCCTGTGCTGCCATGGAAAGAATTAAGTTTGGAACTGAATCTTTATCTGTGATAGGGTAAGGAATGTTGAAAAAAGATTGAATGGAGGAGAAGACATGAAATATCTTGCCTTAATGATTGCTGCATTCATGCTGATCTCATTCCAGATTGTCCAAAATCCCGGAAAACAAGCATTTGCCAAGACGATTGATAATGTCGATATATATACTGTAAAAGAAGAGGATAGCCTTTCGAAGCTCAGCAGGCGATTTGGTGTGGCTGCAGAGGATATACAGAAGGCTAATTATAAAAAGGATGAAAAGATATTTGCCGGAGATAAGCTCATCATTCCGTCTGCTCCAAAGAAAAAGAAGCGGATAACAGAACAAAAGGTCAGCTTATCTAAAGGAGAAAAAGATCTTTTGGCAAGGCTTGTGCATGCGGAGGCAAAAGGTGAGCCGCATGCCGGAAAAGTCGCTGTGGCTGAAGTGGTCCTCAATAGAATGAAGGACGAAAAATTTCCGGACACAGTCAAAGAAGTTATTTACGAAGACAGGCAATTTGAGCCTGTGGACAATGGGATGATCAATAAACCGGCAGGGAAGGATTCACAGAAAGCAGTCCAGGAGGCACTGACTGAAGAAAGAAAAGACGGTGAGTCCCTGTTTTTCTTTAATCCTGACCAGACTAACAGCAAATGGCTCCGCACAAGGGCCGTTACAAAAGAAATCGGCAACCACCGGTTTGCGAAATAGAATAAAGAAAAAACTCTTGTTGCTATACAAGAGTTTTTTTGCTGTCTTCTTCCATATCTATAATATTGTCTGGCTGTGTTTCTCTCCATAGCTTAAATCTTTCAAGCTCATTGGCGATTTGCTTGATGATAAAGCCGATGATTGCGGCATCATCCAATATGCCGATTCCGGCAAGAAAGTCGGGGACAAGATCCAGGGGAGACACAAAATAGAGAATGCCAGCAATGACCGTAACAGCTGTTTTTGCAGAAATGTCCCTATACTGTCCCTTTGAGTAGGCTTTAATGAGTTCAAACAGGAGCTGAAGCTTGTCCCATACTTCAGATAGGGAATTTTTCCTGGAATCGGCTTTTTTGCTTGCTTTGGAAAGAAGCCCGCTTGTTTTGCCCGGATCATTTAAGTATTTTGCAGCGCGGCTCTCATATTTTTTATACTCCTTTTCGTAATCTTCCTTTTTGAAAGTCTTCATATATAACATCCTTCCGGTTAAAAGATTCTTTTTTATACTTTTATCCCATTTTCGGATGGTTGAACCCCGGAAAAGTTTATAATAGAGAAAAAAGCGAGGTGTCCTTATGCTTTTAGAGTGGCTGAAAGAGTCAAGCTATACGGTTATATTGACTGGTGCAGGCATGTCAACAGAAAGCGGGCTGCCTGATTTCCGGTCTGCAGGAAGCGGGTTAACGAATACAGTGGATTATGGGAAAATTGCCAGTACAGAAGCTCTCAACCATCATGTCAGCGAATTCATTGAATTTTATCGCCGCAGAGTTATGGGGCTGAAGGAATGCAGTCCCCATGCAGGGCATTATATATTGGCAGACTGGGAAAGGAGGGGAATTGTCCAAAGCATCATTACACAGAATGTAGACGGTTTTCATCAGGCGGCAGGAAGCAGAAATGTGGCTGAACTGCATGGTACACTGCAGCAGGTCCATTGCCAGACATGCGGGAAAATATTTCCGAATGATGAATACATAGATGAGCATTTCCGGTGCAGTGATTGCGGGGGGATTTTGCGGCCGTCCATCGTCCTTTTTGGGGAGATGCTCCCCGAGGAAGCTATTGATTTTGCTGCTGCAGAGTCAGAGAAAGCTGATCTTTTCATTGTCCTTGGCTCATCCCTCTCTGTCACTCCTGCCAATCAGTTTCCGCTCATTGCCAAGCAGTGTGGTGCAAAACTGGTTATCATTAATATGGATCCTACTGATTTGGACCTTTACTCGGACGAAGTCATTAACGGAGAAAAAGCGGGAGAATTGCTGAAAGAGCTTGATGCAGAAATAGGAAAAATGTGAAGCCTTCCATTACATTGGAGGCTTTTTTTATTTTAAAATTTTTCTAGTATAATAAATGATTGACTGTCATGTATATACAAGATATAATGAAAACGCAAACACCATGTATATACAAGTTTTCTTTGGAGTGAATACTTAATGAGCTGACTTTGCAGCAAAGGATAAATTTGCAAGAGGGGCAGATAATATGAAGTATATGAGCTCCCGGCCGCATTTTTTTTTGCTTGCTGTTGAAAACGGTAACAGGAGGAGAGAAGCATGAGCAATTACAGAGAATCTGCCGAGCGTATTGTAGAAGCAGTTGGCGGAAAAGAAAATATTGCAGCAGCTACGCACTGCGTAACCCGTCTGCGGTTTGCTTTGAAGGATGAAAGCAAAGTTGATAAAGAAGCATTGGAAAATATAGATAGTGTTAAAGGATCATTTTCTACAAACGGCCAATTCCAGGTGGTCATCGGCCAAGGCCTTGTTGATAAGGTATACAAGGAAATGGCAGCGGCTACAGGAATCGGTGAAGTGTCAAAAGAAGAAGTGAAAGCAGCTGCTTCTGAAAAAATGAATCCGCTTCAAAGAGCAATCAAAACGCTGGCCGACATTTTCATTCCTATTCTTCCGGCTATTGTTACAGCCGGCCTGCTGATGGGAATCAACAATATCATGACAGCACCTGATATCTTTTATACAGGCAAATCATTCATAGACGTTCATCCAGGATGGGCTGATCTCGCTAATATCATCAATATGATAGCCAATACCGCGTTTGTATTCCTGCCGGGGCTGATTGGATGGAGTGCGGTCAATCGTTTCGGCGGAAGTCCGCTTCTTGGCATGGTGCTCGGCCTGATGCTTGTCCACCCCGACTTGCTTAATGCTTGGGGTTATGGTTCTACTGATAAGGTTCCTGTATGGAATCTGTTTGGACTGGAGATAGAGAAAGTCGGCTATCAGGGTCAGGTGCTGCCGGTACTGGCGGCGTCCTATGTTTTGGCAAGGATTGAGATATTTTTAAGAAAGAGGATTCCGGATTCAATCCAGCTGCTGACAGTCGCGCCGATTGCGCTGCTGATCACAGGCTTTCTGTCTTTCATTGCGATCGGGCCTGTTACGTTTACGATCGGAGGCTGGATCACTGACGGTGTTGTATCCATTTTTGATGCGGTTCCTGCTCTTGGAGGATTGATTTACGGCGGCCTTTATGCACCGCTCGTTATAACAGGGATGCACCATACATTCCTGGCTGTCGATCTGCAGCTGATCGGATCAATCGGCGGAACATTCCTCTGGCCGATGGTGGCATTATCAAATATTGCTCAAGGTTCAGCATCGCTTGCGATGTTCTTCTTAAATAAAAATGAAAAAGTAAAGGGACTTGCTGCAACTTCTTCGCTTTCAGCTTTCCTCGGAGTTACAGAGCCAGCCATGTTCGGTGTGAACCTGCGCTTCAAATATCCGTTCATCGCAGCGGTCATCGGCTCTGCCCTGGGCGGCATGTTCATTACCATTAAAGGGGTCATTGCTCCATCGATCGGAGTCGGCGGACTGCCTGCCTTCTTCTCAATCTTATCCGAAAACTGGGGGTCCTTCTTTATCGGGATGGCGATCGTGCTGGTTGTGCCGTTTGTGCTGACATTCCTGTTCGGCAAATTCAGAAAAGCTGAATGATTATTCTGGTACCATGGATAAAAGCCTATCCATGGTATCGCTATTTACATAACGTACTGAGAAATAATGGGAGGTTTTAAAATGAAAGGGCAATGGTGGAAAGAAAGCACTGTTTACCAGATATATCCGAGGAGCTTCATGGACAGCAATGGTGATGGCATAGGCGATTTGCAGGGCATCATTTCCAAGCTGGACTATCTTAAAAAACTGGGGATAGATGTCATCTGGCTGTCGCCTGTTTATCAATCACCCAATGATGATAATGGCTATGATATTAGTGATTATAAAAATATCATGGACGAGTTCGGGACCATGGATGATTGGGAAGAGCTGCTCAGTGAGTTGCACCTCCGCGATATGAAGCTGATCATGGACCTTGTCGTCAACCACAGCTCTGATGAGCATGCCTGGTTCATTGAAGCGAAGAAATGCAAAGAAACTCCTTACAGGGATTATTATATTTGGCGCAAAGGGGAAAACGGCAGGGAGCCGAACAATTGGGGTTCCAATTTCGGCGGATCTGCATGGGAATATGACGAAAACTCCGGAGAATACTTCCTCCATTTGTTCTCAAAGAAGCAGCCTGATTTGAACTGGGAGAATCCGGCTCTGAGGCAGGAAGTATATGATATGATGCAGTGGTGGCTCGATAAAGGGATTGATGGCTTCAGGATGGATGTGATCAATTTCATCTCAAAGGAGGATGGCCTCCCGGATGATGAAGTGAAACCCGGCAAGAAATATGCATCAGGAAGCAAATATTATAGAAATGGGCCAAGAATCCATGAGTATCTTCAGGAAATGAACGAAAAAGTCCTTTCGCATTATGATGTTATGACTGTCGGAGAGATGCCTGGGGTCAAGCCCGAAATGGCCCGTGATTATACAGGGGAAGACAGGAATGAACTGAATATGGTATTCCAATTTGAGCATGTAAGCCTCGACAATGGTCCGGGCGGAAAGTGGGATCTTAAACCGCTAGACCTTTCAGACCTGAAGAAAAGCCTGACAAAATGGCAGACCGAGCTTGAAGAAACGGGCTGGAATTCTTTATATTTCAATAACCATGACCAGCCGAGATCTGTTTCAAGATTCGGCAATGATGGGGAATACCGCAAAGAATCGGCGAAGATGCTGGCTACCCTGCTCCATATGATGAAGGGCACCCCGTATGTGTATCAGGGCGAAGAAATCGGGATGACAAATGTTGAATTTCCGGGTATAGGAGATTACCGGGACATTGAAACCCTTAATTATTTCCGTGAATCGACAGAAGCGGGAGTGCCGGCAGGGAAAGCGATGGAAAGCATATACGCAAAAGGAAGGGACAACGCCAGAACCCCTATGCAATGGAATTCTTCGGAAAATGCCGGTTTTACAACCGGTACTCCATGGATTGGCATTAACCCGAACTTCAGTGATATAAATGCGGCGGAAGCCCTGGAAGATAAGAATTCCATCTTTTATTATTATCAGGACCTGATCAGGCTCAGAAAAGAGCGTGACATTATAGTCTACGGAAAATATGAACTGATATTGGAAGAAGATCCGGCGATTTTTGCATACACACGTACCCTGGGCAGTCAGGTGCTTGTAGTGCTGTGTAATTTTTATGGAAATACACGGAAACTGGCATTGCCTGAAGAGCTTAAAGAGATCAAATATTCCTGGCTGACAGGTAACTATGGCAGTGAAGGCAGGGAAGACATAGTGCCTCAGCAGCTTAAGCCTTATGAGGCGATTGTCTTGATTGGTGAAAAATAAGCAGACTAAACGAAAAATAAAATGGCAGGTGGCGAAGATGAAACAACCTTGGTGGAAGAAAGCGACAGTATATCAAATTTATCCGAAAAGCTTCAATGATACAACCGGCAGCGGCGTGGGTGATCTGCAGGGCATTATTGAAAAGCTGGATTACTTAAAAGAGCTTGGCATTGATGTTATCTGGCTTACGCCGATCTACCGGTCTCCACAGCGGGATAACGGCTATGATATCAGTGATTATTTCAGCATCCACGAGGAATACGGGACTATGGAGGAGTTTGATTCACTGCTAAACGAAGCGCACAGCAGAGGTATCAAAGTCATCATGGATATCGTTGTAAACCATACCTCAACAGATCATCACTGGTTCAAGGAAGCAAAGAAATCAAGAGATAATCCTTACCGGGATTTTTATATCTGGAAGGAGCCTAAAGAGGATGGAAGCGCCCCGACGAACTGGGAATCCAAGTTTGGCGGCAATGCGTGGGAGTTCGATGAGGAGACAGGGCAGTACTATCTCCATCTGTTCGATGTAACCCAGGCAGATCTGAATTGGGAAAATGAAAAGCTCCGCCAGGAAGTGTACGATATGATGGACTTCTGGTTTGACAAAGGAGTGGACGGCTTCCGCCTTGATGTCATCAACTTGATATCCAAAGATCAGCGGTTCCCGGATGACGACGGATCGCTCCCGCCCGGGGACGGCAGGAAGTTCTATACAGATGGGCCGCGAGTCCATGAATACATGCATGAAATGAACCGCGAGGTGTTTTCAAAGCATGACAGCATGACTGTAGGGGAAATGTCTTCTACAAGCATCGATCATTGCGTGAAATATTCGAATTCGGAACGGGAAGAGCTCAGCATGACCTTCAATTTTCATCACTTGAAGGTAGATTATCCCGGCGGAGAGAAGTGGGCGCTTGCAGACTTCGATTTTTCTGCTCTGAAGAATATCCTCTCCAAATGGCAGGTGGAGATGAACAAAGGCGGCGGCTGGAATGCCCTGTTCTGGTGCAACCATGATCAGCCCCGTGTTGTATCAAGGTACGGAGATGATGGGGAATATCACAATAAATCAGCCAAGATGCTTGCATCTGCCATTCATATGATGCAAGGAACCCCTTATATCTATCAGGGCGAAGAGTTTGGGATGACCAATCCTTATTTTGAAAATATCAGCCAATACCGGGATGTAGAATCCTTGAATATCTTTGAAATTAAAAGAAAAGAAGGAGTGCCTGAGGAAGAAATCCTTAAAATACTCCAAAGTAAATCGAGGGATAACTCAAGGACGCCTGTCCAATGGAATGACAGCAGAAATGCAGGCTTTACGGATGGAACTCCATGGATCGGCATTGCCGGCAATTACCAGGAGATCAACGCCGAAAAAGCGGTAAAAGATCCTGATTCCATTTTCCATCATTATAAAAAGCTGATCGGCCTCCGCAAAGAATATGATATTATCACTTACGGGAATTATGAGCTGCTGCTGGAGGACCATCCTGAAATTTTTGCGTACCTCCGGAATGGCAGGGACGAAAAACTCCTTGTACTTAACAATTTCTATGGAAGTGAGACAGCCTTTACACTTCCTGACAGGAAAATAGCTGATGAATATACAGCAGAGCTGCTGCTTTCAAATTATGGTGATGGACCCTCCGACATCAGGGAAATCACATTAAGGCCATATGAATCGATCATTTTCCATTTGACTAAATAAGAAAAAGACAGGCTGCCGGCCTGTCTTTTTCCTTATTGGATTAAAAGAGCATCCCTGCAATAGCAGCGCTGAGGAGCGATGCAAGCGCTCCTGCGATGACGGATCTTATCCCAAGCCGGGCGATATCGGCCCTCCGGTTTGGGGCAAGATTGCCCAGGCCGCCAAGAAGGATGGCAAGGGATGAGATATTGGCAAAACCGCAGAGAGCAAAGCTGATGATGGCAACGGTCTTGTCCGTAAGCTCCGGAATTTCCGGAGCGAAGGAGGAATAAGCAACAAATTCATTCAGGATCAGCTTTTGACCGATGAAGTTTCCTGCCTCCACAGCCTCAGCCCATGGAACTCCTATGGCAAAAGCAAGAGGGGAGAAGATATAGCCGAGAATGAGCTGAAGCGTCAGTTCCCCAAATCCGAACCAGCTGCCGATCCAGCCAAGCAAACCATTCAGCAGTGCAACGAGTGCGATGAACGCAAGAAGCATGGCACCGATATTGAGAGCCAGCTGCAGGCCGACACTGGCACCTTTTGCGGCTGCATCAATAACATTCGTCGAATCGCTGTCATTTTCCATTTCCAATTCTTTTGGCTCTTCCTTCTTCTCTGTTTCTGGAAAAATGATCTTAGCCATGATCAGCCCTGCCGGAGCAGCCATAAAGCTCGCCGCGAGAAGGTATTCAAGCGGTACGCCCAAAAGTGAATAGCCGACAAGAACTGAGCCAGCTACAGAAGCGAGCCCTCCTGTCATGACGGCAAACAGCTCAGAGTTTGTCATTTGGCCAATATAGGGGCGGATAACGAGAGGCGCCTCTGTCTGGCCTACAAAAATATTTGCCGCTGCTGACATGGATTCCGCCTTTCGGGTGCCGAGAAGCCAGGATAATCCCCCGCCAAGGATTTTAATGATGAACTGCATGATCTTCAAGTAGTACAGGACCGATATAAGGGCGGAGAAAAAAATAACAATCGGCAATACTTGAAAAGCGAAAACATATGTAACGCCTGATCCTTCTGCAAAGAGGCCGCCAAATAGAAAGTTAATGCCTTCATTGGCATAATTGATGATGCTGTTGACTCCCATAGTCAGCCAGTTAAGTGCCTTGCGTCCGGCTTCCCATTTGAGGACCGCAAATGCAAACAGGATCTGAATGGCAAGGCCTCCCAGGATTGTACGCGGATTGATTGCCCGCCTGTTGTTGGAAAGCAGCAAAGCGATGACCAGTACGGTCAGTATTCCGGCAATTCCCCAGATGAAATTCATAATAGCACTCCATTCTATGTTAATAGACGAATCCAAGTTAGTGCTATTTTGCCCGACATTAAAAAAAGTATGGGCTCTATTTTCTCTGCCCATACTTTTTCGTTGTTAACGAAATTATAAATGGTAAGTCTTGTGGATAACTATCAATTCTTGATCAACGTCCAGCAGCTGCGCCGAGGTCACAAGCCAAACCTCCCAAAAAGGCAAAGAACGCCTTTCCGGGAGGTTCGTCTTGAGGCCCCCAGGAAGCTGGTCATGCAGATGTTGCAACAGGACGCGGCGTTCTTAGTCTTCGTTCCTTAAAGTGATCAAGGCGCTTGCGCTTTTGTTCTTTATTGCCCTGCTTCTTTTTTTATCGCTTCGAATAAGAAGGATTGGCCATTGATGTAGAATCGGGGATCGTAAAGCCCCAGCTGTTCGTCATCATCTACTATCACAACAAATGGAGACCATTCGTAAAGAGTCTTTGCTTTCGGGTTTTCTTGGAAAAGCCTGTCCATATCTGCATCCTCTGCAGACACAAGGCTATAAGTCTTTTCCCTGCTGGTAAATAATCCATCTTTATAAAGAGAGACTTCCGGGCCATTTTTGGTTATAACGGTAAACTGCCATGGCACAAAATCGGCTGAAAGTGCAACCTCGCTGTCCTGGCTGCTGTATTCCTCATAAAGTATATATCCCTGGATGCTTTGGCTGGCCAGATGAAGGAGCATCAGCACCCATGCCGCCCTGAAATAAATATGCTTCCTCCATTTTTTTCTTTTCCGGACAGAGAGGAGAAAAGCCGCAAGGATAATTGCCCAGAAGACAAGATCGACAATCGGGATGGTTCCGAACGTGATCCTTCTGTCAGAAAACGGCTCAAGATAACCGGTTCCCCATGCATTGAACAGGTCACTCGTATCATGTATAAAGACGGCTATCCAGCTCAGGAAAAAGAGTTTGGGATCTTTTACCTTGAAAATCCAGCGGCATGCCATGTAAATCAGCAGTGCCCAAAGCGGCGTAAGGAAAACAGAATGAGTGATGCCCCTGTGCCACATCTGATAAAGTCCCTGTGTATCCCATAGCTGTGAAATCACATCGATATCAGGTATTTGGCTCGCCGCAACAGCAGCTGTCAAATAGGCGGCCTTTTCTTTTTTCTCAAGCCTGCTTTTATCAACTGAAGCATAAAGGGCAAGCCCGAATAATGTATGTGTAATGGTATCCATTTTTCCCCCGTTTCTGTCCCGGCTGTCTGCAGTCCAGCCTGGCAGCTTGTGCTTTTCAATAAATCGTAGCAAAATTTGTTCAGAAGAGCCATTCTGAATGCTGGAAGTTGATTTCCCAGATTGCAAACTTTCCTGCAGGAAGATAAGATAGATGTTATGATAATAAACGAAGTTAATTAAGAGAGGAATACAACATGTCTAACAATTTTTCAGATGAAGTTCTTTCACGGCGCACGTTTGCGATCATTTCCCACCCGGATGCCGGAAAGACTACGTTAACAGAAAAACTGCTCCTGTTTGGCGGAGCGATACGCGATGCCGGTACCGTTAAAGGAAAGAAAACCGGCAAATTTGCCACAAGCGACTGGATGGAAATCGAAAAGCAGCGCGGCATCTCCGTTACATCAAGTGTGATGCAATTTGACTATAAAGATGCCCGGGTAAATATCCTGGACACTCCTGGGCACCAGGATTTCAGTGAAGACACATACCGCACCTTAACGGCTGTGGACAGCGCCGTCATGATCATTGATTCGGCCAAAGGTATAGAAGCCCAGACATTGAAACTATTCAAAGTCTGCCGGATGAGGGGCATACCGATCTTTACATTCATGAACAAGCTTGACCGCCAGGGGAAAAGTCCTTTGGAGCTTCTTGCAGAGCTGGAAGAAGTAATGGAAATCGAATCATATCCGATGAATTGGCCGATCGGGATGGGCAAGGAATTCCTCGGTATCTACGACCGCCATCATAACCGGATCGAACAGTTCCGTGTAGATGAGTCTGAGCGTTTCCTTGACCTGAATGCAGATGGTGAAATTGATGGGGACCACCCGATGAAGCAGTCTTCCCTTTACGACCAGACGCTTGAGGAAATCATGCTCCTGAATGAAGCAGGAAATGAATTTTCACGTGAGAAGGTGGCAAATGGAACGCTGACGCCTGTATTCTTCGGCAGCGCCCTGGCCAATTTCGGTGTACAGACCTTCCTTGAATCTTATCTGGACTTTGCGCCGTCTCCGCAGGCCCGCAACTCCACTGAAGGTAAGATTGATCCGCTATCAGAGGATTTCTCAGGCTTTATCTTCAAGATCCAGGCAAACATGAATCCTGCCCACCGTGACCGGATAGCATTCCTCAGGATCTGCTCCGGCAAATTCGAGCGCGGGATGACCATCAATATCCCTCGTACAGGCAAGCAGCTGAAGCTGAGCCAGTCGACACAATTTATGGCAGATGACCGCAGTACGGTCGATGAGGCAGTGAGCGGGGATATAATCGGATTGTATGATCCAGGCCTGTACCAAATAGGCGATACCCTGACAGTGGGAAAAAACAAGTTTCAATATGAAAAGCTGCCTCAGTTCACACCTGAGCTGTTTGTAAGAGTCACTGCAAAGAATGTGATGAAGCAGAAGCACTTCCACAAAGGGATCCAGCAGCTCGTCCAGGAGGGTGCCATTCAGCTGTACAAGACAGTTAAAACAGATGAATACCTTCTTGGTGCAGTCGGCCAGCTCCAATTCGAGGTCTTTGAGCACCGCATGAAAAATGAGTACAATGCGGAAGTCAGGATGGAAGGGCAGGGAAGCAAGATTGCCCGATGGATTGAGGGAGATGTGGACGAGAGTCTTTCCAGTTCACGGAGCCTTCTGGTTACAGACCGATATGACAAAAAAGTGTTCTTATTTGAAAATGACTTTGCCCTGAGATGGTTCCAGGACAAAAACCCGGATGTAAAACTTTACAATCCGATGGATATGGAGCAATAATGTAAAAAAAAACGATTCCTGTGCTGGAATCGTTTTTTACATTATTACTGGGTATAAGAGACTAGCGTATTAAATGACGAAACTGTTATAGTTTGCTAAAATAGGTAAAAAGACGAGGAAGAAGGGATCTGTTATTCGACACCTATGCGCACAGTGCGGCCTGCCTTTCCAGCTGGCAGAAGAGGGCTTCCTCTTTCACCAGAATGTTAATGGCGTGCAAAAACAGGAGAGCTGGATCAAAGCTCCTTATCAAAGCCTTGATGAACTTGAAACGAAGCTTGAAGCCATATGCAGGCAACTGGGGGATAGCGCCAAAAAATTAAAAGCGGGCATTTCACAATATGGCACTAAGCCTGCCCAGCTCCTGAATGCATCTGAACTATTCTCCAGGGTCAGCCATCGGGAAATGGTCCATACCATCCAGCATGGTGAGTTTCACAGCTATCAGCAGCCGATTATAAACCTGAAAGAGGGAGACAGGATTTATGGCTATGAATCCTTGCTGAGAACGGCAGGGAGCAAGCAAATACCGCCTGGCATCCTTTTCAAGACAGCCGAGGAAACTGGCCTGATGTCCATGCTTGACCAAAAGGCGAGGGAAGCCGCAATCAAAGCAAGAAAAAATATCATCCCGCCGGGAATCAAGAGCTTTATCAATTTCCTTCCTTCTACAATTTACAATCCGGATTTCTGTCTTCAGCACACATTCCAGATTGTCGAGAAATATGAAATCGATCCGGCAGATCTTGTTTTTGAAGTAGTGGAGACTGAGAAAATCAGTGATATTGACCATTTAAAAAAGGTGTTGAATACATACAAAAAAAGAGGCATGAAAGTGGCGCTCGATGATGTCGGGGCCGGATTTTCAACCCTCGAAATGCTTGAAGCACTCCAGCCCGACTATTTGAAAATAGACAGAAGCTTCATCGACCGCTGCGACCAAAGGCCTGAAAGCCAGCAATTTCTGTCCAAGGTCATGAATATTGCAGACGGTCTTGGTATCATTGTCCTTGCAGAAGGAATCGAGAGGAAAGAAGAGCTGGAGTTCTGCAGATCAATTGGCGCCGATCTTGCACAGGGCTATTATATTGGGCGCCCTGCAAAGGAAATAGAGTCCGCATTGCAGGTGAATTCATAATGAGGATCATCCCCGCAGACCAGCTTGATAAAGAAAAGGCAGCAGCCTTTTTCCAGGAAAACTGGGGGAGTCCTCAGATGGTTATTTCCACTGGCATCTATCATTGTGATGAGCTCCCCGGGTTCGCAGCCATAGACAGTGCTTATAATATCATGGGCCTTATTACTTTTGCAGACAGTGCGGAGGGTCGGGAAATCATCTCCCTGGATGCCGGCATGGAAGGACAGGGGATCGGATCAGGACTTCTGAAAGCTGCTGAAGCTGATGCAAAACAAAAAGGCATCAGCAGAATGGCGCTGATAACAACCAACGATAATTTGAATGCTTTGAGATTTTATCAGAAAAGGGGATATCAGTTAATGAAGGTGCTTCGGAACGCCGTGGAAGAAGCCCGAAAAATTAAACCGGAGATTCCTGTGTTTGGTATTGACGGGATTCCGCTCAGGGATGAACTGATTCTGGAAAAAGAAATTTGATTTGCGGCAGGTCCTGGGGATTCAGGGCCTGTTTTTTTATGGTAACGACGATCATGTCTGCTGCTGATCCGGATTATTTGGGAGGTTTGTGCTCATACTGAAGGAATTTGTTGAACAAGGGGGCTGCTTTGGCGGGCTGTGACAGCATGAATTTTCGGTTGTTAGCAACTTTTCCGGGATATTAGCAAATTTTTCCTTTTATTAGCAAGTTTTCAATTATACTAGCAACTTTCTGGATATATTAGCAACTCCCAAATTATATTAGCAACTTCTTCCCCCGCCACATGCTTCTAAAAGAAAATTTGACAAAATTTCTGATTGAGATTATAGTAGTATTACAAATAGACGCTTTAACGCTAAAAAGCGTTTAAGTATAATAGTTTTGCCGGATAGACAATAGTAGAATCGCCGGATGCAGCAAATAGAGACTGGGCGGCTGGTGAAAGCCCGGGCGGCGCCGATTTGAAGTACAGCTATCGATTCAAAGGCATTATGTGTGAAGAGAGGGAAGGCCGATGTGCCTTTCAATTAGGGTGGTACCGCGGAGCTCCTCCGTCCCTAGCCGGCGAGAGGGCTTTTTTGCTGTCTTCAGCGCAATAATGAAATTCTGCCGACCGGAGCCAGTCATACAACAGGAGGAAGTACCATGCATCAGGATCAAGCGGTTATCAAAATCAGTACAGCGGAGGCTGTGGTAATATCCCTGCTTTTGCTCGGAGTAATCAGTTTCTCAATTATAGGCGCAGGGGCGGTTCCCCATGTGCCGATTATAGGGGCAATCATTGCCCTGCTCATATACGGACTTTTAAAAAAGGTTCGGATGAAAGATTTGGAGGAAGGTATGGCTGAGGGTGCAAGGTCAGGATTGGGCGCTGTGTTTATCTTCTTTTTTATCGGAATGCTTATCAGCAGCTGGATGGCCAGCGGTACGATTCCGACTTTTATCCATTTGGCGCTATCGGCAGTAAGCGGGAAGTATTTTTTTGCCATTGCCTTTGCGGTGACAGCAGTCATCGGAATCAGCATCGGCAGCTCGCTGACGACAGCGGCAACGCTTGGAGCGGCCTTTGTCAGCGCGGCTGCTGCACTCGACCTTAGCACAGCAGCTGCTGCAGGCGCCGTTATATCAGGGGCGTTCTTCGGAGACAAAATGTCACCTTTATCAGATACAACCAATCTCGCTTCTATGACAGTAAAAGTAGATCTGTTTGACCATATTAAAAATATGGCATGGACGACCATCCCGGCATTTGTCATATCCATTATTCTCTTTGCTATCATTTCGCCGGCAGCAGCAGAGACCGATTTCCGAAAAATCGCTGCAATCAAGAATAGCCTTGAGGAGCTTAATCTCGTCAGCTGGCAGTCTATAATCCCTTTTGCAGTGCTCGCTGTCCTGGCTGTGAGTAAGGTTCCAGCTATTCTCACCCTGTCTGCCAGTACATTGTCCGCCTTGATCCTGGCTCCATTTATTCAGGGAAGCTTCAGTTTCAGTGACATGGTGAATATACTGTACTCCGGCTACAAGTCGAATACCGGGATGGAGGAGCTCGACTCGCTGCTGACTAGGGGCGGAATTGAAAGCATGCTGTTTTCGGTATCACTGGTCCTCCTTGCCCTCTCAATGGGCGGACTGCTATTCAAGCTCGGCATATTGCCGGCACTTCTTGAAGGCATCAAAGGACTGATTGTAAAGGCACCTGCGCTTATAAGTGCCACAGCTGCATCAGCCATCGGAATCAACTTCCTCCTTGGCGAACAGTATCTGTCCATCCTGCTCACCGGAAATGCATTCACAGAGTCTTATAAAAAGGCCGGGCTGCATCTGAAGAATCTTTCCAGAGTCCTTGAGGATGCAGGGACAGTCATCAATCCCCTTGTTCCCTGGAGTGTTTGCGGGGTATTCCTGACAGGGGCGCTGAATGTGCCGACTGCCGAATATATGCCCTTCGCCTTTTTCTGTCTGCTATCGCCAATCATCACTTTGCTGTTTGGATGGACAGGGTTAACTATCACGAAAGCTTCAGGCAAATGATTTAAAATAAGAGGAGCGGCAATCGCCGCTCCTCTTACTTTTTCCCTTTTCATTCTTCCAGCAAATGGTGCAGCATCCTCTCCCGGTTTTCAAAAAACTGCTTCATAAATTGATAGTGGCCGGTATCCTCAAGCCGGACCTCCTGGACCCCTTCTTCTGTCAGCTCAATAATTTTGGCAGAAGGATACGACATGATGATGGGGGAGTGGGTTGCGATGATGAATTGAGAACGGTCTTTGGCCAGTTCGTGGATGCGCGAAACCATCGAAAGCTGCCTGAGCGGAGACAGGGCTGCTTCAGGCTCGTCAAGAATATAAATCCCTTTTCCGCGGAAGCGATTCAGAAAGGTGGCAAAAAAGGCCTCGCCGTGCGACTGTTCATGAAGAGATAGACCCCCAAAGGAGTCTCTTAATGGCGGACGATCCATATTGTCCTCTTTATCAAGATCATCAATATAAGAAGCCACATTGTAAAAGCTCTCGGCTCTTAGAAAAAAACCATCCTCAGGACGCTCCGATCCCCTTGAAAGCCTGATGTACTGCTCGAGCTCCGAATGGGAGTTATGTGTAGAAAAACTGAAATTAAGCGACCCTCCTTCCGGATTAAAGCCTGCTGCGATTGCAATAGCTTCCAGGAGAGTGGACTTTCCCATCCCATTCTCGCCGACTATAAAGGTTACATCAGGATGAAGGGGCAGGTTGTCAAGGTTTTTCACGGCAGGAAGGCTAAAGGGATATCTGGAATATGAAGGAATATCATTTCTTCTGAGTATAATGCTTTTAAAATAATGGCCATTATCAAATTCCATCATCTAAGCCTCCAATCCATTCTCTTTTTTTTTATCATAACATTATTGGGAGAACCAACATACATCCCCGATGTCGTTAGCTGAACCCTGGTACAGGGTTCGACTTTGAAAAAGGTAAAGATGGTATCCCGACAGGCATCTGGGATACATAACACGGCTGAGAAAAGTGGAGTCATGTATCTCAACAAGCATCCGGGATACATAACACGGCTGAGAAAAGTCGAGTCATGTATCCCAACAAGCATCCGGGATACATAACACGGCTGAGAAAATAGAAGTCATGTATCCCACCGGACATCCGGGATACATAGCCAGGCGGAAAAAAGTAAAGTCATGTATCCCACCAAGCATCTCGGATACATAACACGGCTGAGAAAAGAGAAGTCATGTATCCCGACAGGCATCCGGGATACATAACACAGCTGAGAAAAGAGAAGTCATGTATCCCGACAGGCATCCGGGATACATAACACGGCTGAGAAAAGAGAAGTCATGTATCCCGCCGGGCATCCGGGATACATAACCAGGCTGAGAAAAGAGAAGTCATGTATCCCGACAGGCATCCGGGATACATAACACAGCTGAGAAAAGAGAAGTCATGTATCCCAACAAGCATCCGGGATACATAACACGGCTGAGAAAAGTGGAGTCATGTATCCCAACAAGGATCCGGGATACATAACACGGCTGAGAAAAGTGGAGTCATGTATCCCACCGGGCACCCGGGATACATAACCAGGCTTAGAAAAGAGAAGTCATGTATCCCACCAAGCATCTGAGATACATAACACGGCTGAGAAAAGAAGAAGTCATGTATCCCGCCGGGCATCTGGATACATAACCAGGCGTGAAAAATGGCAGTCACACAGCCTATGTGGAGGCAACATATTCACAGGCTCCTCCATACTTGCATCCCGTTTTTCCCTCTTATATAGTTAAACTATTGCACAATATTGAATGCCGGCCCGTGTCCGGCTCTGCAGACGAAAGGAGCAGCATAAGTGAAGATAAGCAATTTTTCGATCCGAAGGCCGATTTTTACACTTGTTACGATGGTTCTGGTTCTCGTTTTAGGGGTGGTGTCCCTTTTGAACATTCCTTTGAAACTGATACCGGACATAAATCCGCCTGTCGGTGTTGTAGTGACCAATTATCAGGGAGCAAGCCCGGAAGAGGTATCTGAAAAGGTGACAAAACCTTTGGAGCAGAGTCTTGCTACACTTCCTGGTTTAAAAACAATGACCGCAACGTCACAGGAAAGCGCCAATCTTGTACTCCTGGAATTTTCCTGGACGACTGATATTGACGAAGTGCAGTCGGAAATCATCCAGCGGCTGGATCAGACTCCGCTGCCGGACGATGTAGATAAACCGCGCTTCCTGAAATTTGATCCTTCCCAGTTTCCGATCATCCAGCTTTCTTTGAGCTCTGACAGCGATGAGGAATCATTAAGGAGCATTGCCGAACAGCTGGAGCTGGAGCTCACAAAGGTAGACGGTGTGGCCAGCGTCAACCTTTCCGGCACCAGTATTAAGGAAGTAAGGGTTGAACTGGACCAGGACAAGCTGAGGGAATACCGGCTCAGCCAGTCTGATATCGTAGATACCATTCAGGCAAACGATATTTCCCTTCCGGGGGATACGATTTTAACAGGCGGCAAGGAGCTGACTACCAGGGTAATCAGCAGCATTGATTCAGTTGATATCTTAAAAAAACTTGTGGTAGCCGCAAATCCGTCCAATGGAAATGAAGTTCTCCTTCAGGATGTGGCCAGTGTCCAGCTTGTCAACCAGGACGACCGTACGATAACAAGGACGAATCAGGAGCCTTCCGTCCTCTTAAGCGTCCTGCAGCAGTCTGATTCAAACACTGCAGAGGTGTCGAAGGAGTTCATCAGCCAGCTCGACGAACTGCTTGAAAAAGATCAATATGAGGGGATTGAGTCTGATATTCTGTTTGATCAGGGAGATTATATCCAGCAGGCGATCGGTAATATCTCAACTTCCCTTCTCTTAGGCGGCCTGTTCGCGATGCTTGTTCTGTTTTTCTTTTTGAAAAATGTCAAAAGCCCGCTGATCATCGGGATTGCCATCCCGTATTCTGTTATCTTCACATTCGTGCTGATGTACTTTTCAAATTTCACCCTGAATATCATGACCCTTGGCGGATTGGCGCTGGGGATCGGAATGCTCGTTGATAACTCAATCGTTGTGATTGAGAATATCTACAGGCATCTATCGATGGGGAAAGATCCAAAAGAAGCGGCAAGAGACGGTGCAGGAGAAGTAGGTGCTGCAATTACAGCCTCCACCCTCACCACTGTGGCAGTGTTCCTGCCTGTCGTTTTTATTACAGGAATCATCGGCCAGCTTTTCACTGAATTTGCTTTGACCATTTCATTCAGTCTTTTTGCTTCGCTTGTCGTTGCTTTGACTGTTGTGCCGATGCTTGCCAGCAGGCTGCTGAAGGCGCCGAAAACCAATCTGGAAGAAAAGCGCCAGGAGTCGGCCATTATGAAGGGGCTTGAGCGTTCTGTCAAATGGGCTCTGCGCAACAGGCTTGCTGTCCTGATTATCATGCTGGTCCTGCTCGCCGGAGGCGGATATGGGATCACGACGGTCGGCACACAGTTCCTTCCTAATTCGGACGAAGGTTTCTTCAGCGTCAGGGTCAATCTTGAAAATGGCTCAGCTCTTACAGAAACAGAAAAGGTCATGGCTGCACTTGAGGAGCAGCTGAAGGAAGAAGACGATGTTGAGACATATGTCAGCCTGATCGGTACAACCCAGGAATCTTCTTTCAGAGGCTCCGGCAATCCGAATGTGGCTGAGCTTTATGTAAAAATGAAGGATCTGGAGGAGAGGGACCGCTCTACATTTGAATTTGTCGACGATGTGAAGAGGGACTTGGAGAGAGCGGCAGAGAAGGCCAACAGCACGGCAGAGGTCTCATTCAATCTGCAGTCTTCCGCAGGATCCGCGCCGAATACTCTCTCGTTCAGCGTTCGTGATACAAACGAAAAGCGGCTGAATGAATCGGTAGACAAAATTTACAATTCACTCAAAGACCTTGATGACGTGAACGAACTTTCCACAGACCTGATGGAAACGGTAGAAGAAATCCAAATCACGGTCGACCGGGAAAAGGCAAGGGCAGCAGGGCTGGCGCCTGCCCAGGTTGCCATGATTGTCAATGATGTGACACGAGGAAACCAGGCAACCCAGATCATTGATGAGAGCTCCAATATTTATGGCGTTTTCGTAGAATATGATCCTGAAGTTACCCAAAATCTTGATAATTTAAAAAAACTCCTGCTGCGTAAGCCTGATGGAAGCTATACAACCCTGGACCAGGTAGCGGCTATTGAAAGAGGCGAAGGGCCGGTCAATATACAGCGGATCAACCAGCAGGACGCTGTCCAGTTTACCCTGAAATATAAGACCTCAACAAACCTCGGGGCTATTTCTAATCTGGTTGATGATGAGATTGCTGATCTGGATTTGCCGGAAGAAACAGAAATTGTCTTCGGCGGTGACCGGGAGCTCCTGGAATCTTCCATTGATGATATGCTCCTGGCATTCATCCTGGCGGTTGTCTTTATCTATCTGGTGATGGCGGCCCAATTCGAATCACTGAAATATCCGTTCGTCATTATGTTCACAGTTCCGCTGATGGTCATTGGCGTAGCGATTGCATTGACCGCGACACGCACTCCTGTCAGCCTGACTGCCATCATCGGCATCATAGTCCTTTCCGGCATAGTGGTCAATAATGCGATAGTCATTGTTGACTATATCAATCAGAAAAAGGCAAGCGGCATGAAAACCTATGACAGCATTGTCGTTTCTGTAAAAGACAGGGCAAGACCTATCCTCATGACAGCACTTACGACGATCCTCGGACTGATCCCGCTTGCGCTGGGGATTGGCGAGGGGGCTGAGATTAACCAGCCGATGGGCATCACGGTAATCGGCGGCCTGATCAGCAGCACCTTCCTGACGCTGTTCGTCATCCCTGTCGTCTACAGCTTCTTTGATAAAGATACAAGGAAGCTCAACAAGATGTATGCCACACCTGACGGCCACTTGATTCCTGCCTATCTCCTTGAAGAAAGGTACGAAGATCCAAAAGGGCAAAGTGACGTTCCGCAGGTTCCTGCAGAAAGCAATAAAAATTACAGCCGCGAAGATATGGCTGCCATGCTTGAGGATTTGCTGAGGGCAGTAAAAGATGACGAAAGAAAACAGCAGGACCAGGATCAAAAGGACAAATAATTTTTAAAAACTCCATAACGCTGAAAAGCCTTTCTCTTTGGAGAGAGGCTTTTTTGCAGGGTTAGATATTTGAATTATCAGAAAAATATTGTTTGAAGCTGGTATGACCGGTTACAATTTGAGTAAATCTATGATAGAAAGAGGCGGTCCAATGAAGGAGAGGCATTATTTTTTCACGGGGTTTCCTGGTTTTATATGCTCCCGGCTAGTCAGGGAGGTACTTAATAAAGAGCAAGGGAATGTACATATCAGCGTTTTAAGCCTGTGGGAAATGGAAGCGGCCGCAAAGGATGAAATCAGGAAGATCTGCGGCGAGACCGGTGCAGGGCGCGAGTGCTTTTCAATCATTACTGGAGATATTACCAGGGCTGGTCTTGGTATCGGCCAGCAGGACTTAGCATTCCTCAGGGAAAGCATCACCCATCTTTTTCATCTGGCCGCCATTTATGATTTGGCGGTGCCTAAGGATATTGCTTATAAGGTAAATGTTGAAGGGACGAGGCATGTAACAGAATTTGCAGGAACGTTGGAGATGCTTGAAAGATACGTCTATTTCAGTACTGCCTATGTGGCTGGAAAAAGGGATGGGCTGCTGATGGAGGATGAGCTGACAGAGCCGCCCGGGTTCAAAAACCATTATGAAGAAACAAAATATCTTGCCGAAGTCATTGTTGAAAAAGCTAAAGGTGAAATACCGATTACCATCTTAAGGCCCGGGATTGTAAAGGGGCATTCTGTAACAGGGGAAACCATCAAGTTCGACGGGCCGTATTTTATTCTGAATTTTATGGACCGCCTGAGCAGGCTGCCATTCCTGCCCATGCTCGGGAAAGGGGAAGCTTTTATCAATCTGGTGCCGGTGGATTATATCATTAAAGCAGCCGTATTCCTTGGGACATCAGCTGTTGGGAGGGATAAGACCTACCACCTTACAGATCCGAATCCATATCAAGTTTCCGATCTGTACGAAATGCTGATGGTGGAGCTTTGCGGGAAAAGACCGGCTGGCAGCTTCCCTCTGAGTGCTGCCAGAGGGGCGCTGCGCATCAAAAAGCTGAGGAATTACCTTGGTGTGGAGCAGGAAGCGCTTGACTACTTTACCTGGCAGGGACGCTTTGATTGTTCAATAGCACAGACCGATCTGGAGGGATCAGGAATTCGCTGCCCTGATCTGAAGGAAGGCATCCCGTCGATGGTTTCTTTTTACAGGCTGCATAAATCTGATCCGCGTTTCCAGGTGCATAAGCTGTACTCCTAGCAGGCATTTTGAAGCAAGTTCAGGTATTTGTGATAAAAGAGAGATCTTTGGTGTATGATACCACTATAGAAATATAGCTGGTGATAATGAATGAAAAAAGTCGGAAAACTAGAAGCCATTTTTTGGAGCATTGCTTTGCCCGGTTTCAGCCAGCTGCTGACGGGTCACTATGTAAAAGGTGTTCTCTTTGTGGCACTTGAAGTTCTCATCAACGTTTTCAGCAACTTTAATCTGGCTATCATGCACAGTTTCCTGTGGGAAATTGATAAGGCGGCTGCAGTCCTTGATTATCAGTGGCTGATGTTTTACCCTTGTCTGTATATGTTTGCCATGTGGGATGCTTATAAAGAAGCTATGCCTGCACAGGAAGAATTGTCTTTTCTCCCCTTTGTCTTCGGAGCCTATTTTGTAACTGTCGGTCTTATGTATTCGGTGAGGCTCAAGCTTTTTGGCATCTTGTTTGGCCCGGTCTTTTTGCCGATGATTTTCCTTATTCCCGGGCTTGTGGCGGGCTTTGCGCTAAGGGCCCTGCTATTGTTCCTGCGAAGAAAAGCAGCGTGAAATGCATACAGGGGGGCCAATAAAAAACCTTTGCTGAATCAGCAAAGGTTTTCGCCGTTCATGAGCAATCACCAAACCACCCCCAAAAGCTCCTCTTTCCGGGCGAAGCTTTATGTTAGCAGTGAAAATATTCCTTATTTCTTTCTTCAATCCTTCCCCTTGCTGGCTGTTATTTGGCATATGATATAATGTGCTGGTGGAGAGGTGAGGATATGCTCGGTTATTTATTCATCACTAAGAAAAAACAGACACTAGAAAAAACCGTAATAAAAATCCAGCAGGGCGACAGCCGGCTGCTTAATGAACTGATAGAGTCATACAAACCTTTTATTGCAAAAACCGTATCCTCCGTCTGCAGACGCTATATCCATGAGTCTGATGATGAGTACAGCATCGGGCTGATTGCCTTTGATGAAGCGGTCCGTAAATACAGTCCCGAGAAGGGCAGTTCCCTCCTGGGATTTGCCGAAATCATAATCAAGCGAAGGGTCATTGATTATATCAGGCAGCAGGCAAGGCATATGAATGTCAGCTTTGAAGGCAGCAGTGGAAGTGCTGATGAACAAGCTTCAGCCAGTCTTGTGGAAGACAGGCTGTCGATTGAAGAGTTCGTGAAAAAAACAGAGCAAGAGCTTAGACGGGATGAAATCATTCACTTTACAGCTCTTCTCAAAGAATATGGATTAACTTTTGCTGAAATTGCAGATCAGTCCCCAAAACATGCAGATGCGCGGAAAAATGCGATGGAAATAGCATCGGCACTTGTCAGGGACAAAGAGCTGGCTTCCTATTTGCAGGAAAAAAAGCGCCTTCCCATCAAGCAGCTGGAAGGCACTGCAGCAGTGAGCAGAAAAACGATTGAAAGGAACAGGAAGTATATCATTGCTGTTTCCCTTATTTTAATGGGAGATTATGTGTATTTACAGGAGTATATAAAAGGGGTGCTGAAAACGTGAAAAAAGGGGTCATCCTTGAAATTGAGGGACGTTTTATGACGATGCTTACTCCCGAAGGCGAATTTCTTCGTGCCCTTAATACAGAAGGACATCATCAGATAGGGGAAGAAATCTACTTCTGCCCTGTTGGAAATGCAGAAAAAGACGGGAAAGGGCTCTTTTCACGCCTGGCGGCAAGAAAGAAACTGATTGCCGCTGCCGCCATGGCCTGCCTTCTTGTTCTATCTCTTGTCATTCCTTTTAATAACAACAGCGAAGTATACGCCTATATGACAATTGATGTAAACCCGAGCATCGAGTTGGGTGTCGACAAGGAACTGTCTGTAGTGGAGCTTCAATCTTATAATCAGGAGGGCAGGAAATTGCTTAGTCTCTTGGAGGATTGGAAGGGAAAAAGCGCCGGCTATGTAACACGGAAGATCCTTAGTCTGGCCCAGCAGCAGGGATATCTGAGAGAGCACGAAGAAATGATTATCGCTTCTGTACTGAAGAAAGAAGTCAGCAAGGATTCCACTGAAAGCAAGAAGCTGAACAGTCAGGTTGAAAGCATCAAAGAAACTGCAGAAGCAGAAAATCTTGAAGTCAAAGTGGTCGAAGCAACTGAAGGTGAACGGGAGAAGGCCAAAGAAAAAGGGCTGACTGCCGGCAAATTTAAAGAAGAGGAAATAGAAAGGAAGCAGCAGCTGGAGGAAAGGGAACGGGAAAAAGAAGAAGCTGCAAGGGAGAAAGCTGAAAGTATTAAAAGGAAACAAGAGCAGCAGAATAGCGGGAGCGCCGATAAGGCGAAAGATAAGAAGGGGGCAGGCGATATAAAGCCTTCGTCTCACGTTCCAAAACGTCCTGTTTCCAAGCCGGAAGGAAAGAATAAGGGAGCAGACAGGAAAGATGATGCCCGCAAAGCAAAGCCTGAAAAAAGGCAGGACGAAAACAAGGAGCGGGACAAACAAAAAAAGGAAGAACAAAGAAAACAGGAACATGACAAGCATGAAAAGCACGAAAAGCCGGAGAATAGTGGCAATAAAAAAGGTTCCCCTCCGCCCGGCAAAGATGGACAGGGGAATGGCAATAACGGACATGATAAGGGGCAAAAAGGGAATAATGGAAAATCCGGCTGAAGGCAGCCGGATTTTTTGCCATTTATATTTTATTATTATTGTTCGTTCCGTCCAGCAAGCTGGGATTGGGCTTGTTGTACAAGGCGCTTTGTAATCTCTCCGCCAACAGAACCGTTTGAACGGGAAACTGTATCTGAACCCAGATTAACGCCAAATTCCTGAGCAATTTCGTATTTGACTTGATCAAGATACTGCTCAATGCCGGGAACGAGCAGTTTATTGCTGCTTCTTGCCATATTGAGTTTCAGCTCCTTCCATATTGATGCAGAGCTTAAGGCCCTGTATCAGTAGTATGGAGCTGTGGAGTTTTTTCATGTTTGGTAATGTTATCTTGCTGTCTGTGCCCCGGCTGCGGCATATTCTGCTGCTTCTAAAAGCAGGTCTGCAATATGGACTGCCTTGACATGGCCTGCCGCCCCTTCACGCTCAATCCCAAGCTTCATCTGAAGAAGGCAGCCAGGATTTGAAGTGACAATGACTGCCGCTTCTGTTGTTCTGGCCTGGTTCATTTTGTAATCAAGAATCTGCATGGACATTTCCGATTCAACAATATTATAAATTCCCGCTGAGCCGCAGCACCTGTCCGCATCTTTCATTTCCCGGTACTCTGCCCCGGTGATAGAGCCCAGGAGCATGCGCGGTGCAGCTGCCGTTTTCATCACATTGCGGAGGTGGCAGGAATCCTGGTACGTAAGAATCTGATGGGGAAGGGTCAACTTATGGTTTTTATGGAAATCCAATTCAAATAGGATCTGGGAAATGTCCTTGATCTTATTTCTAAAGCTCTCAGCGCGGATTTTCCATTCCGGTTCATCTTTCAGGAGATGATCGTAATCTACAAGGAAAGCTCCGCAGCCGCCTGCATTGGTTATGATATAATCTGCTCCCGTATCCTCAAAGGCAGCGATGTTCCGTTTTGCCAGCTCCCTGGCTTTTTCTTTTTCCCCGCTGTGTCCATGAAGGGCCCCGCAGCAGGCCTGTGATTTGGGTATGACGATTTCACAGCCGGCCATCTGCAGCAGCTTCATGGTCGCGTCATTTGTCCCCATGAAAATGGTGTCCATCAGGCAGCCGGAGAAAAATGCTGCCTTTTTCACTGGCTTCCCATGAGCTGGCAGCTTTTCGGGACGCTTCTTCATATCCTTGTAGGAAGGGACAGCAGGGAGTACTTTTTCCATTGCTGCAAGACTGTCAGGGAAGAGCTTCATAAAACCGATTTTCCTAACAGCGGTTTGCAGGCCGGTCCGCTGATACACGGAAAGGAGGCCGGCCGCTGCCGTCATTCTTTCCTGATGCGGGAACAGCCCATGGAAAACAGTCTTCCTGATCGCCTTGACAGGGAGTGAGTACTTTTTATTCTGGCTGATAATATCCCTTGCTTCCTCGAGAAGGTGCCCATAATTAACACCTGAGGGACAAACTGGCTCACATGCCCTGCAGCCAAGACATAAATCCAGGGATCGCTCAACATCGCTGTCCGGCTCGATCAGCCCGTCCGCTACAGCTTTCATCAGTGCGATTCGGCCTCTTGGAGAATGCTCCTCCTTAAAGCCTGAAGTGATGTAAGTGGGGCAGGAGGGGAGGCAGAAACCACATCGCATGCAGTTCAGCATTTCATCCTCATCCATCCTGCTGCTGAACTCACTTTGGATCTTTTGCCGTTCAATTGCTGTACTCATTTAGATACCACCACACGTTTCCTGCTGTCTTTGGCAAATATTTTCCCCGGGTTCATGATATTCTTCGGATCAAGGGCTGCTTTGACGGCCTGCATGGCAGCAATGCCTTCGCTTCCCAATTTAAGTTCAAGATAAGGGGCTTTCATGACTCCCACGCCATGCTCGCCCGTTATAGTTCCTCCAAGCTCGATGGCTTTTGCAAAAATCTCGGCAAAAGCATTTTCCACCCTTTCCATCTCTTCTTTATTTCTTGCATCCGTCGGACAGGTAGGATGGAGATTTCCATCTCCGGCATGGCCGAAAGTACAGATTTTCAGGTCATATTTACTGGCAATCTCATTGATGCTCCTTACCATATTGGCAATTTCAGAGCGGGGGACCGTAGCATCTTCAAGAATGGTGGTGGGCTTGAGCCTTGCAAGGGCTGAAAGGGCGGCTCTTCTCGCAGCCGTCAGCGCCTCTGCCTCGGAGGCCGTTTTGGCCACCTGGACAGAAACAGCACTCTCTTCCCGGCAAATGTTCTCCATCTTTGCCATGTCACGCTCGACAACTTCACGAGGTCCATCCTGCTCAATCAGCAAAACTGCTTTGACATCTGTAGGCAGTCCGATCTGTGCGAACTCTTCCACAACTTCGAGTGTCGGCTGATCCAGGAATTCTAATGTTGCAGGGATGATTTTATTGGCTATGATTTTTGAAACCGTCTTCGCGGCTGCTTCAAGGTCCTGGTAAAGGGCAAGCATCGTCTTTTTAGTTTCCGGCATCGGGATCAGCTTCAAAGTCGCTTCGGTTATAATCCCAAGTGTACCCTCAGAGCCTGTGAAAAGACGGGTGAAGTCATAGCCCGCCACATCCTTTGCGAGCTTGCCTCCCGTCCTGATGACATCCCCATTGGCCAGGACCACTTCAAGGCCCATGACATAATCTCTGGTCACACCATATTTAAGGCCTCGCAATCCGCCGGAGTTTTCATTTATATTTCCTCCGATTGTAGATATTTTCATGGAACTTGGATCAGGAGGATAAAAAAGTCCTTTTGCTTCTGCTTCGCGTATCAAGTCAAGTGTGACAAGCCCGGGCTGAACAGTAATGGCGAGATTCTCTTCATCAAGGTCAAGAATTCTGTTCATATGCTTGAACAGAATAACAAGCCCGCCCTCGGTCGGGCATGTGCCGGCGCACAAATTTGTGCCCGAGCCTCTTGGGACGATGGGAATGGAATACTCGCTGCATACTTTTACAATTTCAGATACTTCGCCTGTATTTCGCGGGCTAATGACCGCATCAGGGAGGGATTGAAAATTCGGGGTGGCATCATAGGAATAAACCAGGCGCACCGCATTAGAGTCATCATATTGGTCTATGCCTGCAATCGCTGTCAATTTCTCTTTAGCAGCTTTCGGTATCATAACAGGAGCCTCCAGTTGCAGCCGGCTTCTGCCGGCAGTACTTTTAGCTTCATTATATGGAAGGATATTTAGAATTTCTATAGATATTAATACGAATATTATCCGCTTAATTAGTGATCATTTGTATGTTCATCCAATAGCAGGCATGCCATATAAAGGATGAACAGCTGCTGTGCATTTCCCGTGCCCAGCCCAGTCAGATCCTCAATCTTCCTAAGGCGATAGTGAAGTGTATTGATATGTATATGCATGCTTTCAGCAGTCTTTTTCAATGAATGGTTCTGCCTGAACAGCTCTTTCAGTGTTGCAAGTACGTCGGGGTGCTGCTGCAGGGGTCCGATGGTCCTTTTAATATAATCCAATTTGGTTTCAGGCTTGATTTCATCCATCAGCATCTCCAAGGTAAGATTTTTATCAAATCTCAGGCCCCTGGCTTTCTTTGCAGCCTTCACAGCCCGTTCCGCCTGCCTGAAGGAACGGGAGAGTGCAGAGGAAGCGGCCGGCTGCCCAGCCCCTCCAGAAAGCGGAGAACCGGAACTTCTGTCGAGATACCAGTAATACCTGGATACTCTGTCCTCAAGCCTTTGGATGTGCTCTTCTGAATGATGTGCGAAGAGCGCAACAATTCGATCATGACCCCAGCGTATGAAAAGGTCATTACTGTTTTTTTCTGGCCAGGATAGGAGCCTTTGCCAGATTTCCCTTGAAGGAATCTTTTCAGGTTCGAGGAATTCTGCTATAAACACCAGCCGGTCAAGCCTGGTATCGACCTTAAGCATAAGCGCCCTGTCTATAAAAGAACTGCCGTGCCCCCGCTCCTGCAGCCAATCAAAGACAAAGCCTTCAAGGGCCCTTGACTGCCAGTCAATCTGTTCGCTGTAGAAATTTTCGCTGATTAAAAGCTCTGTCATTTTCCTAATAATTTCTCCGTAAGGAGCTACCTTTTCCGGGTCGCCTGTGATCCCAATCACTGCGGCAACTTCTTTTTGAAAGAAAACAGGAAGATTGATCCCGGCTTTGACGCCTTTCAGCTTTTTTTCATCATCTGCTGTGATGATTCTTTTATCCCGTTTTTTAACAGACTGGAGTGCTCCTTCATGGAAGGCTCCAACTCTATCTGGAGATGTGCTTGAAACGATTATTCCATCTGTATTGACCACGATGATTTCTTCTTTCAAGACCCCCCGGACCTCGCGAAGGATCTTTTCGGCAAGTGCTGGCAAAAGCATGATCGAGCCTCCTGATTTTGTTGATATAATTATTATCTTTATACTTAATTATATAAAAATAAAAAAAATCACGCTAATAGCCTCATAATCCTTTTAAACCCTTCTGTTTTTCTTTATGATAGGGGATAGGCAATTTAGGAGGGAAAGATCATAATGTGGGATGAAATAAAAGAAAGGCTGGATAAATTATCCCCTGCCCAGGTTATCACCGGCTACTATTTGCTTGCTGTCACCATTTCGGTGCTGCTGCTGCGCATTCCTGCAGTCCATCAGCCCGGTGTTGAGGTTTCCTGGCTCGATTCGGCCTTCACGGCTGTCAGTGCCGTTAGTGTAACGGGGCTTTCAGTTATAAATATATCTGAAACATACAGTACCTTCGGGGTCTTTATGCTGATGTTCGTCCTGCAATTCGGGGGAATCGGCATCATGACGCTGGGTACTTTTTTCTGGATCTTGCTAGGCAAGAAAATCGGTTTAAGGGGAAGGCGGCTCATCATGGTCGACCATAACCAGTCGAACCTGTCGGGCCTGGTCAATTTGATCAGGGAAATCCTGAAGCTGATCCTGATTATTGAAGCGGCGGGGGCACTTATACTGGGTGTGCACTTCCTCAGTTATTATGATACATTCCAGGAAGCCATGCTGCACGGCCTGTTCGCTTCGGTCAGTGCTACGACAAACGGAGGCTTTGATATTACCGGTGCTTCCTTGATCCCTTATGCGGATGATTATTTTGTACAGCTTATACATATAATCCTGATCACACTTGGGGCAATCGGCTTTCCTGTTCTGATAGAAGTAAAGCATTACCTTTTTGACCGGAGAGATTATAAAAACTTCCGCTTTTCCTTATTCACAAAGCTGACGAGCGCCACCTTTGCCGTGCTGCTGGTGGTTGGGACGGTTCTAATCCTCCTCCTGGAAGGAAGGCATTACTTCAGCGGAATGAGCTGGCATAAAACGTTCTTTTATGCTTTCTTCCAATCTGCCACAACCAGGAGCGGAGGCCTTTCGACTTTGAATGTCAATGATTTTGCGGAGTCTACCCAGCTGCTTCTGAGCGGGCTAATGTTCATCGGAGCTTCCCCAAGCTCGGTCGGTGGAGGGATCAGGACCACGACTTTCGCCCTGAATGTCCTCTTTCTTTATCAGTTTGCCCATGGGAACAGGGATATTAAAGTATTTAAAAGGGAAGTCCATCAGGATGATGTATTAAAATCCCTGGTCATCACCATTTTAGCTGTCGGCATGTGTTTCTTTGCAGTTATTGTGCTCAGTCTGACTGAGGCCCATAGCGTGACAGCTATTATTTTTGAAGTGTGTTCGGCCTTCGGAACGACAGGATTGTCGATGGGGATAACCCCCGATCTGTCAGCGGTCGGGAAGTGCGTGATCATCATACTGATGTTCATTGGAAGAATTGGGCTGACTTCCTTCTTATTCATCATTGGAGGAAAAGAAAAGAAGTCAATCTATCATTATCCAAAGGAAAGAGTCATCATTGGGTAAAAGCATATAACCATGGTTATATGCTTTTTTATCTGGGCAAAAGCCCCAAAACCCGGGCCTCGAGTCATCATAAGCCACGGGATGTGGGTTATGCAGACGTTGCCGCAGTACGTGGTTTTTAGTCTGCGTTCCTTAGTGGGC
The DNA here is from genome assembly GCF_002858875.1 of Bacillus sp. UMB0728. NCBI lineage: Bacteria > Bacillati > Bacillota > Bacilli > Caryophanales > Bacillaceae > Bacillus > Bacillus sp. UMB0728. The sequence goes on along the minus strand of NZ_PKLA01000004.1, from coordinate 228,729 downwards.
AAGCCGCTTCCGCACTTCGTTTAGTCCGTTCCCCTGCTCACGTCTTTTTCTGGGTGCATGAAGGGGGAGCTTTGGGGTTTTTGTTTTTTTTCGAGTAGTTCTCTGTTTTCGTCTGTATTCCAGCCGATGTCGTTTGTCGGGTGGATCCATTGTTCCCCTGACATGACAGCAGGGTCGGTTTCATCGGTCCATTGTTCCAGCGGGGAGTTTTCTGAAGCGTAGAAGCTGTCGCCAATTGTAACCCCAAAAGAGTTTTTGAATGGCTCTTCCAGCTTCAGATGCGTCCCTTTTAAGCTGGGAGCGGATATTTGGTGGGGCAGTGTGCCATCAATGCCAATCTGCTTCCCTTTTTTCATCTGTTATGTGCACATCCTTTCTTTAATGCGAAGAGGTTAGGCTACAGAGCTGGACAAGTATTATTTTTTCAAGCTGGCTTCTATTTTATAAAGAAGCAGGACCTGCAAATAAAGGAAAGAGCAAGAAAGAATTCTTTCGGGGTGGAACGAAGAAAATATAGGAGAAACAATGACTTAGGAGGAATCAATATGGCGAAGCGAAAAGCTGAACATGATGCGGTAGAAAAATATTCTAAAACGCCGAAGAAAAATGTTGCAGAATCAGAATTCTCCGCAGAGTTTACACATGGGGAAGAGACTGCTAAAGGAGCCAACCGGAATTCCAAGCAGGGAAGAAAGGGGAGGGGCTGATGAAAAGGAAACCTGAGGGTGACTTGAAGCAGGAGACCTCCAATGTTGAGTTCGGCCTGGAATTTGGGGACATGAACGCAAGCAAATTCTACGAACATCCAGATGCCTTCAGGGAGAAGAACCAGAAGGAAAGAAACAGTAAATAAGAGATGACCGTGCGGCCGATTTGGACCGGTTTTTAGGATTTGGTAGAAAAATTCAGGAAATGATTAAAATATCCGGGAAATAACTAAAAAAACTTTATCTTTAAACAAATAAAGGCTTCAATTGGTAAATAATAGATCCGCGCCAGTTACAAAACCTAAATTCAGCCGGCTATGAGCACAGCACACGGCTTGAAACGGTCATTCTGAACAAAAAAGCCTGAAACTGCAGCAGTTTCAGGCTTTTTTTCAGAAATTAAGCTGGTTTAAGTGTATTTTTGGTGCAAGAAAAAATTTGTGTCTGTTCATTTGAAGCATCGAAAAAGGCGATGATACTGGAAGCTTCCCGTATAATTTCTCCCGTTTCCAGATACGCGCTGATATTAAATTCAACCTGGTCAAGAAGAGTATGTTTGTGAAGGTCCTTCTCGCTCAGGCGCAGATTTTCAAATTGGCTGCCCAATGAAGCTGGGTTCCTTGCAATTTCCTGATAGATAGCGGATCGATCGCTCTTTTCATAGCCGGCTTCCCACCATGGTTTTCTAGGCTTATACTTCTGGTTTGCAAGATAGTCCAATTTCATAAGGCCTTCAATGACCCTTAGATCTTCCAGCTGCTTATATTCGAGGAATTGCTGCAGCCTGCGGAATAGATCTTCGAGCTGATGACCGATCCTGGACCAGCCCATCTCTTCCCAATAACCTCCAAACTCCTGGAAAAAGTCAAAAGGGGTCGGGAACGAACGGGTAGTCAAATACTCAATAGTATGGTCCATGCGATGGTCATTCCAGTATTTTTCCAAAACATCTTCAACCTGTTTGATCCTGATAATATCTTCAAATGGCAGTACATTATTGCCGAGGATTTCATATGGCGAATGATCCATATAAGTGTATCCGTGCTTTTCTGCACTCAGCCTCAGGCCTGTTCCGCGCAGCATTTTTAGGAAACCAAGCTGAAGCTCTTCTGGCCTCATGGCGAACACATCGTTAAAGGTCTTCTTAAACGATTCATAATCTTCCTCAGGCAGACCCGCAATCAAATCAAGATGCTGATCGATTTTTCCGCCGTCTTTGACCATTGTAACCGTCCTTGTCAATTTGGCAAAGTTCTGTTTTCTCATGACCAATTCATTTGTTGCATCATTTGTCGACTGGACGCCGATCTCAAAACGGAATAGTCCAGGAGGGGCTTCCTTGTTGAGAAAATCAATGACTTCCGGCCTCATGATATCAGCAGTGATCTCAAATTGAAAGACAGTCCCCGGCCGATGCTCATCAATCAGAAAACGGAACATCTCCAGCGCATAGCTTCTGCTGATATTGAAGGTACGGTCCACAAACTTAATCGTTTTAGCTCCATTATCCATTAAATATCTGATATCTTCTTTAATTTTCTCTCTGTCAAAATAACGGACGCCAACTTCAATGGAGGAAAGGCAGAACTGGCAGGAGAAAGGGCAGCCTCTGCTCGTTTCTATATAAGTGACGCGTTTGGAAAGATGCGCTTTGTCTTCTTCAAATCGGAAAGGGGATGGAAGTTCGCGCAAATTCAGCTTATTTCGCTGCGGGTTGAACTTCACCTGGCCATTTTCCCTGTAGGCAATACCATGGACATTTTCCATTTTTTTATCACCATCAAGCTCTGCAAGAAGCTGCTTAAACGTTTCTTCTCCTTCACCGATGACGATATAGTCAAATGCTTCTACCTTTCCCATCCATTCCGGCACATCGTAGGAAACCTCAGGGCCTCCGGCAATAATCTGGATGGCAGGATCGATTTTTTTGATGATATTAATGACCTTGATTGTTTCTTCAATATTCCATATATAACAGCTGAATCCGATAATATCCGGTTTTTTTCTAATCAGATCGGTCACGATATTCATGACAGGATCCTTAATGGTGTACTCTGCCAGCTGAATGTCATACTCAGGCTCGGCGTAAGATTTTAAATACCTGATGGCAATATTGGTATGGATATATTTAGCGTTCAATGTGGTGCAAACGATATTCATAATAGTAGAACTCCTTTAAGAGTAGTGCAGTTCAGAACAACTTATTATTATACGTTATTGTTGACAAAAAAAGTAGCTGTAAATCATCTGACCCGCTTAGGCAATCTTCTTTTTTCCAGCCCGGGGATTCCCGATCCCCGGGCTGCCCAAAGTAAAAAGCCCGCCGTCCGGCGGGCTTTCAATCAGCTTAACAGTTTTCTCCTATAAAACTCCAGCCATGTTTTTCCCCGCAGCTGAAGCTGCTTCAGCCTGGAGGTGTTAAGCTCTATAAGCGGCTGGGCAAAAGAAGTTGCAATCCTGCTTGAAAGGATAAGCGTAAGGATCAGGGATATCCCTGCTAAAAGCAGGAAATTCTCGGGCTCATGGAAGTAATCCTGAACCACGCTCTCCCGGAAAATTCTCACAAAGAACCCATGCAGAAGATAGACATATAAAGTGTTCTTGCCGAGATTCGTAAAGAAATATTTTTTTCTTGGTACGAAAGCCAGGAACGAAAACACCATGATGAGGCTGAGAATGTAAAAGGACAGCCTGGTCAGCAATGCTTTAAAAGAAGCTGCGCCCATTTCAGCGTATGGCTTTGATCCAAGCAGCCATTTATAATTGATATCCGGATAAAAATAGAAGCCGATGAACACGATCGCAAAGATGCCTAATGCAGCAAACCTGAATTTTGGCCTGAATAGCATATATAGCTGTTCTTTCCGTAAAAAGTATCCGATCAGGAAAAGCGGGAAGAACACAAACGTCCTGGATAAGCTTAAATAATTGGATACCGTGTCAGCATAGCCGATCAGCAGCCCAATCAATATAGCAGCTCCGATGGAATAAGCAGGCTTGAATTTTGCGAACAAAAGCAGCATGATATTCCAGCAGAACAAGCTCAGCAGAAACCATAGTGACCAGTGCGGCGTAAAAGGATCGAGAGAGATTGTTGATTTGTTATAAAGATAATAATAGAACACAGAATAAATTGCCTGGAAAATTAAATAAGGCAGAATCAGCTTTTTGGCAATTTTCTTCACATATCCCTGTTTCCATATCCCTCTTGCAAAAAATCCTGAAACCAGAATGAAAGCCGGCATATGGAAGGTATAGATGACCTTGTACAGGGTGTAGATTGTTTCATTATCTTCAATAAAGGAACGTAGCAAATGCCCAAAGACAACAAAAAAGATCAAAATGAACTTGGCGTTGTCAAAGTAATAGTCTCGCTGTTTCATAACTCCTCCTTGATTAAAGACCCCCATAAAACTTTTATCTATAATACCCAGCCTAACATGCAGCTAAACAGTTGTGCCGTGTTAATTAGAGGATGGCATACCAGTAAATTCTAAAACGGAATCTGCCGGTTTTTTCTGAAACTTTGGAAAGTATTTCTTCAAAATCAAAAATCTATATATTATAATGAATGTTAATAGTCTAAAAGTTACATAGTTTTATTTCTGCTTATTAGGACAATAGTTTGGTTCAGCGAAGAAGAAATAGGGGGAATAGATGTGAAAGGGGAAAAAAAGGCAAGGGTTAAAAAGGCTAAAGCCAAAAAGCCGAAGATAAAAAAAGAAAGAGGCAGGAAATGGCCCGCCTTGGCTGCAAAGCTGATGAATACTAAGTTCTGGAGAAAGCTTAAGCTGGGACAGAAATATGGAGCGGCTCTATTCATTACTATTGGTCTTTTTGCCGTTTCAACCATCATTACGTTTGTATTGCTGACGATGGTTAATGTAAAGATGAATACAGTTGAAGAAACAGGGGATAAGACGATCCAGACAACAGAAATCGCAGCCCTGTTCAATAATAAAGGAAGCACTATCGGAAATTTCATCATTGATTCCAATCCTAAACACCTCAATAGTTTCAAAGATCTTGAAGAAAGCATGGACAAGCTCAAAAAACAGGTGCAGCCTTCACTCAGGAATGAGGAGACAAAAAGCCTCTATAAGCGGATTGATCAAAATGACAAGCAGATAACAAAGATTTTCAATGATGTCATCATCCCTGAAGTAAAGCTTCAGAATGTCAGGGGCTACCGCCTGGGCAAATTACAGGTGGATAATATTATCACAGAAACAGTCGGCCAGTTGGACGAGCTGCGAAGCATTCTCAAGGAAGACCAAAAAAGTGCTGTTGCATCAGCCAAAGCCGGAACCATTCTGACGATGATTGTATTGGCTGTCTCCGTCGTTGTTTCTTCTGTTCTGGGAGTGGCGAGCATCCTCCTTATCGGGCGACTGATCTCGGGCAAGCTGAGCCAGATTGTCACCTTATCGAATGAGGTTGCAGCAGGAAATCTTAATGTAGAATCGGTGGAAATGGAAGGGGAGGATGAACTCGCAGAGCTGAGCCGTGCCTCTAACTCCATGAAAGAAAAGCTTCAGGCTATGATACAGGAGATTTCAGCCGTGTCCACTTATGTGACTGACAGAAGCGGGGAGTTGAATATCTCGGCGAATGAAGTCAGATCGGCAAGCCAGCAGGCAGCATCCACCATGCAGGAGCTTTCAGGTGGAGCAGAAGAGCAGGCCAATTCTGCAACAAGCCTTGCTGAAATGATGGAAGATTATCTGGGTAAAGTTGAGTATGCCAATAAGAGCGGCGCTGCCATCAGGAAAGATTCAGGCGAAGTTCTGAATATGACGAAAAATGGCGATGAGCTTATGAAAGAATCACAGCAGCAAATGCTGCGCATCAACGAGATCATGAAATCTTCTGTACAAAAGGTGCAGGGACTGGATGAGCAGACTAAGCAAATCTCTAAGCTTGTGCAGGTTATCCATGATATAGCAAACCAAACCAATCTGCTTGCCCTTAATGCTGCCATTGAAGCTGCAAGGGCTGGTGAGCATGGTCGAGGCTTTGCCGTGGTGGCGGATGAGGTAAGGAAACTGGCTGAACAGGTATCTTTCTCTGTGTCAGACATTACCAGGATTGTTAAAGGGATTCAGGCAGAATCCAATGACGTCGTCCTTTCCCTTAAGCATGGATATGAGCAGGTAGAAGAGGGGACCGGCCAGATTGAGCATACAGGCCAGACATTCCAAAATATCTATCAGTCTGTCAACAGGATGTCTGAAAACATCAATGAAATTTCCAGGAGCCTCGAACAAATTTCAAGCAGTTCTGCGGTAATGAATGACTCAATTGAAAATATTGCATCCGTTTCCGAGGAATCTGCAGCAGGGATTGAACAGACGAGTGCCTCCATCAGCCAGACAAATCATTCGATGGAGGAAATTTCTGATAATGCCCAGTCATTGTCCGAGCTCGCAGATCAGCTGAACGAGATGATTTCTAAATTCAGGCTATAAATGAACAAAACAGGCTGCAGGCAAAACTCATTTTTGCCGCAGCCTGTTTTTCATAGAGTCTAAGCTGTTTCGTCTCAACAGAAAAGGGAAAAAATTGCTGGTAATTGTCTAAAAATTGTTTTTTTTTAACCCCAACAGTAATAAAATGTAAGTGTTGTAGTATACAAGCCATAAAAGCCGATAGAATTTTCCAGCACAGTTGGAAAGGTATAAGATAGATGTCAGGCAAGTCTATGTCTTCGAGGAGGAAAATAGGTGGGGGCTTTATCTGATATAGCAAGAAAACAAATGGAGGAAAGGATAGCCGTGCTTGAACTGGAAAATGAAAGGCTGAAACAGGCGGCAGAGCAAATGGGAAAGTCTGTAGTAGCCAATCATGTTTTTGATTCCGCAGCAGATGGAATGATCATCTATACTGAACAGCGGGAGATTATTGCGGTTAATCCTGCCATGTCTCGGTTTTTAGGTACTGAGAAGGGACAGTTCGAGGGACTTAGGCTGGATGACCTGGTTCCCGTCGATTATCATTTTAAGCTGGAAAAGCAGAAAAAGCTGCTGCAGTCCCAGGAAAAAGTCAAAGGTGTTCTGCCGATGGCCAATAACGGCAGCCTTGCCTACTTTGAATTTACAACGAGCCGCCTTCCTGATAGCCGCCTCCTTTTGTCCATATTCAGGGATGTTACAGAGAAGAGACGGCTGGAGCAGAAAATCCGCAAACATGAAGACTTGTATAAAGACCTGTTTGTGGAAGCGCTCGATGGGATCGTTTACTGGAAGGATAAAGGGACAATCATCAATGCAAACCAGGCAGCATGCAGAATATTTGAAAGCACCCATGATGAACTTCTTGCCGGGAAGGTGGATGATTTTGTTCTTCACAAGGATGAAAGCTATTTCCAAATTCTCGAGGAGCTGTACAAAGAGGGACAGGTAAGGAATGAGCTGTTTTTTCTCATGCCAAATGGGCAAAAGAAGCTGCTGGAATTCACCGTTAAGCTGAACGCCGTTGAAGGCTATCATATGACGATTTTCAGGAATGTCAGTGAGCGGCATAAAATGGAAGAAGAACTGCGGGAAAGCGAAAGGAAATTCCGCAGCATTTTTGAAGGTGCCCTGGAGGGGCTGATACTGTGGGATGAAAACTTTACCATTGTCGATATCAATGCTTCAGGAGAAAGAATGCTGCAGATGAGTCAGCATGAAATTGTGGGACAGTCCCTGCTTGCGCTGCTGAATGATTGTAATATAACAGAAGAGGAGCTGCGCATGCATCTGGAGGAACTGTCAGGCAGCGGCCAATCCAACGGGACGATTTCTTATATTTTGAAATCCGGCAGAAAAATGCATTTTGAGTTCTCTTTGAAGCAAAATGTCTTCTCAGGGCTCAGCCTGACGACTTTTAAGGATATTACAGAGAAGCTGGAGATGGAGGACCAGCTGAAGAAGTCTGATACACTGAATGTGATTGGGCAATTAGCAGCGGGAATCGCCCATGAGATCAGAAATCCAATGACAGCTTTGAAAGGGTTCATTCAGCTTCTGGAAGACAGTGCAGGGAGCGGAAATTCCATGTACTTCAATATTATTACCTCTGAACTGCAGAGAATCGACTCCATTATAAATGAATTCCTGATTCTGGCGAAGCCACAGGCCATTCAGTATGTCGAGAAAGATATTATCCAGCTGATGAAAGAGACAGTTGAGTTCCTGACTGCCCAGGCAGTTCTCCATAATGTCCAGTTCAGGACAGATTATGCCAAGAACCTTCCCCTGGTCTTCTGTGAGCCGAACCAATTGAAGAAAGTGTTCATAAATATTATTAAGAATGCGATTGAAGTGATGCCAAAGGGCGGAATCATTACCATTTGCATTCAAAAAAACAGGACAGGCAGCATCCGGATTTCCATAAGGGATGAGGGATCCGGCATTCCGCCGGAAAAATTGCGAAAGCTGGGAGAGCCGTTTTATACAACGAAAGAACGGGGGACCGGGCTGGGCTTAATGGTCACATATAAAATAATTGAAGAGCATGAAGGTAATATTGAAGTGGAAAGCAAAATGGGGGAAGGAACCGTTTTTCATATCGATCTCCCCATAAAGCGGGGCGGGTACCAGGATCCAGGCGGCATTTTTACTTTATAGCAAAAAAGAAATACCGATTGTTCAAATTTGTATCATTCAGCAGAATGATGCATTTTTTTTGCAAAAGAATTGACTGTTGTAATCTAATTTGATATAAATCTAATTAGACATACATCAAATTTGGAGGCTGATCTCATGCAGTTAGACAGACTGGTGGCATTTCATAAAACGATGGGCGACCCTGCCAGAATACGGATTATAGCACTATTATCGAATGGGCCTCTGCATGGCCAGGCAATTGCAGGCAAATTGGGCCTTACTCCCCCGACGATCACCCATCATTTAAACAAGCTAAAAGCTATTAATAGCATCTATCAGCGCCGTGATAAGAACACCATCTATTATTACGTGAATGAATCGGTTATCAAACAGCAGGCAGAGGTTCTCATTAACCTGTTTGATAAAAAGGAAGGAGAGATGGAAGAAATGCTGGAAATGCATAATGAGAAACAAAAGGTTATCGAAAATTTCATCACAAAAGAAGGGAAGCTCAAGAATATACCGGCACAGCGCAAGAAAAAGCTGTTTATCTTTGAGCATATTGCTTCAGGTCTGAAAATGGGAAAGAAATATCCTGAAAAAGAGCTTAATGAGTATATAAAGAAATTCCATGAAGACTATGCGACGATCAGGAGAGAATTTATCGTCAATCATTTCATGTACAGGGAAAACAGCGTTTATGAGTTGAACCCCCGTGAAATGTGGGCTAAGCCGGAGTAGCTTGATATGGCCTATATGTATGAGCATATACCTGGAACTGATTTTGTCCCAGTCTTTGCTTCGGCTGTTCTTGATGGCCTTATACCAGGTGAGGTACAGGAGAGGCAAGGAAGTCTGCTGATATCCCTCACTAGCGGCATCCACTATGCCGCGGGACGAGCGGGAGAAGGGTCATTTGACCTGCTGGCAGGAAAATTGGATGAAGCAGAGAAAAATGGGAGGCGGTTCACACTTTTTTCCGGCTCTGCCGAACTGGATCAATTCATATCCGGCCAGTTTGGAGAGAGGCTCAATAAGCATCACCGCCATTCCTTTCAAAATTTTTCGCCGGTTCCTAAACTGTCTACCAAAAGCAGCGAAGTCTCCTTTTTTCCGCTGGATAGGGAGTCAGCAGGTGAATATCCTGAGTTCCGAATGGATTATTTCAGCACATACTGGGGATCCATTGAGCATTTTCTGAGATCCGGATTCGGCATCAGGGTGCTGATGGGAGAGCAGGCAGCCGGTGAATGTGTTTCTATATTCAGGAGCAATGAATTTGCCGAAATGGATATCCATATAGCAGAAAGTGCCAGGGGAAAGGGGCTGGGAGCCATGCTTGCTGCGAGATTCATTAAAACTGCCCTGGGAAAAAATCTGCAGCCGCGCTGGGATTGCAGCGCGGCCAATCTGGCAAGTAAGAAGCTTGCAGAAAAACTGGGTTTTTCTGAACCTGCGGAATACCTTGTTTTCACCCTGCCGAAACAAGGCTGACAATCCTGCATAAATCCTTTGCATCTGCGATTTCCCTGCGCTGAAGGATCAGGTTTCTCCCTGCAGCCAGTGCAGCTCTCTTGGCAGCCAGGCGCGCCTTTTTGTCTTCTATCCCGTCAAGGTCAGCAACATGGGCCAGTCCGATTGTCCTTCTTATCAGCTCACAGCCTGCAAAACCAACCGCATCTTCCCAATATTTCTGAAGCACAGCGGATAGAAAACCTTCTGTTCCAGCAAAAGGATCTTTATTATCCTTCTGCCATAAAAGAGAGAAATCATCTGAGAAAGTTCCCCAGAATGTTTCAATATGATGATCTATAAGTCTCGTTTTCTCAGGATTGGCGATAGACTGGAATAACAGATTGGCAATCACCTGTCCGATATCAAAACCTGCAGGGCCGTAGAAAGCAAATTCCGGGTCGATGACTTTTGTCTCCGCATCGGAAGCAAAGATGCTTCCTGTATGCAAATCACCGTGAAGCAGCGCCTCCGCTTCATTTAAGAAAATTTTCCTGAGGCGCGCTGCCTCGAGTTTCAATGCTGAATCAGCCCATAAGGCTTCTGCATCGCCTTTCAGCTCTTCTTCAAAATCATTGGTCGGGCTATTGAAATAAGGATCTGCAAATATCAGGTCTTCCGTAATTTTGCACAGCTCCGGGTTGTAAAAATCTTTGGCAAGCTTTTTCTTATCAGCCTGAAGAAGGCCGTAGTCCGAGGTATAGAACAAAGTTCTTGCCAGGTAGTTTCCAAGATGGCCGGAAAGCAGCGGATATTCTTTTCCAGAGATCAGCCCTGTACGGCTGATCTCCAGGTGTGAAAGATCTTCCATCACAGTCACCGCGAGCTCTTCATCATTGTAGAAAACTTCCGGCACAAAATCCGGAGCAAGCTTTTTAAAAAGTTTAAGCGCTTCTGCTTCAATAGCAGCCCTTTTCAAGGTCAGCGGCCAGCTTTCGCCTACTACCTTGGCAAAAGGGAGAGCCTGCTTGATAATCAGGCTTTTTCCTGTCCCGTTTTCCTTGATCCTAAAGACAAGGTTAAGATTTCCGTCGCCTATTTCTTCCGTGGCTAAAGATGCATTTCCGGGAAACTGGCCAAGGCTTACAGCGAGTTCCGCGGCTGTTTTTTCTGTCAGCGGAGCATATTTATTTTTTACGAGTGTCATCATTTTTCCCTCCTGAATTTGGAGGCTTTATTTATCCATCAGGACATAAAAAAGCCTCTTTCTCATGCTGAAAGAGGCTTGAAGTATTGAGCTTCGCACCTCTTATCTGCCAGAAAGCCAAGCTTTCTGCTGGAATTAGCACCGTGCCTTATGGAGGAATTCTCCGGCGCAAGGATTGCGCCCCATCTCACGATGGAATTACGGTCGGTTGCTGGGCATCATCGGGCCAAGTCCCTCTGCCTGCTCTTGATAAGAGAATATAAGTTTGTATAAACGGCTGCCGCCAGCCATTTGAAAAAATAGTAACAGCGGCATATGTTTTCTGTCAATAAAAATTTAAAAAATTCTAATAGAATTCCGGTTTGCGGTCAGTAAAAACCGGGATGCGTGCCCTCACTTCCTCTACAAGCCTGAGGTCGAGATCTGCTGAAAGGATTTCTTCGTGCTCTGAAGCCTCTGCAACGACTTCGCCCCATGGATTGATGATGATGGAGTGGCCGGCAAATTGATTGGCCGGATCAGATCCGGCCCTGTTGCAGGCAACCACATAGCATTGATTTTCAATGGCTCTTGCAATCAGCAGCGCGCGCCAATGGGCGAGGCGGGGCAGGGGCCATTCAGCCACGACGAAAATGGCTTCTGCTCCTTCAAGTGCATGCTTGCGGATCCATTCAGGAAAACGGATATCGTAGCAGATAAAGCCGGCCATGGGATGGCCATTCAGATTGAAAGAAGCATCCCCGCTCCCGGGTGACAGGTGGAGATGTTCATCCATCAGTTGAAAAAGGTGCAGCTTGCTGTATTGGTGCAGCAGTTCACCTGTGCTGCTGACTGCAAGCAGGGTGTTGAAAACACCATCCTCTGTTTTATTTGCGATGCTTCCTCCAATGAAGGCAGCATGATGCTTATGGGCCATAGTCTGCAAAAACCGGATGCTTGATTCTGCGTTCCTGTCCCCGATTTCTTCCAGTCGGGTTAAATCATAGCCCGTTGTCCACAGCTCAGGCAGCACGATGATATCGGGATTGTCTTTGCTTGCGCGCTCGATCAGCGTTTCAGCTTTTTCGTAATTTTTCTCAGGGCTGCCAAAGGAGATGTCCATTTGGATGCAGGATATTTTCATAGGGTAAACCTCCGTATGCAAAGGATAAAATGATAAAATTTTAGAATATTTCTTTACTTCCTGCCTTTTACGTTATATCTTTGTCATTGGTTTTTCAAATAAAAATTTAATCCACATGTAAAGCAGGTGACTATGTGATGAAAATATTTCCTCAATCTGAACTGTTGCAAAGTCTGCCAAAGCAGTTCTTTGCAACATTGGTGCAAAAAGCAGCCAGGTATGCCGGGCAGGGGCATGATGTCATCAATCTTGGCCAGGGAAACCCTGACAGGCCCACACCGCCGCATATCGTCAGGAAACTTCAGGAAGCAGCCGAAAATCCCCTTAATCATAAATATTCCCCTTTTCGCGGTCAGCACAGCCTGAAAGCTGCAGCAGCTGAATTTTACAAAAGGGAATACGGTGTGGACCTTGATCCGGAAAAGGAAATAGCTATTTTATTCGGCGGGAAGGCTGGCCTGGTTGAAATTCCTCAATGTATTCTCAATCCAGGGGAAACGATCCTTGTTCCTGACCCGGGGTATCCTGATTATTGGTCAGGAGTGGCCCTTGCGAAAGCTTCTATGGCTGTCATGCCCCTGAAAGAAGAGAATCATTTTCTGCCGGATTATGGTGAGCTTTCTGAGCAGGACATCGAATCAGCCAGGATGATGTTCCTCAATTATCCGAATAATCCGACCGGAGCCACGGCTACGAAGGAATTTTTCGAAGAAACGGTCCGCTTTGCAGCGGAAAATGAAATTTGCGTTGTTCATGATTTCGCCTACGGTGCAATTGGCTTTGACAGCAAAAAGCCAGTCAGCTTCCTGCAGACGGAAGGGGCAAAGGAAACAGGCATTGAAATTTATACACTCTCTAAAACTTACAATATGGCAGGCTGGAGAGTGGGGTTTGCGGCTGGGAATGAAAGTGTGATTGAAGCCATCAATCTTATGCAGGATCATCTGTATGTCAGCCTTTTTGGTGCTGTGCAGGAAGCGGCAGCAGAGGCTTTGTCCGGGCCGCAGGCATGTGTGGATGAACTGGTGCAGGTCTATGCTTCCAGGCGGAAAGCTTTTATTGAAGGCCTTAGGGAGATAGGCTGGGATGTTAAAGCACCGCAAGGATCATTTTTTGCCTGGCTGAAAGTTCCGGAAGGCTGGACGTCTGAGCAATTTGCCGATGTTCTGCTCGAAAAAGCGCAAGTAGTTGTGGCTCCCGGCATCGGATTTGGCGAATATGGAGAAGGATATGTCCGCGCAGGTCTGCTTGCAGATGAAGAGAGGCTTAAAGAGGCAGCAGCAAGGATCGGAAAGTTGAATATTTTTTGAAAAATCAATTGACATGTTTTAATAATCATGTCATAATCCAAATGAATTATTGATTATCTGAAAACTTTAAATTCCACATAGATTTCGTTTTCTTATCAAGAGCAGGCGGAGGGACTAGCCCTATGAAGCCCGGCAACCGACTTTGTAAAAAGCACGGTGCTAATTCTTGCAGCGTTTGAGCTGATAGATGAGAAGATGTTGGACACAGCTCTGACCTCTTCTTTCTGAAGGGGTCTTTTTTATTGATTCTATTTTATTATCGTAACTATTCGCAGGTGAGAGAACCGCGATCAGCATGACCATACATAAATGCAGGGGGAACAGGATTATGAGTGAAATTATCGCGTCATATTTACTGAATGGTTCCAGCGGTGATCTGGAGAAAAAGGCAGAGGAAATTGCCTTGGGATTGACGGTGGGATCGTGGACAGATCTGCCGGATTTAGAAAAGGACCAGCTTAAGAAGCATAAAGGGAGAGTCGTTTCTGTTGAAAATGGGGAGCAGGATGGAAATGATGGGGCTGCGCTGATTAAAATTGCCTACCCGGCCGCAAACTTCAGCGCCGACCTGCCTGCTGTTCTGACAACTGTATTTGGAAAGCTTTCGCTCGATGGAAAAATTAAGCTTCTCGACCTGGATGCAGCAGAGAGCTTCAAGCGGAATTTCCCGGGCCCGCTTTTTGGCATTGAAGGAATCCGCAATAAGCTTGGTGTTCACGGACGGCCGCTGTTAATGAGCATCTTCAAAGGCGTGATTGGGAGAGATCTCAATTATCTTCTGAAGCAGCTGAAGGAACAGGCACGCGGGGGAATTGATATCGTTAAGGACGATGAAATTTTCTTTGATAATGAGCTTGCCCCTTTCTCAGAGAGGATTACAGAAGGCAAAAGGGTTCTTAGGGAAGCTTTTGAAGAAACAGGGCACAGAACACTTTACGCAGTGAATCTTACGGGCCGTACGTTTGAGCTGAAGGAAAAAGCAAAAAAAGCGGCTGAGCTTGGCGCTGATTTGCTGCTGTTCAATGCCTTTGCCTATGGACTGGATGTTCTTCAGGCATTAAGGGAGGATGGAGATATCGCCCTTCCGATCATGGCTCACCCGGCAGTGAGCGGTGCAATGACTTCTTCTCCTGTTTACGGCTTGAGCCACAGCTTACTGCTTGGAAAGCTGGCCAGGATGGCAGGTGCAGACTTATCCCTGTTTCCGTCGCCATATGGCTCGGTGGCATTGGAGCGGAACCAGGCATTATCCATCAGTTCCGCGCTGACAGAGGATGATATTTATAAAAAAAGCTTTCCTGTTCCTTCAGCCGGGATTCACCCTGGCCTGGTCCCTTTGCTTGTCAGGGACTTCGGGATGGACAGCGTCATAAATGCCGGAGGCGGCGTCCATGGCCACCCTGATGGTGCTAGAGGCGGGGGAGCAGCGTTCCGGCAGGCAATCAGCCTTGTGCTGGAAGGAAAAACCTTGCACCAGCCTCAGCAGGAGTTTCCAGAGCTGGCAAAAGCAATAGCGCTCTGGGGAAGCAAAGAGGTGGCGCAGCATGGATAGGATTGCAGTGTTCTGCGACTTTGACGGGACGATAACAGAATCAGATAATATCATCAGCATCATGAAGCACTTCGCCCCGCCTGAGTGGGAATCGCTGAAGGACAAGGTCCTTGCTGAAGAAATTTCCATTCAGGATGGCGTCGGTCAGATGTTTGCGCTTTTACCGAGCAGCCTGAAAGAGGAAATCACTTCCGATGTCCTCAGTCAGGCAAAGATCAGAAACGGATTTGAAGAGTTCATTGCGTATCTGAAAACAGAAAAAATCCCTTTATACATCGTCAGCGGGGGCATCGACTTTTTCATTCACCCGCTGCTTGAACAGTTCGGCCCTTTTGAAGCCATCTACTGCAATCATTCTGATTTCAGCGGGGAGATGATTAAAATCAACTGGCCGCATGAATGTGATGAAGAATGTGACAACGGATGCGGCTGCTGCAAGCCTTCGATCATGAGATCGCGGGACGAAGAAGGGTTATATAAAATTGTCATCGGCGACAGCATTACAGATCTGCAGGCCGCGAAGCAGGCAGATTTTGTACTGGCAAGAGATCTGCTGCTGCAGAAGAGCAGAGAGTTTGGCCTGGATCACAGGCCGTTTACCGACTTTTTTGATTGCATTACAGAATTAAAGAGATTGATAGGGGTGAAACTATGAGCCTCATCCAGGAAAAATGGGACCAGCTGGCAGATATAAAGGAAGAACTTGCAGGCCGTGACTGGTTTATGGGAACAAGCGGGAACCTTGCGATTAAGGTTGCTGCCGAACCGCTGCAATTCCTCGTTACGGCAAGCGGGAAAGATAAGCGGAAGCGGACAGAAGAGGATTTCCTGCTGGTCGGCCATGATGGGAAGCCGGCAGATGAAACCGGCCTGAAGCCCTCTGCAGAAACGCTTCTCCATGTAGAAATTTATAAAAGGACCAAAGCGGGATGCAGCCTGCACGTCCATACGGTTGACAATAATGTGATTTCTGAATTGTACGGGGATGCAGGATCTGTTGCTTTTAAAGGCCAGGAGCTTATCAAAGCTTTTGATAGGTGGGATGAGGATGCAGTCCTGACGATCCCGATCATTCCTAATCACGCCCATATACCGAAGCTTGCTGAGTCTTTTTCAGAGCATATACTGGCCGACTCGGGTGCTGTCCTGATCCGCAACCATGGCATTACAGTATGGGGCCGAACACCTTTTGAAGCGAAAAAGCTTTTGGAGGCTTCAGAGTTTTTATTCCGTTATCAGCTGAAGCTGCTGCAGCTGAAGCAGATTCAAACCGCTATATAAAAGTTGAAGGGAGACTATAAAGATGGCTTATATCGTATTGCAGGAAACAAGAGAAGAAATCAGGAACCAGGAAGAGGTGGCCTCTTTCCTTGACAGCCAGGAAGTCATTTATGAAAACTGGGATATTCAAAAGCTGCCTGTGGATCTGAGAGAAAAGTATAATCTTTCAGATGAAGAGAAGGAAAGGATCCTTGAGAGTTTTGCCGCTGAAATCAAGGATATCTCTGAACGAAGGGGCTACCAGGCGCAGGACGTTATTTCGCTGTCTGAAAGCACGCCGAATCTTGACCAGCTGCTGAAGAATTTCCAGCAGGAGCACCATCACACAGACGATGAGGTCCGTTTTATTGTCAGCGGGCACGGCGTTTTCATTATACAGGGGAAAGACGGCGGCTTTTTTGAAGTATTCCTGGATCCGGGCGACCTGATTTCTGTGCCGGAAAACATCAGGCATTATTTCACCCTCCAGGAAGATCGCAAGGTTGTCGCCGTACGCATCTTTGTTACCTCTGAAGGCTGGGTTCCAATCTATGAAAAAGAAGGCGCAGAAGCTTAATTAAAGAGAATAGAGGCAGCTGTTCTGCCTGTTAAAAAGGGATCGGGAAAAATACCGGTCCCTTTTTGTCTTTTTGGGAAGATGATATCTATGTGATTAAGAATATTTGCTCCAAAAGTTTGAAACCCTGTTGATTGCAGCGGCAGAGCTGAGACCCCGCAGGAGGCACGACGAGGAGGCTTAGCGCCGCCCCGCGGAAAGCGAAGTGCCTGGAACGGAAATCAACATACTCAGTTTGAGGAAGTATCCAGGTAATTCATCAAAGAACTGTTTAAAATCAGAATGGGAAGATCCAAAAAAATTAATAAACCCTGTTGATTGGAGTGGAAGGCACGTAGACTCCTGCGGGATTGCAGCGGCAGAGCTGAGACCCCGCAGGAGGCACGACGAGGAGGCTTAGCGCCGCCCCGCGGAAAGCGAAGTGCCTGGAACGGAAATCAACCGCCCCATTCAAGAATAAAAACTATGTACGAAACTAAATGCTAATCGTAATTATGGTCTCTTGAGTTCCCTCAATAAAAAGTCATATAGGGTTTTTCCTTGCGGTAATAATCAAGACGATCCTGCAGGGTTCCGGTGTGATATTCGAATTTATGCCCATCCGGATCCTCAAAATAGATCGACCGGCCGTCTTTTTCATGCCTGCTTCTGCCTGAAAGAATGACAGCCCCGGCTTTTATAAGCCTTTTTTCCAGCCCTGCCAATTCTCCTTCTTCTGCATGAAATGCAATGTGAGTATAAGAATCCTTTATTTCTCCTCTTGGTATATCTTTTTCTTCATTTAAAGCTATCCACAGCCCATCTAAATCAAAGTAGGCAGTTGTCCTGCCGGAAATCAGCAATTTTGCGTTGAATGCTTCCTGATAGAAAGAAATGGATCTCTCAAGATTTGAAACAGAAAAACAAAAATGGTTAATTAGCTGCATTCCTTTTCCCGCTTTCTTTACTTTACCGTCAGAATAAAATCTGCAAAATAAAAAGAAATTTGTCGAAACAATATATTTCGGATTGTGAAACAACATTTTTTCTTGAAGAATTTGTCTAATATTGCGAATCTATTTACTTTTATAGAAATTCTTGTAATAATGCTTCAAGTGGCCTATTATTCCTTGGCATTCCGCAGATGATGTCAAATAGAGAAGGGAAGCTGGGGAAATCGCCTCTGTTTTTATTATTATATAAAGAGAGACATAATTAAAGAGGGAAGATAGAATGATTGGATTATAAAAAAAGGAATGGGACACGGATTAGGAGGAAAAGAAAGTTGTGCCAGTCAAATGAATATTTAATGAAAGAAATCCAGGTGAAAAGGGAAGCGATGATTAAGATTGCAGAGAGAGAAGGAATTTCAAGTGCGGCGACGATCCGCTGCAGCCAGGAGCTTGACAAGCTGATTCTGGAGTTTCAGCAAAGCATGAAGAAAGAGAGCAGAAATCATGAAACTGTTAAGGGACCCTATAAAGAGATGATCCTTTGGCCGAGGGAGCTTGCTAAAGTCTAAGCGGCAGATTTGACAGTTGTCAGCTCTAAAAAGGATTATCCGGGTTCTGCCCAAACATTATTGCGTATCTTATTACTTCAGCCAAAATACTCGCAAATTACACTTCACAGCTATTCTCCTCATAGAAGAAAACAGCACAGCATAAACATTTGGAAAAGCATAGGCTCTGCGGCGGGATCTCCCGGGGCTGATCAAAATCCGTTGAAGAGGGGCCTGTTTTATAAGGGCCCCTCTTCATTTTTATCCTGCAGTTAAAAAATATTGATCAGAAAGATCATGAAGAGCAAGCCTATGATGAAGGAATAAGTGGCAGTGCGTTCGTTTCCGTCTCCATGGCTCTCAGGGATCAGCTCTTTATAAATAATGAAGAGCATGGCGCCTGCGGCGAAAGCAAGGCCATAGGGAACAAGAATGCTGATAAATGATGTAAGATAGAATCCGAGAAGCCCGGTGACGATCTCTATCGCACCTGTCAGGGTGGCAATAATAAATGCCTTGAATTTGTTTATTTTCTGGTTTACCAGAAATAAAGCCACAAGGAATCCTTCAGGGGCATTTTGCAATCCAATGGCAAAGGCGATCAAATTGCCTGTATCTTCTGTGCTCGAAGCGTAGCTGACCCCTACGGATAACCCCTCAGGAATATTATGCAGTGTGATGGCTGCGATGATCAGCATTGCCTTTTCATCAAATTCGAGCCCTTTCTTCGAATGCTGAAGATCAATATGAGGGATATTCTTCTCCAGCAGCGTCAAGGAGAGAACTCCGAGGAAAACACCCGCAGCCAGCGGCAGAAATCCACCCGCAGCCAGCGCTTCCGGAATAAGCCCCATCATGGAGGCTGCCATCATGATGCCTGCTGTGAAAGCCAATAGGATGTCTCTCCAGCTGTGGGTGATGCTCCCGTGCATAAACAGTATGATCAAAGCCCCAAGTCCTGTTGAAAGGGCAGACAGTACGCTCCCGATAATTACCTCGCTCATGGTATAAAGCTCCCCGCCTTTCCTTTGAAGCATGATGAGCACCATGCAATCTGGTCTAACCGTATTTATGGGCTTAACGCGCAATACTAATATATACAGCAGAAGGAAAAAAGTTCCCCGTAAAATAATTGTGCAGCTGAAAAGAATATGAAAAAGGCTGTCCAAACCGGTACCAGGGTTCGGACAGCCTGCATAATAGCTGATCTTATATATCTTCGGCCTGCATTTCTGCAAGCTGGCGGTCTGATGGAAGCACAGCCGATAAAAGGCCTAATAGAGGAAGGAAGCCAGTGACAGCCAAAGTCAGGGGAAGGCCGATCATATCTGCGAGCCATCCGAGCGCAACCGAACCGATTGCTCCCATGCCGAAGGCCAGGCCCACTGTGAGACCGGACATGGTGCCGATTTTTCCAGGCACCAGCTCCTGCGCATACACTACAGTAACCGAAAAGCTTGCCATCAGAATAAAGCCGGTTAACAGCAAAAAAATAAAAGCAAGTTCTTTTGGCATATACGGCAGCAGAATTGAAAATGGTGCAGATGCAGCCATTGAGACAAAAATGATTCTCTTTTTTCCAAACCGGTCAGATAATGGGCCGCCAAAGAATGTTCCTGCAGCGCCTGCTGCCAGGAATGCAAATAAAAATACTTGTGCCTGCGTAATCGTGAAGGAATACTCCGTTATCGCGTAAAAAGCGTAGAAATTGGTGATGGCTGATATATACCAGGAACGAGTAAATATCAGGAAAAGGATGACGGCCAGTGAAAGTACTATTTTGTTTTTTAGGGCAGTTTGCCGATTTTTGCCGGCCCTGGATTTTTTCAGCCCCAGCTGCTTTTCCTCCTTCAGTCTTCCTGAATACCAGAAGGCGATATAAACAAGAAGGCCGGAAGCGAGGGCTGCAGCCAATGTAAACCAGGAAGCTCCTCTTTGCCCCAGAGGCACAAGAATGAGGGCTGTAATGAGCGGTGCAAGTGCCTGTCCTGTATTGCCTCCCACCTGATAAATTGACTGTGCCAGTCCCCTTTTTGTCCCTGCAGCCATATAAGCGACGCGCGATCCTTCAGGATGGAAAATGGCTGAACCAAGGCCAATCAGCACAACAGACAATACTATTGAAAGAAAATTCCCGGCCAAAGCGAGGCCGAGCACCCCGGCCAGTGAAATGGCCAGCCCAATTGGAAGAGCGAATGGCATCGGCTTACGGTCAGTCAGTATGCCAGTAACCGGCTGGAGGAGCGAAGACACGATGTTAAGGGAAAAAGCAATGAATCCAAGCTCCGTATAAGTCAGCCCCATTGACTTTTCGAGGATGGGAAACATGGCAGGCACTACAGCCTGGATCGTATCGTTCAACAGATGGCAGAGCCCGATGATGAATAAAACTTTATAGGCTGTACCTTCGTTATATTTTTGCTTTTGGACTGCTGCAGGGTGTCCCATTGAATTCCCTCCTGGTGTTTATTTGCCGATAGAGTTCTTGATTGAAATAACACATAATAAAATAGCATAATATATTTTAGTAGATTTATCCATGATTCATTTACAATGGATCTGGGAGGATGTCATTTTTGGAGGCAAATATGGAAAAATATATTCAGGAATTGCTGGATGGCAGCTCCATCCTTAAAGACATGAAGAATACTTTTGGACTTGAAGAGGATTGCAGACTTCTTGGGGATTTTGAGAATTTTGTTTATGAAGTAAATAAGGGTGGAACGCCCTATATTCTCAGGCTGACTCATCAATCGCATCGGTCTTTTCACAATATTGCAGCCGAGATTGACTGGCTAAATCATTTATTCTCTGAGGGTATTCAAGTTCCTGAGGTGATGATGGCTTCAGGAGAAAGGATCATAACCGCCGGGTGCAGGGATGGCAGCAGTTTCTACGCCTGTCTGTTTTCGAAAGCTCCGGGCAGGCCAATCAAAGTAACTGATAGAGAGTTTGACAAAGATCTTTTCAGGTCATGGGGCAGGATCATTGCCCAGATGCATGAAGCAACAGCCAATTATAAGGCAAATGCTGAAATTGGAGCAAGGCCGGGCTGGGATGAGGAAGATGTCCTTTTCCCTGAAAGGTATGTTCCCGCAGAAGGGCATGCAAGAATCATTGCGAACAGCAGGGAGCTCATCAGCAGGATTAAAACGCTGCCTGCAGGAAAAGACAGCTTTGGGCTTGTACATACAGATCTTCATTCAGGCAACTTCTTTTTTGATGGAAAAAAGGTCTATCCGTTTGACTTTGATGACTGTGCCTATCACTGGTTTGCCTCAGATATAGCCATCCCGGTGTATTACTCGGTCCTTTACCGCTTTAAAAACGGAACACAGCAGGAGAAAAATGCTTTTGCAGCAGGATTTCTGAAGGAATTTGCTTCAGGATATGAGGAAATCAGGCAGCTTCCTCCCGGGTG
This sequence comes from Bacillus sp. UMB0728, assembly GCF_002858875.1. Taxonomy (NCBI): domain Bacteria; kingdom Bacillati; phylum Bacillota; class Bacilli; order Caryophanales; family Bacillaceae; genus Bacillus; species Bacillus sp. UMB0728. The sequence goes on along the minus strand of NZ_PKLA01000004.1, from coordinate 207,051 downwards.
GCTTGATCAGCTCCCGCTGTTTCTGAAGCTTAGGGATGTTGTCCTCTATACTGTCCTCCATAAAAAGATTGCGCCTGAGGATAGAAGCACTGGACTGCTTTCAATGATGGCTGATTTGAAGGGCAGGATCGAGGACAAACAGCCGATTTTCACCCTTGAATGAGTAAAGCAGAGCACCGTATGGTGCTCTGCTTTACACGTGTTGATAAATTGGGCCTGACACCTTAGTCTTTTACAGGCAGCAGGATCTCAGCTTTTGTGCCTTCATTCACTCTGCTTGAGATGGTGATGCTGCCTCCAAAGGACTCAATGATCCTTTGGCATACAACAAGGCCTAGCCCAGTTCCCATATCCTTTGAAGTGAAAAATGGCGTGAATACCTTCTCAAGGTCTTCCTCACGGATGCCGGAGCCTGTGTCTTCCAGTATGATACTGTGCCATTTGCCGCCGGTGTGCAGGGAGATGGAGAGCCGTCCCCCGTCCGGCATTGCTTCAAAAGCGTTCTTTGCAAGATTGAGAAGTACCTGCTTCAGCTGATCCTGGGTACCCTCGGCAATCGCCGGGTTATCCGGAAGATGGTAGGTGCACTGTACATTTGCCAGGGACGCTTCTGATTCGAAAAGGGGAATCAGGTCAGAAATGATTTCTTTCAGATTGATTTTTTCCAATTTCAGGGCAGCAGGTTTTCCCAGGATCAGAAACTCACTTACAATTTCATTGATTCTGCTTATCTCCGTGTCAATCACTTTAAAGAAGTACTGATCGTCGGAATGTGTGTATTTTTCACTGAGAAGCTGGACAAGCCCTTTTATTCCGGTCAAAGGATTCCGGATTTCGTGGGCTGTACTTGCTGCAAGGGTGCCGACCAGCTCAAGCTTCTGCAATTCGTTTTTCTTCTTTTCCTCTGCCGCCTGCTTTTTAAGCATGAAATATTTGATAAAAAAGAAGATGATATGGAAGATGATCAGCAGTCTTGCAATAAATCCCGCAGCCTCTTTAAAGATTGCTGCGTTATCTCTGTCAGGGACTGCTGTTTTGATCGTCCAGGGGAGTCTCTCGATCGGGATCATGACTGTCTGCTTATTGCCAAATGAATCGGAACCGGCCATATTAAAGCTCATGATCGGCGCATCCTCCTGGTTGTAGACGACCAGCCTGGCATCGGGCGTCAGCATGGTCAATATATTTTCAATGTGGTCTACCCTGATCTGTGCTATGGCAATTCCGGCGATCTCCCGGTTCTCTTTAAGCACCGGCGCTGCCAGGCCAATAACCTTCTGGCCGTTTTCGAGCGTTTCCTGCCTGGAGGAAATGACGATATCCTTAGCATCCATCGCTTCCTGTATATAATTTTTTTCGAGCATATTTTTGTTGTCAAACAGAGAGTTTGATCCTGCGATGACTTCTCCGCCGGCATTGGCTACATATAATCCCCCATAGCGTGAATCCATCAGATGGATGCGCTGAAGCAGCGGTGAGATTTTTGCAGGATCCTGCATTTCCGCAGAGGCCGCAATAGAAAGGACCTCAAGGGTAGAAACGGTTTCCGAGATAAAGTCATCCCAATGCCGCTGGTGGATGGCTGCCGTCCACCTGGCAGCTTCCTGGCGGTCGCTGATATTCTGATCCAGCTCTTTGTTCATATAAAAGAGGCTGGAAATGACAGCAGGGATCATAACGGCTGCGAGATACAGAATATAGTTCTTTGGTTTTTTCATTTGTATGTACCTCAATAGATATTTGTATAATTGAGAAGAGCGCCTCGTATCCGGGCGGGCTTATTTGTTATTATACCACTTATGAACAATTCAAGTTTAACAGCAGCCAAGAATGATAAATAGGTACTAAAGGGAGGAGTTAGATGAAAAATAAAGAGATAGTATCGTTCCTGATTACATCTGATTTGCATGGCAGCATCTATCCTTATGATTACAGCACGGGAAAAGAACAAGCAGCGGGGCTTGCCAAACTGGCATCAGTGATCAGGCAGGAGAAGGCGAAGGCAGACCATACACTCCTTCTGGACAATGGCGACCTGATCCAGGGCACGCCGCTTATGTACCATTATTCCCGGTTCTTAAAGCACCGTGTCAATCCCATGGTCCAGGTCCTGAATAAGCTGGAGTATGATGCTGCTGTAATCGGCAACCATGAATTCAATTATGGCATCGAAATGATCAAGAGTGCAGCCAGCGAATCCAATTTCCCCTGGCTGAGCGCCAATGTGCTGCACCGGACAACGAAGGAGCCGTATTTCGGAGTGCCCTATATGATTAAGGAAATGAATGAGCTTAAGATTGCGGTCCTGGGGATTACAACAAGCCATATCCCGAATTGGGAAAGGCCTGACTATATCCAGGAACTTTTCTTCGATTCTGCAATTGAGACCCTTGCACGCTGGATTCCTTATGTAGAAGAAACTGAAAAGCCCGACTTCCTGGCGGTCGCTTATCATGGAGGCTTTGAACGGGATAGGGAAACAGGCGCCAAAGCGGAGGAGGAAACAGGAGAAAATGAAGCTTACAGGATCTGCATGGAATTTCCGGAAATCGATCTGCTGATAACCGGCCATCAGCATAGGAGGCTGTCTGGCAAAGAGGTGAACGGGGTGCCGGTCATCATGCCGGGAGCCCATGGAAGCCATTTGGGCAAAGTAGAAGTGACTTTTGAAAAGGTCCGTCATGAATGGACAATCGCCGGCCTCGACTCATCTTTGATCAGCAATGAAGGTGAGTGTGATAAGGAAATCATCCACGATGCAAGCTTTTACGAAAATGAAACGCAAAAGTGGCTTGATGAAGAAATCGGCTCTCTGACAGAAAGTATGCTGATCACAGATCCACTGGAAGCCAGGATCAGGGAGCATCCATTGATTGAACTGGTTAACCGCGTCCAGATGGATGCTTCCGGGGCAAAGATATCCTGTACAGCCCTGTTCAATGAAGGAGCACCCGGGTTCAGCAGCACGGTGACCATGAGAGATATCATGACCAATTATATTTATCCAAACACACTTGCTGTATTGCAGATAACAGGCCAGGACATTAAAGATGCACTGGAAAGGTCTGCCTCCTACTTCAGGGTCGGTGAAGATGGGGAAATTGCCGTCAATCCGTCATTTTCAAAGCCTAAGCCGCAGCATTATAATTATGATATGTGGGAAGGGATCGAATATGAACTGAATCTATCCCAGCCTGAAGGAAGCCGTGTCACTGTTTTGGAGCACAGAGGAGAGGCCATGAAAATGGATGAAGTGTTTGAGGTGGTCATGAACCATTACCGTGCAGGTGGAGGAGGCGGCTACTGGATGTTTAAGAACAAACCTGTTATCCGGGAAATCCATAAGGACATGACAGAACTGCTGGCTGAATATATCAGGAGAGAACAGCCTGTAAAGGCAGAAGTGAATGCAAACTGGAAGGTTACAGCCAATTCTCATTTATTGCAGCCCAAAAATTGACACAGGAGGCAAGCTTCCTTATAATAATGCTGAATTTGAGATAAAATAACGTGTTAAAGGATCTGTTTAAAAATGGGGAATGAACAGGTAAATCAATCATTAAAGCTTTTTATCGTTTTATCAAGGGCCTGCAGGGCTGTTAATGAGAATGTCAATAAGCTGATTCAGACATACGGATTGAATCCGACTGAATTTGCGGTGCTTGAGCTGCTCTATCACAAAGGAGACCAGCCGCTGCAGCAAATCGGCGGCAAAATCCTGCTCGCAAGCGGCAGTATTACTTATGTTGTGGACAAGCTTGAGGAAAAAGGGTACCTCCGCCGGGTGGCCTGCCCGACAGACCGGCGCGTGACATTTGCCCAGATTACAGAAAAAGGCAAAGCGTTCATTGAGGAGATCTTTCCGTCTCATGAGCAGTTCATCCATGAACTGATGTCAGAACTATCTAATGAAGAAAAGCAGACAGCAATCGATCTTTTAAAGAAGCTCGGCTTATCTGTCGGAAGATTTTAAAGCAAAGCACAGTGATCTTGCTGTGTTTTTTGTTTTTTAGGAGGATTTTCCTGCTGGATGTCGAATCTTTAGTATGGTTTTTTAAAATAAAGCTATTCGGGGGGAAAAGAATGAAATTCAGTGAATATACATATGTCCGTCCAGACATGGACGAAGCAGGAAGGAAATTTGAAGCTGCACTGGAGAGGTTCAGGGGGGCAGCAAGTGCCGATGAACAGAATGAAGCGATGAAAGAGATCAATCAGATTCGCAACGATATCGGAACAATGTTCAACTTATGCTATATCCGCCATTCAATTGATACTAATGATGAATTTTATAAAAATGAACAAGACTATATGGATGAAGTACAGCCGCAGCTGGAAGGGTTTGTAACAGATTACTATAAAGAACTGGTAGATTCCAAGTTTCGTTCAGAACTTGAAGGAAAATGGGGTAAGCAGCTTTTTGCGCTGGCAGATGCCCAGCTGAAGGTATTCAAGCCGGAAATCCTGCCACTTATGCAGAAGGAGAATAAGCTATCTTCTGAATATACGAAGCTGATGGCCTCCGCCAAGATCGATTTTGAAGGGGAAGAGCGTACACTGGCCCAAATGGAGCCATTTACTGAGTCGACCGACAGGGAAATGAGAAAGAGGGCCCAGGAGGCACGTTTCGGATTCCTTGCTGATAATGAAGAGGAGCTTGACCGTATCTATGACGACCTTGTAAAAGTCAGGACAGAAATCGCACATAAGCTTGGCTATAATAACTTTGTAGAGCTGGCTTACTACAGAATGTACCGGACGGATTATAATGCAGAAATGGTCGCCAAATTCCGCAGACAGGTCAAAGAGCATATAGTCCCGATCGCGACAAAGCTAAAGCAGCGCCAGCAGGAAAGAATCGGACTTGATGAATTAAAATACTATGATGAGCCTTTCCAATATAAGACGGGCAATGCAGCACCGAAGGGAAGCCCTGAGTGGATCATTGAAAACGGCCAGAAAATGTATGACGAACTCTCAGAAGAAACAGGCAGATTCTTTTCTTTTATGAATGAAAATCAGCTGATGGATCTTGTGGCGAAGAAGGGGAAAGCAGGAGGCGGCTACTGTACCTATATTGAAAACCATAAAGCACCTTTCATCTTTTCCAATTTCAATGGCACTTCAGGTGATATCGATGTGCTGACACATGAAGCCGGCCATGCTTTCCAGGTATATTCCAGCAGCCATTTTGAAATTCCTGAATACAACTGGCCGACATATGAAGCAGCGGAAATACATTCCATGAGCATGGAGTTCTTTACATGGCCATGGATGGAAAATTTCTTTAAGGAAGATACAGATAAGTATAAGTTTTCCCATCTGAGCTCTGCATTGCTTTTCCTTCCTTATGGCGTAAGCGTAGACGAATTCCAGCATTGGATATACGAAAACCACACTGCTACTCCGCAGGAACGTAAGCAGGCCTGGAGGGAAATTGAGAGGAAATATCAGCCGCATAAAGACTATGAAGGAAATGAGTATTTGGAGAATGGCGGTTTCTGGCAGCGCCAGGGGCATATCTTTAATTCTCCTTTCTATTATATCGATTATACACTTGCACAGATTTGCGCTTTCCAGTTCTGGAAGCGTTCAAGGGAAAACCAGGAAGAGGCATGGAGTGATTATGTCAAGCTGTGCGGATTAGGCGGAAGCCTTCCTTTCACAGAGCTGGTCAAGGAAGCCAATCTTCTTTCGCCATTCGAGGAAGGCTGTGTAGAATCCGTGATTGGTGAAATTGAAAGCTGGCTGAATTCTGTAGATGACAAAAGCCTGTAAAATTAGATGAGCCGGGGATTCCCCGGCTCTTTCTTGCTGTTCAGGAAATTTTAAATCGTATATCCTGGGGATTATTTTCAATTCCTAATCAATGTCCAGCAGCTGCGCCGGGATCACAAACCAAACCTCCCAAAAAGTCAAAGAATTCCTTTCCGTGAGGCACCCAGGAAGCTGGCCATGCCCACAGGACTTGGCGTTCTTAGTCTGCGTTCCTAAAGGTGATCAAGGCTCTTGCGCTTTTGTCCTGCAGATATTACTATTTTACTGGCTGCTGTCCAGATCTTCTTTAAAAAGGGGGAGATGGATTTCGGCTGTTGTGCCGGAGCCCATCCTGCTTGTAATCGAGAGCCTGCCTTTATGCTGCTGGATAATCTGCTCTGTAATCATCAGACCGAGGCCAGTACCTGATTCCTTTGTGGTAAAAAAAGGTTTTTTGATATTTTGCAAAAGTTCTTCGGGCATTCCGCATCCGCTGTCTTCGATTAAAATTCTTGCTTCACCAGTGCTGGTCTGTCTGCATGAGATCTTTACAACACCGCCCTCCGGCATAGCGTCGATGCTGTTTTGGACAAGATTGATGCATGCCTGCTTCAGCTTGCCGGTGTCGCAAAGGACAGTTCCGCATCCAGGAAGAATATCCTTCAAAAGGTGCACATTTTTATAATGTGCCTCAGATTCAAACAGGAGCGCTGTTTCATTTAGCAGCGGTTCCAGCGGCTGAGGCTTCATGTTTGGTGTGTGCGGTTTGGACAGATATAGAAATTCATTAATAATTCCGTTCATCCGCTCCAGTTCTGAATGGATGATTGAAATATATTGCCTATAGTCATTCTCCTTTTCACCAATCATTTGTATAAATCCTGATATAACGGTTAATGGATTTTTAATTTCATGGGCGACGCTCGCTGCCATTTCACCGGTGACCTTCAGTTTTTCAGAATTCCGCAGATACTCTTCCAGCTTTTTCTTCTCAGTAACATCCCTTATGACCATCGATACTGCAAAAATTTTATGCTGAGCATTATAGACAGGGGATACGGTCGCCTCTAGCACGCTCGGCTCATCACTGACACCCGGAAAGGAAAGTTCAGCTCCGGAAATACTGCGGCCAAGAAGCGCCGAATCCAGCATATCCGAGATTTTACCATTTTCATCCGCTATGATGGTTTCAAGGCTGTCCCCAGGCTCTGGAGCTGTGGAGTGAAACAGCAGGGAGAAACTGTTATTCATTCTTAGAATCCTTTTTTCTGCATCTGCAATTACAATGGAATCGCTGGTATTGTCAAAAAAAGCGTCGATATAGGATCTGGTCGATTCCAGGTCTTTCCTTGCAGCCATTTCGCTTCTCTCTGCTTTTTCCCACAGCCTGTTCGCGTGTTTGATCATGAAAAACAGCAGAATGCTTGTGAGCAGGGCAAAAAGGAGGATATAAGGCAGGTCCTCAGGGCCGGACATTTCTGCAATTAAATGTCCATTTGCTGCATTCAGGATGATAAGGGCTGCAGCAGCCAGCGAGGTGGAAATGCCAAGCGCAAGATAACTCTGATAAAAGGCTGATAAAATGATCCCGAACACCAGAAAAATATAATTGACCAGATAAGGAAGCTGCAGGTTCAGGTAAAACAGATAACTGTATATACTGGCCAGGATTACAATCATCATGAAGTGAGGCTTTGGCTTAAGATAATAGAGGCCGGTGAGCAGCAGGCAAAAGCCAAGGCCGACAGGCGGCCACAGCAAATCATAGCGCTGATCGACCAATGTGTAAAAAGCTGTATCGATTATGTAAAACAGCCAGAGCAGCTGTATCAAAAGCAGATTCCGGCTTTCTATCAGGCTTGTTTTGTTCATGCTTAGGGTGCCTTTCGGTTAGTATATTAACCAATTTTATCACAATTTGTCAGATTTTGTTGAGCGACTTTCATGTCTAACAGAAAAAGACATACAGTAAGCCTGTATTAAGCTTCTGTATGCCTTTCGCAATTGATTTGTATCTTTATTTTCCAGTAACCACAATATTTCCATCCAAAAGGTCTGCATGCAGCTGTGTGCATGATGGATCTTCCAGAATAAAGTCCGCAATTTTGTCTTCCAGCTGCTCCTGGATTGCCCTTCTAAGCGGACGGGCTCCAAACGCCGGATGATAGCCAAGCTCGGCCAGTTTTTCAACTGCTTCATCAGTAAAAGTCAGCAGCATATCCTGTTCTTTGAGTGCTGTATTCAGCTCTTCCAGCATCAGCTGCACAATTTTCAGCAGGCTGTCTTTTTCAAGCTGTTTGAACTCTATGATGCTGTCGAATCTGTTCAGGAACTCAGGCTTGAAGAAACTGCCCAGAGAATCAAGAATTCCTGATTCCTTGACAGCTTCGCTGCTGCCGAAACCGACCTTGATTTCCCTGTGTCCTGCACCGGCGTTGCTTGTCATGATGATAACAGAATCCTTAAAGCTGACGGTCCTTCCCTGGCTGTCTGTCAGGCGGCCGTCTTCGAGAATCTGGAGGAACATATGCTGTACGTCAGGGTGGGCTTTTTCTATCTCATCCAGCAGAATGATGCTGTATGGATTCCTCCGCACCTTCTCAGTCAGCTGGCCTGCTTCATCATGGCCGACATATCCCGGAGGGGAACCGATAATTTTTGAAATGCTGTGTTTTTCCATATATTCGCTCATATCAAGCCTGATCATGCTGTCTTTAGAGCCGAAGAGCTCTTCAGCAAGTGTTTTTGTCAGTTCGGTCTTACCAACACCGGTTGGTCCGACAAATAAGAAAGAGCCGATTGGGCGGTTTTTGGATTTTAATCCAGCTCTGCTTCTGCGTACTGCCTTTGCGACCTTTTTAACAGCTTCTTCCTGGCCGATCACTTTTTCGGAAAGGGATTTTTCAAGGTTCTTCATCTTGGATTGTTCATCCTGCTGAATTTTGCCGACCGGAATGCCGGTCTTTCTTTCAATGATCTCCTGGATATGTCCCGCTTCCACTACCGGCCTCTTTGCCGAATCATTGTTCAATGCTATTTCAAGCTTGATTTCCTGTTCACGGAGCTTGGCCGCTTTTTCATAGTCTTCTTTCTTCAGGACTTCTTCTTTGGCAGCTGATATTTCAGCCAGCTTCTGCTCGATTTCTTCCCCTGGTGTATATTCTGCTGTCAGATTGATTTTTGATCCTGCTTCATCCAGCAGATCTATGGCTTTATCCGGAAGAAATCTGTCCTGTATATATCTGCTTGATAGAGTGACGCATGCCGACAGCGCCGCTTCCGAATAGGTGACTTCATGGAAGTCCTCATATTTGGACTGGAGGCCTTTCAGGATTTCTAAGGCTTGTTCCTGTGTTGGCTCCTGAATGTGAACAGGCTGGAAACGCCTTTCAAGCGCAGGGTCTTTTTCAATCTGGCGATATTCTTTTAAAGTTGTCGCACCGATTACCTGAAGTTCGCCGCGGGCAAGAGCAGGCTTCAGGATGTTGCCTGCGTCCATGGAGCCTTCGGCGGATCCTGCTCCGACAAGAAGATGGATTTCATCAATGAACAGGATAATATTTTTCCTTTCCTGCAGCTCTGTGATAAGCTGTTTCATCCGTTCTTCAAACTGTCCGCGAATGCCGGTATTGGCAACAAGCGAAGCGACATCAAGAAGATAAACTTCTTTATTCAGCAGTTTGCGGGGTGCTTTCTTTTCAGATATTTTCAGTGCCAATCCTTCTGCAATGGCAGTTTTCCCGACACCGGGCTCTCCGATCAGTACTGGATTATTTTTATTTCTCCGATTGAGTATTTCAATGACACGGTCAATTTCTTCATCCCTGCCAATGACAGGATCTATTAAGCCTGCATTGGCTGCATTGCTCAAGTTCTTGCCAAACTGTTCAATAAAGCCGTTTGGCTTTTTGCCTGGCTGCTGTTTCATTCCCTTGCCGGCACTAGCTTCACCGGCGCCCATTTGTTTGAACAAGTCTTCCATGCCGGAAGCCTCGAAGGGATTCTGGTAACCGAAGGAAGCGTTCATTTTTTGCTTTTCGGTCTGATAGCAGCTGCTGCAGAGATGTGTTTCTATTTTATTTCCATTTATATTAAACCTTAATTGGATGGTTGCCTGGTTTTGTTGACATTTTTCACAGTTCATCAATCAATGCCTCCTATATGTTGACTTTGACTATCTTTGACTAACTTTGATTTTATTATACTTTGACCTTATTTGACTTTCAAGCAATAAGACTTGGAAATTTAAGCCAAAGGAATGAATAGTTTTGAAAAGCTCGTCTTTGTTGGAAAAGCCGGTCATATACATGAAGGGGAGGAGGCGGTTTCGTGAAAAATTGGACTGGAGCCTTGCAGATTGCTGCTGTCTATGTTGGTACAGTAGTCGGGGCGGGTTTTGCAACAGGCAAGGAGATAGTAGAGTTTTTTACCCGGTTCGGGTTTATCGGGCTGATCGGAATTCTGATGAGCGGATATATATTTATTATGCTGGGAACAAAGCTGATGAGGATCTCAGCACGGATACATGCAAAGTCCTACCAGGAGCTGAATGATTATCTGTTCGGCAGATATTTCGGAAAAGTGATCAATGTGCTGACATTAATTATGCTCCTTGGCGTATGTGCTGTCATGCTGTCAGGCGCAGGAGCTGTATTTCAGGAGCAGCTTGGAATGTCCAAGCTCTCAGGGGTGCTTGCAACAATCATATTATCGGTGGTTGTAATGATTCTCGGCATTAAAGGGCTGTTTGCTGTGAATTTGTTTGTAGTGCCTATGATGATTGCCTTCAGTTTTATCTTAATGTTCATTTCTATAAAGCTCCCGGGCTTTAAGGAGCAGATGCTGTTCATTCCGTTTGCGGAGGATGGGTGGAAAGCTGTAGCCGCGCCATTTTCCTATACCGCGCTCAATCTGGCCCTGGCACAGGCGGTGCTGGTGCCTGTTGCAGCTGAAATAAAAGATGACCGGACCATCAGGATGGGAGGGTATATCGGAGGGGCGGCATTGACCATCATCCTTTTATCAAGCCATCTGACTCTTGTAATGCTCCCTAACCTGGAAGTATATGAAATACCAATGGCAGTCATCATGAAAAATCTTGCATCCGGTTTTTACGGCCTGTTTGTACTGGTCATTTATGGAGAAATTTTCACCTCAATAATAGGAAATATTTTCGGGCTGGAGAGGCAGATAAGGCAGTATATTTCAATCCCGGCGATCTGGTCGGTCGGGGGAATTTATCTAATTACCTGTTTAATCAGCATGATAGAATACAGTACACTGCTTTCCTATCTTTATCCGATATTCGGATATGTCAGCATTCTATTTATTGTCCTGCTCTGGATAAAACCTGCAGAAGAAAAAGAAGCATGAAAAAAAACAGGCCGATGAGGTGTTTCATCGGCCTGTTTTCCTTATTTCTCTGCTGAAATGGTTTTTGCCATTTGAATAAATGCATCAGTGTGATCAGCATCATTTTTTGTGTAGATGCTCAGCTTTAGGGGCTGTCCACCGTTTTTAATCAGGTATACCGCTGCTTTATCTTCTTCTGAAGCTGCTTCGTAAATGATTGCATCCTGCAGGAATTCATCATCAGAAGCCTCCGCAGATTGCACCTCACTGCTTACCGCTGTCAGCTGGGATTTTGCGTTCTCTTCAGCCATTTCCCAATCTGTATCTTCCGGCAGCAGCTCAATCCTCATGAATACTTGATCATTATCTGTCAGATATAGTACATCTTTATTAGGCTCTTCAGCTGTCAGTGCGTATGAAGGAAGGACATACATAGAATAATTCTGGTTGTCGCTTTTTTCAAGGACTGCAGTTTCTTCCATCGTTTCTCCATTCACCTGGTATGACAGGGATTTTTCCTGCTCCATTTCAGAGCTGGCTGTCTCCTCGTTTTCTTCTCCTTCAGACTGATCATCCGTCTGCACTATGTCTTCACCATTTGAATTGTCACCGGTTTCCTGGGTGCCGTCTGTTGTGCCCGCTGTTTCTTCTGTATTGGTTCCCTTGTCTTCACTTCCTGTGTCCTCTGTAGTCCCGCACCCGGCAAGTGCAAGTGAAAGGATCCCTGTAGCCAGCAATAGTTTTTGAAGTGTGTTCATTTTGGCATTCCTCCTGTATGTCATGCAGTTTTATAATAGAGTAGACGATGTTATCTGCAGAAAGTTACAAATTTTGCTGATTTCATCAGTTGAATGGCAAGATAATAAAAATCAATAGATCGAATATGAGATGAGAGACAATGACCAGGGGCAGGCTTTTCTTCCAGGCATACAGATATCCCCAGAACAGCCCGGCTGCAAATGCTGCAAGGGCAAGGACCGGATAGCCGGAATAAAAATGGACGGAGGCGTAAAGCAAAGCAGCTGATATCACTGCCCATCCTGGTTTTATGTAGCTTTGCAGGCGTTTTTGGACAAAACCCCGCCAAAAAATTTCTTCGCCCGGAATGATGACAAGGATCAGAACGATATATTGCCAGATTACTTCCGGGGAAAGCCGGCTGTACAATCTCCCGATTTGGCTTGCGAATGGCAGGTTCAAAATCTCTATCAGGAAATGGCCTGTCCAGAATAATCCATAGAGGAGTACCCCGGAAACTGCTCCAAAGAAAAGGTAAGATCGGAAAGAAGCCTCATCCTCCACTTCTTCTGCCATAATTGAATAGCTGATCAGAAACAGCATGGAAGCGGTGAATATATACCAAAATACTGCCCTGTCCTGAAAAGTGAAAAACAGTAACAAATGGGCAATCATGATCCCCAGGATCAGTTTTATATCAATTGAGCCAATTTTCATTCATGATCTCCTTTCAGCCAGGTGGAAAATATAAATGCGGGTTTACGGTGCAATGCTTCTTCTGCTGTATAATCAGTAAGTAAGCTGTTGGCTCGTACAATTTATTGGTGTTCTAACAAACCAATCACTATTTTATCAAAAAATGAAAGTACTCTGCTACTACTTTTGTTCATACAACTGTTTTGTAACAGCATACAGGAGGGAAAAAGATGCGAAAAGCACTAATTTTAGGCGCTACCGGCTTGACAGGGGGCCATCTTTTGGAGCTGCTCCTAGGCAGCGGCCAGTACTCACAAATAAAAGTGATCAGCAGACGCCCGCTCAGCATAGAACATCCTAAACTGACGGTATACATTGGGGGCTTCAGCAGTCTGGAGGAGATGGGGGATGCCTTCATGGCTGACGATATTTTCTGCTGTATTGGCACAACGATTAAGAAGGCGGGAAGTAAAGACGCTTTTCGGGAAACCGATTTAGAGTATCCCTTAAAGGCGGCCCATCTTGCACAAGAAGCAGGTGCAGCCAGATTCCTGATTATATCGTCAATGGGGGCAGACCCGGATTCTAAGTTTTTTTATAATAAGGTAAAAGGACAGATGGAAGAACAGCTTAAGACACTGAATGCTTTCAGCCTCCACATTTTCCGGCCGTCCCTTCTTGTCGGCGATAGGGCGGAGTTCAGGCTGGGGGAAAAGGCCGGCGAGGTTTTCTTAAGGGCGGCAGGGCCGTTTATGAAGGGAAAGCTTCAAAAGTATAAATCCATCAAGGCATTAGATGTGGCAAAAGGGATGGCAGCGGCCGCAATCCGTGATAAGGAAGCCCGCAAGGCTGCAATGATATATGACTCGGATGAAATAGCCCGCCTTGCAGGCAAATAAAAAAACTCCGCCTGGCAGCGGAGTTTTATTTACTTTTTATTATAGCAGCGCTTACATTTTACGATTAGAATACCGATTCTTTAATGACTTTATAGTTTTTATGGTTAACAACAGTCCTTTGCTCCAACTCAAGATCACGATAGTCATCCATGTATGTAAGATCGACAATCACCGAATTTTCGTTCACTTTTTCAACTATGCCCTTCAAGCCTTCCCTGAATTCAATCACGTTTCCGACTTCTGCTTTCTTCATACATCCTCTCCCTCTCCCGTGTTTGTTTCTTCTCTAAAAGCTTATTAACATTTTGCACTACTTTTTGAATTTCGTAAAGAATTTTGAACATTTTTAACTGAAACTTCCATTTTTCGGATTGAAACATAAGGGTATTGCATAACTGTGCTTCTGCAAGTATTTCCGTGGAAATTCTTATAGTAATTTGGTATACAGTAAGTATGTGAAAAGGAGGTATTGGCTTGGAACAAAACTTGGTGAATGAATTGCTAGATAAGCTCAAAAACGGTGAACTTGCGGAGTACTATGTAAAAAAGGAAGACTTCCTTGAGTTTCGCAGGGTGCTTGTCAGCCGCCCGGACTTTAAGCATTTCCGCGGCATTGGCCAGCGGGGCGGAGATGTATTGTATCAATATCTATCTGAGCCCCGCAGCTGAAGGCTCAATATAAATAGGAAGGGAGTCGATGGAGCAATGAAGTTTAAAGACAGGACAGTGTTCATAACCGGTGGTGCAAATGGGATTGGCAAGGGCATTGCCAAGTCATTTGCTGAAGAAGGTGCAAAGGTAGTTATTGCAGATATAGCCGAAAAGGAAGGGGCTGAGCTTCAGGAGAAGCTGGTATCCGAAGGCGGGGAAGCCTTTTTTGTGTATACGGATGTGAGAGATGAAAGAAGCGTTATAACTGCCATGGAAAAGACAGCCGCTCAGTTTGGAACTATAGACATCCTTATCAATAATGCCGGGATTTCAAAGTTTATTTCATTTACGGAGATGACATTGGATGAATGGGATGAGATCCTCCAGACTAATTTGCGGAGCGTTTTCCTCTGCAGCAGGGAAGCAGTGAAGCTGATGAAAAGTGGAGGCTCAATCGTAAATATGGCTTCGACCCGGGCGTCCATGTCTGAGCCTGACACAGAGGCTTATTCTGCATCCAAGGGAGGGATCACGAGCATTACCCACGCTTTGGCAAGAACCTTGGCAGGCAAGGGAATCAGGGTTAATTCCATCAGCCCGGGCTGGATTGAAACAAAGCATTATGATGAATTGCGGGAAAAGGACCATAAGCAGCATCTTTCAGGAAGAGTAGGTAAACCGTCTGATATAGCACGCTGCTGCCTCTACCTTTGTGATCCGGAAAACGATTTTGTAACGGGCGAAAACATCGTGGTCGATGGGGGAATGACCAGGAAAATGATGTACGAGGAATAGCAGGATTCCTTCTAGTTTTTCCGCAGCAGCAGGATGCTGAAAATGAAAATAGTCCCAACGAAAATCAGGCAGCTTAAGAGATGGGAAAACATATGAAGCCTCCTCAAGTGGTTTATTCCATCATATAGGTGATTCATAATGTTTCCGTTGCATGAACGTAAAGTTCCAGTAAAAAAAACTCCAGCAGAATGCGCTGGAGTTTTTTATCTTGATTTGTAAGAGCCGGCAGCCTTTCTGGCATACTCTTTAAGCTGCTGGATAATCTCAAGGCTTTTTTCGCTGCCTTCTGCAGATACGAAGCCATAGGTGCTGCTATTCCATTCGTGCTTTTGCCATACCGGCTCACCGGTCATGGTGATAAGAGAATCGTTAATGATGAAAGACATTTCCATCAGCAGCTTTTTTTCTCTTACCGGAAGGTCCATGGAAGCCTTGAAACGCAGGCCGTTCGGGCTCAAATCCATTATCTCCGCTGTGCCTGGCCTTGCCTCAACCGGTTTATCGTCAATTTTTATAATCCTGAAGGACCCATGGAGCGGCTTAGGGAATTGAAACCGGAACGGCTCATCCCGTTTATATCTCATATGATCACCTTCATATATTTGTTTGTTAAATCTTGTAAGTTTATTGAATCACCAGACCGCCTTTTTTGCAACCATTTTCTCTGCTGAGTCTATTTCTTCCAATCACTTGCTATGCTTGTATAATTTCATGTTATATTTAAAAAGACAAAATATTAGAATAATAGAGGTGTGCAAATGCTTGATCAAATAGAAAAACTGAAAAGAGAAATAGGAAAGGTGATTGTCGGCCGGGATAAAGAAGCAGAATTGCTGGTGATTTCGCTCATCTTCAATGGCCATGTGCTTCTTGAAAGTGTGCCTGGAACAGGCAAGACACTCATGGCAAAAACATTCGCTGAAACATTTGGAGGAAAGTTCTCGCGGATTCAATTTACACCGGACGTACTTCCGAGTGATATTACAGGAATCCAATTTTTCAATCCGAAAAACCATGAATTTGAGTTCCGCCCAGGGCCCATCCTTGCCAATATTGTACTTGCTGATGAAATAAACAGGGCTACCCCGCGGACACAGTCAAGCCTGCTTGAGGCCATGGAGGAACGCCAGGTAACGATTGACGGACATACATTCAGGGCGGAAGAACCCTTTATGGTCATTGCGACGCAGAATCCGGCAGAGTCGCAGCAAGGGACCTTTCCGCTGCCGGCAGCACAGCTTGACCGCTTTTTCATGAGGGTTAAACTGGGCTATCCCAGCCTTGAAGAAGAAAGGATGATAATAAAGGGAAAAAGGAGGCAGTCAGCTGCCGTAAAACAGGCTGTAAGCCGGCAGGAACTCGCTTTATTGAGGGAGGCAGCAGCACAGATACATATATCGGAAGAGCTTGAAGGTTATCTGCTCGAAATTGTCAGGAAAACGAGGGAAACCCCTGCCATCGAACTTGGGGTCAGCCCAAGGGGGTCGCTTGCCCTGCTGAGGGCTGCAATCGGTGCTGCACTGATAAAAGGCAGAAAATATGCCGTCCCGGAGGATATCAAGGAAATGGCTCCATATGTGCTGGCACATAGAATCTATCTTACCGCCGAAGCATCCCTTACAAGCACAGAGGAAGAAGTGATCAAAAAAGTTATTGATTCCGTTGAAGTCCCTGTTGAAGCAGGTGCCCGCTAGAATGGAGTGGAAAAAGTATACGGTCGAAAACAGGTCCTTGCAGATTATGTCTGCACTTGCCCTGCTGCTGGTTTTGCTTAGCCTTTATCTGACCTCGGCAATTTTGTTCCTGATGTCCAGTTTGTTTTTTTGTGTCCTCCTTGCCAATAATTATTATTTGAAGAAAATGGGGGAAGGAGTCGAATTTGAAAATAAAGCTGTCAGGAAACGGATGTTTATTGAAGAGCATCATGAATGGGAGCTGGATTTTGTAAATAACGGACTTCCCATTTTGAATGCACGGCTCTACGTCTATTTCGATGATATTGTAATCCCCTTGAAAGGGGTTCAGCACCCGAGATTTTCAAAGTACGAGCTATCCATCCCATTCACTCTTCCAAGAAAAGGGGAATATTCAGTCCGGATTCCATTTTCAGCCGGCAGGAGGGGGCTTGCGAAAATCCGCAGCATGGAGCTTCGGATTCCCCATTTCTTCGGTTTTGGCGAGACAGTGCTGGAATACAGGACAATGATCGCCCAGGAAGCGCTCATCTATCCGAAAAGGCTGCCTTTAGAAAACAAAGAACAGTTTGTATCAGCAAAACCAGGAAATGAGGCTGCCAGGCATACACTATTTCAGGATGTTTTGTCTCCTGCCGGCACGAGGAATTACGTGCCCACCGACAGCTTCAATCAAATTCATTGGAAAGCAACGGCAAGGAGCCGGAGCATCCAGACCAAGGTATATGAAAATGTTTCTGAAAAAGGCCTGCTGCTTTCTCTGAATCTTTCCGAAGGATACTCCATTACTCCGAGGCTTGAGGAGCTTCTGAGCTGTTCGGCCGAGCTTGCATACACAGCTGTAAAAGAAGGGATTCCCTTTGCGGTTTGCATGAATATCCGGACAGCAGGACCCGTCCCTTTTCAATATATTCCCGCCGGGACCGGAAAGGCGCATCTCCAGAAGGTGCTGGAAAGCTTTGCGGTTGCAGGCTATCATTCTGTCCTGTATCCATATGACAAGATGGCTGCCCATTATACAAGGCATTTTGCCCTGCAGCCTTATATTATCCATGGAGGCTTAAAGCAGCAGGCTGGAGATAAGTATTTTAAAGAATTGGAACAGAAAGGTTTTACAGTGCTCGAAATGCAGCTGCTGGAGCAAAAAGCCTGGATAAAGCCGTTTCCGAAACCTATCCATAAAGAGGTGATTTAATTGCCCGGAATCAAATGGCATCCCTATATGACGCTCATTTCGGAGGCTGCTCTTGCAAGCATGCTGCTCTGCCCAGTGTTTATGCCCTCAGGCGACATGCTGCCGGTGTTATATTCGTTTTCTCTCCTGGCATCATCAGCCGTGCTGTATTTCTTCCTGCTGAATGCCGGCGGCAGCAGAGGGAGCCTGCTGTTTTTTGCCGCTGTACTGCCTTTTATATTCATTGCTGGAACCCTTCTGGGCTTCTCCTGGTTCGCACTGCTATGTTTCGGGGTACTTGTATTCTGGAGGACAGAAGCTGCCTATAAAGACCCTGAAGGAAGTTCTGACAGCAATCTCTTCCTGCTGGTTTTCGCGGGAGGCTTTGCCGTTATCCTGGCGGCTGTTTTCCTGGATCGCACATGGATTGGCAAGTTGGTTTGGATGGTCGTCCTGCAGGAAGCCATTATTATTGTAGCAGGATTTTTTTCAAGATTGGCTGCCTCCGGAACTTCCCGGAAAAACAAAGGGCTTCTGATTCGTGATTTTGTACTTGCCATGCTGGGGGTTTTTGCAATTGGAGCGGCGGCTGTGGCTGCTATTCCCGCTGTCACCGGGCTGTTCTTTTCTATGATGAGGGGCGTTGCTTATCTTTTTGGCGCAGCTGCATCCCCATTTTTCCAATGGGCCGAAAAACGCGACTGGAGCGTTTCTTTAAATGAAGAGCCTGAAAGCCAGGATCAGCAGCTGGGTGAGAGCAGGGAACAGCCTTTAATGGAAGAACAGGGCCAGGGATTTGAAATGGTGCTGGCAGCAGCTGCTGCAGCCAGTCTTATTTTTATCATGTACTATCTATATAAAAAAAGAAAGAAAACTTCCGGAAATGCGATGCAGGATAAAGAGAAATCATATATCACTGTCGAGCGGGAGCCTGGCAGTAATGGAGGCATGGACCGCGGAAAAAAACGGACAGAGGCGCCTTTAGACCCTGTCAGGAGGGAGATATACCAGCTCGAATCATACAGTGATAAACTGCAGCTCGGCAGAAGGCAGTCCGAAAGCTTTCCGGAGTGGATGAACAGGATCGGCCTGCATGTTGACCCCATTACCAGCAGCATATATGAAAAAGTAAGATACGGAGAAAAGCTGGCTGATGCCGCTGAAGCTGCTGCTTTTCTAAAAGAGATTGCCTTATTGAAAAAAGATCTGAAGCGGATCCATTTGCATCTTGTTAAGGAAGGGGAACTATCTTCAGCGAGGTTTCTTGGCATTTTCCAAAAAAAGCAGCTGAAAGGACGTAAATCCTAACATCTAAAGAAGCCTCCGGCATATAAATCTAAAAAGCACGGAGGAGGCGGCGGAATGGAATTAACAAAACAAGAACGTCTGAACAGGATCGTGGATCTTGCAGATTCAATACTGGAGCAGCTGGTCGAAGACCGGACTGAATTCAGGGCGAAGGATTTGAAGCAGGCAGCCGAACTGCTTGCAAGATGCGTAAAAGAAATCGCTAAGCTGCAGTCCCATGGGACAGGGAACACCCTATATGAATATGAGGCTGCCATTAATAAGCTGAGAGTAAGTTATAATATCCTCTTTTTGGGTAAAGAAAAGAAAACAATGGCAAATGAAAGCGTTTCATAAAAAAAATACCTGCAAATCCTTAAAAAATAAGGCATTAACGTTGTCTAAGACGGGAGGAAATGCTATTCTTTTTTTTGAGATGTTGGTTGTCTGATGACTTGAAAAAAAGGCGACTAAACTATACTTAATTTCATACATGAATAAACCATAGATGGAAAAAATACTATTGCGTAGATAAATAACTGCAATATGTACTGGCGCTTTTGGCCTGTTCCATTTAGAACGGGATGCGGCTTTTATGGGCGTTTCCGGCAACTGCTTAGTCGTTTTGGCATAAATCGGTTAGATTAAGTTAGTAGGCAACAAACTCATATACATCTTGCTATAATTATTAATTAATTCTAAAGGAGACTGATCTCAATGGTTGAAAAACAATTCAAAGTAACGGCTGAAACTGGAATCCATGCTCGTCCAGCTACATTATTGGTTCAAACTGCAAGCAAATTCGATTCTGATGTGCATTTAGAATATAAAGAAAAAAAGGTTAACCTAAAGTCAATCATGGGTGTTATGTCTCTTGGTGTCGGCCAGGGCGCTGATATTAAAATCATTGCTGAAGGAAACGACGAAGCTGAGGCTGTAAAAGCACTTGAAGACACTCTAACAAAAGAAGGACTTGCTGAATAATGAGCTTTCTACAGGGAATTGCAGCTTCAAGCGGCATTGCGATTGCTAAAGCATACCGTTTGGTAGAACCTGATCTGTCTTTCAGCAAAAAGACGGTTGAGGATGCAGACAATGAAGTCGGCCGCTTTCAGCAGGCTTTGGCCACTTCCAAATCAGAGCTTGAGGCCATCAGGGAGAAAGCGGAAAAAGACCTGGGCGCAGATAAAGCGGCCATCTTTGATGCACATCTCCTGGTACTCAGCGATCCGGAATTAATATCACCCATCGAAGACAAGATCAAGACAGAAAAAGTGAATGCTGAACAGGCATTGAAGGAAACAGCTGATATGTTCGTCAGCATGTTCGAACAAATGGACAATGAGTATATGAAGGAACGCGCAGCAGACATCCGCGATGTCACCAAGCGTGTGCTTTCCCATTTGCTTGGAGTCCAGGTCGTCAACCCTAGCATGATTGCCGAAGAAGTGATCATCATTGCAGAAGACTTGACGCCATCTGATACTGCGCAGTTGAACAGGCAGTTTGTTAAAGGGTTTACAACTGATATCGGCGGAAGGACGTCCCATTCAGCCATCATGGCCCGTTCAATGGAAATACCTGCGGTTGTCGGCACTAAGACAGCTACAGAGGAAATCCAGAATGGCGATATGGTGATTGTTGATGGTCTTACCGGCCAGGTTCATGTAAATCCTACACCTGAGGCGATTGAAAGCTACAAAGAGCAAAACGCTGCCTTTGAAGCTCAGAAAGCTGAATGGGCAAAGCTTGTCAACGAAAAGACGGTTTCTGCCGACGGACATCATGTAGAACTGGCAGCCAATATCGGAACGCCTAAGGACCTTAAAGGAGTCATCAATAATGGCGGTGAGGCTGTAGGCCTCTACCGTACAGAATTCCTTTATATGGGCAGGGACCAGCTTCCGACAGAGGAAGAGCAGTTTGAAGCCTATAAAGCTGTCCTTGAAGGGATGGAAGGAAAGCCTGTTGTTGTCCGTACACTGGATATCGGCGGGGATAAAGAGCTTCCTTACCTGAACCTGCCGAAGGAAATGAATCCTTTCCTAGGCTTCCGTGCGATCCGCCTTTGCCTCGAAGAACAGGATATCTTCCGTACGCAGCTGAGAGCCTTGCTTAGAGCGAGCTCTTACGGCAATCTGAAGATCATGTTCCCAATGATCGCCACTCTGGATGAATTCCGCCAGGGGAAAGCAATCCTTGAAGAGGAAAAGCAAAAGCTTTCATCTGAAGGCGTGAAAACAGCTGACAAGATTGAGCTTGGCATCATGGTCGAAATTCCATCGACTGCGGTCCTTGCCGATCAGTTTGCCAAAGAGGTTGATTTCTTCAGCATCGGCACGAACGATCTGATTCAGTATACAATGGCAGCTGACAGGATGAATGAAAGGGTATCTTATTTATACCAGCCATATAATCCGGCTATTCTGCGCCTTGTAAAAATGGTGATCGATGCAGCTCATAAAGAAGGCAAATGGGCTGGCATGTGCGGTGAGATGGCAGGGGACGAGACTGCCATTCCGCTTCTGCTCGGCCTCGGTTTGGACGAGTTCTCCATGAGTGCCACTTCCATACTGAAAGCACGCTCGCAAATTCTTCGCCTGTCAACGGAAGAAATGAAAGAGCTTGCCGAAAAGGCGCTTCAGATGGGGACTGCAGAGGAAGTAGTGGCAGCTGTTAAGCAGGCCACACAAAAATAAAAACTTTTTTAAAAAAAGGTTTTAACGGGATAATCACGGGGTATATGCAGAGTAAGCACTTAAGCAAGATGTAAGTAAGCTGATCATTCTCATTTTCCCCCCTTACTGACCGACTGGCAATGCCAGTCGGTATTTTTTTGTCCATAAACCTCCGCCATAGGAGGAGAAAGCATTCAGACCAGAGGATGAGAAAAATCCATCCTCTTGATTGTTACTCATCCGTTTCCAGGTTTTTATAATTAAAACATAAGAAACGGAAGGATGCTGATAAAAATGATTAGCATGATCATCAGCTTTTTTATTCAGGATAGATATCGCCAATTGAAAGAAAAACAGAGGAATGAACTGTATATTTCACAAAGCCCCTTTTTAAGCAGGGTCCTCCATTGAGCCGGACAGAGTGCCGGCAGGATGCCTGATGCACAATCTGTGTAATTTGCCTGTATATTCTGTATAATATTGCTATAACTACATGTACAGGAGGCTGACTAATGGAATTGAACCTAAAAGGAAAAACAGCGCTTGTCGCTGCTTCCAGCCAGGGGCTGGGAAAGGCAATCGCAAAGGCGCTTCTGCAAGAAGGCGCGAATGTTATGCTGGCAAGCAGGGATGAGGGAAAGCTGAAGGAAGTTAAGTCAGAGCTTGAGAATCTGGGCGGTGAGGTAGAGTTCATACGTGCAGACGTCACTTCTGAAAACGATATAAAGAATATGGTGAAAGCTGCAGCTGAACGTTTTGGAGGAATCGATATCCTGGTTAATAATGCAGGAGGCCCTCCTTCCGGCTCTTTTGAAACTCTTTCAGATGAAGAATGGTTCCAATCTTTCGAACTGAACCTGCTCTCATATGTGCGAAATATAAGGGAAGCACTGCCGTACTTGAAGAAAAACGGCGGGAAAATCATCAATATTGCCTCTTCCTCCATTAAAGAGCCGATTCCTGGCCTTGTGCTTTCCAATACATTCAGGACAGGGATAGTCGGGCTTTCCAAGACTTTGGCACAGGAATTTGCTCCATACGGCATCCTTGTGAATACACTGGCTCCGGGGAGAATTGACACGGACAGGGTGAAGCATCTGGATCAGGTGAATGGGGAAAAAGCGGGTGTCTCACCTGAGGAGATGAAGGAGAAATCAGAAAAATCCATCCCGCTCAATCGCTATGGGACTCCTGAAGAGTTTGCAAAAGTTGCCGTTTTTCTGGCTTCGGATGCAAATAGCTATATGACAGGAAGTTCGTTTCTTGTGGATGGGGGCATGGTTAAATCAATCTAAAGAAAAAGCCGGGAGAGAATCCCGGCTTTTTGATTGGTCTGAAATGACGGAATTTCCCTTTTTTAAAAATTAGCGTTTAAGACAGCAGACTATAGGAAATGGTAATGGCAAGGAGGTGTGTTTATGAAACTATTGATGCCGCTCCTCTTCCTATTGTCTGCGGCCATCTTGCCAGGCTGCATGCCTGCAGACGACAAGGCGATTGTAAACAAGCATGCAGAAGCTTATTTGACGAACCAGAATGAGCTTCAGTTCCGCTTTAAGCTTAACAGCCAGATCTTAAGCGGGGAAGAGCTGTTCAAGGTAAAGGTATTAATACATAACCAAAAGCTTGCAAAGGCGCTCGGTACAAAAGAAATCATTTACGGCGCAGAATCTGTTTATGATGGAGAGTATATGGAAGCTGAAGAAAATGGCGAAGAGAAAATGGTTTATATGGAACCAATCCCTCTTAAGCAAGATTTGCTCTCCTCGGATATTGAAAGGATGGTCTCCATGGATCAGGCTGTATCGGTCGAAGTGTATAATGATCAAAAAGTCATTGCGGAAGCATATCTGACTAACTTTTCAACACAATTTTAGGGTTTGCGGTCCCATATAGCGGGTAAAGAGCTTTACGCGCATAAAATTGGGGATAGGCCGGGCAGGAATTGCCCGGTCTTTTGTCATTTAACAGAACAGAATGTGTCAGGGCTTCTGCAAAGCTGATTTTATGCCAATATGCTACAATCTAAATGCAGATATAAGCAGAGAGGGGAATGAAAATGGTGTCACCTGAAAAAACAGCCATCGGCTTCATTGGTACAGGGGTTATGGGGAATAGCATGGCTAAGAACCTGATTGCGGCAGGCTATTCACTGGCTGTGTATACGAGAACAAAGTCCAAGGCGGAAGAGCTTTTGGAACTGGGCGCCCAATGGGCAGAATCCCCCCGGAAGATAGCCGAAACGTCTGATATCATCATTACAATGGTCGGCTACCCGAAGGATGTGGAAGAGATTTTTCTTGGGGAAGAAGGCTTGATTGCTCATGGGAAAAAACATACATATTTGATTGATATGACAACATCTACTCCGACTTTAGCCAAAGAAATCTTTGAAAGAGCCCGTCAGAAGGGGCTGAGAGCCATTGATGCACCTGTCTCAGGCGGCGATATCGGCGCGCGGGAAGGCAGGCTGTCCATCATGGCAGGCGGGGAAAAGGATGACTTTGACACTTTGCTTCCTTTGCTGGAGGTGCTTGGAAGCAATATTGTCCACCAGGGACCGGCTGGAGCGGGCCAGCATACGAAGATGTGCAATCAAATTGCCATTGCATCCAATATGATCGGTGTCAGTGAAGCGATTGTCTATGCAGAAAAGGCAGGGCTTGATCCAGAGACAGTGCTGAAAAGCATTTCTGCAGGGGCAGCCGGCAGCTGGTCGTTGTCCAATCTGGCACCAAGAATGATTGCAGGGAACTTCGAGCCGGGATTTTACATAAAGCATTTTCTGAAAGATATGAATATCGCCCTGGAAGAAGCAAGGAAAATGGGCATGGATACTCCCGGACTTGCTCTCTCGGAATCGCTCTACAGGGAGCTTGCTGAAAAAGGGGAAGAAGACAGCGGAACACAGGCCCTGTACAAGCATTGGAACAAATAAAGAAACTTAAGGCCAGGATGGTGCAGCAAGAAACCCGCAGTCTAAGGACTGCGGGTTTCTCCAATTCTACCTGTCCAGCCTGCCAAGATAGGCTTCAAGCCTATCCAGCCCTTCTTTAAGCGTATCCTTCGAATAGGCAAAGGAAAGGCGGAAATAACCTTCTCCTAACTCCGAAAAAGAACTTCCGGGAACGAAAGCGACTCCTGCCTCGTTTACAAGCTTCAGGCAAAAATCAAAAGAAGTAATATTTTTCTCCGGAATTTTGACGAAAATGTAGAAGGCGCCGTCCGGTTTGACAACGTCCAGTCCCATGTTTACCAGGCGGCCGTACACATAATCCCTTCTTGACAGATACTCTTCCCTCATAGGAACAGCATCATCGATTCCCTCTGTCAGAGCCTCCAGGGCGGCCATCTGGGAGATGGAAGAAGCACAGGTAACATTATACTGGTGGACCTTGAGGATATGCTTTGCTATGGCTTCCGGCGCAAACAGCAGGCCGATTCTCCAGCCTGTCATGGAGTGGGATTTAGAGAGTCCGTTAATGACGATCGTTTGCTCCCGAAGCAGGGAGGAAATCGATGTATGAGGCCTGCCATAGTTCAGCTCGCTGTATATTTCGTCGGCCAGTATAAAAATGTCCCTGCCTTTTACAAGGTCCGCTATTTCTGCCAATTCTTCATCGGTGAGGCTGACGCCGGTCGGATTGGAGGGGTAAGGCAAAACAATGCAGCGGGTCTTCGGGCTGAGATGCCTGCGGATAACTTCTGCAGTAAACCGGAACCGGCTGTCCCTTATATCGGCGTGTACCGGCACGGCACCGCACAGTCTTATAATCGGCTCGTACCCAGGATAGACCGGCCCGGGGAGGATCACTTCGGCTCCTTCCTCAAGAATGGTTCGGAACGCAATGTCGATCGCTTCGCTGGCGCCAGTTGTCACAATCACTTCATTTTCAGCATTATAATCCATCTTGTATTTTTGCCGGACAAAAGAGGCAGCCGCTTCTCTCAGCCTAATATCACCGGCATTATGGGTGTAGGATGTAAAGCCGCTGTCAATCGCTTTTATTGCAGCATCCCTGACATGAAGAGGGGTAGGGAAATCAGGCTGTCCAATGGTGAGGGAAATCATGTCCTTCGTCCCTGCAACCATATTAAAGAATCTCCTGATGCCTGATATTTCAATTTGCTGCACGTTTTTATTGATCAAATGTTCCAAAATATGTACCTCCTACAGAAAGTGCTGGAGAGAAGATGATGCCCAGCTGTGGTATTCAATAGCAATATTTTATCAGATTTAATGAATTGTAACCATGCAGGCTGTTTCAGATATTTAGCTTCGGGGTAAAAGGTGGTGGTTCGATATTCCAATTATGGCTTATTTAAGGAAAAAACAGCTATTGAATATTGGCAGGGAAACCTTTAACATGAAATTGATAATGGTAAGGGAGGTATTTTGGTGGAGGCAGCATTTGAAAAACAGAATTATTCAGAACCAAAGGAGTATGGGGGTTTTTGGCTCAGATTCGGGGCCTACCTGATTGACGGCATCATAGTGGGAATTCCAATCGGCATTATAACAACGATCATCTTTGTCGTCTTTCTCGGCACCTCAGATTCAGTCATGTCCTCATTCACTGACCCGGCCTATATGGAATCCGGAGAGATGACAGAGGCAGAGACTATAGACTTTATCAGCCGCTACTTCGGGGCGCTGCTGCTGACATTACTGATCGGCACTGTAATCGCGGTAGCATATTTTGCAGGAATGCACGCATCTAAATGGCAGGCGACTTTAGGGAAGAAGCTTGTCGGCCTGAAAGTAACAGACCTTCAAGGGAACAGAATTACTTTCTGGAGAGCGCTTGGCAGATATATGGCACAAGCCTTTTTATCGCAAATTTTGCTGATTGGCTATATTTTGGCAGCTTTTACGGAAAGAAAGCAGGCTCTGCATGATATGATTGCCGGCACGGTTGTTGTAAGAAATTGAGAATGATAATGCTGGGGAAAAGGTGGCGCAAGCAATTGCTGCTGCCTTTTTTTTAGGGAAAAAGGATTTTATGAGTAACCTGATGAATGTATTAACTAGTAAGAGGAGGTGCAGCTCAGGTGAAGAAACAAGATTTGATAGAACATAATGAAAGTATTTCAGAATGGGTTCTTTCTCTGGAAGAAGCGGGTGATGAGGCATGGCTTGCACCGACAGCCGAGGGTAAATGGCCGCCGGCTGCTATTGTCAGCCATATGCTGTTCTGGGATCAATATTCCTTAACTGAAAGGTTTCCGTACTTTGCAGAAGGGGCTAAGCTTCCCGGCTTTCCTGATTTTCAAAAGATCAATGATGAAGCAGAGGCTTACGCCCTGAGCGGGACCGCCAAAGAGGAGATTCTCCGCCGGTTTGCCGAAACGAGGGCCAGAATCATTCAAATGCTTGCAGGCCTGGAAGAAAGCGACCTGGATAAGGAATTCTTCATTGGCGGCAATAAACTTTCGGCAAGAGAATATTTCATTGATTTTGCTGAACATGATCTGCACCATAAAGAGCAGGTGGAGCAGTTCTTGAATGCCCGAAGCAGCTGAGCCTCCCAATAGCCAAAGGAGATCAGCCCCTTCGCTAATGGTGTGAGCTCTTCAATCTGAAAAGATAAAGCCCAGCCATGCCGGCCATCAGTTCTTCCAGTGATTCCTGCTCATAATGATGGACCCAATGAAAAAGGGTTCCGAAGAAAGAGTTGACAATCATCTGCGCAAAGGGCTCCGCATCTATGGAGCTGGAAAACTCGTTGGATTCCTGGCCTTCCTTAATCATGCTGGCCAGGAACTCCTTGAAAAATCCGGTCATTTTGAGCTCAGAATGCTGAAAGTCTTTCTGAACCGTCATTATATGAAAAATAGATAGCAGCAGATTCGGGCCGTATTCTTCATTGACGGCTGCCATTTTGCTGAAGAGCGCCATAAACGCCGCCTCGATGCTTGTACAGGATTCGTATTCCGATTTAAAATCCTTCAGCACAGCTATTTGATGTGATCCAATTGCGTGCAGCGCCGCTTCTTTGGATGTGAAATAATTAAAGAATGTCCCTTTGGCAACCCCTGCATGATTGCTGATTTGCTGAACGGTCGTATTTTGAAATCCCTGCTTTTTGAATAATTCGATCGCACTGTCAAATAAAAGCTGTTTTGTCTGTTCTTTTTGTTCCTTCCTCCTCATCGTTCCCCACCTTTAAATTAATTCCTGTCATTATACCATATTCGTCCTGAATAATTATTGAAAAACTTAAATTAATATGAGCTGCGTTTCCTTGTAAATTAATTGTAAAAAGAAAGGTATTTTGTACTAAGAGATTGAATATATGATGGGTGGAGAGAGGGGGATAAAAGAGAAAGAGGCTCTGCAGCCTGTTTACCGGCAAGTCAAGCAGGTATACAATGAAACTGGGAAAAGAAAAAGAGAAATGAAAAAAGAAAAAAGGGGTTGTAAGGATGCCTGCACTGGAAAAGAAGCAGACAGCTAAGGCAGGAAGCGGCATAAGCCCATGGAAGCTGTATTTCACACTTCCTGTTATATCCTGGGCTTTATACGATTTTGCCAATACGATATTTTCATCCAATATCAATACTATTTTCTTTCCGTTTTATCTGGATGAAGTGGTCGGAACGAGCGAAGTGCTCGATCAGATTGCCAGCACTTTTATCTCTTATTCAAACGCAGTAGCAAGTTTCTTTTTAGTTTTATTTTCACCGCTGTTCGGTGTCATGATCGATAGGACCGGAAGAAAGAAGAAATACATTGTCATATTTACGCTCATTTCCGTGGCGGCCATCATCCTGATGGGAGTTTTTGCAGGAAGCAGCATGGACAGTACCCTATTCGGGCTGCCAATGTCCCTGGCGCTTGTAGTGGTTTCCTTTGTGATAGCCAAGTTCTTCTTCCATTCCAGCCTGGTTTTCTATGATTCTATGATTACGGATATAGGGACCAAGGAGAATATCCCTCTCATTTCCGGCTTTGGTGTTGCTGTCGGCTATATCGGTACTTTAGTAGGGCTCACTGTCTATCCTTTTATAGGAGATGACAATTTTCATGAAGCCTTCATTCCTACCGGGATTTTATTCCTTGTATTTTCCCTGCCGCTATTCTTTTTTGTAAAAGATAATCCGAAGCCTGCGGCTAAATTAAAGAAAGAATCTTTTTTGTCGGGATACAGGGAAATCTATCAGACTTTTAAAGAGATGAAGCTGTATAAACCGGTCTTTACCTTCATGATTGCTTATTTCTTTTTGAATGATGCGATAGCTACAACCATTGCCATGATGGCTATCTATGCAAAGGCAATCATTGGCTTTTCCACCGGCCAATTCATCCTGCTATATCTGGTGTCCACCTTATCAAGCATCATCGGTTCATTTGTTTTCGGGTATATCACGAAAGCAAAGGGAGCGAACAAGGCTGTCAAATATGTCGGCATATTGCTTCTGGCAGCACTTATCATAGCCACTTTTGCTGTCAACGAAGCGATGTTCTGGGCAGCCGGCAGCATGTTTGGCATTTCCCTGGGAGCCATGTGGGTGACAACGAGGACCTATATTGTTGAGCTGACACCCGAGGACAAAAGAGGCCAGTTCTTTGGGCTGTTTGCTTTTTCCGGGAAGGTTTCCTCCATCATCGGCCCTTTCCTGTACGGCAGCATCACACTCATTTTCGCGGACTGGGGAGATACTGCCAGCCGTATGGCTCTTGGATCACTCATGATTCTTACTATCATCGGCCTTATTGTCCATTCAAAGATCCAGCAGCCAGATGAGGTAAAGCAGGGTTGATATCCGGAATGCTAAACTGAGACGTTTTCTTGCCGATATAAAGAATGAGACCAGTTTTTTTGAAGAGGGCAGGAGATTAAAATGGAATCTAATAATGGTATTTTGCTGGAAAGCGGCACAAATGAACTTGAAATCGTCGAGTTTACAGTTGGAGGCAATAAATTCGGAATCAATGTCATCAAGGTGAAGGAAATCATCAATCCTCTTCCTGTTGTGCAAATTCCGCGTTCACACAAAAATGTAGAGGGAATCATTGAGCTGCGCGGAGAGGTGCTTCCAGTCATCAATGTAGCGGAAGCTCTCGGGCTTGCCGCGTGCGGGAGTCCGGAAACCGATAAATATATCGTGGCAGAATTCAACCAGCAGAAGGTTGTATTCCATGTCCAGAATGTTACCCAGATCCATCGGATATCATGGGATAAAATTGAGAAGCCGTCAGAACTGTACCAGGGAGCTGAAAGCCAGATCATCGGGGTCGTTAAGATAAATGGCGGCATGGTATTATTGCTCGACTTTGAAAAAATAGTCGTCGATATCAACCCTGAATCAGGAATCAATGTCCAAATGGTGCAAAAGCTTGGTGATAGGGAGCGCAGCACCAAGAGGCTTATTGTTGCAGAAGATTCTCCCCTTCTCCGGAAGCTTCTGCATGATACCCTGGCGGAAGCAGGCTTTCAATACGTGGAATTCTTCGAAAATGGGCGGGATGTACTCGAATATCTCCAGAAGCTGGAAATTGATGGAAAGAATCTCAAAGAAGAAGTCCAGCTGGTCATAACGGATATAGAGATGCCGCAGATGGACGGCCATCATTTAACAAAGCGGATCAAATCAAGCCAGTCCTTCGGGGAGCTGCCTGTGATTATATTCTCTTCGCTGATTACGGATGATCTGCGCCATAAGGGGCAAATGGTAGGGGCAGATGCCCAGGTGAGCAAGCCGGAGATTGCTGAGCTCGTTTTATTGATCGATAAACATGCATTATGATGGGAAACAAAAAAGACATCTGCGGATGTCTTTTTTGTTTGTGCAGGACTTGGTGCTTTTGGTCCGTGCCTTTATTGAGCGAGGTTTTTCCGCTTTTCTGCAGCTCCGGGCGCTAGCCCCTCGAGTCATAAGCCACTCCAGGATTGAAGGCAAAGAACGCCTTCTATCCTGAAGCGTCTTATGCTTGTCGGGGCTGAACAAGCGCCCTCCGCTTTTCGATTTGTCCAGCTCCGGGCGCTAGCCCCTCGAGTCATAAGCCACTCCAGGATTGAAGGCAAAGAACGCCTTCTATCCTGAAGCGTCTTATGCTTGTCGGGGCTGAACAAGCGCCCTCCGCTTTTCTTAGTAGCTTTCTCCCAGTTTCTTGAATACCGGTTTTTGGTATTTCTTCTTTTTATCATGCTGCTGATTTTCCGATTCTTCCTTTAATCCTGTATAAGAAGACAGGAGTTTTTTTGCTTGTCCGAGTGGAAGCCGGGTTTTTGGATTGCGCACGGCGGAATCAAGCTTCCCGAGGTGGGGAAGGTCCTCGAAATCCTTTTTGGCAGGAGGGATGTGGAAGGTATAGCTCCCGCACTCCACCAGGACGTCTGATTGCTGCTGGCTGTATCTTGGATTGCCGGAATAGTGAAGGCCGATTTTACGGGCATCTCCGTTTTTAATCAGCTTCAGGATTGCTTCGTGCTTCAGTTTATATAAAAATTTAGGGTTTGTCGCTGTTTTCGCATGGCGGTTCACAGTGAAGATGGCTTGAGAGAGGTTTTCAACCGTTGAATGCAGCCGGGGGGTCTGACTCTTGTCCGAATTCAATGTTTTGGCTCCTTTCTAATCTTTAAACATAATAGAAAACATTGTACCAGCTTTTTCCGCAGATTAAAAGTCATGTCTTCCATAAAACTGCCAGAGGAAGAGATATAATTCATTATACCTCTTCCTTCTGGTTTTTGGAAAGATTATCAGACGGAGTGGCTGATTGATTTCTCCGGAGCTGACGCTTTAAGCTTCTTAAGAACGTAGAGCAGCACTAGAGCCCCCATTAGGCAAGTGGCGCTTCCTGCACCAGCCATAACATAAGATACACCCCATAATTTGGCCAGAAGGGCTCCCGCAGCAGGTGCAATCAGCATCGCGAAGGTCTGCAGGCCCATGGCTGCAGCAGATACCCTGCCCATCATTTTCTGCGGTGTTTCGGACTGCAGCACATAACCATATGGAACAGCTTCACCTGCTCCGAAAAAGCCGAGCAGGAAGGCACCTGCAAGCCAGACTATTTGGGGGAGATCAAGGATGCCGAAGCTGCCCAATCCGACCAGGATAATAAAAAGTCCGCTGATAAATGCTGAAGCAGACATTAAATGGATCGGACCCTTTTTCCAGAAAGTCCATTTTCCAAGCGCCAGTGACCCGGCAACACTCCCAAGGCCCACAGCACTGATCAAAAAGGTGAAACTTTCTTGCGTGAATCCGAGATTTTTTGCGACAAAGATAAACAGTCCATCATATAGGAAGATGATGAAAAATGCGGCAGAAGACAGCAGAATAGAAATCTTCAATAGCCGTGTGCCGGCAATATGCCTGATGCCAGCTGCGAAATCTGTCCAAAAGCTTTGCTCTTTCTCACCGGTCCTTTTTGCGGTTTCTGCATCGGCAGGCAATCCTTTGGATGCCGGCAGCGAGGCCAAAAAGAGGATGCTGACCAGAAAACCGGCCGCTTCAAACAGAAACGGGCTCTTGGTACCGAATACGGCCATGAGGAGGCCCCCAAGCGCAGGGCCGGCAATTTTCATGGTATTCACTGACAGCTGGCTCAGCGTCACAGCCTCCGGCAGCTTATCTTCGGCCACAATTGCCCGGATCATGCTTTGCCTTGCCGGGTCATAAAGAGCAGCCGCAGTCCCTTTTAAAAAGACAAACAGCAGCAGTACATACAAATTTGGCGACCAGAAAAGTCCTGCGACAAATACAATTTTGCAAAACATGCAAACCATCATCAAAGTTTTCTTTGGCAGTCTGTCAACAAACACACTTGCAAACGGCCCGATCAAGACCCAGGGAATACCAAGAGTGATGATAACGGCAGCAATGGCAGATTCGCCAAGCCCCCAGTAATAGACAACAATGACCTGCAATGCCACAAAATCCAGCCAATTACCTAAATCGGAAAAGACCTGCGCCCCAAAAAGGGAACGGAAGGCTTTATCTTTCAACGGGGAGAAAATGCCGTTTTTCATTTATTCATCCTCCGATTTCAGTCCGAGCGATTCCCTGCGCCTGGACAGCAATTTTTTCTCTGCCCCGGTTGGATCCTGGCCTTCGGGCAATTCCCCGGCTTTTAATATGGATATGCTCTCGTCGATCCATCTCAGCTCCGTCTCCAGCCGCATCTCTGCATAGCGGATCGTCAGCATGCCTATACTGCTGACATAGGAAATCCCGTTCCTTGGCCATTCTTTCACGAAACCAAGGATATCTTCGGATTCGCGTTTTCTTTTCTCGAGATGGCTGATTAAATGGCGGGTATCCATATCCTTGTGCCAGGTGCTCATTTTCATGAATAGTTCATCTTTGACTGCCGGGTATGCTGGCGGGGTGCACAGCCACTCTTCAAATTCCTGCCACCCTTTTTCCGTCAGTTCATACAATTTTTTATTCCGTCCATTTTCCTCCTTTTCCATTGAGTATACATAGCCCTCTTCCTCCAGCTTTTTCAGCTTCGGATAAATGCTTCCATAGCTCATGCCCCAATAAAGCCCTGCTGCTTTATGTTCAAATTCTGATTTAATATCATAGCCAGAGCTGGGCCAAAAGCTTAGTACTGCAAGTAAGCTGTGTTCAGTTGACAAGATAATCCCTCCACATATCATATTGATATATCGACTTGATATATCAATATGATACATTAGATGGAAGAAAATCACAATAGGCTTTTTTATATTTTGGCTGTGTTAGTGTACCTTGTTGGTTTTGGGCTCATTTTTAGCCAGATATTCTTCCTGCGGCCAAAAAAGCGAGATTTCTTGGCGGCAGGATGAATATCTGGCTGCAGAAATGCGCGCAAACGAGAGTTTCACACGATGAGCCCAAAATCAACAGCAATGTTTAACAAAGCCTATTTTTTGATTTGTTTGAAAATCCGG
Source organism: Bacillus sp. UMB0728 (assembly GCF_002858875.1). NCBI lineage: Bacteria > Bacillati > Bacillota > Bacilli > Caryophanales > Bacillaceae > Bacillus > Bacillus sp. UMB0728. Next base: position 173,442 of record NZ_PKLA01000004.1, on the reverse strand, counting down.
CAGGAAGAAACTAATAGAAAGATTACGGGCAGCCAATATTTCTAATCAAAATGGAAAACCCCATCCTGCCAATCTTTGCAGGATGGGGTTCTTTCAATTTCTAATCATAACCCGTGTTCCATTTGGTACAATTCCGGAAAGTTCCAGTACATCCTGGTTATTCATCCGCACACAGCCTTTGGAGACTGCCTTGCCGATGGAAGCAGGGTTATTGGTGCCATGGATCCCGTAGCCTGCTTTTGATAAAGAAAGCCACATGATGCCATAAGGACCGCCAGGATTGGGTTCGCGATTAACAATTACATAATCGCCTGGCGGTGTTTGTGTCAGCATCTTGCCTATGCCGACAGGATAGGTTTTTTGCAGGATTCCATTTTTAAGGAGAGACAAGCGGCGGGTGGATAACGTAATGCTTATTGAATACGGGATTGCTGAAGGCTCAGGAAGTCCGGGAATCATCACTCTTTGCCCTTGATAAATCTGATTGGGGTTGCTGATTTGCGGGTTTGCGGCCAATAACTGGGCAATCGGGCGGCGGTAGTCCATTGAGATGCTTGTCAGGGTTTCGCCTTGCCTTACTGTATGGTAGATAAGCAGCCACTCCATTCACAGGTTTATTACAGCATATGCACCAGCGGCTGTATTTTTCCTCCTGAGTGCAGATGTCTGCTCTCAGGAGGAATGGAAGGTGAAAAGTGTCAGCTCAGGCTTGGATAAAAATCTGAATGGAAGCCTTGTAGTGCCGAGCCCTCGATTGACATAAAGAGTCAAAGGGTCTGTGTCGCCGATTGTATAAAAGCCTTCATAGTATTTTTGTCCATAAGGCGGGGTGACCAGTGCCCCAAAAAACGGAATCTTAACCTGTCCTCCGTGGCTGTGGCCGCTCAGCTGAAAGTGGAAGGAATTTTCATATGCCTTGTCTGCCAGGTCCGGAGCGTGTGACAGGAGGATGCTGTAGTGTCCTTCCGGAATGCTTCCTGCCGTTTTTTTCAAATCGGGCCTTCCGAGCATGGCATCATCAACTCCCGCTATATAAATGCTGTTCTCTCCAAGCTTCACTTGATGAGACTCATTGAGGAGGAGTCTGAAGCCGCTTTTTTCAATGATATTTTTATAGATATCGGACCCGTAACCGCCGTGGTCATGGTTGCCGTAGACGGCAAATTTGCCGAAAGGGGCATTAAGCTGCTCAAGGATTGAGACAATCTGCTCTGCCTGCATGAATTTATTAGGTTCATCCATCAGATCCCCTGTAAAGAAGATGATGTCCGGCTCCAGGCTGTTTATTTTGCCGGCGAGTTTTTCAAGCTGGCCGAGCGTGTACTGGAAGCCTATATGGGTATCGCTGAATTGCACAGCCCTGAAATTATTGAAGGCCTGCGGGATGGATGGATCTATTATCTTATGGACGGCCGTGTCCAGTAACTTCGGTTCAATCTCCCGCGCGTAATAATAGCTTCCGGAGCCTGCCGCCAATGCTGTCAAAAGAGACCCGGCAGCTGTTTTCAGAAATGATCTTCGTGATATTTTTTTAGTCATATATCTACCAGCCTATCTATATATGAATATACGTATTTATACTATCAGACAAGTGCGGGGAAAAGAAGGCGGCAATTCGCAGCAAATAGAAGAACAAGGTGACATTAAAGGAAATAATTAGAAAAAACTCTGTCCAAATCTCTTTCTAATAATTTTATATTAAAAATATTAGAAAATTCTCCATTTATGTTAAAATAGAATAATGAACGACTATTCATTTTTTGAGGGGGATTTTCATGGAAGGCAAAACAGTCATAGTGACCGGCGGATCGAGCGGGATGGGCAAATATATGGCAAAAAGATTCTCGGAAGCTGGAGCAAATGTCATGATTACCGGCCGCAACAAGGAAAAGCTGGAGGAAGCTAAAAAGGAAATCGAAACGAAGGGAGAAGTGCTTCCTTTTCAAATGGATGTCAGGGAGCCTGAGCATGTTAAAGCGATGGCGGAAAAAGCACATGATACTTTTGGCAGCATTGATTTTCTTGTCAATAATGCTGCTGGGAACTTCATTTGCCCGGCAGAGAGCCTGAGCGCCAATGGCTGGAATTCAGTCATTAATATCGTTTTAAATGGAACATTTTACTGCAGCAGCGAAATCGGAAAGTATTGGATTGAAAAGGGCATTAAAGGCAGCATCATCAACATGGTTGCCACTTATGCCTGGGATGCCGGGCCGGGGGTGATTCACTCGGCGGCTGCTAAGGCGGGGGTTCTTTCAATGACAAGGACGCTTGCTGTTGAGTGGGGCAGGAAGTATGGCATCCGTGTTAATGCAATAGCGCCAGGTCCTATTGAAAGGACAGGCGGTGCAGAAAAGCTTTGGGAGTCAGAGGAAGCAGCGAAAAGAACCTTGAACAGTGTCCCTTTAGGCCGGCTTGGAAAGCCGGAGGAAATTGCCGGGCTTGCGTTCTTCCTCTTTTCTGAACAAGCTGCCTATATTAATGGTGAATGTATTTCAATGGATGGGGGCCAGTGGCTCAACCAGCATCCTTTTTAACTGCTATGAGAACAGCGGCCTATCAGGCCGCTGCTCTTTCTTATTTATAGCTAATTGCCCTGGATTTCAATGCAAGCCATGAGGATTTGAATTTTTCTTTTGTGATGCGCACCTGTTTTTTGCCTGACAGCGGGTCATTTATATAAACAAACCGTGAGTCATAGCCTACAAGGGTTACCGCATGCAAATCGAGCGGCGTTTTAATTAACTCTCCTTCATGCGTCCAGGATTCCCATCGGTCAGGAAGCCTGTAATCACCTGTTGTCCATACTACTGCAGGATAGCCCTGGCTTACGTGTGACAGAATGTCTTCAAAGGATTTCCCCGTCAGATTCACTGCTCTGCCAGGAAGGTACTGCAGGGCCAGTTCAAAGATCGGTTTATCAAAGGCTGCATAGCCCGCTTGCTTTCCGGTCATGTCCCCGACAAACCCGTGGGCAGGATTTCCCCATTGAACAATATCCCTGTTTGATTTTATAATTGGATCAGGATCTTTTTTTATTTTGTGATAAAGGTCCATTTTATCAGCCTTGACTCCTGCGTATTGGAGCATCATGGCAAGGCTCGTCACTTCACAGCCATATTTCAGCTCAGGATTCTGCTTTATCAGCGGAACATCCAATATAACCTTCTCCCTGCCGGCAGCATTTTCAGGCTGCCCGGCAGTCTCCTTGCCTGCTGACAGGTTTTCTTGTATCTCACCCGAAGACTGGCCCTTCATTGCAGACTCCTGTTTGTCGAGGTGGCTGCTGCAGCCCAGCAGCGGAAGCATTAAGATGATCATATACATATTTTTCAAGGCTGGCCCTTCCTTCTATCCGGCGTTCCGAAAACAGGCCATGCCAGATCAAGAAACGGCTCCAGTTTTATTTTTATCATGGCTGGCCAAAGTTATTCCGGCGGTGTTGAACTTGGCCATATGCCTGCTGCGGGGAGTGCTTACATCCTGTTTGGCAGGCTCCAATAATTAAAATGAAAGGCGGGGAAAAGCGATGGATGCATTGGATATATTAACAGAACTTGACCGCGTTATACCGCATTTCCAGGCCATATTCAGTGCTGACGAACATAAGGTTATCGGTTATGAGGTATTGGGGAGATTTACTGCCGGCGGCTCGGCCGAAAGCCTTGGCCCGTTTTTTCTGGATGACAGCATCCCCGAAGAATACAGGCTTGAAGTGGATAACACGGTCCTGATGAAAGCACTCGATCATTTTGCCGGCAGGAAAGGGGAAGAGCTCATTTTCATCAACCGGGACGCCAGTCTTCTCATGCACGATTCCGGGGAGCATTTCCTGCAGCTCCTTTTGCAATACCAGGATAAAGGCATCAGCCCCGAAAGAATTGTACTCGAGATTACCGAAAGAAATTACAAGGGAGATCTTGAACACCTCGATCACCTCCTTAATTACTACAGGACGTACGGAATCAAGATAGCCGTTGACAATATGGGGAATGACAGCAGCAGGCTTGACAGGATCGGCCAGCTTTCCCCTGATATCATTAAAGCGGACCTAAAGGGTCTCAGGTCGAATGCGTCAGCTGCATCCTACCGTGATATTTTGTATTCTCTTTCCCTCCTGGCAAGAAGAATCGGGGCGACTCTCCTGTTTGAAAATATTGAAATGGTGTACCAGCTGCAGTTCGCCTGGAAAAATGGCGGAAGATACTACCAGGGATTTTATTTGTCCACACCCCAGGCTGCTACTATCGAGAAAGATTACCTGAAGGAAAAGCTGAAAACTGAATTCCATCGTTTTATCCTCCATGAAACAAAGAAGCTGGAAAAGATCCATGCAGCTGCTGAAGGATTTCAGACTAAAATCCAGGAGCTTTTGTCCAAGTACAAGAAAATTCAGGATTATGAAGAGCTTCTGCTGGCATTGTCGGGGGAAATGGATGGAGTTGCTTTCAGGATGTACGTATGCGATGTGGAAGGCTTCCAGCAGTCCCCCAATATCTTCAAAAAGGATGGAGACTGGATCATCCAGCATAAATATTACAGGAAGAACTGGAGCTGGCGCCCATACTTCCTTGAAAACATAGTGAGGATGAGAAATGACCAAAAAGGAATCCTGTCTGATCTGTACAGTGATATTGAAACAGGGGAAACCATCAGGACTTTTTCTTTCCCTTTGCATTCAAAGGATTACCTTTTCATAGATATTGCTTATTCTTTCTTGTATGACCAGGAAGGTCTGTTATAAGATTTTTCCTGTATAGTCCCTGAAGGTAAGTGGCACATTAGGAATACTACTTTCCCGGGGGGAGTTCAAATGAGCGCTTTTATGACCATCCTTCTGATCATCGCTGCAGGCATTCTGCTGACCGGCTTATTATATACGATGTCCATCGCGCGAAATCAGAGAGCGGTAAAGGGAGATATGGATTCAAGCATTTCCCGGCAGGTGCAGGATCATCCTTACATCCGGAATCCTGTCATTCTGACATATGCCATCTGCTTCATTCTTTTAGTCATCTTTATTGCCTACTACACAACTACAGTCAGCTGGTAGCTGATATGAAAAGGAGGGACTGCCGTTCAGGCAGTCTCTTTTTTATTATTTGGCTGTGTTAGTGTTCCCTGTTGATTTGGGGCTGTATTTCAGCCAGCTGAAATACAGCCCCAAATCAACAATAATGTTTAATAAATCCTATTATTCAAGAAATTATTAAACGTATGTCTGTGAATCATTTGGAATATTTTATCAACGTCCAGCAGCTCCGCCGAGGTCACAAGCCAAACTTCCCAAAAAGGCAAAGAACGCTTTTCTGGGAGGTTCGTCTAATGCTTGTCGGGATGATTAAGAGCTTGCGCTTTTGTTCTTCCAATAAATGTACAGGTGAAATTCCTTGAAAACTGTTAGTCCTTCCTTAAATCGGGTAATTTCTTTAATAAATGTAAGAACTGTTCTAAAAAATCATTTGTTTTTTAATTTCACGGATTATGACAAATAAACAATGAGGAGGAAGGATTTGTGTATATAAAAAGGATGATTATCCTGTCTGCTGCAGCCATTCTGGCGTTTATGCTTCCGAAGGCAGGTGCAGAAGCTGCTGAAGACCATGCTCTGGAAAACAGGGAAGAGGTGCTGCAGTTCCTGGAAAGTGCTTTTGAAGCGCAGACATCTCTGAGTGAGGAGCCAAGATCGCTGGAAGAGATAGAAGCTGTTCTTGACCCTTATTTTACAGACAGCTATGCAAGCCTCTTTCTGCAGGAGAACCTGTCAGAGGAAGGGAACGGGAATATTATTTACGGAACTGACTTTGGTTTGTATTATATACCGTTCTTTGAGTTTACGGAGGAGACGAAAGTGGTCATTGATCCTGGAAAAATTCTTGTTTTTGAATATTTTCCAGCAATGAACGAAGGTCCAACTGCTTATGCAGGACATTATGAAGGCATCCGGATCGAAAAAACTGATTCAGGCTGGAAAGTGGCAGAATGGCTTTATGATGAGGCGCCCCTGAATATATTATCAAGTGCGACTTCTGATTTAGTATACAAAGGATCCAATGACAGGACCGGATTCTCAAGGGATGCGGATAATCTTAAACCGATGGCCGGCAGCGTTTTGCCGGTTCCCGGCCTGACCCTGAGCTGCAGTGATAAAAGGCTGCTGCTGATGGAGGCATAAAGAAGAGAGCAGGCTGCAGCCTGCTCTTCTTCCTATTCGATATTCAGCTCTGCTTTTAACTTTTCCAGGTCAAAACCAGTTATGACGGTTTGATCGATCACAAAGGTTGGAGTGGAGTAGGAATTATATCTTTTGGTTAATTCGTCCCTGGCTTTTTTATCGGTGCTGATATCCTTCACTTCATATGAAAAGCCGTATTCCTGGAGGAAGCGCTTGGAAATCTCGCATGGCGGGCAGTCTGGCTGAGAATATAGGGTAATTTGCTTCATTTGAATTTGCTCCTTAATTTTCGTTGCACATCAAATATACCATATTTTAATGAAAGGCTATTATGCTCTTTACCGCAGTTTTTCCGTTTTATTGTCCCTTTTTGCCAAATAATCCGCAAGCCCCATCGCTGACACTTCTAAATCAAGTGACAGCAGGCTGTATATAGGATGGTCGTCCGCAATGCCCTTTTGGCTTAAATGGGCAAAGACCCTCTTTTTGAGGCGAGAGGCTATTTGGCCAGGTGCTTCATTATGTGAAGCGGCGTGAAAGGCTGTTTCTGCTTCTTCAATGAATATTTCAAGCCAGCTCCTGACCTGAAAATATGCTTCTGCAGGATTTCGCGATATGCCATAGTGCCCGAAGAAAAGGCAGTCAAGTTTTCTTGATTCATACAAAGAGATGGAAGCCAGCATTTTTTCAGGACTGAATTGATTTGGCGAAGTGGAAGGCAAGTAAAATTCAGTGCCCTCCCTATAAAGCTGAGGATAGAAAATGCCAGCCGTGTCGCCTGTAAACATTCCGTTTTCAGGGGGATAATAGACACTGAAGTGATGGTTTGCATGACCTGGTGTATCAAAAAAGGCTAGTGTACATGTATCGCTCAGCCTCAGCTCCCTTCCATCCTCCATTGCTTCCAGCCTGTCTGGCGGGATTGGGAGTATCGGATCAAAGAGAGCTTCAAATTGATCGCCGTATACGGCTTTTGCTCCGGCAATCAGGCGGGATGGATCTGCCAGATGTTTTTCGCCCTTTGGATGGACCATCACTTTTGCCTGCGGGCATGATTTGAGCAAAAGTCCAGCTCCCCCGGCATGATCAAGGTGAATGTGGGTGAGGATGATATATTTCACTTCTTTGACAGAGAGGTTTAACGCTTCGAGCCCATCAAGGATTCTTGTGACTGAAGGGCTTGCTGAGGTTTCAATGATGGCAAGGCTGTCTTCAGCCAATATGTAAGTTCCTGTCCGCTCTTCCATATTCAGGTCGTAACCATCGATTAAAAAAAGCTTTTCGGCTAACTTTGCCGGCTTTTGCAAAAAAATCACGTCCTTTTCCGAAGCTTTTGCTTGTACAAAGCATGTCATTATTTTATGCTGTTAATATTGGCATGTAAAGAATTACGGTTCGAATATTCTGATTTTAAATCTTTGGGATAGAAACATGCTGAAAGTGAAACCTAAGAGCAAGATGAAGGTTTGTATGAAGGAAAAGGAACGGAGCTTTCCCGTATGCAGGTTCGCCGGCTTAAGGATGGAGCAGCTCCGCCGATGCTGCCGATTGGAATTTGGTTTCCAATGTCCTTCATATATAATGGCGGCATATATTTGATTTGGTTTTGTTCGAAAGGAGAGGGAGCATGTCACAGCTTCAAGGTATATTAACACGTCTAAAGAATTTACAGGAACAGTCAGGCAGCGGGGAACCCGCCCAGCGTTTCTTTGAGGTGAATGGCGAAAGAAAATGCCAGGTTACTTATCATCCAAAAACAGAGACATACGAGCTGGAAGTATATAATGACAAAGAAAAGCCAAAAAGATACCAGTTTGACAATATGGATATGATTACAATTGAAATCTTTGATCTCATCCAATAACGCAATTCCCTTTAAAGGAACCCTCGAGGTTCCTTTTTTGCGTTTTCCATGAGTATGCCTGCCTATGCATCAGGATAAACTTCAAAAATCAGTCTATCCTAATAGATAAAAGGGGTGAATCCATGTTTCCGACAGTTGAATGTCCGAAATGCCATGAGGATGAAAGCATGGAACAGGTATTAACGGCACAATCCAACCAGAATGTTATTTATAGATGCCCAAAATGCCGTTTTACCATAAAAGATATTCCTACCAGCAAAGGGTAAGAAGGCCAGCGCCGAAAAAATATGATAAAATGAAAAAGTAAACACTTTCATTTGAGGAGTTTCGGCTATGATAAGTCTTCACAGTAGTGAGTATCTGGAAATAAGCATCAGGGACCTTATGATCCCTTCTGAAAGGGTAGCCCATGTACAAATTGGCAATACCTTGGAGCATGCCGTGCTTGTGCTGACCAAAAGCGGCTATACAGCGATTCCTGTACTGGATCCAGGCTATAAACTCCACGGCCTCATAGGCACTCCTTCCATCATGGATTCCATCCTCGGGATCGAAAGGATCGAGTTTGAAAAATTGGAGGAAAAACGGGTGGAGGCATGCATGAATCAAAATATTCCCCGCCTAAAAGCAGATTCGGATATGAAGCTGGCAATAGAGCTTTTGGTTGATCATCCCTTTGTCTGCGTCGAAAATGATGACGGCTTCTTTGAGGGAATATTAACAAGGAGAGCACTCCTTGACCGGCTGAACAAGCATGTGCGCAGACTGAACAGGAAATAATTTCAGCAGCTCCTGAGGGGGCTGTTTTTTTCTTTACAAAGAGTTTGGCTGCATCATTGCAGCAGTCTTGCTGACAGCTGGATGATCAGGAGAATGGTGATACCATGAAGAAGCCTTTTCAGGCAGCGGGGATTGATTTTACCAGCTGCCCTTACAGCGAGATGGGCACCGAGGAGAGATCCTGTCAGCAGACAGAGGGAAGGCCTGAGCTGGAAGTTTCCTGCTGCAAGATAGATTGTGAACGATGCAAAGCAGCTGATGAATGTCTGGAATCGGCTGAAAGCCACCGCCCTGATATAATTAAATCCCTTATTCAAAAAGGTATACATAAGCAGGGTTCCCTGGCCAGGTCCAAAGAGCCCGTCATATGCCCCTATAAAATAGATGGACGGAAATAATCGCGGTGTGATGCCTGACTCGCCGGCAGTTTCCGCCGGCTTCTTCAGCATTGTGATGACAAGCGCAAAAACCAGCAGGGAAGCTGCAAGCATCGTCATGGCTTTTTCCGGGATGCTGTTGGCCAGTAGAGCGCCTGTGGCTCCTCCCGCAAGCCCGAAAGGCAGAGTCTGTAAACAGTCTCTCAAACCAATTTCCCTTTTCCGCAGCAGATAGAAAAAGCTGGAGAAAGAACTGAAGATATTTGAAAATTTAGCCGCCGCAACTGCAGTGTGGACAGGAATGCCGAGCAGGAGCATGGAGGGCATTCCGATAAGTCCGCCGCTCCCGGCAAGTGTTCCGATAAAAGCAGACAAAAAACCTATAAATATTAAAAGAGTATATTCCATTTCATCCCTCCTTCGCTATCATTGTATTCATTTCATGTTCATAATGAAAATCGGAAATTTTTAAGATATAATATAAGAAAAAGTTATAAAGTGAATAAGGGGAAGATTATATGTCAGCACTTTCTGAATTTCATCTATTATCGGTCCTGGCTCAGGAAATGAATATGAGAAAGGCGGCGGAACGGCTCTTTGTCTCACAGCCTGCCCTGTCGCAAAGGCTGCAGTCGATTGAAAAAGAATGGGAAACCAAATTGTTTGTGCGTTCTCAGAAGGGTCTTACCCTGACCCCTGCCGGCGAGCTGGTGATTCAGTTTGCCAATGAGGTCATTGGAAGAGAAGAAAAGGTCAAAGAATCCATCGGGGCCCTTAACTCAGAGGTGCATGGGACTTTAAAGCTGGCCGTTGCTTCCATTGTCGGGCAGAACTGGCTTCCCCAGGTTTTGAAAAAGTATATCAGCCGGTATCCTCAGGCTAAAATATCCCTTATGACAGGCTGGAGCAGCGAAATTTCCAAATCTCTGTATGAAGATCAGGTACATATCGGCATCATTCGCGGAACTCCTGACTGGAAGGGAGTCAAAATCCATCTGTTCAAGGACAGCCTCTACCTTGTTGACAAGGAAATCACCCGGCCTGAGCAGGTGCTTGAAACAGACCGGCCATTCATCCAGTTCAAAAGCGACTCTAATTATTATCAGGAAATCCAGGACTGGTGGATGAGGCAATTCAAGACCCCGCCTAAAAGGACTGTTGTTGTAGATCAGATTGAAACATGCAAACAAATGGCCTTTAATGGCATCGGCTATGCCATCCTTCCGGCAATCACGCTTAACGGAGCAGAAAAGGATATATTTAAGATTCCGTTATTGGATGAGAACAATGAACCAATAGAACGGGATACTTGGCTGCTGGGCTATGAGTCTGCCTTCAGGCTGAAGCAGGTAAGAGCATTTGCGGAATTGATAAGAGAGCATGTAGAAGAGGGGGGAAATTAGGTTTTTTTCTTGTTTTCGGTGCTTTTGTTTGTTAAAGTAATGCTAGTTACATACATAGGAGGCCTGTCACATGAAAATGATGGACGCAAATGAGATTATCTCATTCATACAAAATAGCACAAAATCAACACCGGTTAAATTATACGTAAAGGGCGATTTGGAAGGATTGGATTTCGGTCCGTCTGCTAAAACCTTCTTAACCGGCAATACTGCAGTAGTGTTTGGAGAGTGGGCTGAAATCAGCCAGGCGCTTGAAGCAAATGCTTCACAGATTGAAGACTATGTTGTGGAAAATGACCGCCGCAATTCAGCGATCCCATTGCTTGACATGAAAAACATCAAGGCGAGGATCGAGCCGGGTGCCATTATCAGGGATCAGGTTGAAATCGGGGACAATGCAGTAATCATGATGGGTGCTTCCATCAATATCGGAGCGGTTGTAGGCGAAGGCACGATGATTGATATGAATGTGGTCCTTGGAGGCCGTGCGACTGTCGGGAAGAATTGCCATATCGGGGCGGGATCTGTTCTTGCAGGTGTCATTGAGCCGCCTTCAGCCAAGCCGGTTATCGTTGAAGATGACGTAGTCATCGGAGCAAATGCCGTTGTCCTGGAGGGCGTTACAGTAGGCAAGGGTGCTGTTGTTGCAGCAGGCGCCATTGTTATTGATGATGTTCCTCCATACACAGTAGTGGCTGGCACTCCGGCACGCGTCATCAAGGAAATTGACGAAAAGACAAAATCAAAGACTGAAATCAAGCAGGAGCTTCGCCAGCTGTAAAGGCAGGCTGGAGGACCGTGCCTTCCAAAAGGGAGACCGGTCCTTTTTTGTACCTTTTTTACGCAGGATTTTCACATTTAAAGGAGAGAGAACATATGAATCGGTTCATTCAGATTAGAAGGGATCTGCACCAGATTCCCGAGCTGGGATATAAAGAGTTCAAAACACAGCAGTATCTGCTTGATTATCTGGGGACACTTGACCAGGCCAATATGGAGATCAGAACATGGAAAACAGGCATTTTTGTGAAACTGAACGGGACAATGCCTGGCAAGCTGATCGGCTATAGAGCTGATATCGACGGCCTTCCGATTACCGAGGAAACGGGCTTCGGATTTTCATCCCGGCATGAAGGCAATATGCATGCCTGCGGACATGATTTCCACATGAGCATTGCCCTTGGCCTTATTGCCTATTTTTCGGAAAACCGTGTAAAAGATGATCTTTTGTTTATCTTCCAGCCTGCAGAGGAGGGACCTGGCGGTGCGGAGCCGATGCTGAAATCGGATATTATGAAAGAATGGCGCCCTGATATGATTGCGGCACTCCATATCGCTCCAGAATACCCGGCGGGGGCGGTTGCCGTTAAAGAAGGGCTCCTCTTTGCGAATACTTCAGAGCTTTTTATTGATTTAAAGGGAAAAGGAGGGCATGCCGCCTATCCTCATCAAACAAATGACATGATAGTCGCTGCATGCTCACTTGTCTCACAGCTTCAAACGGTCATAGCAAGAAATGTTGATCCTCTGGACAGCGCGGTCATTACGATTGGAAAAATCACCGGCGGGACGGTCCAGAATATTATCGCCGAGAAAGCAAGGCTTGAGGGGACAATCAGGACCCTTTCTGTGGAATCCATGGCAAGGGTGAAGAAAAGGATAGAGGCTCTGGTCAAAGGCACCGAAGCCGGCTTTGAATGCGAAGCGACGATAGATTATGGTGCCATGTACCATCAGGTCTATAATGACGAAGTGCTCACGAGGGAGTTCATGGACTTTTTGCGCACCGGAACTGAAGCAGAGGTGATTGAATGCAAGGAAGCGATGACAGGCGAAGATTTTGGCTATATGCTGAGCGAAATTCCGGGGTTCATGTTCTGGCTGGGGGCAGATTCGGAATTCGGTTTGCATCATTCCCGGCTGCAGCCAAAGGAAGAGGCAATAGAAAAAGCAATCTCTTATATGACGACTTATCTGGAATACAAAGGGAACCAATAAAGCTGCAAGAAAGATAAAAGGATGATCCGATGAGGAGCATCCTTTTTTAATATAAAATTTTGCAGCCCGATAAACATCTGCCCGGCCTTCTTCAATTACTGCTGCTTTTTTCAATATAGACCTGATGCGGATACGGGATTTCAATGCCGTTGGCGTCGAGCGCTTCTTTCAGCGCTTTGCGCAATTCCCGTTCAACGCCCCACTGCTCCATATTCTGCGTTTTTGCTATAATGCGCAGAACCACGTCCGAGGAGCCAAGGGACTGTATGCCTATCACATTCGGTCCGTCCATGATGCTCTCGTTACCCGCTTTCACCTTGTCGCATGCCTCCTGGAGAACCATGATTGCTTTATCGATGTCATCGTCATAGGAAATGCCAATATCGACAAGTGCTCTCATGTTTCCGCGGGAATGATTGCTCAGGCTCGTAATCTCCCTGTTGGGTACAAAATGGAGCGTTCCATCAAATCCCCTGATCTGCGTTGTTCTGAGGCCAACCTGCTCGACAATGCCGGAAAAGCTGGCAGCTGTGACATAATCTCCTACATCTATCTGTTTCTCAAGAAGCAGGAAGAAGCCTGTAACCACATCGCTCACAAGGCCCTGGGCGCCAAAGCCGATAGCAAGACCCACAACACCGGCACCAGCCAGGATAGCAGTAGCCTGGATCCCAAAAATCTGCAGGACGGTTACGGTAACAATAAAAATCAGTACATAAGAAAAAACATTGCTTGTCAGGCTTTTAAGCGTCTGGGCCCGTGCCGAAGAAATATTCTCCCGCTGTTCAAAAGTGTCGAAGCTCTTTGAAATAAGCCTGCCGCCTGCAGCTCTTACAATCAAAAAAATGATGAAGATGGCTGCAAGTTTTAGAATGGCTGCCCCTGCAGAGAAAGCGAGGGCTCCCCAATCAATATTTCCAAAATACTCTCCAGCTTCTCTTAAATTCAAAAAATCAATCCTTTCATATGTAAGCATTTTTTCATTCTAACAAACATACAGCGGGCTGAACAACAAATCCCCTTCCCGGCAGAAAAGAAAATCAGATTTTAAATAATCAAAAAAACTGGAAAATTCAGATTGAAAACTATAGATAATTATTTCGATAACCGTTATATTTAGTATTACGGTCTTTTATTTTTCAATTCTTAACAACGAGAGAGGGGGAAATGGAATTGGAAATATTTAAGAAACTTAAGGAATATTACTGGCCCTATAAGAAATATTTTATTTGGTCGATGGTATTCCTGCTGGCTGTGACAGGCATTACGGTGGTTTATCCGATGATTCTTCAGCTGACCATTGATGAGGTGGTGCTGGGAGGGAAATATGAATGGATTCCCTATTTAGCTTTCGGCTTCATCGGCATCATGTTCGTTAAAGGAATTGCAACTTATATTCATCAATATACTGGAGATCTATTTGGCATCACATCCGTATATAAACTGAGAAACTCACTGTATGAAAAACTGCAGTTCCTTCCATTCAAGTATTACGATAATGCAAAAACAGGGGATATCATGTCAAGGCTGACAGCAGATGTCGAGGGGTTCAGGTTTTTCCTGTCCTTCGGATTTTCAGAGCTGATCCGTTTCATCCTGCTTATCGGCATCAGTTTCTCTGTTATGTTTTATTACTCAGTGCCGCTTACCTTAGTGACACTTGCAACCCTGCCGTTTCTTGCTGTGGTAACCTTTAAATTTGATAAAGCTGTCCATCCTGCCTTCAGGGGCATCAGGAAGTCGTTCGGAAAGCTGAATACAAAGGTGCAGGAAAATATCAGCGGCATCAATACGGTGAAATCCCTTTCAAGGGAAGACTTTGAAATAGGGAAGTTCAACCGGTCCAATGAGGACTATAAAGACAATTATTTATTCACCTCCGATATCTGGGCAAAATATTTCCCGCTTATGGAGTTCCTGGGAAATCTCAGTGTCGTTCTCCTGCTTTCTTATGGCGGGTATCTCGTAATAGACGGATCCCTGCAGCCAGGGGAGCTTGTAGCATTCTACAGTCTTGTATGGTATATAATGTGGCCGATTATGAACCTCGGATTTGTCATCAATCTATTTTCCCAGGCCAAGGCTTCGGGCGAGAGGCTGCTGGAGATACTGGAAGCAGAAAATGAAATCAAAGAGACTGACCATGCTGCCGAACCCGACAGGATCCATGGGGAGGTAGACTTCAAGTCTGTATCCTTACAGTACACAAAGGAAGATAAAGAGGCGCTCCATGACGTTTCATTCAAGGCGCATCCTGGCAAGACAATCGGGCTCATCGGTGCAACCGGTTCAGGCAAAACAAGCGTAACCCAGCTGATGACGCGCTTTTACGAAGCATCTTCAGGGGAAGTGCTGATTGATGGAAGAAATGTCAGGGACTATTCACTTGAAGCGCTGAGAAGCGGAATAGGCTTTGTCCTTCAGGAATCTTTCCTGTTTTCTTCATCCATTAAAGCAAATATTTCTTATGGAAGACCTGAAGCTTCCATAGAAGAAATCATGGATGCTGCTAAACGGGCACAGGCGCATGAATTCATCATGGAACTGCCTGAAGGGTATGATACCATGCTCGGGGAAAGAGGAATGGGCCTGTCCGGCGGCCAGAAACAGAGGATTGCAATAGCCAGGGCGATCTGCACAGACCCCGGCATCCTTATCCTGGACGATGCTACCTCTGCAGTGGATATGACGACAGAATTTAATATCCAGCAGGCACTAAAGGAAGTCATGAAGGGGCGGACGACCTTCATTATCGCTCACAGGATTTCTTCCTTGAAGCATGCTGATGAAATCCTTGTTTTTAAAGACGGCCGCATTGCTGAAAGGGGCCGGCATGAAGATCTGCTGAAGAATAACGGTCCATATCAGCGGATTTACGATATTCAATACAAGGACCATCAAAAGGTCCTCCAATCTCAAATAAGCTAAGGAGGGGTGAGCTTGAAGGAGACAGCAAAAGAAACAGTATTGAAAAGATTCCATTACTCAACAGATGATGTCATTGAAAAACCGTTTAACTGGAAGCAGATGTTCCGGCTGTTCAGCTATATGAAGCCGTACCGCAAGAAGCTGCTCCCTTTGTCGATCCTTATGGTATTGATCACGACTGCAGTTAGATTGATCATCCCGATTATGATCGGGGTTTATACACTTGATAAGGCGCTGAAGGACAAAGACACAGGGCTGCTCACTACCCTCGTCATTATCATTGCTGCCTTATATACGAGTTCTTATATAGCTAATATTTTCAGGATCAAATGGATGAATGCCCTTGGCCAGAATGTCATCTATGATTTAAGGAAGCATTTATTCGCCCATGTCCAGACCCTGTCACACCGTTTCTTTGATCAGCGGTCTGCAGGATCCATCCTTGTGAGGATCATGAATGATATCAACTCCCTGCAGGAACTGTTTACAAACGGTGTCATTAACCTGCTGATGGACCTTATATTGCTTTGCGGCATTTTTGTCATCCTGTTCACGTTAAGCCCGCAGCTGACATTGGCCATTATGGTCATTCTGCCGATCATGTTTTTTATCTCGACGAGCCTGCGCAGGAATATCAGGAGGTCCTGGCAGACGGTAAGGCTGAAGCAGTCAAAGCTCAACTCCCATTTGAATGAGAGTCTGCAGGGGATCAGGGTTACCCAGGCGTTTACACAGGAAAAAGAAAATATGATGTTTTTTGATGGTGTGAACAACGAGAATTTCGAAAGCTGGAGGCAGGCTTCACAAAAAAATGCCATGTTCAGGCCGCTTGTAGAATTGACCAATGCTTTCGGTACTGCAGCACTGATCTGGTATGGAGCCCACTTGATACAGAACGGCAGCATCACCATCGGTGTGTTCGTATCTTTTGCTTTTTATCTGGGAATGTTCTGGGAGCCGATTTCAAGGCTGGGTATGGTCTATAACCAGCTTCTGATGGGTATGGCCTCATCTGAGCGGATCTTCGAATTCCTTGATGAAAAACCGATCGTGTCAGAATCTGAAAATGCGATTGTCCTGGATGATATGAAGGGCCAGATTCAATTTAAGGATGCAGAGTTCTCCTATGATTCCAAGAGAACGGCATTAAACAGGATCAATCTGGAAATAAAAGCAGGCCAGACTGCTGCCCTGGTCGGCCATACCGGGTCAGGAAAAACAACCATTGCGAATCTGATCAGCCGTTTTTATGATCCTACCGAAGGAGCGGTTTTGATTGACGGTCATAATTTAAGGGATGTTTCATTAAAGAGCCTGCGGGCTAAAATCAGCGTAGTGCTGCAGGATACTTTTATTTTTTCCGGTACAATTGCAGAAAATATCCGCTTCGGCAGGCCGGATGCCTCTGAGGAAGAAGTAATCCGTGCGGCCGAGGCAGTCGGAGCAGCTGATTTCATCCGCAATCTCCCTAAAGGCTATGAGACAGAAGTTGAGGAAAGGGGAAATATTCTCTCAGTCGGAGAAAGGCAGCTTCTATCCTTTGCAAGGGCACTGCTCGCCGATCCGCGCATCCTGATTCTTGATGAAGCAACTGCCAGCATTGATACCGAAACCGAAATGAGGATACAGGAAGCCCTTAAAACCCTTTTAAAGGGAAGGACAGCCATCATCATTGCCCACAGATTGTCAACCATACGCGATGCTGACAAAATCTTCGTACTGGACCATGGCAGCATCCTTGAAGAAGGAAGCCACGAAGAACTGATGGACAAAAAAGGCCAATACTTCCAGCTGGTAAAAGCACAATTTACAATGCTGGATGCTATATAGAAATGCGGAAAAGCCTCGATCAGCCCCGACAAGCATAAGACGAGCAGGTCGGAAGGTTGTTCTTTAACCTTCTGGCCTGATTGGCTTATGACTCGAGGGGCTAGGCTTTGGAGCTGGACAGAAAGAAAAGCGGAGGCGGCTTGCCCAGAGCCGACAAGCATAAGATGCGGCAGAATAAAAGGCGTTCTTTGCCTTTAATTCTGGCGTGGCTTATGACTCGAGGCTCTAGCCGCCGGAGCTGGACAGATTAGAAATGCGGAAAAGCTTTGATCACTTAGGAACGCAGACTAAGAACGCCACGTCCTGTGGCCACGTCTGCATGACCCGCGTCCTGCGGGCCTCAAGCATAAGACGAGCAGGACGGAAGGTTGTTCTTTAACCTTCTGGCCTGATTGGCTTATGACTCGAGGGGCTAGGCTTTGGAGCTGGACAGAAAGAAAAGCGGAGGCGGCTTGCCCAGAGCCGACAAGCATAAGATGCGGCAGAATAAAAGGCGTTCTTTGCCTTTAATTCTGGCGTGGCTTATGACTCGAGGCTCTAGCCGCCGGAGCTGGACAGGTAGAAATGCGGAAAAGCCTTGATCACTTAGGAACGCAGACTAAGAACGCCGCGTCCTGTGGCAACGCCTGCATAATTCGCTTTATATTCATTTGAAAAAAAGTCACCATTTGGTGGCTTTTTGTGTTATTTGTAATAATCTTCATGAAAATGTAACTTTTCTGCAATCTTTGCGTCTGCTAATAAAAGAGCCGATTTTAAGGGGGATATGTTATGAAGTGGAAAGTGGTGCTATTCATATGTTTGAGCTCGATGATTCTCTTCGGCTGCAGCAGCGGAGAAAGCAAAAGTGAACAAGCTTCCGATTCAGCTGGCAAATCTGAGAGTTCATATGAAAAAGCTGAGTCTGCCGCTGAGTCAGCTGAACAGGATGCTGGGTCAGAGATAAGCAGCGGCGGGAACGAAGCAAAGGAGGCGGATCAGAGTACAGCGGCTGATAGGATGGTTATTTACAACGCAGAATTGGATCTTAGGGTAAAGGACTTCATGAAAGCACAAACAGCACTCGAGTCAAAAGCGGCCCAATACGGCGGGTTCATTGTGGAATCCAGCAGTTATCGGGATGATGAGAGGCAGCTTAGCGGTACACTGGTGATCAGAATCCCCCAGAAGAACTTTAATCAATTCTTGAACGATGCTGAAGGTACAGCCTCTAAAGTGGATAACAGACATGTAAGCGGCCAGGACGTGACAGAAGAATATGTGGATTTGGAGTCCCGCCTGCGGTCCAAGAGAGTTGTTGAAGAGCGGCTGATCTCTTTTATGGAAAAGGCTGAAAAAACTGAAGATCTGCTAAAGATTTCACAGGACCTTGCCGGAATTCAAGAGGAAATCGAACAGCTGGCCGGAAGAATCAACTATTTGAAGAACCAGACTGATTTTTCGACTGTAACGGTCAGCCTCTATGAGGATCAGACCCCTTCAATCGATAAAACCGATTTGAAAACGTGGGAGAGAACGAAAGAGCAGTTTACAGAAAGTCTTAGCTTCCTGCTTTCTGCATTTTCCGGGCTGTTTGTGTTCGTAGCCGGGAACCTTCCTGTGCTTATGCTCCTTGGAGTTATTGGGGTCATTTGCTATATAACTTACAGGAAATATAGACAGAAAAAGGATTCATGACCGAAAGACGCCGGAATGTGGTACATTCCGGCTTTTTCTTTTGAATTTGCACAAGCGGCTGGGATATTTTCAGGCTTTCTTTACATTTGAATAAGATTGCATCCATATGAATTAGGGTAAAAGACAGTCTGAAGCAGCTCAGGATAATGGACATACATACGGAATGAAAATGCTCTTATGGAGCCAAAGAAGCAAAAAATGAAAATATAGATGTCTGGAGGCTGGAAGATGGAATTGGATAGTGTCACATTGAGCAGGATGCTCACTTCTTTAACTCTTGCTTTTCATATTATTTTTGCCACCATCGGCGTTGGTGTGCCTGTGCTGATATCAGCAGCTGAATTCATTGGGATCAGGAAAAAGGATGATCATTATATCCTCCTGGCACGCAGATGGGCAAGGGGCTTCACCATCACAGTGGCGGTCGGGGTAGTAACCGGGACCTGCATCGGCTTACAGCTTTCTCTTTTATGGCCGAGCTTTATGCAGATTGCAGGCCATGTAATCAGCCTGCCGCTCTTCATGGAAACTTTTGCTTTCTTTTTTGAAGCCATCTTCCTGGGCATCTACCTTTATACATGGGACCGGTTCAAAAAGCCGCTTCATCATTGGCTGCTTTCAATACCCGTCATCATCGGCTCTTCTGCTTCTGCATTTTTCATTACTACGGTTAATGCATTTATGAATACTCCGCAGGGATTCAAGCTTGAAGGCAGGACCATCACGGAGATTGACCCGCTCGCTGCTATGTTCAATCCGGCAACCCCGTCAAAGGTGCTGCATGTCCTTACATCGTCATATATGACAGCTGCTTTCATACTGGCGAGCCTCGCTGCCTTTGCCATTCTGAGGGGCAGGGGGTCTGAATATCACCGGAAAGCACTGAAGCTTACAATGATTTGCGGTCTGCTTTTTTCTCTGGCAACTGCCATTGCAGGTGATATTTCAGCAAAATTCCTTGCAAAAGAGCAGCCGGAAAAATTGGCTGCAGCTGAATGGCATTTCGAAACAGAAAAAGGCGCTGATCTGATCGTCTTTGGGACGATTGATGAAAACAATGAAATAAGGAATGAAATCCGTATACCAAATGCACTGAGCTTCCTTGCAGGCAGCTCCTTTGATACAGAAGTGATTGGCCTGAATGAATTTCCGGAAGATGAGCGGCCTCCGCTATGGATCCACTATCTGTTTGATTCGATGGTTTCAATCGGCTTCTTTGCTCTCGGCATTTCTGCGCTGTTTGTCTTTCTGTCATATTGGAAAAAGGCTAACCCTTTGAAAAAGTGGCTGCTGTTCCTCATTGTCTGCTCAGGGCCTCTATCCATGCTCGCAATCGAATTCGGCTGGATCTATGCCGAGGTCGGCAGACAGCCCTGGATATTAAGAGGCTATATGAAGGTGGCGGAGGGGGCTACACAGGCAGATAATGTGGGCGTGACCTTCTTGATGTTTTTAGCTTTGTACATTGTATTGGGGATCATCACAGTCACTGTGCTGCTTAAAATGTTCAGAAATAAGCCGGCACAAGCCGAATTTAATGACCGTTTCCCGGACTCTCCGGGCATAGGCCAATAAACTGGGAAGGGGTGGGAGACATGAGCATTGAAATCCTTGGCATAACGGTTCTCTGGGTATTTCTCTATGGATATGTTATTGTGGCATCAATCGATTTTGGAGCCGGTTTTTTTGCTTATTATGGACGGGTCACAGGGAAGGAGCATGTGATCAGCCACATTATCAGCAGATATCTATCTCCTGTATGGGAAGTGACCAATGTCTTTTTTGTTTTCTTCTTTGTCGGGCTGGTCGGCTTTTTTCCGGATGCAGCCTATTATTATGGAACTGCTTTGCTGATACCCGGAAGCATTGCCCTGATCCTCCTTGCCATTAGAGGATCATTCTATGCATTCGGGAATTATGGCTCAAAGGACAATTCGTTTTATCTGTTTCTTTATGGCGCAACGGGCCTGCTGATACCCGCAGCACTGTCGACGGCATTGACGATTTCTGAAGGGGGATTTATTGAAGAACAGGGAAATAAGGTCATTTTCCTTGCTGGAGAGCTTGTAAGCTCCCCTTATTCCTGGTCTGTGGTGATTCTTGCCATTGTATCGGTGCTCTTTATCAGTGCTGTATTTCTTACTTATTATGCAGACAGGGCTGGAGACACTCCAGCAAGGGATCTGCTGAGGACGTTTGCCCTGTTCTGGAGTCCGCCAACCATTCTTGCCAGCTTCCTTGTCTTTGCTTCATTAAGGGAGCATAATGAGCGCCATTTCAATAATGCTTTAGAGATTTGGTGGATGTTTGGCTTATCGCTTCTCTGTTTTCTGGCCGCTATGCTGATGGTTTATAAGAAAAAGAGATTTGGGACCAGTTTTATCCTGGTTATGCTTCAATTCTTTTTTGCCTTTTTCGGATATGGCGCTTCCCATCTCCCTTACATCCTTGACCCGTTCATAACGATCTATTCAGGTTATACAAATCCTGAAATGGGGATGGCGCTGGTTGCGGCATTTATAGCAGGGCTGCTGCTCCTCATCCCGTCATTGATCCTCTTGATGAGGCTGTTCCTGTTTAATGCCGATTATGTTAAGGGTGAAAAGTGAATGCTACTAAGAGTTAAGCTATGATAAAATAGAGACGAACTTTGAAACTGCTGGAGGAATATCCGTGAAAAAAGAATTTGCCGTAATAGGTTTAGGACGGTTTGGAGGAAGTATTTGCAGGGCGCTCGCAGAAGAGGGCATGGAGGTAATGGCAATCGACAATGATGAGGACAGGGTGAACGAATTTGCACTGATTGCATCTCATGCCGTTGTCGGGGATACCACCGATGAAAATGTTCTTAAAAGTCTGGGCATCAGGAATTTCGATCATGTCATTGTCGCCATTGGTGACAATATCCAGGCCAGCATCCTTACAACGTTGATTCTAAAGGAAATCGGTGTGAACAAGATTACTGTAAAAGCGCAAAATGATTATCATGAGAAAGTCCTGCGCAAAATTGGAGCAGACCATGTTGTCCATCCTGAAAGGGATATGGGCAGAAGAATTGCCCATAATATTGTCTCCAACAATGTACTGGATTATCTTGAACTTTCAGATGAACACAGCATCGTGGAGATTGTGGCCAGCGATAAGCTTGGCGGAAATTCGATTATCGATTTGGATGTCCGTGCCAATTATGGCATCAATATTGTTGCGATTAAAAGAAAAAATGAAATCATCGTATCCCCGCAGGCAAATGAAGTGATACGGGAAGATGATATCCTCATCGTTATTGGAGCAGATGTTGATATCAACCGCTTTGAGAAGAAGCTGATGGCTTAACCCAAGCCCCGGCAGGACCTGCGAAAACGGCAGATGTCCATTGACTGCTTGTAAAATGGAAAAAGCACTCACAAATATTTGTGAGTGCTTTTTAATATGGTTTATTACACTTCCATAATGATCGGAAGGATCATTGGACGGCGCTTTGTTTTTTCATAAAGGAAAGGTGATAGTGTGTCAGTAATTTCATTTTTAATTTCAGACCACTGTGTCGTTTTTCTTTCCATGACCTTGTTCAGATGCTTAGAGATCAAGGATTGGGCATCGCTGATCAAGTCGCCTGATTCACGCATGTAGACGAAGCCGCGGGAAATGATATCAGGACCTGCGGAAATCTTAAAGTCTTTCATGTTGATGCTGACTACGACAACGACCAGACCTTCCTCAGAAAGGATCCTGCGGTCTCTGAGGACGATATTTCCGATGTCACCCACACCGCTTCCGTCGATATATACAGAACCTGAAGGAATCTTTCCTGCCACCTGAGCGGTATCCTCGCTCAGGGCCAGAACTTCTCCATTGTCCATTATAAAGCAGTTTTCTTCAGGAATGCCGCAATCTATCGCAAGTTTAGAGTGCATTTTCTGCATTCTGTACTCGCCGTGGATCGGCATGAAGAATTTCGGCTTGATCAGTCGAAGCATCAGTTTTTGCTCCTGCTGGCCGCCATGCCCGGAAGTATGGATGTCGTTCAGCGGACCGTGAATGACTTCTGCACCTGCACGGGACAGCATGTTGATTGTTCTGCTGACACTGATCGTATTTCCCGGAATAGGAGAAGATGAGAACACTACTGTATCACCTGGGTTGATCTGGATCTGGCGGTGTGTTCCATTGGCAATCCGTGATAGGGCTGCCATAGGCTCTCCCTGGCTTCCTGTGCAAAGGATGGTAACCTGGTTGGCTGGGAGCCTGTTGATCTGCTGTGCGTCTATGAATACATCCTTAGGAGCGCTTATATAGCCAAGCTCCCGCCCGATGTTGATCGCAGCTTCCATGCTCCGGCCAAAAACAGCCACTTTTCTGCCATTGGTCACAGCAGCCTCGATAACCTGCTGAAGGCGATGGATATTAGAAGCGAATGTTGCAAAAATAATCCGTCCATCCACTTTGCGGAAAATGTCATGAATGCTTTCTCCTACACGGCGTTCAGACATAGTGAAATTAGGAATTTCACTGTTGGTGCTGTCAGAAAGGAGGCATAGGACACCATCCTTGCCGATCTCTGCCATTTTTGTAAGGTTCGCAGGCTCCCCGACAGGAGTGAAGTCAAACTTGAAATCCCCGGTATGGACTACCTGCCCCGGCGGAGTTTTCACTACGACCCCATATGAATCAGGGATGCTGTGTGTAGTCCGGAAGAAAGTGACAGAAGTTTTTCGGAATTTGATAATATCATCTTCCTTGATTTCAATCATTCTTGTCTTTCTCAAAAGGCCATGCTCTTCCAGCTTATTGCGAAGAAGGCCAAGGGCGAGCTTACCGCCGTACACAGGAATATTCACCTGTCTTAATAGATAAGGAATGCCGCCGATATGGTCTTCATGTCCGTGCGTAATGAAGAGGCCTTTGATTTTGTCTTCGTTTTTAACTAAATACGTATAATCAGGGATTACATAATCAATTCCCAGAAGCTCATCCTCAGGGAATTTAATGCCAGCATCGATCAGGATGATTTCATCCTGGAACTGGACTGCATAAGTGTTTTTGCCGATTTCCCCAAGTCCTCCAAGGGCAAATACAGCTGTTTGATCGTTCTTGACAAATTTCATAAATTATCAGATCTCCAATACTTTAAAGTCTTCGTTTCTTTTTTCATATTCCAGGTAATCGCCTTCAACAGGGACTACGAGTTCAATGTTATAGTGTTTGTCCGCCAGCTTCGTACGTACATCTTTCGGGGAATCTCCATCAACATAAACGGTTTTCGTTTTTTCCCTCACTGGGACTTCTTTAATGGATTCCTGGTAATAAACTTTAAAAATCATCATAAATCGCTCCTTAATCCGATATAACTTTTTCTATTATATAAAAAAATAACATGTTTTTCATGTTTTTTCTTTTAAAAGAACATAAAGCACAGTTTTTCCTTATATTTCCGGGGGATAACGAACGCCCCAAAAAGGAATTTTCAGTTTGTTGATTTACACTGTCCACCGCCCTGGCGTGTTATCTTCAGAGGTCCGTGGAGAGGCTTTTCCGCATTTTCATTGTCCGGCTCCGGCGGCTAGAGCCTCGAGTCATAAGCCACGCCAGAATTAAAGGCAAAGAAAGCCTTTTATTCTGCGGCGTCTTATGCTGGGCCCACAGGATGTGGGTCATGCAGACGTTACCACAGGACGTGGCGTTCTTAGTCTGCATTCCTTTGCGACCAAGGCTTTTCCGCATTTCCCATTGTCCAGCTCCAGTGGCTAGAGCCTCGAGTCATAAGCCACCCAAGAATTAAAGGCAAAGAACGCCTTTTATTCTTGCGCGTCTTATGCTTGTCGGCTCTGGGCAAGCCACTTCCGCATTTCTATGTAACCTTTATACAATTTACCTTAAAGAAGGAGCCCTTCGCAAGTTTGAAGGGCTCTGGGGTTATGCGATCGATTTTTTGCGAAGCATGTCTTTCCACTGTTTCAGGAGCTTTTTGCGCAGCTTCTTTAACATAGTGGATCATCTCCTTACTTCCTATTTTAACCCAACCTTGTCCAATGTAAAGGATTACAATTACTGCTGCTGAACACAACCGTTTTTTTGGGGGGGCATTAAGAAAGCCGCCTTTTCTTCTATTATATGATGAAAAGGCCAAAAATCTCATGGATAATGATGGAATAATGTTAAATATGCTGGATTGACATTTAGCATTTCAAGGGTTAGCTTTTAACAGAGTGAAAGTTATCTTGGAAAGAAGAGTGGAAAAATGGGTAAGCTTTATAGTGCGCTGATCGCTCTAAGTCTGATTTGGGGCACATCATTCCTTTTTATTAAAATTCTGCTCCATGATCTGGGCCCTGAGGCGGTTGTCTTCGGCAGATGCCTATTTGGTGCAGCAGCATTGTGGGGGATCAGCTTTATTAAAAGAGAAAAGATTCAGTGGAAACGCCTGCCTTTCAGGTTGCTGATCCTGGTCGGGCTCATCAATAATGCACTTCCCTGGTATTTTATTTCTAAAAGCGAGACGGCCATTTCATCGAGTATGGCCTCTGTCATTAATGCCACTACACCGATCTGGACGATCATCATTGGGTGGCTTTTCTTCGGTTCAAAGCTCCGAAAAAGCCAGTGGGCCGGTATTATGATCGGATTCTTCGGTATTTTTATTCTCAGCGGTTTCCGGACCGGGGATTTGGCAGAGGGGAATACCGCAGGAATCGTATTCATGTCTATGGCAGCATTCTGCTATGGATTAGGGACCCATCTGTCCAAAAAGTATCTCGAAGGTGTTTCCGTCCTTCAGATTTCCCTTTTTACGCTTACATCAGCCGCCCTGGCAAGCGGCCTGTATACCGGGATTGCATCTCCTTCCAGCATCCCGCTTCTTTTTGCGCCGGAAAGACTCGGTTCTCTAGTTATACTCGGCGCCCTGGGCTCGGGCGCAGCCTATCTGCTATACTATTTCCTTGTACAGAAGGGAAGCCCGGAGTTTGCCTCCCTCGTCACCTATATCGTCCCCGTATCGGCAATCGCATGGGGGTACTTTCTCCTTGGCGAGCATATTAAGCCAGGGATGGCTGTTGGCCTGGCTGTCATCTTTCTGGGAATATATATTTCCTCCTATAAAGTCAAGAGGGAAAAGAAACAAGATCTGGCTGCTTAAGAATGCAGTCCGTGCAAATGGAAAGGAAGTAAAAAATGAAGAAAATTGTTTTTTTTGATATTGATGGAACACTGCTGGACCACGGCAAAAACCTTCCGGTAAAAACGAAGGAAGCAATCAGGCTCCTTCAGGAAAAGGGGGTATTTACGGCAATCGCGACCGGCCGTGCTCCTTTCATGTATGAAAGTCTCCGGGAAGAGCTGGGCATTGATTCTTATGTCAGCTTTAATGGCCAGTACGTGGTGTTCGAGAATGAACCGATCTATGCCAATCCTTTGGACACAAAAGAGCTGGAAAGGCTTTTAGAACATGGAAAAAGGAATGGGCATCCGCTCGTTTTTATGAACGAATCAACCATGAAATCAAGTGTGCCGCACCATCCCCATATTGAGGAAAGCCTTGGCACACTTAAGTTCCCGCATCCTGAGAAAGATGAAAGCTTTTATAATGGGCGGGAAATCTACCAGTCCCTTATTTTTATGGATGACAGTCTCGAACAGGAGTATCGCGAAGGATACGGGAAATTCCATTTCATCAGATGGCATCCCCATTCCGTCGATGTCCTTCCTGCCGGGGGCTCAAAAGCGGAGGGCATAAAGAAAATGATCAGCCGTCTCGGCTTTGCAATTGAGGATGTGTATGCATTCGGAGATGGCTTGAATGACATTGAAATGCTCCAGGCCGTCGGCACGGGGGTTGCCATGGGCAATGCTGAAGAAGAAGTGAAGCGCCATGCGGACCATATCACCTCAGATGTCGGGGAAGACGGAATCTGGAACGGTTTGAAAAAGCTTGGTTTGATATAAGAAAAAAGAAGCAGGCAAAGGGGCCTGCTTCTCCTTTTAGGATTACCTTTCAATCGGGAGGGCATCCTTCATTATTTCAAACGGGTTTTCCTTATTGATATGGTCATAGAACATGACTCCGTTCAGATGATCGATTTCATGCTGAAAAACGATTGCCGGTAGGCCTCTCAGCCTTAGTTTCACTTCTCTGCCGTCTATATCAAAGGCTTTGAGGGTAATTCTTGCATAGCGCGGAACAAACCCGGGAAAAGGCTCATCGACTGAGAGACATCCTTCTCCGGACGTTAAAAAGGCTTTCTCGACCGAATGGCTGACGATTTTCGGGTTGAAAAGTGCAAAGCTGTACAGTTTCCCATCTGTATCAGTCACATGGACTGCAATCATTCTCTTCAGGCAGTCAATCTGCGGGGCGGCAAGCCCAATTCCAGGCCTCAGCCCATACTTTTCAGCCAGGGCAGGATTTTGGCTGTTTCTTACATATTCCATCATTTCGGCAAGAGTCTGTTTATCTTCGGCAGAAGGGGGCATAGGCACCTCTTCAGCCGTTTTTCTGAGGGATGGGTGGCCATCCCGGATAATATCCGCCACTGTTATCATTAAAAATCCACTCCTGTGCATGCCTTTTTCGGCAGAAATTTATTATAATATGTTTTAACTGCTGTGCTGGCGGGTAATTGATTAAAGTTCAGGGAGCTGTATGTACGTCAATAGTCTAACAGACATAAAGAAAAAAGTTAATAAAGAAAAGGTGCTCTGTCGAAGCACCTTTTCGGCTTGTATTAGAATTTCCAGCAGGAACAGCCTACAATAATAAGAAGAATGAAGAGAACGACAATTAAAGCAAATCCTCTTCCGTAGCCAGCTCCGCCTACAGGGTAGCCGCAGCCGTAACCGTATCCACCATAACCATACATAAGGATAACCTCCCTGAAATAAAGTATCGTCCCCTACATATTTATAAGTTTTATGGACGATTTACTATAGCCTATGAAAGAAGGAAAAAATGGTGTAGGCCGCTGCCCAGTCATAAATGAAAAGAATGAAGAATATGTATCTTTATGGCATTATCCTGCTGAATTCTAATTAAATGGTTGGACAAGCTTTTTCATAAAATTAATGAAGAATCTTGGACCACACCTATATGCAGCTTATATGCAGCAGCTATTTTCCACTTAGGGGGTTTAATGATGTCCGTTATCAGAAAGAAAAAAGTACTGGCTGTATTATTTTTAAGTTTGTTTGTGCTCGGGGGATGCATGAACAAGGAGACACCAGGTGAAAAAGCCTACAGCCTTCTGGAGAAAACTGCAGAAGCAGAAGACGGGTTTGAAAAGCAGCAGGACCCGCTTGTTAAACTGGAAAAGCAGGAAAAAGAACTTTATGATCAGATCATTGCGCTGGGCATGAAGGAATTTGACCAAATTAAAAAGCTGTCAGATGAAGCCCTTGAAGCCGTGGGGAAGAGGGAAGAGCTTATGAATAAAGAGCAGGAGAGCATTGAATCCTCCAAAGAAGAATTTGCACCTCTTGAGGATATCATCCCTGACATTGAAGATAAGGAAGCAAAAGAAAGTGCTGAGGAACTGTACAAAGTGATGATGGACCGTTACAGCGTCCATGATGAACTATACAGTGAATATAAGAAGGGCCTTGAACTGGACAAAGAGCTGTATTCGCTGTTCAAGAAGGAAGACCTGACAATGGAGCAGCTGGAAGCCCAGATTGAAAAAATCAATCAATCCTATGAGCAGCTGACGGTCCATAATAAAGAATTTAATGAGCTGACAAAAAAATATAATGAAATAAAATTATCCTTCTATAAGCAGGCTGGTGTAGAGGTTGCTGCTGAGTAAACATAAGCATAGAGGCAACGCCTGTTAAAAGGGGAATATTCGAGAAGTCTTTCGGTCAGATGATGCCGAAAGACTTTTTGTGCTGGACACAAAGTATTTTTTTGAAATAATTCTTCCTAAATAATTCTTCTCTTGTTATAACACATCCTGTTAAAAAGCTGCTTTTTTATAGTACAGTTAATAAGGACTTATTAATACAGTTTTTTAAAATACTCGAAATAATTTTTGAAAAATAGGTTTAAATAATTGACTGTAACGGATTTCTTATAATAAAATGAGTAAGGTGATTTCATTGCTTGTATCAGTGAGACATATATAATTCAATGATACAGAAAATGATTGTAAAGAAATATCAGAATAGACGTTTTTTCCGGAGGCATCTGTGGAAAACTAAGTAAAACTATGTTTTGCAGCTGTCAAAGGATGAGCCGGACAGTTTTTTTGCATGTACGGCTAAATTTAATAGGGAAAAAACAAAAGCAGATTTCTAAGATGAATTCATTTTGGGTATTCTAAGCTTTGTGTATTTATCTCTTAAAATAATGTCTTTTTAATGAAAGGAAAGGGTGACAAAGATGGCTTCTAAAACGAAGAAAGCACAATTGGATGCTACTAAAGCACTTGAGGCGGTAGAAGAGCAGTTTGAAATGTTTCAAATATTGAATGAAGAAGGCGAAGTCGTAAATGAAGCGGCAATGCCTGAATTAAGCGATGAGCAGCTTCAGGAATTGATGCGCCGCATGGTATACACTCGTATTCTTGATCAGCGTTCCATCTCTCTAAACAGACAGGGGCGCCTTGGATTCTATGCGCCGACAGCAGGACAGGAAGCTTCACAGCTTGCTTCACAGTTTGCTCTTGAGAAGGAAGACTTCATCCTTCCGGGATACCGCGATGTTCCTCAAATGATCTGGCACGGCCTGCCGCTGTATCAGGCATTCTTGTTCTCACGCGGACATTTCCACGGCAACCAGATGCCTGAAGGTGTGAATACAATTTCACCTCAAATCATCATCGGCGCTCAGATCATCCAGGCTGCAGGTGTGGCTCTTGGGATGAAGAAGCGCGGTGCCGGTTCAGTAGCTATTACATACACTGGCGACGGCGGAGCTTCACAAGGTGATTTCTACGAAGGTCTTAACTTTGCAGGGGCATTTAAGGCTCCAGCGATCTTTGTTGTTCAAAACAACCGCTTTGCGATTTCCACTCCGGTAGAAAAGCAATCAGCGGCTAAGACTGTAGCTCAAAAAGCAGTCGCAGCAGGTATCCCTGGAGTTCAGGTAGACGGAATGGATCCCCTTGCTGTATATGCAGCAGTCAGCGATGCCCGCAAACGTGCAGTAAACGGCGAAGGCCCGACTCTGATTGAAACGATGACATACCGCTATGGCCCGCATACTATGGCTGGCGATGATCCGACTCGCTACCGTACAACGGACCTTGACAACGAATGGGAAAAGAAGGATCCTTTAGTCCGTTTCCGCAAATTCCTTGAAAACAAGGGCATCTGGAACGAAGAAAAGGAAAATGAAGTAATCGACCAGGCTAAAGAAGATATCAAAGAAGCAATCAAGAAAGCTGACGGTTATCCGAAGCAGAAAGTAACAGACTTCATGGAGAACATGTATGAAGAAATGCCTCGTAACCTTAAAGAACAATATGAAATTTACCAAGCAAAGGAGTCGAAGTAAGCGATGGCGCAAATGACAATGATCCAGGCAATCACCGATGCGTTGCGCACAGAAATGCGCAATGATCCGAACGTACTTGTGTTCGGTGAAGACGTAGGCGTTAACGGCGGTGTATTCCGTGCTACGGAAGGTCTTCAGAAAGAGTTCGGCGAAGACCGCGTATTCGATACTCCACTTGCTGAATCTGGAATTGGCGGTTTAGCAATTGGTCTTGGCCTTCAGGGCTTCCGTCCAGTGCCGGAAATCCAATTCTTCGGATTTGTGTTCGAAGTAATGGACTCAATCGCCGGCCAAATGGCGCGTATGCGCTACCGTTCAGGCGGCAGATACCATTCTCCTGTCACTGTGCGTTCTCCTTTCGGGGGCGGAGTGCATACTCCGGAACTTCACTCTGACAGCCTTGAAGGGCTGATGACTCAATCACCAGGTCTAAAGGTGGTTGTGCCTTCAACTCCTTACGATGCAAAAGGACTTCTGATTTCATCTATCCGTGACAACGATCCGGTTATTTTCCTTGAGCATCTTAAGCTATACCGTGCATTCCGTGAAGAGGTGCCTGAAGAAGAATACACAATTCCTCTTGGCAAGGCTGATGTGAAGCGTGAAGGTTCAGACCTTTCCATCATCACATACGGAGCAATGGTTCATGAATCATTAAAAGCAGCAGAAGAACTTGAAAAAGAAGGCTATTCAGTAGAAGTAGTAGACCTTCGTACAATCGCACCGCTGGACCTTGAAACAATCATTGCCTCTGTAGAGAAAACAGGCCGTGCCATTGTGGTCCAGGAAGCACAGAAGCAGGCAGGCGTAGCTGCTCAGGTTGTTGCTGAAATCAATGAAAGAGCGATTCTCAGCCTGGAAGCTCCAGTTCTCCGCGTAGCAGCACCTGATACTGTCTATGCTTTCTCTCAAGCAGAAACAATCTGGCTGCCAAACTACAAAGATGTACTGGAAACAGCTAAAAAAGTACTTACTTTCTAATAGATCAATTTTTTAATGGGAGAGGGAAGTTTTTTCTCCCTTTCCTGCATCATCACTCAATTTACTAACAGGAAGGTGAACCCATTGTCATTCCAATTCAGATTACCTGATATCGGTGAAGGTATCCACGAAGGTGAAATCGTAAAATGGTTTATTAAACCAGGCGATAAAGTTCAAGAAGATGACGTATTGTGCGAAGTGCAAAACGATAAATCAGTAGTAGAAATTCCATCCCCAGTTGAAGGGACTGTTGAAGAGGTCCACATCAGCGAAGGAACAGTTGCTACTGTTGGACAAGTGCTCGTATCTTTTGACGCACCGGGGTATGAGGATTTACAATTTAAAGGTGAACACGGTGATGAAGCGCCGGCAGAAAAAACGGAAGCACAGGTTCAATCAACAATGGAAGCTGGCCAGGATGTGAAGAAGGAAGAAGCTCCTGGACAGGAAGACGCCGGTAAAGGCACAGTTATTTCCCAGCCCGATGTTGATCCTGACCGCAGAATTATCGCTATGCCATCAGTGCGCAAGTTTGCACGCGACAAAGGCGTTGATATCCGCCAGGTAGCAGGCAGCGGTAAAAACGGACGTGTGCTGAAGGAAGATATTGAATCATTCTTGAACGGAGGCTCTCAAGCTCCTGCTCAGGAAGCACCACAGGCAGAGGCAGCTAAGGAAGAAGCAGCAGCACCAGCGGCAGCAGCAGCTCCTCAAGGCCAATATCCGGAAACCCGCGAGAAAATGAGCGGAATCCGCAAAGCGATTGCAAAAGCTATGGTTAACTCCAAGCAGACTGCACCGCATGTTACATTAATGGATGAAATCGATGTAACAAAACTGGTAGCACACCGTAAGAAATTCAAGGAAGTTGCAGCAAACAAAGGCATCAAGCTTACATTCCTGCCTTATGTGGTAAAGGCATTGACTAGTGCATTGCGTGAATTCCCGGCGCTCAACACGTCAATTGACGATGCTGCTGGCGAAATCATCCACAAGCATTACTACAACATTGGAATTGCTGCTGATACAGAGAAAGGCCTGCTTGTTCCTGTCGTGAAGGATGCTGACCGCAAATCTACATTTGCTATCTCTGATGAAATCAACAGCCTGGCAACCAAGGCCCGTGACGGCAAGCTTGCTGCGGATGAAATGAAAGGCGCTTCTTGCACAATTACCAATATCGGCTCTGCGGGCGGACAATGGTTTACACCTGTCATCAATCATCCTGAAGTAGCGATCCTGGGAATTGGCCGCATCGCTGAAAAGCCTGTAGTGAAAGATGGAGAAATCGTTGCAGCACCAGTTCTTGCACTTTCTTTAAGCTTTGACCACAGAATCATCGATGGCGCAACAGCACAAAATGCATTAAACCACATCAAGCGTTTACTCAACGATCCAGAACTATTGTTAATGGAGGCGTAATTAAATGGTAGTTGGAGATTTCCCTATTGAAACAGATACTATAGTAATCGGTGCAGGTCCTGGAGGCTATGTTGCCGCTATCCGCGCAGCACAGCTTGGACAAAAAGTAACAATCGTTGAAAGAGGAACTCTTGGAGGCGTCTGCCTGAATGTCGGCTGTATCCCTTCAAAGGCTTTGATTTCAGCTGGACACCGCTATGAACATGCTAAGCATTCAGAAGAAATGGGCATTTCAGCGGAAAATGTGAAAGTAGATTTCACAAAGGTACAGGAATGGAAAGCCGGAGTTGTCAAGAAGCTTACTGGCGGTGTTGAAGGCCTTCTTAAAGGAAACAAGGTAGAGATCGCACGCGGAGAAGCTTTCTTCGTTGATGCAAATACTCTGAAAGTAATGGATGAGAAGTCTTCCCAGACTTACACTTTCAAGAATGCAATCGTTGCGACAGGTTCACGCCCAATCGAACTGCCTGCATTCAAATATTCAAAGCGCGTGCTTGATTCAACAGGCGCACTGGCTCTTGAAGAAGTTCCTGAGAAGATCGTTGTCATCGGCGGCGGCTACATCGGAACCGAGCTTGGCGGAGCTTACGCTAACTTCGGTACTGAAGTGACCATCCTTGAAGGAACTGATGAGATCCTGAACGGATTTGAAAAGCAAATGTCTTCATTGGTTAAAAAGAACCTGAAGAAAAAAGGCGCTAACATCATCACTAATGCACTTGCAAAAGGTGTTGAAGAAACTGACAGCGGTGTAACAGTCAAGTATGAAGTAAAAGGCGAAGAAAAATCTGTTGAAGCTGATTATGTCTTCGTTATGGTTGGACGCCGTCCAAATACTGACGAGCTTGGCCTTGAGCAGGCCGGCGTTGAAATGTCAGACCGCGGCATCATCAAGATCGACAAGCAGTGCCGTACAAGCGTAAGCAACATCTATGCTATCGGTGACATTGTTGAAGGACCTCCATTGGCTCACAAAGCTTCTTATGAAGGTAAAATCGCAGCTGAAGCAATCGCTGGCCACAATTCTGAGATCGACTATCTTGGAATCCCTGCGGTTGTATTCTCTGATCCTGAACTGGCTTCAGTGGGTTACACTGAGCAGCAGGCTAAAGAAGAAGGAATTGCAGTCAATGCTGCCAAATTCCCATTTGCAGCAAATGGCCGTGCCCTTGCTTTAAACAGCACTGACGGTTTCGTGAAGCTGATCACACGCAAAGAAGATGACCTTGTCATCGGTGCGCAAATTGCTGGTGCAAATGCATCTGACATGATTGCTGAACTTGGCCTTGCCATTGAAGCAGGCATGACTGCTGAAGACTTGGCTATGACTATCCATGCTCACCCAACACTTGGCGAGATCACTATGGAAGCAGCTGAAGTTGCACTTGGAAGCCCAATTCACATCATTAAATAATTTGTGACTGCATGCAGGACTTATAAAGAGAAAGACCTTTCCTCACAAAAGAGGGAAGGTCTTTTTTATGTGCCGGTCCTAAGTGCTTTAGACAGCGGTTCAATGATTTTGTCTTTTGATGCATCGCCATTCACTTTTGCTGTAATCCTGTTCTGGTGCAAAACTAAAATGGCCGGGCATCCTTTAAGTTCGAATGTACTATAATACTTTTTCGCCTTGGCAGCCGTTATGACTTTCATTTTCTTCATTTCATCCGGAAATTCCTTTTTCAATTCTATGATTGCATCATAATATGGTGCTTCATTTTGATAGTCAGATTCATCTGTAAAGAAAATCACCTGCTTTTGCGAGCTATCAAGCATTAAATCATCAGCAGCTTTCGTCTTGCTGCAGGAAACGGTCAATATCATAAAAGAAGCTAACAGCAAAAAACGGAAACTCTTCATTTATGCTCACCTTTTCTTCTCTTAATGTGTTAAAAGCTGTAAATAATTTCGTCATAATAGCCCATATTTTAACATAATAAATAGTAATATCTCCGCTTGTCACCCAATTGTTACAAAATTGAAAAATACCCGGCCGGAGTGGTACATATAATACATATAAGCCTGGATTACAAGCAAACATATGAAGGGAATATATATTGCAATTGGCGGTGTTTATATGAAGACTTATTCGGTGATCATGATCCAGCTGATTATATGGAGCGGCTATACTTTTTTGGAGTGGCTTTCTAAGCATGACCATCCAGTTTATAATGTTCTCATGTTTTTTGTATTTTTCTATCTTGCTGTTATTTTGGGTAATTTCATCATAAAATCACCGAAGAGAACTTTTATGGTCACTATGCTGTCTTTGGGGCTGTATGGTTCCTTTCAGGCGGCTCTGGCATTTATTCATTATTGAGAGTACCTGGTGGTAGTTGAACGGAATTTATAAGGCAGCCTGCAGACTTTCCTTTCTAGGCCATTTGAAGATATAAGGTGATGGCAGCATGGGCAGCTAGGACCACTATTCTTAGGAAAAAAGAAAAAATAGCGGTCCCAGCCAGTTGAGCTAGAACCACTATTCTCGGGAAAAGAAGGGATAGCGGTCCCAGCCAGTTGAGCTAGAACCACTATTATTGGGAAAAGAAAAAATAGCGGTCCCAGCCAGTTGAGCTAGAACCACTATTCTTAGGAAATAGAAAAAATAGCGGTTCCAGTCGGGTGAGCTAGAATCACTATTCTTAGGAAATAGGAAAATAGCGGTCCCAGCAGATCACCTGTAGCCTCACTTTTGAAAAAATCACAAACGCAGCAGGATAACAATGCTATATAAAAATAAAAATACACCAACCAAAAAAGCTTCGGGATAAATCATCCCGAAGCTTTTCTATTATGCAGATTTTTGCTGTTTTTCTTTTGTATCGCTCACATTTTCTTCTTTTAAGGCTTTCATCAGTGAAACTACAATCAGGAGCATAATAACTGTAAATGGCAGGGCGGCAATAATAGACGCACGCTGCAATGCTTCAAGGCCGCCTGTCCACAGAAGTATGGCTGCAGAAGCAGATTGGATAATGCCCCATACAAATTTAACTTTATTTGGCGGGTTCAGGCTTCCGTTCGTCGTTTGCATGCCAAGCACGAAGGTTGCCGAGTCCGCTGAAGTGATGAAGAAGGTGCTGATAAGGAAGATGGCAAGCAAGGACAGCACCATTGATAACGGGAAGTGCTCAAAGACAGCAAATAAAGCGATCTCCATGCCATTCTCGGTCATCGTATCCATGATTGGCGTATTTTCAAAGAATTCGAGGAAAATACCGGTTCCTCCAAATACTGAAAACCAAAGCGCACCGAATAATGTTGGTACAGCAAGGACACCGATGACAAACTCCCTGATGGTCCTGCCTTTTGAAATCCGTGCAATGAAGGTTCCCACAAATGGAGCCCATGCAATCCACCAGGCCCAATAGAAAATGGTCCAATCCTGGAACCATGTCAGTTCCTGATCAAACGGGCTGAGCCTGAAGCTCATGGATGGCAGGTTCTGCAAGTAAGAACCGATAGTAGTGGTGAATAGATCCATAATAAAATTGGTAGGCCCTACAAACAGCATGAATAGCAGCAGAAGAATGGCCAGGATGATATTAAGATTGCTCAAGTATTTAATGCCTTTATTAAGCCCTGTCTGGGCCGAAAGCATAAATAAAACCGTGACAGCGGCTATAATGATCATCTGTGTCCCGATGCCGTTGCTGACGCCGCTGAACACATGTGACAGGCCGCCGCTTATTTGAATGGCACCCAGTCCCAGTGAAGTGGCTACACCGAAGACAGTTGCAAATACTGCGATGAAATTGATTAGTACACCAAGCATTCCGTCAACTTTGTCCCCTAAGATGGGACGGAGAATGGAGCTGATGACCCCTGGAGCCCCTTTCCTGAACTGAAAGTAAGCCAAAGCAAGGGCTATCACTGCATAGATGGCCCAAGGGTGGAGTCCCCAGTGGAAAAAGGAATATCTCATGGCTGTTCTGGCAGAATCCGGCGTTTCTCCGTCGCCGAATGGCGGATCGAAATAATGATACATAGGCTCTGCAGCTCCCCAGAATACAAGGCCTATCCCCATTCCTGCACTGAACAGCATCGCAAACCAGGTTAAATAACCGAATTCGGGCTGCTCATTATCTTTCCCTAAACGAATGTTTCCATACTTTGTGAAAATAAGTACAATAGCAAAAATTAAAAAGATCGAGGCTGACAGCATATAAAACCAGCCAAATTTCTCAAGGATGAATCCTTGAACATTTTGTGTAACAACGTCTAAATTTGCATTGGGCAATATCCTTTTTGGAATAAGCCCCCAGATAATAAATAATACAGTTACGATAACTGATACCCAAAAAACTGGTGTCAGTTTCTTCATCCAATCCCTCCAAATCAAATCGTACATATGTGCAGGCTCAGCCATTGCTGATAAATAGGCTGCAGTTTTATGTTTAGAAAATAGTATGGTGTGGAAACAGTGGTTTAGGGAAAACAGCAGATAGAAATACATTACGGATAAAAAGGGGGAGTTATTTCGATTGTCTCTACCAGTTACAAACCATTTTCTATACTAACATTTTATAAGTATAATAAA
This sequence comes from Bacillus sp. UMB0728, assembly GCF_002858875.1. Taxonomy (NCBI): domain Bacteria; kingdom Bacillati; phylum Bacillota; class Bacilli; order Caryophanales; family Bacillaceae; genus Bacillus; species Bacillus sp. UMB0728. The sequence goes on along the minus strand of NZ_PKLA01000004.1, from coordinate 135,982 downwards.
AAGCATAACGCTTATTGGAGGGGTAATGATGTATAAAAAAACTGCCGCCTTGGTGCTGTCTGCCATGCTGCTTTCTGCGTGCGGTGCAGGCGGAGAAGCAGGCAAAGATAAGGGAGAAGAGACGAAAAATGCCGTGGAAACGGCTAAAGAGCAGGGAAGCAGCGATGCGGAAGAAGCCGTTGAAAGCGGAGAGGCAAGCGGTTCTGATATAGAGGAGACCGGATCCAAGGAGGAACAGCCGGCTGAAACGGAGGATAAAGAGCCTTTATACCGCATTAATGAAAATAATTGGACTATTGAGCCGCTGGCAGATGCGAACAAAAAAGTGGTCCTCCTTACCATTGATGATGCGCCTGATAAACATGCCGTAGAGATGGCTAAAACATTGCATCAGCTGGGTGTCAGCGCCATATTTTTCGTTAACGGGCATTTTCTGGATACCCCGGAGGAAGAAGAAAAATTGAAAGAGATACATAATCTGGGTTTTCCAATCGGGAACCATACATACAGCCACAGTAATCTAAAGGAAATTACCCCGGCACAGCAAAAGGAAGAGGTATTGAAATTAAATAAACGTGTAGAAGAAATCATCGGGGAAAAGCCTCGATTTTTCAGGGCTCCTTTTGGGATCAATACCGATGCAAGCAGGGAGGCTGCTGCAGCGGAAGGAATGGAGCTCATGAACTGGACATATGGATACGATTGGGAAAAGGACTATCAAAACAAAGAGGCCTTGACGGACATTATGGTCAATTCCCCATATCTGACCGACGGAGCCAATCTGCTTATGCATGACAGAGATTGGACGAATGCAGCACTGGAGGGGATTGTAAAGGGCCTTCAGGCAAAAGGGTATGAAATTGTGGATCCTGACAGGATCCAAACAGCTTTATAAACCAGAAAAAGAGCGGCATCGAGTGCCGCTCTTTCTTCTTACCTTCTAACATTCCCTTTAAATAATCTAGCTATTATAGTTGTGACTGCGAAAAAGAAAAGAAAATAGCTCAGCTCTGTCAACACGAGGGGCGTAAGCTTGTAATTCGTTTCTTTTTCCAGGGGAGATTCAAATTGTATAACCACCGGATATGCATCCTCCTGCTCTGGCAGATAGCTGGTCTGCTCGGCAAAAGGGAAAGGGCCCCCGAATAGAAGATTCTGTGTTAATGAATCCGGCTTGTCTTCCAGCCTTGCGTCAAAGATGAAAGGGGACACCAGTGTAAAAGCCAGACTGACTATTATGATGATTAGGACTCTTTTCTTCAAGCTGACAACTCCTTAATACCTGAAACTTATTTCAACGAATCTATATTATCATACCTTATTATTTTCGCCCGTTAAAGTACATAATTCTTCCGTTGAACAGCTGCAGTTCAGCCTGGAGTTTCTTAGCTAAAAATTTACAGAATTCATTCGCTTTGCTTTTGTCGCCCATTGCTGCATTTTCCGGCAGGGTAAGCTGTATATAGGATTGGATCCGCTCTGTGCTGTCAGCATCTTGTATCATTTCTGTTCCTACTCCTATCAGTATCGTATTATAACGGTCATCCAAAGATTGCAGCCAAAGCCGTTTTCCGTCTCCTTGTGTATATTCCTTTATTTCATAAGGAAAGGCTGCTTTGCTGTAACCCCAATCAACCTGATCGCCGGTTTTTGCGGTTATAGCTTTATAATATTCCAGTAAATCTTTTACCTCCTGAATTGTAATCGTTTCCTGGCTTGATGTTTTGACCAGTTTTATGTAAGCGCTGCTCGACATGAAGAAACCTCCTTTAGAAACAGAATATTTAGATTTAATTTTACCATTCTTGCGGGCTGCTGTAACCTTATAGAAGTTTTTAAAAGAGAATGATCCTTCCTCCCTGGAAAAAAAGAATGAAAAATAAATGATAACCCGCAAAATGTGTCATACAATTTAGGCTTGATATTTTAATAATGTTATAATATTATAGATTTAGAATAAATAAAACGCTTTCAAAACCAAATTCAGCGAAAAGGGGATTGAACAGATGGGCACAATAGTATGTCAGGATTGCAATTCAACAATCGATCACTTTGAAGATGAAAAGGTAACGGTTCTGTATGCGAAATGCAATTGCAGAAAAGGCGGACAAAAAGAGAAAAGCAATTAGAATCAGCATTAAAAATGATTTTATAGAAGAAAGCATGCAAAAATTGCATGCTTTCTTTTTTACTGTTTAGGAATTTATAATTAGTAATCCTTGTGGATTATTATCAATTCTTGATCCACGTCCAGCAGCTGCGCCGAGGTCACAAGCCAAACCTCCCAAAAAGGCAAAGAACGCCTTTCCGGGAGGTTCGTCTTGAGGCCCCCCAGGATGGGGGTCATGCAGACGTTGCAGCAGGACGTGGCGTTTTTAGTCTGCGTTCCTTAAGGGGTGGATCAAGGCGCTTGCGCTTTTGTTCCATATTCTTACCTGATCGCTTTATGCTCTTTAATCACACGCAGGAATTTGAAATCGTAGTCCTCAGGTCCCTGGACAGGCAGTCCTGCCTCCATATTTGTTTTAATATAGACAAGATTATCCTTCGTGATGATTTCCCCTGGAATGAAGATTGGGATTCCTGGAGGGTAGACCATGATGAATTCTGCAATGATGCGCCCTTCAGATTCGTCAAAAGGGACAAGCTCAGTTTCTGCATAAAAAGCATCCCGTGGCGTTAACGAAAGCACCGGTATATTAGGCAGCATCACTTTTGCATCCTTGTGTTCAGTTTCTTGAAGGCCGCCCGCAGATAATTCCCTGAGTGCCGCAAGCAGGGCATCTGCCTCTTGTTTGGTATCTCCTGGAGTAATGATGCAGAGGATATTATATAAATCTGATAGTTCGACCTCGATATTAAACTTCTCGCGGAGCCATTTTTCTACATCATATCCTGTTACATTTAACTCTTTCACAGAGATAATCAATTTGGTCGGATCATAATCATAAGCCGCCTTGGTTTCAAGAATCTCGTCACCGACACAGTAGAGGCGGTCAACCTCATTGATTTCTTTCCTCATATACTGTGCCAGGTCTATTGTCCGCTCAATCAGCTCTTTCCCCTCTGTAGCAAGTCTTCTTCTTGCAACATCAAGAGACGCAAGCAGCAGATAGGAGGTAGAGGTCGTTGTCAGCATGCTTAGGATCGACTGAACGCGCTTAGGGGAAACAAGATTTCCTTTAACATTCAGGATTGAACTTTGCGTCATTGATCCGCCCAGTTTATGGACACTGGTAGCGGCCATATCGGCGCCAGCCTGCATCGCAGACATCGGCAGGTCTTCATGGAAATGAATATGAACACCATGTGCTTCATCCACAAGGACAGGCACCTCATAGGAATGAGCGATCTCAACAATCTCCTTCAGGTTTGCTGATATTCCAAAATAGGTAGGATTGATAACCAGCACACCTTTAGCGTCGGGATGCTGGCTAAGTGCCTTCTCCACTGAATCTGTAGTGATTCCATGTGAAATTCCGAGCTTTTCATCAACCTCCGGGTGAATGAAAATAGGGGTCGCACCTGAGAAGACAATGGCTGACATCACAGATTTATGAACATTTCTTGGTACGATAATTTTGTCCCCAGGCCCGCAGACTGCCATGACCATCGTCATGATTGCTCCGCTGGTTCCCTGAACTGAAAAGAATGTATGATCTGCACCAAATGCTTCTGCAGCCAGGTCCTGCGCCTGTTTGATGATTCCTTTCGGCTGATGGAGATCATCAAGGGGGCCGATGTTAATCAAATCGATTGACAGGGCATTATCTCCGATAAATTCACGGAACTCCGGGTCAATTCCCGCCCCTTTTTTATGTCCGGGTATATGAAATTGAATAGGGTTCTTTTTTGCATGTGCCAGTAAACCGCTGAATAACGGTGTTTCAGATTGTAGCAACTATTCCCACACCTCTTTAATCATTGTCGTTAATATACTTATAAAACAAATGAATTATAGCATTAAAGCATATGGATGCAAAGCGATTCTAGCCGGCATTGGCAGGCAAATTTGCAGAGCGGCTGAATATATCCCTTTTCTGTAGCATTCGATGAAATACTCTTGACTATTCGCCCCTGCGCCCATACAGTGGATTTCCGGTTTCCCGCCTGTTAAAAAAGGAATTTTCAGCTGCTGTCCCGAAGTATTTGAAGGAGAATTGAGAAGGAAAAGGGGAGACAAAGATGAAATGGCAGACTAGAGTAACGGAATTATTGGATATACAGTACCCGATCATTCAAGGAGGCCTCGCGCATCTTGCGTACTCTGAGCTTGCAGGAGCGGTTTCCAATGCAGGCGGACTGGGACAAATAACAGCCATGTCGCTGCCTTCGCCGGAGGAGCTCAAAACGGAAATCAGAAAGGTCAAAACGATAACGGAAAAGCCTTTTGGCGTTAATTTTGCCATCGGGCAGCATGGCAGGCCATTCGAGGGGTTCCTGGAAGCAGCGCTTCAGGAGGGTGTCCCGGTCATTTCCATGACGGGCGGGAATCCGGCTCCGATTTTTGAGAGGCTGAAGGGAACTGATGTCAGGAAGCTTGTGCTTGTGGCGGCAAGAAGGCAGGCTGTTAAAGCAGAAGAACTCGGCGCGGATGCTGTGATGGTTGTCGGCCAGGAGGGGGGAGGGCATCTTGGAAGGACAGATACCGGGACAATGGTGCTTGTTCCCCAGGTTTCAGATGCTGTGTCGATTCCAGTGATCGCCTCTGGCGGGATCGGCGACGGCAGGGGCTTGATGGCTGCCTTGAGCCTTGGTGCGGAAGGAATTGAAATGGGCACAAGATTTGTGGCTACAGAAGAGTGTGTGCATGCTTCAAAGCTGTATAAAGAAAGACTGGTCGGGGGATCGGAAAATGACACCATTGTCATTAAACGTTCGCTCGGGGCTCCTGCGAGGGTCATTGCCAACTCATGGGCAGACAGAATATTGGAAATTGAAAAGAATAATGGCAGTTATGAAGAACTGAAGGATTATATAGGCGGGCAGGCAAACAAGCGCTATATCCATGACGGCTCTGAAACTGAAGGATTTGCCTGGGCAGGGCAGGTAATGGGCATGATTAAGGATATTCCTTCAGCTGGCGATCTGGTCAGCAGGATTATTAAAGAAGCAGAAGATATCCGGCGCTCATGGGCAGACTAGGACAAGAATTGCAAAATTTTCTTGGACTGGTTAAAATCAGCTAAGATGCTTGAAGAGGAGTGAACATCTTTGGAATATCAATATCCAATCGACCCGGATTGGTCGACAGAAGAAATTGTAGACGTGATAAAGTTCTTTGAGAGCGTTGAAGCCGCTTATGAAAAAGGGGTCGACAGGGAAATCCTTATGGATTCGTACCGCCGTTTTAAAGAAATTGTACCAGGCAAGGCCCAGGAAAAGACAGTCTGCAGCGAATTTGAAGAAACGAGCGGGTATTCGCCATACCGTTCCGTAAAAGCAGCCAAAGAGGCAAAAGCCGGGGACAAAGTAAAAATGAAGTAAACAAAAGAACCTGCATCGATCTGATGCAGGTTCTTTTGGCAGTTTGGGCGTCTGGACCCGTTTATGCCATTTTGTATAGGGGTAATAGATTTTTAAATACAGAATCAGCTTTCTGCAGGAATTCCTCAGCGCTGAGCTTGATGGCTTCTTCACGCGGTATGTTGACACCGCAGAGGATTTCCGCCTTTTTAACGTTTTCGAGGCGGTCGAACATGGCCTCAAGTTCTGACTTATCAAGGGAACTGTGAGAAACGGCGCCAGGCTTTGTGTGATCTCCTGACCATACATAGCTGCCGGGGATGCTGCTGTAGATTTCGCTTAAGTTTTTCTTTAATGCAGCCCCGAATTCCTTTTTATTGGGTGCTTCGTAAATGGTGGCAAACCAAATGAACACATGGCTTTCCCATAATCCGATCTGAAAATGGGGGAGCATTTTATATCCTCTTGGATTAGCCGCAAAGGCAACCCAGGTATCATTTGGCGGATTGATTGTCCTTCTGGCATGCTTGGCAACATGGGGATGCATTTCATCTCCAGTAAGAGCTGATAAGCCCGGCGCAAAATAGCTGCCCAGCTCCTCAAGCTTTGGACGGATATTTTCTTTCAAGCTATCCATTCTTTCTTCTAGTCCATCTATTTTAAAAACATCAAAGTCTGCATTGGAAAAGCCGCTGAATGGCATATGTATAACCTCCTGCTGATTTTGGCAACATTGTAGCACAGCGCAGGAAAAAGGGGAAATGAACAGCTTCTGACCTCTTATTTACAGGCAATGGGTATCAGCACAATTTTGTTGCAACTGCTTTGAGGACTTCATATTATAATAAAAAAAGATATCTGAAAATTCAACCAAAACCGGAAGGGGTGCAAGATCATGAAACAATTAATGAATTCTGTAAAGAAAAAAGCCGGTGAAAAGGAAAGAACCGCCGTACTGAGGCTTGAAATGGATTATGAATTGGCGACACTTTTCGAAGCAATGGGCGACAATAATGAGAATGTCAAAAAAAGAACAAAACAAAAGCTCGAAAAGATACGTGAAGAGCTGGTTAGGCTGAAAGCGCTGTGAGAGAAAGGCTCTAGCATTTATTTAAATATATATAAAGGTTCATTAAAAAGGAGAAAAAATGTCAGAATGGTCAGTTGAAAACTTCTATAGAAAATAAAAACGGGCTCCCGGTAACATGGCTGGAGTCCGTTTATTATTTTTTCTGAAGGGAAAAAAGAAGGATATTGCTTAATAGAGTGAGGCGGGGGGACGCTATGCTTGAGAAGTTCCTGCATTTCCGATAATCTTATCATTAATATATGGCCGGGCGCAGGGCGCTGGCAGCTGGAGCCCGGCCTTTACGGAGGAAAGAGAAATGACGAACTGGGATCATATTGATGAAAAAGCAAAAGAATGGGTAAAAGAAGCCGGAAGACGGATTAAGGATTCTTTCCAAAAAACGCTGACTATTGAAACGAAATCCAACCGGAATGATCTTGTGACTGACATCGACCAGGCGACCGAGCAGTTTTTTATCAGCAAAATCAATGAAACATATCCTGAACACCGCATTTTTGGCGAAGAAGGATTTGGGGACAAAATAGAGGATCTGGATGGAGTTGTCTGGATTATCGACCCAATTGATGGAACAATGAATTTTGTTCATCAGCAAAGGAATTTCGCCATATCGATCGGGATATATGAAGATGGGGTTGGAAAGATCGGCCTTATTTACGATGTGGCCCATGATGAGCTTTATCATGCTTTCCAGGGTAAAGGCGCCTATCTGGACGATATGCAAATACCGAGCCTGAAAGAAGCAAGTGTCCAGGATGCTATCATAGGGCTGAATGCTACCTGGGTCACTGAAAACAAAAGGATCGACCCAAGTCTGCTGGCCCCGCTTGTCAGGGATGTTAGAGGCACCCGTTCATACGGATCTGCTGCTATTGAAATGGCTTATGTTGCAACAGGCCGCATCGATGCATATATATCACTGAGACTGGCCCCGTGGGACTTTGCTGGAGGGAATATCCTTATAACCGAATTGGGAGGCAAAGCGACTACCCTGAAAGGGGAAGATCTGAACCTGTTAGAGCAAAGCTCAGTTTTCATCTGCAAGCCTGGCCTGCATGAAAAGATCCTCAGGGACTATTTGCAAAATGGCAGCTGGTAAGATCACCTCAAGGAGCCTTTCAGCAGTAGACTATGCTTTTTTTCAATATTTGGCTGACCATTCAGGAGAATGGCTTGTGCATGAGACACAGGGGAGGGGCATTGAGGAATACATAGAGGTGTATTCAGAACTTGATGGAGAATGGAGAGTGTGGGAGAAGGATGGTGAAAGGGCGGGTGTTACCTTCCATGTAAGAAGGGCACCTTCTAACCGGAAGCCTTGGCTCGGGACTATCCTTGTTCATCCGGACAGAAGAGGGACAGGCCTTGGCTGCGGGATTCTCTTGACACTAGGGGAAGAATTGGCTGCAGAGAATAAGGCGGTATTTGCCGCTGTTCCAGCAAGTGAATCCGGCTGGCTGGAGTTTCTTTCGAAAAGCGGCTTTGAGCAGTATAAATCCGAAAAAGATGAAGGAGGCAAAGAGCACCTCCTTTTGCTGAAGCCTCTTCAGCCATGAACAGCAACAGACTATAAAAAGAAGCCGGACCCCCAATGGGCCGGCTTCTTCGCTGGTTCTATAGTTATAATAATCCGTTTTCGCGCATTTTCTTCTTGGTTTTAAATCCGAAGCCCATTACAAGCACAAGGGCTGCAATACAGGCAATTACCCCGAATATACTTTTCTCGGCAATCGATATGCCGACACCCATGATGCAGGCTGCTGCTGCCACGGCAAAGAATAATAAAGGCCACTTAATGTTTTTCAAAAAAATCCCCCTCCCTAAAGTTTAACCGGGACCAGGCACCTGAAGATTCACTTAAAATCATAAGCAAGTCCAGAATTGAAGCATGGAAAATGTATATCAAGCCCAGTCTTTAGGTATAGTGTAGATATGTGTTCTTTTCTTTAAAATTTATTTTACACAAAAAACTTTTAGTTTACCACTGTCATTATGGTATAATGTTTTAGTTGTGATTGTTTATAAAGCTTTAAAATAAATTAGCTTAGAATATAGCTAGGAGTGAATTTTTTGAAAATCAGAGAAGATCTTCGCAATATCGCGATTATTGCCCACGTTGACCACGGAAAAACGACACTTGTTGACCAGCTGCTGAAACAGTCAGGAACTTTCCGGACTAATGAGCATGTGGAAGAACGTGCGATGGATTCCAATGACCTTGAAAGAGAGCGCGGAATTACCATCCTGGCTAAAAATACAGCCATCCAGTACAAAGATACAAGAATCAATATCCTTGATACTCCGGGCCACGCTGACTTTGGCGGCGAGGTTGAGCGTATCATGAAAATGGTTGATGGTGTTCTGCTTGTTGTCGACGCATACGAAGGCTGTATGCCGCAGACGCGCTTTGTATTGAAAAAAGCGCTTGAACAGAATCTGACGCCAATTGTTGTTGTTAACAAAATTGACCGTGACTTTGCGCGTCCTGCCGAAGTCATTGACGAAGTCCTTGACCTGTTCATCGAGCTTGATGCCAATGAAGAACAGCTTGAGTTCCCTGTTATTTATGCATCTGCCATCAATGGAACAGCAAGTACAGATCCTGAAAAGCAGGATGAGAACATGCAGTCCCTTTATGATGCGATTGTCGATCATATTCCTGCACCAGTTGACAATAGTGAAGAGCATCTTCAATTCCAGGTTGCCCTTCTTGACTATAACGACTATGTCGGAAGAATCGGGATTGGCCGTGTTTTCCGCGGAACCATGCAGGTCGGCCAGCAGGTTGCACTCATGAAGCTTGATGGAAGTGTAAAACAATTCCGTGTAAGCAAAATTTTTGGCTTCTTCGGGCTGAAGCGCCAGGAAATTCAGGAAGCGAAGGCAGGCGACCTGATTGCCGTTTCCGGAATGGAAGATATCAATGTAGGGGAAACCGTTACACCTGTTGAGCATCAGGAAGCTCTTCCTGTCCTCCGTATCGACGAGCCTACACTGCAGATGACATTCCTGGTCAATAACAGTCCATTTGCAGGAAGAGAAGGCAAGTTCGTTACATCGCGTAAAATTGAAGAAAGGCTTCGTGCCCAGCTTCAGACAGATGTAAGTCTTCGCGTTGAGAACACAGAGTCACCTGATGCTTGGGTTGTGTCAGGACGCGGTGAGCTTCACCTTTCCATCCTGATTGAAAATATGAGACGTGAAGGCTATGAGCTTCAAGTGTCAAAGCCGGAGGTCATTGTAAAAGTAATCGACGGCGTAAGATGTGAGCCTGTTGAGCGCGTGCAGATCGATGTTCCTGAGGAGCATACTGGTTCAATCATGGAATCAATCGGTGCCCGAAAAGGCGAAATGCTTGATATGATTAATAACGGCAGCGGCCAGGTCCGCCTGATCTTTAACGTTCCTGCTCGCGGCCTGATCGGATATACAACTGAATTCCTGACGCTTACCCGCGGATATGGAATCATCAACCATTCCTTTGACAGCTATCAGCCAATGGCACAGGGCCAGGTTGGCGGAAGGCGCCAGGGTGTTCTTGTGTCCATGGAAAGCGGAAAAGCTTCTACTTATGGAATCATGCAGGTTGAAGACAGAGGAATCATCTTCCTGGAAGCCGGAACAGAAATCTATGAAGGCATGATTGTTGGAGAACATACTCGTGAGAATGACATCACCGTCAATATCACAAAAGTAAAACAGGCTACCAATATACGTTCTGCCAATAAAGACCAGACGGCTACTATGAAAAAGCCGCGCATCATGACGCTTGAAGAAGCGCTTGAGTACCTGAATGATGATGAGTATTGCGAAGTGACTCCGGAATCCATCCGCCTGCGCAAGAAAATCCTGGATAAGAACGAACGTGAACGGATCGCTAAAAAGAAGAAATACGCAGAAACGAACTAAAGACTTAAAAAGGAGGAGAGCAATATGATTGCTGAACGCCTGTCTTTTTTCGCCGCGTTATATAAAGTGGACGAGAATCCTGAATTAGGAATGTGGATGCTCTATATAACCATCATTCTTTTATGTGTAGTCGTATTCAAGCTCGGATTTGCCAAAAAGCTCCCGCTGGCAAAGTCGGCTGTCATTTATTTGTTTTTAATCCTGGGCTGCACGGTCCTGACCTTTTTGGGAGTCTTTCTCCCAATTGGGGAGGGCCTGGTGGTTGCCGCCCTTATCCTGATCATCTATAAAATCAGGCTGCACCAGCAAAAAAAACAGGAAGCAGGCATGTAGCAGCCGGGGAGGCAGGTCGTTATGATGAAATCTCTGCAGGATTCAATCTATAATTGGCTTACAATCAAGGTTGTTTGCGATGCACGGCCGGAGGATACTGCAGCTGCAGAAACGGAAGAAATGTTCAAAGCTATTCTGACTGAGGACTTAAAGCTTTCAGAGATTGAGGCTGTTAAAGAAGCGGATTTTTATACTGTCTTTTTTACAGATGAAAATGAAAGAAGAAGCTTCCGTTTTCCGGCTGAGCTGATCGATGTCATGCTGGACCAAATCAATGAAGAGCCGGAGAAATATCCGAACTTCCCATTATAAGAAAAACCCGCTTCCCCCATCAGGGCAAGCGGGTTTTTCTGATTCCCAGCCAAAAGAAGCTGGCGAGGACTATGCTGTAGAGAATATGGCCTGCTGTCCACAAACCGAATGCCATCATATCACCCGGGAGCGGTACCTGCCGCTCTGCCAGAAGGGAGAGTGGAAAATAGAGCAGGAGGGCAGGAAAAGTGATGGCAAACGACCATAAAAAGCATCCCCGCAGTGTCAGCCATTTTCCGGCCTGCAGAATAAGCAGCAGGCAAAAGCTTAACAGCAGCGAAAATAGGAGATGGAAAAAGAATTCAGATGCCTCGCTCCAGCGAATATCCCCCAGCACGGGAATAAAATCGATATTCAGAAGCAGCACATACACTTTCTTGCCGGTCAATGTTTCAGCGGCCTTCAGGAATAATCCCAAAAAAAAGCCTGCTCCAGCCCCGGAGGCAAGGGCGGTTTTTACCATTCCTCTTCTTCCGTGCGGCTCCGGTAAAGCTTAAAGTTGCCTGTGGCGGCCCTTTGGTTGGTTTTTTCCGTTATTCTTTCTTCGCACGGCTTGCACATATACGTATGGATTGGCCGGTTACGCAGGCGTTTTGCCTGAAATGATTCATTTTCAATCGATTCTATCTTATCGCAAAGCACACATTTTACTCTCATAATGACACCCCGATTTATTAATGTAGTTGAATGATCAGAAGTCTGAAGCAGCACTGGTCCTCGCGGCCGGCCCTCTGCCTATTTTTCAGCCGAAGGGACAGCCCGTCAGAAAAGCTGCTTATCTATATTGCTTATTTATATTATAGTACAGTTTGGCAAGAGTTTCGAATTAGATTGCACCGGGGGCAGAGCATCTGGGAACGGGTTCTTGAAAGTTGGGGAAAGTCATACTATTATAGGACTAAGAGGAGGGGAAAGTAATGGCAAATCAAGTTGAGCCGAGGCTGATCAAGCCCTTATTCGATGAGCTTCAGCAGGAGCGGTTTGTTACTCTCGCAACAGTGGACCATGAAACAGGCGGGCCGAACGTGAATGCTATATCATGGGTCCTGGCAAAGGATGAAGAAACAATCTGCTTTGCTATTGACAGCAGATCGAGGATTATTGAAAATATTAAACATAACAGGCATGTAGTCATCAATATCATTGCCAACGAATCTACATACTCCATCCAGGGAGAAGCGGCAGTGAAGCTGGAAAAAATGGAATCTGTCCCCCTCAAGCTGGCACTTGCAGAACTGAAGATCAGTGAGGTAAGGGATGTTATGTTTTATGGATCTAAAATGACAGCTGATCCCCAATATGACAAAACATATGATAAAAAAGCAGCAGAAAGGCTCGATCAGCAGGTGATGGAGGCCATGAAAAAAGCTTAGTCGCGGGACTAAGCTTTTTTTGTGCTGATTCATATAACTTTAATCTTTATGGTAATTCGATTGCTTTTGCTGCTTATCCTCCAGCTCAGAACGTTCTGATGAATTGAGCTTGTTTTTTGGCTCCTCGGTCGCATCCTTCGGCTGGGGCTCAGTGATGTCCCCGGGAACTTCAGGCATAATCCTTCCCGTGATATCTGCGAGTTCATTCAGTATGCCCTGGATGGGACGCCCGTTTTGTATATCCTGGCCGACTTCCCGGATCCTCGCATTCAAGTCGGGGTCTGCTACTACAAGCGCCCTTGCCCCATGAGGGTCGTTGCGCAGGCTTTCTGTAACAGAATATTTAATGGAGCCCACTTCAGATCTGTCTATATCTTTATCCACATCAATCCCTACAATGGCATATCCTGCGAAAACCACAGCCGCCGCATCTTTGACATTTGGCACCCTTTCTGCCAGATCTACAAGATGCCTTGAGATCTCCTGTTCTGATTCCCTGCTGTTATTCGTTATGGTGCTGTTCTTAACATTCACCAGATTCCGGCTGCCGTCATCTGCTGATTGGCTGTTCGCAGCACAGCCTGCCAGCATTGAAACAGCGGCTATATAACCAAGCCATCTCTTCAATTTAAGCACCTCCAATTATTCTTATTCCGGATGTTTTCCAGATGCTGAAAAGCTACATGCCCGGGAAAGTTCTTCGTAAGGATTATTCTGCAAAAATTCGTCTATCTTTATGCAGGAAAACATATAGTTTACCAAGGCTTGTTTCTTAAAGCTTATGATTGCTTCTTCAAGCCAGGCAAAATGCAGGCTCCGGACAGCGAAATATAAGCCTTAGAAGAAACATTCATTTTGACCTACAAGGAGCAGGAGGCATCATATTGACGAAAATATATGTATTGGATACCAATGTCCTGCTGCAGGACCCGCATTCTATCTTTTCTTTTGAAGACAATGAAGTAGTCATTCCGGCAGTTGTCCTGGAAGAGGTTGACTCTAAGAAACGATATATGGACGAGGTTGGGAGAAATGCAAGGCAGGTTTCGAGGCTGATTGATAATCTGAGGGAAACCGGCAAGCTGCATGAAAGGATTCAGCTTGAAAATGGCGGGGGACTCAGAATTGAGCTGAATCACCGGTCTTTTCATGAATTGCAGGAGATATTCATTGAAAAAACAAATGATAACCGGATCCTTGCAGTCGCAAAGAATCTTTCACTGGAAGAAGAGACTAAGGAAAACGGCCGCCCGGTCATACTTGTCAGCAAAGATGCATTAGTGAGGGTGAAGGCGGATGCAATCGGGCTTCAGACAGAAGATTTTCTGAGTGACAGGGTGGTTGAAAATGACCATATTTATACGGGATTTCTTGAGGTGTATGTAAGCGTCGATCTTTTGGGGAGATTTTATGAAAAAGGGGAGGTGCCGCTTGCTGATATAGCCAATCACCCTTTTTATCCCAACCAATTCATCATTATGAAAGATGCACTGGGCTCTTCTTCTTCTGCGATAGGCATAGTAGACCAGGCGGGAAAGAAAGCCAGAAAGCTTGTGTTTGACGGGGACCATATCTGGGGGATCCGCCCTCGCAATGTACAGCAGACAATGGCCGCAGAGCTCCTTCTCCGTAAAGATGTGCCGCTTGTGACGCTGGTTGGGAAAGCGGGGACAGGGAAGACACTGCTCGCACTGGCAGCCGGCCTGATGCAGACTGAGGATTTCGGAGAATACAAAAAGCTGCTGGTGGCCAGGCCGATCGTTCCTGTAGGCAAGGATATCGGCTATCTCCCGGGGGAGAAAGAAGAAAAATTAAGGCCATGGATGCAGCCGATTTACGATAATCTGGAATATCTTTTTAATGCCAAGAAACCGGGCGAGCTTGATGCCATCCTTGCAGGGATGGGGTCGATCGAGGTCGAGGCGCTCACATATATAAGGGGAAGAAGCGTGCCGGATCAGTATATCATCATTGATGAAGCCCAAAACCTTACCAAGCACGAAGTAAAGACCATCCTTACCCGGGTGGGAGAAGGAAGCAAGATTGTCCTGATGGGAGATCCGGAACAGATCGATCATCCGTATCTTGATGCCTTCAACAATGGACTTACCTATGTAGTGGAAAGATTTAAGGACCAAAAGATTTCAGGCCATACTAAGCTTATTAAAGGGGAAAGGTCAGGTCTGGCACAGCTGGCAGCTGATCTTTTATAAGAGGTATATATGGCGGGCTGGAGCCGGATATAGCAGTTTCAATTTCATGTCATCCGTATGGCGCACGAAAAAGGGGAACTTGAGCCGCTGTATCAGTAAGAGAGGGAACAGCGGCCTTTATGGAACTTACTCCTGTAATACAAAAGCTGATTACGCCCTGTAGAATATTAATCTTATGCCCATAATTAAAGAGGGCGGAGCATCCCGGCTCCCCCCTCTTGCATAATAATCAGCGAACGATGAACTGCTTTATATGCCTGATCGGATTATCCTTATTGCTTCCGTCTCCGTAATAGACGTGCACAGGGCCGTCCTCTTTCAGCGGCTTGCCGTTCAGAGAGTAGCCGAGGATCAGATCTTCAGCGGTTTCCAGCGGCATTTCCACCTCGCCGTCACCGGCAGAGATGACAAAGGAAGAGGCATCTTCAGCAGGTTCGGCATTTTTAAGGAAAGGCTTTAAGGGAATGCCGAAAGTCCCGTTAAGCACTTTTTCTTTCTCGAATTTTTTTTCGGTCTTTAATGTCGGAGGATGGACAGCACCCTCCATGATTTCTCTGTCCCAGTGCTTTGAAACTGATTTTGTATACTCTTCGAGCTCATCCTTTTTGATGATATCAGCGTGAAAGAATTCGTTCAGGTCTACCCTTCGGTCATCAAAAATCCATACACCGGGATCAAGTGTGATCTCAAATTTCACTTTCCCTTTTATCATTATGATATTGTCCATAACTAGCTACCTCCTGTATGTACCTTCTTAAATTATACCTATTTTTGTCTGTGAAAGATACTATGGGACCCTCACACTGGAAGCCCCTCCTGGCGGGGTGCTGGTATTTATCCCCGCATGTGCAGCTTTCCCCTTATATGTCTTGCATTTTTGCCTTCTTAAGTATAAAATTTATAGATAGATAATCGCTCGGAAACGGGGGGATCCATGTTGGCGTCAGAACTGATAGTCGATCATCAAGAAAAAGCCAATGCCTTGCTTAAGGCGGACGCTGATAAAATATTAAAGCTTATTAAAGTGCAGATGGATAATCTGACAATGCCCCAGTGCCCTTTGTATGAGGAAGTGCTTGATACGCAGATGTTCGGTTTATCCCGTGAAATAGATTTTGCCGTCCGGCTCGGGCTCATCGAGGAAAAGACAGGCAAAGCCATCCTGGGAGAGCTTGAAAAAGAACTCTCCATCCTGCATGAAGCTTCATTAAGAAAATAAATGTAAAAAACTCAAACTTTCTTTTAACACAAGGGTTTGAGTTTTTTTGTACATGCTATGGTAAAGAAAAAGAAGTGCAGCATAATTTTAAATAGTATGACATAATTCTGATGTTTGATGAATTAATATGTTACATTAAAATTAACATTTCTTTACTTCAATGCAGGAATCTCCTTTCTATAGTAGAATAGGTAATACAACGCAGAAGATGAGGAAGAGGTTGGATGTTCAAAAAAATATTAAAATCATACGATTACACATTGATTGCTGTCGTCGTTATGCTGGCATTATTCGGTCTCATTATGATTTACAGTGCAAGTATGGTAACAGCCGTGCAAAGGTATGGCTTCGAAAGCGACCATTTCTATCAAAGACAGAAGATCTATCTGCTCGGGGCCGCCTTAGTATTTATTTTCACAGCACTCTTTCCCTATAAGGCGCTGATCAGCAATAAGATCCTTGTTCCGATGGTTTTCGGTTCACTGATCGGCCTTGGCGCTTTGTTTATATTCGGCCATGTGGCAGGGAATGCGCAAAGCTGGTTTAAACTCGGGCCATTGAGCCTCCAGCCTTCAGAATTTGTAAAGATTTTTGTTATTATTTATCTATCAGCCGTTTATGCAAAGAAACAGAGCTATATCGACCAGTTTAATAAAGGGGTTGTCCCACCCCTGGTATACTTGATCCTTGTCTGCATGCTTGTGGCTGTACAGCCGGATTTCGGGACAGCGGCAATCATTTTCCTGATATCAGCCACAATCATCCTGAGTTCCGGCATGAGCTATAAAAACATCTTAAAGCTGTGTCTGATTGCCTTTATCATTGCCCTCCCGTTTATCCTGATTATGAATGACAAGCTCTTCTCTGATGTGCAAATGGCCAGGATCCAGGTTCTTCAGGATCCCTTTGCAGATGCCCAGAATGACGGGTATCATCTTGTCAACTCTTTCCTGGCTCTCGGAGCAGGCGGTGTAAAAGGGCTCGGCCTCGGGCAGAGCGTGCAGAAGCTTGGCTATCTGCCAGAACCGCACACAGATTTCATCATGGCTGTCATAGCAGAGGAGCTGGGGGCATTCGGTGTTTGTTTCGTTCTGCTCTCACTTGGGTATATCGTTCTGAGGGGCCTGTACATAGGGATGAAATGCAAGGATCCTTTTGGAAGCCTGCTTGCCATCGGCATTGCTGGGATGATCGGCATCCAGTCATTCATCAACCTCGGAGGGATTTCAGGCGTGATACCTCTGACAGGGGTCCCGCTTCCATTTGTGAGCTACGGCGGATCTTCACTTCTGCAGCTTTCAATTGCGATGGGGATTCTTGTAAACGTATCAATGTTTGTAAACTATGAATCTAAATATAAAAATAGAGCCAGCGAAAAACAGGCAGAACAAAACCAGAAAGTTTCCGGGGGAGCCTATTTTTATAAAAAATAAGCGCAGGGGACGTGTTTTTTCCTTGCGTTTTTTTACACATTCACTCTTAATACAGGAACGCTTTAAAGCTGCAGGCATTTAAATCAGGGCTGCAGGCTTTGGCCGCTTTGCTGCAGAATCTCTGCTGCAAAGCGGCCGAAGTCTTTACATATAGCAATACAAATTAGCCAAGCCTTTCTGCAAGTTCCGGAAAGGCATCTAAAAGACTATGGATGGGGTGGAATTTGTGAGCAGACAAATTAATAAGGTACTGGTTGCCAATAGAGGAGAAATCGCAATCCGGGTTTTTCGGGCATGCACTGAGCTGAATATCCGGACCGTGGCTGTTTATTCTAAGGAAGATTCAGGCTCCTACCACCGGTATAAAGCAGATGAGGCGTACCTCGTCGGAGAAGGCAAAAAGCCGATTGATGCCTATCTGGATATAGAGGGGATCATCGGGATTGCGAAGGCAAGAAATGTTGACGCCATTCATCCCGGCTATGGTTTTTTGTCAGAAAATATTGAATTCGCTAAAAGATGTGAAGAGGAAGGCATCATTTTTATTGGACCAACTTCCCGGCACCTGGATATGTTCGGGGACAAAGTAAAGGCAAAAGATCAGGCGATGCGTGCGGAAATCCCTGTCATTCCGGGGAGCGACGGGCCGGTTAAAAGCCTGGAAGAAGTGATTTTATTCGGGAAGGACCATGGTTTCCCGATCATCATCAAAGCCTCACTTGGCGGCGGAGGCAGAGGGATGAGGATTGTCAGAAGCCTTGATGATGTGAAAGAGGCATACGAAAGGGCGAAATCAGAAGCGAAGGCTGCTTTCGGGAATGATGAGGTTTATGTTGAAAAATTCATCGAAAACCCTAAGCATATCGAAGTTCAGATCATCGGTGACAAAAGCGGGAACATCGTCCACCTGTTTGAAAGGGACTGCTCAGTGCAGCGGCGCCATCAAAAAGTGGTCGAGGTTGCACCGTGCGTCTCTCTCTCTGAAGAATTCCGCGGGAGAATCTGCGATGCTGCTGTAAGGCTGATGAAAAATGTCGACTATGTGAATGCCGGAACAGTGGAATTCCTTACCTCCGGGGATGAGTTTTTCTTCATTGAGGTAAATCCCCGCGTACAGGTTGAGCATACGATCACTGAAATGGTGACAGGGGTGGATATTGTCCAGACGCAGATCCTTGTCGCAGAAGGATTTGATCTCCATAGCCGGGAAGTGGGGATCCCTGCACAGGAGGATATAAAGATCAATGGCTATGCGATCCAGTCCCGGGTTACCACTGAGGATCCTCTGAACAATTTTATGCCTGATACGGGGAAGCTCATGACCTACCGATCCGGTGGCGGTTTCGGGGTGAGGCTCGATGCAGGCAATGGCTTCCAGGGGGCTGTTATAACCCCATATTATGATTCGCTGCTCGTCAAACTGTCCACATGGGCACTAACCTTTGAGCAGGCTGCTTCAAAAATGGTGAGGAACCTGCAGGAATTCAGGATCCGCGGAATCAAGACAAATATTCCTTTCCTTGAAAATGTCGTCAAGCACGAGAAGTTCATTACAGGGGAATATGATACATCTTTCATCGACAAATCGCCTGAGCTGTTTTTATTCCCTAAACGAAAAGACCGCGGCACAAAGATGCTTGCCTATATCGGCAATGTAACAGTCAACGGCTTCCCGGGGGTAGAGAAAAAGAAGCGGCCGGTTTTCGAGAAGCCGAGGATTCCGAAGCTCCGCTATAACCAGGAATACCAGGACGGGACAAAGCAGATCCTGGACAGCCAGGGTCCGGAAGGTCTGGTGAAATGGATCAAGGAGCAGGATAAGGTCCTATTGACTGACACCACCTTCCGTGATGCCCATCAGTCCCTGCTGGCCACGCGCGTACGTACGACTGACATCGCGCATATTGCAGAACCGACAGCAAAGCTTCTGCCGGAAATGTTCTCTTATGAAATGTGGGGAGGGGCAACCTTTGATGTTGCATACCGTTTCTTAAAAGAGGATCCTTGGGAAAGGCTTCTCAAGCTAAGGGAAAAAATGCCGAATGTCCTTTTTCAGATGCTTTTGAGGGCTTCCAATGCTGTAGGCTATAAAAACTATCCTGATAATGTGATCAGGGAGTTTGTTCAAAAGTCTGCTTATGCAGGCATCGATGTTTTCCGTATATTTGACAGCCTGAACTGGGTCAAAGGGATGGAAGTGGCGATAGAGGCTGTGCGTGATACCGGCAAAATAGCAGAAGCAGCCATCTGCTACACCGGCGACATTTCGGACAGCGCGAGGACCAAGTATAATCTGGAATATTACAAATCAATGGCAAAGGAGCTTGAAAACCAGGGAGCGCATATTCTGGCAATTAAAGATATGGCGGGGCTGCTCAAGCCGAAATCAGCGTATGAACTGATTTCAGAGCTGAAAGAAACAGTTGATATTCCAATCCATCTTCACATGCATGATACGAGCGGGAACGGCGTCATGACCTACAGCAAGGCTATCGAGGCCGGTGTGGACATTGTGGATGTTGCACTAAGCACGATGGCCGGCCTGACTTCACAGCCAAGCGCAAGCTCCCTGTATTATGCCCTTTCAGGAGAGGAACGCCAGCCTGAAGTGAATGTTGAAGCACTGGAGCAGCTGTCCCACTATTGGGAAGATGTCCGGAAATACTACCAGGATTTTGAGTCCGGAATGAAGTCTCCACATACGGAGATCTATAAGCATGAGATGCCTGGAGGGCAGTACAGCAACCTGCAGCAGCAGGCAAAAGCGGTAGGCCTTGGGGAAAAATGGGACCTGGTCAAGGAAATGTATTCCCGGGTCAACCACATGTTCGGCGATATCATAAAAGTCACTCCTTCATCAAAGGTTGTCGGCGATATGGCTCTGTATATGGTCCAAAATGAATTGACAGAAGAAGATGTCATCACACGCGGACACTCGCTCGACTTCCCTGATTCTGTAGTTGAACTGTTTGAAGGGTCTCTCGGCCAGCCTTATGGCGGCTTCCCGAAAGAGCTTCAGGAAGTTATATTAAAGGGTAAAGAACCAATCACTGTAAGGCCGGGAGAGCTTCTGGAGGACGTGGATTTCGATAAGCTTAAGGAGAAGCTTTTCCACGAGCTCGGAAGGCCGGTGACAAGCTTTGAAGCGATTGCCTATGCACTCTATCCGAAAGTATTCATGGAATACTGCAGCACTGTCGAGCAGTTTGGCGATGTTTCCGTTCTGGATACGCCGACCTACCTGTACGGCCTGAGGCTGGGAGAAGAAATAGAAGTGGAAATTGAAACTGGAAAAACGCTGATTGTAAAGCTTGTTTCCATCGGACAGCCGCAAGCGGACGGCACCAGGATCGTTTACTTTGAATTGAACGGGCAGCCCCGCGAGGTTTCCATCAAGGATGAAAGCATTAAAATTGCTGCATCTGCAAAGATGAAGGCTGATCCTAAAAATGAGAAGCATATAGCAGCATCCATGCCAGGTACAGTTATTAAGGTTATTGTTGAAAAAGGGGAAAAGGTCGAAAAGGGCGATCATCTGATGATCACGGAAGCGATGAAGATGGAAACGACCGTCCAGGCCCCTTATTCCGGTACGGTCGGTGAAATCCATGTTGCAAATGGGGAAGCCATCCAGACTGGAGACCTTTTGATCGAGCTTTCGAAATAGAGGAAATCAGGGCCGAAAGAAAAAATATAGCAAAAGAGGATGGGCAGCCGGTGAGCTGCCCATCCTCTTTTTTATGAATACAGCAATGAAGCATTTTTTTAAAGCTGTTTCATCGGTCCTTATTGAACAGGAACAGACCGGTGTGCCGCATTGTTTTCTTTTTCAGCTTCAGGCGGCACGCTTGCAAGTGCTGCGGCGTTTTTCCTGCTCCTTGCAGTAAGGAGGATAAAATAGCTGAAAACACCGAACAGGCATGAGATGAAGAAGGCATGTCCAAGTGCAATGAACAAGTTGAGGCGGGATATAACAACCATCGCTCCAAAAGCAACCTGAAGGGACACAAGGATAAAGGATATAATCCATCCCCAGAACACGACCTTCTGGTGGCGGTAATGCCTGACGGCCAATATGGTGATATAACCTACCCAAAGAAAAATAATTCCGGCAGCAGCCCTGTGGCCCATCTGTATCCATTCATACATATTGCCCGGCAGCATAATGCTGTCATTCAGGCAGAATGGCCAATCGCGGCAAACAAGGCTGGCATTGGTATGCCTGACGAGGGCACCGCTGTACACGACCGCATAAGAATAAATCGTAATGCCGATGATATGCTTTTGCATCCGTTTATCCAGAACAAGCTTTTCCGCCTGGAACTTTTTATCCACCTCAAAAATCAAAAGTGTGAGGAGCAGGACTGAAGCAAAAGATATCAGGGAAATCCCGAAATGAAGGGCCAGTACAAAATCTGACTGCCCCCATTTAACCGCAGCTGCTCCGATCAGACCCTGCAGGACGAGAAAGAAGAAAGAGACAAGAGCAAGGAATTTTGTTTCTCTTACATGGCCCAGCGCTTTCCAGGACCAGACCGAGAGCACCAGGACCAGTATGCCGACCCCGCCGGATACAACCCGGTGGGCCAGTTCGATGATCAGCTCCGGCGTTATATTGCTCGGGATGAGCTCTCCGTGGCAGAGCGGCCAGGATCTTCCGCATCCCATCCCGGATTCAGTTTTTGTCACAAGAGCCCCTCCAAGGAGCACCATCAGCATTCCGATCGTTGTCAGCACTGCAAACCATTTAAGCAAACGCTGCAATCATGTCACCTTCTTTTAAATTAATTTCATAAATTGCCATAATAGACTTAATCTGTATAATAATAGGGTATAATAGTTCAGGTGAGGCAGCCGGCGCATCGTATCACGAAAACGCTGACTGTTCGATACTACACAATTATGGAGGATTTTACAACTCCCCGGCAGCATATTCCGGCTATAATCTATTATTCATTCAAGTCAGTTGTACTAATAGGTAAGATCTCCGTAATGCTTCAATTATATATTATGCTAAAAAAGTAACCAGTTACAATGTTTGTCATCTCCTCGACACAAATTAGTCATAATTAATTCGAAAAAAATTCACAAAAAAACGCCAAAGTATGATTTAATATACAGAGGCATAGTTATTTTTCTACACAAACTTTTGACAATTTTTATGACATTTGAATAGTAATAACTGCTATTTCGATTAGCATTCCCTCGTTTTCTGTTGCAAATATAGCATCGTATTACTTATAGTAGTTGTAGTGTAGAAAAGCTTTATTTGTGATAAGGGTTAAAGGAGGAGAAGTTATGTCAAACACAAGGGCTTTCAGTGAAGCTGCTTTAGAAAACAGTGAACGAAGCCTTCAAGCCAATATACCGGAGACAACTGCATGGAAGGATTTCCTGGCGCTCATCAAGGTAGGTATAATCAATTCAAACATGATCACTACCTTCACTGGTTTGTGGCTGGCCCTTCATTTTACAGATCAGCATTTTTTCAACAATCTTGATATTGTTTTTTATACACTGGTCGGATCTTCACTGATCATTGCGGGTTCCTGTGCATACAACAATTACTATGACCGCGATATCGACCATTTGATGGAAAGGACAAAAGACAGGCCTACAGTTACAGGAAAGGTCAGCCCGGGCAGGGTGGCACTGCTGAGCATATCCACCATCGCATTGGGAACCTTGCTGCTGCTCCTTGCATCACCCGCAGCTGCTGTAATTGGATTGATAGGCGTCTTTAGTTATGTAGTCCTCTATACAATATGGACTAAGCGCAAGTATGTTTCCAATACAATCGTAGGAAGCATTTCCGGAGCAGTGCCGCCGCTGATCGGCTGGGCTGCAGTTGACGGAAACCTGGACATGATAGCTTGGGCGCTGTTCCTTGTTATGTTTGCCTGGCAGCCTCCTCATTTCTACGCACTTGCCATGAGGCGTGCAGAGGAATACAGGGCAGCAGGCATACCGATGCTTCCGGTTGTAAAAGGGTTCCGCACTACGAAAAAACATATTTTTGCATGGCTGGCTGTGCTTCTGCCCCTGCCGCTGATGCTTACATCTCTCGGTCTTCCATTCCTGATCCTTGCTTCGGCATTGAATGTCGGCTGGATAGTCCTTGGGATCTATGCCAACAAATTCAAGGATGATATTAAGTGGGCAAAGGCAATGTTCATTTACTCGCTTCAATATCTGACGATTATGTTTGTGGCAATGGTGATCGTTACACTTATTTAACCTACGTTAGGAGATTCCCTTCCGCGCATAAGCGGGGGAGGGAATTTATCCATATTTTTTTTGATCAAACAACAAAAGAAATTTTTTACGAAAGAGGGGTTTGATTAAGCATGAAAAGGCTTGCAAAATGGCGTCTTGCATCACTGTTTGCAATTTTGACGCTCATTCTTTCCGGGTGCGGCGAACCGTTTTTGTCCACGCTTCAGCCTTCCGGGGAAGTTGCGAAAACGCAATATGACTTAATGCTGCTGAGCACGGCGATTATGGTGGGAGTAATTGTCGTTGTCACGGTGCTTTTCCTGGTTGTTATTTTTAAGTTTCGCCGCAAAGACGAAAGAATTCCAAAACAGGTTGAAGGAAGTCACAAATTAGAAATCATCTGGACAGTTATTCCTATTCTTCTGCTTCTTGTTCTGACCGTTCCTACAGTAGCACAGACTTTCAAGCTTGCGGATGTTTCTCCAATGGAGAAAAAGAACGAAGAAGGGAAAACGGATGCATTGGTTGTCAATGTCCGTGCAAATCTTTACTGGTGGGAATTTGAGTATCCAAACCAGGAGATCATCACTGGGCAGGAACTTGTCGTTCCAACTGGTGAAAAGGTTTACTTTAATCTGAAGGCATCTGATGTTAAGCATTCATTCTGGGTCCCTGCAGTCGGGGGCAAGATGGATACGAACACTGATAATGTCAATAAGTTCTATCTGAAGTTCGATAAAGAGAGCTCTGATGTTGCAGGGGATCTTTTTTACGGAAAATGTGCGGAGCTTTGCGGACCTTCACATGCTCTGATGGACTTCAAGGTGAAAGCAATCTCTGGCGAAGAGTTTGATCAGTGGGTTGCGGATATGCAGAATGCAGAAGAGCCTCAGCCTCAGTCAGAAGTTGCACAGCAGGGTCAGGAGATCTTTAACAACAGCTGTATCGGCTGTCACGCTGTGACTCCTGTGGATGGAAGGCCGGAGCAGGCAAGGCAGGCTCCAAACCTTGCAAACTTTGGCGAGCGCGACCGTGTTGCCGGTATCCTGGATCACAATGAAAAAGAATTGAAGAACTGGCTGAAGGATCCTGAAGCTTATAAGCCGGGGAATAAAATGACTGGTACATATGGCCAGCTTTCAGATGAGGAGCTTGACGCTCTGACAGAATATCTGATGGGCCTTAAAGTTCAGGAGTAACGAGTTCGAAAGGGAGGTAAAACTTGTGAGTACCTACGCTCAGAAGAAAGGATTCGGCGCCACTTTATGGGACTATCTAACAACAGTGGACCATAAGAAAATCGCGATCCTTTATCTAATTGCCGGCGGTTTCTTCTTTATAGTGGGTGGACTTGAAGCCATGTTCATCCGTATTCAGCTGGCAGTTCCAAACAATGATTTCTTAAGTGCCGGCTTGTACAATGAGATATTGACAATGCACGGTACAACCATGATATTCCTGGCAGCTATGCCATTGATCTTTGCTTTTATGAACGCAGTCGTTCCTCTTCAGATCGGTGCGCGGGATGTAGCGTTCCCGTTCCTTAACTCACTTGGGTTCTGGCTGTTCTTCTTTGGAGGAATCTTCCTTAATCTGTCATGGTTTTTAGGAGGGGCTCCAGATGCTGGTTGGACGTCTTACGCTTCCTTATCGATGGCATCTGAAGGCCACGGGATCGATTTCTATGCACTCGGACTGCAGATTTCCGGTGCTGGTACCCTTATCGGGGGGATTAACTTCCTTGTAACGATTGTCAATATGCGTGCCCCTGGCATGACATATATGCGTATGCCATTGTTCACATGGTCTACATTTGTAGTATCTGCACTTATTCTGTTTGCGTTCCCGGCTCTTACTGTCGGTATCTTTCTATTGATCTTTGACCGCATGTTCGGCTCTAATTTCTTTGATGTTGCCAACGGCGGAAACACAGTTATCTGGGAGCATTTATTCTGGATTTTCGGACACCCTGAAGTATATATCCTGATTCTGCCTGCTTTCGGTATTTTCTCTGAGATCTTTGCTACTTTCTCAAGAAAAAGGCTGTTCGGATATTCTTCCATGGTATTCGCAACGGTATTGATCGGTTTCCTTGGCTTCATGGTATGGGCTCACCATATGTTTACAACAGGGCTCGGGCCAATTGCCAACGCTATCTTTGCTGTAGCGACAATGGCGATCGCTGTTCCTACAGGAATCAAGATTTTCAACTGGCTCTTTACAATGTGGGGGGGAAGCATCAGATTTACAACACCGATGCTTTATGCAGTAGCCTTCATTCCTTCCTTTGTTGCCGGCGGGGTAACAGGGGTTATGAACGCAGCTGCTCCAGCCGATTACCAGTTCCATGACAGCTACTTTGTTGTAGCTCACTTCCACTATGTAATCGTTGGCGGTGTTGTTCTTGGATTATTGGCAGGCCTTCATTTCTACTGGCCAAAAATGTTTGGAACCATGCTGAGCGAAAAGCTTGGAAAGATCACTTTCTGGCTGTTCCTGATCGGTTTCCATCTGACATTCTTTATCCAGCACTTCCTGGGCTTGATGGGTATGCCTCGCCGCGTATTCACATTCCTGCCTGGACAGGGGCTTGAAACAGGAAATATGATCAGTACAATTGGTGCATTCTTCATGGCAGTTGCCGTGCTGATTTTGCTTATCAATATCATTGTGACAAGTGTTAAAAATGTTAAAGTCGGGAATGACCCTTGGGGAGACGGGCGCACACTGGAGTGGGCTATCCCTTCACCGCCGCCATTCTACAACTTTAAGCAGACGCCGCTTGTCCGCGGTTTAGATGCATACTGGCTTGAAAAGATGGAAGGCAAGAACGCGTTGACGCCTGCAGAGCCGATCGGCGATATCCATATGCCTAATTCATCTTTCATTCCATTCATGATTTCGTTTGGACTGTTCGTAGCTGCCTTTGGTGCAATGTACCACGGCGACGACGGCAACAACTGGGGCATTCCTGTCCTGATTCTCGGCATGGCCATTACACTGGGCTCCATGTTCCTGAGATCTGTCAAGGATGACCACGGCTTCCATATTCATAAAGAAGATTTACTTAAAGAAGATGATGACAAGGGGGTAAAGGCATAATGCATACAGAAGAAAAAATGACTGTAGAAACATGGCCTGCATCGCCTGAGAAACAAACCCTCGAAGCAAAGAATAAATTTCTGGGCTTCTGGTTCTTCCTTGGCGGGGAGACGGTGCTTTTCGCATCTCTCTTCGCAACCTATCTTGCTTTAAAAGATAAGGTTCCGGGAACAGAACATGCCCTGGCTAAGGACCTGTTTGAATTGCCGCTCGTCTTTGCAGCTACCATGCTTCTATTGACGAGCTCACTGACAAGCGTTTACGCCATGTACCATATGAAAAATTTCAACTTCAAGAAGATGCAGCTCTGGATGTGGATCACCGTTGCCCTCGGCGCTGCGTTCCTTGGACTGGAGATTTACGAATTCAATCACTATGTGCATGAATACCACCATACATTCACAAGCAGTGCTTTCGGTTCAGCCTTTTATACGTTGGTAGGCTTCCATGGAGGACACGTTGCATTCGGTCTCCTGTGGATCACAACACTGCTGATCCGCAACTCAAGACGGGGATTGAGCCTTTACAACGCTCCAAAATTTTATGTCGCAAGCTTATACTGGCATTTTATTGACGTTGTTTGGGTATTTATCTTTACAGTAGTATACTTAATGGGAATGGTGGGATAAACTGATGGCGAATCAACAACCGAACTCAGGTAACCCAAGAGTAGACATTGAATACCGTCGCAAGAAAAGTGCAGAGGAAATGAGAATGCAGGTCATCACTTTTGCCCTGATGATTTTCCTTACGCTTGTAGCATTTGTAGCTGTTGGCTATGAGGAATTTTCGGCATGGTTCATCGTGCCGTTCATCCTGATCCTTGCAGTTGTGCAAGTTATCTTCCAGCTTTATTATTTCATGCATATGAGCCATAAGGGCCATGAGGCTCCTGCACTGTTCCTGTATTCCGGCTTGCTCGTGGGTGCAATTACAGTATTGGCTTTCATGACAATTATCTGGTGGTAAAAAAGAAATCGGCTTTTAGCCGATTTTCTTTTTTTTGTATGAATAAGGAGATTTGATGAACTTTGTGCAGGGCTTGCCTGCAGTAAGCTGTGTATTATTGAGTTTCATCTCCAGCAGCGGTATAATGGCTTTGTACATGCATTTGACAGTGCAAGCGACAATATTACTTTAAGAGGTGGCAAGCGATGCTTACACTAGACATATTCGGTTTTAGAGCGCTTTGGAGTCCTTATTTCTTTATAGTCATGCTGGCAATCCTTGCAGCCTATTTTCTGCTGACAGTAAAATACCGGCAGCGATTCAGCGGGAGCACCACTCTTTCAGCCAAACAGGCAGTTCTGTTTACGGCTGCTATCATTCTTGTGTATGCAGTAAAAGGCTCACCGGTAGACCTGATGAGCCATATCACCTTTTACGCGCATATGATTCAGATGTCGATACTATATCTGATTGTACCGCCCCTTTTGATTACAGGGATCCCGGAATGGCTATGGCGAAAGATACTGGCACCGGCAAGTATTCAAAAAGTTTTCAGGTTCTTAACAAAGCCCCTGATAGCCCTGATTTTGTTCAATGGAATTTTCTCCATTTACCATATTCCATTGATCTTTGACGCAGTCAAGACGAATATGTGGCTTCATGGCGGCTATTCTATACTTCTGTTCATCCTTGCCGGGCTGATGTGGTGGCCTCTTGTGAATAAACTTGAAGAATACGAATCCTTGAATGGGCTGAAGAAGGTCGGGTATATTTTTGCTGACGGCATTCTTCTTACACCTGCTTGTGCGCTGATCATTTTTGCAGACACACCTATTTACGCGACCTTCTCGGATCCGCGTGCCTGGGCTGATGCCATGCATCTCTGTGTTCCTTCAGCCACGCTGGCTTCGCTCAATTTGAGCGGTCCTGAAATGTTCAACAGCATGTCTGCCCTCAATGACCAGCAGCTTGGCGGCGTTCTTATGAAGGTATTCCAGGAAGTTGTATACGGGGTTGTCCTCGCTCAGGTCTTCTTCCAATGGTACAAGAAGGAACAGCAGGAAACTGAAGCAGAACTTAAGGCTTCCAGATCGCTTGATCCGCAGATTGCCGAGTAGGAAAAAATCTCCCAGGCCGGGAGATTTTTTCTATTAAATGGTATCTGGATTTATGAACAATTAGGGAACATTGCTGAAAGAAGCGGATTGTTTATTGAAAAATCGCCGCTGTTTTAATAGAATTGATTTTGTAAACATGAGTCCAGAGAGGAAGTTATTATGAACTATTCATTGCCTGTTTTGCCTACAATCAGCACCACGTTCATTGTATTGAGCGCTGTTACAGTAGCGATCGGCTGGTATCAGATCCGCCAGCGGAAAATAGAAGCGCATAAAAAGACAATGCTGCTGGCGGCAGTATTTGCTATCATTTTCTTCATTATTTATGCGAGCAGGACGGTTTTTATCGGCAATACTGCCTTTGGAGGGCCGGATGATATAAAAATTTATTATACCTTATTTTTGATTTTCCATATTACATTGGCTACTACAGGAGCAGTATTCGGCATTGTCACACTGCTGACCGGCTATACGAA
This sequence comes from Bacillus sp. UMB0728, assembly GCF_002858875.1. Lineage (NCBI taxonomy): Bacteria > Bacillati > Bacillota > Bacilli > Caryophanales > Bacillaceae > Bacillus > Bacillus sp. UMB0728. The sequence goes on along the minus strand of NZ_PKLA01000004.1, from coordinate 106,777 downwards.
TAAATTGGAAAAGCACCGAAAAATTGGTCCGATAACAAGCATCATCTGGTTTTTTACGGCGATAACAGGAGTAGCTGTTTATCTGCTGTTATATGTGTTCTATCATGGCGGGGAAACCACATCAGTCATTAAAGCAATTTTAGGATTCTGATTAAGCTCTGCAGTCCGCTGCTATACAAAAGGGAGGCTCCGCTTGACGGTGCCTCCCTTTTACTGTCTTATGATTCTGAATGAAGGAAATACAAGCCACTCTATAGAATAGATAAAAGTAGAATGGAGGCAATCATAGTGGAAATAAAATTATTGCAAGAGGATTCATTTGATGAAGCCATCAGGCTTTCCAGTTATGCTTTTCAATATCATGTACCAGAAAGTGATTTCCCTAAAAGGAAAGAAACAATGAGGAAACATAAGATATATGGAGCCTATGAAGATGGAAAACTGGCTGCCAAGCTTCACTTACTGGACTTAAAAGTTAAAATTCAGGACAAAGAATGGAAAATGGGCGGAATAGCAGGAGTGGCCACCTTTCCTGAGTACAGAAGAAGGGGCTATGTATCAGGACTAATGCGCCAGGCTCTGTCGGCTATGAAGGAAAATGGGCAGATAATATCCTTTCTCCATCCCTTCAATATTCATTTTTACAGGAAATACGGATGGGAACTGGTTTCTGACCAAAAAAGAGTTGAAATCAATAAAATAGATTTACATATGATCGGCCAGCTGTCCGGAAGGATCACCAGATTTAACAAAGATACCCATGATGCAACAGCAGAAGAGATATACGACCGCTTCACCAGCAAGTTTTCCGGCATGCTTGTCAGGGACAGGGACTGGTGGCTCAAGAGTGTTTATTCCGACTATCAAATTGCGGTATGGCAAACGGATGAAGGAAGGCCGGAAGGTTATATTCTTTACAAGGTTGAAAAGAGCATCCTCGACATTCAGGAATTAGCTGCTTTAACTGCTGAAGCTCGGATTGGTTTGTGGAACTTTATCTGCCAGCATGATTCTATGGTTGATAAAGTAAAGGTGCTTACATCGGTCCACGATCCTTTCCCGTACTATCTCAAGCAGCCAAAGCAGCATATGGAGGTCACCCCTTATTTTATGGCACGGATTGTAGATCTTTCAATGGCATTGGGCACCTATCGATTTAACGGAATTCCGGAACAATCATTGTTCCTGCATGTTGCAGACGAATTAGCTCCCTGGAACACAGGGACCTATCAGCTGTCAGCCAATGGTGTTCAATACTTTCCGCCAAAAGAGGGGGGCAGCTGCGCCCATCCCCCAAAGAGAGGGCTGCAATTGAGCATCAATGCACTGACGGCTGTTATCACTGGATACAAGCGGCCGATTGAGCTGTATGAACTTGGAGAGATAAAGGGATCTGCAGAAGATGCTGACATATTTGAAAAAATGGTTCCCCATCAAAAAGCGTTTTTCTATGATTTTTTCTAACAATAATTTTGAGCAGCATGAGTTTGGGTAAGCTGCCGAATCTCTTTAACTTCAGTAAAAAAACAAGCAGGGATCTTTTATATAAGAGCCCTGCTTGTTTTTTGAAACTGTTTAAACTTTGAAATCCATCTTAATCAGCCCTGCTTCTTTTGCAGAATTGAAAGCAATCAAAATAAGCGGCCCGATGATAAAGCCAAGAATGCCAAGGAGCTTAAGCCCGAGATACATGGCTATCAAGGTGGAAAGTGGGGAGAGCCCGATGTGGGTTCCCATTACTTTTGGCTCTACGGTTCTTCTGATGATGAGCAGGACAGCTGCCAGGACGGCAAGCTTCGTGCCCAGAACCACATCCCCTGTCAAAAGATGAAACAGCGCCCACGGCCCGAGTATAACAATTGAGCCTATGATCGGAATGAAATCAATGATCCACAGGACGAGCGCCATGACCAGTGCGATATCCGGCGCTATGATAAGAAGCCCGACAAGACTCACAAAAAAGATGATCAGGCTTACGAGGAACTGTGCCTTGAAAAAGCCCAGTACAACATAAGAGAGACGGGATGTCATGAAAGAGACCTTATCGGCTGTCTTTTCTGTCAAGTGGTTGTAGGCACCACGCCGGAGCCTCGGAAGGTCGATCAGGAACAGGAATAATGCAATTAAATAAACAAGGAAGCTGACAAGATAATTCGGGATATTGGTCAGCAGCGCCTTCACATTATCAATGCTTACATATGCAACCAGTTCAGTTTTCGTTTTATTCAGGAAAGTCTGTACCTGGTTGCTGATCTCATCCACCACATCTTTTGGAAGATCTTCTGCAGCACGGGTGAACTTTTCCTCTGCATCAAGCCAAGCATTGTTTATTTCATTCACATATTCCGGAGCATTTTCAACCAGCTTAATGGCTTCGGTGATCACTTTTGTCGTAATAAAATATCCGGACAGTCCAATAAACAGAACAAAAGCAATGAAAACGATCATGACGGAAATTCTTCGTTTGATGTTAAGTTTTCCCTGCAGAAGCTTTACGAGCGGTTCAAGCATGAGTGCTGTTATAAAAGCAACAATCAGCGGGACGGAAACAGGGAGGATGAAATAGAAAAGCATGCCTATTAAGATTAGCCCAATAAGCCAGATGAAAAAACGTTTTGTAAAAAAACCGGACAAGGTGAAACTCCTTTCCAAATCACTGAGGGTTTAGCTTCAGATATTGATTCTTTAAACTGAGATATATTATTATATTATATTACGCAGAACTGCTGGCCTACAACTGATTTTGTCCGCTTTTTTATCTGGAAAAAAAGACGCATGGTTTCATGCGTCTTTTACAGTGCTTCCCATTGTAATGCGGTTCCTGCAGCTTACAGTGCAAACCCTTTAACTTTGCTCTGGATGTCTGCAAGGGTTTTTTCGCATTGGCTGACCAGTGTCTTAGGGAAGCTTTCTCCTTCTCCATACTCAATTCCATGGGGATAATAATGCTTTCCTAATAAAGGAGTCATCAGCTGGATAACGGCTTTATGGGAGCCGATATCCCCTTCCGCTGCGTAACCGAAGACACGCAGATAGAAAACGCCTTCTTTTAATTCAAACTTGCGGTCGTATGTAACTCTTTCATAATCCCATTGGCCTTCACGGACCAATCCATGTTCAAGCATCACTTCATCAAGACGTGTAAGGTCTGCTTTCAGTTCTTCCAAACCAGTATTTTCGAACTTCATCTTTGTCCCTCCTGAAAAACAATGCCGTCCTTTTGGACAGCGATTCTGTAAGTAAAGGCAACCAGCGGCCAAGCCTTTCAAAAAAGGCATCCCGGGACTATAAGCAATGAAATCGGGACCCTTTTATCTCAAATTTAATAATAGTAGAAAAATGTCAAAGTTGCAACGAATAGATGAAGAAAACTTAAAACAGTCACAATTATGCTGGTCTTTATGGCTGTCCTTATTTTGCCGCTGCAGTACATAATTATCCCTTGACTGGAAAACCTATCTTTTAGCGAATCTGTCTGCCCCTCTGAATGAGGCGGCAGGCAGGAATCAAATAAGGAGGGCTTATAATGAAGAAAATTGGCGATATAATGACAAGAGATGTAGATTGCTGCACTCTTCTGGACAATATGTATGAGGTAGCTTTGAAAATGAAGGAGCAGGATGTCGGCGCCATCCCGATTGTGGATGCTGACAGGCTTGTAGGGATGATTACAGATCGGGACATCGTGGTAAGAGGGGTGGCAGAGAAGCATCCGGGATCTACAAAAGTGGAGGATATCATGAGCAGTGATCTTGTTACAGTCTCGCCTGATGCCAATATCAGCGAAGCATCAAGGATCATGGCTGAGCATCAGATCAGGAGGCTTCCTGTCGTAGAAAACGGCAAACTGGCCGGCATCATATCCCTCGGCGACCTTGCCGTCAGCAGCCGCACCAACGCCCAGGCCGGAATGGCCCTCACAGACATCTCTGAACACGAAAATGAAGCAACTCAATAAACTGCTTAGTAAATTTTTTATTTGGATTAAAACCTTGTAGCAGGTCAGAAATCTAATCTATTGCGATTGATTTTCAAGATTAGTTTAATTTTGTTAATAGGGCTGATGATTTCCGCTCCAGACACTTCGCTTTCCGCGGGGCGGAGTTGAGCCTCCTCACGCTTACGCGCTGCGGGGTCTCAACATTTCCGCTGCTGTCCCGCAGGAGTCTACGTGTCTTCCTCTACAATCATCAGGGTTTCAAAATTTAATTGCTGCCCGAGCTTAACCTAATAATAATTTACTTTAGGACTGCTTAAGCAGTCTTTTTGTGTTTTCAATGACAAACCTGCAATTTTGTCATTCTATTCTATTAAAAAGAAAGTTGAAAATGATATAATAATCTATATACTGCGGCATATAATGATAGAAAAGATAGAAAAGACGGCAGGGAGGGGGCTGGAGTCTGCTAAAATTAATCCGTATTTTAATTATTGTATCCATTTTTTTGGTGATTAGTTTTTATTTTAATATATCATCAGACCCTAAAGACGAACTCCTGATCAGTGATGAGGAAACGAAACCCCAGAAAGACGATTCTCTCAGCGAGCAAAATATGATTGACGAATCTTCCTTAAAGCTTCCGGGGGAGGGCCTGTCATCGCTTATTGGCAAAAATGCCTCTGATCTGCAGGTCTTGCTTGGTGACCCGGAACGTAAAGACCCATCAGAATATGGCTATGAATGGTGGATTTATAAGAAAGGCACCAGCCAGTATGTTCAGGCGGGCGTATTGGATGGAAGGATTGTCACGCTGTTTGCCACAGGGCCCGATGCTGACGTGAGTCCTTTCCATATAGGTCAGCCGGTCAGCGAAATTTATTCTTCTGTGTTTATTGACACTAATATTAATTTTCAATACAAAGGCAGCTCATACCGGTTTGAACTCTCTGAAGACGATCTGAATACCAGGCCGCTCATCAAGGCCGGAAATATTTATGCACAGCTTTATATCGACCGTTTCACAGGCGAGCTGTCCAGCATCAGGTATATGGATGCCCCGACGCTTGTAAAGCTCCGGCCTTATGAACTGGTATACAGGGGTGACCTGATAGAAGCCGAGCCTTCAGAGCAGGCAGAAAAGAGGCTGATTGAAGAAGGCAATGAAAAACAGATATTCGACATCAGCAACTTTATCAGGGCAAGGCATGAATTGAATGTGCTTGAATGGGACGAAGCTACTGCAAAAGTAGCTTATGAGCATAGCAGGGATATGTTTGAAAGCAAACAGTTTTCCCATACCTCGGAAAAATACGGCGAGCTGTCGGACAGGCTTGAGGCTGGGGAGGTTTTTTATCAGATGGCTGGCGAGAATATCGCTGCTCACTATGTGGATGCTCCCGCAGTAGTTGAAGGCTGGCTGAATAGCAAAGGCCACAGGGAGAGCCTGCTAAACCCGGATTTCACCCACCTGGGCGTCGGCGTGTACGACAGGCATTATACTCAGAATTTCATACAGAAATGGCAAGAGTGAAGATAGTCAAAGAGGCCTCCGGACTGCCGGGAGCCTCTTTTTTTTAGTCTGTTTCAAGGGATGCTGTCTGATTCAGTCCTTTTTTGGGCATTGAACGGTTTACAATGAAAATATCTTTCTGCCATTTCCCGAAAAGGATAATAAATTCGCCCTCTTTAAAACCGGGATACCTGAATTCTTGATCTGCTGCCTGCAGCTTTCTGGCTATGATTGTCTTTGCTGAAGCCTGGAGGCGCATTTCAAGCACCCAAACATACAGATGATGATAATAGCGCTGCTTTTCAAGGTGAAGCGCAGTGACTTTCCCTTCAATCACAGCTTCTTCAGGGACCATGCCAATACTTCTCCATTCTGCTTCGGAATTCCGCCTTTCCTTCCTCGTGACCCAGAAGAAGTATAAGCATATAATAGGGATGACAATGGCGGTGACCATAGCGCCCTCCTTATTTTTTTTCTATAACAAAAAAGCTGCCAGTAGCCTGTGCGATCTTCCGTCCGTCAGCCCTGTATACATCAGCAGAAAGAACCATGGTCTTCGTGCCTTTGTGGCTGAGGGCGGCTGTACATATAATGTTTTCGCCTTTACCGACAGCCAGATAGTGGATATTCAGCTGTGTGGTGACTGCCCCATAGCCCTCAGGCAGAAGGGAGTTGGCAAGGGTGCCCATTGCTGAATCGACAGCAGTGGCCGTGATCCCTCCATGCACGATGCCGAGTGTATTATGCAGGAGGGGGGAGACGGGCATTGTAATTTTGCATTCCTGTGCTGTGATGGTCCGGTCCATATGCAGGATGCCGCCTATATAGGAGCTGTTTATGTTATCCTGCTTCTTCTTCACTCCGGCAAGAAGTGTGTGCAAAACCTTCCTGTCGTCATCAGTGGCCTGTTCAAGGCAGGCTTCGAATAAATCCCTTAGCTGCTCATCCATAAATATCACCTTTCACATGCTTTCTGCTTCATATCTTATCATTTAATTGGCATTTTTTGCATCTGTGAAAGACAGCTTTCACATTTCATGAAGCTTTTTCATATGGTAAAGTAGGCGAATGCATCAGATGAGGTGATTGGATTATGACAGTAAAGAAACTTCATCCTTCCGTTGCGCAATTCAAGGACTTCGTAAAATCCAGGCCGCATATCATAAAAGAAGTAAGAGATGGAAAGTCGACGTGGCAGGATCTATACGAAGATTGGTACCTTCTCGGTGAGGAGGATGCCAGATGGGGCGAATCGGATCCTGGGGCAGAAGTGAAGGAAGAGGAGAAAAAAAGCGACTGGATGTCCACGGTGATGGGCACCGTCAAAAAAATGGATCCCGGCCAGGTGCAAGGATATATTAATAATCTCAGCCAGGCCCTGTCTGCGGTCCAGGGCGTAATCTCCCAATTCCAGACAGGAGGCCAGACCCCAGGCTCACAAAGCCCGGTCCAGGCAAAACCGCCAAATCCTTTTTCATTCCGGAAAGATTGATTTAAGGCAGGTGTGAGATGAGAAGAGATATCCTTGACTATTTAGAGCAGAAAAAAGAACTGAAGCAATTTATTAGAGAACAGCCCCAATGGTATCGCACTTTGTCCAGGAATCCCCAGGAAATACAAGCGCTGGAGGTTGCCGCACTGCATTATTATAAAAGAACGATCCCGCATCATGTTGAGAAGTTCACCAATGGCGTCCAGATGGCTTCCATGATGATGAGCATGTTTCAGGCAATGAACTCACAATCTTCATAGTAAGCTCTTCTCCCGGGAGAAGAGCTTTTTTCATCGTGTTTTAAAAAAAGATTCGCTCTCTCTTTGAAAATTTCTGCTCATAAACAGCTGCCTTCCAAGAAAGACTAGTAATAGCCTGGTGGCAAAGGAGGAACAAGAAATGAAAAAAGTAATCGCCTTGTTCATTGGAATCGGAGCAGTGCTGGCTGCCGGATGCGGCAAAGATTTGCCGGAGCCGGAGGCAAAGCTGTTTGAAACAGCGGATATTGGGGCTAAAAACATTTCAGCAGCAGGGCTGGAGGAAAAGGAGAGCCCGCTATTTGTTAAATATACAATCCATGGCAGTGACCTATACATAGACTGTATCGTTACAGGAGTTTCTTTCCGGGATGGTGCAGGGAAACAGCAAGGGAAAATCCTGCTGTATGCTGACGGAAAGAAAGTGCGGGAAGTCCATGCTGCTTCCTTTTCGGTCAAAGGGCTCGCAAGCGGACTCCATCACATAAAGGTGAAAGTAGTTTCAAAAGGAAGTACTGTGGGGGCAGAAAAGGAATTTACTGTAAAAATACCTTAAGCACATACTTCGCAATTTAACATATTCATGATAGAATATGAATCGGAGGTGGGCTTTTCATGCTTGCAACAACCGAAAGAGTCGAATTGCTTGAGAGAGCTGACCAATTATCGGCCATGATTCTTACATCAGAAGCGGCGGAGCAGTACCGCGCTTGTTTATATAAAGTGAAAAACAGCAGGGAGACTCAAAGGAAAATTCAAGCCTTTGTAAAAATGAAGGAGCAGTACGAAGAAGTGCAGCGCTTCGGAAGGTATCATCCTGATTATAAAACAGTGATGATGAGCATCAGGGAAGTGAAAAGGGAGATGGACATGGATATTCATCTGGCTGAGTTCAAAAAGGCTGAAACAGATCTGCAAAGCCTGCTTGACGAAGTCAGTCTCATCATTGGAAAGTCTGTCTCGGAAAGTGTTAAGGTGCCGACTGGCAACCCGTTCTTTGACTCCAGCTGCGGAGGCGGCTGCGGATCAGGCGGAAGCTGCAGCTGTTCCGCATAAATCAGCATGGCCCGGGAGCTTGTACTCCCGGGCTTTTTGCATTCCGCAGCGGCACATAAGTCTATAAGCTTTTCTTGATATATGCCTTTTTGTTTGCTAGACTATAAAAAACTGCCAAATTGAAGGGGAAAATTATATGCTAGGTCAGCGACAGGGAATCATTGTTTGGCTTTATTCTCTTAAGCAGGCAAAAATGCTGAGACGGTTTGGAAATGTCCACTATGTTTCCAAAAAGCTGAAGTATGCGGTCATTTACTGCGATATAGAGGATACTGAGGCATTGATCCAAAAAATTTCATCCTATTCATTCGTAAAAAAGGCTGAGCCTTCCTATAAACCGTTCCTGAAGACAGAATTCGAAAATTCGAAGCCGGATAAAGCGAAAGAATACGATTATAAAATGGGTATTTAAAAAGGCAGGGAGAAATCCCTGCCTTTTTTCTGATGAACAAACAATTCAATTCTGCTGCGATGAGCCTTCTGTCCTGAAGTGCCTTAAGCTTGTCGGGTCTGATCAAGGCTTTTCCGCATTTCTATTTGTCCAGCTCCAAAGCCTAGCCCCTCGAGTCTTAAGCCCCTCCAGGATTGAAGGCTAAGAACGCCTTCTATCCTGAAGTGTCTTAAGCTTGTCGGGGCTGATCAAGGCTTTTCCGCATTTCTTAGTGCAGCGGCTGAATATAATGGTTCAATCTGAGAATGCCGATGAGGTACTGATAGAATAATTCTTTTTCTGCAAAGAGTGCAGAAGGCTTGACTTCCAGCCGGATCATTTCCTTTTCGCAATCATCAGCTAAATCCTTAAATAATTGAAACCTGGCGTTGGGAGCTTTGTCAGGATGGGGGATACCTTCCCGGCAAATATACAGAGGCTGGAATTTCCCTGTCTCGGCAGGCCTGAGCACCGCGGCGACCGATGTCATCTCTTTCCCTTCATAAGCGGATTGAAATGCTATCAAATGCTGCAGCCGATGTTTGTTAGAACGGACAATTTCAAGTAATTCATATATATCGGAATAGCCTTCTCCCAATTCAATAAAACGCTGGATCACATAGATTCCTCCTGGTTAATATGAAAAAATTTAATGAATCTCCTGATACTTTATCACTAAGCAGAGTGTTTGAGAAGCCTGCACTCTAATCTGGAAACGGGTCCTCTGGCGGAAAATTATAGAAAGAACGAAAAAAACTCAAATCACGAATCAGGATAAAAGTTTCATGAAATCGTAAAAAAAAGGATAGTCCTGGTCAGGTTCATTTGCTATTGTATGAATAAAGAATTATTTTTCGAAGGGGAATCGGCATGTGGAAAGGATTGTTTCTCAGTTTTTTGGCATTAGGGACTGTAATCGGCGCAATGCTGTTCTTTCAGTGGAATGCCTACTCCAAACAGTCAGAGCCTTCTAAGGTGCTGGAGTCAGCCCAACAGGAGCTGACAATAGAAACAACACAAGATCAATTATTCGTTACACAGACTATAAAAGGCCTGTCGAAAGGCAAAGAATACAGAACTGTCAACACAGAAAAGCAGTTCAGATGGGAATGTCCCGGCATAGAAGGGAAGGGATGCAGCTCTTCTGATGAGGATCCGTCCACATTCATTTCTGAAGACGGCAGCCTCACCTTCGAATATATAATCCCTGTGGGCGCTTCTCCAGCCGCGTTCCTGCTGACTGATTGGACGACCATGATTCCTGATGTTCACATAGATGATACACTCACCGTCATTGTAGATTCCTCCAGAAGGTCCGGAACCTGGTCTGCCGGCGGCCGCCCGGAAGGGTACAAGCAGGGAGAGCTGATCGATTATTATGTGTTTGAACGGGAAGGAGACGCACCGGCAGTCTTCTGGCAGGCTGAAAAGCTGAACACTTTTGAGGCAGGCGATAATATCATCTTTTTAGCTGCGGAAAAAGAAAACGGACTTGCCATAGCTCCGGAATCGGCGGAGAAAATGGCAGATCTTCCGTTCTTAACTTTAATACAAACCAGTTCCTATAAAGAAGCTGCCGGCAGCGGACTAATGATCATCAATCCCGGAACTGATCCAAATGAGCTGATGGCTAAAATTCTGTCTCAAGCTCTAAAAGAGAAATTCAGCGGGACACCTCCTGGTGAAACCTGGCTGCTGGATTTAGCAACTTCGGCAGCACTCTCACAGGAGCCTGGCTCTGAAAAGGCAAAAAGTCTTCTGGCAGGGCTGAAGGAGGTCATGGGTGAAGAAGGAATGGAACGATTTTACTCTTACGTTAAAAACTCGGATTCTCTTAATGCGGAACAGCTGGATCGTTTCCTTGTAAGTGAGCTTGGAAAGGATACAAGCTATTTCACCTTGAACAAAGATGAGAAAGCTCCTTATATTCCTTTTTATTTTGCCGATGAGCGGAATATAGATGTCAATGGGACAGAGTCAGATTTGGAGGCAATCGGCCTGGATGGAAAAACATATTTTCCATTTATTAAAACTGCAGGGCTGCTTGGATTCAAAGCGGAAAAAGTTTCTGCTAAAGAAATTTTCCTTCAGGGGGCAGGCAATAATAGCTACCGTTTCTATCTGGACAAAAACATTTTCATATACAATGAAGAGGACTACGGGCTCCTGGAGAATCCGCTGGTAACAGTAGGATCAGAGCTTTTTATGGACAGTCACTGGCTGGAAGCACTATTTAAAATTAAAGTTGCCGAAGATGAACACAGGATTTCTATCGAAAAAGGCAAATAAGAAAAGCTGGCGATGCCAGTTTTTTTCATTTGTTCGTCTGTTAAAAGAAAAGAATGTACCGATAACTATCTAATTTCAAACTTTCCAGCACTCCCGCCATTCTTTTGGCAGAAACAGAAAAAAACCCTGCATTCCTGCAGGGCCCTTCTATATCCCATAGGGACAGAAGGCAAAGGGAGAGGAGAAACCGGAGGAAGAACTTATGGGGAAACGTAAGTCTTCTCCGCGGTTGGCAACAACACCCTCGAATAGATGTTGTTACTTACATTATTTCCATAAAGAACACGGTTATACACCTTTTGGGAACATTTTTTGCAGTTAAGGAAATTTACTAATCCAGCGCCTGCCCCTCGAGTCATAAGCCAAGCCCCCCAAAAAGGCAAAGAACGCCTTTTCGGGTGTCTTGTCTTAAGGCCCCCAGGATGGGGTCATGCAGACGTTGCCACAGGACGTGGCGTTCTTAGTCTGCGTTCCTTAAGTGAGCAAGGCGCTTCCGCTTTTCTAATGAATCCGCTTTCAAATAGCCTGTTGGCGGCATGGGGCGAATTGTGTTAGGATAAATAAGAAAATAAGGGAAAATGTCAAATGATTGTGGTGATGAATGATGAGAGTGGTGTCAGGTGAATGTAAAGGCATTTCTTTAAAAGCAGTGCCCGGAAATACAACAAGGCCAACCACCGATAAGGTTAAAGAAGCTATTTTTAACATGATTGGGCCGTATTTTGATGGCGGAACCGGACTCGACCTTTTTGCCGGCAGCGGAGGCCTCGGAATTGAAGCTTTAAGCCGGGGGCTGGAAAGCGTGATTTTCGTTGACCGGGAAGGAAAGGCAATCAAGACGGTCCATGAAAACCTGGAAGCCTGCGGCCTAGAAGAAAAGGCGGAGGTTTACCGGAACGATTCTGAAAGGGCATTGAAAGCGATTGTTAAAAGGGAAATTTCCTTTGACTATATCTTCCTGGACCCTCCTTATAAAAAACAGCAGCTGTTGAAGCTGATGGAATTGATCGGCCGGCATTCCCTCCTGAAAGAAGAGGGAGTTATCGTTTGTGAACATGCTTCAGATATAGAGCTGCCGGGTGAGACAGGGAATTTTGTAAAAACTAAAAGCGAGACATATGGAATAATAGCAGTTTCAATTTTTACATACAGCAACGGTAATGAAGGAGGATGACAATGGCAAGCATTGCAGTTTGTCCGGGCAGCTTTGATCCCATTACATATGGCCACCTGGATATCATTAAAAGGGCCTCGAAGGTTTTTGACCAGATTCATGTGGTCCTGCTTAATAACTCATCCAAAAATCCGCTTTTTTCTGTTGATGAGCGCATCAGCCTGATCAGTGAGGTGACGAGGGAATTCCCCAATGTGAAAGTGGACTCTTTCCAGGGACTGCTTGTTGACTATGCAAAAGGGGTCGGGGCAAGTGCAATCATCAGGGGCCTCAGGGCGGTTTCAGATTTTGAGTATGAGATGCAGATTACATCAATGAACCGGGTCTTGAATGAGGAAATAGAAACGTTTTTCATGATGACAAACAACCAATTTTCTTTTCTAAGCTCCAGCATCGTCAAAGAAGTGGCTAAATACGGCGGAGATATTTCCGAGCTTGTGCCAGAGGCTGTCCAAAAAGCGCTCAGCGGGAAATTCAGTCTTCAGCAGTAAAAATAACCGGCGTGTGCCGGTTATTTTTTTTGTGCATCTCCTGCATAAATTTGCCTGCCCAGCAGGAAAATATAGACAAGCAAAGCTGCGAGTGTTATCAGCGGTCCATGCTCTGCCAGGAAGGCTGCAGCCTGTGAATAAGCATTTCCGCCAAATAGCCCAACAGGCAAAGCATTGGAAGGGGCATCTGTATGATAGAACCTCTCATAGACTGGCCCCCAAAGAAGAAAGGCGAACATAGCCGCAGCAATTCCATGGATGATTCTTGCAGCAAAGAAAGGCTTAAAGCCGATATCTGTCTGGGCCAGAATGCTGGCCACCTGAGCCTGTACACTAAACCCTGAGAATCCCAGTACAAGACTTGTTACGATCACCTGCTGCATCAGGGTGGCCTGCTGAATCTGGCTCGTCATCTGGCTTCCCAGTGTTATTTCAAACAGACCTGATATAAATGGGATGCTGAGCTCGGAAGGAAGACTGATGCTGCTGAAGGCGACTGCTATGAATTCGGCTGCAAAAGCTGTGATATGCAGATGGAAGAGCAATTTATTGATAACCGAAAATAAGATGATGAAGCCCCCGATCATAAGCAGCGTCTGGACTGATGACATAACAGCGTCGCCGAGCAATTTACCGATGGGCCTGTTGTCATTGATTCGTGTCTGATGGAGAGCAGAAAACGCAGCCCTGAGAGAATTTTTCCTTTTTGGCTTTGAGCGGGTCATCTCTTCTTTTCTTCCATAAAATCGCATGATCAGGCCGACAGTAATATTTCCAAGATAGTGGGCCAGAGCCAGTATGATGCCGATTTTTGCATTGTTGAAAAAACCGACAGAGACTGCTCCAAAAATAAACAGGGGGTTGGATGAGTTTGTAAAAGAAACGAGCCTTTCAGCTTCTGTTTTAGTCAGCTGATCTTCCTGGCGCAGCCTGGCAGTAAGTTTTGCCCCGGCAGGATAGCCTGAAGCCATCCCCATCGCCCAGACAAAACCTCCGACGCCCGGAACGCGGAAAAGCGGCCGCATGAGCGGCTCCAGCAAAACGCCGAGGAATTTGACCACCCCGAATCCAATCAGCATCTCAGATACTATGAAAAAGGGGAGGAGAGAAGGAAAGACAATTTCCCACCACATATTGAGGCCTCTAATCGACGCGTCGACTGATTCTTGTGGAAAGGATATGAGCGATACAGCCATTAATGTAACGGATGAAGCTAATATGAGTGTTTTTAGTTTGGAACGCAACACCGGCAAATCCTCCCTTATCAGGTAAACAAACTGTGCAGCTCATGCAGAACAGTGATAAACTGTATTTATAATCAGCGGGCCGGGTCTGGAGCGGCAAACCGTCCCTCCTGAGGCGCAGTAGATTTTTCAGCCAATATACAGGGTTTTCCATTTGCTTTGCCCAATCGGCTTCAGCCGGGCACGCCTTGTCCCCATATATCCCAATATACTCATAGAAAGATAAAATAGACCATAAGATTAAACCAGGCTTTATTGTGTTTGATGCGGAGGTAAGCAAATTCTTGACTATCGCCCGCCATGAGTCATATATAAAAGGGGGGATGCTGATGAGGCAGCCCGTGATTGGATTGGCGCTGGGATCAGGGGGAGCCAGGGGGTTCGCCCATCTTGGCGTCATCAAAGTGCTGAAAGAGGAAGGAATTAACGTCGATGTGATTGCCGGGAGCAGCATGGGAGCGCTTGTAGGCTGCTTTTATGGAGCAGGACTGGACATTGACAGGCTCTATAAGCTGGCAGGTGCTTTCAAAAGAAAGTACTATCTTGATTTTACAGTGCCGAAGATGGGGTTTCTGGCTGGCAAGAAGGTGAAGGAACTTATTCGATTGTTTACCCATGGCAAGAACCTGGAAGATCTTGATATCCCTGTCAGAGTGGTTGCAACTGATCTTAAGGCAGGGGAAAAAGTTGTTTTCAGCAAAGGGCCGATTGCTGATGCCGTCAGGGCAAGCATATCAATACCCGGGATTTTCACTCCGGAAAAACTGGAAGACCGGCTCCTGGTCGATGGGGGAGTCATTGACAGGGTGCCGGTGTCAGTTGTCGAAGAAATGGGAGCGGACCTGATCATAGCTGTCGATGTGTCAAGAGTGAAGACCAGCTCTGACATCACATCGATATTCGATGTGATCATGCAAAGCCTGGATATTATGCAGATGGAGCTCGTTTCGAACCGGGAGATCGCCTCTGATATCATGATCAGACCGCATGTGGAAATGTACAGCTCAAGGGCTTTCACCAATATTGAAGATATCATCAGGATTGGGGAAGAGGAAGCAAGAAAGCAAGTTCCCAGAATAAAGGAAGCTATTCAAAATTGGAAGGGGCAAGAAGACGATGAAGAGAAATAAAATCTTCCTCCGTTCCTTCTTTATCGCTGCAGTGATTTTGCTGGCAGGTTTTTTCTATTATCTGCCTTACTATGTAACAAAACCAGGCATGGCCAAGCAGCTGGAACCGATAATTGAAGTGGAAGGCGGATATGATGAGGCAGGGGACTTCATGCTTACAACCGTCAGGATGGGCAGGGCCAATATTTACTCCTATCTGACTGCAAAGGTGAGCAAGTTCCAGGAAATCTATCCTGTCGAGGAAATAAGGCGCGAAGATGAAACTGATGAAGAATACAATGTCCGCCAGCTGCATCTGATGGACACATCAAAAACAGCAGCCATTGAGGTTGCCTATAAAAAGGCTGGCCTGCCGGTGGATTATGAGTACAGAGGGGTCTATGTGATGAATGTCCTGCCTGATATGCCTGCTGACGGAGTGCTGAAGGCCGGCGATATGATAACACAAGTCGACCATCAGAAATTCAAGTCGTCTGAAGAATTCATTTCTTATGTCAGCAAACAAAAAGAGGGAGACACCATTACACTTGCCTATAAAAGAGGCGGGGAGAGCAAAGAAGCAGAGGTTTCCCTGAAAGCTTTCAAGGATGATCCTGATAAAGTCGGGATCGGCATATCGCTTGTCGATGACAAGGAGATTAAAGTCGAGCCGGAAGTCAGCCTCAATACAGAGGAAATAGGCGGTCCGTCCGCTGGATTGATGTTTTCACTGGAAATCTACAATCAGCTGACTAAGGAAGATTTGACAAGAGGTTATCAGATTGCAGGAACAGGAACCATTTCTGCCGATGGAACAGTCGGAAGGATTGGCGGGATTGAGCAGAAAATTGTAGCGGCCGACAAAGCTGGCGCAGAAATCTTTCTGGCGCCGAATGAAAATGGCGCAGCCGGGTCGAACTACAGCGAAGCAGCAAAAACTGCCGAGGAGATCGGGACAGATATGAAAATCATTCCGATCAACACATTTGAGGAAGCGGTAGATTATTTGGAAGGTTTGGAACCAAAATAACTAAGCAGGCAGGATCAATCCCTGCCTGCTCCTTTTTTGTCAGGCCCTGCTGCCTTTCAGATAGATTGGCGGCTGAGTGTATTCCATTTCCAGCAGTTTCTGGCGCTGCGGATGTGGGAGGGCTGAAGCATAGATCCTGGCTGCACGTATATCCTGCCGCAGAGCTTCTTCCGGGCTGGAAGACAGCTTGGAGATGAGAGGCAGGCCGAGGCTTCCTTTTTGCCTGTTTAAATATATCCGCCCTTCTTCACTCATCCCGAGCAGCCGGAGATAGGATGCTGACTTAGGCTGCGGCAGCATTTCTTCTTTTTTCGTGTTGGTCAGTATATGGACACAAGCCCGCTGCAGCCTTGTCCAGGTATATCGCTTCGTTTTTATGGATTCCATAAACTCATGGAAGGTTCCTGCCTTTATGGCCGAATGCATGATTCTGTTTTCAAGGCCTTCTTCCATTTCGTAAATTTCTTTTAGTTCAGGAGCGGACATCTGGAGCAGCCGGTACTTGAGGAAGGGCCAGTACATTTCCCACTGGTGGAAGGCACCGAATGTTTTTTTATAATCTTCCATGATGTCAAGCGTTGTTACAGGAACATATGATTTGATATCGGTCAGTTCAAGCCCGTCTGAAAACAAAGCTTTCCTGATGCTTGTTGCGCTCGCAATGGTCTCTGATGAGAAATGTTCGTCATGATAGCCTGCACTTTTTCTTTCCACAGTCAGGAGCTCCAATTCCTTATGGCGGGAATAGACCGACTTGGCGTACTGATAGCCGAGAATATTGTTCGGCTTGGACAGGTCCAGCCCGGCTTCGTCCAGCCCGAGATCTTTGAAAGCAAGTGACAATGCTTTAGGGTAGCTGTTTCCGTCTCCTATATGGTGCTTGATCCTTTCCTGGTAGGCTTCATTATGCTCATCGAGCAGATGGACGGCAGCGTTGAATGTTTCGATGTCTCCTGATTCGCTCCCAAAGCAGAGGGAGCTGCATCCTGCAGCAGCAAGAATGGAAACTGCACCGTCTGCAAAAGTTTCGGCATTTTGAACAGCGAACTTATAGGGAAGCTCAAAAACGAGGTCGGCGCCGGCTTTTAACGCCATTTCAGCCCGTGCCCATTTAGAGAGGAGCGCTGGTTCCCCTCTTTGGAGGAAATTTCCGCTCATGACAGCTATGGCAATATCTGCGCCTGCTGCTTGCCTCGATTTTTTCAGATGATATAAATGCCCGTTATGGAAAGGATTATACTCAACGATCACACCAACTGCTTTCATAAGAACATTCCCCTTATAATGGTTTAATATCGGCTGCTTGTGATAAACCTATGTTATAGTGACAGAAGCTATAATGGTAGATGAGGCTACTCCTTCAAGAGGAAAAAGCCCGGAAAATAAGCCGATTCTGAGTTTAACTAGCTTAAATTATAGTGTAAAGAAAAAATATTGACAAATAATTATATGAAAGCTATAATTACTTTTGTTGCCTTGGGGTGATTCGTATGAAATGGACAATAAGTCAATTACAGAAATATCGAAGCAAGGATTATCCGATCGATGAGACAGTGGATGTGAGCGGGATCAGGGAGACCGACCCGACGATCAGAGAAGTTTCGCCGATTCATATATTTGGCCGGGCGGATATAGATTCGTCCAAGGTGACTTTTCATTTAGCGATTAAAGGTCATCTGGTGCTGCCTTGTTCTCGTACGTTAGTTGATGTGCATTATCCAATTAATGTTGAAACAACTGAAACATTCCTCTTAAAAGGTTTGGATTATGAAACCGAAGAGGAAACCCATCAGGTGAAAGGCGATGTCATTGATCTTCAGCCGATCATTGAAGAAATCCTTTTGCTTGAAGTCCCTATGCAGGTTTTTTGCGAGGACAGCGGTGAAGAGGGGGCCCCCCAATCCGGCAAGGACTGGGAAGTCATCCAGGAGGAAGACCTTCAAAAGAAAGTCGACCCCCGTCTTGCTGGGCTTGCGAATTTCTTTGATCAAAATGATCCCTCCGGCGAATAGCAGGAGACTGGATTATGATCCCCGGAATATTTCCGGACTTATGAACTACTACAAGAAGCATTTGAAGAATCCAGCGAATACCTGGCCTTCATAACTTTCTTAATACTCTTTAAGGAGGTGGGAAGAATGGCTGTACCTTTTAGAAGAACTTCTAAAACTGCGAAAAGAAAACGTCGCACTCATTTCAAACTGCAAGTGCCTGGTATGGTAGAATGCCCAAACTGTGGTGAGATGAAACTTGCTCACCGCGTGTGCAAGGCTTGCGGAACATACAAAGGAAAAGAAGTTGTTAACGACTAATTTTCACTATTAAAAGCACAGGGATTATATCCCTGTGCTTTTAATTTTGGCATTTTCCGGGTGAAGCTGGGCTGTTCTGTGATTTTATTGCTATTTAGCCGGACTTCTTCCTATAATGGAAGAAAAGTGAAGGAAGATGATGATGCCGTATTCAATAGAACAGCATGAAGATGGGCTGCTTCAATTCACGATCAACAGGCCGGAAGTCCGGAATGCAATCAACTATGAAGTAATGGAAGGGCTGAGGGAGGCAGTCAATCTGGCGGGCAGGAAAGAGGTTAAGGCACTTATGATAACCGGAGCCGGAGGCCATGCTTTTTGTTCAGGCGGAGATTTGGGGCTCTTCCACAGCCTGAAGACAGAGGATGAGGCTTTTGGAATGCTGTCAGGGATGGCGGCAATCCTGAAAGACCTGCTGTTCCTGCCAAAACCGACAGTGGCTTTTTTAAATGGGGCGGCGGTTGGAGGAGGCTGTGAGATTGCATCTGCATGCGATTTCCGTATAGCAGCTCCGGGTGCAAAGGCTGGATTCATCCAGGGAAAGCTAGCAATTACGACCGGCTGGGGCGGCGGCTCTATTTTAATGGAGAAACTCCTGCCAGCCAATGCGCTGAAAATGCTGGCGGAAGCATCGGTTTATGGATGCTCTGAACTGCTGGAGCTCGGATTCATTCATAGGATAAGCCAAAAGGAAGCGCTCGAAAGCTGCAGGGATTATTTGTCAAAAATTCTCCAGCTGGATGTGAATGTGCTTGAAAGCTACAAAAGGCTGCAGATTAAAAAGTGGCAAAACAGCCATATTCTGCAGAGAATTGACGACGAAGTCCGCCACTGTTCAGTTCTGTGGGAAAAGGATGAGTATCATGCGCAGGTGGACAAATTTCTAAATCGCTCTTAGTCATTATAATTTATTTTGCATCAGTCTATCTTTTCTAGCAGAAGCATATGCTTTTAAAAAGACTAGGAGGGATAGCTGATGTCGACAACAAGGCAGGATGCCTGGACCCAGGATGAGGATCTGCTGCTTGCCGAAGTGGTGCTTCGCCATATCCGGGAAGGCGGTACACAGCTGCAGGCCTTCGAGGAAGTGGGAAAACAGCTTTCAAGGACCCCTGCGGCCTGCGGTTTCAGATGGAATTCTTATGTGAGGAAGCAATATAAATCAGGGATTGAGCTTGCTAAGAAACAGCGGAAGGAATTGAAGAAAAAGCCGGAAGCAGTCCAGACTGGCAAGCAGGAACCTGAATCCGCCAAAACGGAGGATGGTACCTCAACGGAAAAAGCCGCTACCGGGGCAGAAATCCCTGAAGTTGAGGTTATAGTGGGTTACATTGAAGCATTGTACCGCAAAGCCAATCAGCCAGCCGCGGCTGAGACGGGAGAGCAGATCAAGAAACTGGAAAATCAGGTATATTACCTGGCTGCAGAAAACGAAAGGCTGCTGAAGGAGATTTCTGTCATGGAAAGAGACTATGAAGCGCTTACGGAAATAATGGAAAGGGCAAGGAAGATGGTGGTGCTGAAAGAGGAAGACCGCCAGCAGAAAACAAAGAACAGCCAGCAGGTATTTCAAAAGTGATCATACTAAAAAGCGGACAATTGATGTCCGCTTTCTGGCTGTCTGCCCCTGTTATTTGCTTTCAACCGTCTGTTCAGAGGCTCCGGCAGGAATCCACACCAATGGGTTTTCTCCCAGATCCCTTTCTATGTCATACGAGACGGAAGTGAATCCCATCCTTTCCCAGAATTCCTTTGATTTGATGCGGGGATTGGTTTTGATAGGAAGACTGAAGCTTTTCGCAAAGTTCACAAGCGCAGTTCCGTACCCTTTGCCCTGGTAATCAGGAAGAACTTCCAGCTTCCAGAGCTCAAGATAATCCTGCGGCGGGCTGAAATACCGGTCAAACTTCGCAGCCTCCCGGTAAAGACTCATTCTGGCAACCAGCTTATCCCCGAAATAGATCCCGTAAAAAGGAGACTCGCTGTCGTTCTCAATAATATTGGCTTCAAGATCTTCAAACATGGATAATTCCTGCAGGCCATATTCTTTGAATCTTTTAAATTCCTCAAGTGTTTTATAGTTCACCTTTAATTTTTCTACTTTAAATTCCATTATGTTTCCCCCTTGCGTACTGGTTACATTACATCATATGAATTTTTTTGCCCTGCAGTATAGAAAATTAAACCTGCCTGTTACAGCAAATATTTGAAGGCGCTTTCCAATATTATATAACAAAATAACAAATAATTCTGCATAATCAAGTTGTAATTGATGTTGAATTTTATGGCAGCATGCAGATATCTGGAATGAATGCTGCTGTCAGGCAAAAAGAAAGAGAGCTATTAGCTATTTTCAAATAATATAGAAAGCGTTTTCAAAAAAAGAAGGGAAAAAGGAGAACTTTGTAGAAATATATTTTATTGCAGGGATTAAGCCAGGAAAGGGGACTGAATGTGCGAAAAATACTGATTGCAAACCGCGGGGAGATTGCCTCGCGCGTTATTAGAACATGCCGTGAAATGGGAATTGAAACGATTGCTGTTTACTCAGATGCAGATAGCGGAATGCCATATGTCCAGGAAGCAGATCATGCTTTCCGGATAGGGGAGCCCCCGGTTGGCAGATCTTATCTCAAAACAGATGAAATACTGCGGATTGCCAAAGCTGAAGGGGCCGATGCTATTCACCCAGGCTACGGCTTTTTGTCAGAAAACGCGGCTTTTGCCCGCGCTGCAGCTGATGCGGGAATCGTCTTCATCGGACCCTCCCCTGAGACCATAGAGCTGATGGGAGATAAAATCGTTTCCCGGGATACTATGGTAAAGGCGGGAGTTGCGGTCGTTCCGGGAAGCAGTGAAGGTGTCGCCACGCTGGAAGAAGCTATAAGCCTTGCAGATGAAATGGGCTATCCTGTCATGCTTAAGGCAAGCGGCGGCGGGGGAGGGATCGGAATGATCCGCTGTGAAAATGAGCAAGCGCTCGCTAAGTCCTACGAATCAACGAAAGCACGGGCAAAAGCTTATTTTGGCTCAGATGAAGTATTCGTAGAAAAGTATATTCCTAATGCCAGGCATATCGAGGTCCAAATATTCGGGGATTCATTCGGAAACCTTGTGCACCTGTATGAAAGGGACTGCTCCATCCAAAGAAGACACCAAAAAGTGGTTGAGGAGTCGCCATCCCCTTTTTTATCTGAGGGGACAAGGCAGAATATGCTGAAAACAGCGCTCAGAGCAGGAGAAGCGGTCGGCTATGTGAATGCCGGAACTGTTGAATTCATTGTAGATGAAGAAGAGAATTTCTATTTCCTGGAGATGAATACAAGGCTCCAGGTCGAGCATCCCGTAACCGAGCAGATCACCGGCCTGGATCTTGTAAAATGGCAGATCCTCGTGGCAAGGGGCGAAAAGCTTCCATTGCTGCAGGATGAAATAGCAAGGAACGGCCATGCAATCGAGTTCAGGCTTTATGCAGAAGATCCTGTAAGTTTCATGCCTTCTCCGGGAAAAATTGATAGCTTTTACTGGATAACGGGGGACGGGATCCGGATGGATAACGGATATCTCGCTGAAAACACAGTCACACCTTTTTACGATCCAATGATTTCGAAGTGCATCATTTTCGGGGGCTCGAGGTCAGAAGCGATCCAGCGGGCATCTGATTTCTTTACACATTTGGAAATCACGGGGATCAAAACAAATGCTCCTTTATTTCAGCAGATATTGAATGACGAAGATTTTATTAAAGGAAATTATACAACTGCCTTTTTGGCGGAAAAGAAATTTGCAGTTCATTAAGAGGAGGAAATCACATGAAAGAAATAACATCATCAATGGCTGGTACAGTTTTGAACACAATGGCAGGGCCTGGGGACGAGGTCAAGGCCGGCCAGGAAGTCATTATGCTGGAGTCCATGAAAATGGAAATCCCGGTTGAAAGCCATATGGACGGAAAAGTAGCTGAGGTAAAAGTCTCGGCCGGTGATTTTGTCAATGAAGGAGACGTTCTGATCGTACTGGAATAGCAGTCCGCCAAAAGAAAAAGAGGAGGCATAACATGAAGGCAGTCAACACTTTGACCGAAACATTAAGGGAAAGGTCCGAAGCGGCAGAAGCCGGCGGGCCCCCTAAATATCATGAAAAGCTGAAGGCGCAAAATAAGCTGTTTGTCAGAAAGCGCCTCGAGCTTTTATTTGATGACGGGGAGTATATGGAAGACGGCAAATTTGCCAATTGCAAGGAAGAAGGCCTCCCGGCTGACGGTGTTGTTTGCGCCACTGGAAAAGTGGGCGGACAGACAGTCTGTGTCATGGCAAATGATTCAACCGTAAAGGCTGGATCCTGGGGGGCAAGGACCGTCGAAAAAATCATCCGGATCCAGGAAACCGCCGAGAAGCTGAAGGTTCCATTATTGTATTTAGTAGATTCTGCCGGCGCCAGGATTACAGATCAGCTGGAAATGTTTCCAAACCGCCGAGGTGCCGGCCGAATATTCTATAATCAGGTCAAGCTGTCGGGAGTCATCCCGCAGATTTGCCTGCTGTTCGGCCCATCAGCTGCAGGGGGGGCTTATATACCGGCTTTTTGTGATATCGTCATCATGGTGGATCAAAACGCATCCATGTACCTGGGTTCACCAAGGATGGCTGAAAAGGTCATTGGGGAAAAGGTGACGCTGGAAGAAATGGGCGGAGCACGTATGCATTGTTCTGTCAGCGGCTGCGGCGACGTGCTTGCATACAGTGAGGAAGAAGCGATCGAATATGCCAAACGGTACTTGCCGTACTTCCCTCCAAACTTTCTGAAGAAAACGGAACTGCTGGAGGGAATGGCAGCCAAAGAGGGCCGTCAGCTGGAAGACATCATTCCGGTTAACCAAAATGCGCCTTTTGATATGTATGAATGCATTGATGCATTGATTGACGAAGGCAGTTTCTTTGAAATCAAGAAGCTGTTTGCTCCTGAAATCGTTACCGGGCTGGCTCGGATAGGCGGGAGAGCTGTCGGTATCATTGCCAATCAGCCGAAGGTTAAAGGCGGTGTGCTGTTTGTTGATTCAGCCGATAAAGCGGCAAAATTCATTCAGCTCTGTGATGCCTTCCATATTCCGCTGCTGTTCCTTGCAGATGTCCCAGGTTTCATGATTGGCACAAAGGTTGAGCGCGCCGGCATTATCCGCCACGGCGCAAAGCTGATCGCAGCCATGAGCTCGGCAACTGTTCCGAAGATATCCGTCATTGTGCGGAAGGCATATGGGGCCGGATTATACGCAATGGCGGGCCCTGCATTCGAACCTGACTGCTGCATTGCCCTGCCGACCGCACAGATTGCGGTAATGGGCCCTGAAGCCGCCGTCAACGCCGTATATTCCAATAAAATCAATGAAATAGAAGATCCAAAGGAGAAAATAGCCTTTGTCCAGGAGAAGCAGCAGGAATACAAAGAACATATCGATATCTACAGGCTTGCTTCAGAATTGATCGTAGATGATATTGTCGCTGCCTCTGATCTCCGCGATCAGCTGATCGAGAGATTCTCTTATTATGAAACAAAAGAACTGAATTTCAGCGTGAGAAAGCATCCGGTTTATCCGGTTTGATAGAAAGGCCTCATCAGGGCTAGGCTTTGCTGCTGGATAATAGAAAAGAGGAGGGTTCCGGTCCAGAGGCTGGAACCCTTTATTTGTAGATAAAGAAGACAGAGGATCCTAGTCAAGGCTGCTGAGACCCTCTGACCAGGAAAAAAGAAAAACAGAGGGTTTTAGTCAGAGCCACTAAGACCCTCTAACCAGAAAAAAAGAAAACAGATGGTCTTAGTCAGAGCCACTAAGACCCTCTGATCAAGAAAAAAGAAAACAAAGGGTTTTAGTCAGAGCCACTGGGGCCCTCTGATCAAGAAAAAGAAAACAGAGGGTCTTAGTCAGAGCCACTGAGGCCCTCTGATCAAGAAAAAAGAAAACAGAGGGTCTTAGTCAGAGCCACTAAGGCCCTCTAACCAGAAAAAAAGAAAACAGAGGGTCTTAGTCAAGGCTGCTGAGACCCTCTGACCAAGAAAAAAGAAAACAGAGGGTCTTAGTCAGAGCCACTGGGGCCCTCTGATCAAGAAAAAAGAAAACAGAGGGTCTTAGTCAGAGCCACTGAGGCCCTCTGACCACTGTAGTTCTGCTCCGCTCTACTCATCAAGCCAAAATGCCTTTAATTTACTTTTAAATACCTTCTGCGCGTACTGGCCACTTGCCTGATTTCATCCCATAACTTCAGCTTTTTTTATAAAAAAAAGAAAAAGTCCCAGGCGGAGTACAGGAAGTTGGCTATATCTGATAGAATATTACTAAAAGTTACAAAATATAGAGGAGTTATTATGAAAATAGGAATCATTGGCGGGGGGGCCATTGGATTATTATTTGCAGCCTACTTGCAGAAAGGTCATGACGTCACTCTGTATGTCCGTTCTGAAGAGCAGAAAAAGCTTATCTCTTCATATGGGATTTCATTATTGGCGGAAGGCAGGGAACATATTTCTTCTGTACAGGTGCTGCTGACTGATGAATGGAAGGGAGAAGAAGAGCTCTCCATTATTGCGGTCAAGCAATATGATATCCACCCCCTTATTTCTATCATAAATGATAATCAGACGGCCCCATCCTCTTCTTTTTTATTTCTCCAGAATGGAATGGGCCATCTGTCACTGCTTCACGAACTCAGGGCCAGGGCCATCCTTGTAGGAACTGTTGAGCATGGGGCTTTAAAAAATGATGCAAGGACCGTTCAGCACACAGGTGCTGGAAGAACGAACATAGCGGTTTTCTCAGGAGAAGGAACAGAAGCGGCCGAATGCCTGGAGGAAACTTCAGGGGACTTTCCTTTTTCTGTCCGCAAGGATTACAAGGAAATGCTCCTTCAAAAGCTTGTCATCAATGCTGTAGTCAACCCGTTGACTGGCATTCTTCAAGTGAAAAATGGAGAATTGATTGAAAATCCCTTTTATTACATAGTAGTGCAGAAATATTTTGCGGAGATTGCCGCTGTGCTGGAGCTGTCCGATCCTGAAGAAGCTTTTGATGCTTTGGTTTCAGTCTGCAGGAAAACTTCATCAAACACTTCATCTATGTTAAAAGACCTGCAAAACCAGAGGCAAACAGAAGCTGATGCCATTCTCGGATATATTCTGGGAGAAGCGGATAAAAAAAATAAACACGCTCCCCTTGTTCATGCATTTTATTCGTGCATCAAGGGGAAGGAGCCTGGAAACTAGGGGGGATCCATCATGTCATCATTCTTTTCGGCAGTTGCCGCAACACTTGTAACAGTACCGCTGCTAGGCTACCTGATTGTATTCGTCATCAGCAAGCAAATTACAGGAAGCCACAAAAAGTCAGTCCGCATTGCACTCGACTCTAGTACATTTCTTCTTATTCTTTCTGTTCATTTTTTGATCCTGGCTATTTGGGAACGGTCTTATTTATGGATTATAGTGCTGTTCATGCTGTTTGCTGCAGTCATATTCACAGTCATCCATTGGAAAGTTAAACATGAAATTAATATCCAGATGATTTTCAAGGGGTTCTGGCGATTCAATTTTCTTTTGTTTTTCTCTGCCTATATTGTCCTTTTGATCTTCGGTGTCTTTCAAAGTGTCTCCGGCTATCTGTCTATTCCGTAAGCAGGCAATGCTCCGATAGTCATTTTTGGGGCATGTTTCTCAGGCAAAGTTTTTTTCTTTTCAATTCTGACAATGATATACTCAGATAGGAGTGAAAATTGTTGACCAGAAAGGAAGTACTTAGATGGAGATTTTAAATCTCTCACTGCCGGCATCCAGCCGGTTTGCGACAGATTATACGTCTCATGAGCCTGAGGTGGAGCGTTTTTTCCATTACCGCTATCATGATGCCAGCGAATATCAAAGGCGTTTGAACGAGCTGAAGGGACGGAAGTTTTACAGAGAAGAGCTTGCCGATTATATCGGGCAATATATGTCCAGATTTCCTTCTTCGGACAAAACCGGCATTTCATTAGATAAGCTTCGCTCGGAGGACAGTGTGGTCATCATCGGCGGACAGCAAGCAGGAATATTGACTGGGCCTTTATATACTATACATAAAGTAATTTCTATAATTGTTCTTGCAAAGCAGAAGGAAGCCGAACTCGGAGTTCCCGTTGTACCGGTGTTCTGGATAGCCGGGGAGGATCATGATTATCATGAGGTCAATCATATCTTTGCGGAGAACAGCGGGCGGATTGAAAAAGCTGTGTATCCGCATAAGATACTGGAGAAGAAAATGGTATCTATGATCGAGCTGGATCGAGCCCTGTGTTTCCGCTGGGCTGAAAGCCTGATTGAAGGCTATGGAGAAACAGAGCATACAAAAGATCTGCTTCAGTTTGTCCAGCGGGCTGCCGACGAGTCAGAAACCTTTGTGGACTTTTTTTCATATATGATTATGGAGCTGTTTAAGGAATATGGCATTTTGCTTGCCGATTCAGGCGACAGCCGCCTGAGAAAGCTTGAAAAAAACATTTTCTCTGAACAGCTGAGCCAGTTTTCCTCCATCACCAAAGCTGTCAAACAGCAGCAGAGGGAAGTGGAGGCGGCCGGTTTTAAGCCGGCGATCGAAATAGGAGATAATGCAGCAAACCTTTTCTTCTATGATGAACTCAATTCTGAAAGGGTCCTTCTGGAATATAATGAGGAACTCAGCGTATTCGAAGGCAAAAACGGAGCTATTCAGTTTTCTCTTGATGAACTGTCGCTGATTGCCAAGGGATCGCCTGAAAAGCTAAGCAATAATGTGGTGACAAGGCCAATTACGCAGGAACGGCTTTTCCCGGTCCTTGCTTTTATTGCCGGCCCGGGGGAAATTGCCTATTGGGCAGAGCTCAAACAGGCATTTGAACATCTCGGCATGGAGATGCCTCCGATTGTGCCAAGGCTGAATATCACATTGCTGGAAAGGCCTGTTGCTTCGGACATCCAGGATCTGGACCTGGAAATGGCAGCGGTTTTGGAAAATGGAACAGGCAAAGAGCAGGAAGCTTTTGTGGATGGAGTAAAGGACCAGGCGCTTTCAAGCCTTTTCGGAGAAACGAAAAAGCAGCTGATCAGCCAGTATAAGATGATTGAAAGCCGTCTTCGGGAAACTGACAGGGGAATGCTGCCCCTGCTTGAAAAAAATGAATCTTTTCTTCTAAAGCAGCTGGATTTCATGGAGGCGAAGACTGAAGAAAGCTTGAAAAACAGGCATTCAGCCATTCTTTCTAAATACAGGCGGATTGAAGCTGCCTTAAGGCCATCGGGGTCGCCTCAGGAACGGATCTGGAATATCCTATATTATCTGAATTTGCATGGTCTTACCCTTATAGACGATATAATGGAGCTTCCATTTGAGTTTGATGGAAAGCATAAACTGGTAAAGCTCTAAAAAGAAGGACGGCCACTGACCTGCATGCCTGTAAAGAGGTTTGGGATGGAAACATTCCAAACCTCTTTTTTTTTATGAGTTTTTTTGAAATGGAAATTTGTTTCCCCATCCCTTGTCAATATGGCTGGGAATTTTTTCGCATTGAGAGCAGCGCCTGCATCCAGGAAAGAATTTTCCATCAGGAAATAAAAAGGAGAAAAATAATTATTTACCAGAAGGATTTGCAGAATGCAAGGAGAATATTAAAAACATGTGGAGGAAAGTGGGGGAATGTGGTACATTTGAGTTGGAAAGTGGGGTTTAGGGCATGTTCATGGGCGAATACCATCATAATGTTGATACAAAAGGCCGTTTGATAGTGCCTGCTAAATTCCGTGACAATTTGGGCGAAATGTTCATTTTGACACGCGGGCTTGATCAATGTTTGTTTGGCTATCCGCTTTCTGAATGGAAGCAGCTTGAAACAAAGCTGAAAGGGCTGCCCTTGACCAAGAAGGATGCACGAGCGTTTACCCGCTTTTTCTTTTCCGGTGCATCTGAATGCGAACTCGATAAGCAGGGAAGAATCAACATTTCCAGCCCGCTCATGCAATATGCGAAGCTGGAAAAGGAATGTGTCATAGTAGGCGTTTCCAATCGAATCGAAATATGGAGCAAACATCTGTGGGAAGATTTTTTTGCAGAGTCAGAGGAATCTTTTGCTGAAATTGCAGAAAATATGATTGGGTTTGATATATAATGGGAATGTTTTATTAGTATAATAATTCCTCGATGATTCGATTGGAAGGTGGAAGACAAGGATGTTTGATCATAAAACAGTTTTGCTGGAGGAAACGGTAGCCGGTCTCGATATTAAGCCGGATGGCGTCTATGTCGATTGTACAATGGGCGGGGCCGGCCACAGTGAACTGATTCTGACACAGCTGTCAAGCCGGGGGAAGCTGTATGCTTTTGACCAGGATGAAACAGCTATTGAAAATGCACAAGAGAAGCTCAGCAAATATGGAGACAAAATCACTATAATAAAAAGCAATTTTCTTCATTTAAAGGAAGAGCTGGAAAAAGCCGGAGTCACTGAGGTGGATGGTGTGCTCTATGATCTTGGCGTATCTTCGCCGCAGCTTGATACACCTGAGCGGGGATTCAGCTATCATCATGATGCTCCGCTTGATATGCGGATGGATAAGGATGCAAGCCTGTCCGCTTATGAAGTGGTGAATGATTGGCCGTATGAGGACCTTGTCAGGATTTTCTTCCGGTATGGCGAGGAAAAGTTCTCAAAGCAAATAGCAAGAAAGATTGAAGCCGCCAGGGAGAAAGCACCGATTGAGACGACCTCCCAGCTGGTCGAACTGATAAAAGACGGCATACCGGCACCGGCAAGAAGGAAGGGCGGCCATCCTGCCAAGCGGGTTTTCCAGGCAATCAGGATTGCTGTCAACGATGAGCTTGGTGTTTTTGAGAAGTCGCTTGAGCAGGCGATTGATATTCTAAAGCCAGGCGGCCGGATCAGTGTCATAACTTTCCACTCGCTTGAGGACAGGATATGCAAAGCGACTTTCAAGAAAGCAAGCGAGACTCCGCCGCTGCCTCCGGGCCTGCCGATCATTCCAGACGAGTTCAAGCCGGTGCTTAAGCTTGTTGCAAGGAAGCCTATACTTCCATCAGAAGAAGAGCTGGAAGAAAATAACAGGGCGCGGTCGGCAAAGCTGAGGGTTGCAGAAAAACTGTAAGCAGACTAATAAGGGGACAAGCTTAACAGCTTGCCCCAATATAAAAATTAAGGCCAGGCATTGTCCGGCCCTATATGATCACAGGAGGGATAAAATGAGCAACTTGGCAAGGAAAATGCAGCAGGAGGAAGTACAGCAGCACAAGACAGCTGTAAAGGTGAAGAAGGTTAAGATTAAGAACCTGTGGCTCTCGCCCGGCGAAAAAATAATGGGTGTCGTTTTTGGGGCCATTGTCTGTTTTGGCGCTGTCCACATCATTTCAAACCAGGCTGCCATTTATGAGATGAACAAAGATATCCAGGATATCCAAACCTCTATAAACGAGAAAGAAAAATCAAATCGCGAGCTTGAAATGCAAATCAGCGAGCTAAGTACATACGAGCGCATTTTTGAAAAAGCAAAATCTCTTGGTCTGACACTTAATGAAAATGTCAGAGGTGTACAGGATAAATGATGAAAAAACAGCCAAATATCAATTATGGAGCAGCGATATTATTTGTAATATTCAGCCTGCTCTTTTTTGTTCTGATGTACAGATTTGTGTCAATTCAAATAACAGGAGAAGCGGGCGGCCAGCCTTTGGCGGCAAAAGCGGAGCAGAAGTATACCAATGAACGCGTCCTTGAGGCGAAAAGGGGAACCATCTATGACCGGGGGGGCGATGTGGTAGCAGAGGACGCCAGCTCATTTACGCTGGTTGCCATTCTTGATAAAGATATGACTGTCAACAAAAAGAAGCCTAAGCACGTGGTTGACAAAGATAAAACGGCAAGGGAGCTTTCCAAGGTAATTGACCTGGAAGAATCCGAGATTAAGAGGATTCTATCAAAGCCTGATGCCAAACAGGTGGAGTTTGGTACGGCAGGCCGCAATATATCCAATTCGCTTAAGAGGGAAATCGAGGACCTGAAGCTTCCGGGAATTTCTTTCCGGCCGGAAATCAAGCGATTCTACCCTAATGGTATGTTTGCATCCCATCTGGTGGGCTATGTTGAAAAGCCCGAAGAAGAGGATAAGGATGAGCCGGAAAGAACGCCGGCAGTCGGAAAGCTCGGGATAGAAAAAAGCCTGAACACCGTCCTGAGCGGCATCAATGGGAAGGTAACCTATGAAAAAGATCACTGGGGATATCTTCTCCCGGGGACTGACGAAAAGGTAAAACCGGCCAAGGATGGAAATGATGTTTATCTGACGATCGATAAAAAAATCCAGACATTTCTGGAAGACAGCATGAATAGTGTCCAAAAAGAATATAATCCGAAGAAAATGGTGGCGATCGTGGCTGACCCTAAGACAGGGGACATCCTGGCCATGTCTCAGCGGCCGTCCTTCCATCCCCAGACAAGGGAAGGCCTGTCAGATGATTGGTATAATGAGGCAATCGAGACTTCATTTGAACCTGGTTCGACCATGAAGATATTTACGCTGGCATCTGCGATTGAAGAAGGGCAGTTCAATCCCAATGCCTGGTATGAGTCAGGGACCTATGTGGTGGACAAGGGATCAAGGCCGGTCCGGGACCATAACTATGGACGGGGATGGGGTTCAATCACCTATCTCGAAGGAGTGCAGCGATCCTCCAATGTTGCTTTTGCAAAAATTGCCAAAGAGCAGCTTGGCTTTGATGCTTTCAGGAAGTATTTGACCAGGTTTGGGTTTGATAATCCTACCGGAATAGACCTTCCGAATGAAACAGGTGCTAAATTCGCCTATCAGTATCCGATTGAAAAGGCAAACACTGCATTCGGACAAGGGACGGCTGTCACGCCGATCCAGCAGATCCAGGCAGCAACCGCCATTGCGAATAAAGGGCAGATGATGAAGCCCCATGTGATTGACAAAATCGTTGATTCAGCAACAGGAGAAGTAATCAAGGACACAAAGCCTGAAAGCGCCGGAAAGCCGATATCCGAAAAAACGGCGAAGGAAGTCCTTGATATACTTGAAACAGTAGTTTCATCAGAGAAAGGTACAGGCTATAAAAAATATAATCTGGAAGGCTATAAAGTTGCCGGGAAAACCGGAACCGCACAGATTCCGGGATCAGGCGGATATTTGACCGGGCCAGAAAACTATGTTTTCTCCTTCATGGGCATGGCGCCGGC
The DNA here is from genome assembly GCF_002858875.1 of Bacillus sp. UMB0728. Classification (NCBI taxonomy): domain Bacteria; kingdom Bacillati; phylum Bacillota; class Bacilli; order Caryophanales; family Bacillaceae; genus Bacillus; species Bacillus sp. UMB0728. Next base: position 75,184 of record NZ_PKLA01000004.1, on the reverse strand, counting down.
AGAAGATCCTGAGCTGGTCATGTATGTGGCAGTCCAACAGCCGCAAATCGATGATTACGTAAAAGGGTCTCTGCCTGTATCGCAGATATTCAAGCCGGTTATGCAGAACAGCCTTCAATATTTGAATATAGAACCTTCAAAGCAGACGAAGGTCGAAGCAAAAGAGGTTCCGGATGTTGCAGGCCTTTCTGCGGATGATGCTGCCAAAAAGCTGAGCGGCGCAGGGTTTGTGCCGGCGGTGATCGGGAAGGGCGGCAAAATAACGGGACAGCTTCCGGAACCGGGAGCTTCTATACTCGAAGGGGAACGGGTAGTCATTAAAACGGACGGGACTTTGAATGTTCCTGATATGCAGGGCTGGTCTATGAGGGATGTTATGAAGACGGCTAAAATTGCCGGCCTGAAGCTGAATACGGTAGGCAGCGGCTTTGCAGTCAAACAGAATCTTTCCCCGGGATCTCCAGTCAAAGAAGGCGAGTTTCTAATTGTGGACTTTGAAACGCCTCTGGAACAATACAGCCGGTCAGCTGCCGAAGAGGATGAAGCTGCCGGCGGGGAAGACGCTGAAGAGGAAGAAGTATTGGATTAACAGTAAAGGGCGCACCGTTTCAGGCGGTGCGTTCTATTTGTGCCGGTACAAGCATATAGTTGAACGAGCCATAATTGAAGGAGGTTCGTTTTTCATGCGCGTTTCAAATGTTACCGTAAGAAAACGGTTGACCATTGCTTTATTGGCAGGCATACTCATCTTTTTCATCATCGATATCCGGCTCGGATATGTCCAGTTTTTCCTTGGCAGCATGCTGACGGATGAAGCTAAAGAGCTGTGGAGCCGGGACATCCCGTTCGAGCCGGAAAGGGGAGAAATCGTCGACCGCAATGGTGTGGCTTTGGCAACCAATGTCAGTGCCCCGACCGTCTATGTCGTTCCAAGGCAGGTAAAGGATCCTGATGAGACGGCTGAGAAGCTGGCCGCCATACTGAATATGTCCGAGGAGAAGGCGCTTCAGCTGATCACCAAGCAGGCATCAAGTGTGAAAATACCTGAGGGCAGAAAAATTTCCCATGAAAAAGCAACAGAAATCAGGGCAGAGGGAATGGCTGGGGTCTATATCGCCGAGGACTCCAAGCGGCATTATCCTTTTGGCAATTATCTTTCACATGTGCTCGGATTTGCCGGGATCGACAACCAGGGGCTGATGGGGCTGGAGCTTTACTATGACAAAGATCTGAAGGGCGAGAAAGGCTCTGTCAAATTTTACGCAAATGCAAAAGGACAGCGGATGAATGATATGGCAGATGATTATAAGCCGCCGGTCGATGGCATGGACCTGAAGCTGACGATCGACTCGAAGGTGCAGACGATTGTCGAGAGGGAGCTGGATATTGCAGAGGCGGCCTATAATCCGGACGGGATCATTGCGATTGCCATGAACCCGAATACAGGGGAAATCCTCGCAATGTCAAGCAGGCCGGACTTTGATCCTGCCAATTTCCGGAACGTTGCGCCGGATATTTACAACCGGAACCTGCCGGTCTGGAGCTCATATGAGCCGGGCTCCACTTTTAAAATCATCACTCTTGCAGCTGCCCTTGAAGAAGGGAAAGTAGACCTTGCCGAAGATCACTTTCATGATCCGGGCTACACTGAAGTAGGAGGAGCGAAGCTGCGCTGCTGGAAAAGAGGGGGGCATGGAAGCCAATCATTCCTCGAAGTCGTGCAGAATTCATGCAACCCGGGCTTTGTGGAATTAGGAGAAAGGCTTGGGAAGGAAACACTGTTTAAATATATTAAAGACTTTGGTTTTGGTGCAAAAACAGGCATAGATCTTCAGGGTGAATCAAAAGGGATCTTATTCGATCTTGAAAATGTCGGTCCGGTTGAACTGGCGACCACTGCTTTTGGACAGGGTGTTTCCGTTACGCCGATCCAGCAGGTTGCAGCAATATCAGCAGCCGTCAATGGCGGGACGCTGTATACACCATTTATAGCAAAAGAGCTGATTGACCCTGCTTCAGGTGAAATCGTGATGAGAAAAACCCCTGAGGCTAAGAGGAAGGTCATATCAGAGGAAACTTCTAAGGAAATCCGCCTAGCACTTGAAAGTGTAGTGGCTCAAGGGTCCGGGAAAAAAGCGTTCGTAGACGGATACAGGGTCGGCGGCAAAACCGGGACTGCGCAAAAGGCGGAAAACGGAAGATATCTCGAGAACAATCATATTGTGTCCTTTATAGGCTTTGCCCCTGCGGACGATCCTGAGCTTGTTGTTTATGTGGCAGTTGACAATCCTAAAGGCACTATCCAGTTTGGCGGGGTGGTTGCTGCACCGATCGTCGGGAATATCATGGGCGACAGCCTTAGGGCAATGGGTGTTGAGCCGAGAAAGGAACAGCTTGAAAAAGAGCTGACATGGCTGGATACTCCGATGGTGGAAGTGCCCGATTTAGTAGGCATTACGAAAAAGGAGCTCGGCGAATTGATTGTCAACCTGAAAATAGACGGCAGCGGGGAAGGCGAGACAGTTGTCAGGCAAACCCCTCAGCCTGGTGTGAAACTGAAGGAAGGGTCAACAATCAGACTGTATTTTGATGACAAATAAGAGCAGGATGCGGGCGGCCGGTCAGCGCTGCCCGTTTTCTTTAGTAAGAAGCAAAAGGAATTTATTCATCCATTTCAGTCAAAGGAAGTTTTTCTTTAAATTTTCATTACTAAATGGCTAAAAGAAGAATAATCATGTAAAATATAAGTCGCCATGCAGGAATTATTTTGGCTGAGAGCTTTAGGGAAAGCATACAGCTGCTTTTTCAGCTATGAAAAAAGCAGCTGCAGATCCGCTGCGTGGCCGACTGAGCAAAACGGCAGGGGATGATGCAGGCTGATGCTGCCTGTCTTTCCTGCGGAATGAGAGGAATGGGTTCAATTGAAATTACATACACTGCTACACTATCTCCACCCCTTTAAACCTTTTGGTGGTGATAATCCTGAAATTGTGTCCATAGAAAATGATAGCAGGCAAGTGAAAAAAGGGAGCTTGTTCATCTGCATCGAGGGCTTTACGGTTGATGGACATCATTATGCAGAAACAGCTGTCCAGAACGGGGCGGCGGCCGTTTTGGCTGAGAGGGAGCTTTCGCTGAATGTCCCTGTCATCATTGTCAAGGATACAGCAAGGGCCATGGCTGTACTGGCGGATGCTTTCTACGGCCAGCCAAGCCAGCAGCTGCATTTGATTGGAATCACCGGTACAAACGGGAAAACGACGACAAGCCATCTTATTGAAAAGATTCTGGCTGATGCCGGCAAAAGCACGGGCCTCATCGGGACGATGTACACCAAAGTCGCCGGCGAGACGCTTGAAACGAAGAATACGACGCCGGAAAGCCTGACATTGCAGAAGACCTTTGCTTCCATGGTCGAAAAGAAAGTGGAAGCGGCTGTTATGGAAGTAAGCTCCCACGCACTTGATGAAGGGCGCGTCCATGGCTGTGATTTCAATGTGGCCGTATTTACTAATCTGACACAGGACCATTTGGATTACCACAATACAATGGACGAATACAGAAGGGCTAAAGGCTTGCTTTTTGCACAGCTTGGGAGCGCGTTCTATCACAATAAACCTAAGTATGCTGTACTGAATGCCGATGATCCGGCAAGCGCCGAATACAGGAAATCGACTGCCGCGCAGATTCTGACCTATGCAATCGATAATGAGGCGGATTTGCGTGCCGTGCACATCCAGATGGATGCCAGAGGCACTTCATTTGACCTTGTCAGCCCGTTTGGCGTGCACCCTGTTGCCATGCAGCTGATCGGCAAATTCAGTGTTTATAATGTGCTGGCTGCAATTGGGGCAGCTTTGGCTTCAGGTCTTGAGCTCGAAGCGATCCTGGAATCCATTTCAACTGTCAAAGGTGTCCCGGGCAGATTTGAAACAGTGGATGCCGGACAGAATTTTTCTGTGATTGTCGACTATGCGCATACTCCTGACAGTCTGGAAAATGCATTGGAAACGGTAAAAGAGTTTGCTGAGGGCCGGATTTTCGTCGTAGTTGGCTGCGGCGGTGACAGAGACAGAACCAAAAGGCCACTGATGGCTAAAATCGCTTGCAGGCTTGCAACTGATGCGGTATTTACATCGGATAATCCGAGAAGCGAAGATCCGGAAGAAATATTGAAAGATATGGCTGCGGGCGTCCCTGAAGGAAATTATACAATGATAGCAGACCGCAAAGAGGCAATAGCATACAGTGTTGGTGCTGCAGGCAAGGGAGATGTGATTCTCATAGCAGGCAAAGGGCATGAAACATACCAGCAGATCGGCGGGCAGACATTTGACTTTGACGACAGGACTGCAGCTAGAGAAGCTATACAAAACAGATAACCAGGGCAGCAGCCGGGAAAGCTGCTGCTCCGATGATATACTCTATAACAAATAATAAATAGATATACTGAAAGGCTTTTGATCATGACGAATACTATTCAATCCAGCGGTGCCGAATGCGGCATGGCTGCCCATAACTACCATAAGATAGAAAATAAAAGTCTTAATGACAGGCTCACTACATATGATATTGCAGTAATGAATGAGCGGGCATTACAGGAAGGAGGGGAATAAAATGATGGAGCAGGCAATATTTCTGACAATCCTGATGGGGTTTTTAATAACAGTCCTACTATCTCCCATTTTCATCCCTTTCCTTAGAAGGCTGAAATTCGGCCAGAGCATCCGGGAGGAAGGACCGCAGTCGCACCAGAAAAAAACCGGTACGCCGACAATGGGCGGGATCATGATTCTGCTTTCGGTTACTGTGACTACCCTGGTGATGTCCAGCAAGTTTGCAGAGCCTACAGCGGAGATATATATGGTCCTGCTGGTCACACTGGGCTTTGGGCTTCTCGGTTTTCTAGATGATTTCATCAAGGTGGCGCTAAAAAGGAATCTAGGCCTTACTTCTAAGCAAAAGCTGCTGGGCCAGATTATCATATCGCTCATTTTTTATTTCATCTTCCAGACAAATGAATTTTCAACAGAGGTGTCTATTCCATTTACAGATCTGTCCATTGATTTAGGCTGGAGCTATGCATTGTTCATCATTTTTTGGCTCGTCGGCTTTTCCAACGCTGTCAATCTGACAGACGGGCTGGACGGACTTGTTTCCGGTACTGCGGCAATCGCGTTCGGTGCCTTTGCTGTTCTGGCATGGAACCAGTCCCAATTTGAAGTGTCGATTTTTTCAGTTGCTGTTGTGGGTGCAGTCCTGGGATTCCTTGTATTCAATGCCCATCCGGCAAAAGTATTCATGGGCGACACCGGTTCGCTTGCCCTGGGCGGTGCAATTGCAACTGTTGCCATCCTGACAAAGCTTGAGTTCATCCTGATCATCATCGGGGGAGTTTTTGTCATTGAGACGCTTTCTGTTATTCTGCAGGTAATATCTTTTAAAACAACTGGCAAGAGGATTTTTAAAATGAGTCCCCTTCACCACCATTATGAGCTTGTCGGCTGGTCGGAATGGCGCGTAGTAGTGACTTTCTGGACAGTCGGGCTCCTGTTTGCAATCCTGGGAATCTATATCGAGGTGTGGTTATAATTGAAGCAGATAGATACTTACAATCATAAAAAAATTCTTGTACTCGGACTCGCCAAGAGCGGGGTGAGTGCAGCTTCCCTGCTGCACAAGCTGGGGGCCTTCGTTACTGTTAATGATATGAAGCCTTTATCTGAAAATCCGGAAGCCCAGGGCTTGCTTGAGCAGGGGATCAAGGTTATTTGCGGAGACCATCCGATAGAGCTTTTGGATGAAGGGTTTGAACTTATTGTTAAGAACCCGGGAATCCCTTATCATAATCCAATGATAGAGGGCGCCATGGAGCGCAGCATTCCTGTCATTACAGAAGTGGAGCTTGCTTATCAGATTTCCGAAGCGCCATTTATCGCGATCACTGGAACGAACGGGAAGACAACAACCACAACCCTTGTCCATGAAATGCTGGAAGCGGGCGGAAAGTCGCCGTTGATTGCGGGGAATATTGGGACTGTTGCCACAGGCGTTGCTGAAGGTGCAAGATCCGATCATACCATTGTCATTGAGCTGTCTTCTTTCCAGCTGATGGGCATAGAGGCCTTCAGGCCGAAAATCGCGATTCTTACAAATCTGTATGATGCCCATCTGGATTATCATGGGACAAGGCATGATTACTTTGAAGCCAAAGCCAATATTACTAAAAACCAGACAGAAGAAGATTACTTTATTATCAATGCTGATCAGGAGGCTGTCATTCAATTAGCAGAAGAAAGCCGCGCCCGGATTGTGCCGTTCTCTGTCAGCAGGGTTCTTGAGGCAGGGGCATGTGTAAAGGATGGCTGGATCTGCTTTAATGGGGAGCCTGTCATGAAGCGGGAAGATGCATCCCTTCCCGGCAATCATAATCTGGAGAACATTCTTTCTTCGATTGCAGCCGCGAAGCTTTCAGGCGTGGATAATAAAGCGATCTTTAAGGTCATGTCCTCTTTTGCAGGTGTCAAACACAGACTTCAGTATATCGGTGAAGTGGATGGACGGAAATTCTACAATGATTCCAAGGCTACTAATATACTTGCTACGAAAAATGCCATTGCCGCTTTTGATGTTCCTGTCATACTGCTGGCCGGCGGCCTCGACCGCGGCAATGGCTTTGAAGAATTGATCCCTTCACTGGCTAATGTAGAAACATTGATCACCTTTGGGCAGACAGCCGGAAAAATAGAAGAGGCAGGAAAGCTTGCGGGAATAAAATCGATCATGCGTGTCGATAATGTTGCTAGCGCCGTACCCGCCGCCCACAGGCTTTCAAAGCCGGGCGATGTCATTCTCCTCTCGCCGGCATGTGCAAGCTGGGACCAATACAAAACTTTTGAGGTCAGGGGAGACATTTTTATCGATGCGGTGCATAAGCTTAAGTAAGGGCTTGTCCCGGGCGCTGACCGTCCGGGAGCGACTGCATCTTCATTGTGCTGCAAACTAGAATGCATGCTCATGCAGGCCCTAAAACTTGCATTCGAGGTGTATTCTGTTGCCAACAAAAAAATCTACTCCGGACTTTATATTGATTTTAGTTACATTTACTCTGCTGGCAGTCGGCCTCATTATGGTATACAGCGCCAGTGCCATTTGGGCAGAGTATAAGTTTGATGATTCCTTTTTCTTTGCGAAGAGGCAGATGCTCTTTGCAGCTGCAGGCATCATGGCCATGTTTTTTATCATGAATATCGATTATTGGACATGGAGGACCTGGGCCAAGGCAATTGTAATTATTTGCTTTGTACTGCTGGTTCTCGTTCTTATTCCCGGGGTGGGAAATGTAAGGAATGGATCAAGGAGCTGGATAGGCGTAGGGGCATTTTCCATCCAGCCTTCCGAATTCATGAAGCTTGCCATGATTGCGTTCCTGGCTAAGTACCTTTCTGAAAGGCAAAAGCTGATAACCTCTTTCCGCAAGGGGCTCCTCCCTTCCCTTGGGCTCGCATTTCTTGCATTCGGGATGATTATGCTTCAGCCTGACCTTGGGACAGGGACCGTGATGATCGGGACCTGTGTGGTTATGATATTTATCTCCGGGGCGAAGATAAGCCATTTTGCTGTTCTTGGGCTTATCGGCCTGGGGGGCTTTGCGGGGCTGGTGCTGTCAGCTCCGTACAGGATGAAGCGGATCACATCATTCCTTGATCCATGGGAGGATCCGCTTGGGAGCGGCTTCCAGATCATCCAGTCATTATATGCAATAGGGCCAGGCGGGCTATTCGGCCTTGGCCTCGGGGAGAGCAGGCAAAAGTTTTTTTATCTGCCTGAACCCCAGACCGATTTTATTTTTGCCATCCTGGCGGAAGAATTGGGTTTCATCGGTGGTTCTTTCGTGCTTTTATTGTTTTCTCTCCTCCTCTGGAGGGGGATAAGGATTGCGCTGGGAGCACCTGATTTGTACGGCAGCTTCCTTGCCGTGGGAATCATTGCGATGGTGGCGATCCAGGTTATGATAAACATCGGGGTTGTTACCGGGCTGATGCCGGTAACTGGGATTACACTCCCTTTCCTCAGCTATGGCGGTTCATCCCTCACTCTAATGCTGATGGCGATCGGAGTCCTCCTGAATATAAGCCGGCATGCGAGATATTGACCCTGTTTCCGACAGGGTTTCTTTTTACTTTCCGGGCTGGCTTTACAAGGGAAAGAAGCTTTCTTCTGTACAGCTTCAAAAATCAGGGTGACTATCCAGATATTTTAAGGATTTTTATTACATTTGCATGACATTAATGTTATGGCTTATTAGAGCCGTTTAGATTATAGTAGAATGGGGTAAAGCGTGAGAGTGTTTTTTAAGGGAAACTTTGTGCTGCCACCCCTTTAAGGCTATTAATGCCTGCTAAATACCAACACTCTTCTTTGAGGTGAAAGTCATGAGAATTGCAGTCAGCGGAGGCGGTACAGGAGGACATATATATCCTGCACTCGCATTGATCAGAGAAATTCAAAAAGAGAATAAAGACACAGAGTTTTTATATATAGGCACAGAAAAGGGGCTCGAAAGCACTCTCGTGGAAAGAGAAGGCATCCCGTTTAAATCTATACATATCACTGGCTTCAAAAGAAAGCTGTCTTTTGAAAATATGAAAACTGTATTCAGATTCCTGAAAGGAACAGCTGACAGCAGGAAAATGCTGAAGGACTTCAAGGCGGACATTGTCATCGGAACCGGCGGCTATGTGTGCGGTCCTGTTGTCTATGCAGCTGCCAAGCTTGGCATCCCCACAATCATACACGAGCAAAATAGTGTCCCGGGACTGACCAACAAATTCCTGAGCAGATATGTCGATAAAATCGCAGTCTGTTTTGAAGAAGCAAAAGAATTTTTTCCATCGGAAAAGGTTATCTTGACTGGAAATCCCCGCGCCTCAGAAGTGATTGGCCAGGACCCTGTCAAAGGCAGGCTTTCAGCCGGTCTGAAGACAAATATCCCTTCTGTTTTAATTTTTGGCGGCAGCAGGGGCGCAAGGCCGATTAATGAAGCTGTGCTGAAATCGCTCGCCGAGCTGCAGGATAAGCCTTACCAGGTGCTGTATGTGACAGGAGAAGTGCACTATGAGGAAGTCAGAAAAGAGGTAGAACTGGTCGGCAATCCGCCAAATGTGATCATAAAGCCATTTGTCCATAATATGCCGGAGGTTTTGGCCGGCACGGACCTGACTGTGGCAAGGGCGGGGGCGACCACTCTTGCAGAGCTGACATCACTTGGAATCCCGAGCATACTGGTGCCAAGCCCTTATGTGACCAACAACCACCAGGAGAAGAATGCCAGGGCCCTTTCTGATAACGGGGCAGCAGAACTTCTGCTTGAAAAAGAACTGACCAGCAAGAAGCTTGTCGCTTCAATTGATGGAATACTCCTTGATGAGAAGAAACTGAAGGATATGAAAAAAGCGGCCAGGGAATTGGGGATACCGGATGCGGCCAGAAGGCTGCACCGCGTTATGGAAGACCTTGTCCGTAAGAAGGGCCAGTAGCCCAAAGAGCTTAAAAGACATAAGATAGTAAAAACAATGGAAAGGGAGGTATATATGGACGAATTGATCAGCAGGCTTAAAGATATGCAGGTTGGAAAAGTGAAAGAACAAGAACCTTTGGCCAACCATACAACCATGAAAATAGGCGGACCCGCCGATTTGTTTGTAGAGCCTTCATCTATAGACAATTTCATTAAAACAATGGAGCTTATCCGTGAACATAATATCAAGTGGAGGGTAATAGGCAGGGGATCGAATCTGCTTGTATCAGATAAAGGGATTGAAGGGGCCGTCATTAAGCTTGGCCCAGGATTGGATAAACTGGAAGTGGATGGTTCTGAAGTGACTGCGGGCGGAGGATTCTCTATTGTGAGCCTGTCCGTCCAGATCAGCCGGAAAGGCCTTTCCGGCCTGGAATTCGCAAGCGGCATCCCCGGCTCGGTCGGCGGTGCAGTCTATATGAATGCAGGCGCCCACGGGTCTGATATTTCAAAGATCCTAAAAAAAGCTTTTGTGCTCTTTGAAGATGGAACCATGGAATGGCTCACCAATGAGCAAATGAAATTTTCCTACCGTACATCAGTTCTTCAGAAGGAGCGGCCCGGCATCGTACTTGAGGCAGTGTTCAGCCTTCAGGAAGGAGAGAGGGACAGCATAGTGGCAGAGATGCAAAAGAACAAGGATTACCGGAAAGAAACACAGCCCTATAATTATCCTTGTGCAGGAAGCATCTTCCGCAATCCTCTTCCACAATATGCCGGCCAGCTGATTGAGTCTGCAGGTTTAAAAGGCCACAGCATCGGCGGGGCTAAGATTTCCGAGCTGCATGGAAACTTCATCGTAAATGCCGGCAGCGCGTCGGCCGAAGATGTTCTTGGATTGATCGAGCATGTAAAAGATACTATCTATTCCCAATTTAAGGTTAAAATGGAAACTGAAGTGGAAATTATCGGCCGAAAGTAACAGGAAATTCTCCTTACTGCTGCCATTTATTGTGATATAATATTTCCTTAGAAATAACCTTTAAAAGCCGGCAGAAGACACACCGGCATCCGGATATGCCGGTGCCCATTCTGCTTTCCGTCTGACGAGAACGTTATGCTGCCTGCCAGGCTGATAGGCTATTGGCATTATGCGGCTCAAGCTTTTATAGTGAGGTGAAGGTTATGGAGAAAGGGAACGTAGTCTCGCTGGAGGATCGAATTCCCAAACTGAAGCAGCAAAGAAGGAAAAAAGCGAACCGCAGGCTTATCGTTTTATTGCTTTTATTCTTTTCTATGATTGTTTTTGTGATATATTTCCAGTCGCCTTTAAGCCGTGTAAAAGAGATCAGCATCAGCGGAAATCAGACATACACGACAAAAGAATTGATTGCCGTAAGCGGCCTTTCTAAGAAAACAAATATTTGGAAGGTTGATAAGGGGGCAATTGAGGGTAGACTGAAAGAGCTGCCTGAAATCAGCGGGGCTGAAATAAAAACCCGCCTCCCCAATACGGTTGACATCAAGGTGGCTGAGCACAATCGCATTGCCTACATAGCGAAAGAAAAAAGTTTTTTGCCTGTACTTGAAAACGGGATGATACTTAGCAAACAGGAAATCACAGACATTCCAGTTAATGCACCGCTGCTGCTCGGATTCAAGGAGGGCGACGTCCTCCTTGAGATGATAGACAGCCTGGAAAGCCTTCCGAAAGAGGTGCTGAACGCAATTTCGGAGATTCATTATTCTCCTAAAGAAACGGACGAGTATCATATTACTCTATATATGAATGACGGGTTCGAAGTTAGTGCAACATTGCGGAGCTTTTCAGAAAAGATGGCGCATTATCCTTCAATCATCAGCCAGCTGGACCCTGGGGTCAGCGGCGTGATTGATCTGGAAGTAGGTTCTTATTTTAAAGCCTACGGTCCGGAAGGAGATGATAGCCGTGGAGAAGAAGAAGAAGAAGGTGAAAGGTAAGCGGGTTGTCCTTTCATTGGTGCTCCTTGTTCTCGGCTATATGCTTTCATTTTCCTATCACTTTACAAAAAGTGAAAATGAGGAAGCAGACATGACAGGAAGCCAGTGGGAACGGGACTCTGCACTGAGAAGCCAGCTCATCAGCATGGAAGAGCGCAACCGCAGGCTCCAGAAGGAATTGGACAGCAAACAGGGACAGGTTCTCCAATTCGAAAAGGATTTGTCAAAAGAGGCGCAGGTATATTTCAACCTGGCAGAGGACGCAGAAAAATACAGGATGTATCTTGGGAAAGTCGCCGTCCTGGGCAAAGGGGTGGAGGTCACATTGGCTGACGGGGATTATAATCCCAGCGAAGCCAATGTAAACAGCTATATTGTCCATGAACACCATGTTTTCAAGGTAATCAATGAACTGTATATCTCTGGTGCTTCAGCTGTTGCAGTTAACGGCCAGCGCCTTTCCCATGACTCATATATTTTGTGCAATGGCCCTGTCATTGAAATTGATGGAAAGCAGCATCCGGCACCTTTTATCATTGAAGCAATCGGCGATCCGGAGGTTCTTTCTTCAGCGCTGAACCTTACAGGCGGAGTCAAGGATTCGCTTGTCAACGAGAACATCCAGTTCTCGCTGGAGGAAAAGGCTGAAATCAAAATGGAACCCAATCTGGGGAATTAAATACGGCTGATCCACTTACTGGAAGCAGAGAAAGTAAGGTGGAAATCGTGAAAAGGAATCAGATCATAAGCTTTACGGTAATTTCCGCTGTGATCGGCTTTATGATTGCGGTCCAGTTCCAATCCGTCAAAGAGCCGGTGGTGAGGGATACCCGCGACACATGGCAGCTTAGGGAGGACTTGCGGAAAGAACAGGAAATTCAGCTGAGGCTGATACGGGAAATCAGATCAAACGAGCTGAAGCTTGCTCAATATGAAAATAAGCGGGAACAAAGCAAAGAACAGGTGCTGAAGGAAACGCTGGATGAGCTTAAAGAGGAAGCTGGCCTTACGGAAGTAAAAGGTCCGGGGGTTATCATCCTCATTGAGCCTGCTGTTGAAGAAGCACTCCTGGGCAATGCACCCGGTGATGTTTCGCCTGATCTGCTTAAAAGGCTGGTCAATGAGCTGAATATGCATGATGCTGAGCAAATATCGATTGACGGGCACAGAATCATTAATACGACCGTCATCCGCGATATTAACGGCGAAACCAAAATCGACGGCCATGCAGTCAGTTCTTTGCCGATTGAAGTCAGAGCGGCCGCAGAAGATATGCAGTCAGCTCAAAAGCTTTATAATCAGATGCAGGTATCCAAATCGGCAGAAGAATTTTTTGTCGAAAATCTCAGGGTCACTATCCTAAAGCCAAAGGAGAACATTGTTATCCCTGCCTATCAGGACACGATCCGGGTAAAAAATATGGAACCTGCAGAAGAAAAAGGAGGCAGTTCTTAATGTGGCTTCCCGTACTGGGTTTGCTTATCGGGGCCATACTGGGCCTTCTTACGGACTTCAGGATCCCTGATGAGTACTCCAATTATTTGTCTATTGCAGTGCTGGCTGCCCTTGACACCCTGTTTGGGGGCATCCGTGCGCATCTGCAGGATATATATGATGAAAAGGTATTTGTATCCGGCTTTTTCTTTAACATCCTGCTGGCAGCATCTTTAGCTTTTCTGGGGGTTCATCTTGGTGTAGACTTGTATTTAGCCGCTGTTTTTGCGTTTGGTGTAAGGCTTTTCCAAAACATAGCGGTCATCCGGAGAATTATTCTGACCAAATGGTCGAACCGAGAAAAAGTAGAAAAAAGTTAAGATAGAATAAAGGGAAATATATTAGTTTTGCCGAATAATTTAAATGATTATATTAATTTAAGATAAAACTAAAAATTGGCATTATTGTTGTTCAATAATCGGATTTGCAAAAGGAGGTGCCAGAGAATGAACAGCAATGAAATTTATGTTAGTCTTGACATCGGTACATCCAGTGTAAAAGTAATCATTGGTGAAATGGTCAACGACTCTTTAAACATTATCGGTGTAGGCAATGTGAAGTCTGAAGGATTGCGCAAAGGCTCAATTGTTGATATAGATGAAACCGTTCATTCTATAAAAAAGGCAATCGAACAAGCTGAGAGAATGATAGGGATGGAGATCAGGCAGGTCATCGTCGGCATCACCGGAAATCATGTCATGCTCCAGCCTTCGCATGGAGTAGTGGCAGTCTCCAGTGATAACAGGGAGATTACAGATGAAGATGTTGCAAGGGTGATCGATGCCGCCCAGGTGGTTTCCATCCCTCCTGAAAGAGAGATTGTGGATGTCATTCCGAAGCAATTCATTGTAGACGGTTTGAATGAAATAAACGACCCGCGGGGCATGATCGGTGTCCGCCTGGAAATGGAAGGCACCATTATTACAGGTTCTAAGACAATTCTACATAATATTCTGAGATGTGTTGAAAGAGCAGGGCTTGAAATTTTGGACATAACGCTCCAGCCGCTTGCAGCAGGGGCATTCGCACTTTCAAAGGACGAAATGAATCTCGGAGTGGCCTTGGTCGATATGGGCGGCGGCTCTACAACCATTGCCCTGTTCGAGCAGGGAATCATGAAGGCAACAATCGTACTTCCTGTCGGCGGGGACCATATTACAAAGGATTTATCTATTGGCCTCAGGACCTCTACAGAGGATGCCGAAAAAATCAAAACAAAATACGGTTATGCTTTTTATGACCATGCTTCTGAAGATGAAGTCTTCAGTGTCCCGATTATCGGGAGCGATCAGCACCAGCAATTTAATCAGCTTGAAATTTCTGATATTATTGAAGCAAGGATGGAAGAAATTTTCGATCTGATCCAGAATGAGATTAAGAGATTGGGAGTCAGCGACCTGCCAGGAGGCTATGTCCTGACAGGTGGAGTAGCCAACACCCAGGGCATCCTGGAACTGGCACAGATCATTTTCCAGAACCGCGTCCGGATTGCCATTCCGGATTATATCGGCGTAAGGGAGCCGCAGTATACAACAGCAGTCGGCCTGATCAAGTTTGCCTATAAAAATGCAAGGCTTCAGGGCAGGAAGATAGAGCCTGCCCAAGTGAACGAAGCGAAGGAGAAACGCGTCCAAAAACAACCGCAACCAAAAGCAAGACCGGAAAAACAGCCGGAAGAAAAGATTACATCACGAGTTAAAAAGTTCCTTGGCTACTTTTTCGAGTAAACAGTGCTTTAAGGAATATCGACGAATTAGGAGGATTTGTCATGTTGGAATTTGACACTAATTTAGATTCACTAGCGACCATAAAGGTTATCGGCGTTGGCGGCGGAGGAAATAATGCGGTAAACCGCATGATCGAACACGGCGTTCAAGGCGTAGAATTCATCGCAGTTAATACGGATGCACAGGCACTGAACCTCTCGAAAGCAGAAGTGAAAATGCAGATCGGCGGAAAGCTGACGCGCGGACTGGGTGCCGGTGCTAATCCGGAAGTAGGCAAAAAGGCTGCTGAGGAAAGCAAAGAGCAGATTGAAGAAGCACTGAAAGGCGCAGATATGGTGTTTGTCACTGCCGGAATGGGAGGCGGTACAGGTACTGGAGCTGCACCTGTCATTGCACAGATTGCAAGGGACTTGGGCGCTTTGACAGTAGGGGTCGTTACAAGGCCGTTTACATTCGAAGGCCGCAAGCGTGCCGGACAGGCTGCAGGCGGAATTGCTTCCATGAAGGAAGCTGTTGATACCCTGATTGTCATTCCGAATGACCGTCTATTAGAAATTGTAGACAAAAGCACTCCGATGCTTGAAGCATTCCGTGAAGCGGATAATGTGCTTCGCCAGGGTGTTCAGGGCATATCCGACCTGATTGCCACTCCAGGGCTGATCAACCTTGACTTTGCTGATGTAAAGACCATCATGTCAAGCAAGGGTTCTGCACTGATGGGGATCGGCGTCTCTTCAGGAGAAAACCGTGCGGCAGAAGCGGCAAAGAAAGCTGTTTCTTCTCCGCTGCTTGAAACGTCCATTGATGGTGCACAGGGTGTCCTGATGAATATCACCGGCGGTTCAAGCCTGAGCCTTTATGAGGTTCAGGAAGCTGCAGATATCGTAGCCTCCGCTTCAGACCAGGATGTCAATATGATCTTCGGTTCTGTTATCAATGAAAACCTGAAAGACGAAATCGTGGTTACAGTAATTGCGACTGGGTTCAATGAAGAAGTGGCCGCGCCAAAACCGGCACGCCCATCATTTGGACAGCCTAAACAGCAGCAGACGCATTCACCTTCCCTTAACCGGGACAGGGACAGGGAGCCAAAGCGCGAAGAGCAGAGCCATGAGCCGCCTGTAAGGAACTCATCATCTCAGTCTTCACAAGGTGAAGAAACATTGGATATCCCGACTTTCCTGAGAAACCGCAATAGAAGAAGATAAGATAGCATTCGCTGAACGGCGCCTCATATGAGGCGCCGTTTTATTTTGGTTTTTAAGATTGATTCGTATTTTTTTAGACAGGCATATAAAACAAAATACTGACAAAAACCGAAGGGAATAGTGAAAAAATTCTCCTAAACAGGCTACAGAAAGTGACACACTTCAATGATATGGCTGGGGTATACTTTTCCATAAGATTAATAGATAGATGAATAATCAGTTTTTGGCATCCGGACTTAATAAGCCGGATATGTCTGGAGTGAAGCTGGGTTGGCTATTTATTTGGATATCATTTGGCTGCTGAACTTTCTTTTTGACAGCCTCCTGCTGTATCTCACAGCGATCTTCCTGAAAAGGGATGTTTCTATTTGGCGGATACTGGCGGGCGGTGCTGCGGGCTCAATGATCGTTCTGCTCGCGGTAACACCGGTTCAGTCTATTTCCGGGCATCCGCTATCAAAGCTGCTTTTTTCAATTGTCATGGTCGTCCTTGCCTTTGGATATAAAAGGGCCGGATATTTTATTAAAGGCCTGTTTACTTTTTATATGGCAACTTTCCTCATTGGAGGGACTTTGATAGGTGCCCATTATTTTGTGAAATTTGATTTTGAGCTTTCTTCAGCCGTCCTGCTGGGAAGTGTCAAAGGCTTCGGGGATCCGATCAGCTGGATGTTTGTCATATTTGGATTTCCTGCTGCCTGGCATTTTTCACGGAAGCACGGAGAAAACATGGAAATGGCCAATCTCCAATATGACCAGCTGGCTGAGGTCTGCATTTCGATTAATGGGATTGACCTGAACTTTAAGGGGCTTGTTGATACGGGAAATCAGCTTTATGATCCAATATCCAGGACTCCGGTCATGATTGCATCCCTAAAAGGGATGGCAGAAAAGCTTCCTGAAGTTCTCCTCGCCGTTTCCCAGGATCCTGAGCCTTTCCTGATGGGGGAGGCAAGAATCCCGCCTGAATGGGAAAATCGGATGAGAATTCTTCCTTGCAAGGTGGTTGGACAAGAACATCAGCTTATTATTGCCATGAAGCCAGACAGGATCATCATCCAAAGGGGGGAAGAAAAAATCCTGGCAGGCAAGGCGCTCATCTCTTTTACAATGCAGCAGCTCTCCAGTGATGATGCATTTGACTGCATTATCCATCCAAAGATGATGACAGGTGCCGGAAAAGCAGAATCAGCGGAAAAGGTAAGTTAATAATACTATACTCGGAAAAACATAATTTAGAAGGAGGACAACTCATGAAAAATTTGAAGTTTCGCCTATCCTATTACTGGTATAAACTGCTGATCAAACTTGGGCTCAAGACTGATGAAATATTCTATATAGGCGGCAGCGAGGCTCTCCCTCCCCCTCTTTCAAAAGAAGAAGAAGAAGTTCTTCTGATTAAGCTCCCCAAAGGCGATAAAGCTGCAAGATCAATGCTGATCGAAAGAAATCTCCGCCTCGTCGTATACATTGCCCGGAAGTTTGAAAATACGGGCATCAATATTGAAGACCTGATCAGCATCGGGACAATCGGGCTCATCAAAGCGGTCAACACTTTTAATCCGGAAAAGAAAATCAAGCTTGCCACTTATGCATCCAGGTGTATTGAAAACGAAATACTGATGTACCTGAGGCGGAACAATAAAATCAGGTCGGAGGTTTCCTTCGATGAGCCTCTGAATATTGACTGGGATGGGAATGAGCTCCTTTTGTCCGATGTGCTGGGAACCGAAGAAGACATTATTACTAAGGACCTGGAGGCGAATGTAGATAAGAAGCTTCTGCTGAAGGCCCTTCACCAGCTCACTGACAGAGAGAAGCAGATCATGGAGCTCCGTTTCGGCCTCGGCTCTGGCGAGGAAAAAACACAGAAAGATGTGGCTGACATGCTTGGCATTTCACAGTCTTACATATCAAGGCTAGAAAAGAGAATCATCAAAAGATTGAAAAAGGAATTCAACAAGATGGTTTAAATTTTTTTTTATCCCGCTTAGCCCTTATTCAGACTGTATATGCCGTTTATTCCGGGGATCATGGAAAATCGGTATGTGCATATTTTTCCTTTCCGAGGAGATACTGTTTTTTGTACAGCAGCTCCTGTGAGGAGGGAAATGGATTGACTCGAAATAAAGTAGAAATTTGCGGTGTTGATACATCAAAGCTTCCCGTTTTGAAAAACGAAGAAATGAGAAAACTCTTCAAGCAAATGCATGAAGGTGATACATATGCCCGGGAGTGCCTAGTCAATGGCAACCTTCGGCTGGTACTGAGTGTCATCCAGCGCTTTAACAACAGAGGCGAATTTGTAGATGATCTCTTCCAGGTGGGATGTATCGGCCTGATGAAATCTATTGATAATTTTGATTTAAGCCAGAATGTAAAGTTCTCCACTTATGCTGTTCCGATGATCATTGGTGAGATCAGAAGGTATTTGAGGGATAATAATCCTATCAGGGTATCAAGGTCATTAAGAGATATAGCCTACAAAGCTTTGCAGGTCAGGGAACGCCTGATGAGTGAAACGTCAAAGGAACCAACGGCTGAGGAAATAGCCAGGGTCCTTGAAGTGCCCCATGAAGAAATCGTGTTTGCACTTGATGCGATACAGGATCCGGTCTCATTATTCGAGCCCATCTATAACGATGGAGGCGATCCGATATTTGTCATGGACCAGCTGAGCGACGAGCGCAATAAAGATATTCAATGGATTGAAGAAATTGCCCTCAAAGAAGGCATGCGCAGGCTTAACGAAAGAGAAAAGCTCATATTGAGAAAGCGCTTTTTCCAAGGCAAAACGCAAATGGAAGTAGCCGAAGAAATCGGCATCTCCCAAGCCCAGGTCTCCCGCCTTGAAAAAGCCGCCATCAAGCAAATGAACAAAAATATCCAAAGCTGAAAGCTGCTGAAAAGCAGCTTTTTGTTTTGGGTTTTGTAAGTGCTCCATGCTGGCTGAAATATGATCTAAAATCCACGTGTGTATATTTAGGGTTAATGGCCAAAAAATTTATGAAAACCTGTTGATTGCAGTGGAAGGCGCGAAGACTCCCCATAAAATGCATGCGCATTTTCTTCGTGCGATGTGATTTCAGGGAAGAAAATTCAATGTCCTGTGGGAGATAGCGGAAATGTTGAGACCCCGCAGCGCGCAAGCGTGAGGAGGCTCAACTCCGCCCCACCGAAAGCGAAGTGCCTGCAACGGAAATCAACAGCCCAATCAATAAGTAAAAAAATTGAAGATAACTTATCTCGTTATTCTTAGCTGCGTAAGATGTTTTAGCTGTTATTGAATATTTCCCTAAAACCCCCCATCAAATCAAAATATTCCATCCTTCAGCAACATATAATCAAGTAAGCAACAAATGGCGGGGGTGGACCATGGTTAAGATATCAGAATTCCAGGTCAAGGACGTAGTAAATGTGGCCGACGGCAAAAAACTTGGAAGCATCGGGGATATTGACATCAATCTGATGAGCGGAAAAATTGAAGCCGTCATCATCAGCGGAGCAGGAAAAGTCCTCGGATTCTTTGGAAAAGATGAGGATATCATCATTCCGTGGAAAAATATTTTAAAAATCGGCGAGGACGTCATTCTTGTTCGCTATAAAATCTCCGAAGAACTCAAACAGGTGGAAGAGGATGCATAAGCTTCCTCCTTTTTTCTGTAACACGAACATTCTTTATGATAAACTAAAGAAAAACACGAAGAGGACACGATAAATGGAGCCATTTGTACTAAAGGAAAGCAAGTTTTTTTCCATTGAAGACTGGACGGAAAAGTTTCCGGGCCTTGCTGCAGGTTTTTCCACGAAAAATGGAGGGAATAGCAATGGAGACTACAGCAGCCTCAACCTTGGCCTTCATGTAAATGATTCTGTCCAGGCGGTATGCGGCAACAGGGAAATTTTCTCTGAGTCAATAGGCTTTCCATTGCCAGCATGGACGGGGGCAGAGCAGACCCATGAAACCTTTATACGGAAAGTATCAAAGGAAGATGCAGGAACAGGCGCTTTGGATTATGGCCAGGCATTCAGGAGGACTGATGGCTTTTTCACACTTGAGCAGGGCCTGCTTTTAACTCTATGCTTTGCTGACTGTGTCCCACTTTATTTCACACATCCTGATTCAGGGGCTATAGGGGCCGCACATGCCGGCTGGAAAGGGACTGTCGGCGGGATTGCCGGAAATATGACCGGTGTCTTTAAGAATGAAGGAATCGATCCGGGGGAAATTTTGGCGGCAATCGGGCCTTCCATTTGCGAAAAATGTTATATTGTCGACAGCAGAGTTGTCAATTTAGTGAAAAATAGACTAGAAGATGTCGATAAAAAACCATATAATCAAGTAAAAGAGAATCAATACCAGCTTGATCTGAAAGAAGTGAACAAACAGCTTCTCATGAAATCAGGCATCCGGGAAGAGAATATAATTGTATCCGGCTATTGCACCAGCTGCCAGGAGGAATACTTTTTTTCCCATCGCAGGGATGGGGGGAAGACTGGCAGGATGATGAGCTACATAGGCTGGAAGGAGGCTGACTGCAGCTAGATGAAGGTAGAGGAAAATCTTAAGAGCATCCAAGAAAAAATAGATGAAGCCTGTAAAAGGTCAGGGAGAAATCCCGGCGAAGTGACCATAATCGCTGTAACAAAATATGTTTCCACGGAAAGGGCGAAAGAGGCGGTGTCTGCGGGAATCGCCAATTTGGGCGAAAACCGGGATGAGGGTATGCTTGCCAAGCATAAAGAAATCGGCCATGCTGCCAAATGGCATTTCATCGGATCGCTGCAGACCAGGAAAGTCAAGAATATAATCGGCATTGCCGATTATATCCACTCACTGGACAGGCTTTCACTGGCGAAGGAAATAGACAAGCGGGCAGAAGAAACAGTCCAATGCCTGATACAGGTCAATGCTTCCGGTGAAGAGTCAAAGCAGGGGCTTTCTCCTGAGGAAGTGATTCCGTTTGTAAAAGACCTGGAGGCTTATCCTTACATTTCTGCTGCAGGGCTGATGACGATGGCCCCTTTGACGGACGATGAGGAAGTATTGCGGCATTGTTTCCGGACACTGAAAACTCTGCAGAAGAATATCCAGGATTTAAACCTTGCTCATGCGCCTTGCAGGGAACTTTCCATGGGCATGTCCAATGACTTTGGAATTGCAGTGGAAGAAGGGGCCACCATGGTCCGGATCGGAACTGCTCTTGTCGGAGAATAAGCAGGAGGTATAAAAAATGAGCATTAAATCAAAAATAAAAACATTTTTTTTCCTTGATGATGAATATGACTATAAAGAAGAGGAAATCATCGAAGAAGAAATCGAACCTGTCAGGCCTCAAAAACAGCCTGCTTCTCCAAAGCAGAATGTGGTCAGCCTGCAAAGTGTCCAGAAGTCTTCAAAGGTTGTGCTTGTTGAACCCAGGGTATATGCCGAAGCCCAGGATATTGCAGACCAGCTTAAAAACCGCCGGGCTGTGGTAGTTAATCTGCAGCGCATCGAAAGGGACCAGGCAAAAAGGATTGTCGATTTTTTGAGCGGCACGGTATATGCCATTGGCGGCGACATCCAGAAAATTGGAACAGATATCTTTTTATGCACTCCAGATAATGTGGAGGTGTCAGGGAATATTTCCCAAATCATGCAGGAGCATGATCTAGAAAATGCGAGGTGGTAGCACTACATGGCAACAGTAGTAGGTATTTTAAGTCAAATAATTTCGTTATATTCCTGGGCATTGATTATTTACATATTGCTGTCCTGGTTTCCAAATGCAAGAGAATCGTCCATTGGCCAGTTTTTAGCCCGTATATGCGAGCCATATCTGGAACCATTCCGCAGGTTCATACCGCCGCTGGGGATGATTGATATCTCGCCGATCGTGGCGATTTTTGTCCTGCGGTTTGCCACCAGTGGACTATATCAGCTCTATTATTGGGTTGCATAGAATTACCAATAACTTGGGACTCTGAGCAGTCCCTTTTTTGGTGGCTGCTGTGATATGCTTGAACATGTCCGCAGATGCCTTCCTGAATAATATAAAAGGAGAGTGCCGATGTCTATTTATCAGCATTTTCGGCCTGAGGAGAAAGAATTCATCGACCAGTCTCTGGGCTGGAAGGACTATGTTGAAACATCCTATGCACCTAAATTGACTGACTTCCTTGATCCGAGAGAGCAGCAGATTGTAAAAATGATTGTCGGGGAGCATTCCGGCGTGAAGCTTCGCTTATTCGGGGGAACTGAGGGTACAGAGCGGAAAAGGGCCCTTCTGTATCCTGAATATTTTACCCCTGATGAAGAAGAATTCTCTATCACGCTCTTTGAAATAAATTATCCCAGCAAATTTGTTTCAATCGAACACCCTCAAATACTTGGCAGCCTTATGGCTCTTGGCTTGAAGAGGGGGAAATTCGGGGATATCACTGTCCAGGATGAAAGGGCGCAGTTTTTTATCTCCCGCGAAATTGAAGACTATGTAAGCATGCAGCTGGAATCGATCGGCAAAGCTTCCGTCACTCTGAAAAAATTGCCGCTGGAGAAAGCGATCACTGCGGCAGGTGCATGGGAGGAATCGTCAGCTTCTGTTTCCTCGCTGAGACTGGATGCCGTCATTTCGGCCATATACAATATTTCCAGGCAAAAATCACAGCTCTTTGTCCAGCAGGGTCTTGTAAAAGTTAATTGGGGACAAGTCGAGGATCCTTCTTTTGTTTGCGGGGAAGCTGATGTTCTTTCTGTAAGGGGAAAAGGCCGATCTAAAATCATAGAAGTAGAAGGAAAGACAAAGAAAGATAAATGGAGAATCATTACGGGAAAGCAAAAATAAATTATTTTTTTGCAGGATTTTAAAAGAAAATGTCGAATATATCTTTATCACTGTGATAATATCAGAAATCAGCGTATTCACGCTGTCATACATATGCTTTAAGACTCATAGGGGGTGGCATTATGCCTTTAACACCATTAGATATACATAACAAGGAGTTCAGCAAAGGCTTCAGAGGCTATGACGAAGATGAAGTAAACGAATTTCTTGACCAGATCATCAAGGATTACGAAATACTGATCAGGGAGAAAAAGGAGCTTTCGGAAAGGCTTACAGATTTGAATGACCGGATCGGGCATTTCACCAATATTGAGGAAACGCTGAACAAATCCATCGTCGTTGCACAGGAAGCCGCTGAAGAAGTCAGGCGCAATGCACAGAAGGAAGCCAAGCTGATCATCAAGGAAGCGGAGAAGAATGCCGACCGCATTGTGAATGAATCCTTATCAAAAGCAAGGAAGATTGCCCTGGAGATCGAGGATTTGAAGAAGCAGTCAAAGGTCTTCAGAACACGGTTCAGGATGCTGATCGAAGCACAGCTGGATATGCTCAATACAGAGGACTGGGACCATCTCCTTCAGTATGAGCTCGATTCAACGGATCTGAAATCAACTGAGGAAGAAGACTCACTGGCTTGACGTAGCCTGCATGAATCGAATATAATCCATATCATAAGAAAATATTGACTGCGTTGAAAGGGACAGTACAGCATTCTATATGCTTTTAAGATTAGCGATCCAGGGACGGTGGGAGCCTGGAATAAGCAGATTGCTGGAAGATCACCCTAGAGTACCTGCCTGAACGTTCTCCGAACCAGTAAGGTGCAGGCGTTTCATCCGCGTTAAGGATGCTTTGAGCGGGCAGAATAATTCTTTTCTGTCTACAAGGGTGGTACCGCGGGAGCTATAAGCCTTCTCGTCCCTTTACCGGGATGAGAGGGCTTTTTTTGTTTTTCTCAAGTGGAAAACGCCCGGTAACGGCAAGTCAAATTACCTAAATGAAAGCAGGAGGAATTGCAGTGGAATACAAAGATACATTATTGATGCCAAAAACAGAATTTCCGATGCGCGGAAATCTCCCAAAAAGGGAGCCGGAAATCCAGGGCAAATGGGAAGAAATGAATATTTATGAAAAGGTGCAGGAGCATACGAAGGGCCGGCCGATGTTTGTTCTCCATGATGGCCCTCCATATGCTAACGGCGATATCCATATGGGCCATGCGCTGAATAAAATCCTTAAAGATTTTATTGTCCGCTACAAGTCCATGAGCGGATTCCATGCACCATATGTACCAGGCTGGGATACCCACGGCCTGCCGATTGAGCAGGCATTGACGAATAAAGGCGTTAAGAGAAAAGAAATGACAGTTGCCGAGTTCAGAAAGCTTTGCGAGGAGTATGCCTATGAACAGGTTGACAGCCAGCGTTCACAATTTAAACGCCTTGGCGTCCGCGGCGACTGGGAAAACCCTTATATCACGCTGCAGCCTCAATATGAAGCACAGCAGATCAAGGTATTTGGCGATATGGCTAAAAAAGGCTATATCTACAAAGGGAAGAAACCGGTCTACTGGTCACCTTCAAGTGAATCAGCACTTGCCGAAGCGGAGATTGAATACCAGGATAAGCGCTCTCCTTCCATTTATGTTGGCTTTAAAGTCAAAGATGGAAAAGGTGTATTGGATCAGGATGTCCAAATCGTCATCTGGACGACAACTCCTTGGACGATCCCGGCCAATCTGGGGATCAGCGTCCATCCTGACCTTAATTATGTGGTTGCAGAAGCGGGCGGCAGCAAATATCTGGTCGCAGAAGAGCTCTTGGAATCTGTGGCAGGAGAAACTGGCTGGGAAGACCCGGCTGTCGTTAAGACAGTCAAAGGAAGCGAGCTGGAAAACATCCTTGCCTCCCATCCGCTTTATGGCCGCGATTCGCTTGTCATGCTTGGCGACCATGTAACCGTTGATGCAGGTACAGGCTGTGTCCACACTGCGCCCGGCCATGGTGAAGATGACTTTTATGTTGGCCAGAAATATGGACTTGAGGTATTGTGCCCGGTCGATGATAAGGGTCTTATGACCAATGAAGCTGAAGGCTTTGAAGGCCTCTTCTATGACGAAGCCAACAAGCCGATCACCGAAGCGCTTAAAGAAAAGGGTGCATTATTGGGCCTGAAGTTCATCACTCACTCTTATCCGCATGACTGGAGAACGAAGAAGCCGGTCATTTTCAGGGCTACAGCGCAATGGTTCGCATCCATCAAGGACTTCCGCAATGAGCTCCTGGAAGCTGTTAAAGAAACGAAATGGGTGCCGGCATGGGGAGAAACACGCCTGTTCAATATGGTCCGCGACCGCGGCGACTGGTGTATTTCCCGCCAGCGTGCATGGGGCGTTCCTATCCCTGTCTTTTATGCTGAAAACGGCGACAGCATCATTACTGATGAAACAATTGATCATGTTTCTGCCCTTTTCAGGGAACACGGCTCCAATATCTGGTTCGAGAAAGAGGCCAAAGAGCTATTGCCTGAAGGGTTCACACATCCTGGCAGCCCGAATGGCAAGTTCACAAAAGAAACGGATATCATGGATGTCTGGTTTGATTCCGGCTCATCCCACCAGGCTGTCCTGGAAGAACGCGATGATCTGCAGCGTCCTGCAGACCTTTACCTTGAAGGCTCTGATCAGTACAGAGGCTGGTTCAATTCATCCCTGTCCACCTCAGTGGCAGTAACTGGAAAGGCGCCGTATAAGGGCGTTCTTAGCCACGGCTTTGCACTTGACGGCGAAGGCAGGAAAATGAGTAAATCCATCGGAAATGTTGTCGTTCCGGCGAAGGTCATGAACCAGCTTGGAGCAGATATCCTGCGTCTTTGGGTGGCATCTGTAGACTACCAGGCAGACGTAAGAGTCTCTGACCCGATCCTGAAGCAGGTTGCTGAGGTTTACCGCAAGATCAGAAACACATTCAGATTCCTGCTTGGGAACCTGGCTGACTTCAATCCTGAGAAAGATGCAGTTGTCTTTGAAAACCTCAGGGAAGTCGATCAGTTCATGCTCGTGAAGCTGAACAAGCTGGTCAAAAACGTCAAGGAAGCTTATGACCGCTATGAATTCGCAGGCATTTACCATGCGATCAATAATTTCTGTACATTGGACTTAAGTTCATTCTACCTGGATTTTGCCAAAGATGTTCTTTACATCGAGGCCGAAGATAATGCGGACCGCCGTGCGATTCAGACAGTGCTTTATGAAAGCCTTGTTGCGCTTGCAAAGCTGACTGCGCCGATTCTTTCTCATACAGCTGATGAAGTATGGTCCTTTATCCCTGCTGCGAAGGAAGAAAGTGTCCAGCTGACAGACATGCCTGAATACAAAGAGCTTCCTAATGCAGATGAACTGATGAAAAAATGGACATCATTCATGAATTTGCGCGATGAAGTGCTTAAAGCACTTGAAGAGGCACGAAATGAAAAAGTGATCGGGAAATCCCTGGCAGCAAAGATCACTCTTTATCCAACGGCTGAAACTAGAAGCCTTCTTGACAGCATTAAAGAAGATGTGAAACAGCTGTTCATCGTTTCCGCCTTTGAAATCGGCGGAGAGTATGGCGAGGCGCCTGAAGAAGCCCTCAAGCTCGACAAAGCGGCAATTCTTGTGTCTAAAGCAGAAGGCGAAACATGCGAGCGCTGCTGGACAGTTACACCGGAAGTCGGTGCTGATTCCAGCCACCCTTCGCTTTGCCCGCGCTGTGCAAGTGTTGTAAAAAACAACTATAGCCATTTGGCATAATAACAGACCCGGCTGCCTGGTGCAGCCGGGTTTTTGATTTTTTTCCTGTCACCTAACCCCCGAAAGATTACCTTTTTTTTCGATAAATCCTTCCACCTTATCTAAACTTTGTGCTCTTTGTTAAATGTTTATCAGGTTCTGTGCGCCCAGGCCGGAGATAATAATTTTAAACAAAGAAGAACGGAGGAAGCGGCAATGGACAGCTCATTTGAAAAGCTCTATTCAGAACTCCGTGCAACTAAAGAGGAATTGCTTCAGAGGCTGGAAAGCGGAAGATGCTCAGCCCTTATCCAGCCATTAATATATGATGAGTTGGCCGATATTAACCGCGCCATCGGAAAATTGGAAAAAGGGGAATACGGAAAATGTGAAATATCCGGGGAATTGATACCGGAAAATCTGCTGTCAGTCATCCCAACTATGGTAGCATTGTCAGATTATGATAAGCTTGGGGCGTTTTGCCGAAAGCCGATGGAATCAGTTTTTGAACCGTCCGCAGACACCGCTTCTTTCTTGATGATGATTATGAGAGGCTGAACCGGTCAGCAGCAGCCTTCATAGTGGATAAAAGGTGTCGTTTTCATGGAGATTATGCTAAAATGCTAAGGTAATGACTTCAAATTGGAGGTAGCCTTTGTGTTTTATTACATAATTGCCTTATTTGTTATTGCTCTGGATCAGCTGACCAAATGGCTGATTGTTAAAAATATGGAGCTTGGTGAAAGCATCCCGGTGATCGAGAATTTTCTTTATATCACATCGCACCGCAACAGGGGGGCGGCATGGGGAATTCTTGAAGGGCAAATGTGGTTTTTCTATGTTATTACAGTTGCCGTCATCATAGGTATTGTCTATTACATCAAGACCGCAGCAAAAGGGAAGCGATTGCTTGGCATCGCACTGGGATTAATGCTCGGAGGGGCGATCGGCAATTTTATCGACAGGGTTTTCCGCAAAGAAGTGGTTGATTTCGTCAACACATATATCTTTGGATATGATTTTCCTGTCTTTAATGTGGCCGATTCATCATTGGTTGTCGGGGTAATCATACTGATGATACAAATGCTCCGGGAAGAGCGGGAAGCGAAGGAGAAATCGAATGGAGAAAATGGAATACATCATTAATGAAGAAGTGGCAGGGGAAAGGCTTGATAAAGCTGTTTCACTGCTGAACGAAGAGCTGTCAAGATCACAGGCGCAGCAAATGATCAAGGATGGCCATATCCTTGTCAACGGCCAGGGAACTAAAACGAATTATAAATGCAGCACTGATGATAAGATTGAAATATCATTCCCAGAACCGGAAGAGCTTGATGTCTTACCGGAAGAGATGGACCTTGATATCTATTATGAAGATGGTGATGTCCTTGTCGTTAATAAGCCTAAGGGAATGGTCGTCCATCCTGCGCCAGGTCATGCATCAGGAACGCTGGTCAATGGCCTTATGGCACACTGCAAGGACCTTTCCGGCATTAATGGCGTCCTGCGCCCGGGAATCGTTCACCGCATCGATAAGGATACATCAGGCCTGCTGATGGTTGCCAAGAATGATATGGCCCATGAAAGCCTGGTGGATCAGCTTGTTGAAAAAACCGTGACAAGGAAGTACCAGGCAATTGTTCATGGAACCATCCCTCATGACTATGGAACGGTTGATGCTCCGCTTGGAAGGGATCCTAAAGACAGGCAGAGCATGACAGTGGTGGATGGCGGAAAGCATGCGGTCACGCATTTTCATGTGATTCACCGCTACAAGGATTTTACCCATGTGGAATGCCAGCTTGAAACAGGAAGGACCCACCAGATCCGCGTTCATATGAAATATATCGGCTATCCGCTGGCAGGGGACCCGAAGTACGGGCCAAGAAAGACACTTGAAATCGGCGGACAGGCACTGCATGCAGGTGTTCTGGGCTTTGTGCATCCAAGAACCGGGGAATACATGGAATTTGAGGCTCCTCTTCCGGCATACTTCTCGGAACTCCTGGAAAAACTGGGCAAGTAGCATCTGAAAAATAATAATCGTTGACATCTGTCCTAAAATATTTTACTATAGCTTTAATGAATATGACCTTTAAGACCAGTCCTGTGAGACTGAGAAGGTATCGGATACGGAAGGGATTCCCCTTCCTGCACTAAAAGTGCAGCCAAACCTCTCGTCGTGCAGGCGGGAGGTTTTTTTATACAAGAATCGTGCAGCCTGATGCTGGAGGGTGATAACATGACACAAAAAGCAGTGGTATTAGATGAACAGGCAATCAGGAGGGCATTGACCAGGATCGCCCATGAAATCATTGAGAAGAACAAAGGGATAGATGAATGTGTGCTTGTAGGGATCAGGACCCGAGGCATCTACTTGGCAAATCGCCTGGCTGACAGGATTGAACAGATCGAGGGTAAAAGGATCCCTGTCGGGGAGCTGGATATTACGCTGTACCGTGATGATCTGACAAAGAAAACGGATGACGATCAGCCGCTGGTCAAAGGCAGCGACATTCCGCAGGATATCACCAATCAAAAAGTCATCCTCATCGACGATGTACTGTATACAGGCAGGACAGTCAGAGCGGGCCTCGATGCCCTGGTAGACATCGGCAGACCGGCTGCGATTCAGCTGGCAGTCCTGGTGGACAGGGGCCATAGAGAGCTCCCGATCCGGGCAGATTATGTAGGCAAAAACATACCGACTTCCAGCTCGGAAAAAATAGTCGTTGAACTGAAGGAAGTAGATGAAACCGATCAAGTAAGCATCTTTGAAAACTGAACATCCCCCTTTTAACGCAGTCCAGAGAGGCTGGCAAAGGGGAACATGGCTGGTGTCTTTTCAGCTGTGCTCCTATGCCCTCTGTGCGAAAAAGCAAGAGGGTTTTTTTGCGGGGAAAAGACGAATACAAAGGAGACAAAGCCATGAATAAACCATTATTAGACGTAAACGAAGTACCAAAGCCATTTCAATGGATTACCTTAAGCATCCAGCATTTATTCGCCATGTTCGGCGCAACCATTCTTGTTCCTTACCTCGTCGGACTTGATCCGGCCATTGCACTCATTTCGAGCGGACTTGGAACCATTGCTTTTCTGATCGTCACAAAATGGCAGGTTCCGGCATATCTTGGCTCATCCTTTGCCTTCATCGCACCGATCATCGCAGCGAAGACCGCAGGCGGGCCGGGCGCAGCCATGATCGGCAGCTTTATGGCCGGCCTGGTATACGGCATCGTGGCGCTCATCATTAAAAAAGCAGGTTATCGCTGGATCATGAAGCTGCTTCCGCCTGTTGTGGTCGGCCCGGTCATCATTGTCATCGGACTTGGTCTTGCAGGCACAGCGGTAGGAATGGCAATGAACAATGCAGACGGGGAATACAGCTTCCTGTACTTTTCCGCCGGGCTCGTCACATTGGCGGCAACCATTGTTTTCTCCATCTACTTTAAAGGGATGCTGAGCATGATCCCGATTCTTGGCGGGATCATCATCGGGTATATATACTCCGTATTTGCGGGTCTTGTAGATTTCACTCCGGTTCTCGAAGCAAAGTGGTTTGAAGCACCAAATTTCCTCATTCCATTTGCAGATTATAAAGTTGATCTGTCATCATTGAAGATCGCATTGCTGATGGTGCCTGTAGCAGTCGTCACTTTATCAGAGCATATAGGCCACCAGCTTGTTCTCAGCAAAGTGGTAGGCAGGGATTATATTAAAAACCCGGGACTTCACAGGTCGATTCTCGGGGACGGGATGGCAACCATCATTTCCGCGCTGATCGGCGGACCGCCTAAAACAACTTACGGCGAAAATATCGGCGTCCTTGCGATCACAAGGGTCTACAGTGTATATGTGCTGGCCGGTGCCGCAGTAGTTGCGACCGTGTTTGGCTTCATCGGCAAGATCACTGCGCTGATCGCTTCAATCCCGACACCTGTGATGGGCGGGGTTTCCATCCTGCTGTTCGGCATCATCGCCTCGTCCGGACTGAGAATGCTGGTTGACAGCAAGGTGGACTTTGGGGACAAACGGAATCTGGTCATCTCGTCTGTCATCCTGGTCATCGGGATCGGCGGAGCCCATGTAACTCTGGGCGGATTAAATCTGGAAGGTATGGCGCTCGCGGCAATCTGCGGTGTGGTGCTCAACCTGATCCTGCCAGGCAAACCTCAGATTGAAGAAGATATGTTTGAAGCGGAAACCGAAAAAAAAAGTAATGTTGCATAAGAAAGACACTTTTTAAAGAAGTCCAGAGAGGCTTGCAAGGGTGTTGATGTGCTGCGGGAGGAAGCTCGGCTGCTTTTTCCCGTGCAGTATGGCATGTTGACTTTTCAGCACCCTGAACCAGGTTCAGGGTGCTTTTTTTACAGCCTTGCCCGCCTCCGTTAAGGAGGAAGCAAAGATGAAAGATCTGCTCACGATGAATGAATTGAGCTTAATGGAAATCGGGGAGATTCTGAAACAGGCGCAGGAGTTTGCTGAAGGCGCAGTGTGGAGGCCGTCTTCACAGTCCTTCGTTGCCAATCTCTTCTTTGAGGCAAGCACAAGGACCAAGTGCAGCTTTGAAGTTGCTGAGAGGAGGCTTGGACTTGGTGTCATCCCATTTGAAGCAGGGACTTCAAGCGTCCAGAAGGGCGAATCGCTTTATGACACGGTGAGGACACTCGAGTCCATTGGTGTCGATGCGGTGGTCATCCGCCATCAGGAGGAAGATTACTTCAGCGCGCTTTCCGGTAAGATAGGCATCCCGGTCCTGAATGCAGGTGACGGCTGCGGGCACCATCCAACCCAGTCGCTGCTGGATCTGCTGACGATCCGGCAGGAGTTCCGCCGCTTTGCCGGCTTGAAGGTGGCCATCATCGGCGACATCCTTCACAGCAGGGTGGCAAGGTCCAATGCTGAAGCACTGGCAAGGCTTGGGGCAGAGGTTGTATTCTCAGGGCCGGAAGAATGGTTCGACCCTTCCTTCCGCCATTCTGGAAGCTTTGAAGAAATCGATGAAGCGGCTGCGACTGCGGATGTGGTCATGCTCCTGAGAATACAGCATGAGAGGCATCAGGAAAGCACTGGGATGTCTGCTGCCGAGTACCACGAAAAATACGGACTGACAGAAAAGCGCGAAAAGCGGATGAAGCAGGGAAGCATCATCATGCATCCTGCACCGGTCAACAGAGGGGTCGAGATAGCAGACAGCCTGGTGGAATGCAGCAGGTCAAGGATTTTTAAACAGATGGAAAATGGTGTATTTGTCCGCATGGCAGTTCTGAAAAGGTCACTTGAACATAAAGAGGGGAGCGGTAAATATGAAGAAGCTGATCAAAAATGGCAGATTGCTTACTGAAAACGGAGAGCTGGTACAGAAGGATATCCTGATCGAGGACGGAAAAATCGCAAAGATCGGGGCTGGGATCGCCAGTCCAGATGCTGAAGTGATAAATGCAGAAGGGCTGCTGGCAGTCCCGGGCTTCGTTGACCTTCATGTACACCTCAGGGAGCCGGGGGGAGAAAAGAAAGAAACGATTGAAACAGGGACCAGGGCAGCAGCCCGCGGTGGCTTTACAACAATCGCCCCAATGCCTAACACAAGGCCGGTGCCTGACACGGTGGAGCAGCTGGAATGGCTGAACAGAAGGATTGCGGAAACGGCTCATGTGCGGGTCCTTCCTTATGCTTCGATCACCGTCAGGCAGCTTGGCAGTGAGCTGACCGATTTTGAAGGGCTGAAGCAGGCCGGCGCCTTTGCTTTTACTGATGACGGCGTGGGAGTGCAGTCAGCCGGGATGATGCTTTCTGCGATGAAAAAAGCTGCTGCTGTCAGCATGCCTGTCGTTGCGCACTGCGAAGAAAATACGCTGATCAATAAAGGCTCTGTCCATGAAGGGGAATTTTCAAGGAAGCATGCAATCAATGGGATCCCATCTGTATGCGAATCTGTACATATTGCAAGAGATGTGCTCCTGGCTGAAGCGGCTGGCTGCCACTATCATGTGTGCCACATCTCTACTAAAGAGTCTGTCAGGGTTGTCAGAGACAGCAAAAGGGCAGGGATCAAGGTAACTGCTGAGGTTACGCCTCATCATCTGCTCTTATGCGAAGATGATATTCCGGGCCTTGACGCAAATTTCAAGATGAATCCGCCGCTAAGGAGCGCCAGTGACCGTGAGGCACTGATAGAAGGTCTTTTGGACGGTACGATTGATTTTATCGCAACCGATCACGCCCCGCATACCTCGGAAGAAAAAGAGGAGGGAATGGAGCTGGCCCCATTTGGGATCACAGGGCTTGAAACAGCCTTTCCGCTTCTCTACACACATCTGGTGCTAAAGGGGACCCTTACTTTAAAACAGCTGGTTGATTTCATGACAATCAAGCCTTCAGAAGCTTTCGGCCTGCCATATGGAAAGCTGGAGGAAGGTTCTCCTGCCGACCTGGTGCTGGTTAATCTGGATCATGGGCAGAACATTGATCCGCAGGAATTTGTTTCAAAAGGGAAAAACACCCCATTCTCAGGCTGGAACTGCAAAGGCTGGCCGGTCCTGACAATAGCGGGCGGAAAAACGGTATGGGCGAAGGAGAGTGTCAACGCATGAAAAAACAGCTGATTTTGGAAGACGGAACCATTTTTATCGGGGAAGGTTTTGGGAGCGATTCTGCAGCTTTCGGAGAAGTCGTATTCAACACAGGGATGACCGGATATCAGGAAATCCTCTCTGACCCTTCATACTGCAGCCAGATCGTGGTGCTGACTTACCCTCTAATCGGGAATTATGGCATCAACAGGGATGATTTTGAGAGCATTCTGCCGGCGATTCACGGATTTGTTGTTAAAGAAGCGGCTGAATACCCTTCTAACTGGAGGAACGAGCATTCTTTAGGCGCTTATCTTGAAGCGAAAGGCATTCCTGGAATAGCGGGGATCGACACTAGGAAACTGACAAGAATCATCCGGAAGCATGGAACTTTAAAAGGGAGCATATGCCCGATTGAACAGGATCCTTCCGAAGTGATTGAAAAGCTGAAATCTGCTGTCCTCCCTCGCGACCAGGTGAAAAGGGTATCAACGAAAAAAGCCTACCCTTCCCCTGGACGCGGCCGCAGGGTCGTGCTTGTGGATTACGGGATGAAGCATGGAATCCTCCGGGAGCTGAACAAGCGCGGATGTGATGTGATCGTGGTGCCATACCATACAACAAGCGAAGAGATCCTCAGCCTGAGCCCTGACGGGGTTATGCTTTCAAATGGGCCTGGGGACCCGAAAGATGTAGTGGAAGCCATCCCGATGATCCAGGGGCTGCTCGGGAAGGTCCCATTGTTTGGAATCTGCCTCGGCCACCAGCTGTTTGCCCTTGCTTGCGGCGCTGATACTGAGAAACTGAAATTCGGCCACAGGGGGTCCAATCATCCTGTCAAAGAACTTAAAACAGGGAAAGTGGCGCTGACTTCACAAAATCATGGATACTCTGTCAACGAAGATTCTATTTACGGTACACCGCTTGAAGTGACGCATATTGCGCTTAATGACGGAACAGTCGAAGGGCTGAAACATAAGAATGTACCTGCTTTTACAGTCCAATATCATCCTGAAGCCTCTCCGGGGCCGGAAGATGCCAATAATCTTTTTGAACAATTTATGCAAATGATCGAATCTGAGAAACGGGAAGGTGCTGCAGCATGCCAAAGCGTACAGATATAAAAAGCATTCTAGTGATCGGGTCGGGGCCCATTGTCATCGGGCAGGCGGCAGAATTCGACTATGCCGGGACACAGGCCTGCATAGCGCTGAAAGAAGAAGGATACAGGGTCATCCTTGTCAACTCGAATCCGGCGACCATCATGACAGATACAGAGATTGCCGATGCCGTCTATATTGAACCCCTGACACTTGAGTTTGTCAGCAGGATCATCCGCAAAGAGCGCCCGGATGCGATCGTTCCGACCCTGGGAGGACAGACCGGTCTGAACCTGGCAGTCGAGCTGTCTAAAGCAGGCGTGCTTGAAGAGTGCGGTGTGGAAGTGCTCGGCACAAAGCTGTCGGCCATTGAAAAGGCGGAAGACCGCGATCTGTTCAGAAGCTTAATGAATGAATTGGGTGAGCCGGTCCCTGAAAGTGAAATCATCCATAATATCGATGAGGCCCTTGCATTTGCAGAGCAGATCGGCTATCCGGTGATTGTCCGTCCTGCTTTCACGCTCGGCGGAACAGGGGGCGGCATCTGCCATGATGAGGAAGAACTGCTGGAAATCACGGCGAGCGGCCTGAAGAACAGCCCTGTCACCCAGTGCCTGCTCGAGAAGAGCATAGCTGGCTTCAAAGAAATAGAATACGAGGTTATGAGAGACTCGAACGATAATGCGATCGTTGTCTGCAATATGGAGAACATCGATCCGGTAGGGGTACATACAGGAGATTCTATCGTTGTCGCTCCGAGCCAGACCTTAAGCGACCGTGAATACCAGCTGCTCCGCAATGTATCACTGAAAATCATCCGTGCCCTGGAAATCGAGGGAGGCTGCAATGTTCAGCTCGCGCTGGATCCATACAGCTTCGACTATTACATCATTGAAGTGAATCCTCGTGTCAGCCGCTCTTCTGCGCTGGCTTCAAAAGCAACAGGCTATCCGATTGCCAAACTGGCGGCGAAGATTGCCGTTGGCCTGACGCTTGATGAGATGATGAACCCGGTCACCGGAAAAACGTATGCGTGCTTTGAGCCTGCCCTTGACTATATTGTCACCAAGATCCCGCGCTGGCCTTTTGATAAATTTGAGTCAGCCAACCGCTCTCTCGGTACACAGATGAAAGCAACAGGTGAGGTAATGGCCATAGGGCGGACTTTTGAAGAGTCACTGCTTAAGGCCATCAGGTCGCTGGAAGCCAATGTATACCATTTTGCTTTGAATAATCCTGAGGAAATCGATGATGCTCTTATGGAAAAGCGTATCCGCAAAGCAGGCGATGAGAGGCTGTTCTACATCTCTGAAGCGCTGAGGCGGGGAGTAACGATCGAAACCATCCATGAGTGGAGCGAGATCGACTTATTCTTCCTTTATAAAATGAACAAAATCGTGGCATTTGAGAAGACACTCTCTGGCAAACGGTTTGACCAGGAGATTGCGAAAAAAGCAAAGGAAATGGGCTTTTCTGACCTGGTGATTGCGGGGCTGTGGGATGCCTCAGAGCAGGAGGTCTACAGCTGGAGGAAGAAAAACGGCATTGTACCGGTATATAAGATGGTTGATACCTGTGCGGCGGAGTTCGAATCAGAAACACCTTATTATTACGGAACCTATGAAGAAGAAAACGAGTCTATCGTTACAGACAGGAAAAGCATCGTCGTGCTTGGGTCCGGGCCGATCCGCATTGGTCAGGGAATTGAGTTCGACTATGCAACCGTACACTCTGTATGGGCAATTAAAGAAGCCGGCTATGAAGCAATCATCATCAACAATAATCCGGAAACTGTGTCTACAGACTTCAGCATTTCCGATAAGCTTTATTTTGAACCGCTGACGATTGAGGATGTTATGCATATCATCGATCTGGAAAAACCCGAGGGGGCAGTGGTCCAATTCGGGGGCCAGACAGCGATCAATCTTGCGGCAGAACTTGTGAAACGAGGAGTGAAAATCCTCGGGACATCACTTGAAAACCTTGACCGTGCTGAGGACAGGGACAAATTTGAAATGGCGCTGACAGACCTGGGCATTCCCCAGCCGCAGGGAAAGACAGCTTTCTCTGCAGAAGATGCGGCCGTTATTGCTGCTGAAATCG
Source organism: Bacillus sp. UMB0728 (assembly GCF_002858875.1). Lineage (NCBI taxonomy): Bacteria > Bacillati > Bacillota > Bacilli > Caryophanales > Bacillaceae > Bacillus > Bacillus sp. UMB0728. Next base: position 38,881 of record NZ_PKLA01000004.1, on the reverse strand, counting down.
GCTACCCTGTCCTTGTCCGCCCTTCATATGTCCTTGGGGGCAGGGCAATGGAGATTGTCTATAAAGAAGAAGAGCTGCTTCATTATATGAAAAATGCGGTACGTGTGAATCCGGAACATCCTGTTCTGATCGACCGCTACCTGACAGGCAAGGAAATCGAAGTTGATGCAATTTCTGACGGAGAAAGAGTCGTCATTCCAGGCATCATGGAGCATATCGAACGGGCAGGCGTCCACTCGGGCGACTCCATCGCCGTATACCCGCCTCAAAATCTGACTGATGAAGTGAAAGCGAAACTGGCCGAATATACGGAAAAGCTGGCAAAGGGCCTCGGCATCATCGGTCTCCTGAATATCCAGTATGTAGTGGCAAAAGGAGAGGTATTTGTCCTGGAAGTGAACCCGCGGTCCAGCCGGACAGTTCCATTCCTGTCTAAAATAACCAATGTCCCGATGGCTAATATTGCAACAAAGGTAATCCTTGGGCAGTCGCTTGAAAGCCAGGGGTATGAGTCAGGCCTTGTACCTGAAAAGCAGGGCGTGTATGTAAAGGTGCCGGTGTTTTCCTTTGCTAAGCTAAGGCGGGTAGACATCACGCTCGGCCCTGAGATGAAGTCGACAGGTGAAGTCATGGGGAAAGATCATACCCTTGAAAAAGCCTTATATAAAGGCCTTGTCGCATCAGGTATGAAAATCAGCAGTTACGGAAATGTCCTGATGACAGTGGCCGACAAAGATAAAGAAGAAGCTCTCGCACTTGCCAGGAGGTTTGCAGAAATCGGCTATCAGGTAATGGCGACAAGCGGTACGGCAGGCTATTTCTCTGCAGCAGGCATTCCAGTGAAAGTGGTCGGCAAAATCGGGGCAGAAGGCCCGGACCTGCTGGATGTCATCCGCAATGGAGAGGCACAGCTGGTCATCAATACGCTGACAAAAGGAAAGCAGCCGGCGCGCGACGGCTTCCGGATCCGCAGGGAATCAGTGGAAAACGGGGTCGCGTGCCTGACATCCCTGGACACAGCTGAAGCGATTCTCCAGGTAATTGAATCCATGAACTTCTCGGCAGAGGCCATGATGCCGGGCAGCCATGAGAAGAAGGCGGTCCTTCTATGATCAGGAAGGAACTCTGTACGATCGTCTCACATCAGGAAATTGCTAAAGACATTTATGAGCTCACCTTAAAAGGTGAGCTTGTCAATGAGATGGAGACTGCGGGACAGTTCGTCCATTTAAAAGTATCAAACGGATATGACCCGCTTTTAAGAAGGCCGATTTCGATTGCGGAAATCAATAAAAGCCGCCAGACCTTTACGATGATCTACAGGGCAGGAGGCAGGGGCACTATTCTGCTGGCTTCAAAGCAGTCAGGCGAAAAGGTCGATGTCCTTGGTCCGCTGGGCAATGGCTTTCCTGACAATGAAGCCCTGCCAGGCCAGACAGCCCTCCTTATAGGGGGGGGAATTGGTGTGCCGCCCCTATATGAATTGTCCAAAAGATTAAAAGCGAGAGGCGTCAAGACAGTACATGTGCTTGGATTTCAATCGGCTGAACAAGTGTTTTATGAAAGGGAATTTTCAGTGCTGGGAGAAACATTTATTGCAACGGCGGATGGAACATACGGATCCAGGGGCTTTGTGACAGATATTATCAGCCGGGAATCGCTTGTATTTGATGTAATATATGCCTGCGGGCCGACACCCATGCTCAGGGCACTGGAAAATGCCTACCTGGACAAAAAGGTATTTTTATCGCTGGAAGAGCGGATGGGATGCGGCCTGGGTGCATGCTTTGCCTGTGTCTGCCATACGGCGGATGACCCGGAGGGCTTCAGCTATAAAAAAGTCTGCACTGACGGGCCTGTGTTCAGGGCAGGGGAGGTTGTACTATGAGTATGCTGAATGTGGAGCTGCCAGGATTAACCCTTAAAAATCCGATCATGCCTGCCTCCGGCTGCTTCGGCTTCGGAAAGGAATACAGCGGGCTGTATGATTTGAGCCTGCTGGGAGCCATTATGATAAAAGCGACCACTCTTGAGCCGAGATTCGGGAATCCGACTCCTAGGGTCGCTGAAACACCAGCTGGGATGCTGAATGCAATCGGCCTGCAAAATCCGGGGCTTGATCATGTGCTTATGGAAGAGCTTCCGAGACTGGAGCAATATGATGTTCCTATTATCGCCAATATAGCAGGCAGCACGGAAGAAGATTATATAGGAGTGGCCAGAGAGTTATCAAAGGCATCCAATGTAAAGGCTTTGGAGCTGAACATTTCCTGCCCGAACGTCAAGACGGGCGGCATAGCTTTCGGGACCATCCCCGAAATCGCAAAGAGCCTGACAAAGAAAGTAAAGGCTGCATCTGCAGTGCCTGTTTATGTAAAACTGTCCCCGAATGTCACCAATATTGTAGAAATGGCTAAAGCCGTTGAAGAAGGCGGTGCAGACGGTCTTACTATGATTAATACGCTTCTTGGCATGAGGATGGATCTGAACACAGGCCGACCAATCCTTGCCAACCGGACGGGAGGCCTTTCCGGACCATCGATAAAGCCTGTGGCGTTAAGGATGATCTATGAAGTGAGCCAGCAGGTGGATCTGCCCATCATCGGAATGGGCGGAGTGGAAACAGCGGAGGATGTGATTGAGTTCTTTTATGCAGGGGCTTCAGCTGTTGCGGTCGGAACAGCCAATTTCGTCGATCCTTTTGTCTGTCCAAACATAATAGATAAGCTCCCAGAATTGCTGGAGAAGCTTGGTTTTGAGCATATTAGCGAATGTACGGGAAGGAGCTGGGGCAAGCATGAAGAATCCGCTTATCATCGCGCTTGATTTTGCTGAAAAGGAAGAAGTCTTATCCTTCCTCGGGAAATTTCCGGAAGAAAAATTATTTGTCAAAGTGGGCATGGAGCTTTTTTACCAGGAGGGACCTGACATGGTCCGGGAACTGAAGGCGGCCGGGCATGAAGTATTCCTGGATTTAAAGCTCCATGATATTCCTAATACAGTCGGCAGTGCCATGCGAAGGATTGCCGGTCTTGGATGCGATCTGGTGAATGTCCATGCAGCCGGCGGCAGCGAAATGATGAAAGCCGCCCTTGAAGGGCTGGATGAAGGGACAGCAGCCGGAAAAAAAAGGCCTCTGTGCATTGCGGTGACACAGCTCACCAGCACATCAGAGGAACAGATGCGGGCAGAGCAGCTGATCCCTGTTGCACTGAATGATTCTGTTATTCATTATGCAGGGCTTGCCAGACAGTCAGAGCTTGATGGCGTCGTCTGCTCCCCGCATGAAGCAAAGCTGCTGAACAGCCGTTTTGGGGAAGGATTCCTGACAGTGACGCCAGGGATTCGTCTGGCAGAAGAGGCGGCAGGTGATCAAAAGAGGATCAGCACACCGGGATTTGCAAGGCAGGAAGGAGTCTCGGCCATAGTAGTAGGCCGTTCCATCACAAAAGCAGCTGATCCGTATGAAGCTTATCTGTCATTTAAAAATCAATGGGAGGGCGTTTTGTCATGAATAAAACAATTGCTGAAAGATTGCTGGAAATTGGAGCGGTTACTCTGCAGCCTTCCAATCCTTTCACCTGGTCATCGGGGCTGCTGTCTCCCATCTACTGTGATAACCGCCTGACAATGTCCTATCCGGAGGTGCGCAGGGAAATAGCCGCAGGGCTTAAAGTGCTTATAGAAGAGCATTTCCCTGACGCTGAAGTCATTGCCGGAACTGCGACTGCAGGGATTCCTCATGCCGCCTGGGCAAGCGATTTGCTGGAATTGCCGATGTGCTATGTCCGTTCAAAAGCGAAAGAGCATGGAAAAGGAAAGCAGATTGAAGGAAGAGCGGAAAAAGGGCAGAAAGTAGTTGTGGTCGAAGATCTTATTTCAACTGGAGGCAGCGTCATCACAGCTGTTGATGCTCTTCGCGAAGCAGGCTGTGAAGTACTTGGGGCTGTATCCATTTTTACATATGAGCTGAAGCAGGGCGATCAGAAGCTTGCTGAAGCAGGGATACAGTCATATTCCCTGGCCACCTTCACAGAGCTTGCGGAGACAGCAAGAGAGAAGGGCCATATCACAACTGGCGAAATGGATGCCCTTTCGGAATGGAGAGAGAATCCAGCCGAATGGGGCGCTGCTGCCAGACAATAATTGAAGTACTAAAAGTAAGATTTCTTATCTTGAAATAAAAAAGGAAGCAGAATCTGCGGACTCTGCTTCTTTTTTTTATTGTGATTTTTTTAGTGTCAAAACTGTTTCTTCGTCCGGCGTAACATAAACAGTCTGCTGATTGTCATAGATGACAAACCCCGGTTTTGCACCGCTTGGCTTTTTGACATGGCGCACCTGGGTATAGTCAACAGGCACCGAGCCGGAGCTGCGGGCCTTGCTGAAATAGGCAGCAAGCTTTGCGGCTTCAAGTATCGTTTCATCTGAAGGTGTTTTATCCCTGATGACGACATGAGAGCCGGGGATATCCTTTGTATGAAGCCAGATTTCATCTCTGGCAGCAAGCTTATTGGTCAGATAGTCATTTTGCTTGTTGTTCTTGCCGACATAAATTTCTGTACCGTCTGTTGCTGTATATCTGTCCAGGACTGGCTTCACATTGGCTGATTTTTTATTTTGCTTTTTCTGGCGGATGCGGATATAGCCGCCCTCTGCCAGCTCTTCTCTTATTTCCTCGATATCTTTAGTGGAAGCCGCTTCAACCTGCTGCAAAAGGGACTCAAAGTATGCGGCCTCTTCCTTTGCCTTTTCGATCTGCTCTTTAACAATGCCGGCGGCTGTTTTAGCTTTCTGATATTTGGTGAAATATTTCTGCGCATTCTCTGAAGGAGTTTTTTGCGGATCGAGCGGGATGACCATCGTCGCGCCGTTTTCATCATAATAGTTGATGACCTCGATTTCCTTCATGCCTTTTTCAGCCATATACAGATTAGCCGTGAGCAGTTCGCCGGACAGCTGGTACTGATCGGCATTCCTGGCTTCCTCCAGCGTTTTTTCAAGCTTCTCGATCTTTTTCTCGTTTTTCTCTTTCTCATTGATAATAAAGCGCTCAAGGTCATTTCCCTGCTGCTTGACCCGGTCCCTTTCGGCCTTCCCGAAATAAAACCGGTCCAGCATCCCGCTTAAGGTTTCGAAAGTCCGGCTGCTGCCTCCTGTATGCTCAAGAGGGAACAGGTAAAAATTCTCCTTCTGTCCTGCCGTAATGGCTGGAGTATACTCATGATTTTTAACTGGTCCCAGCAAATCCAAAAATGCCTTGGGAATTGTATTGCGGTTGCTCATTCCTGCCCGTTTGACAGCTTCTTTCGCGAAAAGAGGCGAAATGCCCGCAAATTGTTCCACAAGCTGCTTATCCATTTTCCCGGCATTAAAATCAAGCCTTCTGAGTATATCCTCTTCTTCAAGCCCCAGCGGGTTGATTTTATTCTGTTCCGGCGGTTTTACATATTCCTGGCCGGGCAGGATGGCCCTGTGGCTGTTCAGGGCATATGATACATGCTTGATGCTGTCAAGGATCATATTGCGGCCTTTATCTACAAGTACGATGTTGCTGTGGCGCCCCATGATTTCCACAATCAGCTGTTTGTATGAGATATCGCCAATCTCATTCCGCCCTTTAACATCAAGGATGAGAATCCTGTCCAGGCCAACCTGGCGGATATCTTCCAGTATGTAGCCTTCCAGATGCTTCCGGAGGAGCATGCAGAACATAGGGGGCTCACTTGGGTTTTCGTACGCCTCATGGGTAAGCTGCGCCCGCGCATAGCTTGGATGGGCGGAAAGCAGCAGCTTGTGGTTTTTTCCATTCGCCCTGATGACGAGTACAATTTCGTTTTTGAACGGCTGGTGGATTTTATTGATCCGCCCGCCCTGCAATGTATCTGAGAGCTCATGTGCCATGGCTCTTGTAAACAATCCATCAAATGACATAAGGAACATCCTTTTCTTTTGTCCGGCTGGGGATGATCCCAATCCGGGTGAGTATTTTCAGCGGCTGTTATATGCAGCGCTTTTTTGTTTCTAATATCTTATTTTAGCAAAAATCCTGCAGGATTGCTCATTCTTCCCCTGGCTTCTGGCATTTTTTTGGACAGGTCTGAATAAGATTTCTTAGAGCGGAGTGGGACAGCTTTGTGCCAGAATCTGCCGCAGGGCTGGAAGACGGGGGAATTCATTCAGATCGAGCAGGATTTCTGTCATGGCCTGCTTCAAGGTGGCAGGCTCCCATAGAATTTTAAAGGAGGAAGAGTGATGGCCGGATGAAGTTCCATGAGATGAATGAAAGAGAAGTGGAAGAAGCATTAAATACGGATTTTTCGGCTGGGCTGACCGATGATGATGTGAAAAAACGGAGGAACCAGCATGGCTTCAATGAACTTTCAGAAGGGGAAAAGCAGTCGGCACTGCTGCTGTTTTTCAGCCAGTTCAAAGATTTTATGGTGCTGGTCCTGCTTGCGGCCACTCTTGTTTCAGGGCTGTTGGGAGAATATATTGATGCGATTGCCATCATTGCGATTGTCATCATTAATGGTTTGTTAGGCTTTTTCCAGGAAAGGAAAGCAGAGAAATCGCTCTCTGCTCTAAAGGAATTGTCCGCTCCGCAGGTACAGGTCCTCCGCAGCGGGAAGTGGGTCAGAGTTCCCTCCAAGGATGTAGTCCCAGGTGACCTGCTCAAGTTCTCGAGCGGAGACCGGATTGGTGCAGACATCAGGCTGATTGAATCCAAGAGCCTTGAAATTGAAGAGTCTGCTTTGACGGGTGAGTCGGTTCCTGTCCAAAAGACGACTGCATCTTTAAAAGCAGATAATCCGGGGCTTGGCGATATGGAGAATATGGCCTTTATGGGTACGATGATTACCAGGGGCAGCGGTGTTGGGGTCGTTGTCGCTACTGGCATGAAGACAGCTATGGGCCAGATAGCCGATCTGCTTCAGAATGCTGAAACGATGGAAACACCCCTTCAGCGCAGGCTTGAGCAGCTTGGTAAAATTCTGATTACGGCAGCTCTCCTTTTGACAGTTCTGGTCGTCCTGGTCGGCGTCATCCAGGGCCACGAACTGTACACGATGTTCCTCGCAGGCGTTTCCCTTGCAGTAGCAGCCATTCCAGAAGGGCTGCCAGCCATTGTAACGGTTGCCTTATCGCTCGGCGTCCAGCGGATGATCAAGAAAAAGGCCATCGTCAGGAAGCTCCCGGCTGTAGAAACGCTTGGATGCGCTTCTGTCATTTGTTCTGACAAAACCGGAACGATGACACAGAACCAAATGACGGTCACCCATCTCTGGAGCGGAGGGAAACAGTGGACGGTGGACGGCATCGGCTACGAGCCTTCCGGAACCTTTTATAGTGATGATAAGCGGGTGGATGTTAAAGCCCAGAAGTCACTCCAGCAGATGCTGATGTTCGGGCTGCTTTGCAACCATGCAGAGCTTACAGAGAAAAAAGGGGAATACAGCATTGATGGAGATCCCACAGAAGGAGCTCTCCTGGTAGCGGCTATGAAGGCTGGCTACAGGAGGGAAAGCCTGATGGACCAGTACCAGGTCCTCAATGAGTTTCCTTTTGATTCGGCCAGGAAAATGATGAGCATCATTGTCAAAGACAGAAACGGCAGGCAGTTCATTGTTACAAAGGGTGCACCGGATGTTTTGGCGGGAATCAGCGATTCTATTCTTTGGAACGACAAGCGCCAGATGATGACGGGGGAAATGAAAAAAGAGGTCCAGGAAGCGATTGATGGACTTGCTTCCCAGGCGCTGCGGACCATTGCCATCGGCTTCAGGGAGCTCCCGGCAAACCAGGTGGTCCTTGATGAGAAAGAAGCAGAGAAAAACCTTACGCTGATCGGGCTCCAGGGCATGATAGATCCTCCCCGCCCTGAAGTACGGACAGCGGTGAAGGAGTGCAGGGAAGCAGGCATTAAAACCGTGATGATTACGGGAGACCATGTTATCACTGCCAAGGCGATTGCCAAACAGCTTGGCATCCTGACAGGCAGCAGCAAGGTGCTTGACGGGAAAGCGCTCTCCGAGATGTCCGTTGGCCAGCTGGAGGATGTGGTTGATGAGGTTTCCGTCTTTGCAAGGGTGTCACCGGAGCATAAGCTTAAAATTGTCAAAGCCCTGCAAAACAAAGGACATATAGTTGCAATGACAGGCGACGGGGTCAATGACGCGCCTGCCATCAAAGCTGCTGACATTGGAGTGGCTATGGGCATTACAGGAACAGATGTGGCGAAGGAAGCTTCCGCTCTTGTTCTTCTGGACGATAACTTCGCCACGATCAAGGCAGCGATCAAAGAAGGACGGAATATCTATGAAAATATCCGCAAGTTCATCAGATATCTCCTTGCCTCCAACGTGGGTGAAATTCTGGTGATGCTCTTTGCAATGCTCCTTGCATTGCCGCTGCCGCTGGTTCCTATCCAGATTCTCTGGGTCAATCTGGTTACAGACGGGCTCCCGGCAATGGCTCTCGGACTTGATCAGCCGGAGGATGACGTGATGAAAAGGAAGCCGCGGAGTCCGAAGGAAGGCGTTTTTGCAAGAGGGCTCGGCTGGAAGGTGGTTTCCCGGGGCTTTTTGATCGGAATTGTAACACTGGCAGCATTCATGCTTGCATACAAGAATAATCCGGATCAGCTGGGATATGCCCAGACAGTGGCATTTGCTACCCTTGTCCTTGCCCAGCTCATCCATGTGTTTGATTGCCGGAGCGAAAAGTCAGTTCTGGCCAGGAATCCGTTCGGCAATAAATATCTTGTATGGGCCGTGATTTCTTCTCTTCTGCTGATGATTATCGTCATATACTATCCGCCGCTGCAGCCAATCTTCCACACGATGGCTATACAGCCTGGAGACTGGATTATGATCACAGCACTTGCTTCCGTTCCAACTTTTTTGCTTGCCGGAACGTTTTTGTTAAGAAAAACAAAATAAATTATGGTATAATCCTAAAGGTAGTAGAGAAGCCTCTATTACCTTTTCTTTTGTCTTGAAACGCCGGCAAGCTTTGCTTGCTGCTCAGCATACATAAATCTTGAGATTTGAAAGCCTCATAGCAGCTCCAGCTTTTGGAGACAGGGAAGAAAGTTGCTGTCTGCCGGGAATGGCCCCGAAAAAAGAATGGATGTGATTTTGTGGTTTCAAGTATGACCGGCTACGGCCGGAGCAATAAAAGCACTGATGGCTTCTCGGTCAACATCGAACTGAAAACAGTGAACCACCGGTTTTCCGAGCACCAGCTCCGGATGCCGAGGCAGATGATCAGGCTTGAGGATAAAATAAAGAAGGTTCTGGCCTCCAGGATTAAGCGGGGCAGAGTCGAATTATTTGCCAGCATAGAAGGGGAAGGGGCCGTCAGCCGGAAAGTTAATGTTGACTGGGACCTTCTGGATGAATATTATCAATACATAATGCAAATCAAAGAAAGATATCGTTTGAGCGATGGTCCGTCAATCACAGATCTGGTCAGCCGGGAGGATATGCTCTCCATCCAGGAAGAGGATGCAGCGGATGGAGAGCTTGAAGCGATTGTCATTGAGGCGGTCGAGGAAGCTGCAGAGCGGCTGGTTTCCATGCGGAAAGCTGAAGGAGCAGAGCTGGAAAAAGATATCCGGGTCCAGCTGGATAAGCTGCACGCCTGCCTTGTGCAGCTTAAGAACCTTGCCCCGCTGGTTATCAAGCAATATGGCGACCGTCTTGAGAAGAAGATGACAGAGTTCCTTGGCGAGCAGATTGACCAAAACCGCATCCTGGCCGAGGTGGCTGTGTTCTCTGATAAAGCCGATATAAATGAGGAAATAACGAGGCTTGACAGCCATATCGGCCAGTTTGAAAGCACCCTTCTGCTGGAAGAGCCTGTCGGCAGGAAGCTTGACTTCCTTCTCCAGGAAATGAACAGGGAAGCCAACACGATTGGATCTAAGGCTAATGATTCCTCGATTGCCAGGGAAGTGGTTGAGATGAAAAGCCTTCTGGAAAAGATGAAAGAGCAGGTCCAGAATATAGAATAAACGTTTAAAAGACTTCAATAACGGCCAAAATAAGTAACTGACGATTGGAGGACCACCATGCCGATTAAACTGATTAATATCGGGTTTGGCAATATCGTGTCAGCAAACCGGATTATTTCGATCGTAAGCCCTGAATCAGCACCGATCAAAAGGATTATCCAGGATGCCCGGGACCGGGGCTCTCTTATAGATGCGACATATGGCAGGCGGACAAGGGCTGTCATTGTGATGGACAGCGACCATGTTATTTTGTCTGCTGTCCAGCCGGAGACGGTCGCCCACCGATTAAATGACCGTGATGAAATTATTGATGAAGGGTAGGATCTAATAAATGCAGGAAAAGGGTTTACTAATCGTTCTTTCTGGTCCTTCAGGGGTAGGTAAAGGAACTGTACGAAAACAGATTTTTTCACAGCCGGATACTTCTTTTGAGTATTCGATTTCAATGACTACCAGGCTTCCGCGTGATGGCGAGGTTCACGGAGTCGATTACTTTTTTTCAAAAAGGGAAGAGTTTGAAGAGCTGATCAAACAGGAAAAGCTCCTTGAATATGCCGAGTTCGTCGGCAACTATTATGGTACTCCTGTTGATTATGTAAGGGAGACACTGGATAAAGGAAGAGATGTATTCCTTGAGATCGAAGTCCAGGGCGCACGGCAGGTCCGTGAAAAATTCCCTGACGGCCTGTTCATTTTCCTTATGCCGCCAAGCCTTACAGAGCTGAAAAACCGGATAACGACAAGGGGAACTGAGACAGAGGATGTTATCAAGAATCGTCTGACTGCGGCCAAGGAAGAAATTGAAATGATGAATCTGTATGATTATGTTGTAGAGAATGACCAGGTGGAACTGGCAAGCGAAAGGATCAAATCCATTGTTGTGGCTGAACATTGCCGCAGGGAACGGGTCGAGCCGCGCTATAAAAAAATGCTGGAGGTTGAATGAACTTATGCTGTATCCTTCTATTGACTCTTTAATGACTAAAATTGACTCTAAATATTCCCTTGTATCTGTGGCGGCGAAACGTGCCCGCAAGCTTCAGATTGATGCGAAGCCTCAGCTGGACAAATATGTGTCACACAAAAATGTCGGCAAGGCGCTTGAAGAAATTCATGCCGACGAGCTTCACTACAGATTAGGAGAAGTTCCACAGGGTGAAGAGCTGGAATAAACGTTAAAATAACAACCTGGCATGCGGGGTTGTTATTTTTTTTGCTGCCTGAGCATGCTGGACCCGGCGCTTGATGCTTGGCGGCTCTGAGCAAGCCGCTTCCGCATTTCGATTTGTCCAGCTCCAGGCGCTAGCCCCTCGAGTCATAAGCCACTTCAGGATTGAAGGCAAAGAACGCCTTCTATCCTGAAGCGTCTTATGCTTGTCGGGGCTGAACAAGCGCCTTCCGCATTTCGGTATAAAATAGATGAAATATATGTTCGTTTGGAGCATAATGGAGTTTAGAATATTGGGTTTGGATGGGGGTTCGGTTTATGCTGAATGGAAAAAGGATTCTCTTGTGTGTTACAGGCGGGATTGCTGTTTACAAGGCGGCAGCGCTGACCAGCAAGCTGACTCAGGCCGGCGCGGAGGTTAAGGTCATGATGAGTGAGTCTGCAGTGAAATTCGTGGCGCCGCTGACCTTTCAGGCACTTTCCCGCCATGACGTTTATATAGATACTTTTGATGAAAAAGACTCCAGGGTGATTGCCCATATCGATTTGGCTGATTGGGCCGACCTTATTCTGGTTGCACCGGCGACTGCCAATGTGATCGGCAAGCTGGCCAATGGGATTGCGGATAATATGATCACAACAACGCTCCTGGCTGCGACTGCTCCTGTTTGGATTGCTCCGGCAATGAATGTGCATATGTATGACCACCCGGCAGTACAGAAAAATATCAAACTGCTTTATGAATACGGCTGCAGATTCATTGAACCTGGTGAAGGCTACCTGGCTTGCGGGTATGTTGGGAAAGGCCGTCTCGAGGAGCCGGAAATGATCGTCAGCAATATAGAAGGATTTTTCAGGAACAGCGGAAGCCTTGCAGGCAAAAAAGTCGTGGTGACAGCAGGACCGACAAGGGAAAAAATTGATCCTGTACGCTATATCACCAACCATTCTTCAGGAAAGATGGGCTATGCCATTGCAGAAGAAGCCTTGAAGGCAGGTGCTCTGGTTACGCTGATTTCAGGTCCGTCTTCGCTGGCGAAGCCTGCCGGAGCAGCTGTTATTGATGTTGAAAGTGCCGAAGAGATGTATCAGGCTGTTGATGGTGTATTTGATGGAGCTGATATTGTCATTAAAACGGCGGCAGTTTCTGACTACCGCCCTAAAGTGGTGCACGAAAGCAAGGTGAAGAAGCAGGATGGGGACCAGGTTCTTGAGCTTGAGCGGACCAAGGACATCCTGCTGGATCTTGGCCGCAGAAAAAAACAGCAGATCCTCATTGGATTTGCTGCTGAGACGGATCATGTAGAAGAATATGCCAGAAAGAAACTGGCCAAAAAGAATGCTGATATGATCGTTGCCAATAATGTAAAATCTGAAGGCGCAGGGTTCGGCACAGATACGAATATTATCACCATATACAAAAGAGATGGCGGAGCAATAGCGCTGCCGCTTATGAGCAAGCATGAGGCTGCTGCCAGGATCCTGCAAGAAGCCTCAGCTCTGCTAAAGGATGATAACCGATGAATATTGCGAGTGTCATAGTCGATGTGCCGGCCAAACAGACTGACAGGGCCTTTGATTATAAGATCCCTGACAGCCTTATCGGGGCAATCAAGCCGGGTATGCGTGTCATAGTACCTTTTGGACCGAGAAAAATACAGGGATTCGTCATCGGCTTAAAGGACAGCTCTGATTTCGGCAAGCTGAAGGAGCTCATTGAGCCGATGGACCTGACGCCTGTTCTGAACACGGAGCTTCTTTCTCTCGGCAATTGGCTGACCAGCCATACTCTCAGCTATAAAATATCCGCCTTCCAGGCGATGCTGCCTGCAGCGCTTAAGGCGAAATATACGAAAAAGATAAGGCCAGCCGGCGGCTTGGAAACAGCTTCTTTGCCGGAGGCTGTGCAGAGTGCTTTTGGAACCAGGGACGAGGTACTCTGGGAAGATGCTTCCAAAGCGGGGCTCCTGCCGCTTATGCAGAAAGAAGCGGATAAGGGGAACCTTGAGGTCATCTATGAAGTGAAGGAAAAGGTACGGAAGAAGAAGCTGAAGCATATTATCCCTGCTGCACCGGAAAAGCTGATCAGCTTCAAAGAGGATCTGCCAGTCCAGGCTTCCAGGCAGAAAGAGGTCATCGATTATTTTATTGTTAATAATGGACCTGTTGAATTGCGCGAGCTTCTCCCCGCCCTGGGTGTTTCCGCTTCCACCATCAAAGGGCTCGTTCAAAAGGGCATACTTGCTGAAAAAGAAATGGAAGTCTACCGGGATCCCTATGAAGACCGGAACTTTGAGGCAACATCTCCCCTTACACTGACCCCTGAGCAGGATGCGGCCATCAGGCCAATCCTTTCGTCCATTAATGAAACTGAGCACCATGTCTTCCTGCTGTACGGAGTCACTGGCAGCGGAAAAACCGAGGTTTACCTTCAATCCATTCAGCGCGTTCTTGAGCAGGGGCGGGAGGCGATTGTCCTTGTTCCCGAGATTTCCCTGACTCCGCAAATGGTGACCAGGTTTAAGGGCAGGTTCGGGAATCAGGTTGCCGTCCTCCACAGCGGGCTCTCTGCCGGCGAAAAATATGATGAGTGGAGAAAAATCCAGCGCAAGGAAGTGAAGGTTGTTGTCGGGGCAAGGTCTGCCGTTTTCGCCCCTTTCGAGAACCTTGGGATCATTATTATTGATGAAGAACATGAAAACAGCTATAAACAGGAAGAGAATCCCAGATATCATGCGAGGGATGCTGCGATTGAAAGGGCTCAGTACCACAGCTGCCCTGTTGTCCTCGGGAGTGCGACACCTTCGCTTGAGACCTTTGCAAGGGCCCAGAAGGGTGTCTATAAAAAGCTGGAGCTCACCAAAAGGATGAACAGCCAGCCTCTCCCAAAGGTGGAAATCGTGGACATGCGGGAAGAATTAAGGGAAGGGAACCGCTCCATGTTCTCCCGCCAGCTTCTTGAAAAATTAAAGGACAGGCTGGAGAAGAAAGAGCAGACGGTACTTTTCCTCAATAAAAGGGGACATTCCTCTTTTGTCATGTGCAGAGACTGCGGATATGTCGTCAATTGCCCTAATTGCGATATCTCCCTTACTTACCACCAATACAGCCAGCAGATGAAATGCCATTACTGCGGCCATGAAGATCATGTCCCCCCTGTATGTCCGGAATGCGGAAGCGAACATATCCGCTATTTCGGGACAGGCACGCAGAAGGTGGAAGAAGAACTTGGAAAAATCCTGCCTGAAGCCAGGGTTGTCAGGATGGACGTAGATACAACGAGCCGAAAAGGCTCCCATGAAAGGCTGCTGAACGAATTCCAGGAGGGGCATGCTGATATCCTCCTTGGAACGCAGATGATAGCCAAGGGGCTTGACTTTCCGAATATTACACTTGTAGGTGTGCTTTCAGCGGATACAATGCTTCACCTCCCCGATTTCCGGGCGTCTGAAAAAACGTTCCAGCTTCTGACACAGGTGAGCGGAAGGGCTGGGCGTCATGAGCTGGAGGGAGAAGTGGTCATACAAACCTACACGCCTGAGCATTACAGCATCGAACTTGCCGGTGAGCAGGATTTCGAAAGCTTCTACCGGACAGAAATGATGGTGAGGAAGATGCATCAATATCCTCCCTTCTATTATATATCGCTCATCACTGTCAGCCATGAAGATTTAATGAAGGCAGTTTCGGTGACAGAAAAAATCACGCAGTTTGCTGCGGCAAGGCTGAGCCCGGAGGCTAACATCCTCGGCCCGGTGGCATCGCCGATTCCGCGGATCAATAATAGATATCGCTATCAATGTCTGATAAAATACAAACGGGAACCCGGATTGGAAAAAGTATTAAAATCGGTTCTCGACCATTATCAGCAGGAGATATCTGCAGGTTTGCAGATATCGGTTGATCTTAATCCCTATATTATGATGTAGACGGGGATTAATGGTTATGAGTTTCGGGGATTTTGTTGAAAATAGAGAAAAAGACATTGGAGGCAATGATTTGGCCGTTAGAAAAATAGTTACTTATCCAGCAGAGATACTTGAAGAGCCGTGCGAGACGGTTACTGAATTCGATAAGAAGCTTGTGAAGCTTTTGAATGATATGTATGATACGATGATAGAGTTTGACGGCGTAGGGCTTGCCGCCCCCCAGATCGGGATCAGGAAAAGAATCGCCGTCGTTGATATTGATGATGAAAACGGGACGATTGAGCTCATCAATCCGGAAATCATTGAAACAGGCGGGGAGCAGACAGGCCCTGAGGGATGTCTGAGCTTCCCCGGACTGTATGGAGAAGTGACAAGACCGTTCACTGTTAAAATAAAAGCCCAGGACAGAAAAGGAAAAAGCTTCACACTGGAGGCAGATGATTTTCTGGCAAGGGCGATTCAGCATGAAATCGATCATTTGGATGGTGTCCTGTTTACTTCAAAAGTGAACAGATACCTGGAAGAAGAAGAGTTGGAAGGGTTGGAAAGCGAATGACAAAAATCGTATTTATGGGAACACCGGATTTCTCGGTGCCTATCTTAAAGCAATTAATATCGGAAGGCTATAATGTGATTGCAGCGGTAACGCAGCCGGACAGGCCGGTCGGCAGGAAAAGAGTCCTGACGCCCCCTCCCGTCAAGGCGGAAGCTGTAAAGCAGGGAATCCCTGTCTACCAGCCCGAGAAAATCCGCGTAAAAGAGGAGCTGGAGAAGATCCTGGCCCTTGAGCCTGACCTGATCGTCACAGCTGCATTTGGCCAGATTTTGCCGAAGGAGCTGCTGGATTACCCTAAATACGGCTGCATCAATGTTCATGCTTCCCTGCTTCCTGAGCTGAGGGGCGGCGCACCGATCCATTATTCGATCATCCAGGGGAAAGAAAAGACAGGCATCACCATCATGTATATGGCTGAAAATCTGGATGCAGGCGATATTCTGACACAGGCTGAGGTTAAAATCGATGAGCAGGATACAGCTGGATCTCTGTTCGATAAGCTGAGCGCTGCGGGGGCAGCACTTCTGTCAGAGACACTTCCCAAGCTGCTAAAGGGTGAACTCAAGCCAATTCCCCAGAATGATGAAGAGGCGACATTTGCTTATAATATAAAAAGAGAGCAGGAACAGGTAGATTGGACCAAGACTGGCGAAGAGATATACAACCATATCCGCGGCATGAATCCCTGGCCTGTTGCTTTTACCACTCTTGACGGGTCAGTAGTGAAACTGTGGAGCTCTGAAAAAGTCGGCTTGAAGGAAAAAGCCCTTCCCGGAACAGTTGTCGGGATAGAAAAAGATGGCTTTATCGCGGCAGCCGGGAATATGACCGGCATTAAGATTACCGAGCTGCAGCCGGCAGGAAAGAAAAAAATGTCCGGAGAACAATTTCTCCGCGGTGCAGGCTCTTCCTTGAGCATCGGCACTGTGCTGGGAGAACAGCATGGCGAATAAAAATGTGCGCGAGGCAGCGGTAGAGCTGCTGGAAGCGATCGAAAAAAACCAGTCATACAGCAATCTCCTCCTGAACAGCAGCATCAAGAAAAACGATATCAGCAGCAAAGATGTCGGGCTCCTTACTGAGCTTGTCTACGGAACCCTGCAAAGGAAAATGACCCTTGATTATCAAATGGAGCCATTCCTTAAGAATCCCAAGAAACTTGAAAGCTGGGTGAGGCAGCTGCTCAGGATCACTTTTTACCAGATGATCTATCTGGATAAAATCCCTGACCGTGCCGCTATCTATGAAGCGGTGGAAATAGCCAAGCGCAAAGGGCATAAAGGTATTTCCGGGATGGTGAATGGCGTGCTGAGAAGCCTTCAGAGGCAGGGTGCCCGCAGTCTCGACAGCATCAAAGACAGTGTGGAAAGGCTGGCAATGGAAACGAGCCATCCGCTCTGGCTTGTCAAGCGATGGGTCGACCAGCTCGGGTTTGAACGCGCAAAAGAAATGTGCGAGCTTAATCTGACAGCTCCCATGCAGACAGGAAGGGTCAACCTTATGAAAGTAAGCATGGATGAATGCATGGCAATGCTGGAAGAAGAAGGCTACCTAGTAGAAGCCAGCCCTGTCATCCCCGAGGCAGTCAAAAGCAAAAAAGGGAATCTTGCTCATTCACGGGCATTCAAGGAAGGCTATCTGAGCATCCAGGATGAAAGTTCTATGCTTGCGGCATATGCCCTGGGAGCAGAAAAGGATAATCATGTTCTTGATGCCTGTGCCGCTCCGGGCGGGAAAACAACCCATATTGCCGAAAAGCTTGGAAATACAGGACAAGTCATCTCCCTTGACCTGCATGAACATAAGGTTAAGCTTATTGATGACAATGCCAGAAGACTGGGACTGTCAAATATCGAGACAAAGGCGATGGACAGCAGGACAGTACAGGAACACTTCAATGCGGGCTCTTTTGACCGCATCCTGCTTGACGCCCCATGTTCAGGCCTTGGTGTAATGAGGCGGAAGCCTGACATGAAATACACTAAAAAAGAAGAAGATATCATGCACCTGCAGAAGGTGCAGCTCAAACTGCTGGAAGCAGTCGCCCCTTTGCTGAAGGACGGGGGAACCCTTGTCTACAGCACATGTACAGTGGATCGGGAAGAAAACGAAAACGCCGTGAGGCAATTCCTTGATTCACATCCCGAATTCTCCGGCGACCATTCCTTAGCAGAGAGACTGCCTGATGCAGTGAAAGCATTGGCAAAAGATTTTGAACTACAAATATTGCCCCAGGACCTGGGGTCGGACGGCTTTTATATAGCCAGCCTGAGAAAGAAGGTGCAATAGTGGAAAACGTTAAAACAACAGAGAAGAAGCAGACAGCCGAGCAAAAACCATCCATCTATTCATTGCAGCTCGATGAGCTGAAGGATTGGCTCAAGGAAAATAACGAGAAGGCATTCCGTGCCGCCCAGATTTTCGAATGGCTTTACCAGAAACGGGTGGCATCATTCGAAGATATGACAAACCTCTCAAAAGCTTTGAGAGATAAACTGAATGAAACCTTTACCCTGACGACATTAAAAACACTTATCCAGCAGACCTCTTCGGATGGAACAATCAAGTTTCTGTTCGAGCTTCATGACGGCTATTCCATCGAAACCGTTTTAATGCGCCACGAATACGGAAATTCCGTCTGTGTGACAACTCAGGTGGGCTGCCGGATAGGCTGTACATTCTGCGCTTCCACACTCGGAGGATTAAAACGTAATTTAGAAGCAGGAGAAATCGTTGCCCAGGTCGTAAAAGTACAACAGGCACTTGATGAAACGGATGAAAGGGTCAGCTCTGTTGTCATCATGGGCATCGGCGAGCCATTTGACAATTATGATCATATGATGTCTTTCCTAAGAATCATCAACCATGATGACGGGCTCAATATCGGAGCGCGCCATATTACGGTTTCAACAAGCGGGATCATTCCGAAAATCTACAAATTTGCAGATGAAAACATGCAGATCAACTTCGCAGTTTCCCTGCATGCGCCAAACACGGAAATCCGCAGCAGGCTGATGCCGATCAACCGTGCATATAAACTGCCGGACCTGATGGAAGCCATCCGCTATTATGTCGATAAAACGGGCAGGCGGGTAAGCTTTGAATATGGCTTGTTCGGGAGTGTAAATGACCAGGTGGAGCATGCTGAGGAGCTGGCTTCTCTGATTAAAGGGCTGAAATGCCACGTGAACCTGATTCCCGTCAATTATGTGCCTGAAAGGGATTATGTAAGAACACCGAAGGATCAGATCTTTGCTTTTGAAAAAGCGCTGAAGAACAGAGGTGTGAACGTGACCATCCGCCGTGAGCAGGGCCATGATATTGATGCAGCATGCGGCCAGCTCCGTGCGAAGGAGCGCAAAGAAGAGACGAGGTGACAGAATGAAAGCTGTCTTTATGACGGACAGGGGAAAGATCCGTCAGCATAATGAAGATAACGGCGGAATTTTTGTCAACCGCAGCGGGCAGCGCCTTGCCATCGTAGCCGATGGCATGGGCGGCCACCGTGCGGGTGACGTTGCCAGTGAGATGACCCTCCTGAAGCTGAAGGAGCTCTGGGAAGGCAATGCAGGGATTGAGACACCTGAGCAGGCTGAAGAATGGCTGAGGACCAATATCGGGGAAGTGAATGCCCTGTTGTTCGAACATTCAAAGAATAACAGTGAATGCGAGGGCATGGGGACGACCATTGTTGCCGCCATTGCGACCGGCCTGTTTGCCACCATTGCCAATATTGGCGACAGCAGGGGTTACATATTGAATGAATCTGGGTTCAAGCAGCTGACAGAAGATCATTCCCTTGTGAATGAGCTCCTCCGGTCAGGCCAGATTACAAAAGAAGATGCAGAGCATCACCCCCGGAAGAATGTTTTGCTGAGAGCACTTGGAACAGAAGAAAAGGTACAGATGGACACCAGGACCATCGTATTTGAGGAAGAAGATCTGCTGCTTCTCAGTTCGGATGGATTGACAAATAAGGTTTCAGAGCAGGAGATGCATGAAATCCTTGCCGGGGAGAAAAAGCTCGATGATAAGGCAGCGGATCTGATCCGGCTTGCCAATGACAACGGCGGTGAGGACAATATCACCCTTGTGATTGTCGAGTTCATGGAAGCCGGCAGCTCTGGTGATACAGAATGCTGATTGGTAAAAGAATAAGCGGCCGCTATAAGATTTTGGATATGATCGGCGGCGGCGGGATGGCGAATGTTTATCTGGCGCATGACATGATCCTGGACCGCGATGTGGCCGTAAAGATCCTGCGCCTGGATTTTGCTGAAAATGATGAATTCATCAGGAGATTCCACCGTGAAGCGCAATCGGCTACAAGCCTCGCACATCCGAATATAGTGAGCATCTATGACGTCGGCGAAGAAGATTCAATCTATTATATTGTCATGGAATATGTGGAAGGGCAAACACTCAAACAGTATATACAGCAGCATTCCCCTGTACCCGTTGACACGGCACTGGATATTATGAAACAGCTTCTTTCCGCTATTTCCCACGCCCATCAGCATCATATTGTGCACAGGGACATCAAGCCGCATAATATCCTGGTTGACCGGCTCGGGAATGTGAAAATTACAGATTTCGGGATTGCCATGGCCCTGAGTTCAACAAGCATCACCCAGACCAACTCTGTGCTTGGCTCTGTCCATTATCTATCCCCTGAACAGGCAAGAGGGGGGATGGCCAATAAGAAATCGGATATATACTCCCTTGGAATTGTGATGTTTGAGCTTCTGACCGGCAGGCTGCCGTTTTCAGGAGAGTCGGCGGTTTCCATCGCGCTTAAGCATCTTCAGTCCGAAACCCCTTCATTAAGAAGGTGGAATCCGTCTATTCCCCAAAGCGTTGAGAATATCGTCCTGAAGGCAACTGCGAAGGACCCCTTCCACCGGTATGAAAATGTAGAGGATATGGAGGAAGATATCAGGACCGCCCTTGAACCGGACAGAATGAATGAGAAGAAATTTTCGGTGCCTGATGATGATGATGCCACCAAAGCGATTCCGGTGATCACAAGCGATCGCCCCTATCAGAATATGGACGAAACGCGCGTACATGAAAAAGATGATAAAGGCTCTTCAGCGGGTCCGGCTCCTGCTGCCAAAAAACAAAAGAAAGATAAGAAAAAGAAGAAGAAGTGGCCGATTGTCCTTGTTTCTCTTTTTCTCTTCTTTGTTGTAATGGGAGTACTGGCCCTGACAGTCCTTCCTGAGCTGTTTCTGCCAAAGGAAATCGAGGTTCCTGATGTGGCAGGGGAAACGATTGAGGATGCCACATCTATACTGACAAAAGCAGGTTTTGAGGTGGAAGATCCGGTCGAGATTAATGATGAAGAGGTAGAAGAGGGACTCGTTATCAAAACCGATCCGAAAGCCGGCAGGATGGCGAAGGAAGAATCCAGTATAACGATATATTTAAGTTCCGGGAAAGAGAAGTTTGAAATGTCGGACTATACCGGAAGATCCTTTGAAGAGGTCGAAAGCCTCCTCGAGAAAGAGGGCTTTACACAAATCACCCGGGAGGACGCCAATAATGAGGATGAGCCTGAAGGTACAATCCTTGAGCAGTCAATCGATGAAGGGGAAGAAGTAATCCCTGGCGAAACCGGGATCGAGTTCACCGTAAGCAGTGGACCCGCACCCATTGTCCTGAAGGATCTTACTGGTCTGAATCTAAAGGGAGTTCAGGATTATGCCGAATCAACGGGACTGAAGATCGATACATCAAAAGAAGAGTACCATGATACAGTTGAAAAAGGCCTCGTCATCAGCCAGTCGCAGCCCGCAGGAACTGAGCTTGGCAAAGGTTCAGGCCTGTCAGTCACCTTCTCAAAAGGCAAGGAAGAGATTCCTCCAAAAACAGTGCCCATAGAAATCACGATACCATATGAGCCTGAGGAAGAAGGGGAACCGCAGGAAATCCAGATCCTTGTGGAAGATATGAATAATAAGATGACAGCGCCTTTTGATACCTTCTACATTACGGAAGAACGTAAGTATAATATGGAACTATTGATACAGGAAGGCAGCAAAGCGTATTATAAAGTTCTGAGAAACAGCCAGCAGATTATTGATGAAGAAGTCGATTATCCCGGGAACTAAAAAGAATTAGGAGTGTTTGTATGCCTGAAGGCAAAATCATTAAGGCATTAAGCGGATTCTATTATGTGCTTAGCGGCGAAAGAACTGTGCAATGCAGGGGCAGGGGAGTGTTCAGGAAAAATAAGATCACACCCCTTGTCGGAGACAATGTCGTATATCAGGCAGATAACGACAGTGAAGGATATATCCTTGAAGTGAAAGAAAGAAAAAATGAACTGATCAGGCCTCCGATTGCCAATGTGGATCAGGCCATTCTTGTTTTTTCAGCTATTGAACCGGATTTCAGTACAGCTTTACTTGACCGTTTCCTTGTGCTGGTTGAATTTAACCATATCCAGCCGGTTATCTGCATCTCAAAAATGGATCTGGTAAATGAAGAAGAAAGAATGAAGATTGAGGACTACGCAGCTTCGTACAGGGACGCAGGCTATGATGTGCTGCTGACTTCTTCAGAAAATGGGATCGGGATTGATGAACTGCTTCCTTTCCTTGAAAGAGGAATTTCGGTTTTTGCAGGGCAGTCGGGAGTTGGAAAGTCTTCTCTCCTCAATGCCCTCAGGCCGGAGCTAGAACTCAAAACGGACATCATTTCCTCACATCTGGGAAGAGGGAAGCATACAACACGCCACGTGGAGCTGATTGAAATCGGCCAGGGATTTGTTGCTGATACGCCGGGATTCAGTTCCCTTGAATTCACCGATATTGAAGCAGAAGAACTGAATTTCTGCTTCCCTGATATCAGGGAAAAAAGCGAGGCTTGCAAATTCCGTGCCTGCCTGCATATTTCCGAGCCGAAATGTGCGGTCAAAGCAGCGGTCGACAACGGAGAGATCCCGCAATACAGATATGAGCATTACAAAGATTTCCTCCAGGAAATAAAAGATAGAAAGCCGAGGTATTAATATGGTTAAGATTGCACCATCGATATTATCTGCTGATTTTTCCCGGCTGGGAGAAGAAATCAAGGATGTAGAAAGGGGAGGGGCCGACTATATCCATGTGGATGTAATGGATGGCCATTTTGTCCCGAATATCACGATCGGCCCGCTGATTGTAGAGGCAGTCAGACCGATTACAAAGCTGCCGCTTGATGTGCATCTGATGATTGAAAATCCAGATCAGTATATCGAAGCCTTCGCCAAGGCAGGCGCCGATTATATTACAGTCCATGCAGAAGCATCCAGGCATCTGCACCGGACGATCCATCTTATCAAGTCTTATGGTGTAAAAGCAGGCGTCGTCCTGAATCCAGCGACCCCGGCAGAAGCTCTTAAGCATATCATCCAGGATATCGACATGGTCCTGCTGATGACAGTGAATCCTGGCTTTGGGGGCCAGAGATTCATTTCATCGGTGCTCCCGAAAATCAGGCAGGTAAAAGAAATGGCTGCAGAGCAGAAGCCGGATCTTGAAATTGAAGTGGATGGCGGTGTGAATGAGGAGACGGCTAAGCTCTGTATAGAGGCAGGCGCAAATGTACTTGTCGCCGGTTCTGCCGTTTATAATCAGAAAGACCGCGCGAAAGCAATCGCAGCACTTAGAGGATAAAAAAAGAAAAGCCAGCTGAATGATTCGGCTGGCTTTTCTATAAGCTAATTTAAGAAAGACAGGTGATACCGCTGATTATCCATATACTTGCAGGAGGGCCGGTGGAACTTCTTCCGGAACTTGTACCTGCTGATGAAGGGGATATTTGGGCAGGTGTGGACCGGGGAGTCTTTACCCTGCTCTCAAAAGGTATTGTTCCGCAGGCCGCATTCGGCGACTTTGATTCAGTATCTCCCGATGAGATGATGAAAATCCGGGAAGCTGTAAAGAAAGTCCGGCTGTTCAACCCTGAGAAAGATGAAACCGATATGGAGCTTGCCATCATCTGGGCACTGAAGCAGGAACCCGAAGCCATCAAAATATATGGAGGGACCGGGGGGCGCCTCGACCACTTCTTTGGCAATGTGCAGCTCCTCATCGGGCCGCTCCTGAAAGGCGCTAGCACCCATATCGAGCTGATAGACAGCAGAAATATCATTTATGCCAAAGGCCCGGGGGCTTATACTGTCCTGCCCTTGGAGAATATGAAATATGTCTCCTTCGTCCCGGTGACGAGCCATATCAAGGACCTGACGCTCGAAGGCTTTAAATATCCGCTGAAAAATAAATATGTCCCGCTCGGGTCTACCCTGTGCATTAGTAACGAACTTAATCATGATTATGGTACTTTTTCATTTACCGAAGGCATAATAATGGTGATAAGGAGTCATGATTAAAAGTCTTAAACAAAGTGTACTCATCTTAATCTTTTGAATATGATGGTAAGGGCGCAAAAGAGGACAGAGAGATTTGCGGTTAGATGGCGAGGAGGGACATATCCATGAAGTTTTATACGATTAAATTGCCGAAGTTTTTAGGCGGACTTGTCCGCGCGATGCTAGGAACCTTCAAAAAGGAATAAAAGTGATAGATCCATAGCAGAACGTACAAAAATACCACACCTTCAGCAGCATCCGGACAGCGGATGCTGATTTTTTTTGCAAGGAAGGATATCGAAGCAAGTGCGGTTTTGCGGGGACGGAGAAATAAAAAAGGACATCCGCGGGATGTCCTTTTCGAGCTGTTACACTCGTTCTACTTTACCTGATTTAAGCGCTCTTGCAGAAACCCAAACACGTTTAGGCTTACCGTCTACAAGGATGCGAACTTTTTGAAGGTTAGCTCCCCAAGTACGCTTGTTTGCATTCATAGCGTGGGAACGCTTATTGCCTGAAGTTGTTTTTCTACCTGTTACGACACATTTGCGTGGCATGTATATTTCCCTCCTAACTCACAAAGCTTGAAACTATTTTTTCATGCTTTCATTTGCAATGATCATATTGCTCAATCTAAGTAATGGAAAAACAGTAACGAGTATGTTTTTCGGCATTAAAAGATACTTTAATAATTTATCATACAACCCAAATGAATGCAATAGTTGTGATGCAACCTTTCAAGAAAATTTCCTTGACATAGTATACGGGAAGCTGCCCTATAATAAGAAAGGGGAAGTATAGCTTTTAAATTTACCCTTGATATAGTAAAATGACTTTAGTCAAGGAGCAATTTCCAAAGGGGGAACGACTCATGTCCATTGAATTAAAAACGAAATTCGGGCAAATTGATATATCTAATGATGTGATTGCTACTATTGCCGGTGGCGCAGCTGTTGACTGCTACGGCATTGTAGGGATGGCTTCCAAGAACCAGATTAAGGACGGGCTTACCGATATTCTGCGCAAGGAAAACTTTACACGCGGTGTGATTGTGCGCCAGGAAAGCGAAGAAGTACATATCGATATGTATATTATTGTGAGTTATGGAACGAAAATTTCCGAGGTTGCCCACAACGTGCAATCAAAAGTAAAGTACACCCTTGATAAAACTGTTGGACTTGCCGTTGACTCGGTTAATATTTACGTTCAGGGAGTTCGTGTAACGAACCCGTAGTGAGGAGGAAAGATTTGTGTCAATTACAGTTTTAGATGGAAAGCGTTTCGCGGAAATGGTGATGCAGGGTGCAAACCACTTATCCTCTAATGCCAAATATGTAGATGCGCTAAACGTTTTCCCGGTTCCTGATGGAGATACAGGAACCAATATGAATTTATCGATGACTTCCGGAGCGAAGGAAGTCAGGAATAATGTCCAGGCGCATATTGGAAAAGTGGGCACTGCCCTTTCAAAAGGATTATTGATGGGTGCCCGCGGGAATTCGGGTGTCATCCTGTCACAGCTGTTCCGCGGCTTCTCTAAAGCAATTGAGCAAAAGTCTGAAATTACAGCAAGCGAGTTTGCAGACGCGCTGAATACTGGTGTCGAGACCGCCTATAAAGCTGTCATGAAGCCGGTTGAAGGGACGATCCTGACCGTTGCAAAGGATTCTGCCAAAAGGGGTGTCCAGGCTGCGCAAAGCGAGGACGATATTATCAAAGTCCTTGAGGAAGTCCTGAAGGAAGCAAAAGCTTCGCTGAACAGGACGCCTGACCTGCTGCCTGTTCTGAAGGAAGTCGGCGTTGTGGACAGCGGCGGGCAAGGCCTTGTATTTGTCTACGAAGGCTTTCTTGCTGAGCTGAAGGGCGAAAAGCTTCCTGACGCACCTGCCTCTCTTCCGAGCATGGATGAAATGGTAAATGCCGAACATCATAAATCAGTCCAGGGGCATATCAATACGGCAGATATTGAATTCGGCTATTGCACTGAATTCATGGTTAAGCTTGAAGAAGAAAAACTGAACGGAAAAAACTTTTCTGAAGATCTTTTCCGTCAGGATTTAAGCCGTTTCGGTGATTCTCTTCTGGTGATTGCCGATGAAGAACTGGTGAAGGTACATATTCATTCTGAGCAGCCCGGAGATGTGCTGAGCTATGGCCAGAAATATGGCAGCCTGGTGAATATGAAAATTGAAAATATGCGCCAGCAGCACACAAACATAGTGGGTGAGACACATACCCCGCTAAGGACCGGAGAACCTGCCAAAACAAACGAGAAGCTTGAATACGGCATTGTAGCTGTGTCTATGGGCAGCGGCATTGCTGACCTTTTCAGAAGCATTGGCGCCCATGTTGTCATTGAAGGCGGCCAGACAATGAATCCGAGCACCGAGGACATTGTTAAGGCCATAAAGGATGCGAATGCCAAAAAGATCATCATCCTGCCGAACAACAAGAACATTATTATGGCTGCCCAGCAGGCCGCCGAGGTAGCAGAGGAAGACGTTGTTGTCATTCCATCCAAAACTGTGCCGCAGGGTATGGCTGCACTGCTTGCTTTCAATCCTGGTGCAGGCCTTCAGGACAATGAAAGCGGCATGAGCGAGGCTTTAAGCCATGTCAAGACAGGACAGATCACTTTTGCTGTCCGTGACACGAGCATCGACGGCCTTGAAATCGAAAAAGAAGATTTCATGGGCATCGCTGATGGCAAAATCGTTGTCAAAGATAAGGATAAGACTGAATCAGCCAAAAAGCTCCTCACACATATGATTGATGAGGATGCTGAAATTATTACAATCCTTAAGGGCGAGGATGCATCCGAGGCAGATTTGGAAGCCATTGCAGACTTCCTGGAAAAAGAATACGAAGACATAGAAGTTGAAGTGCATGACGGCAAACAGCCATTGTACGCTTTCATCTTTTCAATCGAATAGCCTTACCAGGAAATAGAAGGGGATGCCCCTTCTATTTCTATCTATGCAGGCAGGCAATGCCCCCGAAACTTGCCGAAGCTCCCAAATAGAGATCCCCGGATGCATCCACAGTCATATTCTCCTATAAAGTATAATCGAAATCAGGTGATTAATATGTTGAACGAACCAGTTACAAGTATAAAAGGAATAGGTGCAGAGACCGCTGAGGCACTGGCAGATATGAATATTTTTACTGTCGGCGACCTTTTGGAGCATTTCCCGTTCCGCTATGAGGACTACCGGCTTAAAGACCTGTCAGAAGTCAAGCATGAGGAAAGGGTTACAGTGGAGGGAAAAATCCACAGCGAGCCTTTGCTGACTTATTATGGGAGAAAACGGTCGCGCCTGACGATAAGAGTCCTTGTCGGCCGTTATTTGATCCAGGCGGTATTTTTTAACCAGCCTTACTTAAAAAAGAAGTTTGCCATCAATGATTCTGTCACGATTACCGGGAAGTGGGATCAGCACCGCCAGATGATTTCCGCCAGTGAAATTCATCTTGGGGAGAATGCAGCTTCCAAGGATTTCGAACCTGTATACGCAGTGAAAGGCAGCATTACGGTAAAAGGCATCCGCAGATTCATTGGCATGGCGTTCAGCCAGTATGCTGACAGTATTGCGGAGACACTGCCTGAGCGGCTTCTTGAGCAGTATAAGCTCTTGAACAGGAAAGATGCCCTCAGGGCGATGCATTTTCCGGGCGGGCCCGAGGATTTGAAGCAGGCAAGGCGCAGATTTGTTTATGAAGAATTTTTATATTTCCAGCTTAAAATGCAGGCGCTCAGAAAATTCGAGCGTGAACAGTCAAAAGGGATTGTCCAGACGTATGACTTGAAAAAGCTGAAAGAATTCATCGGATCGCTTCCCTTTCCTTTGACTGGAGCCCAAAAAAGAGTAGTGAACGAAATCCTGTCTGATATGAAATCCCCATACCGGATGAACAGGCTCCTGCAGGGTGATGTAGGCTCCGGCAAGACGGTCGTAGCTGCCATCGGTTTATATGCAGCAGCAACAGCAGGCTATCAGGGGGCACTGATGGTCCCGACAGAGATACTTGCCGAGCAGCATGAGAAATCGCTGAAAGAGCTGCTGGAGCCTCAGGGCCTGTCGTGTGAGCTGCTGACAAGCTCTGTCAAGGGAAAGAAGAGAAAAGAGATCCTAGCCAGGCTTTCGGAAGGGGAAATTGATGTTCTGATCGGTACCCATGCCCTCATCCAGCAGGAAGTCGAGTTCAAGCGGCTCGGATTTGTCATAACAGACGAACAGCACCGGTTCGGCGTAGAACAGCGCAGGGTGCTCCGTGAAAAGGGTGAAAGCCCTGATGTCCTGTTCATGACAGCAACTCCGATTCCAAGGACGCTTGCCATAACGGTGTTCGGGGAAATGGATGTATCTATTATTGATGAGATGCCTGCAGGCAGGAAGACAATCGAAACTTACTGGGCAAAGCAGGAAATGCTGGACCGGATTCTCCAATTCATGGAGAAGGAGCTTTCCAAAGGAAGGCAGGCATACGTCATTTGCCCGCTGATTGAGGAATCGGACAAGCTGGATGTCCAGAATGCAATCGATGTCCACAGCAATCTGACATTCTATTATCAGGACCGGTATAAAGTAGGGCTGATGCATGGCAGGCTCCATCCGGAGGAAAAGGATGGAGTGATGAAAGAGTTCAGCCGCAACGAGATACAGATCCTTGTATCTACAACTGTCGTTGAAGTTGGGGTCAATGTGCCTAATGCTACCATTATGGTAATCTATGATGCAGAGAGATTCGGGCTGTCCCAGCTGCACCAGCTGAGAGGAAGGGTCGGAAGGGGAAGCGAACAGTCTTATTGCATCCTCCTTGCCGATCCAAAATCAGAGGTCGGGAAAGAACGGATGAAAATCATGTCTGAGACCAATGATGGCTTTGTTCTCAGTGAAAAGGATCTGGAACTGAGGGGGCCTGGAGACTTTTTCGGCCGCAAGCAAAGCGGCATGCCTGAATTCAAGGTGGCAGATATGGTCCATGACTACCGCGCTCTTGAAACGGCACGGAATGATGCATCGAAGCTGATACAGTCCAGTATCTTCTGGGAAGGTCCGGAATATGGGATGCTAAGGGAATATCTTAAAAATACAGGCGTATTCCATGGGGAAAAGCTTGATTGAAGCGGGAAGCAGACGGAGACAGAACGGAAAAGTTCTGCCTTGCGCTCTGCTTTTTTTTTGTATATACTGCTATTAGTACCTAGTCTTAATATCTCGGCGGTGGAGGATATGAGAAAAAATAAAAAAGAACGCCAGCAGCTGCTGGTTGAAACGATAAAGGATAATCCCTTCATTACAGACGAGGATCTGGCCGACCGTTTTTCAGTCAGCGTCCAGACCATCCGGCTCGACCGTCTCGAGCTTTCCATTCCCGAGCTGAGGGAAAGGATCAAAAATGTTGCGGAGAAATCTTTCGAGGATGAAGTAAAATCTCTTCCCATAGATGAAGTCATTGGGGAAATCATTGACATAGAACTTGATAATACGGCGATTTCTATATTTGATGTAAAAGAAGAGCATGTATTCAAAAGGAACCGGATTGCCCGAGGCCACCACCTTTTTGCACAGGCCAATTCACTGGCTGTCGCTGTCATAAATGACGAGCTGGCACTAACGGCTAAAGCGAGCATACAGTTTACCCGCTCAGTACACCAGAATGAGAGGGTAATCGCAAAAGCAAAAGTCGTTAAGATCGACAACAGCTCTGGCAGGACACTTGTAGAGGTTTCAAGCTTTGCGAACAATGAACTGGTTTTCAAAGGCGAGTTCGACATGTTCCGTTCCCACAGAGAAGCATGAAAATAATCCGTTAACAAGCAGGGGATGATGCAGAATGATGAAGATAGCGATAGATGCAATGGGCGGAGACAATGCCCCAAAGGAAATTGTACTCGGGGCCATGAAGGCTGCAGCAGAATTCAAGGACATACATATTACACTCGTCGGTGACGAAAAGAGAATCAGGGAGCATCTCACAGTGAATGAGCGGATCGAAATCATCCATACAGAAGAGATGATCCTTGGCACCGATGAACCGGTCAGGGCAGTGCGGAGGAAGAAGGATGCTTCTATGGTCCTCGCAGCCAGGCAGGTCGCTGATGGCAATGCGGATGCATGCATTTCAGCCGGGAATACAGGCGCACTGATGGCAGCAGGGTTATTCGTTGTAGGAAGGATTGAGGGCATTGAAAGGCCGGCATTATCGCCGACTTTGCCGACAATAGATGGCAAGGGATTCCTCCTGCTTGATGTAGGGGCAAATGTCGATGCCAAACCTGAGCACCTTCTGCAGTATGCCGTCATGGGATCGATATATTGCGAAAAAGTCAGGGGCATCTCCAATCCCCGAGTAGGCCTTTTAAATATCGGCACAGAAGAAAAAAAAGGAAATGAACTGGCCAAGAGTGCATTTGGACTGATCAAAGATGCCGGACTGAATTTTGTCGGGAATGTAGAAGCAAGGGATCTTCTGGAAGGTGCGGCAGATGTTGTCGTCACTGATGGATTTACAGGGAATATGGTTCTGAAGACGATAGAAGGCACCGCCTTATCCGTCTTTAAAATGATGAAAGAGGCGATGACAAGCAGCCTGAAGAGCAAAATGGCAGCAGCAGTGCTGAAGCCGGACCTTGTCCAGCTGAAATCAAAGATGGACTATTCGGAGTACGGCGGAGCCGGGCTGTTCGGACTGAACGCTCCTGTCATCAAGGCCCATGGTTCCTCTGACAGCAATGCGCTCTTCAGCGCAGTCAGGCAGACACGTGAAATGGTGCAGAATAATGTGGCGGAAACAATAAAGGCAGCAGCAGGAAAGCTGCCTGCAACAGGCAGGGAATAGCCTGCAGATTTCTTTGAAAAGGAGAAGAGAAAATGGGGAAAATTGCATTTTTATTTCCTGGCCAGGGCTCTCAGACTGTTGGCATGGGGAAATCTTTGGCAGAATCAGATGATAAAGTAAAAGCTGTCTTTGATCAGGCAGACCAAAGGCTGAATGATAAGCTATCAAGCCTGATATTTGAAGGGCCGCAGGAGACACTGACATTAACGGTCAATGCCCAGCCGGCGCTTTTGACGACAAGCATTGCCATTCTCGCTAAGTTCCGTGAGTCAGGAATCAGAGCTGATTATACAGCCGGACACAGCCTTGGTGAATATACTGCCCTTGTCGCTGCAGGCAGCATCTCTTTTGAAGACGCGGTGCATGCGGTAAGAAAAAGAGGCGAGTTCATGGAGGCGGCGGTTCCAAACGGTGAAGGCACGATGGCAGCAGTCCTCGGCCTCGGAAGGGATGAACTGCGTGCGGTGACAGAGGAAATTTCAGGGAAAGGACATCCGGTACAGCTGGCAAACCTGAATTGCCCCGGCCAGATCGTAATATCCGGCTCCAGGCAGGGCGTTGAGCAAGCTTCTGCAAAAGCGAAAGAAGCAGGCGCCAAGAGGGTCCTTCCGCTTGATGTCAGCGGACCGTTCCACTCATCTCTGATGAAGCCGGCAGCAGAGAATCTGCGGGGTGTCCTGGACAGCATCACGGTTTCCGATGCGCAAATTCCAGTCATCTCCAATGTCAGTGCCGCCGAAATGACGGAATCAGGGGATATTAAAGAAAAGCTTGTCCAGCAGCTCTATTCCCCGGTGCTGTGGGAGGATTCTATTGAAAGGATGATCGGCCTCGGAGTCGATACATTCATTGAAATCGGCCCAGGAAAAGTTTTATCAGGGCTTGTGAAAAAAGTAAGCCGCTCAGCCAAAACATATGCTGTTTCAGATGAAGCAAGCTGTGCGGCTGCAATTGAGGCATTAAAGGGGGAACAGCAATGAAGCTTGAGGGCAAGTCAGCGATCGTAACAGGCGCTTCCAGGGGAATTGGCCGCGAAATTGCATTGGAGCTTGCGAGGCAAGGAGCCAATGTGACAGTCAACTATTCAGGAAGCGAAGCAAAAGCTAACGAGACTGTTGAAGAAATTAAGGCGCTCGGCCGTGACGCATTTGCTGTAAAGGCAGATGTATCAGACAGTGAGGCTGTAACGGCCATGATGAAAGAGACAATCGAAAAATTCGGAAGCATTGATATTCTTGTCAATAATGCAGGCATCACCCGCGATAATCTTCTTATGAGAATGAAAGAGGAAGAATGGGATGAAGTCATCAGCATCAATCTCAAAGGTGTCTTCCTTTGCACGAAGGCGGCAACAAGGCAAATGATGAAGCAGCGCAGCGGCAGGATCATCAATGTATCATCGATCGTCGGTGTCAGCGGCAACCCTGGACAGGCCAACTATGTTGCCGCAAAGGCAGGCGTCATCGGCTTGACAAAAACTTCTGCAAAAGAACTGGCTACAAGGGGAATCACCGTCAATGCAATTGCCCCTGGCTTCATCTCGACTGATATGACAGACAAGCTTAATGAAGAAGTGAAAGAGCAGATGCTGTCAGGAATCCCCCTCGGACGGCTTGGCGAACCTTCAGATATTGCAAAGGTAGCCTTATTCCTGGCTTCTGAGGACAGCCGCTATATGACAGGGCAGACCCTCCATGTTGACGGCGGAATGGTGATGTAGAAGCCTCTTCAGCAGACAAAAGAAAAAATTGTTAGGCTGGACATTTATTAATCTGCTAAAATGCTCTATAATGTCTTGAGGGGAGGTGACAAGCATGGCAGATGTGTTAGAACGTGTAACAAAGATCATCGTAGATCGTCTTGGTGTTGAAGAGTCTGAAGTAACATTGGAAGCTTCTTTCAAAGAAAATCTTGGCGCAGATTCCCTGGATGTAGTTGAACTGGTTATGGAACTGGAAGATGAATTCGATATGGAAATCTCTGACGATGATGCAGAAAAGATCGCAACAGTCGGCGACGCTGTGAATTACATAAAAGCTAATGTGTAATCGTTAGATTGAGCAAAGCTCCGTTTTGAACGGGGCTTTCTTCTATAAAGGCGGATACAGGGATGATTCACATGCCGGCAGAGCCCGTGCTTCCTGATGAATCGGCCCATTGGTCCAAGAGGCTGGAAGCTGCCTGGAATATTCAGGATGCTTTCAGGTTTTTTTGCGTTTTTAAGAATTATTACGTAAACTGATAATGTATGTAAACTATTAGCAAGGTGGAGGCAATATGCGCAAGAACAATAAAGACCAAGAGAAAAAAGCATACCGCGCGGCAGAAATGCAATTCAGGGAGTTCCAGAAGAAAATCGGGATTTCCTTTGAAAATGAAAAGCTGCTGAAGCAGGCTTTTACACATTCATCGTATGTGAATGAGCATCGGAGAAAGCCGTATGAAGATAATGAACGGCTGGAGTTTTTAGGGGACGCCGTACTTGAACTGACTGTATCCCAATTTTTATACAAGAAATATCCCATGATGAGCGAAGGAGAGCTGACAAAGCTGAGAGCGGCAGTTGTGTGTGAGCCATCCCTGGTTACATTTGCCAATGAGCTTGAGTTCGGGAAGCTCGTCCTTCTCGGCAAAGGGGAGGAAATGACAGGCGGAAGAGAGCGTCCGGCTTTGCTTGCAGATGTGTTCGAGGCATTTATCGGCGCATTATACCTGGAAAAAGGGATAGATACAGTCATCGGATTTTTAGAACAAACGGTCTTTCCAAAAATAAATTCGGGTGCTTTTTCTCATGTGATGGATTTCAAGAGCCAGCTTCAGGAGCTCGTCCAGCGTGATGGAGCGGGTGCAATTGAGTATAAGATCCTTCAGGAAAAAGGCCCTGCACACAGCAGGGAGTTTGTCTCACGTGTTTCCTTGTCAGGGAATGAGCTCGGGACCGGGACAGGCAGATCGAAAAAAGAAGCAGAACAGCACGCGGCACAGATGGCGCTGGAGATTTTAAAATCCCATTTGCAGAATGACTCAACATCCCAAGAAAATCAACCGAGAAGCTAGGAGGGATATATCAGTGTTTCTGAAACGGCTAGATATTGCAGGCTTTAAATCCTTCGCCGAGAAGTCCTCTGTCGATTTTGTCCCTGGCGTGACAGCTGTTGTCGGCCCGAATGGGAGCGGCAAAAGCAATATTACAGACTCCATCCGCTGGGTGCTTGGCGAGCAGTCCGCGAAGTCCCTGAGGGGATCGAAAATGGAGGATATCATCTTTGCCGGGAGCGACAGCAGGAAATCGCTGAATTTTGCAGAGGTGACCCTGACCCTTGATAACGAAGATCAGTTCCTCCCGCTTGATTATAATGAAGTGAGTGTTACGAGGAGAGTCTACCGCTCAGGGGACAGTGAATTTTATATAAACAGCCAATCATGCCGCCTGAAGGATATCATCGATTTGTTCATGGATTCAGGCCTTGGGCGGGAGGCATTCTCCATTATAAGCCAAGGGAAGGTAGAAGAAATCTTAAACAGCAAGGCTGAGGACCGGAGGAGCATTTTTGAAGAAGCGGCCGGAGTCCTGAAATATAAAACAAGGAAGAAAAAGGCTGAGGCCAAGCTTCTTGAAACCCAGGAAAACCTGAACCGGGTGAATGATATCGTCTATGAGCTCGAAAGCCAGGTTGAGCCGCTGAAGATCCAGTCTTCCATCGCCAAGGACTACCTGCAGCAAAAAGAAGAGCTGGAAAAAATCGAAGTTGCCCTTACAGCCTTTGAGATTGAGGACCTTCACGGAAAATGGGAGGCTCTTTCCGCCGTGCTTGAAAAGCTGAAAAAGGAAGAAGAAGCTTTGGGCGGTGCGATCGGGGAAAAGGAAGCTGAAATCGAAGTGGCAAGGGCAGGCATTGCAGACCTTGATGAGTCCATCAATGATCTGCAGGGTGTGCTGCTTCATGCCAGCGAGGAGCTGGAAAAGCTCGAGGGCAGGAAAGAAGTCCTCAAAGAACGGAAGAAAAATGCTTCCCATAATAAAGAACAGCTGAAGAGAAATATAGAAGAGCTGGGGGAAAAGGAAGCTTCTCTTAAAGAAAGAAAAGCAATGCAGCAGGAGATTGCCGATGTTCTTCAGAGAGAGGCAGCTGAGCTTCAGAAAAAGCTGAGAGAAAAACAGGCTGAGCTGAAGCTTTATAGTGAAAATACCGAAGAAAAAATCGACTCTCTCAAAAGTGATTATATTGAATTGCTGAACAGGCAGGCTGCTTTTAAAAATGAATTTCAATATATCGGCCAGCAGCTGGCCCAGCAGGGAGCAAGATCAACCCGGCTTGAGTCAGACAATGAAAAGTTTCTTTCGGAACGAAAGCAGATAGAAGACCAAAAGAAAGAAATCATTGGCAGGCTTGAACAGATACAGGGCGAGCTTGAGGAACAGGTCCGCCTTTTCAAGAATGAGCAGGCAAAGACCGAATCTTTGAAAACGAACTATCAGAAGCAGGAAACGACTCTTTACCAGGCCTATCAGTATCTTCAGCAGGCCAAGTCCCGCAAAGATATGCTGGAAGAGCTGGAGGAGGACTATTCCGGCTTCTTCCAGGGAGTCAAAGAAGTGCTGAAGGCAAGGGGCGGCGCACTTAAGGGCATTGAAGGCGCGATCGCTGAGCTGATTGCGGTGCCGAAGCAGTATGAGACTGCGATTGAAACCGCTCTTGGCGGTGCGATGCAGCATGTTGTGGTAGCGAACGAAGAGAATGGCCGCAGCGCCATCCAGTTCCTGAAAAAGCATTCATACGGCCGGGCGACCTTCCTGCCGCTGAATGTCATTAAAGGAAAGTCGCTGTCACAGGGCCAGCTGCAATCGCTAAAGCTGCATCCATCTTTTATCGGTGCTGCCGCTGACCTGGTATCTTTTGATTCAAAGTATGAAGAGGTCGTTAAAAACCTTCTCGGCAATGTCATAGTTTCAAAGGATCTAAAGGGAGCCAATGAAATGGCAAAGATCCTTAATTACAGAAGCCGGTTTGTCACAATGGAAGGCGATGTTGTAAACCCGGGCGGCAGCATGACAGGCGGCGCCGTCAAGCAAAAATCCTCTTCTTTGCTCAGCCGGAAGACAGAGCTTGAAGAGCTGAAAGAACGTTTGGCCGAAATGGATTCCAAGACGCAGCTGCTGGAAGAGCAGGTGAGAAGGGTCAAGGGAGACATAAACAAGCAGGAAGAACTGATTGAAAACCTGCGCAGATCCGGTGAAGAACTGAGGCTGAAGGAAAACTCCCTGAAGGGCGATCTCCGGGAAGTGGAGATGGCTGAGAAGAACATAAATGAACGCCTTTCCTTGTATGATATGGATAAGTCGCAATCTGCCGAAGAGTCCCAGAAGCTTTCAGCCAGGAAATCTGCACTTGAGCTTGAGCTTGAGAAGATGCAAAAAAGCATCACTGGCCTGGAGGAAGAAATCGAGGTGCTCACACAGCAGAAAAACACTAGGATGACCTCCAAGGAAACGCTCATGGACATGATCGGCGAGCTAAAGATTACGCTGGCATCCAAGAACGAACAGCTGAACTTCGCTAAAGATACTTTCGCGTCCATTGAGGGAGAGCTGGCGGAAACATCAGAGAAGCTTCAGACCTTCAAGGAAGATTTGTCGCTGCTGTCATCAGAGCTGACCAGCAGCTCTTCAGGAGAAGAAGTGCTCGAGGAAGCCGCAAGGAAGAAGCTGAAAGATAAGCAGGAAGCCATCGACTTGATTTCTTCCAGGAAAGAGGAGCGCCTTAAACTCCAGGAAACACTTGAAGACCTGGAGCTTTCAGCCAAGGAGCTCCGCCGCCTTCATAAGGGCATGACTGAGAGCATGAAGGATGAGGAAGTGCGATTGAACAGGCTGGATGTTGAACTGGATAACCGCCTGGCCCATCTCAGGGAGGAATATCTGCTTACCTTTGAAGCAGCCAGGGAGGAGTATCCGCTCCACATTCCTGCTGAGGAAGCACGCAAAAAGGTTAAGCTCATCAAATTGTCCATTGAGGAGCTAGGGACAGTGAACCTGGGTTCCATTGAGGAATATGAGCGCGTATCAGAGCGCTATGAGTTCCTGCTGGCACAGAAGAATGATCTGCAGGAAGCGAAGGACACTCTCTTCCAGGTAATTGATGAAATGGATGAAGAAATGAAAAAAAGATTCAGGCAGACATTTGAAGGAATCAGATTCCATTTTGAGTCTGTCTTCCAGGCGCTGTTTGGCGGAGGCAGGGCAGATCTAAAGCTGACACAGCCTGACGATCTGCTTAATACAGGCGTTGACATCGTTGCCCAGCCGCCAGGCAAGAAGCTGCAGAATCTGGGGCTCTTATCAGGCGGGGAGAGGGCGCTCACGGCAATCGCGCTGCTATTCTCAATCCTGAAGGTGCGCCCCGTACCGTTCTGCATCCTGGATGAAGTGGAGGCTGCGCTCGATGAAGCCAACGTCCAGCGCTTTAGCCAATATCTGAAGAGATACAGTGAGGAAACACAGTTTATCGTCATCACCCACCGCAAAGGGACGATGGAAGAAGCAGACGTCCTGTACGGTGTAACGATGCAGGAATCAGGTGTTTCAAAGCTTGTCTCAGTCAGACTTGAAGAAACCCGGGAGCTTGTTCCGCAATAGACAGCCAAAATATGCCGGAAAAGGGGTGTACGCTCTTTTTCCGGCGATACATACAGATGAATGAGAAGGAAGTGAACAGATGAGTTTCTTTAAAAAACTGAAAGATAAAATTACGAAGCAAACCGATACAGTGACAGAAAAATTCAAGGATGGCCTGACAAAAACGAGGGATAATTTTTCCGGCAAGGTCAATGATCTTGTAGCGAGGTACAGGAAGGTCGATGAGGACTTCTTCGAAGAGCTTGAGGAAATTCTCATTCAGGCTGACGTGGGCTTTGACACGGTCATGGAGCTTGTAGAAGAGCTGAGAATGGAAGTGAAGCGCAAAAACATCCAGGACCCGCAAGGCGTGCAAAGCATCATTTCCGAGAAACTGGTTGAAATATATGAGGGAAGCGGGGAAGCATCTTTCGCTTTGAATATCCAGGAAGGCGACCTGACAGTCATCCTGTTCGTAGGTGTGAATGGGGTCGGCAAGACAACCTCAATCGGCAAGCTGGCGCATAAGTTCAAGTCTGAAGGAAAAAAGGTGCTCATGGCCGCAGGGGATACTTTCCGTGCGGGGGCCATCGAGCAGCTTGAAGTCTGGGGAGACCGGGTCGGCGTCGAAGTCATCAAGCAGGCAGAAGGATCAGATCCGGCAGCTGTTATGTTTGATGCCGTCAGGGCTGCGAAATCAAGGAATGCAGATATCCTTCTTTGTGACACCGCAGGACGCCTTCAGAACAAGGTCAACCTGATGAAGGAGCTTGAAAAAGTCAAGCGGGTGATCGAAAGGGAAATCCCCGGCGCCCCGCATGAAGTATTGCTCGCCCTTGATGCAACAACAGGGCAGAATGCCATGATCCAGGCAAAAACCTTCAAAGAAGCAACAGATGTGAGCGGAATCGTCCTGACAAAGCTTGATGGCACCGCAAAAGGCGGCATCGTCCTGGCCATCCGCAAGGAACTCGACATTCCCGTCAAATTCGTCGGCCTCGGAGAAAAAATGGACGACCTGCAGGAATTCGACGCAGAACGCTATGTCTACGGGCTATTCGCTGACATGGTCGAGAATGCGGAAGAGTAAATTCTAAGAGGTAAGCAGCTGCATATGCAGCTGCTTTTATTTTGGAGAGAAAGGGTACGGTTTGGGTTAGCATCATATTGTAGTATCAAAAGTCCATAGTGCTACCATTCGCCTTTTATTTAATAAGCATAAACTTGCTGCAAAAAAATTGGAGCACGTTGATTGGAGTGGAAGGCACGAAGACTCCTGCGGGATTGCAGCGGCAGAGCTGAGACCCCGTAGGAGGTACGACGAGTTATCATGAACGAAACTAGCTCCTACTCGTAACATCGTAGGTTAATCTGGTTAGAATGTTTACTGTTAAA
>NZ_PKLA01000003.1:571472-976124 GCF_002858875.1 Bacillus sp. UMB0728 | reverse complement strand
CGAGTTATCATGAACGAAACTAGCTCCTACTCGTAACATCGTAGGTTAATCTGGTTAGAATGTTTACTGTTAAAATACATTCCCAAATCAGAGCTACATTACGGAAGGAGCTAGTTATTATGCAGGATACCATAAAATACGTAGGTTTAGACGTCTCAAAAGAAAAGATTGCGGTCGCTATCGCAGAAGAAGGCCGGGCAGAGCCTAGATACTGGGGATTGATCCCCCATACCCCAGAAGCAGTAAAGAAATTAATGAAAAAGTTAGGCAGGCCTGAAACACTCCGAGTGTGTTATGAAGCCGGTCCGACCGGATATCCACTTTATCGGCTACTTATGGCAATGGGGATTCAGTGCTCGGTAATTGCCCCTTCTCTTATTCCTAAAAGACCCGGAGAACGCATTAAGACGGACCGCAGGGATTCTATTCGCTTAGCTCATTTGTACCGTGCTGGCGAATTGACTGCCATCTATGTTCCAGATAAAGAAAATGAGGCGCTGCGGGATCTTATTAGATGCAGAGAAGACGCCAAAGAAGACGAACTGAGGGGGAAGCATCGATTAAGTAAGTT
This sequence comes from Bacillus sp. UMB0728, assembly GCF_002858875.1. Lineage (NCBI taxonomy): Bacteria > Bacillati > Bacillota > Bacilli > Caryophanales > Bacillaceae > Bacillus > Bacillus sp. UMB0728. The sequence continues at coordinate 975,553 of NZ_PKLA01000003.1, read as the reverse complement.
TTTACTTCGCAATGACATTAAACCACCAAGTGGAATAAACAAGTGGACAAAAAAGTATTTTGAATGGCTTGATACTTTAAAGTTTGAAAACACTTCCCTGCAAATCACTTTCCAGGAATACTATCACCAAATTAAAGAATTATCACAACGGATTCTAAGGCTGGAAGAAGAAATTAGGATTCAGTCCAATGAAGGGGTTCACGCCCAGAAAATTCAGGCACTCCAATCATTAAGGGGTGTGGCTTTTATCACAGCGACAAGCATTGTGGCAGAAATCGGTTCGTTTAAACGTTTTACTACGCCCAAACAATTCATGGCGTATGTTGGTCTGATACCTAGCGAGTATTCAAGTGGAGAAAGAAGAAGCCAAGGACAGATAACCAAAACAGGAAATCGGCATGTGCGGCGATTATTGGTAGAGGCCTCATGGAGCTATAGATATAAGCCAGCTGTGAAAGGAGAACTTAAAAAACGACAAAACGGCCAGTCTCCAACTATCCAGGCAATATCATGGAAGGCACAGAACAGGCTGCATAAAAAGTATTTCCGTTTACTAGCGAGAGGTAAAGAAAGTCCAAAAGCCGTTACAGCTGTCGCGAGAGAATTGGCAGGATTTATTTGGGCAGTGATGCAAGAAGTAGAAGACATTCCTCAAGGGTAAAAAAGAGAAGTAGTGATCTATCGGAAGATAGAGGTTTTAAATAGAACTGAGAATAGGGCTCGAAGGCAAAGAGAAAAACCGGAAAGGAAGATCCACGTGCCTCCTCTGTGCTATATCTTAATAGATTAACGCACGTCGCGAGTTAGTGGCAGGTCCTTTATACGGAAAGATAAAATGTGAAAACCCACGAATATCAGAATGATAACCGCAGTTGAGTTTTTGCCTTCGTGCCGTGTTTTTATCTTCTATTCCTATCAATAACAGGAGGTCGATTATTCCTTCTTTTAGCTCTAACTAGCCTCTCATCGCTTGGATGGGCCGTCAAGGAGACCACTTGACCGCCCATCCAAGCGATGAGAATTGGTCAGTAAGCTAAAGAAGAAGCTATTCTAGCCAATTTGGCTAAATATCTAACCAGCACAAGAAGCCAAAATAGCTTCTCTTCTTAAAAGTGCCCAAAAATAAAACCAAAACGATGGTGGAGTGGGAATCTTGACAGTTTCGTTCATATCAGGAGGCTCAGCGTCGCCCCGCGGAAAGCGAAGTGCCTGGAACGGAAATGAACAGACTGCATGACTGCGCCAACCCTTCTTTTAGAGAAGGGTATACAAAAGGAAATGCCAAACCAGCTTGTCCCCATTTTTTATCCTCCCTCCTTTATTATCAGAAAAATGTGATAAAATTCAAAGTAAGATTAGAGTTAAAGGGAGAAGCAGATGAATAAAACATTAATGGAGCTTCCATACGAGATCCTGGAAACGATTGTTGAAAATGCTTTCGGCTGGCTGGTAGTGGTCGATAAGGAAGGCAAAATCATCTATATCAACCGCAATTATTGCGAATTTATCGGCTGTGAACGCGATGAAGTAATCGGCCGGGATGTGACCGGAGTGATCGAAAATACAAGAATGCATATCGTTGCCTCGACCGGGAAAGAAGAAGTGGCAGATCTGCAGTATATAAAAGGGAATTATATGATTGCCAACAGGATGCCGATCATGTCAGGAGGAGAAATCATCGGCGCATTCGGAACCGTCTTTTTCCGCGATACACAGGAATGGATGAAGATGAACAGCCATGTCAAAAGCCTGCTGAATAAAATCCAGCATTATATCCAGCATATCGACAGCGGGGTGAAATACAGCCTTGAGGATATTTTGGGGAAATCAAAGCAGATTGCCAGCCTGAAGGAAAAAGTCAAAATGATCGCTTCCAGCGATATATCCATTCTGATCAGGGGTGAAAGCGGGACAGGAAAAGAGCTTTTTGCCCACAGCATTCATCAGCTCAGCGCCAGGAGCCATCAGCCTTTTGTCAAAATTAATTGCGGTGCGATACCGGAGCATCTCCTTGAATCCGAGCTTTTTGGATATGAGGAAGGAGCTTTTACCGGGGCGAAAAAGGGCGGGAAAAAAGGGAAGTTCCAGCTGGCGCATGGTGGGACTTTATTTTTGGACGAAATCGGCGATATGCCGCTCAATATGCAGGTTAAGCTTCTTCGCGTCCTTCAGGAAGGTGAAGTCGAGGCAGTGGGCTCTGTTAAGCCTATCTCAGTCGATGTCCGGATCATCGCCGCGACAAACAGGCCTCTGGAGAAAATGATGGAAGAAAAACGGTTCCGGGAGGATCTGTTTTACAGAATAAATGTAGTTCCGTTTTTCATTCCGCCCATTAGAGAGCGAATGGAAGACCTTGATGAGCTGGTCGACTATTTTACAGGCAAAATTACTAAAAAGTCAGGAAAGAGAATAACGGGCATTGATGAAGAGGTACGCCAGATTTTTCAGGCCTACAGCTGGCCGGGAAACATAAGGGAAATAGAAAATGTGATGGAAGCATCCATTTACCTGACCAGTGATGAACGAATCCAGAAAGGGTCTCTTCCAGAATATTTGCGGGAAAGGGCCATTCTCCCGATTGGGACGAGCAAACTGAAGGAAATCCTTGAAGAGACAGAGAAGAGAGTCCTGGCGCAGAGCCTGGAAAAGTATAAAGATGATAAGCTGAAAGCTGCTAAGGTTTTGGGCATCAGCAAGTCGACTTTTTATGAAAAGGTGAAAAAATACGGGCTGGAAATCTAGCAGTCCGGAAAATCGGAAAATATTCCGGTCTTCCGGACTTTTGTTTTTTTTTTGAAAAGAAGATAAAGATTTCTCTTGCTTGTTTATTGAAGGCGATTATCTAGTAATCCAGAACCTCCGCAAATTTTATAGGCAAAAACTTTTTTCCGGAAATCCGGAAAAAAATTCGCAGAATAGCCTCCTTTACCTGCTGCTGCTTATTCGGACACTTGGCACATATCTTGCATTGGAATATGGGCAGACAAAATCTTAAGAAGGGAGGGTGTTATCCTTTTAAATGTAAACGGTTTCAAATAAGGAGATAAATAAGGGGGAAAACGAATGCTTAGTATGATTGGATTGGTAGGTGGGCTTGCCCTCCTGATATTCCTGACGATGAGGGGCATGAACCTGCTTGTTGTCGGGCCGCTTTCAGCTCTGTTTGTTGCCGTGTTGAGCGGGATGCCATTATTTCCGCAGCTGGCGGGCGAGGGGGAGGCCAACCTGGTAGGAAATTATATGTCGGGCTTTTCAGGGTTTGTAACATCCTGGTATCTGATGTTCCTGCTTGGCGCCATTTTTGGAAAAGTCATGGAAGACAGCGGTGCAGCCGACAGTGTCGCTGAATTGATTGTTGGAAAGCTGGGAATGAAATACGCTGTCCTTGCAATAGTAGCTTCTTGTGCAGTTTTGACTTATGGTGGCGTGAGTTTGTTCGTTGTAGCTTTCTCCGTTTATCCGATGGCATTGAGCCTTTTTAAGCAGGCCAATCTTCCGCGCCGCTTCATTCCGGCCGCCCTTGCATTTGGGTCGGTCACCTTCACTATGACTTCTGCGGGATCTCCTGAAATCCAGAACTGGATCCCGATCGAACACTTGGGGACATCCCCGTATGCAGGCTGGGAGGTCAGCCTTATTGTCGCAGTCTTTATGATGATCTTCGGCTACTGGTGGCTGAAAAGGATCATTACAAAAGCCGTCAGCAAGGGTGAAACCTTTATTTCCAGGGAAACAGATCCGGTGGCCGAGAAAAAAGAACTTCCGCATCCTGTAATGGGAGTCCTGCCTTTGGCAGTCGTGCTGGTCATTGCCTTTATTTTTCATGACTCACTCGCACAATCCGCACTTATCATTGCTTTATTGGGTGGAGTCATCGCTACTTATCTGCTGAACAGGAAGTACTTCAGGAATTTCTGGAATGCTGTTTCCGAGGGGACGCTTGGAGCGCTTATTGCCATCGGCAATACCGCCGCGGTCGTAGGATTCGGCGGGGTGGCCAAGGCAGTGCCTGCGTTCCAGACAGCGGTCGACTTTATGACAGATATCCCCGGAAGCCCTTTGATCGGAGGAGCAATCGCGGTCAGTGTTATCGCCGGGATGACTGGCTCCGCATCCGGAGGCCAGGTAATCGCCCTGCCGCTGATTGCGCCGCACTATATGGATATGGGAGTCAACCCAGAAGCACTGCACCGTGTAGCGGCCATTTCATCAGGTGCTCTGGATTCCCTGCCGCATAACGGCTATGTGGTCACAACAGTCAGATCCATCTGCGGAGAGACCCACCAGGATGCGTATGGAGCTGTCGGCATTGTGACCGTCATCGTACCTCTGCTCGGCCTGGCATTGGCGATCCTCTTATTCTCGCTTGGACTGGGCATATAACATTTTTCGGAAAGGAAGAGATTTATCCAATCCCTTCCTTTCCTTTATGGAAGGAGAAAAGAAATGGTGCAAGGAAGAACAGTTCTTATCACCGGGGCTGCCCAGGGGATAGGGTATGAGATAGGAAAAAACTTTGCCAGGCAAGGAGCTAATCTTGTCCTGACAGATATTCAGGAAGAACAGGTTGAAAAAGCTGCAGAGCAGCTGAGGGCAGAAGGGTTCAGGGCAGTGGGCCTGAGATGCGATGTGACACTTGAAGAAGAAATCAAAAAGTCCATCCATTCTGCGGTTGAAGAATTTGGGGGATTAGATGTACTAATCAATAATGCGGGACTTCAGCATGTATCCATGATTGAAGATTTTCCGACAGAAACATTTGAGTTTATGCTTAAGGTCATGCTGACGGCTCCTTTCACTGCCATCAAACATAGTCTGCCGATTATGAAAAAACAGGGCTTTGGAAGGATCATCAATATGGCCTCGATCAATGGCCTGGTCGGGTTTGCAGGGAAGGCTGCCTACAACAGCGCCAAGCATGGGGTCATCGGGCTGACAAAAGTAGCTGCCCTTGAAGCTGCGCCCTATGGAATCACCGTGAACAGCATCTGCCCGGGCTATGTGGATACCCCGCTTGTCCGAAATCAGCTGAAGGACCTGGCAGTTACAAGAAAAGTCCCGCTGGAAAAGGTACTCGAAGAAGTACTTTATCCTCTGGTTCCCCAGAAAAGGCTTTTATCAGTAGAAGAAGTTGCCGCCTATGCCCTTTTCCTGGCTGGAGAAGATGCGAGAGGCATAACGGGGCAGGCCGTTGTTATTGACGGGGGATACACAGTGCAATGAAAAGATGCAGACAGCCGGCAAGGCTGCTGCGTCTTTTATTTGCCGTCACAAAGAATAGTGAAGCTGTTTGCACGAGAGCACAGCCTTTGCATACATTGAAAAGTATAACTTTTCTAATTGAAGAGCATACTTGCATACAAAGGAGAATTTTAATACAATAGCTTTATATATTTTAAAGCAAAAACTATGATGAGGAATAGTAATGATGTAGTTCCGCTCATTAGAGAGCTGGCGGGAGGTGCAAGCCAGCCGGGACTGTCATGAACTCGCCTTGGAGTTGCAGGTGTGAACCACAGTAATGCCTGCCGTTTTCCGCGTTAAGGATGAATGAAGAGAGCGGCAATGCCGCTAATGTGGGTGGTACCGCGGGAGAATACATATCCTCTCGTCCCTGTTTTGGGATGAGGGGTTTTTTTATGGTCTTTTTCGCTGTAAAGCAGACCGGCAAAACCTTTCCCCAAAAGAAAAATTCATATTATGCAGGAGGAAAGCACAATGAGCTTCAATCACAGGGAGATTGAAAAGAAATGGCAAAAGTCTTGGGAAGCCAATAAAACATTTAAAATGGGCGAGGAAAAGGGAAAAAGCAATTTTTATGCGCTTGATATGTTCCCGTATCCTTCAGGCGCCGGACTTCATGTCGGGCATCCGGAAGGATATACAGCGACAGATATTCTGTCCCGTGTAAAAAGGATGCAGGGCTATAATGTACTCCATCCAATGGGCTGGGATGCTTTCGGGCTTCCGGCAGAACAATATGCCCTGGACACAGGCAATGATCCGGCAGAATTCACGAAGAAAAATATCGATACGTTCCGCCGCCAGATCAAATCGCTTGGATTTTCATATGACTGGGACCGGGAAATCAGCACGACGGACCCGGAATATTATAAGTGGACACAATGGATTTTCACTAAGCTGTATGAAAAAGGGCTTGCCTATATTGACGAAGTGGCTGTCAACTGGTGCCCGGCACTTGGAACAGTCCTGGCTAATGAGGAAGTAATCGACGGCAAGAGTGAGCGCGGAGGGCACCCGGTAGAGCGCCGCCCGATGAAGCAGTGGATGCTGAAAATCACGGCTTACGGCGACAGGCTGCTTGAGGATCTGGAAGAGCTTGACTGGCCGGAAAGCCTGAAGGACATGCAAAGGAACTGGATCGGCCGTTCTGAAGGCGCAGAAGTGACCTTCAGCATTGAGAACCATGAAGGGACATTCACCGTCTTTACAACCCGTCCTGATACACTCTTTGGGGCGACTTATGCGGTGCTTGCACCAGAGCATTCACTTGTTGAAAGCATTACGGCTGAAGACCGGGTTGAGGCGGTCGAAGCATATTTAGAAAAAGTGAAGAGCAAAAGCGATCTGGAACGTACGGATCTGGCAAAAGAAAAAACAGGGGTCTTTACAGGCGCTTACGCCATCAACCCTGTAAACGGCGATAAAATGCCGATCTGGATTGCCGACTATGTTCTTGCAAGCTATGGAACCGGCGCCATCATGGCCGTTCCTGCACATGATGAGCGCGACTATGAGTTTGCAAAAGAGTTCAGCCTGCCGATCAAGGAAGTTGTGGCAGGCGGAGATATCGAAAAAGAAGCGTATACAGGCGACGGGGAGCATGTGAACTCCGGATTCCTTGACGGCCTTCAGAAGGAAGAGGCCATTTCCAAAGCGATTGAGTGGCTTGAAGAAAAGGGCATCGGGACGAAGAAAGTAACTTACCGCCTCCGCGACTGGCTGTTCAGCCGCCAGCGCTATTGGGGAGAGCCGATTCCGATTATCCATTGGGAAGACGGCACAATGACTGCTGTACCGGAATCAGAGCTGCCGCTGATGCTTCCGAAAACAACAGAAATCAGACCATCCGGAACAGGAGAATCACCGCTCGCCAATATTGATGAGTGGGTCAATGTGACAGATCCTGAAACAGGCAAAAAAGGGCGCCGTGAGACCAATACAATGCCGCAATGGGCGGGAAGCTGCTGGTATTATCTGCGCTATATCGATCCTAAAAACGAAAATGCGATCGCTGATGCCGACCTGCTGAAAGAATGGCTTCCGGTTGATATTTATATCGGCGGTGCCGAGCATGCGGTTCTGCACTTGCTGTATGCACGCTTCTGGCATAAGTTCCTGTATGATATCGGTGTGGTTTCTACCAAGGAGCCGTTCCAGAAGCTGTTCAACCAGGGGATGATCCTTGGAGAGAACAATGAAAAAATGAGCAAATCAAAAGGCAATGTAGTGAATCCGGATGAAATCGTCGAGTCACATGGGGCCGACACACTGCGCCTGTATGAAATGTTCATGGGGCCGCTCGAAGCCTCAGTTGCCTGGTCAACAAACGGTTTGGACGGAGCCCGCCGCTTCCTTGACCGTGTTTGGAGGCTGCTGATTGACACTGATGGAAACCTGCACAGCAGAATAAAGGATGCAGAGCCGGAATCAAGCCTTGAAAAAGCCTACCATCAGACAGTTAAAAAGGTAACAGAAGACTATGAGGGGCTGCGGTTCAATACAGCCATTTCACAGCTGATGGTATTCATCAATGAAGCTTATAAAGCAGAGACACTGCCGGTAAGCTATATTGAAGGTTTTGTTAAAATGCTGTCGCCGATTGCCCCTCATATCGCGGAAGAGCTTTGGGAGAAGCTTGGCCACAGCGGCACAATTTCTTATGAAGCTTGGCCTGCTTATGATGAAGCCAAGTTGGTCGATGATGAAGTTGAAATCGTTATCCAGGTCAACGGCAAGGTTAAAGCGAAGCTAATGGTGCCTGCTGATGCGGGACGTGAAGCCTTGGAGCAGATTGCGATGGATGATGATAAAATCCAGGAGCAGATTGATGGCAAAACAATCCGCAAGGTCATTGCCGTCCCAGGAAAGCTTGTTAATATTGTAGCCAACTAAAGCAAGGAATCCCCTGTTTCAGCGAGAAACGGGGGATTTTTTAAGGCAGGGAAGATGATTGCGATAGAAACTGTCATCAATGGAACCAGTTTTTTGCCTTATTTTACTTCCTTTGTTTATACTAATCATATTGGGTAGACGAATTAATGAGAGGGTGTCATAGATGGAAAATATTGAAATTATCACAACAGAAGAGCTGGAACAGTTGCTGAAGGAAGGCAAGAAGCTCGAGCTTGTAGACGTAAGGGAAGACGAAGAAGTGGAGCAGGGCATGATTCCCGGCGCCAAGCATATCAGGATGGGAGATATTCCTGCCAATATGGACTATTTTGATGATGAGAAAGAATATATTTTTATCTGCCGCTCCGGCCGCCGCAGTGAGAACGTCTGCTATTACATGCAGGACCAGGGCTATAAAGTCCGCAATATGGCTGGCGGAATGCTCGAATGGAAAGGCGAAACGAAGTAAAGAAGAAAGCTGCCTGTCGCAGGCAGCTTTTTATCATGGTTATAGTTTCTGAATATTTCGTCCATACTTTTAAAAAAGCAATTGAGGAGGGACAAAGTTGATTAAAGTGAAGCTCTTTGACCATGAGCATGAAAAAGATCTTGAAAAGGATATGAACCATTTCCTGGAACGGATTGATGAAAACAGGCTGATCGATATTAAATATAATGTTGCAGCCATCCAGGAAGAGGAAGAAGAACAAATTTACTGCTTTTCCGCCATGGTTGTTTACCGGTCCTGAACAGATGGGCCGTTTTTTTAATAGGACGCAGCTTCTGCTGCATTGGAACCGGCAAGCCTGCCTGTCACCAGCGCTGAGGTGATGTTATAGCCGCCGGTATAGCCGTGGATATCCAGGATTTCACCGCAAAAGTAGAGGCCGGGCATCAGCTTGGAGGCCATTGTCTGCGGTTCGATTTCTTTTGTGGATACACCGCCGCCAGTGACGAATGCTTTTTCAATCGGAAGGGTGCCATCGGCTTTAAATTGAAATGCCTTGCAGCTTTTTACAAACAGGCGGATCTTTTCATGCGAAATGGTCCCGCCCTGAGCAGATGGATCGATTTCATTCCAATCGAGCAGGAACAGCAGGTAGCGTTCCGGCAAAAGTCCTTTCAGGATGTTTTTAATGCTCTTTTTTGGATCAGCCTTTATCATGGAGGACACTTCCTGGAATAACGGCTCTTCCTTCCGGTCCGGAACAGCATCAAGGCTTAATACGACTTGTTTAAGATCCCACTTCTTCATCGCTTTCACCACATACTGCGAACATCTCAGGACGGCAGGGCCGCTTACGCCGAAATGGGTGAAGAGCATGTCCATCTTATGGGTGATAAGGGGCTTGCCTTTAGGATTCAGGACACTTAGAGCTGCATCCCTGAGAGCGAGCCCCTGCAGAACTTTATTTTTTATAAATGGCTCAGAAGAAGTGACAGGCACCTCTGTCGGGAACAGATCGGTGATCGTGTGTCCGGCTTTTTCCGCCCATGCGTAGCCATCCCCTGTAGAACCGGTATGTGGGACTGACTTGCCTCCCACCGCAATAACCAGCGACCTGGCATCATACTTTGCTCCATTTTTCAGAAATACTGTATGCCCATTCTCCCCATAAGAAATATCCTCCACCGGTGAATCGGTTTTCACCTCGACACGGAGCTCCTTCATTTTTGAAAGGAGCGCATCAACGACCGACTGGGCCTTGTCTGTGACAGGGAACATCCTGCCATGGTCTTCCTCTTTCAGCTGGATGCCCATATCCTCGAAGAAGCTGATGATATCTTCGTTGCTGAAAATAGAAAATGCGCTGTATAAGAACCTGCCGTTGCCGGGTATATGCTTTATGATCTCATCGATGGGCAGGCGGTTCGTAACATTGCAGCGGCCTCCGCCTGAAATGGCGAGCTTTCTGCCAAGTTTGTTTCCCTTGTCGATAAGAAGGACTTTCATTCTCTTTTCTGCCGCCGCAATCGAAGCCATCAGGCCTGATGGACCGCCTCCAATTACAATTACATCGTACATTTTTTCACCAACTTTATTTACTTTTTGCTTTTTTAACATTAGTACAAACGGAAGGGAAAGGCAAATTTATTCAGGGGGAACACGTCTAATCTGGCGGGGCCTGCCCGATCTGCGTATTTTTCTGGTGGGACGCCCGGCAATCTAGTAGCTTTGGGGGCGAAAGAAGGGTAAACTACTAATAGTGTGTTTACATTTCGACAGAAACTGATAAAATTGGCGGTCTTGCGGCATGATGCCGGCCGCATGGATGAATGAAGCAAGATTTTCTTTTTAGGAAGGGATTATATGTCATCTAAGCTTTTAAGAGGTACCTTTATTTTAACCCTCGGAACCATTATTTCAAAGGTTCTGGGCCTGTTTTATGTGATACCGTTCTACCGGATTGTAGGGGACCATGGAAGTGCTTTATACCAGTACTCCTATGTTCCGTATACGATTTTTATCAGCATTGCTACAGCGGGGATCCCCCTTGCTGTTTCCAAGTTTATCGCCAAGTATAATGCCCTTGAAGAGTATGCTGTCGGCAGAAAGCTTTTTAAGTCCGGCCTTGTCGTCATGCTCTGCAGCGGGATTTTCTCATTTTTAATTCTTTATTTTTCGGCCCCGGTCCTTGCAGAATTATTCATTCCTGACTCTGATCTGGACTCCAGTGTCAGTGATGTTATTACTGTCATCAGGGCAGTAAGCTTTGCTTTGATTGTTGTCCCGTTCATGAGTTTAATCAGAGGATTCTTCCAGGGCCATCAATCGATGGGACCGTCTGCCGTGTCACAGGTTGTTGAACAGATTGTCCGCATTGTCTTTTTGCTTGCCGGTGCCTATATTGTCCTGAACTGGATGGGCGGAAGCCTGGTCAAAGCTGTCAGCGTGGCAACTTTTGCTGCATTCATAGGAGCAATTGGCAGCCTTGCGGTACTGTTCTGGTACTGGTATAAACGGAAATCCCATTTGGATGACCTCCTCCTTCAAGACAAAGGGACGATGGATATTTCCCTGAAGGATATGTATAAAGAAATTCTCATATATGCTGCACCATTTATCTTTGTCGGCCTTGCCAACCCCTTGTTTCAAATCATTGACCAGCTCACATTCAACAGGGCGATGGCAGAAATTGGCCTTGCCGGGCAGGCTGAGTCATCACTGGCGGTGCTGAACTTTCAGGCGCATAAGCTGGTGATCATCCCAGTGTCGCTGGCAACGGCCTTTTCACTGACGCTTGTCCCTGCCATAACGAAGGCGTTCACAGATAATGACCGTATGAGCCTGAACAAGCAGCTGAACCAGACATTCCAGGTGCTCCTTTTTCTTACATTGCCTGCCGCAGCGGGGCTTTCACTGCTGGCTGAGCCGGTTTTCACTGTCTTTTACGAGCATAAGGAATTGGGTACAGAGGTTTTGAGAACGTATGCCCCGGTGGCGATGCTGTTTTCCTTGTTCTCCGTTACAGCGGCGATCCTGCAGGGCATCAATGAACAGAGATTCACGATTCTGAGCCTGCTTGTCGGTCTGCTCGTCAAGCTGAGCCTGAATATTCCGCTCATCAAGCTGATGGAAACACAGGGAGCAGTATTGGCTACAACCCTTGGATACACTGCAGCCATACTGATCAATTTATATGTCATCAGGACCTATGCAGAATATCCATTCCGCCTGGTCGTCAGAAGGAGCCTGCTGATCATCCTGTTCACGGCATTCATGTTTGCCGGAACTGCAGTATCCTATAAACTGCTGACATTATTCCTGTCTCCGGCTTCTACCATCCAGTCGCTGATCATCATTTTCATTTGTGCAGGCATTGGAGCAGCCATCTATTTTTACTTGGCCTTCAGAACAAGGCTTGTTTATTTCCTATTTGGACAAAGAGTGGAGAAAATCAAACAGAAGCTCCGCCTCCGCTTTTAATAAAGCCAAACGAAAGGCCGCCGCAGCACGAAGCGGGGCCTTTCATTTTTTTCCGTGAAGGGGTGCTAGAGCTCCGGATTATAGTAGATTGGGGCGGATCCACCGAGCCCGAGCCTGCGCTCAATGCGGTTCAGCCTCCTGTTGAACCGGCTGCATTGTTTGTTAAGCTGCTCGACGGTGCGTTCAAGCTCGATGACGCGCTGCAGAATCTGGGCATCTCCCTGGGATAAAAAAGAAGGAGATGTACGGAAGACAGGGTGCAGGGGATAAGGGCAGACGGGAAAATAGTGAATAAGAAGCGCTCCTTTCATTTTGTAAAAAGTTCTACTATACTCAGGTAAATAACCAGATAGTACAGTCTATGATAAAAGCAGTGGTCCCGGGACTGAAATTTTTAAGGAGGAAGAAGGATGAGAATTGATAAAGTGCTGGCCAATCTTGGATACGGCAGCAGGAAAGAGGTAAAAAAGCTGCTTAAGGACGGTTCGGTGACCGTCAATGATGAAAAGATCAAAGATGCCAAGCAGCATGTCGATCCTGAAAAAGATCTGATCCGTATAAACGGAGAAACCGTCGAATACAGGGAATTTATTTATTTGATGATGAACAAGCCGCCGGGCGTCATTTCAGCAACAGAAGATAACAGAGATGAAACGGTCATTGATCTCCTTGAGGCAGAGGATCTGATCTTTGAACCTTTTCCGGTCGGAAGGCTTGATAAGGATACGGAGGGTCTGCTTTTGATTACGAATGATGGCCAGCTGGCCCACCGCCTGCTCTCCCCAAAGAAGCATGTGCCGAAAACGTATTTTGCAGTCATAGACCAGGAAGTGACGGAAGAAGATGTCACTGCCTTCCGCAAAGGAGTCATCCTGGATGACGGCTATGCGACAAAGCCGGGAGAGCTCAATATCCTGAAGTCCGGAGAACGGTCTGATATCGAATTGACGATCACAGAGGGAAAGTTTCACCAAGTCAAAAGAATGTTTGAAGCTGTAGGGAAGAAAGTGGTATATCTGCAGAGGCTTTCGATGGGGCCGCTGCGGCTTGATGAGACGCTCGAGCTTGGTGAGTACAGGGAGCTGACAGAGGAAGAGCTGCAGTCTCTGATGGAATATGAAGTGAAGTAACAAAAAAATCGCCTGATAAGGGCGATTTTTTTGTTTATGGATCCCCCGAGCCCGGGAGACTGTATTTACGATGATAATTTAACTTTTCTTTGCGTCGTCGTCCATTTTCCTCTGCTCGGACTGATGACTAAATCATTATAGGCCAGGACATTCAAATCTCGTTGTATGGTGCGAGGAGTAATACCAAATTCCTCTACAAGCTCCTGAGTTGTTACAGTTCCGCGCTTACAAATAAACATGTAGACGGCTTTAATGCGGTTTAACATCCGGTTAGTCGAAGGTTTCAAAGAACCACTCCCTATCCTTTTTTCAAACCTTTGGCAAATTCCTGCAACCGACAGCTTCGATGAAGAAACATGTCTTCAAGGTATGTAGTTTTCTTTTCCCCAGACAACTCCTTTTCTAATCATTAAAGAATGTTCTAGATGTCATACTTCTACAATAATTGTACTCTTTCTTGCTTGATAATGCTACTTTAATACTTGAATTTACAAAAGATTAACACATTTTGGTTGGAATTGGCTCCATTTCTATACTGGTGCCTGCCTGATCAGAAACTTGCATGATGCCTGGCTCTCTTTACATCTCTATGCATTTAAGTATCTGCATATGTGTTTACCAGCTTTTTTTTAATGGGCCTATTTACCTGTATTCCCAAATGGGGAAATTCATTATAATCAATGAGTAATTTATGCAGATAACTGAAGGGGATGGAATTATTTGAATCATTCGTTGCGTGAACAGCTCGTACACAGAAAAGAAAGTCTCTATTTTGCTTTTGTCATTTTATTCGGCATCCTTACGTATTTGCTATTATCTATAACTATTATTGGCATTATCATGCTGGCCATTTTGCTGACTGCCACCATCATTCTCCACGGGCTGATGATGGCCGGAATCCGCAGGAACGGTGTAAAGCTTGGGAAAAAGCAATTCCCAGAGCTGTATGGAAAGGCGGTTTCAGTGGCCGGGCAGATGGGGCTTGCGAAAGTCCCGGATATTTATATTGTGGAATCCGAAGGGGTTCTCAATGCTTTTGCAGCCAGGTTTTTCAGAAAAAATATGGTGGTGCTGTATTCTGGTATTTTTGAATTGATTGAGCAGAAAGCGGAGAAGGAGGTATTGTTTGTACTGGCACACGAGTTTGCCCATCTGAAACGAAGGCATGTGACAGTCAGCTTCCTCCTGCTGCCTGCTCTGTGGGTGCCATTTTTGGGAAATGCGTATTTAAGAGCTTGCGAGTATACCTGTGACCGCTATGCTGCCTACTATACTGAGTCTTATGAAGCTTCCAGGAATGCGCTGACAATGCTTGCCATCGGGAAAGAATTATATAAGAAGGTCGACCAGGAAACCTATATGGAACAGATCGAGTCGGAGCAGGGCATTTTCATATGGCTGAATGAGAAGCTTTCCACTCATCCGCATCTTCCGAAAAGGCTGCATGCACTGGCACAGTTTTTTGCCCCGGAAACGGCACTGGTGCTTAAAGAGAAGCGAAGTACTGTCTGGATTGGTTCTATCGCAGCTGTGCTCTTTCTGGCCCTTGCCGGAACAGGGCTATGGTTTGGCTTAAAAGGAATCGAAAATCTTGATATGCTCTCAGATATGCCAATTGATGGACCAGTAGAAGAAGTGGAAGGAATTACGCCTCTGATGGAGGCTGCAGAGACAAGTGACCTCGCCTCTATTGAAAACCAGATTGGGAATGGAGCTGACATTAATGCTGCTGACAGTGAAGGCTCAACTGCCCTGCACTGGGCCGTGTACAGCGGACAGGCCGATGCCGCCCGGCTCCTGGCAGAACACGGAGCTGATCCAAATACAGTGGATGCCTATGACACAACGCCTTTAATGAGCGCGGTTTTTGCAGATGATGCCAGTATGGCTGAATTGCTTCTGGAATATGGGGCAGATCCGTTATATACAGATGCAGAGGGCCTTACAGCCTATGATTACGCTCAGGAATACGGAAACCCTGAAGTATTGGAAGTGCTTAAGCCTTATTATGAATAAGAAATGAACGCTGCTGAAGAGTTCAGCAGCGTTTTTTGGTGCTTACCATGAGTTTATCGAGTAAGCGTTGTCTGCCGTCTGAACAAACACCGTGCTATAATATGGAAAAAAACAGCGGGAAAGGGGAGAGAGATATGAAGGTGGGAACGATTAAAGAAATCATCAGGCACCCTGTCAAATCCTTTGGCGGTGAAAGTGTGGCAGAGACGCGGCTGATGTCTTACGGATTATATGGAGACAGGAGCCATGCTTTCCTGGACACGTCGAGGCCCGGGAAATTCCTGACCATTACCCAGGCTCCCGAGATGGCCACATTTTCAGCGCGTTTTGCAGGAAAGGAACAGGATAACATGTTTCCGGCAGTCATCATCAGAATGCCTGACGGAAGTAGCGCCAAATGGGGCGATCCCCGCGTAGCAGGTTATTTAGAAAGCCTCACAGGCAAAAAAACTGAGCAGATTCAATACTCGCCAAAGAGTATACCTTTAGGTCCAATAGAAGAGGAGCATCTGCAGCTCGTTTCCGCCGCTTCATTGAGAAAGCTCGGTGAAATGCGGGGCAGAGAAGTTGATCACCGGCGCTTCCGGGCCAATATTATCCTTGATATTGAAGGATCTGTTCCCTTTGCAGAAGAAAGCTGGTTTGGGAAAAAGCTGATCATCGGCAGCGGAGGATCCGCTATCATGATTAAGCGTCATTGTGAAAGATGCCAGATCATCACAGTCGATCCGGAGGATGCCGGTAAGGATGCCGCCCTTCTGAAAATGGTTGCCAAAGAAAGGAGCAATCATTTCGGCGTCTATGCTTCAGTGGTGCGTACAGGTCCGATCCGAACAGGTGATGCAATCTATCTTGCAGATTGACCAAGGAAACTTTTTCCTTCTCTTCGCCGTATATATATCGGGGGGAAAACAATGAAACTATTAACAGCGCAAATAAAACAGGCGGGATACAGCAAAGAGGCTCCATATCTGCAGGATATTAAATTTGAAGTCCATTCAGGAGAGCTGATCGGCCTGATCGGGGCGAATGGTGCGGGAAAGAGCACTACGATCAAAACGATCCTTGGCCTGATGAATTATACAGAAGGAGAAACCGTTTTTAAAGAGGGGATCAAATATTCTTATGTTCCCGAGCGGCCCATCTTTTATGACGAGCTTACATTATGGGAGCATCTCGACTTCATCGCTGCAGTAGAAGGGCTCAGCGATCAGGAATACAGGAAGCAGGCGGAAGAGCTGCTGGAGCTGTATAAGCTGGCAGACTATGCACATGATTATCCCCATACATATTCAAAAGGGATGCAGCAGAAGGCCATGCTGGTCCTCTCTCTGATCATCAACCCTTCTGTATATATCATTGATGAGCCTTTCATCGGCCTGGATCCGAATGCAACAAGGCTTTTCCTGGAATCAGTCGAAAAGGAGCGCCAAAAGGGTGCAGGCATTTTGATGTCGACCCATGTTCTGGACACTGCCGAAAAGGTTTGCGACAGGTCTATAATCATTAATAAAGGCAGGGTCGCGGCATCAGGGACCATGGATGAAATCAGGCAGCAATGCGGCCTGCCGGGCGGGTCGCTGTTCGATTGCTTCCACATGTATTCAGAGGAGCATGTAAATGACTAGCAGCAGGCTCCTTTTTAAAAGGCTTTCGGCAGAATGGAAATATCAGTACAGCGTCTTCAGATCAATTGCGGACTGGACCATCATCCTTTATCTGGCGGTTCCTGCAGCAGTCATCTCCTTTTTCATATACAGATCCTGGTGGACAGAAATGCCCGGGTGGATTTTAATGGTGCCGGCAGCTTTCCTGTTCCTTCCAGGCTATATTGCCTCATGGGACGGCCATTACCGAACCTTTATCCAGGAGGCAGATAAGGTATTTCTAATTAAAAACCGGAAGCTTTATTTCGGCCTTAAAAAAGGAGCTTTTTTCTATTCTCTTCTGGCTGGAGCATGCCAGGCAGCCTTCATAGCCATTCTGCTGCTTCCCTTTTTAATAGGGCACTACGGCTTTACAATGCTATATGCCGTTTCTTATTTCCTGTTTTTCTTTTCCTGCAGAGTATTTATTATGTGGCTGAAGCAAAATCTGAGGAAGATAGAAGGGAAGCTTTTAAGGATACTATTCAGTCTTGCAAGCTTTGTGCTGTTAAGCTGGATGGTCCAGCTGGTTTTTGCCCTGTGGCTCGGGGGAAATCTGCTGGCCTTTAATATGTCGGCTATTCTGCTGCTTGCCCTGGGAAGCTTCCTATACAATAGGAATCTGTCCAAAACACATACCTTTGATACTGAAGCGGCGTTTGAGAGGGAGGAACGAGTCAAATATACAGGCTTAATTTTCCAGCTTTCCTATGAGGTAGAGATGCCTTCGCCTTCCGCAGTAAGAAAAAAGCCTTTTTTGTTCAGGCAATCAAAAAGGATCTTTAAAAAAAGGACGGTCTCTGCCGGATTTCTGGAAGTTTTCATTAAAGTATTCCTGCGCAACCCGTCTTATTGGGGAAACTATTTAAAAATCATATCACCTGCAGTGGCAGCGATCGTCATCATTCCGCCTATCTGGTTAAAAACACTTATAGCCATCGGCTTCCTCATCATGATGTTTTCCTGGCTGCAGATGGTTTGGGGAAAAATCACGATCTCCCACCCCCTCACAAAAAAATACGGTGAAAGAGATGTGTATTTTTCGGCAAGGACCAAAGCGGTATGGGCTCTCTTTCTTCTGTCCATCATTCTTGTTATACTGGCGGCAGCGGGAGGACTTTGGCTGACAGGCCAGATGCCTGCTGGCAGCCTTTCTCTTTGATTTAAGGTTTTCCATTGAAATGATTTATAATGGAAGAGCGAAATTGGTTTAATTATTCCGGATGCAGCCGGTCTGCTTTTGGAATGTACATAAGGAGGATGTGTATGAAAAACATTGATTGGCAGAAAGAAATAGAAGAACGTGAGCAGGCTTTCCTGGCTGATACCCAGAAGCTTCTGCAAATCAGGAGCATTCTTGATGAAGAGAATGCGACTGAAGATGCCCCTCTGGGAAAAGAAGTCAAAGAAGCACTTGATTTTATGCTGGAGCTGGGCAGCAAGGACGGATTCTCCGTGAAAAACACCGGCAATCTTGCTGGACATATTGAGTTTGGGAGTGGAGAAGAAATCGTCGGGATTCTTTGCCACGTCGATGTTGTTCCTGAAGGTGACGGATGGACAAGCGATCCTTTTGCTGCAGAAATAAGGGATGGAAAGATTTTTGCACGCGGGGCGCTGGATGATAAAGGGCCTACAATGGCCGCTTATTATGCTATGAAAATAGTCAAGGAGCTTGGGCTGCCGCTGAGCAAAAAAGTGCGGATGATCGTCGGGACGGACGAAGAGAGCGACTGGCGCTGTGTGGACCATTATTTCAAGCACGAGCAGATGCCTGATATCGGCTTCGCCCCAGATGCTGATTTTCCGATCATCTATGCAGAAAAAGGAATTTCCGACTTTGACCTTGTTCAGGAAAGCACAGCAGAAAATCAGGATGGCGATGTCAAGGCAGAAGTTGCTTCATTCCAGTCCGGCCGAAGATACAACATGGTCCCTGACTATGCCAAAGCATCCCTGCTCGTCCATCATGAACAGACAGAGGTGCTGCAGCGTTTTGTAGATTTCCAGAAGCAGCATGACCTGAAAGGCAGCTATCATGTGGATAATGGTGAGTTGATTCTTGAGGTTGAAGGGATTTCTGCACATGGAATGGAGCCTGATAACGGGAAGAATGCAGGCTTATATTTAGCTAAATTCCTGTCAGAGCTTTCAATCGATTCAAAGGCAGCCCAATTTTTCAGCTTTGCTGACCGCTATTTCTTCAAGGATTCCCGCGGCAGGCAGCTGGGCGCGGCCTACTCTGACGATATCACAGGCGACCTGACCATCAATCTTGGAAAGATAAGCTATTCACAGGCAGAAGGCGGACGGCTTGGATTGAATCTCCGCTACCCTGTCACCAATGATATGGCTTTAACCAAGGAAACGGTCATGGCTGCTGCTGGAAAAGAAGGGTTCCGCCTCGAAAACTTTACAGATTCCAAGCCCCATCATGTGGATGAGGATACTTTCCTGATCCAGACGCTGAAAAAAGTGTATGAGGAGCAGACTGGAGATGAGGCCAAGCTCATCTCGATCGGGGGAGGAACGTATGCCCGTTCCCTGAAGGCCGGTGTCGCTTTTGGTCCATTATTCCCTGACAGGGAGGACATTGCCCACCAGAAGGATGAATATATGTTTATTGAGGACCTTGTAAAAGCTGCAGCCATCTATGCACAGGCTATTTATGAGCTGGCAAAATAAAAGAAACAGGCTGAATATTGTATAGGGGAGGAACGAAAGTGGAATATGCAATCCTGAATGGGGAATTGATTGAACGCAAAGATGCCAAGGTTGACATTGAAGACAGAGGCTATCAGTTTGGCGATGGTGTCTATGAAGTAATCCGGGTATATAACGGCAAAATGTTTACAGCTGAGGAACACCTGAACAGGCTGTCTGAAAGCTGTGAAAAGATCGGACTGAACCCTGGTTTTACAAAGGAAGAGCTAAAAACGAAACTGGAACAGCTGATCGGGAAGAACAAAATTGGTTTCGGAACAGTCTACCTTCAGTATTCAAGGGGCATTTCGCCAAGGAATCACGCCTTTCCGGGCAGTGAAGTCCCTGCCGCTTTCGTAGCCTATACCCGTGAAGCTGCGCGGCCGGAGGAGAATATGAAATCGGGGATCAAGGCAATACTGACTGAAGATATCCGCTGGCTCCGCTGCGATATTAAAAGCCTTAACCTGCTTGGCAATTTGCTGGCCAAGCAGAAGGCAGCCCAGTCTGGGTGCTTTGAAGCCATCCAGCATCGGGGCCATACAGTGACCGAGGGCAGCTCATCTAATATCTTCATCGTAAGCGGCGATAAACTGGTGACACATCCGGCTGACCATTTCATTCTTAATGGGATATCACGGCAAAAAGTGCTCGAGATTTCCCGTGAGAATGATATTCCGTTTGAGGAAAAAGCATTCACGATTGATGAGCTCCTTGGTGCAGATGAAATCTTCATTTCCAGCACAACAGCTGAAGTGATGCCGGTCATCGGGATTGACGGCAGTCCTGTGAAGAACGGTAAGCCAGGAGAGCTGACGCAGAAGCTGCAAGGCCTATTCCTCGAAAAAATTGAAAAGGAATGCGGAAGCATTCAAACAGGTGCGTTGAACAGCTGAAAAAAACCGGCCAGGCACTCCAGATCAGGAGGCATGGCCGGTTTTTTCATATAAAGCTGTTTCCGTCATTTATACTATCTTACTCAAAACGGAACAGGTCGCTGGAAAGGTATCTTTCTCCTGTATCACACACAATGAAGACGACTGCATCTTCGGGTGTGAGCTTTTTGGCGACTTCGATGGCCGCAAAGCAGGCTGCCCCTGAGGAAGGGCCGACAAGGATGCCTTCCTCCCTGGCGAGCCTCCTTGTTGTGTCATAAGCCTCTTCGTCCTTGATCTGGTGGATTTCATCATAAACATCCTGATTAAGGATTTCAGGGATAAAACCGGGGCTGGTGCCTACAAGCTTATGCTTGCCGGGCTTGCCTCCTGAAAGGACTGGAGAGCCCTTCGGTTCAACAACGTGGACCTCAAGACCCGGATATTTCTCTTTCAGCACCTCTCCGGTTCCGGTGATCGTTCCGCCTGTGCCTGCAGTCGCGACGAAAGCAGACAGGGGCTTTCCAATCTGTTCCATCCCATCAATAATTTCAAGTGCGGTTGATTTTCTGTGGGCATCGGGATTTGCTTCATTATCAAACTGCATCGGGACAAAGCTGTCCGGGATTTCCTCTGCAAGCTCCAGCGCTTTTTTGATTGATCCGGGCATCTTTTCATCACCTGGTGTGAGGACCACTTCCGCCCCA
Organism: Bacillus sp. UMB0728; assembly: GCF_002858875.1. Taxonomy (NCBI): domain Bacteria; kingdom Bacillati; phylum Bacillota; class Bacilli; order Caryophanales; family Bacillaceae; genus Bacillus; species Bacillus sp. UMB0728. The sequence continues at coordinate 954,412 of NZ_PKLA01000003.1, read as the reverse complement.
TACGCTTTCAGCAGATTGATCCGTTCAAGTGTCATTGTGTCAGGCATAACAAGAATGGCCTTATAGCCGCGTGCAGCAGCATTCATCGCAAGGCCGATCCCGGTATTCCCGCTTGTAGGCTCAATGATGGTTGACCCTTTTTTCAACCTTCCTTCTTCCTCTGCTTTAATGATCATATTAAAAGCTGCCCGATCTTTGACGCTTTTGCTCGGGTTGTAAAATTCGAGCTTTGCATAAATGGCTGCTCCATTCTCTGGGGCCAGCCTGTTCAGCTTCACGAGCGGCGTGTCGCCAATCAAGTCAGACAGGTTGTCTACAACCTTCATAAAACTCTTCCTTTCTAAAAATAATAATAAAGCTATTTTGCATTCCTTCAGCAAATCTCATGCAAAAGGAGGGAAAACTAAATGATTTTCATTTAATGCTCTGCTCCATAATCATACCTAAAAGGTGGGAAGGCTATCAAATCTTAAGGATTTTCCGGCAGCTTTTTGTTCCCGGCTGTGCAAATTTTGTTAAAATAAATAGAAATGTCGTGGAAAGGGCGTTTTATTGATGCAAACACATTATTTTTTTGCTGTGCGGCTTCCTGACGATGCCAAAGAAAAGCTGAAGCTGAAATGCGAAGCGGCAGCAGGAATGCTTGAATTTCAAAAATGGGTCCATTATCAGGATTATCATATTACGCTGGCCTTTCTGGGAAATGCAGGGAAGGATCAGCTGCAGCATGCAGCCAGGCTTGTCAGGAAGGCACTTGAGGAAGAGGAAGCTTTCAGCCTATCCACCTCAAGGTTTGGCGTCTTCGGAAAGCCGGATCAGCCCAGGATCTTTTGGTCGGACACAGCAGCCCAGCCCAGGCTTGCCGAGGTAAGGAAGAAAGTTTTTGATGCCTGTAAGGAAGCAGGCTTTCAGCTGGAGACCCGGCCATTTAAGCCGCATATCACTCTGGCAAGGAAGTGGGCAGGCAGCAGCCCTTTTGAGCCGGACCTTTTGGGAAATGAATCTGTTTTAACAGAGACAATCTCATTTCCTGCCGCAGAAGTGGTTTTATATCAGACGCATATGGATAGAAGTCCTAAATACGAAGCAATCGAGGTTTATACACTGAAATAAAATACAAGGAAACAAGGAAGGCAGAGGGAATGGGACAGTTAATAAAGCTACAGGATTATATTTCACGCTATGAACAGGATATCTTTTTATATCCTTCCAGATATGTCCGACTGAAGAAGCAGCGGTGGGCACAGCTTTTGGACGCATGGGAAAATAACGATGGTCGGTTTTTCGGCCCTGAACCGGGACAAGCAGAGGATGATTGGAAGCTGGAAGAGAAACAGCCCCTGTCAGAGAGGATTAAGGGAATATTCAGCCTGAAGAGGAAGTCAGAGGACGCTGAGCCGGTTCCTGAAAAGGCAGTGGAAGAGAAGCTCGATTTTGATCCGCAGTTTGCCTCAAGGCCGGATACGGCAGATGAATTGAAGCAGCAATTCCTGGATCAGCTTTTTAGATTTCAAATGAAGTGGGCGAGCTCGACCATCATGGAAAAATCATTTGTTCAGAGATCCTTTTTCTATGACCCCGAGCTCCGCTTCCTCCTTCAGCGTTTTCCGGACACCTATCTGCTTCTTTATAAGCCGGTATTCCGTTTGAAAAAAGCGCCTGTAGAGGCAGAATCGGTCTTTATTACCCCGACTGGGGCCTATTGCCTTTCCTTTATGGAAGAAGATGAGCAGGCTGTTTTCATCGGTTCCAAGGAGCATTTCTGGTTAAAAAGGACAGGGAAGGAAGAAAAGAAAATACTTAATCCGCTCATCGCCCTGGACCGGACAGAAAAAATTGTAAAGAGCATTTTTCAAATGTATGAAATCGATTTCCCGGTACATAAAGTATTAGTAAGCCGGAAAGGCTATTTTGATTATCCGAATGTACCATATGGGGTGGAGCTGATTGAGAAGCGCGGATTCGAGGAGTGGTTTGAAGCTATGAGGAAAAACACGTCCCCCATCAAGCATATCCAGCTTAAAAGCGCGCAGATCCTCCTGCAATATTGCCAGACAACCTGTGTGAAACGCCCGGAATGGGGAGAAGTTGAATAAGGCACATGATCTTAAATACATGCCTGGGCAATTATCAAAAGGTCTTGTAGTAATTCATCCTGATTTTGGGCTCGTTCGTGTGAATAGCTGTTAAGACACCCTTTAAAAAATGCCCTGGGCAAGGTTTGGGGCAGCCTGTATTACAGGTAATAAGGAAGTACTCGGAGGAAAGCCGAGAATAGAAGCGGAGTGAGACGATGATCACAGTGGAACGGATGTACCATGCATACCTTGATGAATTGAATATCATTGCCATCCTGCTTCCCCGTTCTTATTACAATGGCAGCTGTTCTGAATTTGCTCTTTCAGGCCAGGAAGGGAAGAAGGAGCTCTTTATTAAAGAACAGCAGGAACTGGAAGAGGAGATTAAATATATTTGCACCTTCGAAGGTGATTTGGATCTCGGAACAACCTGCTGGATCCATGATGAACATGGGGGGAAGACAGACCTTCAGATTGGATCTGTCATCCGGACAGAGGCATTTGATGAAAAATATTATTATAGCGGGAGCCTGGGGTGCTTTTATACAGAAGAACAGACAGTGTTCAAGCTATGGGCCCCTACCGCCACTCAAGCCAGGCTGTCGTTAGAAGAGCCAGGGAAGGGTATCACGGAATATGCAATGGAAAGAGGAGATTACGGTGTCTGGTCCTATTGTGCCGAGGGAGATCTTGAACTTCATGCCTATTCTTACAAGGTATGCATCGATCTTGAGTGGCGGGAGGCTGCAGACCCATATGCTGCCGCGCTTACAGCCAATGGGGAGAAAGCCGTCGTTGCCAGCCCCGGGAAAATAAAGATGCCTGAGCTTGAGCTTCCGGAGCTGGAACATGATACAGATGCGGTTATATACGAAACCCATATCAGGGACTTTACCATCCATCCCGGGAGCGGCGCGGATAAAAAAGGCACATACCGCGGTGCGGCAGAGCTGGGTACAAAGGGGCCGGAGGGCTGTTCGACCGGCCTTTCCTACGTAAAGGAGCTGGGGGCGACCCATATCGAGTTCCTCCCCTTCCACGACTTTGCGGGGGTGGATGAGCTCGGGGGAAAATCAGATTATAACTGGGGCTATAACCCGCTCCACTTCAACGCACCTGATGGCAGCTACTCCGAGGATCCTTCAGACCCGTATTTGCGGATCCTTGAGCTGAAGGATTTGATTTCAGCTGTCCATTCCCAGGGCCTGCGGGTCATAATGGACGCTGTGTACAACCATGTCTATATAAGGGAATCATCCGATTTTGAAAAGCTTGTACCAGGCTATTACTTCCGGCACGATGAGTTCGGGATGCCATCAAATGGAACCGGGGTAGGCAATGACTTTGCCTCTGAGAGGAAGATGGCAGGGAAGTTCATCGTCGATTCCGTGAAGTTCTGGCTGCATGAATATAAAATTGACGGGCTGCGCTTTGATCTGATGGGAATCCTGGATGTCGGGACGATGCAGGAGGTCAGGAAAGCTGCAGATGAAGCCGGCAGGCATATTCTCATCATTGGGGAGGGGTGGGACCTTAACACTCCTCTCCCGCAGGAACAAAAGGCCAATCTGCGCAACCAGGGCAAGCTCGAGAGGATCGGCCAGTTCAATGACTGGTTCAGGGATTCTATTAAGGGAAGTACATTCAATATTTATGATAAAGGATATGCACTGGGAAATGCACATTACCGCGAGGATGCGAAACAGGTTCTTGCCGGAAGCATCGGAATGGGGAAAAAGGCTAAGCCTCTCTTCCGTTCTCCGGGGCAGTCTGTGAACTATGCCGAATCGCATGATAACCATACACTATGGGATAAGCTTGGCGCATGTTTCCCTGAAGAGAGAGAGGAATTCAAGGAGAAGCACCACCGGCTTGCGACGGCAATGGTCATCCTTGCACAGGGAATTCCTTTCCTTCACAGCGGACAGGAGTTCTTCAGGACAAAAAATGGGGACGGCAACAGCTATCGGTCCCCAAATGAGGTCAACTGGCTTGATTGGGAGCGCCGGCTTCACTATCAGGATAATGTGGACTATATAAAAGGGCTGATTAGCATAAGGAAGAACATCAAAGCTTTCCGTTTTCACAGCACAGACCTGATCAGGAGGCATATGCAGTTCATCCAGGCAGAAGAGCCGATGATTGCATTCGAGCTGCAGGATATCAGGGAATTCGGGGGCTATGATTCCATCAGGGTATGTTTCAATCCTTCCCGGGAAGAGCGGAAGTTCCCTGCTGATGGAGAATGGGAAGTTTTGGCGGACGGAGACAGGGCGGGTGCAGAACCGGTAAATACTGTGAATTCGGGCGCTGCAATAATTGCCCCATGCAGCCTGCTGATCCTTGCCAGAAGGTGAAAGAAGCTGCCCTTTTGCCCGCCCGAAGCTGAATCGGGATCAAACCATAAAAATTGAAAAAGAAATCATTATAATAAAATACTGTTTTTATCTCTGATTGACTTGACTAGAAAACACGCTAAGAGATAAAATTTATAAGATAGCTATTGCAGGACATTTGCTTCAATAGCTTTTTTTTTATTTTACTTTGCTTTTCTATACAATAGTCCTTTAATCAATTAGCGGCGGAATGGACAGGAGCGGGCTTTGCTTTCTTTGCAGTTCCGCATATATAGATAGGAGACTGTAAAAGGCCTGGCTGAGATGCGGGCCTTGCACTTTCCTTACTCGCATTTAATTTGCAGAAAAACATTGTAGGTGAACAATTTTGGAACATTTATTCGGACAAGATTGGGAGATAGTTCCTGCCGGAGGAGCGACAGGTGAAGCGTTTTTTGCCCAGCATGAAGAGCAGCAATTATTCTTGAAGCGGAATTCATCGCCTTTTCTCGCTGTTTTGTCAGCAGAAGGAATTGTTCCAAAGCTTGTGTGGACAAAAAGGCTTGAAAATGGGGACGTCATAACAGCCCAGCAATGGCTTGCCGGAAGGGAATTGAAGCCGGGGGATATGGAAGATGAGCGGGTAGCCAGGCTTCTCAAGAAAATCCATGACTCCAGGCCGCTCCTTGGGATGCTTAGCAGGCTGGGAAAATCTCCCCTGAAGCCAGAGGCAATACTGAACGCGGTCACAGAAGAGCTGGATGAAGAAATCCGCAGACTGGATGCTGTCAGGAAAGCCCTCGGGTTCCTTGAAAAGGAGAAGGGGAATATCTTCTGTGAAGATATGGTCGTCTGCCACTGCGATGTCAATCATAACAACTGGCTGCTCACAGAGAACGACCAGCTGTATCTGATTGATTGGGATGGGGCAATGATTGCCGACCCTGCCATTGATCTCGGGATGCTCTTATACTGGTACATCCCCCGTGATAAATGGCATTCCTGGCTGAAGCGGTATGGAATGGAATTAACATCCTCCCTTGCCCTTCGCATGAAATGGTATGTGGCTGCCCAGACTTTGACATCGATTCAATGGCATAAAAGCAAGGGGAGATATGAAGAAATGGATAAGTGGATCCAGTTCATCAAGGAGCTTGACCTAGGCTAGGAAAGCTGGTCAATGCTCTCTACCCACTGGGAGAGCTCCTGCTGGTGCAGCTCTATATGGCCGTCGAGATTGGAAGAGCCGGCGCCGTTTTGGCTGTAGCTGTAAATCTGCTCCAGTACTGTCCTTACCTCCTGGCCGATATTTGCATTGACCATGAGGGATTTTACCAAGCGCTCCAATTGTTCACACTCTGAAACCGACCCGCAGCAGTCTGTCTGATGGCTGCTTAATATATCCCTCAGCAGGGTTAGTTGATCTGTATGGCACAGCGGCATATGATTCAGCATCCTTTCTATTTGTACATGAATGGGATTGAGGCACCAACAAAAAAAGGAATTCACATTTATCATGTGAATTCCTTTTTTTTATTATTCATCAGCTTATCTTTTATAGATGGTTGACAGGCTTTCCGATATAAAGGCTCTGTCTCTTTGATCTGACTTTCTGAGTCCATTTTCTGTTCCTAAGCTTCTCATACGGATAGACAGTCACACTGTAGCCAAGGAACATGATGCCTATAACTAAAAGGACGGCCATTTCCAATCCTGTCTCAATCAATTTTCCCATGTATATTTCCAGCTCCTTTTGATGCCTGAAGGAAAAGCATTTCAGGCTCGGGTTTTTCCGTTCGAGTACACTCTTAAAACCTTAACAAAACATCATATAAATGAAAAACGCGGTTTCGATTGATATACAGGAGATATTTCCGGTAACATAAGATGAACGCGCTTTAACAGACAGTGCCCTTACATATGCGGCCGGATGCTCCCCGATCCTTCCTGAACGAGGGTTGCATCGATAGGGAAGGCATGGTATTGTTTGAACGATATTATTATTTAGGGGTGTCCTCATGAGACAAAGAAACAAGCCTTGGGCTAAAGATAAATTAATGCAGCATCCGCAGTATGTCATCCTGGAGCCGATTCAGCATAAAGGAAAATGGGCTGAAGTATTTGAAGAAGACCAGCCGCTCCATATAGAAATTGGAACAGGGAAAGGCCGATTCATCACAGGGATGGCAAAGGCCAATCCCCATATCAACTATATCGGCATAGAATTGGCAGAAAGCGTCATCGTGACTGCCCTTGATAAGCTTATTGAAGAAGAGCTTCCAAACCTTAAGCTGATGAATGCCAATGCCAAGAACCTGGCTGAGTATTTCGATAAAGGGGACGTAGACAGGGTTTACCTTAATTTCTCAGACCCTTGGCCAAAGACCCGTCATGAAAAAAGAAGGCTCACTTTCAAAAGTTTCCTTGATGTCTACAAAAGCATCCTTGTCGATAAAGGAGAAATCCATTTCAAGACTGACAACCAGGGGCTGTTCGAATATTCACTTACAAGCTTCTCCGAATACGGACTCCTCCTCACTTACGTCAGCCTCGACCTTCACAACAGCGACTATGAAGGCAATATCATGACCGAATACGAAGAAAAATTCTCCGGCAGAGGCAGCAGAATCTACCGCTCTGAAGTGAGATATCAATAAAATTGCATAAAGCTGCTCGTGAGCGGCATTGGTATAGAAAAAAGGAGTACGGACATTTCGTACTCCTTCTTTGGTTATGTTTTTTAGGATTTACTGTGAAAGGCCACAACAATTGTTCATTTGTTTAGCTTTTTAAATGGGCTGTTAATTTCCGTTCCAGGCACTTCGCTTTCCGCGGGGCGACGCTGAGCCTCCTCTTCGCTACGCTCATGCGGGGTCTCAGCCTTGCCGCTACTTCCCGCAGGAGTCTGCGTGCCTTCCACTCCAATTAACAGGTTCAATAACCTTGTGAATGCAACTAAGTTTTTTAAAGATAAAACCAAAAATCTTCCTAATTTCAATACATTTCAATAATTCTGTTGTATCTTATTTTATGCTGAGCAAATATTCCACCAACTCCCCTCTTAATGATAAACTAACAAGTATACATACAATCTGCTGAAAAAGGGAGTGTCCAAATGGAAACCTTAAAATTAAAAACAGTCAAGCTCACGTGGCTCAACGGCGGGGTCACACATCTGGATGGCGGCGCCATGTTCGGCGTTGTCCCAAAAGCTCTGTGGGAAAAGAAATATCCCTGCAATGAAAATAACCAGATCGAGCTTAGAACAGATCCAATCCTTGTGGAAGCTAACGGGAAAAAGATGCTCATAGAAACAGGCATTGGCTCAGGCAAGCTTAACGAAAAGCAAAAGCGGAACTACGGAGTGACAGAAGAATCCAGTCTTGAAAAATCCCTCGGAGAGCTTAGCCTCAGCCCGGAGGATATCGACTATGTACTGATGACCCATCTGCATTTCGACCATGCATGCGGCCTTACCAGACTTGAAGGAGAAGAATTTGTTTCAGTGTTCACCAATGCAAAAATCATTGTATCGGAAACCGAGTGGGAAGAGATGCGCAATCCGAACATCCGGTCCAGGAATACATACTGGAAAGAAAATTGGAGCGGGATAGAGGACCAGGTGATCACATTCAAAGATGAATGGAGCTTCGGTCCAGTGAGAATGGTCCACACAGGCGGTCACAGTGATGGACATGCCATTATTCTCATCGAGGAAGAAGGGGAAACAATCGTTCATATGGCAGACATCATGCCGACACATGCCCACCAGAATGTTCTATGGGTTCTTGCCTTTGACGATTATCCGATGGATTCAATCGCTGCGAAGCAGAAATGGCTTGAGTACGGAATCAGCAGGGATGCATGGTTTACGTTTTACCATGATGCCTATTTCCGGGCGGTGAAATGGGACGGGGATAAACAGCTGAAGGAAGAGCTGAAACGCACCAGATAAAGGCAAGCTAAAGGCCGGATAAAAGAATCCGGCCTTTAGCTTGCAATCTTTAAGACAGCGGATAGGCATCCAAAATCGTTCCGGTGCGGCTGTCTGCGACAAACTCGTATTGAGATACCTCTCCATCAGCTGTCCTTGAAATGCCGCCTTTATAGACATTATAGCTAAGCCCATGCTTCTCATAAGGTTCAGGCTGCATATGTATCCATGATCCGCTGATCGGGCCATTTTTCTTGAAAGCGGCTTTAGCCTGGTCAAGTGCTTTCTCTGGAGAAACCGCGGTTTTATCTGCCATTAATTCCTTCACAGCCAAGCCGCCTGCTGCTCCGACTCCAACACCAAGCAAAAATGATTTCCAGTTCATGATCTGCCCCTCCGTCTTTTTCCATCATTGTTGTTCTTTATTCCATTCTACCAAATGTAACCGGATATATTAAAGGAATTCACATAAAGTGAAAGAACATGGAACCATATCTGGGGGACGGCTAGGAGGAAAAGGTGGTAAGAGGTAAGAAAGTTCTGTAAAATAACTGTATACATAATAATGATATAAATCCCATTAAAGGAGCAGGTACAATGAACAATAAAACATTGCAGCTTTTTAAAACACTGACAGAATTGCCGGGAGCGCCGGGGAATGAACATTTAGTCCGCAAGTTTATGCGAGAGCAGCTTGGCCAGTATTCTGATGAAGTGGTCCAGGACAAGCTTGGGGGAGTATTTGGAGTAAAAAGGGGAGATGAGGAAGGCCCGACTGTGATGGTAGCAGGCCATATGGATGAGGTTGGCTTCATGGTTACCTCCATCACCGATAACGGCATGATCCGCTTCCAGACCCTTGGCGGCTGGTGGAGCCAGGTCCTGCTTGCCCAGAGGGTGCAGATCATGACCAATAATGGCCCGGTCACAGGCGTCATCGGTTCCATCCCTCCGCACCTGCTGGATGAAGCCAAGCGCAGCAAGCCAATGGATATTAAAAATATGCTGATTGACATCGGTGCAGATGACCGTGCGGATGCAGAGAAGATCGGCATTAAGCCCGGACAGCAGATCATCCCTATCTGTCCGTTTACGCTAATGGCAAATGAAAAGAAAATCATGGCGAAAGCCTGGGATAACCGTTATGGATGCGGGCTTGCGGTTGAACTTCTGGAAGAAGTGAAAGACGAAAAGCTGCCGAACATCCTTTATTCCGGAGCGACAGTCCAGGAAGAAGTCGGGCTGAGAGGTGCGCAGACAGCCGCCAATATGATCAAGCCTGATATTTTCTTTGCATTGGATGCAAGCCCTGCGAATGACATGACAGGCGACAAAAGGGAATTCGGCCAGCTTGGGAAAGGTGCGCTGCTTCGCATTCTGGACCGCTCCATGGTTACGCACCGCGGCATGAGGGAATTCGTGCTGGATACAGCTGAGAAGAATAATGTGCCTTACCAGTATTTTGTTTCCCAGGGCGGAACAGATGCAGGGCGTGTCCACACTTCAAATGAAGGAGTCCCAAGTGCGGTAGTCGGCATTTGCTCCCGTTATATTCATACTCACGCTTCCATTATCCATGTGGATGATTATGCGGCAGCAAAAGAGCTTCTGGTCAAGCTTGTTAAATCCTGCGACAAAGCCACTGTCGCATCCATCCGCGAGAACGCGTAAAAACAACAGCCCGGAGGCAGCAGCAGTGCTGCCTCTTTTCAATGGGTCAAAATGGGGCAATATAGATTGCAGCAATGAAAAAGGAGAACAGCTTTATGAAAATTATAATAGGTTCTAAAAATCCGGCGAAAATAGGTGCTGTGGAAGCCATTTTCAATGAAAGCGGCTTTAAAGTCGATTCTGTGGATGTACCTTCCGGTGTGAGTGACCAGCCTTTTACAGATGATGAAACGATTAAAGGGGCTGTACAAAGAGCGGAGCTTGCACTGAAAGAAGGAGATGGCGATATAGGAATCGGTCTGGAAGGAGGGGTTCAGAACACAGCTGCAGGTTTGTTTCTCTGCAATTGGGGGGCGCTTGCGCAAAAAGGCAAAGAAACAATTGTCGCTGGAGGGGCCAGAATTCCCCTTCCGCAGGAAATTGCCGAAGAGCTGCTCGCAGGCCGAGAGCTTGGGCCTGTCATGGATGAATATGCCCAAAAAGAAAACATCCGGAAAAAAGAAGGCGCCATCGGTGTGTTCACAAATGGCAGGGTCGACAGGGCCGAAATGTTCGCGCATGTTGTCAGGCTGCTCGCCGGGCAGCTGGAGTACCGGAACAGAAATAGGGAGAGGCGTTGACGCCTCTCCCCAGCTTGTATTAAGCAAGCCGCTTCCGCATTTCAGTTTTCTTCAAAGACATATGAAAGAATTTTGATTGCCTGATTAACGGTTTCGACTGTTGCGTTTGCTTTTTGTGAGAGTTCTTTAAGCGGGTGGTGCAGTTTTTCAGGCCTGATCAGGATCAGCGGCTTTTTCAGTGCAAGGGCAGTGCTGGCATCCATGCTCGTGTTCCATTGCTTATACTGCTCGCCGAACAGCGCAATGACCAGGTCGGATTTTTCCATCAGCAGCTGGGTCCGCAGATTGTTGATGCTTGAAGAAGCCTGGTCGAGGTAAACAGGGCCCGGCTGTTCCCCAAGTATTTCTTCCCCAATCTTATCAGAGCGCTCGTGGTTTTCCATCGGTCCGACAAAATGGACCGGAAGCTGAAGGGCTTTTGCTTTTTCCTTCAGCTCTCCCCTCCAGTCTGTATGAATCTCGCCTGCCAGATAAACTGTCAATTCCATCATACTTCCTCCTCTTTGGTAGATATCTTACATTTTACCACTTCTGTTAATAACAAACCGTCCGCAGGCCTGAAAAACCGGCAGGAGGGGTTGTCAGATAATTAAAAAGACGGTTATGATAGAAAAGGACGATATTTTTTCCAGCAGGGAGGAAAATAGTATGAAAAAAATCAGCATCGCCGCCTTGCTAATGATATGCTCCGTTCTGTTCCTGAGCGCCTGTTCTGCATCCTTCCAAGAGGAGCAGAAAGCAGCGAAGAAGGCAGCGGAGACAGCTTTCACCCAAAAGCCCAAGGATGCAAATAATGAAAATGAAGAGATAGATTATTATTTGCCTTTTGGTGTCGAGGTTGAAGAAGAGAGCCCAAACAATCTAATCTTAAAAAATGGAAGCAAAACATATATCCTGTTTTATAACCAGAATGAGGGCAAAGGCAGCAAGGTGGTTTATGAGTCTGCGAAACTTCAGAACGAAAGCTATGAGGTGGATGAAACCTTCCAATATGATGGCAGATTCGGATTTATTCTAATTAAAAAGCTGGATGATGACAGAAGCGAATTGATTGTCGGAGCTGATGGGGTCAAGATCACAACGGAAACAAAGACCTCCAGCCTGAAAGCAGATGCTTCAATGATGATTGATATCGTCAATTCCGTCCGGATGAAATAGGCAGGCAAAGGGGTGTCCCTTTGCTTTTTTTTGTGTTTTTTCTAAGGACAAAAGGAAAATCTGGTTTCTCATAACAGAAAGCGCCCATACTAGGAAGGTTCCGGGTATATTTTTCTTCCTTTTTACATTGTACATGCTTACAATATAGGTTGTAACATCTGTCTTGACACATGACAATGAAGAATGAACGGGGGATTTTAAATGAGAGAGTTTGTGAAGAGAAAAGGGGTCAGCCTGTCTGCGAGGGTTTACTTTATAGATGCATTGAGCAGCATGGCATTAGGCCTGTTTTCTTCTCTGATTATAGGTCTGATCATTAAGACGGTGGGAGAGCAGCTGCCGGCAGGATATGGCGGGAGTTTTTTCATAGAAATGGGGACGCTCGCGATGGGGCTTATGGGGCCGGCAATCGGCGTTGCTGTTGCTTATGGGCTGAATGCGCCGCCGCTGGTACTGTTCGCTGCGATTGCAAGCGGGGCAGCAGGGGCCGCGCTGGGCGGACCAGCCGGGAGCTTTGCAGCTGCCCTGATATCTGTGGAGATTGGAAAGCTTGTCAGCAAGGAGACGAAAATCGATATTATTGTTACGCCTTTTGTTACGATATTGGCTGGCTATGGAACGGCAGCGCTGATAGGACCCGGAATAAGCTTCCTGTTAAAGGGTCTTGGAAGCATGATCATGTGGGGGACGGAGCAAAGGCCGATTTTAATGGGAATCATTGTGGCAGTGCTGATGGGCCTCGCCCTTACAGCACCTATCTCCAGTGCAGCCATTGCGCTGATGCTTGATCTGCACGGGCTTGCAGCAGGGGCGGCAACAATTGGATGTGCAGCCCAAATGGTCGGTTTTGCAGTCAGCAGCTACAGGGAAAATAAAGTAGGCGGCCTCATTGCCCAGGGACTTGGAACTTCAATGCTGCAGGTGCCGAATATCATCAGGAATCCGATGATCCTTCTCCCGCCGACCATTGCGGGTGCAGTTCTTGCACCGCTTGGTACCACTTTATTTGTTCTCGAGAACAATGCGGCAGGTGCGGGAATGGGGACAGCTGGCCTTGTCGGGCAGATCATGACTGTGACAGCAATGGGATTCAGCTCGGTTGTCTTCCTGAAAATAGTCATGTTGCATTTTGTTGGACCAGCCGCAATAAGCTTGTTATTATCTGAGTATATGAGGAAAAAAGGCTGGATCAAACATGACGATATGCTGATCCAGACAGGAGGAAAAAGAAATGAAAAAGCTTGAATCAATGGAACAGTTTGAGCAAATGAAAAATGAGGGGCAGCATATTTTTATGTTTTCAGCAGACTGGTGCCCTGACTGCCGCATCATCGAACCGATCCTTCCAGAGGTAGAAGAAAAGTTCAGCGATTATACCTTTGTATATGTAGACCGGGATGAATATATTGATCTGTGCGGGCAGCTTGATATCTTCGGCATCCCGAGCTTCATTGCCTTCAGGGATGGAGAGGAATCAGGCCGCTTTGTCAGCAAGGATAGGAAAACACAGGAAGAAATCGAGAATTTCATCGCCGGCCTCAGCCGCTGATATCTTTTGCCCTCCGTCTTCTTTGAGATGGAGGGCTTTCTATTGTACAATGGAAACTGCAGAAATTTCCCGTTAAGGAGGGAAAAAGGATGAAAATGGACAGCAGGAAAATGAAGGATGAATTAATGAAGAGGCTGGATGCTGATAACCGGTCTTTCGAATTTGATAAAAAAAAGGATACCCTCCGGATTGAAAATAAAGGGACGGGCAAAGGGATCACCATTTCGCTGCCTGGCATCATTGCTAAATGGCAGGAGCAGAAGGACAAGGCGATTGAAGAGGTGGCCTATTATGTGGAAGAAGGACTCAGGGCCATGTCGGGAGAATCCGGGCTTGAAGGCCATGAAAAAAATATCTTCCCTGTCATCAGGTCAACTTCTTTTCCGCAGGAATCTGAAGAAGGAATCTTGTTCCTGTTTGACGAACATACAGCAGAAACGAGGATCTATTATGCCCTTGACCAGGGCAAAACCTACAGGCTCATTGATTCAGCGCTCATGGAAAAAGAGGGCTGGACAGCTGAAAGGATCAGGGAGATTGCCTTATTTAATGTCAGGTCCCTGTCAACCGGGATTAAAAAGGACGAAGTGGCCGGCAATATCTTTTATTTTTTGAACGCAAATGACGGCTATGATGCGAGCCGCATCCTCAATGAAGCTTTTCTGAAGAGCATGGAGCAGCAGATAACCGGTGAGATGGCACTTGCCGTTCCCCATCAGGACGTCCTGATCATAGCGGATGTGCGGAATAATACAGGCTATGATATCCTCGCCCAGATGAACATGAGCTTCTTTGCAAGCGGCAGGGTACCGATTACGGCATTATCATTTCTTTATGAAAACGGGGAACTTGAGCCGATTTTCATTCTCGGCAAAAATAAGAAAAAGTGACAGGGGAAGGATCACGAAATGTGGTCCTTTTTTATATCTGATAGACAGGGAAAAGCCTGCAGGTTACACTGCCTGTAACAGTTGTAAACCCGATGTTAAACTGGTTATGCCAAAAGTATAAGCATGATGAGGGAAACTGTGGCAATTTTACCCATAAAGCCTATAAAAAGGCTCATTCTCTCTTTTTAACTCGAATTTTTATGAATAGCTGATAAAATAAAAGGGTAGGAAGAATAAGCTGCCCTTTTCATAGAATCTTAAGGGTTATTCTGCTTTTGTACCAGAAATTTGAGCATCCCCATACACCGACAGCTTTGCCTAAACAGCCTTTAAGAAAGAGTGATTGATATTGAGTTGGATAAAAAAACTATTCCGAGTGTTTAATAATGAAGACGAGTATAAAGAAACAGAAGAAGAGCAGCCGTACATAGAACCGGCAAAACCGAAAAAAGACAGAGACGGACGTGAGATGGAGGCCAGGATCCTCTACCAGTACCCTAAGGGTCAGTTCAGATTTCCGCTTATTCCTGATGAAGGCTCACCGGTAAAGGAAAGGAGACCCAGAGAAAAGCCGGAAAATCCTGGACATAATCCGCGAAGAAGCCAAAGGGAGCAGCCGGCGGCAGAAACCTGGAAGCATGGGCGGGGAAAGGCCGGCCCGCTGAATGATAGTCAAGAAAAAAGAAATAAACGGCAGCCGGAGCAGCATGAATCTTATTCGAAGCCTTCCCAAAAAAGCAAGAGCGAGCCGCCGATAGACAACCGCCACCGGCGCCCCTTCAGGCCAACGGAAATTCCTTCCCCGATATACGGGTTCGAACGGCCGAAGAAAAAGGAAGAATCAGTAGTCTATGAGATGAATAGCTTTGACCAGGTGAAAAACGCGCCACTTTTCGATGATATTGATTTTCTGAAGAAAACGGTCCTTGATGGAGGCCGGGAAAAAGAAAGCAATACTGTGAATAATCCGCCAGAGCCAGTGCCTGGAGAACAGCCGGAAGGCATCTCTGACCTGAAAGGAACCATCAGCCCTGATTTAAGGGTAGGATACGAAGAAGCCTCTGCCGTGCCAGGCAGTGCAGAAGAGAGTCCTGCTAAAGTAACGGATGCTGACACCTATACGGGCGGCCTCTCCAATCCAGCTGCTGAAAAAGCTTTTTCTGCAAAAGCGGACGAAGACGAACTTGTCGTGACAACAGAAGCAGGGCAGGAGAGGGAGGTGCTTGAAAGTGGCGATTCATATGCAGAGCTGCCGGCCGGCAGAATTGAAGCTGACAGCAGCATCAAACCTTTTGACGGTACCCCGCCGCTGGATGGCATGACTGAAGGGATCACCAGCAGTAACCCTGAAGTAATGGACAGCAGCACTCCTGAGGCCGGATATAGTACTGCCCCGGCCACCAAATTAGACTTTGAGCCCGATGAGGCGGAAGATGAAAATGCAGGTGAAGCGCTGGTTAACAGCAGCGATACAATCCTGCATGAAGACGCTGAGCCAAATAGAATAGATACTGAAGAATATAACAAGGATATCCCATATAACCCGTCGGGAACCGGGCCGGATCCACTTAATTTTGAAGCAGTGCCGGAACCTGCGGACGATCCTGCAGATTTGCCGGATAAGAATGAAATTGATAAAGAAACAGAAGCAGCAGTCCTATCCGGAGACCATGCTGAAAAAAATGCTGAACTCCAGGCAGGATCTGTCAAAGGTGAACAGTGTACTCAGATAACCGGCCAGCATGAAGCAGCGTCTGCCCTGCTGCTGGATGAGGCGGAGCCGGAAACTGTAGAGGGAAGGGCCGGGGAAACCCGTGAGGACATTCCTCCCCGCGCAGAAGAAGAGCCGAAGCCGAAGCCAAGATCACCGCTGCCTTTCAATGTGATTATGCTGAAGCAGGACAGAAGGATTGCAGAGCAGAAGAAAAAAGAACAAAATACCGCTGTGAAGCAAATGCCTGTCACCCGGGAAAATACAGAAGAAGCAACGCCGCCGGCTGTCTCAGCTGAAGTTATCGGGAATGAAGCGCCTGCAAATACAAATGTACAGGGACGCGGCGAGGATAATGCCCTCGCTTCTGATTATAATTATGCTCCACAGCCAAATGAAACTGCAGCAGCGGCAGAACCAGCACAATTCCATCAGCAGGCTGAAGAGCCAGCTGAACAGACACAAGCAGGGACGCGACAGGAACTGGACGGATTCCATCAGTATGGCCAGCCGGCAGAAGATCCGAAATACAAGGCCTATGAATTTCCGGCAAAAAGCCTGCTTGCCCCTCCAGTCATTCCTGAGGACAATGAGGAGTGGCTGCTGGAGCAGGAAGAGTTCCTTAATCTGACACTGAAGAATTTCAATGTCAGGGCAAAGGTTGTTAATGTAACCCAGGGGCCTTCTGTTACCCGATTTGAGGTTCAGCCGGAGCCCGGAGTTAAAGTAAATAAAATCACGAACCTGACTGATGATATTAAGCTCAGCCTGGCCGCCAGGGATATCCGTATGGAAGCGCCGATCCCGGGCAAGCATACCATCGGAATTGAGGTACCGAACCAGAAGAGCAGGCCGGTATTGATCAGCGAGATCATCAATACGCCTGTGTTCAGGGACGGAGAATCGCCGCTGACTGCAGTCCTTGGGCTGGACATCTCGGGAAGCCCGATCGTCACTGATCTGCGGAAGATGCCTCACGGACTGATTGCCGGTGCAACCGGATCCGGAAAAAGCGTCTGCATCAACTCAATCCTTGTCAGCCTTCTTTATAAAGCATCGCCTGATGAGCTGAAGCTTCTGCTGATCGATCCGAAAATGGTCGAGCTTGCTCCATACAACCAGATACCTCATCTTGTCAGCCCGGTCATTACAGATGTGAAGGCCGCCACTGCAGCACTGAAATGGGCGGTGGAAGAGATGGAGCGGCGCTATGAGCTGTTTGCACACGCAGGTGTCAGGGATATCAACCGTTTCAATCAGCTGGCTGAACAGCATAAACGCTATTCTGACAAGCTTCCGTTCATTGTCATTGTCATTGATGAGCTTGCTGACCTGATGATGATGTCCCCGGCAGATGTTGAGGAAGCAATCTGCCGGATCGCCCAAAAGGCGAGGGCATGCGGCATTCATTTGATCATCGCCACACAAAGGCCGTCTGTCGATGTCATCACTGGCCTGATTAAAGCCAATGTCCCGACAAGGGTGGCATTCTCTGTATCCTCCCAGGTCGATTCACGAACCATCATCGACATCAGCGGTGCCGAAAAGCTCTTGGGCAGAGGGGATATGCTCTTCCTGGAAAATGGCTCATCCAAGCCGGTCAGGCTTCAGGGAACTTATGTTTCCGATGCAGAAATTGATGAAGTCGTCGCCCATGCGAGGAGCCAGCGCAAGCCGGATTATTTATTTGAACAGGAAGAGCTCCTGAAAAAAGCACAGGCAACCGAGGAGGAAGATGAGCTTTTCTATGAGGCGTGCGAGTATGTTGTCGATCAGGGCAGCGCATCGACATCAAGTGTCCAGAGGCGCTTTAAGATCGGCTATAACCGTGCTGCAAGGCTGATCGGCATGATGGAGGACTGCGGCTATATCTCTGAGGCAAAAGGAAGCAAGCCGCGTGATGTGCTGATCACGGAAACAGACCTCGAGGCCATGCAAGACACTAGTACAATGCTATAATACGTGGTATTCTTTACATGCATGTAAAGAATACTAAAATAACGGTAGTTATAACTGATTTGGTATGAGGAGCTTTAGGATGAAAGAAATTGAGCTAAAGATTCAAGGCAAGATCAAGCGGCTTACAAATAAGACCTTTAAATTTGATGAAAGAGTAAGAGACGGCTGGTTTTCAGCTGTCTATTTCTTAAAGACACGGGAGATTGTCAAGAAATATCACAAAGACAATATCGTGACCATGCAATTCTTCCAGAAAAATCATGCTGTCCTTTGCGGGACCGATGAAGTGATTGCATTGATCCATACATTCGCCGAAAATCCGGATGAGCTGGAAATCTTTTCTTTGAAAGATGGAGATAAAATCAGCCCATTCGAAACGGTCATGACGATTACCGGGCCCTATCAGAGCTTCGGCTATCTTGAGGGGATCATTGACGGCATCCTTGCGAGGAGAACGTCAGTTGCCACTAATGTGTATAACACGGTCAAGGCAGCAGGAACGTCAGGCAGGCAAAAACAGGTCATCTTCATGGGTGACCGGGATGACCATTATATCACCCAGGCCGGAGACGGCTATGCCGCCCATATAGGCGGAGCGACTGCCCAGGCTACCCATGCCATGAACGAATGGTGGGGCAAGCAGGGGATGGGAACAATGCCGCATGCCCTTATCCAGATGTTTGACGGGGACCTGGTGGCAGCAACCAAGGCATATCAGGAGACATACCCTGAGGATGCCCTGATTGCGCTTGTTGATTATAATAATGATGCTATAACAGATTCCCTGAAAGTTGCGAGGGAATTCGGCGATGAGCTGAAGGGTGTCCGTGTTGATACCTCCAGGACAATGATCGACCAATATTTCCTGAGGAATCAGCATCTTCTCGGGACCTTTGATCCACGGGGCGTTAATGCGGAGCTGATTTTTGCATTAAGGAAGGCGCTGGATGACGAAGGGTATAATCATGTGAAAATTGTTGTCAGCGGCGGCTTTAATGAAATGAGAATCCAGGAATTTGAAGAAAACGGTGTGCCAGTCGATACTTACGGCATAGGCAACAGCCTGCTGAAGATCAATATCGGCTTCACCGGAGATAATGTTCTGATCAATGGTAAGCATGCTGCAAAAGCAGGAAGGCGCTACAGGCCGAATCCGCGGCTGGAAAAAGTAGAGTTTTAATTCATTTTCGGCCCTGGGGAATTGGAGGGAGCACCCGGATATGGAGAATACAATTAAAGACTTGGAAGCCTACCGCAAACAGAAGCAGGCTAAGGGTGAAGAGAACGCGCTGGCCCTTTACCGGAAAGCACAGAAGGATTTTGCGGTGAATGCGAACATAAGAGAAAAGGTCCGTGCCCGCCATATTTTCCGGGAAGCAGCCGGCCTGCCGGGCGGAATCCCATTCAGCAGTGAACAGGAAGAAGTGTTTGAGGACTGGTTCTTATTCGATTATATAAGCATCAGGGGCTTTACGATGTTTAACCTTTTCCTCCGCCGGAATACCGGCCAATTAGCCGAGGCAGATCTCATTCAGGGAGCGCTTTTCCTCAGCTCTGTCCTCCAGCCTGTAAAGATTGAAAGGGCAGAAGGAGAAATACTTGCTGCCTATGATATTCTGACCGGGGAAAAGCTTCAGCTGAAAGCCGCGGAAAGCATCAGCCTTGAGGAGGGGCGCTCCTATTTCATCAGGTGCATACCCGTTTTCTCCCGGACCTTCTGTTTTGGCCCTGCTTTTCCAATGGACAATACAGACGCTGTTGTGGAGAGTTACAATGAGGCTGTTCGGGAAGGTATGGCCTATAGGCCTTTTCTAAAAAAGACTGCCGTGGCCTTCCTGTTCATTGGTGATATGTGAGTCTATTCACGCTGATTTTTGCCAATTTTAGCCATGCGATCCCGGCCGAACCCCGTTCAGGCCGCCCCTGCCGCCAGCCGGAGTGTTGTGCTACATAGTTTTTGTGCTTGAAAGATGATATAATACTTTAATCTGCTTATGCAGGAAACTTTTGTCCGTAATGAATATATGAGCAATTTATAGTCAGATATCATATACTGTGTTACAGATAGACGACAGTTGGAGGTTCTTTATATGACTATTTACCATTTTGTAGGTATAAAAGGGTCTGGAATGAGCGCCTTGGCTCAAGTCCTTCATGATATGAATTATCATGTTCAGGGATCTGATGTAGAAAAGCGTTTTTTTACACAGATTTCGCTTGAACAGTCAGGAATAAAGATCCTTCCTTTCCAAAAGGAAAACATACAGCCTGGAATGACCGTTATAGCAGGCAATGCGTACCCGGATACGCATGAAGAAATTCAGGAAGCCATGAAGCTGGGCCTTCCGATCGTCCGCTACCACCGCTTCCTTGGGGACTTTATGAAGAAGTTCACCAGTGTAGCTGTTACTGGGGCGCATGGCAAGACCTCCACTACAGGGCTGCTGGCCCATGTTATGAAGGGAGCAAAACCGACTTCTTTCCTTATTGGGGACGGAACGGGCAGAGGGGATGCCGATGCTGAATATTTCGTTTTTGAAGCTTGCGAATATAGAAGGCATTTTCTTTCATATTTCCCTGATTATGCAATCATGACGAATATAGATTTTGACCACCCTGATTATTTCGCCAATATTGATGATGTGTTCTCTGCATTCCAGGAGATGTCATGGCAGGTGAATAAGGGTATTTTTGCATGCGGCGATGATGAGCAGCTGCAAAAGATCCAGGCAAAAGTTCCTGTCTTGTTTTACGGATTTGGGGAGGAAAATGACTTCCAGGCACGAAATGTCATCAAGAGCACGGAAGGAACAACCTTTGATGTTTTTGTGCGCAACACCTTTTATGATACTTTCTCAATCCCTCAGTTCGGCGACCATAACGTACTGAATTCATTGGCCGTTATTGCACTTTGCCATTATGAGGAAATTGATTCTGAAATCGTCAAAGATCTCCTGCTGACATTTGAGGGAGTGAAAAGAAGATTTTCGGAGAAGAAAGTGGCAAGCCAGGTTATCATTGACGACTATGCTCATCACCCGACGGAGATTCGCGCGACGGTCGAGGCAGCCAGGCAGAAATATCCGGAAAAAGAAATAGTGGCTGTATTCCAGCCTCATACCTTTACCCGGACACAGACATTCCTGGATGACTTTGCCGAAAGCCTTAATAAAGCTGATAAAGTTTATCTTTGCGATATTTTCGGTTCAGCCAGGGAGAACCATGGAAAGCTGACCATTACAGATCTTCAGGACAGGATCCCAAGCTCGGAAATCATGAAAGAAGAAGATACAAGTGCGCTGAAACAGCACGAAAACAGTGTCATCCTCTTTATGGGAGCGGGAGACATCCAGAAATTCCAGGAAGCATATGAGGGCACTTTATAAGTTCCGTGCAGAAGCGTTGGGCAGGCTGTCTCCTGGCGCTCTCCGGAAAGGCCTTTTGGCTACATAAGAAAAAGGATGCAGGCTCATGCTGCATCCTTTTTTGCTGTTAAGGAATTTATAAATTGTAAGACTTGTGTATAATTTTCAATTCTTGATCCACGTCCAGCAGCTGCGCCCAGGTCACTAGCCAAACCTCCCAAAAAGGTTTCCGGGAGGTTCGTCTTGAGGGCTCCAGCATGGGAGTCATGCAGACGTTGCCACAGGACGTGGCGTTCTTAGTCTGCGTTTCTTAAGGTGATCAAGGAGCTTGCGCTTTTATTCCTGTTTATTTAAGATTTTCAGGGTTCAGCGCATCGAGTTCAGGGATGACGAATCTTCCATCCTTCCGGATCAGGACATCGTCAAAGTAGATTTCCCCTCCGCCATAGTCCGGACGCTGGATATTGACCATATCCCAGTGGATATTGGATGAATTGCCATTGTAGGCTTCATCATAGCATTGCCCTGGCGTGAAGTGGAAACTGCCATCAATTTTCTCATCGAAAAGAATGTCCTGCATCGGATGGAGGATATAAGGGTTCACGCCGATGGCGAATTCCCCGATATAGCGGGCGCCTTCATCTGTATCAAAGATCTTGTTGATTCTGTCTGTATCATTTGCTGACGCCTCAACAATCTTTCCATCCTTAAAGGTAAGCTTGACATTCTCAAAAGTAAATCCGTGATAAGGAGATGGAGTATTATATGTAATCACGCCGTTAACAGAATCTTTCACAGGAGCCGTATAGACTTCGCCGTCAGGAATATTCATCTGTCCAGAGCATTTGATTGCCGGAATATCCTTAATGGAGAAGGTCAAATCTGTCCCGGGGCCTGTCAGCCTTACTTTGTCTGTTTTGTCCATAAGCTCCACAAGGCTGTCCATCGCTTTGTCCATCTTGCCGTAATCCAGATTGCAGACATTAAAATAGAAATCCTCGAACGCCTCTGTGCTCATTTTCGCAAGCTGTGCCATTGAGGAGTTAGGATATCTCAGTACAACCCATTTTGTTTTTGGCACGCGGATTTCCCTGTGGACTTTCTTACCGATCGTGCTGCCGTGGATTTTCATTTTATCATCCGGCACATCGGCATGTTCATTGATGTTATCTCCAGATCTAAGGCCAATATAAGCATCCATCTTGCCCATCACGTTTGCTTCAAAGTCAGCCATCATATCGAACTGCTCATCCTGCGCGCCGAGCAGGAGCGCCCTGTCGACCTGCTGGTCCTTCAGCAGCACGAACGGGAAGCCGCCCGCTGCATAGGCTTCAGCGACAAGTGCAGTAACCAGTTCGCGCTGAAGTCCAAAGTTTTCAATTAAAACTTTCTCACCTTTTTGAAGGCGCACTGAATAATTAATTAAATTTTTTGCCAATGTTTGAATCCGGGGATCTTTCATCCTGATTCCTCCTTCATTTCTTCGTACAGCTATTATTGTACCCGAAAAAGCTTTTTTCTGCTTTAAATGATTATACTGGCAGTTGTGCCTGTGGGGATTTGCAAAAGCTCCATGGTGATGGATATAATATTTTCGTACATAGTCAATCTGCAATCAGCTTTATTAGTTCATGCTGATTTTTGGCTCATTGTGAAACTCATCTGTTTTACAAGCGCCTTTTAGCCATGAAGAACATCTGGCTGAATGATCCCCAATATCAGCCGCAATGTTTAACACAGCCTGCAATTATAATGCTAAATGCCGCAAAAAGCAGGAGATTCAGGCCGGCTGATGGAATTACTTACAAGGACGGCCCTGGTTTAGGGTGCCTATCCCCGGGTAATAGAATAAATATATAACAATCATGGAGGTGCTTCTTTTGGAAATTATTCTATATTTGAGCGTGGCTTTAATAGCAGTAGCCTTTTTAGTGCTCGTCATTTTCCTATCCCGAACATTGAAATCCCTGGCGACAACATTGGATAGTGTGTCAACTACCTTAGATGGGCTTGAACAGCAGCTGGACGGTGTAACCCGTGAGACCACTGTTCTGCTTCATAAGACGAATGCCCTTGCGAGCGACATTCAGCAGAAGTCGGAAAGCCTTAATGGAGTGGTCAATGCGGTGAGGGATGTCGGAGATTCTGTCAGAAAGTTCAATGGGACGATTCAATCCATTTCTTCATCGGTCAATACGCAGGTTGAACAGAATAAGGATAAAATCTCCCAGGTGGTTCAATGGAGCAATGTATTCCTTGAGCTGAAAGATAAGTGGAAGATTCGCAAACAGCAGTCTTCTCCGCTCCAGAACCATATTGAGGATATACCGCCCGCAGAAAGAGCAGTAGAAAGAGCGGCTGTGAGAGCCCGGGAAAGAGAAAGAGCAAAATATTAAAGGAAGTGTAGGAGGATCCCACATGGCTTACAATGAAAGAATGACTACGCAGGCAAACGAGACAAGGCAGGAAGATAATATTAATTCCAAGGATTTTCTGATTGGTGCCCTGGTCGGCGGAATGGTGGGTGCTGCGGCAGCATTATTCCTTGCCCCTAAGACAGGGAAAGAGCTGAGGACAGACCTGAATGAGCAGGCTGCGGTGCTGAAGGAGAAAACTGGCCATCTTAAAGAGACAGCTATGACAAAAGGTTCTGAATTGGCATCAGCAGCCAAAGAAAAGACCAGCACACTTACTCAGAGCGTTTCAAAGCAGTCTTCAGGCCTGGTTGAAAAGGTAAAGGGCATGTCAGGAAAGGCCGGCAGCCAATCTGAGGATTCCAGCGAAGAAGAGGAGGCGTTCACTGAAACAGTGCCTTCCGGCTCAGCTGCAATGCTTTCAGAAGAGGATGGGGAAAGCATACAGCAGAAGCTGGAGGAAACAAAGAACGCTTTTGATGAAACAGAAATGAAATACCGATAATTAGGAAATCAGGCGGTGGAGTGTTAAAATGACTCTGCCGCATTCTTTATTTCAGGAGGAAATAAGATGAAACAAATACATTCAATCGAAGAATTTAATAGCATTTTAGAAGAAAAGAGCCCGGCATTTCTACTGAAGCACAGCACCACCTGCCCTGTAAGCCAGGCGGCTTATGAAGAGTATGAAAGCTTCACGTCTTCTAACAGCAGCGTTCCTGCCTATTTTTTAACTGTACAGGATGCCCGCCCTGTCTCCAATCATGTGGCTGAGGAATATCATATTAAGCATGAATCCCCTCAGGCGATTCTTTTCTTGAACAAAGATGTTGTATGGCATGCATCACACTGGAAAATAACAGAAGACTCACTGGCGAAGGCTGTAAGTGAAAACAGCTGACACCAAAAGGCCGTTCCGGTAAAGGGACGGCCTTTTTAATTTATTTTACTTTAATGTGCTCAGGCCAGTGGATATGGAGGGTGTCCCCAGCATTTACCGGTTCATGGAAGGAGCATTTCCTTCCATTCCTCATTAGTTCAAAGCTGCCGGCTGCATGAGCGGGCGGCTTTACTTCAACATAGGTGAAAAGATCCTGGAAAATAAAAGGTTCTTCAGGGAGGTTCCTGATCTGGATTGAATCCCCGCTCCTGATTATACTCTCAGCTTTCAGCTTCACATCTTCGCGCCAAACCTCGGCTGCATCCCTTGTCAGGGTAATGCGCTCGCCGTTAAAGAATACAGGCAATGTCCGCGTAAGTGTCAGCTGCTTCTTTTCAGCCAGCTCGGCCACTGTCGCCTGGTGTTTTCCCGCGGCTTCAATCACATCCCCATCTTCACAGCCGCTTGAAGGTTTGGCATCAATCCCATTTCGGGTCAGCCTTCCAGAAAGAGAGGGAATGTATGTTTCTTTTCCGTTAATCCTCAGATGGAAGGGCTTTATGCTTTTTAATAAGTCCCCCAGGTTAAGAGTCTTTAAGACCGATTCAATGCTGTCAGCACTTCTGCACTCAATTTTATCGCGGTCCTCCACAGAATCTTCCGAAGACGCTGCTATACCGTTTTTGGAAATGATTGCTTTGACACTATAGTCCTTCCCATTGACGATCAGGTTTTTATCCGGAATGGTATCGACCAGGTCCTTAATTTTAAGAAAAGATGCTCTTCCGTCAGCGCCCCTGGCAACTGTCAGCATATCTCCATCCTTGACTCCGTCATCCAAAGAACAGGCAGAGCCATTTTGCAGCAGAACAGGCGGATTGCCGTGCTCTCCAGGTATCGTGATGCTTAGGCCGTTCAAGGATATAATCTTGGCCATGCCGGGCTTTCCATAAAGCTTGCTCATTTTGATCCCGGCAGCAAGGAGGCAGTCGCCCACAGTCAATTTTTTCACTTCAAAAAGGCGGACAGGCAGATCATTTACATAAACGGTCCTGTATTGGACAGGAGACTGCAAGGCCGCTATCGCTATCCCAACCGGCGTAACAAGATCAGGGCCTTTTAATATATGGTCGGCGAAGGCCAGGGAAGCGACTGCATCAATCCCCCTGATGGCAACCCGGTTCTCCGGGAGTTCCAGGCGGGCTGCAACCATTTGGGGCAGGCGCGGCGTAAGGCTCCCGCCCCCCACAAGCATGACGGCCTTGGGAGATTTATGATTATTGAGCTGCAGAATTTCATTACAAATCGAATCTGCAAGCTTTTCGATTGCCGGTTCAATTTGTGAAATAATATCTTCACTGTCCCAGTCTGTTTCAAAGCCGAGAATATCTGTCGTTTTAATCGTATTGTGATCAAGCAGTTTCCGTTTTGCTTCTTCAGCCAAAGGGAAATCGAGAAGAAGCTGATCGCTGAGTGACTCAGTGATCTCATCCCCGGCAACAGGGACCATACCATATGCAATAACGGTTCCGGAATCTGTAAGGGCAATATCAGAAGTACCAGCCCCAATGTCGACAAGCGCAACGTTCAGCCTCCTCATGGACGGCGGTATGAGGACATTGATGGCGGCAATAGGCTCGAGTGTAAGAGCCTGCATTTCAAGGCCGGCACGGTGGAGGGCAGAAATCAGCGACTCAACGACCACTCTGGGAAGGAATGTTGCAATAATATCGACTGAAGCTTCTTCTCCCTGCTGGTCAATGAGATTGCCAATTTCTTCACCATCCAGCCTGTAATGCAGCACAGAGTATCCGACACAATAATAATAATGGCTTTTATCCGACTTCTGCTCTTCCGCTACTTCTGCCTGCGCCTGCTGAACCGCGCTCAGCTCAAGATGGAGGATATCATCCTTCTGGATTATTGGCTTGCCGGTGATATTGACGGATGCCTGGGCCCTTTTAGTTTTGAGGGCCCTTCCGGCAGCTGCGACGCAGACCTTTTTTAAGGGGCCATGGGCTGCTTCAAGGTCTTCCTTAATCTCAGCGATGATTTTGGATACAGAGATGACGTCGTGGATCTGTCCATCAAGCATGGCTCGTTCTTTATGTTCTTTCGTGTGGATATCTATTACTTTGAACTGCCCGTCCTGTTCTTCCAGGATGATTCCGACCACTGAACGGGTGCCGATATCAAGGGCGAATATTTTATTTTTAAGCAAGGGATGCACCTTCTTTTACAGGATAGAGGAAACTTAAGCCTATCTGCATAGGTAAATTTCTTTAATGCTTAAAAGCGTTTAATTAATAAAGAAAAAATACGTGACATTGGCAGTTAATTCATATATAATAATCCCTAATTATAAAAAATGTATCATATTTTAACAGGCCGATAAAGAAGAACCGTTGCGGATGCTAATTTAGGGCGCAATACTTCGGTTCAGCCAAAGAGAAGGGACGGGACATGATGAGCAATAAAGAATTAGATCAGCTGCGCGAACGAGTAGAGGAAATCAATCTTCAGCTGTTATCATTGATCAGCGAGAGGGCAAGCCTTGTTCAGGAAATTGGAAGGGTTAAGGAAACTCAGGGTGTTAACCGCTATGATCCTGTCCGTGAAAGAAAAATGCTGGATTCCATTAAAGAACATAACGAGGGGCCGTTTGAAAACTCAACGATCGAGCACCTGTTCAAGGAAATCTTTAAGGCAGGGCTTGAACTGCAGAAAGATGACCACCGCAAAGCGCTCCTTGTTTCCCGGAAGAAAAAGCCGGAAAATACCATTGTCGATTTAAGAGGCGAAAAAATCGGCGACGGCAACCCGCATTTTGTCTTTGGTCCATGTGCTGTCGAGTCCTATGAACAAGTGGCTACAGTTGCGGCAGCAGTAAAGGCCAAGGGCATGAAGCTTCTCCGCGGCGGTGCCTATAAGCCTAGAACCTCTCCTTATGATTTCCAGGGGCTGGGACTTGAAGGCCTGAAAATCCTGAAGAGAGTCGCAGATGAATATGACCTTGCTGTTATCAGTGAAATAGTCAATCCTGCTGATATTGAAACAGCTTCAGAATACCTGGATGTCATTCAGATCGGTGCAAGGAATATGCAGAACTTCGAGCTCCTGAAAGCAGCGGGTGCAGCCAATAAACCGGTATTGCTTAAGAGGGGCCTTGCGGCTACCATTGAAGAATTCATCAATGCCGCTGAATATATCATGGCTCAGGGCAATGGGCAGATCATCCTCTGCGAGAGGGGCATCCGCACATACGAACGTGCAACACGCAATACGCTTGATATTTCTGCCGTTCCAATCCTGAAGCAGGAAACGCATCTTCCTGTTATGGTCGATGTCACCCACTCTACCGGAAGAAGGGATTTGCTTCTTCCAACTGCCAAAGCAGCACTGGCAATCGGTGCAGACGGCGTGATGGCCGAAGTCCACCCTGATCCTGCGGTTGCTCTCTCGGATTCAGCACAGCAGATGGACCTGAATCAGTTTGACGATTTCATGGCACAGCTTAAGGCTTCTTCCTTTGTAAAAGTATAAGGCAGAGCATACAGGGATATTCCTTTGCCGGCTATATAAAAAGGGCTCTTCTGATTTTTTCAGGAGAGCCCTTTGCTTTGATGGGAAGGTCATTTGCATTAAATATAAAGAGGTTTTGGCATTTACGGAGTGATGTCTTTGAATAAATCCCCGCTTTTTTGTAAAATAAAAGGGCTTTACATTGCGGCAAACGCCTGTCTGTCGTATGATTAAAGACATAATTAGACAAGTTTAGTTATTCACAAACAGGAAAATTGCGTTACTGTTTGGGATATCAGGACAACATAAGTAATGAACTTAAAAAATGCATGGCCAAATCAATTTATATTTTTCTTTTTATTAGGCTGTGTTAGTGTACCTTGTTGATTTCGGGCTCATGCGTGCGAAACTTTGTTTCACACGATTTCAGCACAGTTGAAATGATCCTAAAATTTAACAGCAATGTTTAACAAAGCCTTTTATTAATAAAGCTGATTGGCAAAGGATACTGGCTAAGACAGTGTGGTAAAAGAGGAATGTTCAAGTGAAAAAGGAGTGTTTTAAATGAATGTAACAATCTATGATGTTGCCCGTGAAGCAAATGTTTCAATGGCAACGGTTTCCCGTGTAGTAAACGGAAACCCGAACGTAAAACCTGCAACAAGGAAAAAAGTGCTTGAGGTCATCGAGAGGCTTGGATACCGTCCAAATGCCGTTGCCAGGGGACTTGCCAGCAAGAAAACGACCACTGTAGGCGTCATCATCCCGGATATTTCCAGCACCTTCTTTGCAGAGCTGGCAAGGGGCATCGAGGATATTGCAACGATGTATAAGTACAATATTATCCTGAGCAATTCTGACCAGAATAAAGATAAAGAGCTTCACCTGCTGAATACTATGCTGGGCAAGCAAGTGGACGGGATCGTATTCATGGGCGGAAATATTACAGCTGAACATGTGGATGAGTTCGAAAAATCCCCAGTACCGATCGTTCTGGCCGGTTCCATTGAGGAATCAGAGAAAATTCCTTCTGTTAATATCAATTACGAGCAGGCCGCTTATGATGCGGTACAGACTTTCATTGAAAAAGGCCATAAGGAGATCGGCATTGCCATCGGGCCGCTGCATGAACCGATCAATGAAGCGAAAAAGCTTGCCGGCTACAAAAGGGCACTCAGTGAAGCAGGCATTGAATATAGGGAAGAGCTGGTTGCAGAAGGAGATTATACGTATGATTCCGGAATCGAAGCGTTTGAAAAGCTAATGGAGGCATCTGTAAAGCCGACAGCCATCTTTGCCGGGTCTGATGAAATGGCCCTGGGTGTTGTCCATGGTGCAGAGGACAAAGGCTTTTCTGTACCTAACGACGTTGAAGTCATCAGCTCAGACAACACACGCCTTGCTTTGATGGTAAGGCCGCAGCTTACGAGCGTCGTCCAGCCGCTTTATGATATCGGGGCGGTTGCCATGCGCCTCCTGACCAAATATATGAACAAAGAGAAAGTAACGGAAAACATTGTCGTCCTGCCTCACCGGATTGAATATCGAGACTCAACAAAATAATAATAATGCCGATATAAAAAGAGAGCGGGCAGAATCCTTCATGCCAGGATCAGGGGATTCTGCTCTCAGGTGTTATTGGATTATAAGCTAACCAGGGAGAGGAATTATGAGAAAGCTCGATACTCTTACACCGATTGGCTTGTTTATCGGTTTTGCAATGCTGGTTTTTGGAATTATGACAAACGGGGGCTTCAGCGGCTTCCTGTCTTTTGTGGATCCCGCTTCTATGCTGATTGTCCTTGGCGGACTGATTTCCGGCCTGCTGGTCAGCTTTCCATTGAGGGACATCAAGCATTCCTTTACAGTGGTCCGCCAATCTTTTTCAAATGATGAAAAGAATTTGGCCGAGATCATCGATGTATTTGTCAAGCTATCGGACAAGGCTCGCCGGGAAGGACTGCTGTCCCTTGAAACCGAGATAGAACAGATGGAAGATCCTTTTATCAGGAAGGGTGTCCTGCTGGCGGTCGACGGGCTCGAGCCGGATGTGATCAATGATATTATGAATGCCGAGATTGCGGCCATGGAGGAAAGGCACCGGAAGGGCAGGAGCATCCTTGAAAAAGCGGGAGAATATGCTCCTGCCTGGGGGATGATCGGGACTCTCATCGGGCTTGTACTGATGCTGAAGAATCTGAATGATCCTGCAAGCCTTGGGCCGAACATGGCAATTGCCCTCCTCACGACCTTATATGGTTCGCTGTTGGCCAATCTTGTTTTTTTGCCGATGGCAGCCAAGCTTCTGCTGAAAACTGAGAAGGAAGTATTTCTGAAGCAAATTGTCATTGAAGGCGTTCTCGGTGTACAGGCAGGGCAGAACCCGAGGCTGCTGGAAGAAAAGCTGGGCGCTTTCCTTTCTGCCCAGGAAAGAAAAGAGAAGTATGAGGCTCAAGCATCAGCGGAGGGCCTAGAATATGGCGATTAACAGACGACCGAGAACAGAGCCGAAGGGTGCGCCAAAGTGGATGGTGACATTTTCTGATCTTGTCACTCTTATCCTCGTATTCTTCATTTTGTTATTTTCTATGTCGCAGATTGATATTGTCAAATTCAAGGCCGTTTCTGAATCGTTCCAGGACAAGCAGTTCATGGATTTTTATCCTTCAATCATTCCATTTGAAAATCCTTCGGAAAATGACAAGAATGTTGTGAACCAGGGGCCGGATTCGGACAGGCAGGAAGAGGAGAGACTGGAGAACCTTCTGCAGGAAGTGGAAGGCTATCTTGAAAAGAACGGCCTTGAGGATGTTATTGTGGCCAACCGGACAGAGCGAGGTGTGGTGCTGGTCCTTCAAGAGCAGGTGCTGTTTGAATCAGGTGAAGCTGAAATCATCGACAGGAACAGCGGGTTTCTGGATAAGGTGGGGTCACTGCTTGCCGGTATGCCGAACTTAGTCAAGGTAGAGGGGCACACGGACAACAGGCCGATTGCCACCTACCGATATCCGTCAAATTGGGAGCTTTCTGCCGCGCGGGCAAGCAGTGTCATCAGGTATCTGGCAGGCACAGGCGTTGACAGCAAACGCTTTATTGCTGTTGGCTACGGAGACACCCGGCCGCTCGTCCCGAATGATTCGGCGGAAAATCTTGAAAAGAACCGGCGTGTTGAAGTTATCATTTCAGATCCCCGCTATGAGGAAAATACAGATTCATAGGAATAGGAAAAAGGCTGTATCTCTTTCTTGAGAAACAGCCTTTTTTCTATTCCATTTGTTATTTCTTGTCCAGAAAGTTCTTTCCAAACTCCGAGAGCAGCCATGGCCAGGGCAAGGATTCTAAATTGAACTCAAATTTGCCATCATCATTCCCGCCTATTGGCGTAAGCTGCTGGTGAAGAACTGTGTTTCCTTCCTGGGCAGCAAGGCTGGCATTCCTGCCAAAGCAATTCGCTATAACTTCATCGCCGCCGATAATCCGGATTTCATAGAATAGTACACCAGCAAGATTTGTATACATGACCGCCAGCTTCTCAGATTCCAGCTTATGCGGGAACATCACCGCATTATTCTTCCCAATCAGGACGGGAAGCTTTGCCGGTTTTGAATAGGACGACCAGTTCCATACTTCCACAGTCACTTCCTGCCCGCTTTGCCCTGTATTGGCCAGATTGATAACCGCAGCCACTGTCCCTGGCTCTTTGCGCAGGACACCTGTGGAGAGAGTCCTCATTTTCCCCAATTTGCATATCTCCTTTCATAGAAAGCATCGCAGCATATTGTATGCAAACTGAAAGGATGAGCTTGGACAAAGGGCATGGCTTGCAGGATTTTTTGCCGGAAAGACTAGAGGGATTCAGAATGTGTCTTATTCCGGATAGGATACAGAGCCTTGGCTGCTGTATTGGCATTTTTCTCAGTTATTTCAGGTTTTCGCGGGATGGGCGGATACAGATTGTCAGGATCATCCCACTCTTCCGGCAGCTCTACCGGAGCCTGATCTTTCCAAGTCTTAATCCATCCCTCCGGCAATCTCCCATAGCAATTGGAGTTTCCCGTCATCTCCATCCAGATCAGGGCCCAGGCCCTTGGCACAACCCGCCAGATATCATAGCCGCCTCCGCCGACGGCAATCCATCTTCCATCACAATATTGGTGGGCTATTTCATGGGCCAGCTTAGGAATTTCACGATAGATTTTCATGGTCGCAGATAAATGTGTAAGCGGATCCAAATAATGAGAATCGGCGCCATTCTGTGTCACAATGACGTCAGGGCGGAAAAAGTCGGCGATCTCTCTTACTGAATCGCGGTAAGCCTGAAGCCATGATTCATCTTCCGTAAAAGCGTCCACCGGGATATTAAAAGAATAGCCATACCCTTTCCCCTGCCCTCTTTCATTGACATTGCCGGTCCCTGGAAAAAGATAGCGGCCTGTTTCATGGATAGACAGGGTGCACACATCAGGATCATCATAAAACGCCCATTGAACACCGTCACCGTGGTGTGCATCAGTGTCGATATACAGGACACGGGCTTTATATTTTTCCTGAAGATATTTTATGGCAACAGAGCTGTCATTATAAATGCAGAATCCCGAAGCTTTGCCGCGGAAACCGTGGTGAAGGCCTCCGCCGAGATGGAGGGCATGCTGCGCTTTGCCCTCCATTACATAATCTGCCGCAGTCAGGCTTCCCCCGACAAGCAGGGAGCTTGCTTCATGCATATCAGCAAATATCGGAGTATCCTCTGTACCAATTCCATAGCTTTCGGCCATTTCTGCCGGAAGCTTGCCCTGGCCTGCCAGCTTCACCGCCTGTACATAATTGGGATCATGGATAAGGCATATTTCCTCATCGGAAGCAGGTCTGGGCGGAATGATGCTGCCGGCATCAATTGCTCCGGCCTGCTGAAGAAGATCAAGTGTAAGTTTTAATCTCAGCTGGTTAAAAGGATGCTGGGGATTGAACTTATAGTTCAGCAGCTCCTCTGAAAAAATAAAAATGCTGTCGCGGGTCATGGCAGCATCCCCTGGCCATTCGGCCACAGCACATGATGCCCGGCCTTTTTCAGGTCTGATATCAAGGTTTGCGGATTCATGGTCCTGACCCGGAGCACAATGATTTTAAATTGTTCATCCTGCTTGTCAGGGTAGACGAGGACACTTTGGATATTGACCTTGCGATCTTTGAAAACCTCTGTCAGGTCTGACAGAACGCCGGCCCTGTTCGGAACCCTCACTTCTATTTGGGAACCTGGCTGGTTGGCGCCTGTCAGCTCCACCAGGGTATAAAGCAGATCCGTTTCCGTTACAATACCGACCAGTGTCCCTTCCTTCACGATTGGGACGCAGCCAATATTATGTTCATATAGCACTGCTGCAATTTCCTCCGCAAAATCAAGCGGATGGCCGGTGATGATATCTGTTTTCATGATTGCCTTCAGCGGCTTGCCCAGCTCGCTCCTGTCGGCATCCAGCTGGAAAATGGAAGGAGCCGCATCGCGGATATCCCTGTCAGAAATGATGCCGACTAACCGGCGCTCCGAATCTATGATCGGAAGATGGCGGATTTTCCTGTCATTCATAAGCCTGAGGGCTTCTGCAATAGAATGGTCAGGAGAGAGTGCGGCAACATCGACTTTCATTATGTCTTCTACAATCATGGAGATTTTCCCCCTTAACTAGAGAAATAGAAAAGGCTAGTACATAAATCGGTTCATAAAGCGGAGCTGGTCAAATCTCTGGATGGATTCAGGGTCCACCCTTTTGCCGATCCTTGCCATCAGGCAGTTGGCCGGATGGGAACTGATTTCAGGATCATCCGTGGCATACCATTCGAGCCCGCCTGCATTCATCATTTTTTCCATTACCTTGCGATATTCCCACACATTCAATCCTGTCCCTTTAAGGTCCCAATGCCAGTAATATTCTGTCGTTATGATAATATAATTTTCCATATAATCATCCATCATGGATACCTGCAAAAGGCTTTTTCCTGTGCCTGCACCCCTGAACTTCGGGATCACCTCAATGGCTCCCAGCTCTATCAGGTTTTTCATATTGCCTTCCGACCATCTTTCGAGGGGATCGGGGTACAGATAGGTCACATAGCCGACAATCGTCATCCCGTCCCGGGCGATGATGATCCTGCCTTCCGGAAGGGACGCGATTTCAATCAGGGCCTTATGCTGCTGCTGCGGAGGGCGGAATGCGACCAGGTCCTCGTGAAACTCATACTGTGCCAATTTTTCTGACGGGACTGGACCCTCGATGATCAGGCTCCCTTTAACTGTCTTCAATTCTTTCGCATTATAAGTCATTGTATGTTCCATCGATTCACCACCAAAAAATCATTGCATTTCAGTTGTACTCCTATTATACATAAAAAACAGCGGTAAAAGCGCTTCCAAACTATTTTATCAATAAATTGCAAATATTTAATCTTGAAGTTTCGTATATTTCCTGTATGACAAAAGTATTAAATCGGCTAACCGCAATCGCTTGCAATATTTTAAAAATTGAGAAAAGAAATGTTTTGTACTATAATAATGACAAACATTGTAAAAGGGGGAGCATGCAAATGAAAGTGGAAGCGCTGCCAGCAGTCCAGGGGAATTTCAATCTGGCAAACTATGACGAACTGTACAGTCAATTTGACTGGAAGGAAGCGGAAAAAGAGTTTTCGTGGAGCGAGACCGGGAAAGTCAATATGGCTTATGAAGCCATAGACCGACATGCAGAATCTTTCCGGAAAAACAAAGTGGCATTATATTACCGGGACGGCCAAAGAAAAGAGAAGTATACCTTCAAGGAAATGAAGGATCTTTCCAACAAGGCCGGCAATGTTTTAAAAAATTATGGTGATGTGGAAAAAGGGGACCGCGTCTTTATTTTTATGCCGCGTTCGCCTGAATTGTATTTCTCTGTCCTTGGAGC
The DNA here is from genome assembly GCF_002858875.1 of Bacillus sp. UMB0728. Lineage (NCBI taxonomy): Bacteria > Bacillati > Bacillota > Bacilli > Caryophanales > Bacillaceae > Bacillus > Bacillus sp. UMB0728. The sequence goes on along the minus strand of NZ_PKLA01000003.1, from coordinate 919,390 downwards.
TATTAAACTGGGGGCGATTGTAGGGCCTTTATTTGAAGCGTTCATGGAGGGGGCTGTCCGCGACCGCCTTGAAGACTCGGGGGCGAAAGTTCTGGTCACAACGCCAGAGCTGCTTGGCCGGGTGCCGGTGGATGAGCTTCCAGATTTGAAGACTGTATTCCTGGTTGGGGATGGAATAGAAGAAGATGGCCCGTTTATCGACTTTAATAAAAGATTCGCCGAGGCCGGCACAAAGCTGGGGATAGAGTGGGTGGAACGCACAGATGGGCTGATCCTTCATTATACCTCCGGCTCCACAGGGAAGCCAAAAGGAGTCCTGCATGTACATAACGCTATGATCCAGCATTACCAGACAGCCAAATGGGTGCTGGATCTGCAGGAAGAGGATGTCTACTGGTGTACGGCTGATCCTGGATGGGTGACAGGGACTTCCTATGGAATCTTTGCTCCATGGCTTTCTGGTGCGTCGAATGTTATTGTCGGCGGGCGATTCAATCCTGAAACATGGTATAAAATGATCGAGGAATATGGAGTGACGGTCTGGTACAGTGCGCCAACAGCCTTCCGTATGCTGATGGGTGCAGGAGACGAAGTGGTGAAGAACTTCGACCTGGGCAGCCTGCGCCATATTTTAAGTGTCGGGGAGCCTCTGAATCCTGAAGTTGTCAGATGGGGAATGAAGGTCTTCCATTTGAGGATCCATGATACATGGTGGATGACTGAAACCGGTGCACAGCTGATCTGTAATTATCCTTGCATGGAGATCAAGCCGGGATCCATGGGCAAGCCGATACCAGGCGTAGAAGCCGCCATTGTGGATGATCAGGGAAATATCCTTCCGCCTCACAGGATGGGGAATCTGGCCATCAAAAAAGGCTGGCCGTCCATGATGCAGACGATCTGGAATAACGAACCGAAATATCAATCCTATTTCATGCCTGGAGACTGGTATGTTTCCGGTGACTCAGCTTATATGGATGAAGACGGCTATTTCTGGTTCCAGGGTCGAATTGATGATGTCATCATGACCTCCGGAGAGCGGGTAGGGCCATTCGAAGTAGAGAGCAAGCTTGTTGAACACCCGGCTGTCGCTGAAGCTGGGGTCATTGGCAAACCGGACCCTGTCCGCGGGGAAATCATCAAGGCCTTCATTGCACTGAGAGATGGCTATGAAGCGTCTGACGAATTGATTGAAGATATCCGCCAGTTTGTCAAAAAAGGCCTGGCCGCTCATGCAGCGCCCCGCGAAATCGAATTCCGCGACAAGCTTCCAAAAACACGGAGCGGAAAAATCATGCGCCGGGTCCTTAAAGCATGGGAACTGGATCTGCCTACAGGCGATTTATCGACAATGGAAGATTAACACAAAGGGAGAAGCCATATTGGCTTCTCCCTTTGTTATATTATTCACTGCCGCTTTCATCCTGACCTCCATCATCTGGGTTTGGTTCATTTTCAGCAGGCTTTTCTTCATCCGGTTTGTCTTCCGGCTTTTCCTCTGGTTTATTTCCAGGAGGATCGGACGGCTTCGTTTCCTTCGGCTTATCCGTCACCGGCGGAGCGGCCTGGCCGATCTGAATCGTGTTTGATGCACCTGATTCCCTGCCGGCAATATCGACGGCCGTGACATAATAGGAACCATTGCCGCCGCTGAATGAAAGGCCAGAGCCAGCTCTCACGCTGCCGACTTTGGCTCCGCCGCTGTAGACCCTGTAGCCGATCACATCTGATTCAGGATGCTGCCCCCATACAATGGAGCTTCCTGAAGCTTTGATTGATGGAGCGGAAGGTGTTTTGCCGTTATCCTCGATTTTATCCTGGGGAACGAGAACTTTAGACCATCTGTCCTTCTGCGGGATCAGCTGGCCAGGATCCACATTCACGCCAAATAGCTTTTCAATATAATCAGGGTTAAGGATAAGCCCTGATTCAGCAAATTCGGCTGGCGTTGAATCAAGCGCCAGATATTTTCTGTCGCCAATGCGGACGAATTTACCATTCACAAGGCTGTCATCCGTTTTGGTCGGCACATACTTGCTGTTAAACAGGTCTGTCTCCACCAGGCCGGCCTGTGAGCAGGCTTCTGATGGGAGAAGGCCGGATACACCGCAGAAGGATCTTCTGACAATCCCGCCTGGCATCTTGATGCTTTCGCTCGGATCAACGAGATCCGGGGCAACATCGTAGGCTGCATTCATCAAATCTGCCCAAAGATAAATATTCCTCATGCTGTAGCTCATGCCGCCTGTTTTTAATGACTTGGGCGTGTCATATCCTGTCCAGATGCCGAAAGAAACATTCGGGTTTGTCGCTACAAACCATGCATCATGGTACTGGTTTCCTGTACCGGTCTTCCCGGCCCAGTCTGAACTGAATTTCAGCCTGTTTTTTAAAGAGGTAGCTGTACCGCTGTTGATAACATCCCGCATCATATCGTAAGTAAGATATGCCGTTTGCGGACTGAAGACCTCAACAGGCTCAGGTTTATGCTGATAAACGATATTTCCATCCCTGTCAGTGATTTTGTCAATAATATAGGCATCGACAAATTTGCCGCTGTTGGCAAAGGTCCCGAATGCATTGGTGTTCTCTTCAACTGTCACGCCGTTCCCAAGAGATCCGATAGCCGTTGAAGGGTTTGTATAATCCGTTTCAATCAATGAGGTGAAGCCCATCTTTTTCAGATATTCTGCAGGCCTTTGGCCGAGAATATCCTTGTATAGCTTGACAGCTGGCACATTATAAGATTTTTCGAGGGCATACCTTGCTGTTACGAGTCCAGAGTAACGCTTATCATAGTTACTTGGCCATGGCCTGTTCAGGCTGGGATCAAGCCTCAGCGGAACATCCGGCAGGATGGTGCCCGGAGATGCCTTGCCAAGCTCAATGGCAGGTGCGTAAACCAGAAGCGGCTTCATGGTAGAGCCGTTCTGCCTGACAGCATGTGTGGCGTGATTCAGCTTTTCTTTCTTATAGTCACGGCCGCCCACAAAGCTGATGATCTTTCCGGTAGAATTCTCGATGAGGACAGCACCGACCTCGACCGGTTCCATGATGCTTACCTCTTCTCCGGTATCTGGATCAGTCATCTTCTGGGCTTTATCAGGACCGTAATGCTGATACTGATTTTTTACCTGCTGCATTCTATCGTAGATTTCCTTATTGATGGTTGAATGGATCTTGTAGCCGTTTTGGCGCAGATTCTTATCAGCCAGAGCGAGGTATCGCTGCTTGGTTTCTTCGTCACTGTTGTACTGCTCCATTGCGCCGTCTTTTTCAGCCAGCACCTTGGACATGACTTCGGCTGCACGCTCCTCAATTTCAAATGTGACCCAAGGATATTTTTCTACCGCACTTGAGCCTGCAGGAACGAAATCTTTGGTAATATCATAAGCAAGAGCTTCCTGATATTCTTTATCGGAAATCTTTCCGTCGTCATACATCCGTTTCAGAACGGTCTTCATTCTTGACAATCCAGGTTCCAGATCCTCTTTGACGGTCCCTTTGTTTGTAAAAGGGGTATATCCGAAAGGGCTCTGCGGAAGACCGGCGATAAAAGCGGACTGGGCAATATTCAGGTCTTTGGCAGGAACCCCGAAGATTCCCTTTGCTGCTGCCTGTACGCCGCCGATATTCCGGCCGGATGAATTGCGCCCGAATGTTGACACATTCAGGTAGGCTTCAAGGATTTCTTTTTTATCAAAGAATTTTTCGAGCCGGAGCGCGAGCAGGATTTCTTTTGCCTTCCTCTCGAATGACACTTCATTTGTCAGAATCTGATTCTTGATCAGCTGCTGTGTCAGGGTGCTTCCGCCGCTTTGTACAGCGCTGTTTGATACTTCCTGGTAGAGTGCGCGCAGAATTGCTTTTGGCACAACACCATCATGCTCATAAAAATATTCATCCTCTGTCGCAATGACTGCGTCCTTCAGATATTCTGATACATCCTCAAGCTTTACTTCCTCCCGTTCAAGGTCTGTGCGGAGCTTTCCGAGGTAGACATTATCGGCAAAATAAAGCTCTGATGTTTCTTCATAATTGTATATATCTTTCTTCATGCTCTCATAGGAACGGATCGGCTCATCTTTCACCAGGGAGGCAAAATACCCGGCACCCACTCCTCCTGCAAAAGCTCCTCCGAGAACAACGAGTATAATGAACAGAAGAGTTAAATTCCACACGACTTGATAGGTAATAGAAGCGCCTTTTACTGTCTTTTTATTTGTAAAAAGGCTTAGCCAGGACCTGAATTTATTGTTCAAATTATGTTTTTCCCCCTTCATTTTATAAACCCCCAAAACCACATACATTATAGCACAAACCCAGGCGCCATTTGACAAGCACTGACATTTTTCTGAAATTTCCTTTTTTATCAGGCGGCAGATTTGTAAGTTTTTTAATATGGAGGGAGGCTTCTTAAAAGGAGGTCGCAAATATATGGGGAAACTCGCAAATATATGGTGAGACTCGCAAATATATCAGAAATGTCGCAAATATATTGAAAAACCCGCAAATATAGTTGAAAACTCGCAAATATCTGCAGTTCAGGGTGCCCTGGTTAGGGGGTTAGCCCCTCGAGTCATAAGCCAATCAGGCCAGAAGGTTAAAGAACAACCTTCCGTCCTGATCGTCTTATGCTTGGGGTCCGCAGGACGCGGGTCATGCAGGCGTTGCCACAGGACGTGGCGTTTTTAGTCTGCGTTCCTTAATTGAACAAGGCTTTTCCGCATTTCGATTGTCCAGCTCCAGCGGCTAGAGCCTCGAGTCATAAGCCACGCAAGAATTAAAGGCAAAGAGCGCCTTTTATTCTTGCGCGTCTTATGCTTGTCGGCTCTGGGCAAGCCGCCTCCGCATTTCGATTGTCCAGCTCCGGCTCCTAGGTGCTCGAGTCATAAGTCACTTTGGAACCGAAGGCAAAGAACGCCTTCAATTCCAAAGCGCCTTATGCTGGGCCCGCAGGACGCGGGTCATGCAGGCGTTGCCACAGGACGTGGCGTTTTTAGCCTGCGTTCCTTAATTGAACAAGGCTTTTCCGCATTTCGATTTGACACACCCCCTTTCTTTATGGTAAAACTTTTGTATTATCTTATGTATTTGAATAGCTGCTTTGATGGGAATGAGTAGTGCTTCTGTCTCTGTTTCAGAAAGCCGGCGGGTGCTGTGAGCCGGTGCATGCAGAAGGATGAATTACCTCCCGGAGCTTCTGTTGTGAATCTGCGTATGCAGTAGTAGCAATGGACGGTTGAACCGTTATCAGGAAAAGAGCGGAGGACAGCTGTGTCCTCAATTTGGGTGGTACCGCGCTGTCAAGCGTCCCTGCATATTTGCAGGGGCGCTTTTTTGTTTTTTCCGACGGAGGCTGCCGGCGTTTAAAGAAATGAATGGAGGAAGAATGATGAGTTTGCTTGAGGATTTAAAATGGAGAGGCATTGTTTACCAGCAGACAGATGAAGAGGGAACAGAGGAGCTGCTGAAAAAAGAGAAGATTTCGCTATACTGCGGGATTGACCCGACGGCTGACAGCATGCATATCGGCCATCTGCTGCCGTTTTTAACATTGCGCCGTTTTCAGAATGAAGGCCATAGGCCGATTGTGCTTGTCGGCGGTGCCACAGGACTTATCGGAGATCCAAGCGGAAAGAGCGAGGAGCGCAAACTGCAGACGCTGGAAGCCATCCAGCATAATGTCAGCAGCATCCAGCAGCAGCTGAAGAAAATCTTCAGCTTCGAGGGTGAGAACGGTGCCCTTATGGTCAACAACTATGACTGGGCAGGCTCCATGGACATTGTTACATTCCTGAGGGATTATGGAAAGCATGTCGGTGTCAATTATATGCTCGCAAAGGATACTATCGCTTCACGTCTTGATACGGGTATTTCTTTTACGGAGTTTACTTATACCATCCTGCAGGCAATGGATTTCCTTCATCTTTATGAGAAGCATAACTGCAAAATGCAGATCGGCGGAAGTGACCAGTGGGGCAATATCACGACAGGGCTTGAGCTCATCCGCAAGATGATGCCTGAAGGTGCCAAAGGCTATGGTGTTACGATTCCGCTTGTAACAAAGGCAGATGGCACTAAATTCGGCAAAACGGAAAGCGGGGCAATCTGGCTCGATCCTGAAAAGACTTCTCCATATGAGTTCTATCAGTTCTGGATCAATACCGCTGATGCCGATGTCATCAAATACCTGAAGTACTTCACTTTCCTTCCAAAGGAAGAAATAGAGGCGCTTGAGAATTCGCTTGCTGAGGAAGCTCATCTCCGCAAAGCGCAAAAGGCGCTTGCTGAAGAGATGACAAAGCTGATCCATGGTGAAGCAGCGCTTGAACAGGCAATCAAAATCTCTGCCGCACTGTTCAGCGGCGATGTCAAAAACCTTACAGCATCAGAAATCACCCAAGGTTTCAAGGATGTGCCATCCTATGAGCCGACAGGCGAAGAGAATGGCATCGTCGATTTGCTGACGGCTGCCAAGATTTCTCCATCCAAGCGCCAGGCCCGGGAAGATGTATCAAACGGCGCCGTCTATGTAAATGGGGAAAGAATTACAGCAACAGATTATGAACTTACAGAAAAAGACCGCATTGAAGGCCAGTTCACAATCATCCGCCGAGGCAAAAAGAAATATTTCCTTATCAGATATTAAACCGCAGAAAGGTCCGCTTCCAGCAGGAGGCGGACCTTTCTGTTTAGATAGCAAAAAGAAAACACCAGCCAAAAGGCAGGTGCTTTCTTGTGCTTTTCCCGATTAACGAGAGTAGAATTCAACGATAAGAGCTTCATTGATTTCAGCAGGAAGTTCAGAACGCTCAGGAAGACGAGTGAATGAACCTTCCAGTTTGTCAGCATCGAAAGTCAAGAAGTCAGGAACGAAGTTGTTTACTTCGATTGCTTCTTTAACGATGTCAAGACCGCGTGACTTTTCACGCAATGTGATCGTTTGACCAGGCTGAACGCGGTATGAAGGAATATCAACGCGTCCTCCGTCAACGATGATGTGGCCGTGGTTTACAAGCTGACGAGCTTGACGGCGAGTACGAGCTAAACCTAAACGGTAAACAACGTTGTCAAGACGTGATTCTAGAAGAACCATGAAGTTTTCACCGTGCTTACCAGCCATTTTGCCGGCCTTGTCGAATAGGTTGCGGAATTGACGCTCAGTAACTCCGTACATGTGGCGAAGTTTCTGTTTTTCCTGTAATTGTAAACCGTACTCAGAAATTTTTCTGCGCTGGTTTGGACCATGTTGTCCTGGAGCGTAAGGACGCTTTTCTAATTCTTTACCAGTTCCGCTTAGAGAAATTCCAAGACGGCGGGATAGTTTCCAGCTTGGACCTGTATAACGAGCCATGAATGACTCCTCCTTGTGTTTTTATTTTGTTGTAAAATAAAAACAGATGCGTACGATCATTAAGCTCATTTTGTTTTCATGTACCTTCGCCCTAGCAGCAGCGGGTTACACAGTACCCCTTCGAATAAAAGGCTAAAACGCCATGCTTACCGGCATTTTGGGCTCAAACCCGTGCTTTCCGCCTCAAAAGAGATGGGAAGCGGTGCCTTATTTGAGGAACAAAATGATCACCTAAAGTGTCACATTTGCTGCGATATTTTACACAAAGGATATTATATAATTTTTATAAAGTTTATGTCAAGGCATGTTTTGCTTTTCCTGGAATAAGTGCTCCTGCCTCATCCTTTTTATTATCTCATTATGCAGGCATAGAGGGCAATTTACTGGAAAATATTTTTATCATATCATAACGGGGAGAATTTTCCTGTGGTATAATAGTCTTAATTAATTCTCGTAAAAGTGTTGATGAAATTGAGAGAAACGAAGAAGGAAAAAAACGTCCGCCTTTTTCTGGCTTTGGCATTTGCTGTCGTGGCCCTTGCTGCCATGTACTTCCAGTATTTTAAGCCAGTGAGCGGGACAGGGAGCCCGCTTGCCCTGGTCATAAAGGAGGGCACTGCCGAAGGCGACCCCCTCGTTGTTTTATATGATGAAAAAAAAGAGGACCATGTGCTGGCCCTTTATGAGGTAGAAAAAGACAATGATTTTAAGTTTCGCCTGATCAAATCTGCACCCCTGGAGAATGCCCCTGAGCAATTGGCGGTTGATCGTGACGGTGCCGGCTTCTGGGCTGAGTTGGATGGAGACTGGGTTTATCTGGATCGGGACCTGGAAGTGCAGGACCGTGAACCGGGCCTTCGGGGCACCATCACTTCGGATGGCGAGCCTTTTGAAGTAAGGAAGACTTCAAATCATACCGTTCTTGAAACGGAGGGCCAATATGAAGTAGCCTTCAATGAAGCAGGCAGGCCGGAGAGCATCCATGCCCTCACAGCCGATCATTCTTCATGGCTTATCCTGCTTGATGGAGGATTGAGGATTGCCTCCGGCAGGACGCTGTAAAACGGCATTTATATGAGAATGCCTATATGAACTGGGTAAATAGGGTGATGAATATGGAAATGCTCAAAAGCCAGAAAATATTATGCCTGAAAAGCCGCTTTTTTGACCTGATTGATACAGATGACGGATTTATTCAGTCTGATTCTTTAATTGTGCAAATGCTTGAAGCGGTCAAAGAGTCTGCTGAAGCCTCCGAAGCCTGCTATCGGGATCCCGGAGGCACCGTCAGGAGTACAGATTCCTCAGCTGTGAGATATGGGCAGGATGGACAGCCGTCAGGGAAAGCGGGCCTCAGGGGTTCCGCGTGCTGCCAGGTTCCGCTTTCTGCCAGGTCAATGGATCTGGGAATCCTTGAGCTGAACGGGCTGCCGGAACCCTTGACTGAAGAAAGCCTTAGGGAGCTCGGCGCTGCCTGTGCCGCCTTCATTATGAAGGCCAGGGAACTCGGGGGGATCTCAGCCAGGGAAAAGCGCTACAAGCAGCTTTTTCGCGTTACAGAGCAGTTTCATTCCTCAATGGATATGGATGCTGTTCTCGGAGAGATCATTAAAACCCTTCAGGAAGTATATCCTGACTTTACCTATTATCTAATGCTGTCCCATGACAATAACAGCCATGGGGATCTCCCTTTAAAAGATCTTAAATATGACAGTCAGAATATTGCGGCCATGCAGGCATATGTCACAGGCGCCATTCAGTTTGAGGATTCGATTTCGGAGAAGAGGTCTGTCCTTTATGCCCCTCTAAAAGGAAAGCAGGGTGTGTATGGCGTGCTCCAGGTCATTGCACCGAATGCACTGGTCTTTCCTGAAAGCGAAGTCGAATTCATTTCCATCCTCGCCAATACGGCAGGCGGTGCACTTGAGAACGCCCAGCTGTATCACCAGTCGAAGAGGCTGATTGCCGACCTCCAGCTAATAAATGAGACTTCGCACCAGCTTAATTCCAATCTTAGGCTGACGGAAACAATGACCTATATGGCTGAACAGATCATCAAGTCCTTTGATGCGGAAGAGGCAGGCTTTGTCCTTTTATCTGAAGAATCCGAACAGGTCAGCATTCTAAAAGGAAGCACTTCTTTCTTCCGGACAAGGGAATCCGGCATCTATATAAAATATATTAAAGAAAAGATCAGGCAGGATAAGGATAGCCTGTTCATTGGCGAGCTTGACCTCCAGAACGATGCCCTGGCCGAGCAGTTCAAATCAGTCATGGCGGTCCCGATGTCCCAGTCTGGTGTCCTGAAAGGATTTGCCCTTATCCTGCACCGCGATCCTTATCATTTTTCATTTGAGACATTTAAGCTTCTTCAGTCCCTGATTCACCATTCCACTTTGGCCCTTACAAACTCAATGCTGAGAGAGGAGCTTGAAAAGATGGTCGTCACAGACCACCTGACCAGGCTTTATTCCCGGAATTATCTGGATGAAAGGATACATCAGTCCTTAAGCGAGGATGCTGAGGGTGCTTTTATCCTGGTTGATATAGATAATTTCAAATCTGTCAATGATACATACGGCCATCAGGTCGGTGATGAAGTCATTGTCCAGGTGGCCGGGATTATTGTGAACAGCATCCGCAGCACCGATGTTGCCGCCAGATGGGGAGGGGAAGAGCTTGCCGTTTATCTGCCTTCTATTTCCCTGGAAACGGGCGTTGCAATTGCAGAACGGATTGTCAGGAAGGTCTCTGAGAGTACGAATCCCGTTGTTACCATTTCCTGCGGGGTGTCCCACTGGAATGTGGAAAGGGAGGATTCATATTCGCGCCTGTTCAAGCGGGCTGATAAAGCTTTGTATACAGCAAAAGAATCCGGAAAAAACCAGGTTGTGGTCCAGGGATTCAGCATTTCTTAAAGACAGGCCAGCCAAGCCTGTCTTTTTTCCTTTTCTTTCAGCACTCAAATTGCTTTGCAAAAACTGAAAAATAACATATCCTGTAAACATAGAATATTGTAAACGCTTTCAACTCAAGGGGGATATACAATGGAGAAAAAGAATATGCAGTTCGAGACAAAAGTGATCCATGAAGGGTATGATGCCCGGGAGTTTAAAGGGAGTCTGGCACCGCCGATTTTTCAAACCTCCACGTTCGTGTTCGATCATGCAGAACAGGGAGAACGGAGGTTTTCTGGAGAGGAAGAAGGATATATCTATTCACGGCTCGGCAATCCGACTGTTGCTGTTCTTGAAGAAAGGATGGCTGCCCTCGAGCAGGCTGAGGCTGCATTGGCCTTCAGTTCGGGGATGGCTGCCGTCTCAGCGGTGCTGGTTGCCCTGACAAAGGCAGGGGATCATATATTATGCTCACAGGGAGTGTATGGGTGTACCTTTGGCCTTCTTCAGCTGATGAAAAAGAAATACAATATCAATCATGATTTTTCTTTGATGGAATCAAAGGAGCAGCTGCTGGGGGCAATCAGGCCGGAGACTGCCTGTCTTTATATTGAAACGCCAATCAATCCGACTATGAAACTCGTTGATCTGGAAATGGCCGTGGAGGCTGCCAGGGAAAAGGGAATCCAGGTTATAGTGGATAATACCTTCTGCTCGCCGTATCTGCAAAATCCGCTGTCATTGGGCTGCGACATTGTTATCCACAGTGCAACTAAATATATATGCGGGCATGGAGATGTGATTGCCGGCATTGCTGCGGGCAGGAAAGAGCTGATGGATGAAATCTCCTTTACAACCCAAAAGGATATCGGTGGTGTTATTTCCCCATTTGATGCCTGGCTTCTTTTGAGGGGGCTGAAGACTTTGCCGGTCAGGATGGATCGCCATACCAGCAACGCGGAAAAGCTGGCCGCATATTTAAAGGGACATTCAAAAGTAACGGACGTTTATTATCCTGGCGATCCGCAGCATAAAGATTATCCTGTCATGCAAAAGCAAATGAGGAGCGGAGGCGGGATCCTTTCTTTTTCAATTACTGGCACGAAGGAGACGGCCCAAAAGTTCATGAACCAGCTTCAATTCATAAAAATTGCTGTAAGCCTGGGAGATGCAGAAACCCTTATCCAGCATCCTGCCACCATGACACACTCGGTGATCCCGCCGAAAACGAGGGAGGAAATGGGGATAACGGACACTATGCTCAGGCTGTCTGCCGGCCTTGAAGCATGGGAAGATATACGGGATGACTTGGAGCAGGCCTTTTCTTCAATAGAATAAGAATGGAGCTTTACAGAGCAGCGGCAAAAATAATTGAATGCCCCCGACCTCCTGCCGGAAGAATATAAAAAGAAAGATTGTGACCAAAAAGGAGGATATATCATGGATATGACGGTAACATGGACTGGAAACATGGCGTTTGCGGGGGCTGCACCTTCAGGCCATAAAATTGTGATGGATGCATCCGGGGAAGCCGGGGGAGAGAATGCCGGGGCAAGGCCGACAGAGCTGCTGTTGGGCGCGGCGGCAGGCTGCACGGGAATTGATATTGTGTCCATCCTGAAAAAGATGCGGCTTGAGCCAGTTTCCTTCCATATGGACATTAAAGGGACAAGGGCTGAAGAGCATCCGAAAAGGTTCACCGATATCCACATCCACTATGCGTTAGAAGGGGAGCTTCCGGAAGAAAAAGTGGTCAGGGCCATCAAGCTTTCAAAGGATAAATACTGCTCTGTCTCAAAGTCTTTAAATGCAGGTATCACGGTAAGCTACTCTATTAACGGATCTGCCGGCGGACAGAAGCTGTAAGAAAACAGCAGCAAAAAAGCCTGATTCCAAAAGGATCAGGCTTTTTTGCTGCTGTTTTATAGATGTTTGACAAGTGTATCAACAAAGTCTTCGAGGCCCTGCTGGTCGATTTCGTCAAAGCGGTTCTTTTCAGGAGAATCAATATCAAGGACACCGAATACTTCTCCATCCTTTATGATGGGAACTACAATTTCTGATTGGGATGCTGCATCACAGGCGATATGCCCAGGGAATGCATGGACATCCTCAATGCGCAATGTCTCGCGCTTCTGGGCAGAAGTGCCGCAGACGCCTTTTCCAAGCGGAATCCTTACACAGGCCGGGAGTCCCTGGAAAGGACCGAGTACCAGTTCCCCGCCCTCCATGGTATAGAAGCCGGCCCAGTTAATGCGATCAAGAAATTGGTTCAGAAGTGCTGCTGCATTGCTCAGATTTGCAATGCGGTTTGGTTCGCCCTCCAAAAGAGCATGGAGCTGTTTATTTAATAATGCATAATTTTTTTTGCGGTCTTCGCTGTATGTTTCGACTTTAAACAACGTGTTTCCCTCCACTATTCCGAGAATTATTATTCATTCTATCAAATCCGGGTGAAAAAGAGGAGACTTTGTCGATATTTTTTAAAAGGACAACCGGAAAATAAAAAGAATGTTTAATTAAGAAAGGCAATTGCACAGATATGCGAGGTTGATCACTTTCTGCTGTCCAGTCCCTGTATATCCATTCATATTGCGTTGTGCCAATGGGAATTTAAGAAGCGAGGTAGGATGATGAAAAAAAATTCGAAAGATGCCATTGTTGCTGCAGCGATTTCCCTTTTTAATACAAACGGATTCACCGGTACATCCATACGTGATATAGCCGCGAAAGCTAAGGTGAATGCCGCCAATATCGCCTATTATTTTCACAATAAACATGGTCTGCTGGAACACTGTTTCACGGAATTTTTTGAGGGATATATTGCCGAAATAGAGAAGGGTTTTTCCTGCTTGCACCTGGGGGCAGCGGCTGCCCTGAAGATCATTTCAGAAAATATCCTGATGTATCATAGCCGGAATATTCATCTGACCAGGTTTATCCTGAGGGAAGTTTCGCTTGATTCCCAGGTGGTGAGGGAAATCATGTCGACCTATTTGATGAAGGAAAAATATTATCTGAATAAAGTATTTGAAATCGGGATGAGAGCGAAGGAATTCCGCTCTCAGCACCCCAGTTATTTAATCATCCAGTTTAAAGGGCTGTTGTCGATGCCATTTTTAAATATGCAGTATGTGTCAGAGGTGCTTCACGTTTTTCCAAACGAAAGATATTTCGCAGATAAATACTTAATTGAAATCTATAATTGGATTGACGGAGCCGTCCTGGAACATGCTGCAAGGGAAGTCGTCATGGCCAATTAGCCTTCAAAGGGGAAACTGCTGAAGCCCTGACCCAGTTCTTTCGCCTGGTGTGCATCCGAACCATAGACGAGCTGAATGCCAAGGGACTTGGCCATCGAAGATGCCCATTCCGGCGGATAAGGCTCCCGGCAGAGCGGTTTTGCGGTGCCGGCCCCATTGCAGTCCAGTGCGTATCCGTGGAGTTTCATCAACTGAAGGATATCTGAAATCTCCTGTTTGTCTTCAAAGCCGGCAGGATATTTTTTTTGGAATTTATGGATCAGTGAAATATGGCCGATCCTCTTTGGCTTATATGGACCCAGGTCAGCTGCTATCGACTTTCTGACCGTTTCGTAATATTTTCTATAAACAGCCTCTGTGGAGCCGTATCGGCTGATCATGGAACAGAAGACGTCCGGGCTGTAATCTGCACAGTCATATTGCCAATCATAATACAAAAAGTGGACCGAAAGAATGCTGTCATCCAGAAGATGCCCGACCTTCGAGAGGAAGCTGCCTGTTTCTTTTTCAAAACCCTCTATAAAATCCACTTCAAGCCCTGCGTTGATCTTGATTTTATTTTTGTAGAGAGCTTTTACACGGCTGATTTCCTCGAAGTAGGCTTCCAGATCATCTGCCTGCATGGCGCTGTCCCGTGCAGGGGCTGTGTCTGTGAACCCATCGGGGAGCGGGGCATGCTCAGTGAAGGTCAGTTCTGCAAAACCGAGCGAAAGGGCCCTGTCTATATACTCTTCAAAAGCATCCTTCGAACCATGGGGGCAAAAAGGTGTATGTATATGTCCATCCCTTAGCATAGGGCATCGCTCCATTCTGTCGAAATTTAAAAATGCGAATTATTTGTAATGCGGCAAAACGTATTGTTCAATTATAGGTGCCGGGCTAAAAGACGTCAGGTTCCAGTTTTCTGGAGGGAAAGCAAGTTCATGCTTCAATTGGGAGCACTGGATCAGTCAATTTTGAATCCCGGGTTTTGCACAAAAACGGCAAGCGGGTTATAATAGCAAGTTTCTCTCAAAAAAAATTAAATTAATAGTCAAAAATTGTCGTTTACATGGTATCATAAAAACATTGAATTGCATATTTCAAGTTTTTTTTACATATATCTATCAGTTATCAGCTCGGCAGCAGAACAGGGGGCTTTCAATGGAATACATAATTGGAGGAATAGTGATCGTGATTGCACTATTTCTGACGGGTTATCTAATGAAAAAGAAATATTATAAAGAAATAGACCGGCTGGAAGGCTGGAAAATGGACATAACGGACAGGCCGGTCCTCGACGAAATGTCCAAAGTGAAGCAGCTGAATATGACTGGCCAGACAGAGGAGCTCTTCGAACGCTGGAGGAATGAGTGGGACGATATCGTTACCGGGCAGCTTCCTGGAGTGGAGGAGCTGCTGTTTGATGCTGAGGAATATATCGACCGCTACCGCTTTAAGAAGGCAAAGGAAGTTCAGCAGGCAATCGAGGAAAGCCTTGCAGGCATAGAGGATAAAATCAAATCCCTTCTTGCTGAAATCAATGAGCTGGTCGGAAGCGAAGAAAAAAACCGCACCGAGATCGACGGACTCAAAGATCTGTACAGGGAATGCAAAAAGGCGCTGCTTGCCCACCGGCATACTTATGGAAAGGCTGAAACCATCCTTGGCATCCAGCTTGATGAAGCTTTTGCGAAGTTCCAGGACTTTGAGGACCGGACAGCAAACGGCGACTATCTTCAGGCCAGGGAAATCGTCCTGACCATCCAGACCCAGCTGGACAGCATCCAAAAGAAAATGGAAGCTATCCCCGATTTGCTGGTGGATGCCGGGTCCAATATCCCATCCCAGCTTCTCGAGGTGAGAGAAGGCTTCCGTGAAATGGAGCAGCAGGGATATATGCTTGAACATGTAGAAGTGGACAAGGAAACTGAGTCATTAGAAAAAGAGGCTGCAGGATATCTCGCCATGATTGAGCGGGGAGAGACCGGTGAAGCGCATGAGGGCCTTGAGGATATCAAGCAGAGAATCGATGCGCTCTATGATCTGCTTGAAAAAGAAGTGTATGCGAGGAAGTTCATCCAATCGCATGATGAAAAGGTCCGTACTGAATTGTACAATGCCAAAGATGCAAACTTTATGCTGAAGAAAGAGCTCGGCATCGTACAGCAAAGCTACCATCTCCAGGAAAAGGACGAGGAAACACACAGCCTGCTGGAAACGAAGCTGACCAAGCTCTTCAAACGCTTCGAAATACTTGAGCATAAAATCAGCAATCAAAGCTCAGCCCATTCGGTACTTGGTGAAGAATTGGAATATATTAAAAATGAACTGGAAGCACTGTCAGAAGAGCAGGTGCATTTTGCCGAAAAACTGCAGGCCTTGAGGAAGGACGAGCTTGCGGCACGGGAGAAGGTAAAGGAAATCAGCAAAAAGCTGTCTGAAACCATCAGGCTCGTATCAAAGAGCAATATACCGGGACTGTCCCAAAACTACCGGTATTTAATGGAAGATACGAAGGAAAGCATTCAAAATGTCATTGAGAAGCTTGATGAGAAGCCCCTTGATATACCTGCTGTCCAGCAGTATCTGGAAATAGCGGTCATGACAGTTGATAAAGCTGCAGACAGCACGGCTGAAATGATTGAAACCGTCCAGCTGGCTGAAAAGGTGATCCAGTATGGAAACAGGTACCGCAGCAAATATCCTTCCATCGCTAAAGCACTGAGGGAAGCGGAGGATTCATTCAGGAATTACAATTATAAAGAGGCATTGGAGCAGGCCGCTTCATCTATTGAAGAGATTGAGCCAGGAGCTTTGAAAAGAATAGAAGATATGATCGGCGAAAAAGAAAATGCATAAAAAACCAGATCTGCTTTGGCAGATCTGGTTTTTTATTTTAGGAAAATAATTGGCCAGGCTATTTTGCTGTCTTTTTGCCCCTTCCGGCAATGAGCAGGCCGAGCAGTCCCCCGGCAACGGCTGGAATGACCCAGCCGAGTCCTTCTGAATAGAGAGGAAGAAATCCCAGCATGTCTGAAAAAATCCGGGTATCTGCCCCCGCTGCCTTTATTGCATCAATGGTACTGATCAGCCCCGCCGGTATCAGGGCTCCTGCATATACAGCTCTGGAGCCTCCAAAGGCATGATGCAGAAAAGAAAGCAATACCAGTACGATTGCGGGCGGATAGATCATCGTGAGCATTGGCAAAGATACAGAAATGAGCTGTGTCAAGCCGATATTGGCGATCATCATGCTGAATAAGGATAAAATCAGCACAAATGACCTGTAAGATATGCTTGGCACAACTTTTGAAAAATATTGCGCACAGGATGAGACGAGTCCAATAGAAGTGGTAAGACAGGCAAAAGTAATGGCCAGCCCAAGGATGACAGCGCCAAAAGATCCGAAAAGACGGGAAGCGGCGGCGGAAAGAAGCGCTCCCCCGTTATCCTGGAATCCAATAGATTCTTCACCGGATGCCCCGATGTATGCGAGCGAAAGGTAAACGAGCATAAGGGCAGCGGCAGCAATAAGTCCGGAATAGATGCATATTTTTGCAATCTGTTTTGAACTGCTGATCCCTCTTTCTTTTATTGAACCAATCACAACTATGCCAAAAACAAGGGCGGCGATAGCGTCCATGGTCAAATAGCCTTCGATAAATCCTTTAAAGAAAGGGGTCTCGGCATATGCGCCTTTTGGAGCCATTGGCTCACCTAAAGGGGTGATTATACTTTTTACAGCCAGAATGGCCAATATAGCAAGGAGAATCGGAGTAAATAATTTTCCGATCCGGTCTACAAGCTTAGAAGGGTTCATTGAAAGCCAAGCTGTGACGGTAAAAAAGATAATGGTATAAAAAAGCAGCGCCATCCCATATTTAGAAACGGTATCAGGCAAAAACGGAGTGATGCCAATTTCGTAGGCAACGGTTCCGGTCCTCGGAATCCCGAATAGCGGGCCGATGGCCAGATACAAAAGCAATGTAAAGGCAGCCCCGAATAAAGGGTGGACTCTTCCAGCCAGCGTTCGGAGATCCCCAGCTTTGGCTATGCTGATGACTCCCAAAAGCGGGAGGCCGACACCGGTTATGAGAAATCCAATGATGGCTTTTCCCATGTTGACACCAGATTCCTGCCCGAGATATGGAGGGAAAATCATATTCCCTGCGCCAAAGAAAAGAGCGAAAAGCATCAGTCCTATTGCGATTATTTCCCTGCTGGATAGGCTCTTATTATTCATACAAACCTCCATGACTGTCTATCGAAATGTTTAGAACATTTAACATACTAACACAGGAAGTGAGAAATTTGTCGAATGGAATTACAGTCAAAACATTCAGATTTTTATTGTTGCCTCTGTTCTGCTTTTGGCTTCCAAAAGAAAACTAAAAGATTATGCAGATGAAAACATTGTCCCAGTATGATAAGATTTACTATTGGCTAAACGGTTTTTCAAGGAAGGGGAAGACCCATGATTTACTTTGATAATAGTGCAACAACTAAACCATATAAAGAAGTGCTGGATTCATTTAATAAGGTGGCCTTAGATTACTTTGGCAATCCCTCGTCTTTGCATGGAATCGGCGGCAGGGCAGAAAAGCTCCTGTCACAAGCCAGGCTGCAGATTGCCGAGCTCCTGGGAGCCGGCCAGAAGGAAATCTTCTTTACTTCGGGCGGAACTGAAGGCAATAATCTGGCTGTAAAAGGGACTGCCATGATGCATAAAAGCAGGGGGCGCCATCTTATTACGACTGAATCAGAGCATTCGTCAGTAGCAGAAGCCTTTGAACAGCTGAAAGAGCTCGGTTTCCGCGTTACGTATATCCCTGTAGACGAGGATGGGAGAATCAGGCCGGAGGACATAGAGGCTGCCCTATGCCATGATACAATTCTTGTGAGTGTTATCCATGTTAATAATGAGGTTGGCACCATTCAGCCGATTGCTGAAATCGGCAAAATGCTCAAGTCTTATTCGAAAGTGCTTTTCCATGTGGATCATGTACAGGGAATTGCAAAGGTGCCGCTTGATTTTCAAGAAAATGAAATAGACCTTTGCACCATTTCTGCCCATAAATTCCACGGTTTAAAGGGCACGGGTGTCCTTTACATCAGGGAAGGCGTCAAGCTTTCACCGCTGTTTTCAGGCGGAAGCCAGGAATGGAACCAGCGGAGCGGTACAGAGAATGTACCTGGAATTGTCAGTATGGCCAAGGCGCTCAGAATCAGCCTTGAGAGGCACAGGATCGGACTGGAGCAGCTTAATAGGGTTAAATGTTTGCTGAGGGAAGGACTGGAATCCATTGAAGGGATCTCTGTCCATACACCGCTTGAAGGCTCGGCCCCGCACATTCTTAATTTTTCTGCACCAGGCTTGAAGGCAGAAGTATTTGTGCATAGCCTTGAGGAAAAAAATATATATGTCTCCACCACCAGCGCCTGTTCCTCGAAGAAGAAATCAGTCAGCAAGACACTGCTGGCAATGGGCATTCCTGAGGAGGATGCAGCAAGCAGCATCAGGATCAGCCTTTCTTATGATAATACAGCAGAGGAAGCAGAAGCTGTGCTGCAGGCAATTGAAGAAACAGCGAAAAAGTTAAGGAAGGTAATGAAATAAATGAATTATGACCGCATATTAATCCGCTATGGAGAAATTTCAACAAAAGGCCGAAACAGGGGGAAGTTTGTCGAGAAGCTGAAAAAAAGCATTAAAAAAGTTCTGCACAGCTACCCAGCCGTCAGGATCGAAGGCCAGAGGGACAGGATGTTCATCCAGCTTAACGGTGAAAATGGGGACGAGATCATCGAGAAGCTCAAAGGGGTTTTTGGCATCCAATCCTTCAGTCCTGCTGTAAAAACGGAAAAGGATATAGAAAAAATCAAGGAAGCTGCCCTGGCACTTTTAAAACGGGTATACAAGGATGGAGATACCTTCAAGGTATCGGCGCGGAGAGCGGATAAAAGCTTTCACCTTGACACCGGAGAACTGAACCATGCACTTGGCTCACATATCCTGAAGAATATGGAAGGCTTGAAAGTGGATGTGAAACAGCCTGATATCAATCTCCAGGCTGAGATAAGGCCGGAAGCCGCATATCTCTCATGCGAAAATATCCAGGGAGCCGGAGGGATGCCGGCAGGCTCAGGCGGCAAGGCGATGCTCATGCTGTCAGGCGGCATAGACAGCCCCGTCGCAGGCTATTTATCCATGAAGAGAGGGCTTGATGTAGAAGCCGTCCATTTCTACAGCCCTCCTTTCACCAGCGAAAGGTCGAAGCAAAAGGTGATTGACCTGGCAGAAAAGCTGGCGGGATATACAGGGCAGATGGTCCTTCACATTGTTCCTTTTACGGAAATCCAGCAGCTCATCCAAAAGCAGGTGCCTGAAAATTATACGATGACAACCACCAGAAGGCTGATGCTTAAAATTACGGATCTCGTCCGGGAAAAGCATGGCGGGCTCGCAGTCATTACCGGTGAAAGCCTCGGGCAGGTTGCAAGCCAGACACTGGACAGCATGTACGCTATTAATGAAGTGACAAGCACACCGGTACTGCGCCCGCTGATAACAATGGACAAGACCGATATTATTGAGATTGCACAGGAAATTGACACCCATGACATATCCATCCTGCCATATGATGACTGCTGCACCGTATTTGTCCCGGCTTCTCCAAAAACGAAGCCCAAGCTTGATAAAGCAGCATATTATGAAAGTTTTGTTGATTTTGATGCGCTTATTGCAAAAGCTGTGGAGCATATTGAAACTATTCACATCAAGCCGTATGAAGCAGGCAGTGGAAGTGAGGACGATCTTTTCTAGGGAGAATGAAAATTCGAACGGGATGATGAAAACATTACCAATTTAAATTTGTATGAAGCCATGTGATTCTACACATTCTAAACTCACAAGGAGGTGAGATCACATGGCAAGCAGCAACAACTCTAACCAGCTTCTAGTACCTGGCGTACAGCAAGCTCTTGACTCAATGAAATACGAAATCGCTACTGAATTTGGTGTTAACCTTGGCGCTGAAACAACTTCACGTGCTAACGGTTCAGTAGGAGGAGAAATCACTAAGCGTTTAGTTCAAATGGCTGAACAACAGCTTGGAGGTTTCCAACGCTAATCGAAAAATAAATAATATGGCTACAAGGGAGCAGGCTGACAGCCTGCTCCTTTACTTTTTGTTATACATTTTTAAATTTTTAAAAAATTATGTATAATAAACCATAAGGATACAATTTCAGATTAGGAGGACATATAACATGAAGCGTGAAGATCTGCTGGCGCCAGAAAAATATAATCTGGTCTCTGAAATGGAAAAGTTTGCAGAAGCTCCTGAAAGAACTGCCATCCTGTGGGAAAGCGGGGAAGGAGAAAGAAAGGAAATTACATATTCCAGACTCCTGTCCAATGCCAATAAAATTGGAAACGTTTTCTCCGAAAACGGCCTAAGGCAGGGGGATGTAGTCCTGATCATGGTCCCGCGCCTTATAGAAGCTTACCAGACGTACATAGCGGCACTTAAAATGGGCCTGGTAGTCATTCCCTGTTCAGAGATGCTCCGCTCTAAAGATATCCAATACAGGATCAATCATGGCGATGTGAAAGCCATTGTATGCTTTTCGCCGTTTACAGAGCAATTTGCAGGTGTTACGGAAGCTGCTTCGCTGCCTAAATTTGTGATTGGAGAGCCTGTGCCGGGCTGGATTCCGCTGGATGAAAAGATGGAGGCAGCCTCTGATATCATGGAGACTGCTGGAACAAGCAGGGACGACATGGCTTTCCTGTCCTATACTTCCGGTACCACGGGCAATCCTAAGGGAGTTGTACATACACATGGCTGGGCATATGCACATCTCCGTGCCGCCGGGCCCAACTGGCTTTGCATCAAGGAGGGGGATACTGTCTGGGCCACTGCCGGCCCCGGCTGGCAGAAATGGATATGGAGCCCTTTCCTCTCTGTGCTGGGTTCTGGGGGAACAGGACTGGTGTATTCAGGAAAATTCGAGCCGAAAAAATATCTTGCACTCCTTCAGGATTATAAAGTCAATGTTCTTTGCTGCACCCCGACAGAATACAGGCTGATGGCAAAGGTCGACAATCTTGCTGAATACAGCCTCCCGGATCTTCATAGTGCAGTCTCAGCCGGAGAGCCGCTTAACCGCGAAGTGATTGATGCTTTCAAAAAGCATTTTGATATTGAAGTGCGGGACGGATACGGCCAGACGGAAAACACCCTGCTGGTCGGCATAACAAAAGGGATGGAGCTTAGGCCTGGTTCGATGGGAAAGCCGATTCCCGGCAATTCTGTTGAGATCATCAATGAAGATGGAAAGGCATGCGGACCTGGGGAAGTGGGGGATATCGCCGTCCATATTGAAACCCCTGCGTTATTTAAAAATTATTATAAGGATCCTGAACGGACCGCCATGCAATTCAGGGGTGAATATTATGTGACCGGAGACAAAGCGAAAAAGGATGAAGACGGGTATTTCTGGTTTGAAGGCAGGGGAGATGATATTATCATCAGTTCCGGATATACAATCGGGCCGTTTGAGGTGGAGGATGCTCTTGTCAAACATCCGTACGTCAAGGAATGTGCCGTCGTGGCCAGCCCGGACGAAATCCGCGGAGCAGTCGTCAAAGCATTTATCGTCCTGCAGGATGGCATCGCGGAAGATAAGCCGGATCTCATTAATACCTTGCAGGAGCATGTAAAGGAGCTGACTGCCCCTTATAAATATCCCCGCAGGGTTGAGTTTCTTTCAGAGCTTCCAAAAACCACCTCAGGAAAGATCCGCAGGGTAGAGCTGAGGAAAAAAGAAATGGAGGAGGCTGCCCGCAGCTAGTATCCAGCTGGGAGATCCTCTATAAAAAAGATTTCGCTGAGCTTTTTTAAAGCTCAGTTTTTTTGTGTCCCGAAAGAAGATATAATCAGATCAGCAGGCACAGAGGATTTTTATGTGCAGAATTAGGAAGAAAAGGAGCAATAAGAAGATGCGGACACTATGGCATGGAGGACATATATATACCCTTCAGGAAGAAGGGCATAAAGCCGAAGCGGTTATGACGGAGAATGGAAAGATCCTGAGGGCAGGGCCGCTGGAAGACTTGAAAAGAAACTTCTCGGTAAAACCCTCTGAAATGAGGGACCTTGAGGGAACGCTGATGCTGCCCGGTTTTGTGGACAGCCATATGCATTTGATTGGGCATGGGGAGAGGCTGATAAGGCTTGATCTGTCTGGTTATACCTCAAAATCGCAAGTGCTGGAGGCAGTTAAAGAGTATGCAGGGAAGTTTTCAAAAGGCAGCTGGGTCATTGGCGAGGGCTGGAACGAAAATTTATGGGACATCCCTGCCCCCATTCTGGCAAAGGAGCTTGATGAAGCAGTCCCTGGACATCCAGTCTGCCTGAAAAGGATCTGCCGGCACGCAATTGCAGTCAATTCGAAAGCATTGGAAGCAGGCGGAATTACCCCTGAAACCATTTGCCCTCCAGGCGGAGTCATTGAAAAAGATGAAGAAGGCCTTCCATCAGGCCTGCTGAAGGACCAGGCACAGGAGCTGATCTTCTCTATTCTCCCTGGTGCTTCAAAGGAGTATCTGGAGACGGCAATGCGTGCAGCCATCCAGGATGCCTACGCGCTGGGCCTGACAGGGGCACATACTGAGGATCTTAATTATTATGGCGGTTTCCATGGGACCTATAGGACTTTCAAGGAGGTCATTGGTGAAGATAAACTGCCTTTCCGGGCCCACCTGCTCGTCCATCACGAGGTAATCAATGACATGAAGCTTGAGGGCGGAAATTATCTTGGTGGAGATGATTGGATAGAATTCGGTGCAATGAAGATTTTTTCAGACGGGGCATTGGGAGGCCGGACTGCTTTGCTGAGCCATCCGTATGCGGATGATCCTTCAACCTCAGGAGTGGCTATTTTTACACAGGATCAGCTTGACGGGCTATTGAAAAAAGCCAGGGAGCTGGATATGCCGGTGGCCATACATGCCATCGGTGACAGGGCTTTTGAAATGTCACTGAACAGCATTGAAAAATACCCGCTGAAAGGAAAAGGCAGGGACCGGCTCATTCATGCACAGATACTGCGGAAAGAACTCATTCCAAGGGCAAAAAAGCTTCCTCTTATACTGGATATACAGCCAAGATTCCTGGCTTCTGACTTTCCGTGGGTCATCAGCAGGATCGGTGAAGAGCATATGGATTACTGTTATGCCTGGAAAACATTGCTTGATGAAGGCATCCCATGTGCAGGCGGATCTGATGCGCCAATCGAGCAGGCTGACCCGCTCCTCGGCATCCATTCGGCGGTTACAAGAACCAGCAGCGATGACCCCGGGAGGATTGCCTATATCAAAGAGGAGGCATTATCCATGTACGAAGCTGTTTCCTTATATACAAAAGGCAGCGCATATGCAATCTGCCATGAAGTTGACAGGGGAATGATCAAGGAAGGATATCTTGCTGATTTCACAATCCTTGACCGGAATATATTCGAAGAAGATCCGGAGGCACTCCTCCGTACACGAGTCAATGAGACAGTAATAGGAGGAAAAACCGTTTATAAGCGCGGACAGATTTAAACGAGCGAATCCTGCTAAAACGAATAGGTTGCCAGTTTTTTTCTTTTGGCTTTATACTTATTTCGATATTAGAAAGAATCGAGGCTAACCAACAATGACAGATACTGAAGTAAAACAAGGGGCCCTGTACGCAGGGCTGTCTTATTTGATATGGGGCATCCTGCCGATCTACTGGAAGCTTCTCAATCATGTGAGTGCTGATGAAATCCTGGCCAGCCGGGTTTTCTGGTCCTTCATCTTTATGCTGGCTGTACTTGTCCTGACCAGGAAATGGCCGGATTTTGTCCGGACATTGAGAGGAATACGGAACAACAAGAAGCAAATGCTCGCTTTGACAATTGCTTCCTTGCTCATAAGCTGCAACTGGTTCATATACATTTGGGCAGTCAATTCCGGCCAAATGATTGAAGCAAGCCTTGGCTACTATATCAACCCGCTGGTCAGTGTCCTTCTGGGAATAGTTGTTTTAAAAGAAAAGCTTTCCTCTGTGCAGGCAGTATCTTTCCTGCTGGCTGCAGCGGGTGTGCTTATCATGACCCTCTCTTATGGACGATTTCCATGGATTGCGGTTGTGCTTGCTTTATCTTTCGGCCTTTACGGTTTGGCAAAGAAACTGATCAAGGTGGAATCTGCCATTGGACTGACGCTCGAAACGATGGTTGTCATGCCATTGGCACTTGGATATCTGATTTATTTATTTGCAGCCGGAAAGCAGTCCTTCCTGGCCATTTCCACAGGAACGGATCTCCTGCTGATCGGTGCAGGGGCAGCCACTGCGATCCCGCTTCTGTATTTTGCCAAAGGGGCACAGAAAATACCGCTTTCCATGCTGGGTTATCTGCAGTATATCGCCCCGACATTGACACTGCTGCTCGGCATTTTCGTATATGGTGAAGAATTCACAAAGACCCATCTGGTTGCATTCTTGTTCATTTGGCTTGCTTTGACCGTCTACTCGCTGTCCAGGACGAAATTATTTGCCAATATGAAATGGAAGCATGGAAAAGGGCTGGGGATGTAAAAAGGAAGAGGCCGCGGCCTCTTCCTTTTTCTGATTTGAACGTCCCTCTGCAGGGCCGCCAAAGAGCCTTTTTGGCTGTGGGACGAACTGTATTTTGATGTTATGGGCTGGAGAAAAAAAGAAAGTCATGTATTCCATCAGGCACCTGGGATACATATGTGTGAAAAAAAAGGAAGTCAAGTATTCCAACCGGCTCCTGGGATACATGATTGTGAAGAAAAAGGAAGTCATGTATCCCATCTGGTATCGGGATACATGACTTGTTCAGACAATCTTGGCCTTTTTATAGAAAACTCCTCTTTACCTTTTCCCAGAAGGAGTTGTCCTTAAGTTTGACAGTCTTGATTTGTTTGCCGCTCAGTTTGGCTTCAATTTTTTCGACATGCTGGATGCTTAGTGCTTCGTTGTCCATTCCCATTGTCGGATGGTCATTGCCGTCCTGGATGACTCTGAGGGTCAGGCTGCGGCCGCTGCTCAGGATGAATGAAGAACCCAGTGTCCTGTAGCGGTTATTGTTCAGGGATGCCAGTTCGCTGACCTGGAGGCAAGGGAGCATAGGGTCAACGATGGCGCCATTGACCGATTTATTATAGGCTGTACTGCCTGTCGGAGTTGCGACAATCATCCCGTCGCCCCTGAAGGTTTCGAAATGGAGATTATCGATAAATACATCCATAACAAATGTTTTGATGATCGCAGACCGTATGCTGAATTCATTCAGGCAATAGAAGGAGGATTCATCATCCACCTTTATCTCCATCGTCGGGTATCTCCTGACTTCAATCTGCTCATTGGCCATCGCTTCAACCATCTTGGATGTGTCATCAATATGGAAATCGCAGTACATGCTTAATGTGCCGGTCGTAGAGATGCCCGCGTACAGGCAGTCCTCGCGGAAGCCGGTCTTGCGGACCGCCTGAAGAAATGTCCCGTCACCGCCAATGCTCACAATGATATTAGCCTGTTTAAAGTCATTGACTATGGTAAAGCCGTATTTTTCGGCAAGCTCATAAAGATGGCCTGCTTTTTCCATCATTTCAGAATCTTTCTTATGGTAAAAATATAAGTTTCGGCGCGTCACTTTCATTCCTCCCATTCAAAATGATAATATTTGCGTATGATTGGTATTTTGCGGCAATAACGTTTATTGTCATCAGTGTACATGTTTTTGAAACATTTTAAAAGTTATTGCGTATTAACACTTGGAAAAGGAAAAAAAGGAGGAGAAGATATGAATGGGAAAAGATGGGCGGCTCTTGGAATAGCCGCTGCACTGCTGTTTTTCTCCATTATTACTAGTGTGCTGTCGACTTTCGCATTTAGAAATGCCGAAAGCACATTTGCGGATATGTTTCCAGTTGATGAAGCATTTTCTGAAGAAATCATTGAACCGGGCAGCAGTTCAAAGAAAATTGCCGTCCTGAATGTAGATGGGACCATCCAGGATGCAGGAGATGCCAGCTCACTGTTTGCCAGTCCCGGCTATAACCACAAATCTTTCATGAAAAAGCTGGACCATGTTAAAGAGGATGATAGTGTGAAAGCGGTCATTCTTCGCGTGAATTCCCCGGGTGGCGGTGTAGTGGAAAGCTCTGAGATCCATGATAAGATCGTGGAAATCCAGAAGGAAGCGAAAAAGCCTGTGTACATATCAATGGGGTCCATGGCTGCTTCCGGCGGCTACTATATTTCAGCACCTGCTGAAAAAATCTATGCCAGTCCTGAAACCCTGACAGGCTCCCTGGGTGTCATCATGCAGGGATATAATTATGCAGGGCTTGCCGAAAAGTATGGCGTAGAATTTGTCACGATCAAGAGCGGACCTTACAAAGATATTATGAGCCCTTCAAGGGAGATGACGGAAGAAGAACGGGAGATCCTCCAGTCTATGATCGACAATTCTTATGAAGGCTTTGTTAAAGTCATTTCAGAAGGAAGGGGCATCCCGGCAGATCAGGTGAGGAAAATCGCCGACGGACGGATCTATGACGGCCGCCAGGCAAAAGAGCTCGACCTGATTGATGGTTTCGGCTTCTTTGAAGATGTTGTAGATGAACTGGAGAAAGACCATAAGCTTAAGGGTGCACAGGTAGTCAGCTATTCGGAAAATATGGGCTTTGGCTCCTTGTTCAGCATGGGTGCGCGGAAAGTGATGGGCGATGATATTGAAATGGCCGGCATGATGAAGCTGTTGTCACAGCCGAATGCCCCGCGGCTGATGTACATGTATTCAGAATGAGGAGGGATGGCAAATGACCACATTAGACAGCCATTTGGACAAGGATTTGCCTGCTGACAATCATTCACCAGCCAGCCCGTCATATGAAGATCATGCGGCATCAGTCCGTTTTGCCGGTTTCTGGATGAGGTTCTGGGCGTATCTGGCCGATCTCATTGTCATAGGCAGCATTAACCGCATTATCGTGCATCCGATTTTTCGGGCGGCGGATCTTCCCCTTGCCGATTCCGGCATTTTCACTCCCGCAAATATCGTCACAAGCATCATTTTTTATGCCTATTTTGTCCTGATGACAAAGTATTTCAGGCAGACGCTCGGGAAAATGATATTCGGGCTGAAAGTAGTCAGTCTTAAAGATGAAGAAATGTCCTGGAGCACCATATTGTTCAGGGAGTGGATCGGTCGTTTCATTTCAGCCACTATTTATATTGGCTATGTCATTGTCGCTTTTCTGCCGAAAAAACAGGGGCTTCATGACCTGTTTGCCGATACAAGCGTCATTCACGAAAGAAAATAAGGAATAATTGAAAGAATCGCCTGCCGGCCTGCTGCCGGCAGGTTTATTTTTTTTCCCAAAAGGAAAGCCTAGATTTAGCGTCTGGATATCTTTAGCAGGAGACTAATGCGAAAAAATACACCAGCCTGTTAATAGGGGGTGATCGGATGTGGTGGCTGATCCTTGGAGCAGCAGCGGCAGTCATTCTGCTTTTGCTCATTATTCTTCTTTTCTCAAAGCTAACAGTTTACTTTAACTTTTATCATGGCCAGGACAATGACCATATATCAATAAAGTTCCGGGCCTGGTTGGGGCTTATCCGCTATAACATACAGGTTCCGCTGATAAAAATCGATGATGACTCCCCTTCCATTGTGGTTGAAGAGAAAGTGGAAGCCGGCCGGGAGGAGGAGAAGAAGCAGGAAGACCGGAAAAAGTTCACGCCGGAGGACTTCCTGAACAGTATCAAGGATGCCGAGGAGCTGATACGCCATGTATTTGGCCTCCACACGATCATCCGGCGATTTCTGAAAAAGGTGGCAATCAGGGATATCGAATGGCATACATTGGCCGGAATCGGTGATGCGGCGCACACTGCTGTCCTTGCAGGGATAATCTGGTCTGCAAAAGGAAGCCTGGTCGGCATTCTCAGCCACTATATGAGGATGAGGGACATGCCCGTTTTGTCGGTGACCCCCCATTTTCAGGCTGCAGTTTCCCAAACCCGTTTTTCATGTATGTTTCAATTCCGCATCGGGCAAGCTATGTTGGCAGGAATTAAACTGATTAAATATTGGAAAGGCGGAATGCCGGACTTTAGGACAAAGCCGTTATCCGTGCTATCTGATAATAAAACAAAATCCGTTTAGATGAGGAGGAAGTTTATTATGTCTGATCATCCGATACAAGGCTTGATGACGACCGCAATGGAAAATTTGAAAGAAATGATTGATGTGAATACAATCATCGGGGACCCGGTTGAAACTCCTGATGGAAGTGTGATCCTTACCGTATCAAAGGTCGGTTTCGGCTTTGCAGCAGGCGGCAGTGAGTTCATGCTTGAAGGTTCAGGCCGCGAGGGAGAAGGCAAACCGAAGCATCCGTTTGGCGGAGGAAGCGGCGGCGGAGTTTCCATAACGCCGATTGCTTTTTTAATCGTAAGTTCCCACGGAGTTAAAATGGTCCATCTGGACGAGAGCACACATCTATATGAAAAAATCCTTGATTTGGCCCCTCAGGCTGTTGATAAGATCCAGCAGATGATGTCAAAAAATAACGGATCAGGGAACAGCGGCCAGGATGGAAAGAGCGAAGGCCAAAGCAGCCAGAACCGCTCGAACGAATACAATGGACCAAAGCATGACCTGGACTTCTAAAATGGATGTTTGAAAAGGCTGGTCTTCTTCCCCGGAGACAGCCTTTTCTATTGCCGGAATAAATGGCTTTTCATTGCAAAATGATTTTCCAGGAAGTATGATTGCACTGTACATATATGAAAAATAAGGAGGAAGAAACCAATGGCATCAATTACTTTTAAAGGAAATCCGGTTACTTTGCTGGGGAATGAAGTGAAAGCAGGAGACCAGGCTCCGGAATTCAAAGTGCTTGCCAATGACTTATCTGAGGTAACGCTTGCGGATTCCAAGGGCCAGGTAAGACTGATTAGTGTTGTTCCCTCTATTGATACAGGCGTTTGCGACGCTCAGACGCGCCGATTCAATGAAGAAGCATCAAAGCTTGATAATGTAAAAGTTCTTACAGTCAGCGTAGATCTTCCTTTCGCACAGAAGCGCTGGTGCGCAGCTGCCGGCATTGAAAATGTGCAGACAGTTTCAGACCACCGCGACCTTTCTTTCGGTGAAGCTTACGGAGTAGCAATCAAGGAGCTCCGCCTTCTTGCACGGGCAGTATTTGTTGTTGATTCCAATGACAAAGTGGTTTATGCCCAATATGTGAGCGAAGCAACTGACCATCCTGACTACGAAGCTGCAGTGGAAGCTGCAAGGCAAGCTGAATAAACTTCGAAGAACCCCGGGCAATCGGGGTTTTTGTATGCCTTAAGAATGCCCAGGCTGTATTCCTTAATCTCCTGAATGGCAGGCGGCGGGCTTGTGATCCTGCCGGAACCCCGTTACAATAAGACAATAATATTTTAGCAGGAGGAATGAATTAGTGAGTATCACTCCCGTAGAAGAACTGTTCTCAGTCTTTAATGAAACAGCTATGATCTTGCAGGAAGAGCTGCAATGTACATATTTAGAGGCGCTTGCAGAAACAGGCGATAATATTTTTCAAGAGTCCATTCTCCAGGACGGACTCAGTGAGCTTAATGTAAAAAGGCTGAAAAAAAGCTATGAGTCGCTGAATCTTGACCTATATACAAGCGAGAATATCAGAAAGTCGTTTCAGCTGGCCATTTTAAAGGGCATGAAGGAAAATGTGCAGCCAAACCACCAGATGACACCGGATGCTGTCGGAATGCTGACAGGTTATCTGGTGAATAAATTTGTCGGGGCGAAATCTTTCCGCCTTCTGGATCCAGCGGTCGGGACAGGCAATCTCCTTACGACTGTCATCAATCAGCAGGAAGGAAAAAGCATTGAAGCAGTCGGGTCAGATGTGGACGACCTCCTCATTAAGCTTGCCTACATCAATGCCAACCTCCAGAAGCACCCCATCCAATTCTATAACCAGGACAGCCTTGAGCCGCTGTTCATTGAAAGTGTGGATGCAGTCATCAGCGACCTTCCGGTGGGGTATTATCCAAACGACATAAGGGCGCAGGACTATGAGCTGAAGGCAGACGAGGGCCATTCTTATGCCCATCACCTTTTCCTGGAACAGAGCATGCGCCATGTTAAGGAAGGCGGCTATCTGTTCCTGATTGTGCCAAATGGCCTGTTTGAAAGCGAACAGGCGGACAAACTGAAGGCGTATATAAGCAAGACAAGCATCATCCAGGGCCTGCTCCAGCTCCCGGAAACATTGTTTAAAAATAAAAATGCCGCAAAAAGCGTCTTTATCCTCCAGAAAAAGGGTGAAGGGGTCACAGCTCCAAAGCAAGCCCTGCTTGTAAACATGCCGAGCCTTTCAAAAACGGAACAGGTCGAGAGAATCCTTAAGCAGGTGGATGCCTGGTTCAGGGAAAATAAGATATAGAGTGCAAAAAGCATGGTCCCAAACTGGATCATGCTTTTTCTATTTGAATGAGAAGAAAATATTAATGGAGCTGTCCAGACTTAAAACCTGCTGGCATAAGTCTTCCGGAGAGTGTTAAGAGGATGCTGCCGCATTTAGTCTGGAGTCTTTAATTGGAAGTTCTGTTTTAGCTGAAGAGCCGCAGGGGTAATGGAAAATAAGAAATGGAAATCACCGAAATGTCGGAATACATTTAATTTTAACTGTAAACGATACCAATTTTGAATGTTCCTTGAAATCATGCAAGCACAGTGATTAAATGGGGAATTGAGAGATAAAATGATGCCAGTTGCACACAATAAATGTGTACCACATCAGGCATTAGATTAGCATCGGTGTTATATAAAGGCTGGCATCCTGGAGGGAAAAGAGATACATATTTCCCCATGGTCCCCATTGCACTGGTTAAACATACAGGACGTATGCGAGTCCGCATTTAAAAGGAGCGACATATCGTGGCGAAAATTATTGCAATTAATGCTGGAAGTTCTTCATTGAAATTTCAATTATTTGAAATGCCGAGCGAAGAAGTAATCACAAAAGGTCTTATTGAACGAATCGGTCTGAACGATGCAGTTTTCAGTATTTCTGTTAACGGCGAGAAGCAGACGGAAGTAACGGAAATACCTGACCATGAGGTTGCAGTCAAGCTTCTGCTCAATAAGCTGACTGATCTGAAGATCATCGAATCACTGGATGAAATTGAAGGAATCGGCCACCGTGTAGTACACGGTGGAGAAGAGTTTGCAGATTCTGCGGTTATCACGGAAGAGGTACTGAGCAAAATCGATGCACTTTCCGAGCTGGCACCTCTTCACAACCCTGCAAATATTACAGGAATCAAGGCATTCCAGCAGGTGCTTCCAAATGTACCGGCAGTAGCTGTCTTTGATACTGCGTTCCATCAGACTATGCCTGAAAGCTCATTCCTGTACAGCCTTCCTTATGAGTATTATGAGAAGTTCGGCATCCGTAAATACGGCTTCCACGGAACTTCACATAAATATGTATCAGAGCGTGCAGCAGAGCTTCTTGGCCGTCCGCTTGAGCAGCTTCGCCTGCTTTCCTGCCACCTGGGGAACGGTGCAAGCATCGCGGCCATTGAAGGCGGAAAATCAATTGATACATCCATGGGCTTTACACCGCTTGCCGGTGTGACAATGGGTACCCGTTCAGGGAATATTGACCCTGCTTTGATTCCATTCATCATGGAGAAAACAGGCAAGTCAGCTGACGAAGTGCTTAATGTACTGAATAAAGAGAGCGGAATGCTTGGAGTTTCTGGCTTCTCAAGCGACCTTCGCGACATCGAGGTACAAGCGTCTGAAGGAAACGAAAGAGCAGAGCTTGCTCTCGAAGTGTTTGCAAACCGGATCCACAAATATATCGGCTCTTATGCTTCACGCATGTACGGAGTTGATGCCATTATCTTTACAGCAGGCATCGGCGAAAACAGTGCTGAAATCCGCGAGCGTGTCCTTCAGGGACTGGAATTCATGGGCGTATATTGGGACCCTGCATTGAACAAGGTCCGCGGTGAGGAAACGTTTGTCAACTATCCTCACTCACCGGTCAAGGTTATCATTATTCCGACAAATGAAGAAGTTATGATTGCCAGGGATGTTGTAAGGCTTGCGAAATAATATTTGAATGATTGAAAGGACAAAGAAGCCAAGGCTTTTTTGTCCTTTTGTTTTTCTGCCTTCTCCATCCAATGAAACAGGATTTGCCTGAATCAATATGCTATACTGAACAAAAACACCGGCAAGGAGGATGAAGATATGGCACTAAACGGACGGGAAGAACAGGCTTTATCTGAGATCGCACAATGGGAAGACAAGCTGGCACAGTATGAATCCAATGATTTGGAGCTGACCTATGACAAATATTTAGAAAAGGCGTTCCTGCTGCTTCCTGAGAAAACTCAGCAGCAATTTTTTGCTTCCCTGGATAACTGGCTGTTCCATCTCCATGCCTTGATCCAAAGCTCACAGCTCCAGCTGGATGCAAAGGAACGAATCCTATCTGCAGGCCGCATCTTTGATGCCGGCATTGAAACAGTGGAAGATCTGGCTTCATTGGACATCAATCAGCTGCAATACATAGCCAATCAGCAGATTGCCCGCCACCGCCTTTACTCATTTGCACAGGGAGGGGCATCGGGGACCGGCGGTGTGCTGCTGCTTGGATCCGATCTTCCTGCGATGGCTGTCATCAATTTGCGTGCAGTCCAGCTCATCGCGATGACATATGGGATTGAAGTGAACACACCTTATGAGATGATGGCTTCTTTAAAGGTGTTTTGCGCATCAATCCTGCCGCCGCGGCTTCAGGGACAGGCCTGGGAACAGCTTCTGGCCGAACTGGAGAATGCGGAAGAAGCTTATTTTTATGAGGGGCAGGAGGAACTGACGGACATCGCCTGGATGGGCCAGCCGATCAAACAGCTTTTCAAAGGCCTGGCTATAGCAGCTTTCAAAAGGAAATCCATCCAGGGCATCCCGCTTGTCAGCATGGCCATAGGAGCAGGGGCAAACTATCAGTTTACAAGGAAGGTCACTGATTTTGCCCATAAATATTATCAGTACAGGTATCTGCTGAAGAAACAGGGTGAAGTTTGATGAGCAGCGAGGAACACAAAAAAGAAGCCCCCAAAACAGTCAGATGCAAAATCATTACCATCAGTGATACAAGAAATTCGGAGACCGATAAAAGCGGAAGGCTGATGAAGGAACTTCTTGAAGCAGAGGGCCACAGGGTAAGTTCCTACCAGATTGTCGCCGATGAAAAAGAAAAGATCCGTCAGGCGGTCCTGGAGGGATGTTCAGATCCGGATATCGATGCAGTCCTTACCAATGGCGGGACAGGAATCGCTTTAAGGGATGTAACCATTGAAACGGTGAGTGCACTTTATCAAAAGGAAATTAGCGGCTTCGGGGAATTATTCCGTATGCTGAGCTACCAGGAGGACATCGGCTCTGCTGCAATTCTCTCCCGCGCTTCTGCGGGCATCATCGAGAATACAGCTGTCTTTTCCACACCTGGATCTTCAGGTGCAGTAAGGCTGGCCATGAATAAATTGATCATCCCGGAGCTGGGGCATGTTATAAGGGAAGTAAAGAAAGATCTTGTATAAAAAGGGGGCGGGGCGCCATCATGGCGCCCTGCCTTTTTGCTTTGCCTGAATAATATTCTCTATAGATCTTAAATCAGCGATGCAGCTTTCCCCCGATTTCCTGATTGGCCCTGTACCACAGCCAAAGATCGTTGATGATGGAAGCAAGATCCGCGATCTCACTGTTCAATTTGCATGAAAGCTCAAAATTCTCTTCATCTGCGAGCTGGTCCTGTCTGCGGTTTATCTGCGTCTCAAGCTCTGATATCCTGTCCGGGATCCCCCCGCGTATCTTCTCCCATGTATACAGAATTTCCTGGCGCTCTTCCTGCGGGTACTCTTCCCACTCGCCATCCAGCACAGGGACAGCAATCCCCAGGCGCTTATCCAAAATGAAAACATCCTCCATCTCATCCGTCCCCCAAAAATAGGCTGCTTTTATTGTACATGGTGACAGGCACCTATACCAGTCGGCCGGACTGGTACAGGTGCCTGTCACCATAAATTTTTATACATTTTAACGAATAACTATTGAATTAATCCCGGAATATTGTTAGAGTATTAACTAGTTAATTGTATAAAAACATAATTTAAATGAATATTTATTCGTTCATCTATAGAGGAGGAAATTTTCATGTCAAATCAAAAAGTTGTTTTAGCATACTCAGGCGGACTGGATACTTCTGTGGCGATCAAATGGCTTGGCGACCAGGGATACTCGGTGGTTGCGTGCTGCCTTGACGTTGGGGAAGGCAAGGATCTGAAGTTCATCCAGGAAAAGGCGCTTAAAGTGGGAGCAGTCCAGTCATATGTACTGGATGTGAAAGAAGAGTTTGCGAATGAATATGCACTTGCTGCCCTTCAGGCGCATGCTCTATATGAAGGCAAATACCCGCTTGTATCTGCTCTTTCCAGGCCTCTTATTGCTAAAAAGCTTGTTGAAGTGGCTGAAAAGGAAGGCGCCGCTGCTGTTGCGCATGGCTGTACAGGAAAAGGAAATGACCAGGTAAGATTCGAGGTATCGATCCAGGCACTTAATCCAGACCTCAAGGTGCTCGCGCCTGTAAGGGAATGGAAATGGTCCAGAGAAGAAGAAATCCAATATGCAAAGGATAATAATATCCCGATTCCGATCAATCTGGATTCTCCGTTCTCAATAGACCAGAACCTTTGGGGCCGCAGCAATGAGTGCGGGATTCTGGAAGATCCGTGGGCGGCTCCGCCTGAAGAGGCCTACGACCTGACAACAAGCCTTGAGTATACGCCTGACACACCTGATATCGTAGAAATCGAATTCAGCAAAGGGGTGCCGGTAAGCCTGAACGGCAAAGCTTATCCGTTATCCGAGTTGATTCTGGAGCTGAATCTGATGGCAGGCAAGCATGGAGTCGGGCGCATTGACCATGTTGAGAACAGACTTGTCGGCATTAAATCAAGGGAAGTCTATGAGTGTCCGGGAGCCATGACGCTGATCAAAGCGCATAAAGAGCTTGAAGACCTCACACTTGTTAAAGAGCTTGCCCATTTCAAGCCTGTCATCGAGAAAAAACTGACTGAGCTGATTTATGAAGGGCTTTGGTTCTCGCCATTGAAAAAGGCTTTAACGGCTTTCCTTGAGGAAACACAAAAGCATGTGACAGGAACTGTAAGGGTGAAATTGTTCAAGGGGCACAGCATCGTCGAAGGCAGAAAATCTCCTTATTCCCTTTATGATGAAAAATTGGCCACATATACATCTGAAGATGAATTCGACCATAATGCCGCGGTTGGTTTTATCCAGTTATGGGGCCTGCCGACAAAGGTTCAAAGCATTGTCCAGAATAAGAAGGTGACAGTGTGAAAAAGCTTTGGGGAGGAAGATTCACGAAATCGGCAGAAGAATGGGTCGATGAATTCGGAGCCTCCATCTCCTTTGACCAGGAGCTTGTTGAGGAAGATATAGAGGGAAGCCTTGCACACGTGGAAATGCTGTCCCGCTGCGGGATTATTGAAGAGGAGGAAGCAGCTCAGATCCAAAAGGGACTCAAGCTGTTAAAGGAAAAGTCCCAGGAGGAAGGGCTTCCTTTCTCTGTAAAGCTGGAGGATATACATCTGAACCTGGAAAGCCTGCTTACGGACGAAATCGGGCCTGTCGGCGGCAAGCTTCATACAGGCAGAAGCAGGAATGATCAGGTAGCAACAGATATGCACTTGTATTTAAAGAAACAGGCAGCACATGTTATCAAGCTGATTGAAGAGCTCCAGGCAGCCCTGCTTTCCCAGGCAGAGGAGAATGTGGAAACCCTCATGCCGGGCTATACTCATCTTCAGAGAGCACAGCCTATTTCGTTTGCGCATCACTTGATGGCTTATTTCTGGATGCTGGAAAGGGATAAGGAGAGATACAGCGAGAATCTGAAAAGGATCAATGTTTCTCCTCTTGGTGCAGGCGCCCTTGCCGGTACAACCTTTCCAATCGACCGCGAGCTGACAGCCAGTCTGCTCGGGTTTGATGACATCTATGAAAACAGCATGGATGCTGTAAGCGACAGGGACTTTATCCTTGAATTCCTTTCAGCAAGCAGCATTCTGATGATGCATCTGTCCCGTTTCAGCGAGGAAATCATTCTCTGGTCGAGCCAGGAATTCCGGTTCATTGAGCTCGATGACAGTTTTGCTACAGGAAGCAGCATTATGCCGCAAAAGAAAAACCCAGACATGGCAGAACTGATACGCGGAAAAACCGGCCGCGTCTACGGCAACCTTGTCGGCCTGCTCACAGTGCTGAAGGGGCTGCCTCTTGCTTATAACAAAGATATGCAGGAAGATAAAGAGGGAATGTTTGATACAGTTAGAACGGTTATTGGCTCACTTAAAATTTTTTCCGGCATGGTTGGGTCCATGACGGTTAACAGTGAAGTAATGGAAAAGGCCACGAAAAGCGATTTTTCCAATGCGACAGAACTGGCTGACTATCTTTCCGGTAAAGGCTTGCCATTCAGGGAAGCCCACGAAATTGTCGGGAAGCTTGTCCTTGATTGTGTGAACAGAGGCTGCTTCCTTTCCGGCCTGCCGATGGAAGTGTATAAGGAGGCAAGCGCCCTTTTTGAGGAGGATATTTACGAGGTCATTGACCCGCGGGCGGCTGTTGCAAGAAGGAACAGCCAGGGCGGAACAGGGTTTGCCCAAATAAAGAAGGCGCTGGAAAAAGCAAAAGGGCGCCTGAAGGATAAAGCCTACTCATAACAATAAAGGCCGCTGCAGGGAAGCAGCGGCCTTTTAACTATTATTCCGGGTCCTTTTCGGTCCTGACTACAAGCACATCACATGGGGCATAGCGGGTGATATGTTCGGAAACGCTGCCGATCAGGAAGCGTTCAACTGCATTCAAACCAGTTGCCCCGCAGACAATCAGATCTGCATGCTGGACCTTGGCAATTTCCTTGGGTATCTTTACTTTCGGAGAACCATAATCTGTCACATATTCCACATTTTCTACTCCAGCCTCCACTGCTTCCTGCTGATATTTTTTAAGCAGCTCGGCTGCAAACATGTCAGCCCTTTCAGCAATCGTCCTGTCATAGGCTTCGACAGTTGCGAAGGTGCGCGTATCGATAATGTGGGCAAGGGTCAGCCTGGCTTTGTTCCTGACTGCGATCCCGACCGCCTTCTTGAAGGCCCATTCCGCTTCCTTGGAACCGTCTACTGCTACTAAAATGTTTTTGTACGTGAGCGTCATTTGCATCTCCTCCTTTACCTTTATTATACATTACCCCAAAATGCATAACTGTTACAGAAATTCGAAAGATAGTATAGATGAAAAAAATCGATAAGGGGGAAATGAAGATGCCAAAAGAGCCGAAAGGGCAGTCTCATTATATCTATGACGACCAGGGACACAGCCAGGTAAGTGCACAAATCATGGATTCGTACAACAGCGGTGTCATCGATCAGGAAAATGGAAGAGTCGACACTTACAGCAGCGAAGAGGAAACAAAATAAAACATTGAAAAAAGTGCAGGGCGCTGTCCTGCACTTTCTCGTTATTGCCTTCCTTTTCGCAGCTGAAGACAAATGTAAAGGGAAGCGGTGGCTATAAATGAAACAAAACCTGGAGAAGCATTTTCAGGCAGGAGGCTGTAAGAGATGATCCCGAAAGCCATGCTGATGATTGCCTGCTTATTGACAAAACCAGGCTCCCGCAGGACCAGCAGATCTGCCTCAGTCAGCTTCCGCCTTTTTATGAAAAGAAAATCTGCTGCAATAACCGCAGAAATGGGAATGACAAAGGTGCCGAGCAGAGAGATGTATTTCTGCGCTGATTCAACGATATCAGGAAAGCAGCTCAGAATGACCGCAGCGAGTCCGAACAGGCATGCACTCTTTATCCTGCCGAGCCCCTGGAATGTATTCAGCAGACTGAATCCGCCTGTATAGGCGTTGTTCAGGTTGATGGAAATCATCGACATCATGGCACAGGCGAAAATCAGCACCAGTACGGAAACAGAAGATGTGAGGGTGCTTGCCGACACAAATGGATTCAGCTCTCCCAGGAGGCTTGCAGACAATGCCCCTAAAACGGCTGTGATGGCAAAGCCGGCTGTGTTCCCGGAAAAAAGCCCCCAGAAAGCGCCGCGTTCAGACTTCGCGTACCTTGCCATATCAGAAGAAGCACTTAATCCTGAAACGTATTGGACAAAAGCCAGGCTTGAATAGAACAGGAATGAAGAAAACTCCCAGCTGCCATGGGTTAAGATTATGCTGTGATCAGTCTGGCCCGCTTTTTGGATCAGCAGGACAAACAGTGCAGCCTGGCCGATCAGCAGAAATGGCATAAAATAGCGGGTTGCTTTTTTCACCGCATCAAAGCCGACAAGCGCTAATATGGCCATGATCAGGGCCAGGCAGACCGACACTGCCAGAAAAGGCAGCCTGACAGAAAAAAGCCTGCTGCCCAGCTCGGTCAGTACAGCAGTTCCGCCGATCGTCTGGACAGCAAACCAGTATAATGAGGTCAAAGTACGGATCGGAGACGAAATATATCTTGCCGCCCCTGTGCCAAGCATGCTTCTGATCGCATATTGGGCAGGCAGCCCGTAGCGGGATCCGGGCAGCGTCAAGAAGGACACAAACAGAAAGGCGAAAGCCGCCCCGATCATGGTGGATGCTGCGGCAGCATAAAAAGAAAGGCCCCCTGAAATCACGGCGAGTGCAGGGACAAGGAAATTCCCCGAATTTACCGAAAAGGCCATCTGCAGAATCATGTAATCATACCAGGGTGTCTGTTTGAGATGGGAGGGAACGGCCTCCAGCCCAAGCTGCTCAATTTTACCCCGGCTGTCTTTTTGTATGTTGGCAGTTGACGCCATACTTGCATCAGCTCTCTTTCTAAATACATTTTACAATAATCGGTGGAACTGAAGGATATTTTTTTGTCCCGGGCATGGAAAGAAGTCATCTTAACCGAATAACTCAGCATTTTTAACAAGAGCGTATCATCACGGCAATGTAAGGGTTTGCAGGCGATAAAAAAATTTTACTTTCTTCTTTTCCTATAAAGGTGTTATAGTAGTATCGGTTCTATCCTATTTACTATATTTTGCAGGAGGTATGCAGCATGCGTATCGGAATACCCAGAGAGATAAAAAACAATGAAAATCGTGTCGCAATGACACCGGCTGGCGTTGTCAATTTGCTGAACTTTGGTCATGAAGTATTTATTGAAACCCAGGCTGGCATGGGATCCGGTTTCACTGATGAAGATTATACAGCTGCTGGCGCGAAAATCGTAAACAGTGCAGAGGAAGCATGGTCCATGGAAATGGTCATGAAGGTAAAAGAGCCCCTGCCTAGTGAATATGCTTATTTCCGTGAAGGCCTGATTTTATTTACATACTTGCATTTAGCTCCAGAGCCGGAGCTGACGAAGGCTCTGATTGATCATAAAGTGGTTGGGATCGCTTATGAAACGGTCCAGCTTGCCAATCATGCATTGCCTCTCTTGACCCCAATGAGCGAGGTTGCCGGAAGGATGGCTTCCCAGATCGGGGCGCAGTTCCTGGAGAAGGTCCATGGCGGCAAAGGGATCCTGTTATCCGGTGTGCCTGGCGTGCAGCGCGGAAAAGTAACAATCATCGGCGGCGGTGTAGCCGGTACGAATGCAGCTAAAATGGCAGTAGGACTTGGTGCAAAGGTGACAATCATCGACCTGAGCCCGGAACGCCTGCGCCAGCTTGATGATATCTTCGGCAATGATGTGACAACATTGATGTCCAATCCTTATAATATTGCAGAAGCGGTCAAAGATTCTGATCTAGTGATCGGTGCCGTTCTCATTCCGGGAGCAAAAGCGCCAAAGCTTGTGACAGAAGAAATGATCATGAGCATGAACCCAGGCTCTGTCGTGGTTGATATTGCGATTGACCAGGGAGGGATTTTTGAGACAACTGACAGAATCACTACCCATGACAACCCGACTTACGAAAAACACGGTGTAGTCCATTACGCGGTTGCCAATATGCCTGGCGCCGTGCCGCGCACTTCAACGATTGCCCTGACGAACGTGACTGTGCCGTATGCAGTCCAGATCGCCAATAAAGGGTATAAGCAGGCATGCGCAGATAATGAAGCTCTGCTGAAGGGAATCAATACTCTTAACGGCTATGTTACGTATAAAGCTGTAGCCGAGGCACATGGCCTTGACTATTCTGATACAGCGACGCTGCTTGAGCAGCAGTAAATAGAAAAGATCCGGAGCCGCTGCTCCGGATCTTTTTGCTTCAATCAGACAAATTGAAGTTCCTTCGGGAATTTCGTTAAAATCTCAACACCGTTTTCTGTTACGGCCAGATCATCCTCTATCCGGACGCCTGCCACACCAGGAACATAAATGCCAGGCTCAATGGTAAATACCATGCCTTTCTCAAGCTGAAGGGAGTTGGCTGAAGTCAACGAAGGATACTCATGTACACTTACTCCGAGACCATGGCCGAGGCGGTGAGGGAAGTATTCCCCGTAGCCGGCCTCTGCAATGATATTTCTTGCCGTCATATCTATTTCAGAGCAGGCAGCTCCCGGCTTTGATGCGTCCACGGCGGCCAGCTGCGCTTTAAGGACTGTTTCATATATTTCTCTCTGCTTCTCGCTGATCTCACCGTATGCGACAGTGCGGGTGATGTCTGAGCAGTAGCCGTCGACTACGACACCTAAATCAAAAAGGACAAGATCGCCTTTCTTGATTTTGGTCATTCCCGGTGTCCCGTGGGGGGAAGCGCCGTTTGCGCCGGTCAGGACCATCGTGGAGAAGGACATTTCATTGATGCCCTTTTTCTTCAAGGCATACTCGACCGCAGCGAGGACATCCATCTCGGTCTTTCCTTCCTTAATTTCTTCACAGCCTGTCTGGATGGCAAAGTCGGCCAGGGCGCATGCTTCACGGATGATTTTCAGCTCCTTGTCATCCTTCACCATCCTGAGCTTTCTCAGCTTTTCTTCTGCAGGAACGAATGCCGCGCTGGAGAATAAAGCAGAAATTGCTTCATAACGCTCTACATTCATATGTTCTTTTTCAACTGCAGCCCTGCTGACTTTTTGATTTCTTTTCTGGATGGCCGAAGAGATGAATTCCCATGGATTATCCGTATCGCTGTAGCCGATGATTTCATAATTCCATCCGGCATTCTTAGCATCATTTTTTTCCATCCCGGGGCAGACAAGGAAAGGCTCTTCATCCTGGAAAACGCCAAGGCCAAGGAGGCGTTCATGCGGATCGCTTAGGAACCCGCTTAAGTAAAAGACATTATCGGGAGAAGTGATAAAGCTGAAGTCAATATCCTCTTCCTTCATCCATTGTGATAACTTGCTGATTCTGCTGTCCATGCAAAAACCTCCTAAATCGTATGTAAGTGCAGTTTGCTTCATGTTAATTGTAAACTTTTAATTGTGAATTAGAAAGGGTATAGGACTATATCAGGGAGGAAATCCTGTATTTTTGTTGAACATTGAATTACATAAGAGTTTGAAGGGAGAAGATAGCGATGAAGGTTTCATACCATGGGCATGCTGTCGTAAAAATTGAAACAAAAGGCAAAGTAATTTTATTCGATCCATTCATCACAGGGAATGAACTGACAGACCTGAAGGCAGAGGACGTCAAACCGGATGTCATCATCCTGACACACGGCCACAGCGACCATCTTGGGGATACAGTGGAATTGGCAAGGAAGAATGATTCTCTTGTTATTGC
Organism: Bacillus sp. UMB0728; assembly: GCF_002858875.1. NCBI lineage: Bacteria > Bacillati > Bacillota > Bacilli > Caryophanales > Bacillaceae > Bacillus > Bacillus sp. UMB0728. The sequence continues at coordinate 876,989 of NZ_PKLA01000003.1, read as the reverse complement.
AAATGCCGAGCTTGCTGCTTATCTTGGCTGGCAGGGCATCAGGACGCATGCGATGAGCATCGGAGGAGCTTATGAGTTCGACTTTGGAAAGGTAAAGCTCACACCTGCCATTCATGGCACCGGGCTGATGACAGAGAATAAAGAGATTATCTATCTTGGCATGCCGGCCGGCGTCCTTTTCACGTCTGAGGGAAAAACGGTTTATCATGCAGGAGATACTGCATTATTTTCAGATATGAAGCTGATCGGCGAGCGCCATCCGATTGATGTTGCATTCCTGCCGATTGGCGATAACTTCACAATGGGGCCTGAAGATGCCGCATATGCAGCTGAGCTGCTGAAGGCAGGGGTGACAGTACCGATCCATTTTAATACTTTCCCCCCGATCAAACAGGATCCGCAGAAATTTATTGAAATGCTTCCTTCAGGCAAAGGCAAGGTGCTTGAAGCAGGGGAGTCCATCGAACTATAAGTGCAGCTGCGGCTGCACTTCTTTTTTTCTGAGCCGCCCCCTCCTTATCTAAAGGTCTTTTTCAGGCATGTCCGCATAGATATAAAATAGAAAAAGGAGGAGTTGCAATGAAAAACAATCGGTATTTACTGTGTATCCTGCTGTGCGGGATGATGCTGTACTATGCGGTCCCCAAGCTGTCGATTGAAAGCGCGGGGGCGGAAGGCATCTTTGCCGGGGCCTGGCTGCTGCTGGCCCTGTTTGTGGTGGCCGGCAATCTATCCGGCCTGCTGTTTTCGCAGGCCAAAGCGAAGGCAAGGCTTTCTGCGGGAGCAGCAGCCAGAAGGAAAAAGAGGCCGGCCAGGAGCTTCAGCAAATAACCTGAGGGCTCCTGTCCTGCGGATATGTGTTATAACATCAATCGTAAATTGAATCGGCCGGGAATTCACCTTATAATAAAATAAGAAAAATTTACAAGACGAACAGCAATTTTAAATAAAGGGTGAAGGTTTTGGCTACTAAGCATGAACAAATTCTGCAATATATAGATGAGCTTCCGATCGGCGAGAAAATATCTGTCAGGCAGATAGCAAAGGCCTTGTCGGTCAGTGAGGGAACGGCTTACCGTGCAATCAAGGATGCTGAAAATAAAGGATATGTTAGCACGATTGAAAGAGTCGGCACCATCAGGATCGAAAGGAAGAAAAAAGAGAATATTGAAAAGCTGACATTCGCTGAAGTGGTCAACATTGTAGACGGGACTGTCCTTGGAGGGCGCGACGGCCTCCATAAAACCCTTAATAAATTCGTGATCGGCGCCATGAAGCTGGAAGCCATGATGCGCTATACAGGCGCCGGGAACCTGCTGATCATAGGAAACAGGACACGCGCCCATGAGCTGGCACTTAAAGCAGAGGCGGCGGTCCTGATTACAGGCGGATTCGATACGGATGATGAGGTCAAAAAGCTGGCAGATGACCTTCAGCTGCCGATCATCTCTACTAGCTATGATACGTTTACTGTTGCCACGATGATCAACAGGGCCATCTATGATCAGCTGATCAAAAAAGAGATTGTCATGGTAGAGGATATTTTGACCCCACTGCAGGAAACGGTGTTCCTTTATTCCTCTGAAACTGTTTCAGAATGGCATGGCCGCAACAGGGAAACCCTTCACAGCCGCTTCCCTGTCGTGGATCAGAATATGAAAATACAGGGCATGATCACTTCAAAGGATATAATGGGACATGCTCCGGAATCAGCTATCGAAAAGCTGATGACCAAAAGCCCGATGACTGTAAACGGGAAGACAAGTGTAGCATCAGCCGCCCATATGATGGTCTGGGAAGGCATCGAGGTTCTTCCAGTTGCCGATGAAGCCAATCGGCTCCAGGGGATCATCAGCAGGCAGGATGTACTCAAGGCGCTGCAGATGATCCAGAGGCAGCCGCAGGTGGGAGAGACAATTGATGATACTGTAACAAGCCAGCTGGTCCTGTCGCGCGGAAAGGCGAGGGGAGAAGATGTATACCGCTGCGAGGTCAGCCCCCAGATGACCAATCCGCTCGGCACAATCTCTTACGGCGTGTTCACAACCATTGTCACCGAAGCAGCCAACAGAGTCCTGAGAAGCTATAAAAAAGGGGATCTTGTTGTTGAGAATATGACTATCTACTTCCTGAAGCCTGTCCAGATCGACAGCGTACTCGAAATCGTTCCAAAAATACTTGAAGCCGGTCGCAAATTCGGCAAAGTAGACGTCGAAGTCTTCAGTGAAGGCATTCTCGTAGGAAAAGCCATGATGATGTGCCAGCTCATTGACCGGCATTAAGAAATGCAGAAAAGCTGTGCTATATTAAAGAACGCAGGCTAAGAACGCCACGTCCTGTGGCAACGCCTGCATGACCCACATCCTGTGGGCCCAGCATAAGACAAGAAGGGTGGAAGGTTGTTCTTTAACCTTCTGGCCTGATCAGCTTATGACTCGAGGGGCTAGCGCCCGGAACTGGACTGTTTTCGAAGACCGAAGAGGAATAACTATAAATGATAAAAGCGGAGGCGGCTTGCCCATTAGGCAGCTTCCGCATCTTGAACCAAGCCATAAATAAAAGCCGCTTCCATAAGGAACGGCTTTTTGAAAAAGGCTTTAATTTTGCTGTTTGCGGAGATCTTCTGCTTCCTTAGCGGCATAAGGAAGATAATGCTGGTAGGCTTTAAAACCTGCCCAGACATTGATTCCGCCGAGAATAATAAAGACGGCAGCGACAATATAGGTGACAGTTGTGCTGTAAAGGAAAAGCTGGTTGATGCCGAATAAGGCGACAAACAGTCCCAGCGCGATGCTTGACTTGGCAGACAGCCACTTTTTTTCCGCAGGCCTCCGGCTTCTCACAGTCTTTATTTTATAGAATACATAGAATGCAATGGAAATAACAATCAGTATGACTAAAACAGGCATTTGAATTCCTCCGGGCATCATTCTCTTGGGATTAATATAAGTGTCAGCCTGATTATGAGCCGGCACCTATATTATTTTAACGATAATCAGGAGGAAAAGCCATAAAAAGAGCAGGCCGTTTCTTTTTCTTTTGATTCTTTTATGCTAATAATTAGATATTCTTTCTAAAAGGAGACCACAATGAAATCAAAAATTCTTGATGAAATAAAAAAATATGATACCATCATCATCCACCGCCATGTAAGGCCTGATCCTGATGCATACGGCTCCCAGGGCGGGCTGGCGGAAATCATTAAAACATCTTTCCCGGAAAAAACGGTATATACGGTCGGGAAGGAGGAAGAGTCGCTGAACTTTATGAGGCGGCTTGACAGCATCCCGGATGAAGCCTATAAAGGGGCTTTGGTCATTGTGTGCGACACAGCCAATCAGGAGCGGGTCTGTGACCAGCGATATACGATGGGCGATAAGCTCATTAAAATCGACCATCACCCGAACGAAGATCCTTATGGCGACATTATGTGGGTTGAAACCGATGCCAGCTCTGTCAGTGAAATGATCTATGAGTTCTACCTGGAGGGGAAGGATGCAGGATTAAAGATGTCTGATGAGGCAGCCAGGCTGATATACGGGGGAATTGTCGGGGATACGGGACGATTCCTGTTTCCGAGCACAACGGAAAAAACCTTTGAAATTGCTGGTGAATTGATCCGCTATAATTTTTCACGGACAGATCTTTACGACAAAATGTATGAGCTGAAGCCGAATGTCGTCAAACTGAACGGATATGTTCTGCAGAATTTCGAGGTTCTTGCCAACGGCGCAGCATCTGTGACAATCAGCAGGGAGCTTCAGGAGCAATATGGACTTAAGGCTTCAGATGCATCCCTTCTTGTAGGGGTACTTGGCAATGTCCAGGGAATCAAAGCATGGGTATTCTTTATCGAGGAAGAAGATCAGATCAGGGTCCGCCTCCGTTCAAAGGGGCCGGTCATCAATGGCCTGGCCAAGAAGTATAAAGGCGGGGGACATCCCCTGGCAGCAGGAGCTTCCATCCATTCATGGGAAGAAAAGAAGGATGTTATCAAAGATTTGGAGGAAATCTGCCTGTAACAGGCTGAAAGGGCGCCGGTATAATGGGCGCCCTTTCCTTAGTCTTCAAAAGATATCTTCAAGGAAATCGTCAATGTTGTAAAAATGACCATTTCACTTACTTCCAGGCGGTATCTTTTATCATTGATGCGGAATGTCCGGTTTTCAATGACCTTCCTGATCAGTCCTGTGCTTTTCGATACGCTTTCCATATCCTTTGCCACCAGAATTCTTATATCCTCCTTGACGCTGTCCTCGACCTGAAGCACACTCAATGTATCAAGCTTATATTTATCGGCGTTGGTTATTTTTACTTTTATGTCCTGTACAGTCATCTGTTTAAGGCTTTTCTTATTCTGTTCCTTGAAGCTCTCCTGCCAGAGCTTGATATCATTTCTTAGCCCTGCAATTGTTTCTTCCTGTTTTTCTATCTTAAAACTGTAGTCCTCCTGCCATACGCCAAAAATGAACAAAAAGATGAACCAGCTGACGGCGCCGCCAATGGCCATGCCGGCAAACAGCTGCTGCCATGCCGGCTTCCTGTAATAAGGAGGGATCCTCATGATATATGCTCCTGTGTGAGCCAGCTGATGATTAGTGCCCCCGTTTGTGCTCCGCCCAGCGCGGAAAGAATGAGCATGAACTGTTTGAAAATATCTTTTGTCTCTCCCTGGAACAGCCCTCTTTCAAAGCTGTATACAGCATCGAAAGTGCCCCCGATCGCGGCGACGATCGCCCAGATCCTGATCATATTGGAGAGGCGGAACACCTCAGTCAGAGGCGGCTTGCCGGTCAGGAAAGCTGCAAGCCCCCCGATAATCGATCCGCCAATCAAAACACCCAGTGCAATAAAATAGCTTTCCATCATTGAAGCAAAAAATGGCTGGTGTTTCATAGTGTAATCCTTCCTTATCGAGATAGTCGCTCGTTTAAAAGATTCATAAATTTCCCCTATTCCATCTTATGGACAAACTCCAGCTATTATGTTCAGGATCAGGAAAGTTTGGAGGGATTTTTAAGGCAGATGAGCAAGGCTTTTCCGCATTTCGTGTTGTCCAGCTCCAAAGCCTAGCCCCTCGAGTCATAAGTCACTTAGGAATTGAAGGCAAAGAACGCCTTCTATTCCTAAGCGCCTTATGCTTGTCGGGGCTGATCAAGGCTTTTCCGCATTTCGTGTTGTCCAGCTCCAGCGGCTAGAGACTCGAGTCATAAGCCAATCAGGCCAGAAGGTTAAAGAACAACCTTCCGTCCTGCTCGTCTTATGCTTGTCGTCTCTGGGCAAGCCGCTTCCGCATTTCTTATTTTCTTTTTGGAAACGGACGTTCTATAATTGATATTATAAAAGTTTCTTTCTAGTGCGGGGCCGGCGGGAGAGGTTGAAGATCCCTGCCAGGCTTTGTGCCCGGAACGACGGATTAAGGGTGTGAGTTAATGTCATTTATTCACCTTCATGTATATAGTGCATACAGCCTGCTGACAAGTACGGTTTCGGTTGAACAGCTTGTTGCGCGGGCAAAGCAGAAAGGCTTCAGCGCCATTGCCTTGACAGACCGGAATGTAATGTATGGTACGGTTCAGTTTTACAAGGAATGTCTCAAGCATTCTATTAAACCGATCATCGGCCTTTGTGCAGATATTGAATCCGCGGGAGGGGAAAAGGGGCCGAGCCCTTTAGTGCTCCTGGCCCAAAACCAGGACGGCTTCCAGAACCTCCTGAAAATATCGAGCACTCTTCAAACGAAAGCGGACGGGGGGATCCCGGTAAAATGGCTGAAGCATTATTCCTCAGGGCTTATTGCCCTTACACCGGGCCTGGAAGGAGAAATCGAACAGTATATTGCCGGCGGTGAAGAAGAGAAGGCGCTTGAAGCCATTCGCCTCTATACAGAGATTTTCGGAAAAGACCGGTTTTATCTGGCCTATCAGGATCATGGCCTTCCGGAAGAAAAGAAGATAAACAGAAAGCTGAAGGAATTGTCTGTAAACCATGGCTTTCAGACCGCTGCGGCAAACCAGGTGTTTTATGCCGAAAAAGAAGATGCTTTTGCCCAGGAATGCCTTCTGGCCATTAAAAATGGCGATAAACTCCAGGACGAAAACCGCTTCCGTCTTCAAAGCGATGAATATTATCTTAAGACAGCAGAAGAAATGTCAGAGGTTTTTACAGAAAGCACTGAAGCACTGGAGAACACCATTAAAATTATGGAGCAATGCAATGTCATGCTGGAGCTTGATAAGAAGCATCTGCCAAAATACCCTGTCCCGGAGGGGGATGCGGATACACTGCTGGAAGAGCTGTGCTGGAAGGGATTTGCGGAGCGCTATCCCGAGGCTTCGGAAGTCCATCGCCAACGCCTTCTATATGAGTTAGGCATCATTAAAAAAATGAAGTTCAGCGATTATTTTCTGATTGTCTGGGATTTCATCAAATTCTCCAGAGAAAACGGCATCCTAACTGGCCCTGGCCGGGGATCTGCGGCCGGATCCATGGTGTCTTACGTCCTTTATATAACCGATGCTGACCCAATTGAGCATGAGCTCCTGTTTGAGCGCTTTCTTAATCCGGAGCGGATATCCATGCCAGATATTGATATAGACTTTCCGGACCATAGAAGGGATGAGGTCATCAGATACGTCGCAAAAAAATACGGAGAGCTCCATGTGGCCCAGATTATCACTTTCGGCACGCTGGCAGCCAAAGCGGCAATGCGGGATACCGGAAGGGTGTTCGGCCTGAATGCAAAAGAGCTTGAGCAGGTTTCTCGCCTGATCCCGTCCCGACCAGGCACAAACCTGAAAACAGCCTACAAAGAATCAGAACAGCTGCGGGCGTTTACGGCTGAATCCAGCCTGAATAAGAGGTTATTTGAAACAGCGCTGAAAATCGAAGGGCTTCCAAGGCATACATCCACACACGCTGCAGGTGTGGTTATCAGCGAATTTCCCCTTGTTAATGTGGTTCCAATCCAGCAGGGCCATGAAGGAGTCTATTTGACGCAATACTCAATGGAGCATCTGGAGGCTGCCGGCCTTTTAAAAATGGACTTCCTGGGGCTGCGCAATCTTTCCCTTATTGAAACGATTTTATCCTCCATTCAGCGGAAAACAGGAAAGAAACCTGATATAAAAAAGATCCCCCTGGATGATGAAAAGACATACCGGCTTCTTAGCTCCGGGGAGACGACAGGTGTCTTCCAGCTTGAATCTGATGGGATGCGGAATGTACTCAAGAAGCTGAAGCCGACCCGCTTTGAAGATATTGTGGCGGTCAATGCATTATACAGGCCGGGACCGATGGAGAATATCCCATCCTTCATTAACAGGAAGCATGGGAAAGAGCCGATTTCTTACCCGCATCCGGATTTGAAGCCGTATTTAGAAAAAACTTACGGAGTCATTGTCTACCAGGAGCAAATCATGCAGATTGCTTCCAAGATGGCCGGCTTCTCTTTGGGAGAAGCAGATTTGCTGAGAAGGGCTGTGAGTAAAAAGCAGAAGGATGTGCTGGACCGGGAGAGGGCCCATTTTGCATCAGGTGCTGTGAGCAGCGGCTATGACGAGAAAACAGCTCAGGAAGTTTACGACCTGATTGTGCGCTTTGCAAATTACGGCTTTAACAGAAGCCACGCTGTCGCCTACAGCTTTATCGCTTACCAGCTTGCCTATTTGAAAGCTAATTATCCTTTGAACTTTATGGCTGCACTCCTTTCACAGGCTTCAGGCAATGAAGATAAGCTTGCCCAGTATATCCGTGAGCTGAAGCATCTGGGGCTCACGCTTCTTCCGCCATCAATCAATTCGAGCGGCTATTCCTTCCAGGCAGAAAGCGGCGGCATCCGCTACAGCCTTGCAGCAGTGAAAGGGATAGGCGCCTCTGTCCTGAAGGATGTCTTTCACGCCCGAAGGCAGAAGCGTTTTGAGGATTTGTTTGATTTTTGCATCAGGGTACCTGCAAAATCAGCCACACGAAAAATTCTGGAGGCATTTGTGCATTCCGGCAGCTTCGACGAATTCGGGGAGGACCGCGCTGTTTTGCTTGCCACTCTGGATATAGCGATTGAGCATGCAGAACTGGTTAAGCCGGATGAGTCCGGCCAGGAGGATTTCTTCTCTGAAGATGAATTTTCCATCAAGCCGAAGTACGCGGAAAATGACCCCATCCGCATTGAAGATAAGCTTCAGTATGAAAAAGAGTATCTCGGACTTTATCTGTCAGACCATCCTGTTTCCGTTTATGCTGCCAGTTTTGCCTCCCTCGGTGTCACACAGCTGGCAGATATGGAACCTGGCAGCCGGAATATAAGAACTGCCGCTTATCTTTCAGAAGTAAAAAAAATCAGGACGAAGAAGGGAGAGGCCATGGCTTTCCTGTCCCTCAATGACCAGAGCGGAGAAATGGAGGCAGTTGTATTCCCTGCGGTATATAAAAGGGATTCTGCACTCCTGAAGCAGGGAGCTATCCTTCTCTTGGAAGGCAAAGCCGAGGAGCGGGATGGAAAGAGGCAGTTTATTGTGAACCGTGCCGCAGATATGGGACAGGCAGCAGCAGAAGCAGGCAAGCATGAGAGGACCTTATATTTGAAGGTCCCTGAAGATATAGAAACACCTGAAGGCCTGAAGGAGCTCAAAGCTATCCTGGGGAGGAATCCTGGATCAGTTCCGGTCGTCCTTCATTATGCAGGATCTCAAAAGACGATCCGCCTGGCAGAAGGAAACGGAGCAGATGCCTCAGAAAAGCTGCTCAAAGATCTGGGCAGCGTGCTCGGCACTGAAAATGTAATTATAAAATAGTGGGATTCTTGCCTGTTTCAGGCAGGAATTTTGCTTCTTCCGGCAGAAAGGTTACAGCAGCAAGTCGTCCTGAGATTAGGCAGAAACGGACGAAAATACGTCATTTGGACCGGTTGTTTTGTCTTTACATCAAATCAGGATATGTTATATTGGTAAATAGATTGACTGGTCTGACCACTAAAATAAGTCATTTAATAATATAGCAAATGAAACCTTTCTGCATAAACGAAGGAGTGAGCCGTTTTGACACTAAGAGAAGAAGCTTTGCATATGCACCGCGAAAACCAGGGAAAGCTGGAGTCGAAATCCAAGGTCCAGGTACGTAATGCCAAGGATCTGAGCCTTGCTTATTCGCCGGGAGTGGCTGAGCCGTGCAAGGCGATATATGATAAACCGGAAACAGTATACGAGTATACAATGAAGGGCAATATGGTTGCTGTAGTATCAGACGGTACAGCCGTGCTTGGACTCGGCAACATCGGCCCGGAGGCTGCGCTACCTGTAATGGAAGGGAAAGCGGTCCTTTTTAAAAGCTTTGCAGGCGTTGATGCTTTTCCCATCTGCCTGAATACAACCGATATTGATAAAATCGTTGAAACTGTAAAGCTTCTTGAGCCAACCTTCGGGGGCGTCAATTTGGAGGATATTGCGGCTCCTAATTGCTTCGTGATTGAAGAAAGGCTGAAAAAAGAAACCAATATACCAATCTTCCACGATGATCAGCATGGCACAGCTATTGTGACAGTTGCAGGGATGGTCAATGCCCTTAAGCTTGCAGGAAAGAAGATGAATGAGGTCAAAGTTGTAGCTAATGGTGCAGGCGCTGCCGGAATTGCCATCATTAAGCTGCTGTACAGCTATGGCGTCAGGGACATTATCATGTGCGATACAAAAGGCGCCATTTTTGAAGGCCGTCCGCAGGGCATGAATGATATTAAAAATGAAGTGGCGAAATATACGAACCGCGACAATAAGCAAGGAAGCCTGGCAGATGTCATTGTCGATGCAGACGTATTTATTGGAGTTTCTGCAGAAGGAGCTCTGACAGCAGACATGGTCAGGTCGATGAAGCAGGATCCTATTATTTTTGCGATGGCCAATCCTAATCCGGAGATCATGCCTGAAGAAGCAAAAGAGGCAGGCGCAATGGTTGTGGGCACCGGAAGGTCGGATTTCCCTAACCAGGTGAATAATGTCCTTGCTTTTCCCGGAATCTTCCGCGGAGCCCTGGATGTGAGGGCAACACATATAAATGAGAAAATGAAAGTGGCTGCGGTCGAAGCAATTGCAAGCCTGGTCAGCACAGAAGAGCTGACTGCAGACTACGTCATTCCGGGACCGTTTGATCCGAGGGTTGCGCCGGCGGTGGCTGCAGCGGTAGCGAGGGCAGCCATGGAGACGGGCGTAGCCAGGATCAAAGTGGATCCTGAAGAAGTAAAGGCAAAAACAAGCAGACTTGCAGTCATTGGAAAAAGTGAGTGATCAGAGAGCGTGAATTTGTCGGAAGGCTCCAAAGTATATGTTGAAATCGTGAAAGAATTAAGATCGATGATCCAGGAGGATGGCTTGAAGCCTGGGGACAAATTGCCTTCTGAACGGGAACTGACAGAGCGCCTGAATGTTGGGCGCTCTTCCGTCCGGGAAGCGCTGCGGGCGCTTGAACTGCTTGGCCTTATTGAGACAAGGCGCGGGGAAGGGACATTCATCCGTGACTTCAGGGGGCACCAGCTTGTACAATTATTGAGTACATTCATCCTGCAGGATGAAAGATCAAAGCATGATGTCAGGGAAACCAAGTACCTGATTGAGATGGACTGCCTGTGGCTGGTCATGCGCAAGGCAGAAGATGCCCAGCTTCTGGAGCTGCGGAAGTGGGTGGATTCATCTGCTTTTGCAGATGATGATTTTTTTTACAAAATTGTCAGCCTGGCGGATAACCATCTGTTCATCAGAATGTGGCTGATCCTGAAGGATTATTACAATTCACTGCATCTGCAAGGAGCCGATGCCACACTCGAAGAGTATACAAATCTTATCGACGCTCTTTCAACCCGGAAAGAATCAGAAGTCAGAAGAGTGTACCGGGATTTGAGGAAATTGTCGATTCAGCGGTGACAGTTTTTTGCAGATTCTGCAAAGCGATTGTTCTATATTGATAGGGACAAACATACGAAGCGCCTGAAAAGGCTTCGTTTTTTAGATCGGTGGTCTGACCACTGGATCTTAAGCAGTATTTAAGTATATTGGGGCTGATAGTTCCTGAGGCATTTGCCTGATATTAATTGCTTATGTAACGAATGGGGGAGGTTCACCTTGCTTAAAGATATATTCAGTAAACCAAAAAAGAAGAAATATGCAACCATACCTTCGGAAACCGCAAAGCATGATGTTCCAGAGGGAATTATGACGAAATGTCCTAATTGCAAAAAGATCATGTATACGAAAGAGCTGTCCAAAAATTTAAAAGTGTGCTTCCATTGCCAGCACCATCATTCCATGAATTCCCGTGAGCGGCTTAACAGCTTCCTCGATCCGCATACTTTTGAAGAGCTTAATGCTAATATGATTTCTGAAAATCCGCTTGGCTTTCCGGATTATGTAGAGAAGCTGGAGAAAGACCGCAAAAAGACAGGCATCAATGAGGCTGTCGTAACGGGGACTGGTGAAGTAGAAGGCATGAAAGTTTCTGTGGCTGTAATGGATTCGACTTTCCGGATGGGAAGCATGGGATCTGTAGTCGGGGAGAAGATCACCCGGGCAATTGAAAAAGCGGATGAACTGGCTGTTCCGTTCATCATTTTCACTGCTTCCGGCGGGGCAAGGATGCAGGAAGGGGTACTCAGCCTTATGCAGATGGCCAAGACCAGCGTTGCGCTGAAACGCTTCAGCGATAATGGCGGCCTGATTATCTCGATCATGACCCATCCTACTACAGGAGGCGTTTCAGCAAGCTTTGCCTCACTGGGGGATTACAATTTGGCAGAGCCTGGAGCACTGATCGGCTTTGCGGGCAGGAGGATCATTGAACAGACGATAAGGGAAGAACTGCCTGAAGATTTTCAGACGTCTGAATTCCTGCTTAAGCATGGCCAGCTTGATGCAGTGGTTTCAAGGACGGAGCTGAAGGAGAAAGTAGCCAACATACTCAGCATTCATCAAGGAGGTGACTTCGAATGGTAGGAGAACTTGAATTTGAAAAGCCGGTCGTCGAGCTGAAAAAGAAAATTGCCGAGCTGAAGGATTTTACAAAAGATGCAGAAGTCGACCTTTCTGCCGAAATAACCAAGCTTGAGAACCGCCTTGAGAAGCTGGAGAAGGATATTTATGAGAATCTGAAGCCTTGGGACAGGGTGCAGATTGCACGCCATCCTTCCCGGCCAACGACGCTTGATTATATATCCCACATCTTTACTGACTTTTTTGAGTGCCATGGAGACAGGGCCTTTGGGGATGATGAAGCCATTGTTGGAGGTATTGCAAAGTTCAGGGGACTTCCTGTCACGGTAATCGGCCAGCAGCGCGGCAAGGATACCAAGGAAAATATACGCAGGAATTTCGGGATGCCTCATCCTGAAGGATACCGCAAGGCACTCCGTTTGATGAAGCAGGCGGAGAAGTTTGGCCGTCCTGTCATTTGCTTCATTGACACGAAAGGCGCTTATCCCGGGAAGGCAGCAGAAGAGCGGGGACAGAGCGAAGCCATTGCCCGAAATCTATTTGAAATGGCTGGCCTCACGGTGCCCGTCCTTTGTGTCGTCATCGGTGAAGGCGGCAGCGGAGGCGCCCTGGCATTGGGAGTCGGGGACCGCATTATGATGCTTGAAAACTCCACCTACTCCGTCATCTCACCAGAAGGGGCAGCAGCAATTCTCTGGAAAGATGCAGCCCAGGCGAAAAGGGCGGCAGAGTCAATGAAGATCACCGCTCCGGATCTGAAAGAGCTTGGAGTTGTAGACGAAGTGATCCCGGAAATCAAAGGGGGAGCTCATAAAGATGCGAGAGGACAGGCCTTCGAAATCGAAAGCATCTTGTACTCGGCACTGAAGGAGTTGAAAGGCTTGCCGGTGGAGCAGCTTGTCAGCCAAAGATATGAAAAATATAAGTCGATCGGTGAATACTCGTTTTTGAATGACTATATTGGGGTAAATTAAAAAACGTGCTTCCAGCACGTTTTTCTTTTACTCCACATGGGAAAAGTCGTCCGGCTAAAGGTTAAACGCTTTCATTTTAGCGATAATTCCGTCTTTTGCTGTTTCGTGCAGGATTAAGTTGAGATAGACCATTCTTCATGGTATTTTAGAAATATTCCCTGCTATTATGTTTATAATAAGAGGGTATGAACTATCCTCTCAAATATAGATCTTTCCTATTTTATCCATTTACATAGTTTATTGCTATTGACAATTAATGAGGTGATTATGTTGAAACGAATTGGCGTATTAACAAGCGGAGGGGACGCTCCCGGAATGAATGCAGCTGTGCGTGCCGTAGTCCGAAAGGCGATCTTCCATGAAATTGAAGTATATGGCGTTTTCGGCGGATATGCAGGCTTGATCAGCGGAAATATCAAGAAACTGGAGCTTGGTTCAGTCGGCGATATTATTCACCGCGGCGGCACAATGCTTTATTCAGCAAGATGCGAAGAGTTCAAGACAAAAGAAGGACAGCAAAAGGGGATCGATCAGCTCAAAAAGCATGGCATTGACGGCCTTGTCGTAATCGGCGGGGATGGCTCCTACATGGGCGCCAAAGCCCTGACTGAGCAAGGATATCCTTGTGTAGGGGTGCCGGGCACAATCGACAATGATATCCCTGGTACAGAATTTACAATCGGCTTTGACACGGCTTTGAATACAGTTATTGATGCGATCGACAAAATCCGCGATACAGCTACATCTCATGAAAGAACCTTCATCATTGAGGTTATGGGCCGGAATGCAGGAGATATCGCCCTTTGGGCTGGCCTTGCAGGCGGAGCAGAAACCATTCTGATCCCAGAAGAAAATTACGATATGAATGATATCGCAGATCGTCTTCAAAAAGGGAATGAACGCGGCAAGAAGCACAGTATCATCGTGGTTGCTGAAGGTGTATGCAGCGGCCATGAGTTCGGAAAGCAGCTGAAAGAAGCCACCGGCACTGATAACCGGATTTCAACACTGGGCCATATCCAGCGCGGCGGATCTCCGACTGCTTTTGACCGTGTGCTGGCAAGCAGGCTCGGCGCCCGTGCTGTGGAATTGCTGCTGGATGGCAAAGGCGGCCGTGCAGTAGGCATGGAGCAGAATAAATTGGTTGATTATGATATTATTGAAGCATTGGGCAGAAAGCACACTGTTGACCTTGACTTGTACAAACTGTCACAGGAGCTTTCCATTTAAAGAAAATGGCGGAGGCTTGCGAGGAAGCCTCCCCGCCTTTTCATCAGGGCCGGCTCATGATCGGATTAAGGAGCCGGAACGCCCTGGATTATGAACGCAATGGCTTGCAGAAGCAAGCACAGGTACAGTAGGAGGAATCTGACTGTGCAAATATATCAGGAGGTTTGTGAAATATGCGCAAAACGAAAATCGTTTGTACGATTGGCCCTGCCAGTGAAAGTATTGAGAAATTGACACAGCTGATTGAAGCTGGAATGAACGTTTCCCGTCTGAATTTTTCCCACGGAGATTTTGAAGAACATGGAGCAAGGATCAAAAACATCCGCGAGGCTTCTAAAAGCACTGGCAAGACGGTCGCAATCCTGCTTGATACAAAAGGACCTGAAATCCGTACAAACAATATGGAAAACGGGGCAGTCGAGCTAGAAGCCGGAAACAATATCATTGTTTCAATGAATGAAGTTCTGGGGAATGCCGATAAATTTTCAGTTACATACGCCGGACTGATTGACGATGTCCATACTGGTTCAAAAATCCTGCTGGATGACGGCCTGATCGGATTAGAAGTAACAAAGATTGATAAGGCCAACAGTGAAATTCACACAAAGATCCTCAACAGCGGAACTTTGAAAAATAAAAAAGGCGTTAACGTTCCAGGCGTTTCTGTAAAACTTCCAGGAATTACAGAGAAGGATGCAAATGATATCCTTTTTGGAATTGAGCAGGGAGTAGACTTCATTGCTGCATCATTCGTGCGCCGTGCTTCGGATGTTCTTGAAATCAGGCAGCTGCTTGAAGATAATAATGCTTCACATATCCAAATCATCCCTAAGATCGAAAACCAGGAAGGCGTCGACAACATCGATGAAATCCTTGAAGTATCTGACGGTCTGATGGTAGCCCGCGGCGACCTTGGTGTTGAAATCCCTGCTGAAGAGGTTCCTCTTGTGCAAAAAAGCCTGATCAAAAAGTGCAATATTCAAGGCAAGCCTGTTATTACCGCTACACAGATGCTTGATTCCATGCAGCGCAATCCGCGCCCGACGCGTGCAGAAGCAAGCGATGTGGCCAATGCGATCTTTGACGGCACAGATGCCATCATGCTATCCGGAGAAACAGCAGCAGGCACATACCCGGTAGAAGCAGTGCAGACGATGCATAACATCGCTTCCCGTGCAGAATCAGCGCTTGATCATAAAGAAATCCTTTCTAACCGCAGCAAGGATAACGAACATAATATCACAGATGCGATCGGCCAGTCTGTGGCACATACTGCTTTGAATCTCGATGTTAATGCAATCATCACTCCAACGGAAAGCGGCCATACAGCAAGGATGATTTCAAAATATCGTCCAAAGGCACCGATTGTTGCGGTAACTTCCCAAGAATCTGTTACACGCCGCCTTTCATTGGTTTGGGGTGTATATCCTCAGGTCGGACAGGAAGCTTCAACGACGGATGATATGCTCGATTCAGCTGTACAGGAAAGCATGAACAGCGGACTAGTCGGTTCAGGCGACCTGGTTGTCATCACTGCAGGCGTCCCTGTTGGCGAGGCAGGAACAACGAATCTGATGAAGATTCACGTGATTGGCGATGCAGCACTGAGAGCACAGGGCATCGGCCGCAAATCAGCGTTCGGGAAAGTGGTTGTCGCAAAGGATGCAAAGGAAGCGATTGAAAAGGTCACGCAAGGTTCCATTCTTGTCACAGTCGGCTCTGACCGTGATATGGTTCCTGCCATTGAAAAATGCAGTGCCTTGATCACGGAAGAGGGCGGATTAACAAGCCATGCAGCTGTTGTCGGCCTTAATCTTGGAATTCCTGTTATCGTGGGTGCGGAAAACGCTACTTCCATTTTCAAGGATGGCCAGGAAATCACAGTCGATTCGCGCAGAGGCATCATCTATAATGGACATGCCAGCGTCCTGTAATTAAGAAAAGAAGAAGGGTTTTGCCGCCCTTCTTCTTTTTTGTCAAAAATTAATTTTATGATGTGCTGTTCCTGCATAATTGGTCTTTTAAGCCATACAGTTTTATAATAGGGACAGGCAGGTATTTTAGAAAAAATGTCTTCTGGCATGTAATCCACCACCTGTTCAAGACTGGAGGAAAAGAAATGCGCTATATTCTTCTGCTGTTGATCGTCATCCCGGCAGCTGAAATAGGAGTTCTTCTGCTGTCAGGAAAGGTCATCGGTGTATGGCTGACCATCCTGCTCATCATTTGTACAGGCCTGCTGGGTGCTTACCTGGCAAAGAAGCAGGGGCTTGAGACAATCCGCAGGGTACAGGAACAGCTCGGCCGCGGCCAGCTTCCGGGAGATGCGGTCCTGGATGGCATCTGCATCCTAGTCGGCGGCACGCTGCTCTTGACGCCCGGGTTTATTACAGATATAACTGGTTTCCTTCTGCTGCTGCCCCCTTCAAGGATATTCTTCAAAAATATCCTGATGAAAATTTTCAGGAGCAGGATTCAAAGAGGAAACATTAAGATTATCAGATAGAAAGAAAGTCTGCCCTGGAGCAGCGGGTTCCTTATTCCCCCGCTTCCTGCATGGCAGACTTTCTTCTTTTCATTGCCTGTTCATACAGGCTTTCTTCTGTCATTACCTTTAATGTAAAGCCATAAATCCCTGAACACGCCTGCCTTATGGAGGGTCGTGATAATGACAAGGACTACAGGGCCGGCAATGAGGCCAAGAAAACCGATTGTCTTAAAGCCGACAAACAAAGCAACCAGGGTAGCGAGCGGATCCATGCCTATGCTGGAGGAAAGCACCTTCGGCTCCATGATCTGCCTTTGTACAAGGACGATGACATATAGGACTCCCAGTCCGACTGCGGTGCTCATTTCTCCTGCAATGGCCTCGTAAATAATCCAAGGGACAAAAATCAGGCCTGTGCCCAGGTAAGGGATGATGTCAACGATCCCTGTAACGAGGGCAATCGTGATGGCATAATCTACACGAAGGATGAGCAGCCCGATTAATATGATGATAGCAGTGATAGAGACCAGGGTAGCCTGTGCTTTGACAAACCCGAATAAGGCCTTTTTCAGATCGGTGAAAACTGTTGCGCTGCTGGCTTTTGCTTTTTCAGGGAGCAGCCTGTTCCCCAGGATGGAAAGCCTGTACCAGTCTTTGCTGATGAAAAAAGTGGCCAGAAGGGAAAAAATCACGACGGTTGCAGCATTAGGGAACCAGGAAAGGATATTTGGGATTTTTTCAAAAAACGATTGTATAAAAGATCCTGCGGTCGCTCCGAATCTGGAGCCTACATTTTGGATATTGGCGAGGATGGTATCCTTTTGTCCCGTATCCAGGCTGTTGAACATACTGGTGAGCTGATTGTAAAGCGGGATCAGCTGTCCTGCAAAAAAGTCTTCGGCATATGTAATCAGCGTTTCAAGATGATTCGGAACCACCTGTGCCAGGTAGTCTGCACCAGAGACGATCTCGGCAATCAGCAGAGTAATAAGACCGGCAAAAAAGGCAAAAATAAGAATCAGGCTGATAAGAACGGCGAGAGCCCTTGGCATCCTCCCTTTCCTGACGAGGAAATTGACAAGCGGATTCATCAGAAACGCAATGGCGAATCCGATTATAAACGGATAGGTTACCTTTGAAACATAAAATAAACCAGCCAGGAGCAGGAGGACTGCTCCAATAACTACAATAAATCTCAGGGATCGATTCAGATAAACAGTATTCAAAACCGTTTTTCCTCCTTGGGATATTCAAATTTGCGCCGGGTGCTGCCCTCTGCCGTACTGCACTGCTCAGCAGGCATCACTTCATATTTACGTTCCCCGCTGGAGTAAGATTCGGCACTGCCGGAAAAAAGATATTTTTTGGGGCAGGCGCTAAAGCAGCCAGGACCAGCATATAGTGACATATTCGTTGAAGACGGTCCATTGTCCTGCTGCATATGTTTCAAAAGAAAAAGCGATTAAGCAGCTTCAATAGCATCAGAATCAGGAGGAAGACCAGACTGAAAAGCAATGTGGCAGCATGTGCGCATTGTCAGGCAAATCAATAAAAAACCTTAATTATATTATGTTAAAATAATGAAAGTATGAAGGAAGGAAGAATAATATGTCTCAGTCGCTTATTTTTTTGATCCTGCTGCTGGCCATCGGGCTGGCTGCGAAAAATAACTCTCTTGTCCTCGCTGTCATGGTGCTGGTGGCTATAAAAGCCATTGGTGCTGATTCAAAGATATTTTCCGTGCTGCAGTCAAAAGGAGTCAATTGGGGAGTCACGGTCATTACCATCGCAGTACTGGCCCCGATTGCAAGCGGAGATATCGGTTTCAAGGAACTGACAGCAGCTTTTAAATCGCCGTACGCCTGGATTGCCCTGATTTCGGGAATGGCAGTCGCGCTGATTGCAAAAGGCGGATTGACACTGCTGACCGAGGATCCGCATATTACGGCAGCGCTTGTTCTTGGGACCATTCTGGCCGTATCCCTGTTTAAGGGGGTTGCAGTCGGGCCATTGATCGGAGCTGGAATCGCTTACATGGCAATGAGACTATTTGAATTTCTAAAATAGTTTTCTCCAAAAATAATAATTTTTTCACATTTCGAGTGCCTTTTCATTCACAAATATCAGATAATTGTTTATAATAGGACTTGTAAGCGTAACCTTTTTACAATTTCCTGCCGCCAGAATCAGTAAAAGGCGGCAACGAAAAAATGAAAGCATTTTCTTTTTTTTAATACTGGTTCCGAGCAAGCGCTCGATATATCAGGCTTGCGGAGCTTTGTTCAAAAACCTGCAGCATCAGCTCTGCAGTCTATTACACAACAGGCTCGGTCGGGCTGAACAGAATGATCTTTTACCGGTGCTATTTTTGGACATGCCGGCATGTTTACAGGCATACCGGCAAGGGGAAAATCAATTTGTAAAGGAGAGGTTCATATGACAGCAACACGAGGACTTGAAGGGGTAGTGGCGACTACTTCCTCTATCAGCTCGATCATCGATGATACGCTCACTTATGTGGGATATAATATCGATGATCTGGCGGAAAATGCAAGTTTTGAAGAGGTAATCTATTTATTGTGGCACAGGAAGCTTCCGACTGCCAAACAATTGGAAGAGCTTAAGAACCAGCTGGCAGAAGATATGGAACTTCCTCAGGAAGTGCTTGAACATTTCAAAATGTATCCGATTGATAAGGTGCATCCTATGGCTGCGCTGAGGTCAGCTGTGTCCCTGCTTGGCTTATATGATGAGGAAGCAGATGAAATGAATGAAGAGGCCAATTACCGCAAAGCAGTCCGCCTGCAGGCCAAAATGCCTGCGATCGTTACGGCATTTGCACGTGTGCGCAAAGGGCTTGATCCGATCGCCCCTAGAAAGGATCTCACTTTTGCTGCCAACTTCCTTTATATGCTTACTGGCAACGAGCCGGAAGATATCGCAGTTGAAGCTTTCAACAAGGCGCTTGTCCTGCATGCCGACCATGAGCTGAATGCATCCACTTTCACTGCCCGTGTCTGTGTAGCGACATTATCTGACGTTTATTCCGGTGTCACTGCAGCCATAGGCGCTCTTAAAGGGCCTCTTCATGGAGGAGCAAACGAAGCCGTCATGAAGATGCTTACAGAAATCGGCGAATTGAATAATGTAGATTCATATATTCGCGAGAAGCTGGACAATAAAGAAAAAATCATGGGCTTTGGCCACCGCGTATACCGTAAAGGCGATCCGCGCGCCAAACACCTGAGGGAAATGTCTGAAAAGCTGACTCATCTGACTGGTGAGCCGCACTGGTATCAGATGTCAACACAGATTGAGGACATTGTGACAGGAGAGAAAGACCTTCCGCCAAATGTTGATTTTTATTCTGCATCTGTTTATCACAGCCTGGGAATCGACCATGACCTGTTTACGCCGATCTTTGCCGTAAGCCGCGTATCCGGATGGCTTGCCCATATTCTGGAGCAATACGAAAACAACCGCCTCATCCGTCCGCGCGCCGACTATACAGGACCGGGTATGCAGACATATGTTCCGGTTGCTGAACGCGGATAATATAGTAAACAATTTTACTTTTCAGTAAAAAATTGATGTAATAGAAGAAGGGAATTCGGATGCCTCTTTTTAAAGAGGATAGGATGGCAGCATGATAGAATGATAGGCTGCACTTTTAAACTTCCGTTTCCTGGAGAAAACCGCGCACCGATCGGCATTTCCGGCCAGCTTTTTCCCGCTGGTCTCTGCTGCCGGGGTGATGTGTGCCGGCCTATGCTTAAGAATTTGGAGGGAGAAACCATGCAAGGTGAAAAAATTACTGTAACGAACGGCGCTTTAAACGTGCCTAACAATCCTATCGTCCCATTTATCGAGGGAGATGGAACTGGACCGGATATTTGGGCTTCAGCATCAAGAGTATTGGATGCTGCAGTTGAGAAAGCTTATAATGGCGAGCGCAAAATCGTCTGGAAAGAGGTTCTTGCAGGTGAAAAGGCATTCAACCAGACGGGCGAATGGCTTCCATCTGAAACGCTTGAACTTATCAACGAATACCTGATTGCGATTAAAGGTCCGCTGACAACTCCAATCGGAGGCGGGATCCGTTCATTGAACGTTGCCCTTCGCCAGGAGCTTGACCTGTATGTCTGCCTGCGCCCTGTACGCTGGTTCGAAGGTGTCCCATCTCCAGTCAAGCGTCCTCAGGATACTGATATGGTTATTTTCCGCGAAAATACGGAAGATATCTATGCAGGGATTGAATATGCAAAAGGCTCTGATGAAGTGAAGAAGCTGATCACTTTCCTTCAAAACGAAATGGGCGTCAATAAGATCCGTTTCCCTGAGACATCAGGAATCGGCATCAAGCCAGTGTCTGAAGAAGGCACAAGCCGTTTAGTCCGTGCAGCTATTGATTATGCCATCAAGGAAGGCCGCAAATCAGTAACGCTTGTACATAAAGGCAATATCATGAAGTTCACAGAAGGCGCATTCAAAAACTGGGGCTATGAGTTGGCTGAGAAGGAATACGGCGACAAAGTATTCACTTGGGCCCAGTATGACCGCATCAAAGAAGAGCAGGGGACAGAAGCTGCCAATAATGCACAGGCTGATGCAGAAGCTGCAGGCAAAATCATCGTCAAGGATGCCATTGCCGATATCTTCCTTCAGCAGATCCTTACACGTCCGCGCGAGTTTGATGTAGTGGCTACAATGAACCTGAACGGAGATTATATCTCTGATGCACTGGCTGCACAGGTAGGCGGCATCGGAATCGCTCCTGGAGCAAATATCAACTATGTAACAGGACATGCAATCTTTGAAGCAACCCACGGCACTGCACCTAAGTATGCCGGTCTTGATAAAGTTAATCCATCTTCAGTTATCCTGTCAGGCGTATTGCTGCTTGAGCATCTTGGCTGGACTGAAGCTGCGAACTTAATCGTCAAATCCATGGAAAATACAATTGCATCAAAAGTTGTGACTTATGACTTTGCGCGTCTGATGGACGGTGCGACAGAAGTGAAATGTTCTGAGTTCGGCGATGAGCTGATCAAGAACATGAAGTAAAACCAGCAGGAACTTTTCAGGAGGCCGGTTCTCATCAGAGGACGGCCTCTTACATAATCGGAGATATCCGGCCGCTGCCCTGCCAGCTGCAGGCTGCGTACCAAACCATTCCTTAAGGGGGAACATGTCATGACATTGAAACGCAAAAAGATTTCTGTAATCGGCGGAGGATTTACCGGAGCAACGACAGCTTTCCTGCTTGCCCAAAAGGAGCTTGGGGATGTAGTCCTTGTGGATATTCCTCAAATGGAAAACCCTACAAAAGGAAAAGCGCTTGATATGCTTGAAGCAAGTCCTGTACAGGGGTTTGATGCCAATATAACAGGCACATCCAGCTATGAAGATACGAAGGATTCCGATATCGTGGTGATTACAGCCGGAATTGCACGCAAGCCTGGCATGAGCCGCGACGACCTTGTTCAGACCAACCAAAAAATCATGAAAAGCGTCGCGCAGGAAATTGTAAAATATTCTCCTGAAAGCTATATCATTGTCCTGACAAACCCGGTTGATGCCATGACCTATACGGTCTTCACAGAGTCAGGCTTCCCGAAAAACCGGGTAATAGGCCAGTCAGGCATCCTTGATACGGCGCGTTTCCGCACCTTTGTCGCCCAGGAGCTTAACCTTTCTGTTAAGGATATTACAGGCTTCGTCCTTGGCGGACATGGAGATGACATGGTGCCGCTTGTCCGCTATTCTTATGCAGGGGGCATTCCGCTGGAAACATTGATTCCGAAGGACCGCCTGGATGCAATCGTTGAGCGGACACGCAAAGGCGGAGGAGAAATCGTTAACCTTCTTGGAAACGGAAGCGCTTATTATGCTCCGGCTGCTTCTTTGGTGGAGATGTGCGAAGCAATCCTTAAAGACCAGCGGCGGGTGCTGCCTTCCATTGCTTATCTTGAAGGGGAATATGGTTATGAAGGCATTTATCTTGGCGTTCCAACCATTCTTGGGGCGAACGGGATCGAAAAAATCATTGAACTGGAACTGACAGACGAAGAAAAAGCTGCGCTGGATAAATCGGCAGAAGCTGTCCGAAATGTAATGGATGTGCTTGCTTGATAAACAATCAGATCGGGGGGGAATACCCCCGATTTTTTTAAAAATAAATAACTGAATTATCAAACTTAAAAATGAAAACGATTACAATAATTGGAGGTGCTCTTCCTTGCTTCTAGGAAAAAAGCGCAAACTGGGCAGGAGAATTGAAGAAATAACAGCAGGGGAAAAGCTGACATTAACAGAAAAAATAGAGGATAAGGATCTGCTGCTTTATCTTGGCTTGACCAATGATGCAAATCCTCTTTATATCCAGCATGACTATGCTTCCCAGACGCCTTATAAAAAACCGATAGTACCCAATATCATGCTGAATGGCATCATATCTTCGGCGGTTTCCAAGTATTTGCCTGGTCCGGGTTCTCATATTCTTAAACAGGAGATTGAGTATCATAAACCTGTGTTCCATTATTCTGTCATCGAATTTCTATTTTTGGTGGATGACGTAAATCAAAGCAGCCATACAGTAACAATCAAAGTGGAGGCCATCACGGAAGAAGGCGAACTCGCATTAAGCGGTTCTCTCCTTGTATGCCCTCCATACCGCCTGGAAGGAATGGAAGGCAGCGCATTGGATAACTTTTAAATAGACAATATTTAGACCCGGAATGGAAGCATTCCGGGTCTTTTTAATCTTTTTTAGCTTAAATCTCATGCTCGGACTGTCCACCGGTTGTGAGACATCCTGAAAATCATATTTCTTATCCCGGAATATTCCTTATTGCTTTTCCTCCGGCCCCATATATTATAATAGAGCTGTGGTACTTGGGGTTTTTACAGGGGTAATATAGATTATTGGAGGCCTTTATGGATAAAAAAGTGCTAGTAGTTGATGATGAACAATCCATTGTCACCCTTTTGGAGTATAACCTGAAACAGGCAGGATATGAGGTAATCACTGCAATGGATGGAGAGTCCGGCAAGGATTTTGCCCTGCAGGAAAGGCCGGATCTGATCGTGCTGGATCTAATGCTGCCAAAGCTCAATGGCATAGAGGTCTGCAAGCAGCTTCGCCAGGAAAAAATACATACACCCATCCTCATGCTGACTGCAAAGGATGATGAATTTGATAAGGTGCTTGGCCTGGAGCTTGGCGCTGATGATTATATGACAAAACCTTTTAGCCCGAGAGAGGTTGTTGCCCGGGTAAAAGCAATCCTGCGCAGGACTCAGCTGACGGCCGGGCAGCAGGAGCAGGCTGAAGAGGATTCTGATTCTATCCGGATAGGCGGGCTGAAGATCTTCCCGGAGCATTATGAGGCATTTTTCTCGGAAGAACTGCTGGAACTGACACCGAAGGAATTTGAACTCCTGCTTTACCTTGCCCAAAATAAAGGCAGGGTGCTGACGAGGGACCAGCTGCTGAGTGCTGTATGGAATTATGATTTCGCAGGCGATACAAGAATCGTGGATGTACATGTCAGCCATCTGCGGGAAAAGATTGAGGAGAATACGAAAAAGCCGGCTTATATAAAAACAATCAGGGGGCTGGGCTATAAACTGGAGGAGCCGAAGGGCTGATGACCAAATTCCGCACAAGGCTTCTTTTTGCCCTGATCACGCTTATCATTGCTGTTTTGGTAGGTTTGGGCCTCCTGCTGGGCCAGCTGTTTAAAAGCTATTATCTTAAGTCATTCGATGAAAGGCTCATCAAGGAAAGTGAGATGCTTTCTACATATATTGAAGACAGCGGGGGGATTGATGCGCTGAGCCAAAAAACCATCCTCGATTTTGGGGAAATGCTGGGTGTCCGTGTCACCATTGTCAATGCTGACGGCACCATCCGTTATGACAGCAAAGGTGAAAGAGAAAGCATTGATAGCAGGCATGAAGGGATTATACAGGGAATCCTAAGCAAAACAGGCAGAGATGAGGAGGTCTTCGAGGTTGAAGGCGGCTTTGATCTGCATTATTATTGGAAGCCGATTATCCAGGATGGAGCAAATGAAGGCTATATATTTCTCAGCTCACAGATGACAGAGCTGAAAAAAGCCTACAGGCAGATTTGGTGGATATTGACTGTCAGCCTCGGGCTTGCACTTGCAGTCATCATCCTCCTGGGCTCAAAGATTGCTGCGAGATATACGAAGCCAATTGAATCAGCTACTAACGTCGCCATTGAACTTGCAAAAGGAAATTACCGTGCAAGGACGTATGAGGATAATATAGATGAAACCGGTATGCTCAGCTCCTCGATCAATGTCCTTGCCAGAAATCTGCAGGATATGGTTAAGGCCCAGGAAATGCAGCAGGACCGGCTGGGAACCCTGATTGAAAACATGGGGAGCGGCCTTATTTTAATTGACAGCAGGGGCTATATCAGCCTTGTGAATAAGCCATACTATGAAATCTTCGGCCTGGAGCCTCACGGCTATGTCGGCAATCTTTATTATGAAGTGATTGAACAAAAAGAAATAACCGACCTGGTTGAAGATATCTTCATGACAGAACAGAAAACAAGAAAGCAAATGGTGATCCCGGTTGCAATTGAGCGCAAGCATTTTGAGGTGTATGGAGTCCCGATCATCGGAACGAATGATGTATGGAAAGGTATCCTGCTTGTTTTCCATGATATAACGGAATTAAAAAAGCTCGAACAGATGAGAAAGGACTTTGTCGCTAATGTTTCTCATGAGCTGAAGACACCGATCACCTCTATTAAAGGTTTTTCAGAAACACTGCTTGATGGTGCTATGCATGATCAAGCAGCGTTATCGGCTTTCCTGGACATTATATTGAAAGAAAGCGACCGCCTCCAGTCGCTCATCCAGGATCTGCTGGATCTCTCCAAAACAGAACAGCAGGGGTTCAGGCTTTCTGTCCAGGAGATGGATCTTTCGAGCCTGCTTGGCGAATGCCTGGCAATACTGAATGGAAAAGCAAAGGATAAGGCTATTGATATAGAGTATTCAGATCAATCGGGAAATGGGTGGATCAAGGGAGATCCTCACCGTCTGAAGCAGGTGTTCATCAACCTGCTGACCAATGCCATTACTTATACTCCGCAGGGCGGAAAAATATCCGTATCGCTGGAGGAAAAGGAAGATAAGGTCCAGGTTGAGGTTAAGGATACAGGCATGGGAATTGACCAGGATGAAATTCCCCGGATCTTTGAACGGTTCTACAGGATCGACAAAGCAAGGAGCAGGAATTCCGGAGGCACTGGCCTTGGCCTTGCCATCGTTAAGCATCTCGTTGAGGCCCACAAAGGCAGCATTACGGTTGAAAGTGAAGTGGGGAAGGGGACAACTTTTAAAGTGCAGCTGCACAGGGAAATTTCATAAAATGCGTACATATGGATTTAAGTTTACACATTCTTTACATGGTGTTTATTGTGCCTTAATATTCCATTGATACAATCATTTATGAAAAACCCCTTCATCCAAGGAGCCAAACCAGAAAGACGAAAGCAGACCCCGCTTTCGTCTTTCGCCATTTATTCAGCTTTTTTGTAATCATATTGAAACCTTTCTGTTATACAGCCGTATTAAGAGGCAGAGATAAAAACAGAAAGGGGAGCAGGGGAATGGTCAGTTTAAAAAGGATTTATACGATATTAGGCCTCGCGGTCCTGATTATCATACTGAGCATTGCAGCATTCACGACCTGGTATACAGTCGACGAATCTGAACAGGCTGTCATATTGACATTCGGTGAAGTGGAACAGGGCATCAATGAGCCTGGACTGCATTTTAAAATGCCATGGCCAATTCAATCAGTAGAAAAGCTATCGAAAGAAACCTTCAGCCTTCAATTCGGTTATGAAGAAAAAGATGGGAAGGTAAAGGAACATCCTCAAGATACAAAGATGATTACAGGGGATGAGAACATAGTCCATGCAGACCTTGTGGTGCAATGGAAAATTACAAATCCTGAAAAATTCCTTTTTAATGCTGATAATCCTGAGGAAGTCATGTATGATGCAACTTCTGCCTCATTAAGAAGCATCATAGGCAATTCTAAGATCGATGACGCCTTAACCTCAGGCAAGGCGCAAATCGAAGGGGATGTCAGAGAGATGCTGACTTCTTTGATTGAAAAATATGATATTGGCATATCGATACTGGCAGTCAAACTTCAGGATGTCGAACTTCCCAATGATGAAGTCCGCAAGGCATTCACCAATGTAACAGATGCCCGTGAGACGATGAATACTAAAATAAATGAAGCCAAGAAATATAAGAATAAGAGAATGAATGAGGCAGCCGGTGAAGAGGATGCCATGATTTCCAAGGCAAAAGGAGATAAAACTGCAAGGATCCAGGGAGCGACTGGTGATGTAGCCGTATTCAATAAGCTGTACGCGGAATATAAGAACAGCCCTGATATCACAAGGGAGAGGCTGGTGCTCGAAACGCTTGAGCAGGTTCTTCCCGGTGCTGAAATCTATATCATGAATGATGACGGGAATACCATGAAATATTTCCCGATCAGGCCTCTTGAGAAGGAGCAGCCTAAGGCACCGGCAGAGGAAGGAAGTGAAAGCAATGGATGATCAGAATGTAGTGAATATAAATGAGCGCGGAAACGGGTTTCAATGGCGAAACTATATTAAAGCAGGAATTTTTCTTGTAGTTGTCATCGCAGCACTGATTCTGGTCTTTGCCAACCTCTTTATCGTGAAGGAAGGCGAGTACAGGGTTATCCGCCAGTTTGGAGAAGTAGTCAGGATTGAGAAGGATCCCGGACTCAGCTATAAACTTCCTTTCATCCAGAGTGTCACTTCCCTGCCTAAGTATCAGATGACCTATGATGTCAATGAAGCGGAAATTAATACGAAAGATAAGAAAAGGATCATTATTGATAATTATGCCGTTTGGAGAATCGAGGATCCCAAGAAGCTGATTGCAAATGCCCAGACGATGGAAAAAGCAGAGTCAAGAATGGAAGAATTCATCTACTCGGTGGTAAGGGCAGAGCTTGGAAATTTGGAATATGAGGACATCATCACTGATGAAGAAGCCTCTTCCCGCGGTTCAATCAATGACAGGATCACTGAACAGGTGAATGAGATGCTGTCCAGGGACCAGTATGGGGTCGTTGTGACGGATGTCAGGATGAAAAGGACCGATCTGCCAAGCGAAAATGAGCAGTCTGTATACACAAGGATGATTTCCGAGCGGGATACAAAGGCACAGGAATATCTTTCACAGGGTGATGCGCAAAATAACAGGATTGTAGCAGAAACAGACATGAACGTTAAAGAGATGCTTTCAAAGGCACAGGCTGAAGCAGAAACGATCCGGGCGGAGGGTGAGGCAGAAGCTGCCCGCATCTACAATCAGTCGTTTTCAAAAGATCCTGATTTCTACTCTCTATACAGAACACTTCAATCTTATAAAAAGACGATCAATGGGGAGTCTGTTATTGTGCTTCCTTCCGATTCGCCGTATGCCCGCCTGTTGATGGGGTATACAAACTAGCAGGCAAATAGCTGCGCGCCGTTATTTTTCTTTCTTTATCCAGTCGTGATAAAATGAAAGAAGAATAACGGTTTTTTTATGATAAGCTACTTTTCTGCCAGGGTGAGGGGTATTTTGACTGGCTGAAGATGCGGCAGCGCTGAACAAGAGTGCGCTTCCGGGCTTTCAAAGAACTACGCTGCAAGGAGGATGGACCAATGGCTAAAAAGCTTGTATTGATTGATGGAAACAGTATTGCATACAGGGCCTTTTTCGCGCTTCCGCTGCTGAATAATGACAAAGGCATACATACAAATGCGGTTTACGGTTTTACGATGATGCTCATGCGCATCCTGGAGGATGAGGATCCTTCTCATATTCTGGTTGCTTTTGATGCAGGAAAAACAACATTCCGCCATAAAACATTCACTGAATATAAGGGAGGCAGGCAAAAAACTCCGCCGGAGCTGTCTGAACAATTCCCCTTCATCCGTGATCTGCTTGATGCTTATCAGATTCCGCGCTATGAGCTTGAAAATTATGAGGCGGATGATATCATCGGCACACTTTCCCTCCAGGCAGAGCAGGAGGGCTTCGAGGTAAAAGTCATTTCCGGGGATAAGGATTTGACCCAGTTAAGCTCTGAACATACTACCGTCGGAATCACCCGCAAGGGAATAACGGATATAGAAGAATATACTCCGGAACATATCCGGGAAAAATATGGCCTGTCGCCTGGCCAGATCATTGATATGAAAGGCCTGATGGGGGACAGCTCAGACAATATCCCAGGGGTGCCCGGTGTAGGAGAGAAAACAGCCATCAAGCTGCTGAAGGAATTTGAAACGCTTGAGAACCTGCTTGGATCCATCGATCGTGTGAGCGGCCAGAAGCTGAAGGAAAAGCTTGAGGAGCACAAAGATCTGGCAGTGATGAGCAAGGAGCTTGCCACCATCACAAGGGAAGCGCCTGTTGAAGTGAAGGTAGAAGATGTGGGCTATTCAGGCTACGACCAGGCCAAAGTCGTTTCCCTTTTCAAAGATCTCGGATTCAACTCGCTACTTGAAAAGATTGGCGGGGAATTACCAGAAGAAACTGCTGCGCCCCTTGAAGATATCCAGTTTGAAACAGCAGAAAACATCCTGGACGATTTATTTGCAGACGAAACTGCTTTTTATGTCGAGATGCTTGAAGAGAATTATCATACCGCCGAAATAGCCGGCTTCTCGGCTGCAAGCGGAAATGGGGTCTATTTTATTCCCGCTGAGCTTGCACTAAGCTCTGAGACCTTTAAGAAATGGGCCGAGGACGAATCTAAAACGAAGATTGTCTATGATGCCAAGCGAACGGAGGTTTCCCTGCGCCATCACGGCATCCACTTAAAAGGAGTGGAGTTTGACCTTCTTATCGCTTCCTATATCATCAATCCGTCAGAATCAATCGAAGACTTTGCTTCTGTTGCCAAACGCCATGGGTACAATGGTGTACAGACGGATGATGCTGTCTACGGGAAAGGTGCGAAAAGAAAGATTCCGGCACAGGAAGAGCTGGCAGGGCATCTTGCCAGAAAAGCTGCAGCCCTGGAAGCCCTTAGGGACAAGCTTGAAGATGAGTTAAAGGAAAACAGGCAGTATGAGCTTTTTTATGATCTGGAAATGCCGCTTTCGCTTATTTTGGCTGATATGGAGTCGCAGGGCGTCAAAGTCGACCTTGAAAGGCTTCAGGCGATGGGAGAACAGATCAATCAGAAGCTGGGCGATATTGAAGAGCGCATCCACGAGCTCGCGGGTGAGGCTTTCAACATTAATTCTCCTAAACAGCTTGGGGTCATCCTCTTTGAAAAGCTCGGCCTGCCTCCTGTCAAAAAGACAAAGACAGGATATTCTACTTCTGCTGATGTTCTGGAAAAGCTGGAAGATAAGCATGAGATCATCAGGGAAATCCTGCAGTACAGGCAGCTCGGCAAACTGCAGTCGACTTATATTGAAGGGCTGCTGAAGGTGACGGACAAGAAAACAGGGAAGGTTCATACCCGCTTTAATCAGGCACTCACACAAACGGGGCGCCTCAGCTCTACGGATCCGAACCTGCAGAATATCCCGATCCGGCTGGAAGAGGGCAGAAAGATCAGGCAGGCATTTGTACCTTCTGAAAAAGGCTGGGTCATTTTTGCAGCCGACTATTCCCAGATCGAGCTAAGGGTCCTTGCGCATATTGCTGGCGATGAAAAGCTGATCGAGGCTTTCCGTGAAGATCAGGATGTCCATACAAAGACAGCTATGGAGGTATTCCATGTTTCAGAAGGCGAAGTGACTTCGAACATGAGGCGCCACGCTAAAGCAGTCAACTTTGGAATTGTATATGGAATAAGCGATTATGGATTGTCGCAAAGCCTGGGGATTACGAGGAAGGAAGCCGGGCAGTTCATCGACCGCTATCTGGAAAGCTATCCCGGAGTCCGCGAGTATATGGACGATATCATCCAGGAGGCGAAACAGAAGGGATATGTTTCGACACTTCTTCACAGAAGAAGATATCTTCCCGAGATTACGAGCCGGAATTTCAATCTAAGGAGCTTCGCAGAGCGGACAGCCATGAATACGCCCATTCAGGGCAGTGCTGCCGATGTTATTAAGAAAGCCATGATTGACATGGCCGATCGGCTTCGGGAAGAAGGACTGCAGTCCCGCCTTCTTTTATCGGTGCACGATGAATTGATCTTTGAGGCGCCTGAGGAAGAAATTGAGATACTAAAGAGAATTGTGCCCGACGTGATGGAAAATACAGTAGATCTGGATGTCCCGCTAAAGGTCGACTTCT
Organism: Bacillus sp. UMB0728; assembly: GCF_002858875.1. Taxonomy (NCBI): domain Bacteria; kingdom Bacillati; phylum Bacillota; class Bacilli; order Caryophanales; family Bacillaceae; genus Bacillus; species Bacillus sp. UMB0728. The sequence goes on along the minus strand of NZ_PKLA01000003.1, from coordinate 845,977 downwards.
CATACGGCCCGACATGGTTTGATGCAAAATAGAAGGAAGAAGCAAGCGCTTGGGTACAGCCGGGCGCTTTCTTCCTTCCCGACAGCCCGGGCTGAAGAAAGAAGAAAGGAGAATGAATCATGCCTGAATTGCCTGAAGTAGAAACAGTCAGGAAAACATTGAAAGAGCTTGTCACCGGCAAAGAAATCGGGCAAGTGTCCATCCATTGGCCGAAGATGATCAAGCAGCCTGGTGAAGCTGAGCAGTTTGCCGATGCGCTTGCCGGACAGACTATCCTGGATGTCGGAAGGCGCGGAAAGTTCTTGATCATTTATACAGACGATTATGCTTTGGTTTCCCATCTCCGCATGGAAGGCAAGTATGCTCTCTATTCAAAAGAAGAGGACAAGGATAAGCATACCCATGTTATCTTCCATTTCACAGACGGTTCTGAACTCCGCTACAGGGATGTAAGGAAGTTCGGGACAATGCACCTGTTTGCCAAGGGAGAGGAGTTTGCGAGTCTGCCCCTTTCCCAGCTGGGGCCTGAGCCGTTTTCGGAAGAATTTACTCCCCAGTTTCTGCAGCAGCGGCTGGCCGGCACCAATCGAGCGGTCAAAACTGCCCTTTTAGATCAGAAAGCAGTCGTCGGACTTGGGAATATCTACGTGGATGAGGCGCTTTTCAGAGCAGGCATCCACCCTGAAAGGCTGGCCAGTTCTCTTTCTGATGATGAAATCGGCAGGCTGCATAAGGAGATTGTCGCCACACTTTCTGAAGCAGTTGAGAAGGGGGGCAGCACCATCAGGTCTTATGTGAATTCACAGGGCCAGATCGGCATGTTCCAGCTCGAGCTTTTCGTCTACGGGCGAAAAGGAGAGGAATGCAAAACATGCGGCAGCACACTCGAAAGAATCATCGTCGGCGGGCGGGGCACAGTCTTCTGCCCTGTGTGCCAGGTGAAGTAGAGGGACTTTCGCCCTCCGCATTTCGATTGTCCAGCTGCAGCGGCTAGGGACTCGAGTCATAAGTCACCCAGGAATTAAAGGCAAAGAACGCCTTTTATTCCTGGGCGCCTTATGCTTGTCGTCCCTGGGCAAGCCGCTTCCGCATTTCGATTCAGCTGCGGCTCCTAGGTGCTCGAGTCATAAGCCGCGCAAGAATTAAAGGCAAAGAACGCCTTTTATTCTTGCGCGTCCTATGCTTGTCGGCTCTGGGCAAGCCGCTTCCGCTTTTCTAATAACATTGGATTGGCTTCTTCCATATACTATCCTAGCGATTTACAGGAGGAAGGAGCATGATCCATGGTACACACACTCTCACTTCTTATGCTTGCATTTGCTGTCAGTCTTGACAGTTTCAGTGTTGGCTTGACATATGGGTTAAGGAAAATGAGCATACCCTTAAAGTCGATTTTAATTATTGCCTGCTGTTCGGCTATAACGCTTATAACAGCAATGACCATCGGCCATGTGATCGAGAGTTTTCTGTCACCTCAAGCTGCCGAGAGTCTTGGCGGAATTCTTTTGATTCTCCTTGGAGCCTGGGTCTTGTACCAGTTTTTCCGTCCGGAAAAATCAAAAGATGTTCTTCCCCATGAGAAAACGATTGTCAATTTTGAAATTAAATCATTAGGCCTTGTTATAAACATCCTGCAAAAGCCCATGGCTGCCGATTTTGATAAATCAGGCACGATTACAGGGATTGAAGCATTTATGCTGGGCCTTGCTTTATCTTTGGATGCGTTTGGAGCAGGGATAGGAGCCGCCATGCTGGGATATTCTCCCGGCTATCTGGCCGCTGCGGTGGCTGCGATGAGCTCGCTATTTGTTTTTGCCGGAATGAAAATCGGCACCATTTTCAGCCACAGCAGCTGGGTGCAGCGCTTTTCTTTTATTCCTGGGCTTTTGCTGATTGTCATCGGAATCTGGAAAATATAACGAGTCCGGAAAGGACAGAATATGCCGTTAGTAATAGGATTGACTGGAGGCATCGCCAGCGGGAAAAGCACCGTATCCTCCATGCTGATAGAAAAAGGGGTTACGGTCATTGATGCAGATTTGGAAGCACGGCTTGCAGTGGAAAAGGGAGAAGAAGCATATAACGGTATTGTCAGCCGCTTTGGAACCGGGATTCTGCAGCCTGATGGAGAAATTGACCGGGCAAAGCTCGGGGCCATCATTTTTCATAATGAAGAGGAACGGCTGGCTCTTAATGCGATTGTCCATCCTGCAGTCCGCAAGAGAATGCTGAAAAAAAAAGAGCAGGCCATCCAAAAAGGGGAGCAGCTAGTAGTGCTGGATATACCGCTGCTGTTCGAAAGCAAGCTGGAACATTTGGCAGATAAGACATTGCTTGTTTATACAGATGGGGAAACTCAGCTGAGGCGCCTGATGAACCGTAATTCATTAAGTGAAAAAGAAGCGGAGGCCCGCATCAATTCTCAAATGCCTCTTACTGAAAAAGTCAGGCTGGCAGATGCGGTTATTAATAATAATGGCACCATTGAGGAGACGAAGGAGCAGTTATCCGGGCTGCTTGATCTATGGCTGCCGGAGGAAAAGGGGAAGAGCTGATGCCTTCCTCTTTTTTATGTTTAAAAAACAAAACATTTATAGTATGTGCTTTGTTATTTCCGTTCATAAAAGGCTTAAAGCTGACTATATTGAACTGAAGTCTAAAAATGTTATTCTGAATAATTAGACTTTTTGAAAATGTGCACAATCAGGAGCACAAAAGGTTTTATATATGTTATACTAATAGCAAAGGTAAACAACATAAGTATAACACTTATTCGGAAGGGGCCGTATAATGATGGCGAGAATAGCGATTAATGGTTTTGGAAGGATCGGAAGAATGGTGTTCAGAAAGGCAATTATGGAGGAAAACCTTGAAATTGCAGCAATCAACGCCAGCTATCCTGCTGAAACTCTGGCTCATTTAATTAAATATGATACGAATCACGGGATGTTTGAAGGCGAAGTGATTCCTGAAAATAATGCAATTGTCGTAAATGGGAAGCGCATCAGGCTGCTGGCAAGCAGAGATCCCCTTGAACTCCCATGGAGGGACCTGGAGATTGATATTGTTATAGAAGCAACAGGCAAATTCAATTCCCGCGAAAAAGCAGCGCTCCATTTAGAGGCAGGAGCTAAAAAGGTTATACTGACTGCTCCGGGTAAAAATGAGGATGTCACCATTGTGATGGGAGTAAATGAAAGCGCATTAAATATTTATGAGCATGACATCATTTCTAACGCATCATGCACAACAAATTGCCTTGCGCCCGTCGCAAAGGTGCTTGATGAAAAATTCGGGATCGAAAATGGACTGATGACGACTGTCCATGCTTACACAAACGATCAGAAAAATATCGACAATCCGCATAAGGACCTGCGCCGCGCACGGGCATGCGGACAATCGATCATTCCGACATCGACAGGCGCTGCCAAAGCCCTTTCCCTAGTGCTGCCCCAGCTGAAGGGCAAGCTTCACGGAATGGCCCTCCGTGTCCCGACGCCAAATGTATCGCTGGTTGACCTTGTGGTGGACCTGAATAAAGAAGTGACTGCCGAGGAAATCAACGATGCCTTTGAAGCTGCAGCCAGAGGAAGCATGAGGGGCGTCCTGGATATTACAGAAGAGCCGCTCGTATCTGTCGACTTTAATACCAATGAACACTCTGCCATCATAGACGGCCTCTCAACCATGGTCATCGGCCCCAACAAAGTAAAAGTGCTCGCCTGGTATGACAACGAATGGGGCTACTCCTGCCGAGTCGTCGACCTCGTCAACTTCGTTGCCGGAAAAATGGCAAAACTAACAGAAGTAAAAGCAGGCTGACACACCGGAAAATTGTAAGCCAATGCTTGTTTATTAAAGCACGCTGAATTTAGACATAAGGGGTACGGAAGAATTCTTCCGTACCCTGTTTTTATTTTTTATTTTTTTGTATTATGATTTTGCCTTTTAAAATTTCTAAAACCAGTTGATTGCAGTGGAAGGCACGAAGACTCCTGCGGGATTGCAGCTGCAAAGCTGAGACCCCGCAAGAGCTTGCTCTGAGGAGGCTCAGCGCCGCCCCGCGGAAAGCGAAGTGCCTGGAACGGAAATCAACACTCCATTATTAGAGGATAGTCCTTTAAGTAAACCAGTTTTGTCCTGATTTATTTCAATGGTTGACCATCTAATGATGAGGAAAATAGCCATCTAAAAAAATCAAAAACTCCTGTTGCAAAAAAAATATAAACAAAGTATACTATTCCTCGTGAACTTCTTGAATTTTGGCAGTGATGGCTACTTAAAGGGTTAGGACCTCTCTGGACTAACTTTCCCCCGTGGTAGTTGTTGGCCAGTAAAAATGAAGAAGCTCATTAATTCGTTTGTATTTTTAAAAAGGGGGAAATTTGAATATGGAAACAATGGGCCGTCATGTTATTTCAGAGCTATGGGGCTGCGATTTTGAAAAGTTGAATGATATGGAATTTATTGAGCAGACATTTGTAGGGGCTGCATTAAAGTCTGGTGCAGAAATCCGCGAAGTCGCATTCCACAAGTTTGCGCCGCAGGGTGTAAGCGGAGTGGTAATCATTTCCGAGTCTCATTTAACTATCCACAGCTTCCCGGAGCATGGCTATGCAAGCATTGATGTATACACATGCGGAGATCTTGATCCTAACATTGCTGCAGACTATATTGCGGAAGAGTTAGGCGCTCAAACGCGTGAGAATATCGAAATTCCTCGCGGCATGGGTCCTGTTCAAGTTAAGCAAGCTCAAGCAAACGCACTATAAAAATGACAAACTGATAAACTGACAAATCAAAGGGGTGTATCCGTACACCTCTTTTTATATTGGCCGGAAGAAAGGGCAGGCAGCATGATCTTCTATAAAGATTAGATACTTTTTTCAGCTATGGCAGCTGTACAGCCCCAGCTCCTGCCCCTCAAGATCACAAGACGCTGCCGCAGGACGCAGCGTCCCGTTTTTGACAAGGCGCTGGCGCTTTTCTTGTGTTAAAATAGAGAAAAGTGATAACTCGGAGGATGAATGAATGTCAATTTTTCGGACAGTTTTCGGCCGCTTTCAAAAACAGTGTGAAACAAGCGAAAGCCATCGGGATGAGAATCTGCGCACAAGATACTATAAGGCCAGCTTTAATAAGGCTTTTGAAACCGCGGAAAACGTTCTGCGGAAGGACCCCAGTGTGAAAATGATCAGCTCTGCCAAAGAGCATGGAGAAATGGCTGCGGAAATTACCCGCGGCAAAAAGTACTTTGCCATTATCACCATTGTGTCTGTAAGAGGAATGGAGTCTGCCATTGATGTAAATATATCGACTGAGCAATTTTCTCCTGCGGGAGCATTACCTTCCCTGAAAAAGGAAATCACAGGTTTCTACAGCAGACTGGATAAAGAACTTACATATCTTGGTTCCGGCAGGAATGCTGAATAGCGGAAGCTTGTACAGCTGATGTGTTTTTTATATGATAGAAACAGAATGGCCTTCGTGCAGAGAAACGGCCAGCAAGTACATGAATGAGGATACGGAGCTGATTGTATGAAATGCCCTTCATGCCAGAATAACAATACACGCGTCCTTGATTCCCGTCCGGTCGATGACGGCCGTTCCATTCGCAGAAGGCGGGAGTGCGAGAAATGCGGCTATCGCTTCACCACATTCGAGAAGGTGGAGGAAATTCCGCTCATTGTCGTAAAGAAGGAAGGCACACGCGAGGAGTTCAGCCGCGATAAGATGCTGAGGGGCCTGATCAAGGCCTGCGAAAAACGTCCTGTAGCCCTTAAGGAGCTTGAAGAAGTGACATCTGAAGTGGAGAAGGAGCTTCGCAGCCAGGGGGTTTCTGAAATAAAAAGCGAATTTATCGGTGAAATGGTCATGGACAGACTGGCCAAAATCGATGAGGTTGCTTATGTCAGATTTGCCTCTGTTTACCGGCAATTCAAGGATATCAATGTATTTATCGATGAGTTGAAAGAATTAATCAAAAAAGAACAATGATCTTTTGGAAGTGATGCATTGAGGTGCCTCCAGCCAGAGCCGAGCTAAAGACTGTCTTTGGCTCTTTTTTGGCTGGTTTCCTGAAGATCGTAGAAAGGTTGGCAGCTATGGCCCAGCATTGGCAAGAAATGCTTCCGATTGACCGCTATGCAGTGGCCGCGAGCGGTCTTTTGCATGATTATGACAGAAAAGTTCTGACTTTGTTGTATCAGCCCTTAATCGGGGCGGCCTGTCTCAGTCTATATATGACGTTATGGGCTGAACTGGAGGAAAACAGGCTTTGGTCTCAATCTAACAGCCATCACAGCTTGATGAATTTCATGGGGATGAACTTAAAGGAAATTTATGAAGCAAGACTGAAGCTTGAAGGAATTGGTCTTTTGAAGGCTTTTGTGAAAAATGAGGAGGGCAGCCGCTCTTTTATATACGAACTGCAGCCGCCGCTGAGTCCGGAGCAGTTTTTCCTGGATGGGATGCTTAACATTTATCTATACCGCAAAATCGGCAAAAATCAGTTTCTGAGGCTCAAGCGCTTTTTCTGTGACCATGATTCCGGCGTGATGCAGGGTTATGATGAAGTGACTAAAGCCTTTCAGGATGTATATGAGTCAGGCCATCCTGCAGCTTTCTCCCCTGACCTAGATACAGGAAGGGATCTGTCTCTTGAAGAGGGATTTACCTTCATAGGGAGAACAAGCCCTGAAGAGATAAAAATCGGAGGTTCATCCTTTGATTTTGAGCTGCTGGCAGCGGGGTTGAATGAATCTCTTCTCCCCAAGTCGGCGCTGACCCCGAAGGTCCGGGAAGCCATCAGCAACCTGTCCTTCCTTTATGGGATTGATGCCCTGCAGATGAAAAACATCCTGATTAGTGCAATGACGGAAGATAATGATATCAATATTGAAGAACTGCGGAAATCGGCACGTGACTGGTATCAATTTGAGCATCAGGACCAGCTGCCTTCCCTGATAGACCGGATTCAGCCAGGCATCCATCAGGTTCAAGCCGCTGAGCCGAAAACACAGGAAGAAGAATTGATCAGATATATGGAGATCACTTCCCCGCGCCAGCTGTTAAAGGATATTTCCGGCGGGGCAGATCCCTCTAAAGGTGATCTGCAAATCATTGAGGACGTTATGTTTCAGCAGAAACTGCATCCAGGCGTTGCTAATGTTCTCATTCAGTATGTTATGCTAAAAACAGATATGAAGCTGACGAAAGCATATGTAGAGAAGATTGCCGGGCATTGGGCAAGAAAACAGATTAAAACGGTTAAAGAAGCTATGATGCTGGCCAAGAATGAACACCGCCAGTATCTGGAGTGGGCAGAAGGCAAAAAGGCGAAGCCTGCTTCAGCGAAAAAGCCGATCAGAAAAGAAGCATTGCCTGACTGGTTTGATGAGCAGCAGGAAGAGCAGCCGCAAAAAGCAGCTGCCGCCAATGACTCAGAATATGAGGCAAAAAGGCGGGCCTTAGAGGAAAGGCTTAAAAAGTATCGGAAATAAGGAGGTGGCAGCATGGAAAGAATCAATGAGACATTGAAAAAACTTGCAGGTAATGAAAGCTTTCAAAAGAGGTACGAGCAGCAAAAGAAGGAAGTTTTCTCCCATCCTGATGTAAAAGCTTTTTTGCAGGAGCACCGCGCAGAAATTACAGCTGAAATGGCAGAAAGGAGCATGATCAAGCTTTCGGAGTATGCCCAGCAGAGCAAGGAATGCAGAGAGTGCCCAAGCCTTGGGGAATGCAAGAATATGATGCAGGGATATCATCCTGAACTGGTCATCAGGCGGGGAATCATTGATGTCCAATACAACCGCTGCCCGCGCAAGGTGATTCATGATGAACGGAAGAAAAATGAGAAGCTGATCCGGAGCCTGTATATCCCAAAAGAGATTGTCAACGCCTCCTTCGCTGATGTTTACCTGGATACAAGACTGGATGCGGTGGATAAAGCGGAAAGCTTCGTCGAAAATTACCAGCCCGGGACAAGGCAGAAGGGGCTGTATTTCTATGGGAAGTTCGGAGTCGGCAAATCATTTCTGCTTGGTGCAATTGCCAATGAGCTTGCCAAGAAGAAGATTTCGTCCATGATCGTCTATGTCCCGGAGCTTTTAAGGGAAATGAAAAGCAGCATCGGAGATTCGACCTTAAATGAAAAGCTTGAGGCCATCAAGCGCGAGCCGATCCTGATGCTCGATGATATTGGCGCCGAAACGATGTCCAGCTGGACAAGGGATGAGGTATTAGGACCGATCCTGCAGTTCAGGATGCTGGAGAACCTGCCAACCTTCTTTACGTCCAATTTTGATATGCAGGGGCTGGAGCATCATCTGACCTACAGCCAGCGCGGTGAAGAAGAAAAAATGAAAGCGCGCCGGATCATGGAGCGCATCCGCTACCTGTCTGAGCCTGTCCTGGTTGACGGTCCGAACCGCCGTGTATAAAGAATGAATCTGAAAACTGCCTTGGGAAAGGCAGTTTTTATTTTTTCTCCAAATTCCATTCCTCCAATATGTCCCCTTTTTTATCCCTGTTATGCTCCGCATCTGCTTCTAAATTGTACAAGTTTCCCATATACATGGAATCAGGGATATTAACGAAGGAAGCCGTATAGGTAAGGAGAGGATATCTCCCGGCGCTTGCTGCAGCTTCGAATATTGTTTAAAAAACAAGGGGGGATATGATTGATTGAAATCATTTTCCAGAATCAGCAGGATGCGAGGAAACTGCAGGGTCTCCTGGAGCTTGGACTGTCATCCTCTAATATATCATCACTTCAGCTTAAAGACGGGTATGCTGTTCAGATTAAAACGGGCGGATTGCAGGAGACGGCAGACCTGGTAAAAAGGGCGATGACACATTTTATTATAGAAACGAAGCAGGATGACTGGTTCCGCAGGATTCTTTCGGAGCAGTATTTTTATGAAGACGAGGAAGAGCAGCAGCAGATATTGGATATCATCCATTCTATCCTGGAGGGAAACAGGGATGATTTGTCTGCTTTTCTGGACGGTCCTGGACCGGAGGAAAGCCTTAGCCTCGCAATTGAAGAATTAATGACAGGGGACATCTCTTCGTTTTCGTTCGACTCTTTTGTAAAATTCCGTCTCCGCCCGATGATGGACCAGCTTGAACGATATGCAGCACTTTCCATAGATGAATATAAAATGGAGCAGGAATACCAAATGTTCATCCACATGCTGAGGGACTTCCTGAAGGGCAGGGCCCCTAAGCGCAGTGCTGTCCATCTGGTGATGGGGGAGGAGACTGCTTTTTATGATGGAGGACTTATTGAAATCAAGCGGGCTGAGCTCTTGAAGATGGTTGACCGCCGGCTGCTTTTTAACCATCCAGTATACGTCGACTCTGTTACGATTGCCCCGCTCCTTTCAATGGCACCGTCAGCCATTTATCTTTATTCTGATGAACCAGACTGTCCGCTCGCCAGTACCGTCCGCAATATTTTTGAGGAAAGAGTAATCATCCAGCCTCTTGAGGCCTTTATAGAACTGAAGAAAATCCTCTCTGCAGCAGGAAGGGAGAAAATCTGAAATCCCTTGATTTTTCCAAGATAAACTACTATAATAACGTACATAATAATTCAAACACCACAAATGTAGCGACGAGGACAAGGGTATTCATTACGGTTCAAAGAGAGGGAAGCCAAGGCTGAAAACTTCCCAGCACGGATGAAATGCTTACCGCCTCCGAACAACAGCCAGGAAAAGGACGATGATTTTGCGCCCGTAACAATAGCCGGGTGCAGCAGACGGCGAAAAGATTTGCTGCTGTTATCATTGGCCAAAGTATCGGCTGGCGGGTATGGGACCGTTATATCCCTCACTAAGCCGGACTGCGTGTTTTTTTGCGTCTGGGAATTTGGGTGGAACCACGTGTTAAATACAACTCGTCCCTTCTTTAGGGACGGGTTTTTTGTTTTTTAAGCACATAAGGAGGAATTTTCATGTCAGAATTAATTAAATTGACTTTTCCGGATGGAGCTGTAAAGGAATTTCCGAAAGGAACATCTACAGAGGATGTGGCTGCATCCATCAGCCCGGGATTGAAGAAAAAAGCACTGGCCGGAAAGCTGAACGGCATAATGTACGATCTTCGCAGGCCGATTGAAGAAGATGGTTCCATTGAAATTGTCACTCAGGGCAGTGATGAAGCGCTCGAGGTTCTTCGCCACAGTACAGCCCACTTAATGGCACAGGCCATCAAACGCCTGCACAAGGGCGCCAAATTCGGTGTTGGCCCTGTCATTGAAGGCGGATTCTATTATGATGTGGATCTTGAAGAATCACTGACTCCGGAAGACCTGCCGCTGATTGAAAAAGAAATGGCCAAAATCGTCAATGAAAACATTAATGTGCACCGCAAAGCAGTTAGCCGTGAAGAAGCGGTCGAGTTCTTCAAGGAAATCGGCGATGAGTACAAGCTTGAACTGATTGAAGCGATTCCGGAGGGGGAAACTGTCACTCTTTATGAGCAGGGTGATTTCACAGACCTTTGCCGCGGTGTCCATGTGCCTTCCACAGGCAAGATCAAGGAATTCAAGCTTCTCAGCATTGCCGGCGCATACTGGCGCGGAGACAGCGACAATAAGATGCTGCAGCGCATTTACGGTACAGCATTCTTTAAGAAAGAAGATCTGGCTGAGCATCTGCGCCTGCTCGAGGAAGCGAAAGAGCGCGACCACAGGAAGATCGGCAAAGAGCTTGATCTGTTCATGACTTCCCAGAAGGTCGGCCAGGGGCTGCCAATGTGGCTGCCGAAGGGTGCAACCATCCGCCGCATCGTCGAGCGCTATATCGTTGATAAGGAACAGCGGCTCGGCTATGAGCATGTATATACGCCAGTTATGGCAAATGTTGAGCTATATAAAACATCCGGCCACTGGGACCACTACCAGGAAGATATGTTCCCTGTCATGGAAATGGATAATGAGGAGCTTGTCCTCCGCCCGATGAACTGCCCGCACCATATGATGATTTATAAAAACAGCATTCACAGCTACCGTGAGCTGCCGATCAGGATTGCCGAGCTTGGCACCATGCACCGCTATGAAATGTCTGGTGCGCTGTCCGGACTGCAGCGTGTGCGCGGAATGACTTTGAATGATGCTCATATTTTTGTGCGCCCGGATCAGATCAAGGAAGAGTTCAAGCGCGTTGTTCACCTGATTCTCGAGGTATATAAAGACTTCAATATTGAAGATTATTCATTCCGCCTCTCTTACCGCGATCCTCAGGATACTGAGAAGTACTTCAATGACGATGAGATGTGGGAAAAAGCACAATCCATGCTGAAGGAAGCGATGGACGAGCTTGGCCTTGACTACTATGAAGCAGAAGGCGAGGCAGCATTCTACGGCCCTAAGCTGGACGTGATGGTAAAAACAGCGCTTGGCAAAGAAGAGACCCTTTCCACTGCCCAGCTTGATTTCCTTCTGCCTGAGCGCTTTGATCTCTCTTATGTCGGCGAAGACGGGAAGCAGCATCGCCCTGTCGTCATCCACCGGGGTGTCGTCTCCACGATGGAACGCTTTGTAGCTTTCCTTATCGAAGAATATAAGGGGGCGTTCCCGACATGGCTGGCACCAGTACAGGTACAAGTGATCCCGGTTTCCCCTGACGCCCATTTCGACTACGCGAAAAAGGTTCAGGAAGAGCTCCAGGCTCAAGGCTACAGGGTGGAATTGGATGCCCGCAATGAGAAAATCGGCTACAAAATCCGCGAAGCACAGATGCAGAAAATCCCTTATATGCTTGTTCTTGGGGACAAAGAAGTTTCAGATAATGCGGTAAATGTCCGCAAATACGGCGAGCAGAAGTCTGAGACCATGTCATTTGATGTATTCAAGGATGCACTGAAGGAAGATACAGTGAGATAACAATTTTTACAGGGAGGCTTCGGCCTCTCTTTTTATTAGTTAAACTTTGTTATTAATGGTTGATTTTGGGCTCGTTTGCGTGAAACTCTGTTTAACACAGCCAATCATTATAATGATTAAGAAAAAAATCCGCAAAAACTATTGCAAGAAATCAATTTCTTTGATAGAATTCAAATCGTTGTGATAAAAACATCTATTCGTTTGACACGAAATTATCATTTGTGATATAGTTACTTAGGTAAATTGAATACGGCTTTGAGGAAAAGAAGAAGCACCCGCTTCTCACCTGGCTGACGCAAAGAGCAGTTGGCAGGTTTTACTGAAACAGCTTTTAACTTGTCGTTTCGTAAGTGTGGGTGATTTCATCCGCACTTTTTTATATGTCTATAAAGCTTTATGATGTAATATTGTCAGTGTCATGCTGGATGCAGCGTGGGATTCGGTGCAGGTTCTGCAGCTTGCGGCTGCTCTTGACTCAGACGTTGTATTCGCACAAAACCTTGGAGGTGGCTAACTATTAGCAAACAAGATATGTTGTTAAACGAGGGCATCCGCGCCCGTGAAGTTCGTCTAATTGACCAAAATGGCGAGCAATTGGGAATCAAGTCCAAGAATGAAGCGCTGGAAATTGCTACACGCGTAAATCTTGACGTTGTTCTTGTTGCGCCAAATGCTAAACCTCCTGTAGCCCGTATCATGGACTATGGAAAGTTTAAGTTTGAGCAGCAGAAGAAGGAAAAAGAAGCTCGCAAAAACCAAAAGATTATCAATATCAAAGAAGTTCGCTTAAGTCCGACTATTGATGAGCATGACTTTAATACAAAGCTGCGAAATGCAATTAAGTTCCTGGAAAAGGGCGATAAAGTAAAAGCTTCGATCCGATTCAAAGGTCGTGCGATTACACATAAGGAAATTGGTCAGCGTGTTTTAGTCCGTTTTGCGGAAGCCTGCAAGGAAGTTGCAGCTGTGGAATCACATCCGAAAATGGACGGACGCAGCATGTTCATGGTCTTAGCACCTAAAATCGACAAGTAAAGAGGGGGAATTCCACATGCCAAAAATGAAAACTCACCGCGGTACAGCTAAGCGCTTCAAGAAGACTGGTTCAGGCAAACTGAAACGTTCTCACGCTTACACTAGCCACTTATTTGCTAACAAATCAACTAAACAAAAGCGTAAGCTTCGTAAAGCTGCGATTGTTTCCAAAGGCGATTTCAGACGCATTCGCCATATGCTAGACAACATTAAGTAATTTCCGAATATAGGAGGGAAAAGATATGCCACGTGTAAAAGGCGGTACAGTTACTCGCAAACGTCGTAAAAAAGTTCTTAAATTAGCCAAAGGTTATTTCGGTTCAAAACATACATTATATAAAGTTGCTAACCAGCAGGTTATGAAATCATTAATGTATGCATACCGTGACCGTCGCCAGAAAAAGCGCGACTTCCGTAAACTATGGATCACTCGTATCAATGCGGCTGCCCGCATGAACGGTCTTTCTTACAGCCGTTTGATGCATGGCCTTAAGGTTGCAGGCATCGAAGTGAACCGCAAAATGCTTGCTGAACTTGCAGTTGCTGACGAAAAAGCATTTGCAGAATTAGCTTCTGTTGCAAAGCAGAACCTGAGCAAGTAATAAGGCTGAGGCCTTTAGAAAGCCATTCTCGCTAAGAGGATGGCTTTTTTCAATAATATGACTATACATAAAGGGGCTGGCTGATAATGCAATGGGCTGCTTTGTATTTGCTGCTGATCAATGCAGCAGGCTATTTTATTATGAGGGCAGATAAACAAAAAGCACAGAAAAATCAATATCGGATAAGCGAAAGAACACTTTGGACCATAGCTTTTGTTTTCGGGGCTCCGGGAATGTACGCCGGCATGAATAAATTCAGGCATAAAACAAAGCATGATGCTTTTAAATACGGGCTGCCGGCGCTGAGCATAATTGAAGCGGCAGTCTGTATATATTTGCTTGCCGTTTGGTCATAAGCTGCCTTCATTTGCTATATGTTAAAGTAACATCAAGATTTAACAGCAAAGAAGGTGGCAACCATGAATGAAATGCTGTCTCTTGTATTGGCCGCCGTCCATACGGGCGGCTGGCTGTCTCCGGTCTTATTCATTCTGCTTCATACAATAAGGCAGTTTCTTTTCGTGCCTGCGGCTGCTGTTTGTATAGCGGGAGGGGCGGCATTCGGAATGGTTCCGGGCACCGCCTATTCTGCTGCAGGGCTTCTCCTTGGGAATATGCTCTTTTATTGGCTGCTGGAAAAAATGCCCGCTGCCCGCAGTAAGCTGACTTCTTTGAAGAAACGCTGGTTCGGCGAATACAGGAATCTTACTGCAGGCCAGGTGGCTGTTCTCCGGCTGATCCCTTTCGTTCATTATCATCTGCTCACCTTTTGTCTGCTTGAGCGGTATAAACGGTTTGGGGAGTTTGTGAAGGGAAGCTGGCTGACCAATCTGCCTATGGCGGTATGCTATACCATGTTTGGCGGGTTCATCAGCCGGTTTTCGCTTCCGGCCGCATTGGCAATTCTGCTGGTACTTGGAGTTTTAGTGTATATACTAAGAGAGAAGATAAGCGTTATTCAATGGCGGGATTTTTTCAAGGAAACAGCATAAGAAGAACATCGCTCCGGCCGCTGGGTATAAGTCGATTTTCTGCATGATAAAAAGGCGCCAGCCGGATGATTGGCGCCTTTTCCTTTTTCTAAAGTTCAGCTTCAAACTCCCTTAAATAGAGTCTGTGCCTTTGCTCATGAATTCCTTGATGGGGCTCTTCCAGTCAAGCTTTGCATTGGGATATTGCTCCGAAATTTTTCTTTCAATGAATTGAAAGTCTTCCCTTACCATCCCTTTGAGAGAGGACGGATTATGAGGCCAAATAAAAATGGAAACAACCTCAAAAGCATTGTCAGTGGTCCCTAAATATTTCTCCCCCTCAAGCAGGACGCCCTTGTACGTAATCAGGAAATTTTTGCGGACATTATTCTGGTCATCCAGGAAATAATAGCGCTTTTGTTCATGGGCAAGCTCGAGCTTCCGCTTAGGATTGATTATATATTTCACGCATGTGTAGATGAGAAATAAAATGAGTGCAAACAAAAGCAAGCGTATCGCCCACATCATAAAATACCTCCACTGGTCACAGTTTTATCTTTACTTACGGATATATCTCAAAAAAGTTTCGTTCTTTTTTTAATTTGTTATAATTTTTTTGACGGATGATTTTTTTGCCATGGCCCATCACCGTCAGCTGCCAATCCAGGGGGCCGGTTTGAAAGGAGAAGTTTGATTGCTATGAATATTAACAGGCTTTTTGATATGCAGAGAGCGCTTGACCTTCATATTGAGACAGAGCACCAATTAACAGAAGAAAATCTTTTTGACAGAAAAATCCTTGCCCTTTTGGTAGAACTGGGTGAGCTGGCCAATGAAACGAGGTGCTTTAAATTCTGGAGCCAGAAGCCGGCTTCTGAGCCTGCAGTCATTCTTGAGGAATTCGTCGACGGCGTCCATTTCATCCTGTCACTCGGAATTGAATGCGGATTTGGGGAAAGTGCCGCCATTGAGCCGCAGGAAAAAGGCGAATCATTGTCCCATCAGTTTCTGAATCTCTATCATTTAATAGATACATTCAAAGCTTCCAGGACCCTTGAGGATTTTAATGTGCTTTTGGGCGCTTATATAAGTCTGGCAGAAATGCTTGGCTTTTCTGAAGAACAAATTGAAAGGGCTTATGTGGAGAAAAATGAAGTGAATTATGAAAGGCAGCGGCAAGGATACTAACAGATTAATTTTGTCCGATCGGGAGGAATCCGCAAGATTCGGATTTTTCTTTTTACACCATGGGACAGTAAGGTATAATGGAGAAGAAAATAAATATTAAGGGAGTCGAAACATATGGCAAAATTAGATGAAACGCTGACGATGCTGAAAGAATTGACTGATGCAAAAGGCATTCCGGGCAATGAGCGCGAAGTTCGCGAAGTCATGAAGAAATACATAACAGAATTTGCAGACGAAGTGACAACTGATGGCCTTGGCAGCCTTGTGGCCAAGAAAACAGGAAAAGAGGGCGGACCGAAAATCATGGTTGCCGGACATCTGGACGAAGTAGGATTCATGATCACAAGCATTGATGACAAAGGTTTCCTCCGCTTCCAGACGGTCGGTGGCTGGTGGTCACAGGTTATGCTTGCCCAGCGTGTCACCATTGTAACTAGCAAAGGGGACGTTACAGGCATCATCGGATCCAAGCCGCCGCATATCCTTCCTCCTGAAGCCCGCAAAAAGCCGGTCGACATCAAGGATATGTTCATTGATATCGGTGCTTCCAGCCGCGAAGAAGCGATGGAATGGGGAGTCAAGCCAGGTGATATGGCAGTCCCTTATTTTGAATTTACTGTGATGAATAACGAAAAAATGCTGCTTGCCAAAGCATGGGACAACCGCATTGGCTGCGCCATCGCCATCGATGTGCTGAAGCAGCTTAAAGATGCCGAGCATCCAAACGTGGTATACGGTGTCGGTACTGTGCAGGAAGAAGTCGGGCTGAGAGGAGCAAAGACAGCTGCCAACCTCATTGAACCGGATATCGGCTTTGGCGTGGATGTAGGAATCGCAGGGGATACACCGGGGATTTCTGAGAAGGAAGCATTGAGCAAGATGGGCAAAGGACCGCAGATCATCCTTTATGATGCATCCCTTGTTTCCCACAAAGGCTTGCGCGACCTTGTCACAGATACAGCGGACGAAATGAATATTCCATATCAGTTCGACAGCATTGCCGGCGGAGGTGCAGACTCAGGCGCCATCCATCTGTCACATAATGGGGTGCCGTCCCTGGCCATTACGATTGCCACACGGTATATCCATTCACACGCAGCCATGCTTCATCGCGACGACTATGAAAATGCAGTTAAGCTCATCGTTGAAGTGATTAAACGTTTGGATAAGGAAACTGTTGACAGGATTACTTTCGATTGAAAAAACGAACAGCCCCTCTTTGCGGGGCTGTTCGTTTTTTGGTTTTCAGCGGGTGACAGGCACCTATACCACTTTCGGAATTGGTATAGGTGCCTGTCACCATCCCTGCAGCTCCTATTTCAAACTGCTCTCCAAGGTCTGGAGCATTTCTTTTTTGTCTTCTTCTGATGAGTTCTGCCAGATGACTTCGAAGAGGACGCCAAGGCCAGGCAGCATTTTTTCTTCGCCGTTCTGGATTGCGTCGACTATGGTCTCCTTCAGCTCGTCCTGAGAGTTGCCGGAAACATTGTGGATAATGGCATTGCGCAAGTTCAGATTCATCTGCACGCACCCCTTTCATATTCAATTCTTTAATATGTTTTCTATTTTTGGATTTATTATGTACAGAGGGTAAGCTATAATAAGAAAATTGAAAGCTGAAAGATAAAGGAGAGACCGTGTTGAAGCATATTCAATCTGCCAATAATCCGCAGATCAAACAATGGAGGAAGCTGCTGGCCAAGAAAGAGCGCGATAAAACGGGGATGTTTCTTGCTGAAGGATATCACCTGGCGGAAGAAGCCCTAAAGGGAGAAAAAGCCATCGAGCTGATCATCAGTGAAAATGCAGAGCTGCCTGTCCGCTGGGATTACGGCGAACTGCAGGTAACAATGGTAACCGATGAAATCATCAAATCACTCTCAGACACCGAAACTCCCCAGGGGGTCATCGCGGTATGCAAAGAAGAAAAAACGCCGGCTTCTGTAATGGGAAGCACCTTCCTGCTGATTGATGCTGTCCAGGATCCCGGCAATCTGGGAACCATGATCAGGACAGCTGATGCTGCTGGAATTGATGCAGTGATAGTCGGGAAAGGCAGTGCAGATATTTATAATCCTAAGGTTCTCCGGTCCGCCCAGGGCAGCCACTTCCATCTTCCGATTATAAGAGGCAGTCTCAATGAGTGGATGGACAGGCTTGAGGAAGAGGAAATACCGGTCTACGGGACTGCGCTTGAAAATGGATCACCATACAAGGAAACCCATCCGGCCGGCCGTTTTGCGCTTCTGGTCGGAAATGAAGGCAGCGGTGTCAGCCCTGAGCTGCTTGCGCGGACAGATAAGAATCTTTATATCCCGATATACGGAAAAAGCGAGTCGCTCAATGTTGCGGTCGCAGCAGGCATCCTTCTGTATTATCTGAAGAATTGAATTGGGCCAGCAAAAACTTGAAAAGAGTTTGAAACAAAGGGAAGAATATACTATAATAAACAGCAAAACTGCATTACATAAAAAAGCGATGATGGAGAAAAGTAGCTTATAAAAGCTCACCAGGGATAAAATGCCGTGACTGGAAGCATTTTAGAGTATTTTTTAAGTGAAGTTCACCTCCTGAGCTGGCATCGGGAACATTTGCAGACACTGCAAATCGAAAGATGCCCCCGGCACAGCCGTTATCTGAATGAAGCGAACAGCACCTTCTTTGAAAGGCGGCTGTTAATAAGGGTGGTACCGCGAATCCAAAACCTCGTCCCTTAACAGGGAGGGGTTTTTTATTTTGCCTAAAAATATCGCTGTTACGTAAAAAGGAGGAAAAAAGATGCAAGATCGTTTAAAAGAATTGCAGCAGGAAGCTTTAACTTCAGTTGAAAAAGCTGAGAACCTGAAAGAGCTCAATGATATCCGTGTATCTTATCTTGGCAAAAAAGGCCCGATTACTGAAGTCCTGAAAGGGATGGGCAAATTATCGGCGGAAGAGCGTCCGAAAATGGGGGCGCTGGCAAATGAAGTGCGCGACAGCATTTCTTCAGCCATCGAAGAAATGCAGAAAAAGCTTGAGAGGGCAGCAGTTGAACAAAAGCTGGCCGAAGAGACCATCGATGTGACCCTTCCGGGAAGCCCAGTCAGAACCGGGACTCATCACGCGCTGACGAAAATCGTGGAAGAGATTGAAGACCTGTTCATTGGGATGGGCTATTCAGTAGCGGAAGGCTATGAAGTCGAAAGCGACTATTATAACTTTGAAGCGCTGAACCTGCCGAAAGGCCATCCTGCCAGGGATATGCAGGATTCATTCTATATTACGGAAGAAACGCTTCTCCGCACCCATACCTCTCCTGTCCAGGCGCGCACAATGGAGGCAAATGAAGGGAAAGGACCTGTCAAAATCATCTGTCCAGGCAAGGTATACCGCCGCGATAACGATGATGCGACTCACTCCCATCAGTTCATGCAGATAGAAGGATTGGTTGTGGCCGAAGGGATCAGCATGGCAGATCTAAAAGGCACACTTGAGGTCTTTGCTAAAAAGATGTTTGGCGAGGAACGGGAAATCCGCCTCCGCCCGAGCTTCTTCCCGTTCACAGAACCTTCTGTTGAAGTGGATATTTCCTGCAAGATCTGCGGCGGGAAAGGCTGCAGTGTCTGCAAAGGCACCGGCTGGATCGAAGTGCTTGGTGCAGGCATGGTCCACCCGCATGTGCTTGAGATGGCAGGCTATGATCCGAAGAAATATACCGGCTTTGCATTCGGCATGGGCGTAGAGCGGATTGCGATGCTGAAATATGGCATAGATGATATCCGCCATTTTTATACAAACGACATTCGTTTCTTGAAACAATTTTCAGTACAGGAATAGGAGGACTGCTTTATGTTGGTTTCATATAAATGGCTGCAGGAGTATGTAGATTTATCCGGCATCTCCGCAGCACAATTGGCAGAAAAGATTACTAAGAGCGGAATAGAAGTAGAAGGAATCGAAACATTGAACGAAGGCATCAAAGGTGTAGTTGTCGGCCACGTGCTGGAACGCGAGCAGCACCCGAATGCCGACAAGCTGAATAAATGCCTAGTTGATACAGGAGGAGAAGCGCCGGTGCAGATTATCTGCGGCGCGCCTAATGTGGATAAAGGGCAGAAGGTTGCCGTTGCAACAGTCGGCGCTGTCCTGCCGGGCAACTTCAAGATCAAACGTGCAAAGCTGCGCGGCGAAGAATCCAACGGCATGATCTGCTCTCTTCAGGAGCTTGGAATCGAGAGCAAGCTTGTGGCCAAGGAATTCTCTGAAGGCATCTTTGTTTTCCCGAATGACGTGGAAGTGGGCGAGGATGCGCTTGAAATGCTCAACAGGGATGATCATATCCTGGAACTCGGCCTTACTCCTAACCGTGCAGATTGCCTGAGCATGCTCGGTGTAGCTTATGAGGTTGCAGCCATTCTGGGAAGAGAAGTGAAGCTTCCATCCCCGCAGGCAGCCGAATCAGCTGAAAAAGCTTCTGACTATATCACTGTGAATGTAGAAGCCAAGGAAGACAACCCGCTTTATGTGGCAAAGGTAATCAAAAACGTGAAAGTCGGCCCTTCGCCTCTATGGATGCAGACGAGGCTGATGGCTGAGGGCATAAGGCCGCATAATAATGTGGTTGATATCACGAACTATGTCCTGCTTGAATACGGTCAGCCGCTCCATGCTTTTGACTATGGGCGCCTTGGCTCCAAAGAAATCCTTGTACGCCGTGCGAATGAAGGTGAAACCATTGTCACGCTGGATGATGCAGAAAGGAAGCTTTCAGCAGAGCATCTTGTCATTACGAATGGAAGTGAGCCTGTAGCGCTTGCAGGTGTAATGGGCGGCGCAAACTCTGAAGTGCAGTCAGATACAACGACAGTCCTTCTTGAATCTGCGTATTTCACAGCGGGAACGATCCGCAAAGCGTCTAAAGACCACGGCCTGAGAAGCGAAGCCAGCACCCGCTACGAGAAGGGTGTAGACCCTAACCGTGTCCGTGCTGCTGCAGCAAGAGCAGCTGAACTGATGGAGAAGTATGCTTCAGGTGAAGTTCTTGAAGGATCAGTTGAAGCTGATTCGCTCACAATCGAGCCTGCAGTCATCTCCATTTCCCTGGAAAAGATCAACAGGGTCCTCGGAACTGAACTGGCGATGGCAGAGGTAGAAGATATCTTCGCCCGCCTTCAGTTTGAGGCATCTGCAGACAATGGTTCCATTACCGTAACAGTCCCAAGCCGCCGCGGTGATATCACGATCGAGGAAGACCTGATTGAAGAAGTGGCAAGATTGTATGGGTATGATAACCTTCCTGTTACATTGCCTTCCGGGGAATCGACTCCAGGAAGCCTGACGGAGTATCAAAAGAAACGCCGCATCGTCCGCCGCTATCTTGAAGGTGCCGGGTTATACCAGGCAGTGACCTATGCTTTGACCAGCGAAAAGAAAGCAGGTCAATATGCCCTTGAAAGCCGCGAACCGATCAAGCTGGCGATGCCCATGAGCGAAGACCGCAGCATCCTTCGCCAAAGCATTGTTCCGCAGCTGCTCGAGGTATTGAAATACAACACAGCCCGCCAGAATGACAGCCTTGCCGTATATGAGACAGGTTCCGTATTCCTGTCCAATGGCAGCGAGAGCCTCCCGGAGGAGCGCGAGCATCTTGCAGCGGCAGTCACAGGCCTTTGGCACTCCCACCCATGGCAGGGAGAGAAAAAGCCGGTCGATTTCTTTGTGTTAAAAGGAATCGTGGAAGGCTTATTTGCCCGCCTTGGCCTTGAAGGAAAAGTTGAATACCAGCGTGCCTCAGTTGACGGCATGCACCCGGGAAGAACAGCTGAAATTATTCTTTCCGGCAAAAAAATCGGTTTTATCGGGGGAGTCCATCCAACAGTCGAGAAGGATCTTGACCTGAAGGAAACCTATGTATTTGAGCTTTCCCTCAAGGATGTGCTTGAAGAGGAAACCGCTCCGCTTCAATATCAAGCCATTCCGCGCTATCCGTCAATCACAAGGGATATCGCCCTTGTGATTGATTCTGGAAAAGAAGCAGGAGAGCTGGAGCGCATCATCAAGGAAGCTGGCGGAAGCCTTCTGAAGGAAGTCGCAGTGTTCGATCTATATGAAGGAGACAGGATGGAGGCTGGCAAAAAATCGCTTGCATTCTCCCTGAAATATTTTGATCCGGAGAAAACACTGACAGATGAAGATATCGCCAAAGCTCATGATAAAGTGCTTGAAGCAGTAAAAGAAAAAGCCGGAGCAGTATTGCGAGGTTAATATTAATATAAAAGGCAGCCGACAGGCTGCCTTTTGTAAATAAAAAAATTGAGTTTGAAGGAAGTTGCTATTGTAAATGGGGCTGTTGATTTCCGTTCCAGGCACTTCGCTTTCCGCGGGGCGACGCTGAGCCTCCTCACGCTGCGCGCTGCGGGGTCTCAGCATTGCCGCTGCAATCCCGCAGGAGTCTGCGTGCCTTGCACTCCAATCAACAGGGTTCTTAAAATTAGTTGGGCAAGTTTGCAGGCTCAGCTAATGGGGCTGTTGATTTCCGTTCCAGACACTTCGCTTTCCGCGGGGCGACGCTGAGCCTCCTCCCTCTGCGCGCTGCGGGGTCTCAGCATTGCCGCTGCAAACCCGCAGGAGTCTGCGTGCCTTGCACTCCAATCAACAGGGTTCTTAAAAATTAGTTGGGTAAGTTTGCAGGGCCAATTAAAGAGGCTGCAGATGTCTGATTAAAGTCCGTCGCTCCTTAGGATAAGTTGGGCCTTCTCCCGCTGCGCCCGGATTGTGTGAAAATTGCCCGTGCAGTCCCGCCGGAGCCTACGTGCCTTCCAATCCGATTAACAGGGTTACGAAAGTTATGATTTCAGCTCTGCCCCCCGGATTAATACAGGAGACACGTTGTTAAATAAAGGTCGCATAAGCGTAAAAAGGGGTACGGAAGATTCCGTACCCCTTTTTTCTGCAGAATCAATTAGCTGCAGGCTTCCTTTTTAAGTCTCAGGCTAAATGCCTGCAATCCGCGAAGCTTTCTCTGTATTAGCGAAATGCAATTTCACAAAATCAGGCAGAACCTGCCTTCCTTTAGCCTTGATCAGCCGTGCCGCAGCTTTATCCACCTGAGCCCCGGCACCTTTTGGCAGGGTAAATCCGGCTTCTTCACTGAGCTTGTCGAAATACCGCAGGAAGGCGTAGCGGGCCAGAATGGAGGCGGCGGCGACCGAGAGGTGGATGCCTTCAGCCTTTGTGCTGAAAAAGACATTTTCCCTTTGGATCACTGACTGTCCTTGAAGATGTCTATAATAGACATCTTCTTTTGCAAACTGGTCAATCAGGATGGCTTCAGGCTTTTCTGGTGCCATCTTTTTCAGCACATTGCCGA
This sequence comes from Bacillus sp. UMB0728, assembly GCF_002858875.1. Lineage (NCBI taxonomy): Bacteria > Bacillati > Bacillota > Bacilli > Caryophanales > Bacillaceae > Bacillus > Bacillus sp. UMB0728. The sequence goes on along the minus strand of NZ_PKLA01000003.1, from coordinate 822,940 downwards.
TTGCCTGGTTGTGAAGCAGCGCTTTGATCTTCCCCTGGGACATGCCTGACTGCTGAAGCTGGTTATATTTGCTGTTTTTAAGCGTCAGCAGGCTGTACGGAACAACCTCTTTTATTTCCTTGGCAATCCTGATAATCTGGTCATCCTTCAGATGTTTTGAATCTTTTACGCCAAGTTCCTTCAGCAGCGGGAGGCTTTCTTTTTTTGCATATGCCGCAACAACAGTGATTGGACCGAAATAATCGCCTGTCCCGACCTCATCTGATCCGATGACAGAAAGGCTTTCAAAAGAAGGCGGAAGGTGTGAGCCTTGGGGGCTTTTGGGTGATGCCGCCTTTTTTTCGGCAGGGCTTCCCCATTTTGCCGCTTCTGATGCAGAGCCGGCCCCTTGGAAAAGCACCTTCCCGGATTTATATGCAGTTATGCTGCAATTTGCCGTTTTGGCGGCAAAAATGCCTCCCTGTGGTGTTTTTCCGGACAGGTTCGGCTTATAGTAAGCTTTCATTTCCTCGATTTCCGAGGGATGTTTCTGAAGTACAACATGGCTCATATCTACCACTCCTAGAAAAGAAATATATATGTATAAACAAAACTTTACAGGCCAAAATTGAATCCGCCGATCAACTCCAGCATCAGTCTTCATGTAAACGATCCATAAAAACAGCAGCATTCCCCTTGATACGGCTTAATTTGACAGGCTTTGACTTCCCACTCTTTTACGTTCATGTTATCATATAGATTAGGATTTGGAAGGAATGGGGGCATTAGCGTTGTCAGATACGCAGAAAAACCGCACAAGTGTTGATATTTATGGACAGCAGTATGTCATCGTCGGCCAGGAAAGCTCAGGCCATATCCGGCTTGTCGCTTCTATGGTTGATGAAAAGATGCGCGAAATAAGCTCCTTGAATCCTTCACTTGACAGCAGCAAGCTTGCCGTCCTGACGGCAGTCAATGCCGTTAATGATTATATTAAGATATTAGACCGCCTTGAACGGCTTGAAGATGAATTAAAAAGAGTAAAGGACTGAACAGGGTCATGTTGGATCTCGCCATTTTAATATTACTGGTTTTTGGATTTTTTATGGGATTAAAAAGGGGGTTTATCCTTCAGCTCATCCATTTAGCAGGCTTCATCGTTGCTTTTATTGCAGCAAATATGTACTATGATGACCTCGCTCCCAAGCTGAACCTCTGGGTGCCCTATCCGAATTTTGGAAGCGATTCTTCCCTTCAGCTGTTTTTCGACAATGCCAATATGGAGGATGCCTATTATCGCGCCATTGCTTTTGTCGTGATTTTTTTTGCTGTAAGGATCATTCTGCAGATCATCGGCAGCATGCTGGATTTTGTATCTTCACTGCCTGTGCTGAAGCAGCTCAATGTTTGGGCAGGCGGACTGCTCGGTTTTGCTGAAGTCTATCTTATCATTTTTATCCTGTTATACATAGGAGCACTGCTCCCTGTGGAAGCAGTCCAGCAGCCGATCGATGATTCAGGCACAGCAAAGTTCATCATAAACCATACACCTGCACTTTCGCAGCAGCTAAAGGAAATGTGGATTGAATATAAGGCTGCATAACTTCTCTTTGAGCAGAGAAGTTTTCTTTTTATAATGCTTTGTTAGTGGTAGATGCTGTTTTGGGGCTCATTCGTGTCAAACTCTGTTTCACTCGCCACTCAGCTGTGCTGATTCCCCAAAATCAACAGCGTGTTTAGCACAGTTTATTTAAAAAATCGTGATAGTAGGCTATGTTTGCTATTATACTTATATGCTCTCCTGGATGGAATGGGAGAATAATCGCTGTTTCAGGGTAAGGATAAGGAGAGAGAATGTTCTAAAGGCAGGTGCAGAAAATGAACCCAAATAAAAAAGATGTGGTAAGACTATTGGAGACAATAGCAGTATATATGGAATTGAAAGGTGAAAATCCGTTCAAGGTCGCGGCCTTCCGGAAGGCTGCAGGAGCCCTGGAAGCAAATGATGACAAGTTTTCAGAAATAAAGGATTTCACGAAGCTTTCCGGTATCGGTAAAGGGACGGCTGCGGTCATCGAGGAATATATCGAAGAAGGAACATCAACCGTGCTGAAGGAGCTGCAGGAAGAAGTGCCTGCAGGCCTTATCCCGCTGCTACAGCTGCCGGGACTTGGCGGCAAGAAGATAGCGAAGCTCTATAAGGAGCTTGGGGTCGAGGACGCTGAAGACCTTGAGCAGGCATGCAGGGACGGCAGGGTTCAGGCGCTTGCAGGCTTCGGAAAGAAAACAGAGGAAAAGATCCTTGAAGCGCTTGCCAATGCAGGTAAAAGGCCGGACCGTCTCCCGGCTGCCTTTATGCTTCCGATTGCAGAGGATATTGAAGCAAGGCTTGCAGGGGTGGATTCGATCATCAGGTTCTCCAGGGCAGGCAGCCTGCGCAGGATGCGGGAAACAGTCAAGGACCTGGATTTTATCATTGCTTCGGATGATCCTTCATCAGTGAAAGAAGCCCTGCTCAGCCTTCCGGGCATTAAGGATGTCATTGCTGCAGGCGACACAAAGGTCTCGCTGACATTTGATCATCAGTATGATGTGTCTGCTGATTTCCGGATCGTATCACAGGATGAATTTGCGACAGCGCTTCATCATTTTACCGGCTCTAAGGACCATAATGTGCGGATGCGCCAGCTGGCAAAGGAACGCGGGGAAAAAATAAGTGAGTATGGTGTTGAGAATGCTGAAACGGGCGAAGTCCTTACTTTCAAGGATGAAGAAGCCTTTTATGCGCATTTCGGCCTCCCTTTCATCCCTCCGGAAATCCGCGAGGACGGCCGTGAGGTAGAAGATTTTAAGGCAGGCATGGAGCTCATTTCCCTGGAAGATATAAAGGGAGATCTTCATATGCACTCCACCTGGAGCGACGGTGCCCACACTATTGAAGAAATGGCAGAGGCATGCCGCAAAAGAGGCTATCAATATTTGGCCATCACTGATCATTCCCAGTACCTGAAGGTAGCAAATGGACTGACGCCGGAAAGACTGAGAAAGCAAATGGAAGAGATCAGGAGCTTGAATGAAAAATATGACGACATCAAAATCCTGACAGGGATCGAGATGGATATCCTTCCGGATGGGACGCTCGATTTTGAAGATGACTTGCTGGCAGAAGTTGATGTGGTCATCGCCTCGATCCATTCCTCCTTCAGCCAGCCAAAGGATAAAATAATGGAACGTCTGAAGACGGCCCTGATGAACGGCCATGTGGATATCATCGCCCACCCGACCGGCAGGCTGATCGGCCGGAGGGAAGGCTATCAGGTGGATATGGAGATGCTGATCGAGCTTGCCAGGGAGACAAATACTGCCCTGGAGCTGAATGCCAACCCGAACCGGCTTGATTTGGCAGCAGAACATTTAAGGAAGGCACAGGAGGCGGGAGTGAAGCTTGTCATCAATACAGATGCGCATAAGCTTGACACCCTCATCCATATGGAAATCGGTGCTGCAGCAGGGAGAAAGGCATGGCTGAGGAAGGAAAATGTGATAAATGCTTACAGCATGGAAGAACTTCTTTCCTTCCTTAAACGGAATGATTGATGATCCCTTTGTCAAAGGCGGAGAATTACAGCCGGACTTGAGGGCTTATATAGAGAAGGACTAGAAAGAAAAAGGGAGGAATTACTCCATGGATTCACGGGTGCTTAAGGTGCTTGAATTTAATAAAGTCAGGGAGCAGCTGCTTGAGCATGTGTCATCTTCGCTTGGACGCAGCAAAGCAGAAGTGCTCCTTCCTTCTGCCGATTACGAAGAAGTGGTGCGGCTGCAGGAGGAAACAGATGAAGCGGTTAAAGTGCTGCGGATAAAAGGCAATATTCCGCTTGGGGGCATTTTTGATATCCGTCCCCATGTAAAAAGATCAGTGATTGGAGGCATGCTGAGCCCCCAGGAACTGGTGCAGATTGCAAGCACAGTCCATGCAAGCAGACAGCTGAAGCGCTTTGTTGATGATTTTTCAAACGAAGAATCAGAACTGCCGATACTGACTGAGTATATGGATAGGGTAATCGTGCTGGCTGAGCTTGAAGAGGCCATCCGCATGGCAATCGATGAAAACGGCGAAATGCTGGATAGTGCGAGCGATGCCCTCCGGTCCATCAGAACACAGCTTCGCACAAGGGAGTCACGTGTGCGTGAGCGGCTGGAGAGCATGATCCGTTCTTCCAATGCGGCGAAAATGCTGTCAGATGCCATTATCACCATCCGGAATGACCGTTTTGTCATCCCGGTCAAACAGGAATACCGCGGCCATTACGGGGGAATCATCCATGATCAAAGTTCATCAGGGCAGACGCTGTTCATTGAACCGCAGGCAATCGTGCAGCTGAACAACGAGCTGCAGAGCATCAGGGTGAAGGAACAGCAGGAAATTGAGCGCATACTAGTTGAACTTTCCGGACGGGCGGCGGCCTATCAGCCTGAGCTCGATATGATCGTCGAGGTCCTGGCCGAGGTTGACTTTATGTTTGCAAAGGGAAGGTACAGCAGGAGGCTTAAAGCATCCAAGCCGGAAGTGAATAATGAGCGAAGGATCAATCTATTCAAGGCAAGGCATCCGCTGTTGCAGATAGATGAAGCGGTGGCTAACGATATTTCCTTAGGCAGGGACTACACAACCATTGTGATTACGGGACCGAATACCGGAGGAAAGACTGTAACGCTTAAGACTGTGGGGTTGTGTACGCTGATGGCCCAGGCAGGCCTGCAGATTCCTGCTCTGGATGGATCAGAGGTGTCTGTATTTGGGGCTGTCTATGCGGATATCGGGGATGAGCAGTCTATTGAACAAAGCTTGAGTACATTTTCTTCACATATGGTCAATATTGTTGATATTTTAGCCAAGGCTGATTTTGAAAGCCTTGTCCTTTTCGATGAGCTTGGAGCCGGGACAGATCCGCAGGAAGGGGCAGCCCTTGCTATTTCCATCCTTGATGAGGTATACAAAAGGGGCAGCCGCGTTATTGCGACGACCCATTATCCTGAACTGAAGGCTTACGGGTATAACAGGGAAGGAGTTATCAATGCCAGTGTCGAATTCGATATTGAGACGCTCAGCCCCACTTATAAACTCCTGATCGGGGTACCGGGCCGGAGCAATGCCTTTGAAATCTCCAGGCGCCTTGGCCTCGATAATTCTGTAATCGAATCTGCACGCTCCCATGTGAGCGAGGACAGCAGCCAGATCGAGAACATGATCGCGTCTCTTGAAGACAGCAGGCGCCAGGCGGAAAAAGAGCTGGAAGAGGCTCACGAGCTGCTGCGGGGCGCTGATATGCTCCATAAGGATATGCAGAAGCAGATGATGGAGTATTATGAGCAAAAGGACGAGATGCAGGAAAAGGCTGCCGCCAAAGCCGCTGACATTGTCGAGAAGGCGAAGGCGGAAGCAGAAGAGATCATCCGTGATCTCAGAAAGATGCGCATCGAAAAGCATGCTGAAGTGAAGGAGCATGAGCTGATCGACGCCCGGAAGAAGCTGGAGGATGCTGCACCGAAAGTCAGCAAAAGCAAAAAAGAGGCAAGAAAGTCTGACAAGCATGATTTTGCAGCCGGGGATGAAGTAAAGGTACTGACCTTTGGCCAAAAAGGGCATCTTCTGGAAAGAGCTTCAGAAGACGAGTGGCAGGTTCAGATCGGCATCCTGAAAATGAAGGTAAAAGAACGGGACCTGGAGTTTATTAAAAGTCCAAAGCCGAAGGAAACAAAGGCGATGGCCATCGTAAAAGGCAGGGACTCCCATGTAGGCCTTGAACTGGACCTGCGCGGTGAGCGGTATGAGGATGCGCTGATCAGAGTCGAGAAATATATTGATGATGCGCTATTGTCCAATTATCCCCGGGTCTCGATCATTCATGGAAAAGGGACAGGGGCTCTGCGCCAGGGAGTGCAGGAATACTTGAAGAACCACCGGTCTGTAAAGCGGATCCGTTTCGGGGAAGCGGGTGAAGGCGGATCAGGCGTAACCGTGGTGGAGTTCAAATGATGGGGAGAGTCTGAATGAACGGTTTTTGGGAAAATGAGTATATCCAGACAGCGGCATATTACAGCGTCGTCATTTTGTGCATGATTGTGTTTTTGGCCATTTTTGAACTTGTCACTAAATATAAAAACTGGGAAGAAATCAAAAAAGGCAATATTGCTGTAGCCATGGCAACAGGGGGGAAGATATTCGGGATCGCCAACATCTTCAGGCATTCCATTTCTCAGCATGATTCACTTTTCACCATGATCGGCTGGGGGGTCTTCGGGTTTTTCCTTTTGCTGGCAGGCTATTTCATTTATGAATTCCTGACCCCGAAGTTCAGGATCGATGAGGAAATCGAAAATAATAACAAGGCGGTCGGATTCATATCCATGGTCATTTCAATCGGATTGTCATATGTCATCGGGGCAGGCATCTAACAGGGAGCGGGAGAACTGTGGAAAAATTGGCGAAAATTCTTCTGGTGCTTTGCGGGCTATTTATAGTCATCGGAGCCGTGTATATATTTTTCATCGCATAAAGTTAGAGCCGCCGGCATATGGCGGCAAAAACTGCAGGCAAACCCTTAATGCGGGGCATGCCTGCAGTTTTTTTATTTTTCAGGAACCAAACAGCAGGTCCTTTGGCTCATACAGATTGTCATGATTATTTCCTTATACTATAATGAATGGGAACAGTTAGAATGTTCTAACAAATCATTTTTGAAGGAGGGAAAAAAATGACAGAAGAAAGGCCTTGGCTTCAAAGCTATCCGGAAGATATCCCCCCGACTTTGACATACACAGACGAACCGGTACAGCAGTATTTAAAAAGAGCAGCAGAGGAGTTTCCAACCAAAAGCGCCATTCACTTTATGGGCAGGGAATTTACATTTAAGGAGGTGTATGAGCAGGCGCTCAAGCTTGCCTCCTATCTTCAGGGGCTGGGCATCGAAAAAGGGGACAGAGTGGCCATCATGCTTCCCAATACCCCGCAGTCAGTCATCAGCTACTATGGCATCCTGATAGCGGGCGGGGTGGTAGTCCAGACCAATCCGCTCTATATGGAAAGAGAAATTGAGTACCAGATGAAAGACTCCGGGGCAAAAGCCATCATTACACTTGATATTCTGTTTCCGCGTGTTTCAAAGGCTGTCCCAAAAACAGAGATCAAGCATATTATTGTAACCGCTGTCAAAGATGCTCTCCCTTTCCCGAAGAATCTTGTCTACCCGTATATCCAGAAAAAGCAATATGGCATTGTAGTTAATGTGAAGCATGAAGGAAATAACCACTTGCTGAAGGAAATATTGAAGCGTCCCATCGGCAGCCTGAAGGAGCATAGCTTCGACTATGAAGAAGATATCGCCCTTCTGCAATATACAGGCGGGACCACAGGATTCCCCAAAGGGGTCATGCTTACCCACAGGAATCTTGTCAGCAATGCTTCCATGTGCCAGGCATGGCTGTACAAATGCCGCCGCGGGGAAGAAATTGTACTTGGCCTGCTGCCGTTTTTTCATGTGTACGGCATGACCACCGTGATGATCCTTTCCATTATGCAGGCATATAAGATGGTCCTGCTGCCGAAATTTGATGCCGAGACAACTTTGAAAACCATCCAAAAGCAAAGGCCAACCCTGTTTCCTGGAGCGCCAACCATCTATATAGGGCTTCTCAACCATCCGGATCTTCAGAAATATGACCTGTCATCGATCGATTCCTGCATCAGCGGCTCAGCTCCCCTGCCGGTTGAAGTACAGCAGCGTTTTGAGGAAGTGACGGGAGGAAAGCTCGTTGAAGGCTACGGGCTGACAGAATCTTCGCCGGTCACCCATTCAAACTATCTATGGGACCGTCCGCGGGTTAAAGGAAGCATTGGTGTTCCATGGCCTGATACAGATGCTGCGGTGTTCTCAATGGAAAATGGCGAAAAGCTGCCTCCCGGGGAAGTCGGGGAAATAGCAGTAAAGGGCCCTCAAGTCATGAAAGGCTACTGGAACCGTCCGGAGGATACGGCCCAGACTCTAAGGGATGGCTGGCTCCTCACAGGTGATCTTGGGTATATGGACGAATCAGGCTATTTCTATGTTGTGGACCGCAAAAAAGATATGATCATTGCCGGCGGCTTCAATATTTACCCGCGTGAAATAGAAGAAGTCATCTATGAACATCCGGGCGTACAGGAAGTTGTGGCTGCAGGGATCCCTGACCCATACAGGGGGGAAACGGTCAAAGCCTATATAGTCATGAAAGAAGGGCATGAGGCATCCGAAGAAGAATTGAATGAATTTGCGAGGAAACATCTTGCTGCCTACAAGGTTCCAAGGATTTATGAATTCAGGAGTGAGCTCCCGAAAACAGCCGTCGGAAAAATACTGCGCCGGGCTCTTGTAGAAGAAGAGAAAAAGAAATTGGAAGAAGAACAGAAAAAGCAAGCCTGATCATTTTTAAAATAGGGGATAATAGAGTAAAGTATAAACAAACAGATTCAGATCCTTCCTGAGGCCGGATCTCCATTCGGACTCTTTGTTTTGAAAAATAGAGCTTGTCCGCCTCAGCGCCGATAAGAAAATTTTATCATGACAAATTCTTGACAACTTTTGCTTGTAATACTATTATAAAAATATGAATGATGGTTCATTCATTTTAGCACAAAGGAACAATCTGCATGACAGCATTATCCCTTTCTTTGCGCTTTTTGATAAATGGAACGGGGGAAAAATGTTGAAGAAGAATAAACCAAAATATATGCAAATTATTGAGGCTGCTGTAGTGGTTATAGCAGAAAACGGCTACCACCAGGCCCAGGTTTCGAAAATTGCGAGGCAGGCCGGGGTGGCTGACGGGACGATATACTTATATTTTAAGAATAAGGAAGATATCCTGATTTCACTTTTTGAAGAGAAAATGGGATCTTTTGTTGAAAAAATCGAACAGAATATTGCAGGAAATGACTCAGCCACAGAGAAATTATTAATGATGGTCGAAAATCATTTTAAGCTCTTATCTGAAGATCACCATCTGGCCATTGTCACCCAACTTGAATTAAGGCAGTCCAATAAGGATTTGCGCTTAAAAATCAATGACGTGCTGAAAGGCTATTTAAAGGCGATCGATCAGATACTTGCATCAGGAATTGAAACCGGGGAATTTTCACCCTCGCTTGATATCAGGCTGGCCAGACAGATGATTTTTGGCACAATAGACGAAACTGTAACGACCTGGGTCATGAACGACCAAAAGTACAGCCTGACTGATCTGGCCCCTGCTGTCCATAAACTGCTTGTGCACGGCTGTTCCAGCCGTTAGGGCAGGCAGACTCTGATAATAAGAGTAAACCGACGATTATAGGAGGGTAAACATGGAGTATTTAACTTGGTCGCATCAGGATATGGTTGCCGAGATTGCAATCAGCCGGCCTCCTGCAAATGCACTTTCTTCCGGCGTGCTTAAAGAGCTTTCCGGTGTATTGGATGAAATTGAAGAAACTGACGAGGTCAGGGTGGTCCTCATCCATGGGGAAGGCCGTTTCTTCTCAGCGGGCGCTGACATCAAAGAATTTACAGAGGTAGAGTCCAGCGGCGACTTTTCTAAACTGGGCAAGTTCGGCCAGGATCTGTTCGAAAGGATGGAATCATTTCCGAAGCCGATTATTGCCGCCATTCACGGAGCTGCGCTTGGAGGGGGCCTCGAGCTTGCCATGGGCTGCCATTTCAGGCTTGTTTCCGAAACAGCCAAGCTGGGCCTTCCAGAGCTTCAGCTGGGTCTTGTCCCGGGCTTTGCCGGCACACAGCGGCTGCCAAGGCTGGTAGGATCTGCACGGGCAGCGGAAATGCTGTTCACAAGTGATCCGATCACAGGCATCCAGGCAGTCCAGTATGGCTTGGCCAACCATGCATTCCCTGAAGAAGAGCTGCTGGAAAATGCGTTTAATATGGCAAAGAAAATTGCCAGGAAGAGTCCGATTGCGCTGAAAGCGGCAATTGAGCTTCTCAGCCATTCCAAGCATGCTGAGTTTTATAATGGGGTAGAAAAAGAAGCGGAACTCTTTGGAAAAGTGTTCGCCTCTGAAGATGGGCAGGAAGGGATCTCGGCTTTCATTGAAAAAAGAGAGCCTGCTTTTAAAGGAAAATAACTGCTGCAAAGAGAGTGTTTCCCTCAGCTTCTTGGCTGGGGATTTACTCCGCCTTGAATTTTCCCAATCTTTTAAACTGATATTTTTTTCTAAAATGTAAACGCAAACAATTATTCGATTCATCTAACCTATCAATTTGGGAGGGAACATAATGAACATTTATGTTTTATTAAAAAGAACCTTTGATACCGAGGAGAAAATTTCCATTTCGGGCGGACAGATCAATGAAGATGGCGCAGAATTCATCATTAACCCGTACGATGAATATGCCGTCGAGGAAGCGATCCAGGTGAGGGATGAGCATGGCGGCGAAGTCACGGTCATTTCTGTAGGCACGGAGGAAGCTGAAAAGCAGCTCCGGACCGCACTTGCGATGGGAGCTGACAAAGCGGTACTGATCAACACGGAAGATGATGTGGAAGCCGGAGACCAGTTCACAACAGCCAAGATCCTGTCCGAATACTTAAAGGACAAAGAAGCCGATTTGATCCTGGCAGGAAATGTGGCCATTGACGGCGGCTCAGGCCAGGTTGGCCCTCGTGTCGCAGAGCTGCTGGATATCCCTTATATCACTACTATCACGAAACTGGACATCAGCGGTACAACAGCAACGATTGTCCGGGATGTTGAAGGTGATTCTGAAGTGATTGAAACAAGCCTTCCTCTTCTCGCTACAGCTCAGCAGGGCTTGAATGAACCGAGATATCCTTCTCTGCCGGGAATCATGAAGGCGAAGAAAAAGCCGCTTGAGGAGCTTGAGCTGGATGATCTTGACCTTGAAGAAGATGATGTAGAGGCGAAGACAAAGACGATCGAAATATATCTCCCTCCGAAGAAGGAAGCCGGTAAAGTGCTGGAAGGCGACCTTGAAGACCAGGTCAAAGAGCTTGTCAGCCTTCTTCACACTGAAGCGAAAGTCATTTAATTCATTGATACAGAATAAATACTCAGGAGGTACACAAAATGGCTAGAAAAGTATTGGTATTGGGCGAAGTCAGGGACGGATCATTGCGGAATGTATCGTTCGAAGCGATTGCAGCTGCCAAAATTGCATCTGAAGGAGGCGAGGTTGTCGGCGTTCTGATTGGGGATTCAGTCAGCGCACTGGGAGCAGAGCTGATCCAGTACGGTGCAGACAGGGTTGTTACTGTGGAGGACGAAAAGCTGAAGCAATATAGTTCAGACGGCTTTTCACAGGCACTCCTGGCTGTGGTGGATTCTGAAGGTCCGGAAGGGATCGTGTTCGGACATACAGCGCTTGGGAAAGACCTGTCGCCGAGGATTGCAGCAAAGCTTGAATCCGGCCTCATCTCTGATGCAGTCAGCGTCGAAGAAAGCGGCGGAAATATCGTATTCACACGCCCGATTTATTCAGGCAAAGCTTTTGAAAAGAAGATCATCACAGACGGGCTGATCTTTGCAACGATCAGGCCAAATAATATCGCACCGCTTGAAAAGGATGAGTCACGCACTGGGGATACAGCTTCACTTTCTGTTGAAATCAAAGACCTGCGCACCATCATTAAAGAAGTGGTAAGAAAAGCTTCTGAAGGGGTGGACCTCTCTGAAGCGAAAGTAATCGTAGCAGGAGGCCGCGGCGTCAAGAGTGAAGACGGCTTCGGGCCGCTGAAGGAGCTTGCAGATCTTCTTGGAGGAGCGGTCGGGGCTTCCCGCGGTGCCTGTGATGCAGAGTACTGTGATTATTCACTTCAGATCGGCCAGACTGGAAAAGTTGTTACACCGGATCTTTATATCGCATGCGGCATCTCCGGCGCCATCCAGCATTTAGCCGGGATGTCCAATTCAAAGGTGATTGTAGCCATCAATAAAGATCCTGAAGCAAATATCTTCAAAGTGGCAGACTACGGGATCGTCGGAGACTTGTTTGAAGTGCTCCCGCTGCTGACCGAGGAATTCAGAAAGGTCGTTGTAAACGCATAATGAGGGGAGCGGCACGAGCCGCTCTTTCTCTTTTGGCCCCTGGTTTAATTCTGGGTCAAACCATGAATATAACAGTGTTAAAAGGGTATATTACGGACGAAACAGATTATTAGCTTCGTCAGGGAAACGGTGATATACTGTCATTAGAATTCGAGCTGGCGGTTTGATTGGGCAGCCAGGCATAGATATGCTGCCCGGGAAAACTGTATTGTTCAATCTGAATCCAGACGGGACTTCCCGGCAAACTCTATACTTTTTAGGAGGCATATATTATGGCAATTACAAATGCGACTGATCAAACTTTTGCAACAGAAACTGGCTCTGGCCTGGTTCTTGCTGACTTCTGGGCACCATGGTGCGGACCATGCAAAATGATTGCACCTGTGCTTGAAGAGCTTGACAGCGAAATGAGCGACAAAGTGAAAATCGTCAAGATCGATGTAGATGAAAATCAGGAAACAGCAGGCAAGTTCGGTGTCATGAGCATTCCTACACTGCTGGTCCTTAAAGATGGCGAAGTCGTTGACAAAGTTGTCGGCTTCCAGCCAAAAGAAGCTCTTTCAGAACTTCTTTCAAAACACGCGTAAACATTGAAGATGGCCCCGGTTCTAAGAGCCGGGGTTTTGTTATGTATAATATTGCCTTATGTCTCCTGATGCCGGGCTGGAAGTTTTTATAAAAAAAGAAAATATTGACGCAGTCCTGTGGAATTTTTATAATAGTAATCTTGCCCTCCTTTCCTTTATTGCTTTTTTCCTTTTGTAATTTTTATTAAAATGGAAGGGCGGCATCTAAATTGTAACGCAATGCGTGTATATAGATTGATTTTGCACCGGGGGTGAAAATATGAACGAAAGAATCAAGAATAAGCTGATGCTGCTGCCGGACCAGCCAGGCTGCTACCTTATGAAGGACAGGCAGGATACCGTGATTTACGTTGGGAAAGCAAAGGTACTGAAGAACCGAGTCCGCTCTTACTTTACCGGTTCACATGACGGCAAAACGCTCCGCCTTGTAAATGAAATTGAGGATTTCGAATATATTGTCACATCATCAGATATGGAAGCCCTCATTCTTGAAATGAACCTGATCAAAAAGTATGATCCAAAATACAATGTCATGCTGAAGGACGACAAAAGCTACCCGTTCATCAAGCTGACAGCTGAACGCCATCCAAGGCTGATCACAACCCGGAATGTCAAAAAAGACAAAGGGAAGTACTTTGGGCCATATCCGAATGTCCAGGCGGCGAATGAAACAAAAAAGCTGCTTGACCGGATCTATCCGCTCAGGAAGTGCTCGACCCTGCCTGACAGGGTCTGCCTGTACTATCATATGGGCCAGTGCCTGGCGCCCTGCGTCAAGCCGGTCAGCGAAAAGCAGTATAAAGATATTGTCGATGAGATTGCACGATTTTTGAACGGCGGCTACAAAGACATCAAGAAAGAGCTTACAGTCAAAATGACGGCAGCAGCAGAGGAATTGGATTTTGAAAGGGCGAAGGAACTGAGGGACCAGATCGCCCATATTGAAGCGACGATGGAAAAACAGAAAATGACATCGACCGATTTTACTGACCGCGATGTATTCGGCTTTGCCGTCGATAAGGGCTGGATGTGCGTCCAGGTCTTTTTTATCAGACAGGGGAAGCTGATTGAAAGAGATGTTTCGCTGTTCCCGGTTTACGGAGAGCCTGAGGAAGAAATGCTTACCTTCATGGGCCAGTTCTATACAAAGGCAAACCATTTTAAACCGCGTGAAATTCTGGTGCCGGATACGGTCAATGAAGAAATGGCAGAAAAGCTCCTGGAAGTAAAGGTGCTCAAACCGCAGCGCGGCCAGAAGAAAGATCTGGTCAAGCTGGCAGGGAAAAATGCCAGGATTGCCCTCCAGGAGAAGTTCTCCCTTATAGAACGGGATGAGGAACGGACGATCAAAGCGGTTGAAAATCTTGGCAGGCAGCTGGGCATTTATACGCCGCACCGCATTGAAGCTTTTGATAACTCGAATATCCAGGGCACTGACCCGGTTTCTGCCATGATTGTATTCATAGACGGCAAACCGGAAAAGCGCGAATACAGGAAATATAAGATCAAGACAGTCAAGGGACCGGATGATTATGAATCCATGCGCGAGGCTGTCCGGAGGCGGTACACCAGGGTGCTTAAAGAAGGTCTGCCCATTCCGGATCTTATTATTGTCGACGGCGGGAAAGGCCATATTGAATCGGTCAGGGATGTACTTGAAAATGAGCTCGGGCTTGATATCCCGATATCCGGCCTTGCCAAGGATGAGAAGCACAGGACTTCCCAGCTCTTGTATGGGAATCCGCTGGAAATCATACCGCTTGAGCGGAACAGCCAGGAGTTTTATCTGCTTCAGCGCATCCAGGATGAAGTCCACCGCTTCGCCATCACCTTCCACCGGCAGCTCCGCGGAAAAAGCGCCTTCCAGTCATTGTTGGATGACATTCCCGGAATTGGCGAGAAGAGAAAGAAGCTGCTTTTGAAAACCTTCGGATCCGTAAAGAAAATGAAAGAAGCCGGCTTGGATGAATTTACAGCTATCGGAATTCCGGCTAATGTCGCACAGGAATTAAAAAATAAATTATCTGAATAGCATTGATATAAAAAAAACGCTATGATATAATGATTTCAACTTTATAGCAATATCACTTTATAGCATTAAAGTGAAGGTAGAGGTGCAAACTTCATCAGTAAAAGCTTGGAGAAAGATGAGTTTCCGTGAAAAGCTTTGAAAGGGAATGTTTGCCGAAGAAAAGGAAGTCTCATTTCTTTCTTTTCTGGTCCTGTATTGAATAAATACTGGATTGTCAAGACAGCGCCGTCTTGGAGAGCTATCTCACTGTGTGGGCATATTTTATATGTATTTAAAACACAGCAATGGGATGGTTATTCTCATTGCTTTTTTGTGTTCAAATCAGCAATGGATAACCTCTCTTTTACATGTCAGGCGGCCGGAAAAACGATATCCAGATGAAAGAAGGAGAAACGATGGGATTAATTGTCCAGAAATTCGGAGGGACTTCTGTTGGCAGCACAGAAAGAATCATGAATGCAGCAGAGCGCGCAATTGAAGAAAAAGAGAGAGGCAATGACGTAGTCGTTGTTGTATCTGCAATGGGGAAAACGACTGACCAGCTTGTAGGCCTGGCCAGGGAAATTTCTGCTTCGCCCAGCAAGCGTGAAATGGATATGCTCCTTACAACAGGTGAACAGGTGACAATCAGCCTTTTGAGCATGGCTTTGAACGAAAAAGGCTATGAAAGCATCTCCTTCACTGGATGGCAGGCAGGAATAGAAACTGAGGCTGTGCATGGGAACGCAAGGATTGTACATATAGATCCGGAGAAAATCCAAAATCAGCTTAATCAAGGAAAGATCGTCGTGGTTGCCGGATTCCAGGGAGTAACAGAAGATGGGAGCATTTCCACCCTTGGACGCGGCGGCTCCGATACAACGGCAGTGGCGCTGGCAGCAGTGCTGAAAGCGGATAAGTGCGATATTTATACAGATGTGACAGGCGTCTATACGACTGACCCGCGCTATGTAAAAGGAGCAAGGAAGCTGCAGTCCCTGTCATATGACGAAATGCTTGAGCTTGCGAATCTCGGTGCAGGTGTGCTTCATCCGAGGGCAGTGGAATTTGCCAAGAATTATGAAGTGCCGCTTGAAGTCAGATCAAGCACTGAAAGGGAAAGAGGAACGATCATTGAGGAGGAGCCAACGATGGAAGAAAATTTAGTTGTACGGGGAGTAGCTTTTGAAAATGCGATCACCAAGGTAGCAATCCTCGGGCTGGAGGACAGCCTGAAGGGCCTGTCCACTGTCTTCACGACACTTGCTGCGCATCACATCAATGTTGACATCATTATTCAGAGTGTTGCTGAAGGACAAACAGGAAGCCTGTCTTTTTCAATTAAAAATGATGATCTGGAAGAAACGCTTAAGGTTCTGGAGAACAATCGGGATACACTGAAATATGACCGGATTGAATCAGAATCAGGACTTGCAAAAGTGTCTATTGTCGGTTCGGGAATGGTGTCGAATCCTGGGGTGGCAGCGGAGATGTTCGAAGTGCTTTCTTCAAATGGGATCCAGGTCAAGATGGTCAGCACTTCAGAGATCAAGGTGTCAACGGTCATCAGTGACAGCTCTATGGTCAAAGCGGTGGAAGCCCTCCACGAAGCGTTCGAACTGTCAGGCACTCCGGCAAAGAGCGTGTAAATCAAAAAAGATGGCAGAGGCGCCGGGCTGGATGCATCGGGGAAGGATCTCCTCCCGGATGCGCGCCGCGCTTCGTGCCATCCCTTCTTTTATGCTTACAGCAGCTTATCCATTATAGCGGGCTGATGCGGTCTTTTTTATCCCACTTCACTGTGAAAAGGACAAGGCCGCCCCTTTTTTTGGGATGCTCAAAGGCTTCAGAGAGCAGTTCTTTCTGGAATTCCAGCTGCTGTGCAAGAAAACCGGCTTCGAGCTGAAAAGTGCAATCTGGATTTTCCTTAAAGCGCCTGGCGAACAATGGGCTTGAAAGCTGGAGCTCCATTTCGCTCCTTTTTTCTTCTTTTACAGCAAGATTTCCCCAGCCGGCGTTTTCAAAAAACTCAATGACTGCTTCCATTGATTCAAGCGGGTATTTCCTTGCCAGCCTTTTGCCGGCCCAATAAAGTATTTCGGCTGCATCCTTGCCGAGCATATCGGTAAGAATCTCTTCCCGGATCAATTCATAGCCGAAAGCAGGGACGGTTTCCGGCCCGTGCTCAGCCTTTGTTTCTGCAGATGTCATATTGCTCAATCGTCTCCCCTCTTTCTATGATTCTATTATATACAATCCAGATAAAAATAAAGCACTGATTCAAGAAAAAACAGCTTCAGTCCTATAAGAAAAAAATGCTATTTCAATATATTCTCCTATACATAAGGAATCATAGCCAAATAGAGGATTTTCGTTCTTTATATAATATCAATATATTTTAAAAATTTTATTTATATCATATATTTTATGTATCCGTTTTCTTGACGCTCTATTCCTATGGGAGTAAAATGGACATGTCACTTAATTGTAAGAAAATGAATAATTAACATTTTCTCGATGATGGAAAGGACCTGTTTTCCAGAAATAATATTTTCATAGAAAAGGCCTTTCATCATTTCTTCAAAATTCAGGGGGGGTAAATCAATGGCAGGTAATCGGGAGTTTTTCAATCGCAGACTGCATTCATTACTTGGGGTCATTCCAGTTGGGCTGTTTCTTGTTCAGCACCTTGTAGTGAACCATTTTGCAACAGGAGGAGAAGAGTCGTTTAACAAGGCAGCACACTTTATGGAGCAGCTTCCATTCAGATATGTCTTAGAAACGGTAGTCATCTTCCTGCCTTTGCTGTTCCACGCGATCTATGGCCTTTATATTGCTTTTACTGCTAAGAATAATGCTGGCAGATTCGGATTTTTCCGCAACTGGATGTTCCTTCTCCAGCGTGTTTCCGGTGTAGTGACACTTATTTTCATTACCTGGCATGTGTGGGAGACAAGGGTTGCTGCCGCTTTTGGCGCAGATGTCAACTTCCAGATGATGGAGAATATTTTGTCGAATCCGTTTATGTTCTGGTTCTACATTGTCGGCGTTATTTCTACAATATTCCACTTTGCAAACGGTTTGTGGTCTTTCGCAGTAAGCTGGGGAATCACCGTTACTCCTCGTTCACAGCTGATTTCCACTTATGTTACAATCGCAATTTTCATTGCCCTTTCCATCGTTGGGATCCGCGCAATCACGGCATTTGTTTAAGAGTTTCAGAGTGCTTAAATCTTGTAATTTTCAGCATAGCGCAGGGGAAAATGCGCTTAGGCTTAGTTTGAAATAGAGCTGTACTAGTATTGAGGGAGTGAGCCATGATGAGTAAAGGAAAAGTAATCGTTGTCGGCGGCGGACTGGCCGGCTTGATGGCAACAATTAAAGTAGCAGAATCAGGGACTCCGGTTGAATTATTTTCTCTTGTCCCGGTTAAACGTTCTCACTCTGTTTGTGCCCAGGGCGGTATTAATGGAGCGGTCAACACAAAGGGTGAAGGGGATTCACCTTGGGAGCATTTCGATGATACGGTTTACGGGGGAGATTTCCTTGCCAATCAGCCGCCTGTAAAGGCCATGACTGAAGCAGCGCCGGGAATCATCCATTTATTGGACCGCATGGGCGTCATGTTCAACCGTACACCGGAAGGACTGCTGGACTTCAGGCGCTTCGGCGGAACCCAGCATCACCGTACAGCATTTGCAGGCGCCACGACCGGCCAGCAGCTTTTGTACGCATTGGATGAGCAGGTGCGCCGCCATGAGGTGGCTGGCCTTGTAACAAAATATGAAGGCTGGGAGT
This sequence comes from Bacillus sp. UMB0728, assembly GCF_002858875.1. Classification (NCBI taxonomy): domain Bacteria; kingdom Bacillati; phylum Bacillota; class Bacilli; order Caryophanales; family Bacillaceae; genus Bacillus; species Bacillus sp. UMB0728. The sequence goes on along the minus strand of NZ_PKLA01000003.1, from coordinate 804,468 downwards.
TCCTTGGCTCTGTCGTCGATGATGAAGGCATTTGCCGCGGGGTAATTGCTCAAAATCTCACATCCATGGAGATTAAATCGTTCTCAGGGGATGCCGTGATCATGGCAACCGGAGGCCCGGGCATCATCTTCGGAAAATCAACCAACTCTGTCATCAACACAGGGTCTGCTGCATCGATCGTATATCAGCAGGGAGCATATTATGCAAACGGCGAATTCATCCAGATCCACCCGACAGCCATCCCGGGGGATGACAAACTGCGCCTGATGAGTGAATCGGCACGCGGTGAAGGCGGCCGTGTATGGACCTATAAAGATGGAAAGCCATGGTACTTCCTGGAGGAGAAATATCCTGCCTACGGAAACCTGGTGCCTCGTGATATCGCCACACGTGAAATATTCGATGTCTGCGTCAATCAGAAGCTTGGCATCAATGGCGAGAACATGGTTTATCTTGACCTGTCCCATAAAGATCCTAAAGAGCTTGACATCAAGCTAGGCGGAATCATTGAAATCTATGAAAAATTCATGGGGGATGACCCTCGCAAGGTACCTATGAAAATTTTCCCTGCCGTACACTATTCGATGGGCGGACTGTGGGTAGATTATGATCAGATGACGAATATCCCAGGTTTATTTGCAGCAGGGGAGTGCGATTATTCCCAGCATGGTGCAAACCGCCTGGGCGCCAACTCCCTTCTGTCTGCCATCTACGGCGGAATGGTTGCAGGTCCGAAAGCACTCGAATATATCGCCGGCCTTGAAAAGAGTGCAGAAGATGTTTCGTCTTCCGTTTTCGACAGGTATGTCAGACAGGAAGAAGAAAAATGGAGCAGCATCATGTCCCTTAATGGAACAGAGAATGCATATGTTCTCCATAAAGAGCTGGGCGAATGGATGACAGATAATGTAACGGTTGTCCGCCATAATGATAAGCTATTGAAAACTGATGAAAAAATCGTAGAATTGCTTGAACGCTATAAAAATATCAATATCAATGACACAGCAAAATGGAGCAATCAGGGAGCTGTCTTCACACGCCAGCTTCAAAACATGCTGCAGCTTGCCAGGGTCATCACAATTGGTGCCTATAACCGGAATGAAAGCCGCGGGGCTCACTATAAGCCTGAATTTCCTGACCGTAATGATGATGAGTTCCTGAAAACGACCATGGCAAAGTTCGCTGGTCCTGATTCAGCGCCACAATTCCATTACGAGGAAGTAGATACAGGCCTGATCACGCCTCGTAAACGTGATTACACGAAGAAGAAAGGGGGAAAATAAACGATGTCTGAAAACAAAACAGTTACATTTCAAATCACCCGGCAGGACTCGCCTGATTCAGCCCCTTATCAAGAAGAGTTCAAACTGGCTTACCGCCCGAATATGAACGTTATCTCAGCACTGATGGAAATCCGCCGTAATCCGGTAAATTCCAAAGGGGAGAGCACGACGCCGATTGCATGGGACATGAACTGTCTTGAAGAAGTATGCGGCGCCTGCTCAATGATCATAAACGGCAAGCCGCGCCAATCCTGTACTGCGCTTGTCGACAAGCTCGAGCAGCCGATCAGGCTTGAGCCGATGCGTACATTCCCTGTCGTCCGCGACCTTCAGGTAGACAGAAGCCGCATGTTCGACTCCCTGAAAAAGGTGAAAGCATGGATTCCGATTGACGGAACATACGATCTTGGACCTGGACCGCGCATGCCTGAGAAGAAGCGCCAATGGGCTTATGAGCTGTCCAAGTGCATGACTTGCGGCGTTTGCCTTGAGGCCTGCCCGAATGTGAACAGCAAAGCCGATTTCATCGGTCCTGCCCCGTTATCACAGGTGCGCTTGTTCAACGCCCATCCAACTGGTGAGATGAATAAATCCGAACGCCTGGAGCAGATCATGGGCGATGGCGGACTGGCGAATTGCGGAAATTCCCAGAACTGCGTTCAGTCCTGCCCGAAAGGCATCCCTTTGACTACCTCAATCGCAGCATTGAACCGGGATACAACAATCCAGTCATTCAGAAGCTTCTTCGGAAGCGATCAGGCTTAATAGAACAGACCCCCTTTCAGGCTGAAAGGGGGTTTTTGTGCATTTGATGTTTCCAAATCCGGTGAAAGAAATTATAATAATATAAAACGACTGAATGTTCATTCATTATTGGAGGCGCGTCATGAGTAAAATGAATTATGTTGATGACTTTGCGGCTTGGGAGGAAAGCTTTGTGTTTTCCCATCCTGTCAAGGTCCGGTTTTCAGAAACAGATATGTTTGGCCATTTGAATAACACAGTTCCCTTCACATATTTTGAGGAAGCAAGAATAGAGTTTTTCAAGAGCATCGGCTTCATGCAGGAATGGGTGAAGCCTGGGAACGAAACGATTCCTGTTGTAGCCGATCTGCAGTGCGATTTCCTGAAGCAGGTATTTTTCGATGAAAGCCTCAGCATCCATGTAAAAGCAGAAAGCATTGGGCGGTCTTCAGCAGATCTTCATTATATGGCAAAACGGAAAGATGGAGCAGTCTGCTTTGCGGGCAGGGGGACAATCGTGCAAATTTCCAGGAAAACAGGAAAAGGCGTACCCTGGACCGAGGGAATGAGGAATCTTCTTACAGCCGGAAAAACCATCCACGCTTAAGCCGCAGGAGCAGTTCTTTCACACCTGCTCCTGCAGCTGCATATAATTGGGGGAGCAGGTGTATGGAGCATGAATCATAAATCATGTGGCTGTATGGCGCGGACCCCCAACTAAACCAGGCAATAGCCCTTTTAGAAAAAATAATCTCTCCTTCCAGTAAATGCAGTCACTCCGCCAGTACAGATTACATATGATATGGTGACTAAATATATACCCATCCCGCGGTTCATAGCTGGCGAAGGCAAGGAGGGTTACAATACTTGAAGGAGAACGAATATACTCACAAGCCGTTACTCACCAAACGTGAAAGAGAAGTATTCGAGCTATTAGTTCAAGACAAGACAACGAAAGAAATCGCTGGTGAACTATTTATTAGCGAAAAGACGGTTCGCAACCATATTTCAAATGCTATGCAAAAGCTTGGCGTTAAGGGGCGTTCTCAAGCCGTTGTAGAGCTCCTTCGAATGGGAGAGCTAGAACTTTGATTATGGCCGGCAATCTTGGATAAGGTTGCCGGTTATCATATTTTATAGGGCAGTTTTGCAGGGGAGAGCCTGCAGGCAGGACGTGCAGTCTGCAGAATTGACGCATTTTTTGCATTGCCTGGATTTCCATCTTGAAAATTGGATGAAAAAAGTAGACAATAAAGCAAAGAACTGCAATCTTTCCGCCTGCATAAAGACTGGAATTGCTTAAATGGGAGTTGTATGGGATGACGCATGGAAATAATAAAGACATAAAAGAAACGATTGATATTGTTGCAGATATTGAGAAAGACCTTCGCTACATATCCGGCATCATTAAGCAAAAAGGCCGGGAAATATTAAGCAATTATACAATTACGCCCCCACAGTTTGTTGCCCTGCAGTGGCTGCACGAGGAAGGGGACATGACAATCGGCGAGCTTTCTAATAAAATGTATTTAGCCTTCAGTACAACGACAGACCTTGTGGACAGAATGGAAAAAAACGAGCTCGTCCAGAGAGTGAAAGACCCGAATGACAGGCGGGTCGTCCGCATCCATCTGCTGCCGGAGGGAGAGCGGATCATCGAAGAGGTTATCGTGAAGAGGCAGATCTACTTGCGCGAGGTTCTCAAGAATTTCTCCAAGGATGAAGTAACCGTACTGAAGAACAACTTAACGCAATTACACCAAGATATGCGCGAAAAATGAGGCGGTATGTTTGAAGCAACCAATTGGGATCATTGATTCAGGGGTCGGCGGTTTGACAGTGGCAAAAGAAGTCATGAGGCAGCTGCCGAATGAGAATATCGTTTATTTGGGAGATACTGCCCGGTGCCCCTACGGGCCGAGGACGGCTGAAGAAGTAAGGCGGTTTACATGGCAGATGACTGAGTTTTTATTGACTCAGGATATCAAAATGCTTGTGATTGCCTGTAATACGGCAACTGCGGTCGTGCTTGAGGAAATACAGGAAAAGCTCCCCATTCCTGTCCTTGGGGTCATCTATCCCGGGGCAAGGGCGGCTTTAAAGGTATCCAAAAGCAATAAGATCGGAATCATCGGCACGATCGGCACGGTCAACAGCAAAGCCTATGAAAAGGCCCTTAAGCAAATCAACCGGAAGGTATGTGTGAAACCTTTGGCCTGCCCGAAATTTGTCCCTCTTGTGGAAAGCGGGGAATATGGGAGTGCTGTAGCCAAGAAAATTGTTGCTGAAACCTTGAAGCCTTTAAGGAACAAGGATCTTGATACACTGATCCTTGGGTGTACGCACTACCCGCTGCTTGAACCCTTGATTAAAAATATCATGGGGCCGGGTGTGAAAGTGATCAGCTCAGGTGAAGAGACCGCAAGGGAAGTCAGCACCATACTGGACTACCGGGGATTGCTCAATCAAAGTGCGGACGAGCCTGTCCATAAATATTTTGCGACAGGATCCATAAGCATTTTTACGAAGATTGCGGGCCAATGGCTGCAAAGGCCCATTGACCATATAGAAAAAATAAAGCTGGAAGCATAGCCTCCTTTTTGGGGGCTTTTGCTGTTCAATTTTTTAAAAAGTCAGGCTTTGTTATTGTACCTTGTTGATTTTGGGCTCATTTCAGAACAGCTGATATGAGCCCAAAATCAACAGCAATGTTTAACAATGCCAAAAGTTAATAGCAGAAATAAAGGCATAAGGCTTCCGAAAATGGTACAATTCTAGTATCTCTAAAAGAAAAAGGTGATGATATTGATAGAACAAGCGGAAAAGCTGCTCAAGCAATATTTCGGCTATTCCACCTTCCGTAATGGCCAAAAAGAAATCATTCAGAATGTCATGAATGGCCGCCATACTCTTGGCATCCTCCCGACAGGAGGAGGAAAATCCCTCTCATTTCAAATTCCCGCACTCGCGATGCCTGGCACCGCCATCGTCATTTCCCCGCTCATTTCTTTAATGAAGGACCAAGTAGACGCATTGCTTGCAGCAGGCGTGTCCGCCACTTTCATAAACAGCAGCCTCACTCAGCAGGAGCTGATGGAAAGGACCTCAGGGATCCGGAATGGAGAGTATAAGCTGGTTTATGCTGCGCCGGAGCGTTTTGATTCCACTGGTTTCATCCATCTGCTGAATTCCATCGATATTTCGATGATTGTATTCGATGAAGCACATTGTATCTCCCAATGGGGCCACGATTTCAGGCCGAGCTACCGCTCCATTATTCCTGCGCTCGGGCAGTTGAACGGCAGACCGATCCTTGTCGGGCTCACCGCAACTGCGACAGAGGATGTGGCCAATGATATCTGCGGGCTGCTGCAGATCAGGGACGAAGATATATTCATTACCGGGTTCGCGAGGGAAAACCTTGCTTTTAAAGTGGCCAAAGGCGTCAACAAGAGAGAATTCATTGCAAGTTATATCCGTAAGCATCAAGGACAGCAGGGTATTATTTACACCTCGAGCCGCAAGGAAACCGATCAGCTGCAGCAATTTTTGCAGGGGAAAAACATCCCGGCTTCACGCTACCATGCCGGCATGAATGAGGAAGACAGGAAAACAGCCCAGAATGATTTCGTCCATGACCAGACAGACATCATGGTGGCCACCAATGCGTTTGGCATGGGGATTGATAAATCAAATGTCCGTTTTGTTATCCATTACAGCCTGCCGAAGAATATTGAGGCCTATTATCAGGAAGCCGGCAGGGCCGGGCGTGACGGGGAGGAGAGTGAATGCATCCTTCTATTTGCCCAGCAGGATATCCAGCTGCAGAAGTTCCTGATCGAGGAAACCGGCCTTGACAGCCGGAACAGGGAGCTTGAATTCAGCAAGCTGAACCGGATGGTGAACTATTGCCATACAGAGCAATGCCTTCAATCCTACATCATTGAGTACTTCGACCATGGAAGCGATGAAAGCCGCTGCGGAAAATGCAGCAATTGCATGGATGACAGAGAGAAGATTGATATTACGCTTGAAGCACAGATGATCTTCTCATGTATAAAGCGCATGGGTGAGCGCTTTGGCGTGAGTCTGACAGCGCAGGTGCTGAAAGGTTCCAATAATAAAAGAATCCGTGATATGAAATTCAATGAGTTGTCTACCTATGGATTGATGCGAAATCGTGCAGAAAAAGAAATTGCTGCTGTTATTAACTATCTGCTTGCTGAAGGCTTCCTCAGCCTGACAGACGGGAAGTATCCGGTGATCATGCTGACATCAAGGGTCCAAGGGGTTCTTAAGGGACAGGAAACGATCATGATGCGCAAAACAAAGGCAATCGAACAGAAGCCCGAAGCTGAAGGGGATCATGACCTGTTTGAACGGCTGCGTGCATTGCGGAAGCAGGTGGCTGAACAGGGGAAAATCCCGCCATATGTTGTTTTCCCTGATAGCACATTGCGCGAAATGAGCAAGTATTACCCGGCTGATGGAGAGTCTATGCTGCAGATCAAAGGCGTCGGGCAGATGAAGTATGATAAATACGGCAGCATGTTCGCTGAGGAAATCAAATTATATATGCAGGAAAACAATATTGAACCGCCGTCTGCCCTCCCCCCGAAAGAGGAAAAACAGGCGGACAGGCTCAAGGTTGATGAGGAGCCAAGCTATATGGTTTCCTACAAGCACTATATGGAGGGGATGGGCATAAAAGAGATTGCCAAGCAGCGCGGCTTTTCTTTAGTGACCGTCCAGAACCATGTCCTCCGGGCAGTGACTGAAGGGAATCCTTTCAACTGGTCTGAGCTGTTTGATGAGGAAACAGAGCAGAAGATCATGTCGGCAGCCGTGGAAAGCGGAGATACAAAGCTTAAGCCCATTAAAGAGCTCCTCGGGGATGAAATCGACTATTTTACAATCAAAGCAGTACTGATTAAAAATGAAGCAGCCGTCACATCATGAATATGGTAAAACAAGCAGGCCTTTACAGGGTCTGCTTTTTTGGATTGGGCAGAAAGCGGCGCATGTGCATGGCGCTGGATTTGGAGTTCCTAGTCGCGTTCCTTAATAGAACAAGCGCCCTCCACATTTCGTTGTCCAGCTCCGGCTCCTAGGTGCTCGAGTCATAAGCCGCTCCAGGATTAAAGGCAAAGAACGCCTTTTATCCTGGAGCGGCTTATGCTGGGCCCGCAGGACGCGGGTCATGCAGGCGTTGCCACAGGACGTAGCGGTTTTAGCCCTGCGTTCCTCTAATCTGAACAGCCGCCTCCACATTTCAGTTTTGTCCAGTTCCGGGCGCTAGCCCCTCGAGTCATAAGCCACTTAGAAATTAAAGGCAAAGAACGCCTTTTATTCCTAAGTGGCTTATGCTTGTCGGGGCTAAGCAAGCGCCCTCCACATTTCAGCTGTCCTATTTTTTTTTCTCTCACGGGTCTATTTTTCCGGAAGGCTCGTATATATGTAGTACAAACTGTTCTGGGAGGGATTCAATATGTCTATAAATAAAAAGACAACAATGGTTTCAGCCGTACTGGCTTCTTCTGTGCTTTTATCCGGATGCGGGCTGTTCGGGATCGGGGAAAAAGAAAAGATCGATCCTCCGAAAGAGGTCAGCTATACAGAGGATGAAACAGCTGTTGAGGAAACATCTGTTGAGGAAACAGCTGAAACTGAGGCAGAGAAGTCAGGTGAAGAGGCAGAGGTGGAGGGGTCTGTCCAGACCGAATTATATCTGGTTGATAAAAATGGCTATGTAGTTCCGCAGACGCTAACTCTGCCGAAAACAGAGTCTGTTGCTACACAGGCGCTGGAATATCTCGTGCAGAACGGGCCAGTTACCGATATGCTGCCGAATGACTTCAGGGCCGTCCTTCCTGCAGATACGAAAATAAGCGTAAACGTGAAGGATAAGGTGGCTACCGTTGATTTCTCGAAAGAGTTCGGGGACTATCAGGCCGAGGATGAAGAAAAAATTCTTGAATCTATTACCTGGACCCTCACACAATTCGATTCGATCGAGAAAGTAAAGCTCCAGATGAATGGCCATGCTCTGACAGAAATGCCTGTAAACGGGACGCCGATCAGCGAAACCCTGTCCAGGTCAAAGGGCATCAATATGGACACGTCCGATGCAGTGGATATTTCTAATACAAAATCCCTGACGGTTTATTATCTGGGCGGTGAAGAAGGCGCCTACTATTATGTTCCTGTGACAAAGCGCATCAGCGCACAGGAAGACAATCAGGTTGAAGCGGTAGTGAAGGAGCTTGTCAAAGGCCCTAGCTTCACATCCAATTTGTTTACAGACTTTATGCCGGAGGTTGAGCTGCTCGGCGACCCTAAGATCGAAAACGGTCTGGCAACATTGGATTTCAATGAATCCGTTTATGGCAGCTTTGAAGAAAAAATCATTTCCCAGCACCTGCTTAATTCATTAGTACTGTCCCTGACTGAACAAAAGGGCATTGAAAGTGTAGCAGTCACTGTAAATGGAAAGGCAGAGCTGGTAGATGAAAATGGCGAAAAGCTGACAGAACCGGTTACACGGCCTGAAAATGTGAATACAGGTAGTTTTTAAAAAAACTTTTTTGATATACTATATAATGACAAGGATAGAGGTAGGCAATTATTTGCCGCCTCTTCTTTATTGGATTCCGGATACATGCCGGAACAGGTTCGAAGGAGGAATGAACATGCGGAAAGACGGGCGTGAACAGCTGCAGTTAAGACCGATACATATTGAAACGAATTATTTAATGCATCCTGAAGGTTCAGTGCTGATCAGTGTGGGCAATACAAAGGTGATTTGCACAGCGAGCATAGATGAGCGGGTGCCCCCATTTATGAGAGGGGAAGGAAAAGGGTGGATTACGGCTGAATACAGTATGCTGCCCCGGGCAACAGAGCAAAGAAATATCCGTGAAGCCGCAAAGGGGAAAATAACCGGGCGCACAATGGAAATACAGCGCTTGATCGGACGGGCATTAAGGGCAGTCGTGGACCTTGAGGCACTTGGTGAAAGAACAATCTGGCTGGATTGCGATGTTATCCAAGCCGATGGCGGGACAAGGACAGCTTCCATCACAGGCGCATTTGTCGCAATGGCAATTGCTGTCGAAAAGCTGTATAGCAATAAAAAATTGTCAAAATTCCCGATTACGCAATTTCTTGCAGCTACAAGTGTGGGAATCCTTGAAAACAAACAGGTAGTCCTTGACCTGAATTATGCTGAAGATTCCAAGGCGGAAGTCGACATGAATGTGGTCATGACAGGCAATGGCGAATTTGTGGAACTCCAGGGTACAGGAGAAGAAGCAACATTCTCAGCGAGCCAGCTGACGGAGCTGTTAAAAGCGGCGGAAGAAGGCGTAGGCAGGCTGTTTGATATTCAAAAGCAAGTGCTCGGCGAAAAAATCAGCTCACAGATCGCAAAGTAAATCCAGGGAGATGAAAACTGTGCAGGAAGTTATTATTGCAACGAAAAATGCAGGGAAAGCGAAAGAATTCAGCAGGATGTTCAAGCCGCTGGGCTATGAAGTGAAAACCCTTCTCGACTTTCCTGAATTTGAGGATATTGAAGAGACTGGAAGCACATTTGAGGAAAATGCAGTCCTAAAAGCAGAGGCTGTCTCTAAAGCTTTTGGAAAAATCGTCATTGCCGATGATTCCGGCCTTATGATCGATGCCCTTGAGGGCCGTCCAGGCATCTACTCCGCAAGGTATGCCGGCGAAGCGAAAAGTGATGAAGCAAATATGCAAAAGGTGCTCGCAGAGCTAGAAGGTGTGCCGGAAGAAAAAAGGACAGCCAGATTTTATTGTGCCTTGGCTGTTTCGGTGCCAGGCAAGGAAGCTTACACAGTCTCCGGAGCGTGTGAGGGCAGGATCCTGACTGATAAAAGGGGCAGCCATGGATTTGGGTATGATCCGATCTTCTTTGTGACTGAAAAAAATAAAAGCATGGCAGAACTCCCCCCTGAAGAGAAAAGCCAGATCAGCCACAGGGCCAAGGCCCTTGAAAAGCTGGAAAACAGTCTGGGAGCCCTTTTTAAAGGGGACGGTGCCAATGGCTAGAATATTGATTGTAAGTGACAGCCACGGGCTTGAGGAGGAGCTGGCGCAGCTCGCTGAGAGGCATGGGAAAGAAGCAGATTTCATGATCCACTGCGGGGATTCCGAGCTGCCTGCCGGACATCCTTCTATGTCGGGTTTTGCTGGAGTAAGGGGAAATTGCGATTATGATGATGCTTATCCTGACCAGCTTGTCAAAAACCTTGGAGGTTTGACGATTTTAGTTACCCATGGGCATCTCTACGGAGTGAAGAGCAGCCTTATGAAGCTGAAATATAAAGGCGAGGAGGAAGGAGCAGATATCATCTGCTTCGGACATTCGCACGAGCTTGGGGCAGAAATGATTGATGGCAGGATGTTTTTGAACCCGGGAAGCTTGAGGCTGCCGAGAGGGCGCTATGAGAGAACCTATCTTCTGCTGGAAACGGCAGAGAGGGAAATCCGTGTGGATATATATGACTTTGAAACCGGAAAGCTTGAAAAGCTGTCACAGACTTTTCAGATTCCGGAAAGGGCATGAATCCGTTTATTGCATGAGGGGGGAACCCCTCTTGCAATAAACAGATTTATATGGCCGGAAAAAAAGATGCCAGGTTTATTATATTTTTCCTGAGAAGTTGTTGACTTTCATTTATTTGTCTACTATAATAAAAAATGTCCTCGCGATAACTAATTTAAAAAATGTCCCAGTAGCTCAGCAGGATAGAGCAACGGCCTTCTAAGCCGTCGGTCGGGAGTTCGAATCTCTCCTGGGACGCCATTACTACATACACCTATATTACCGCTGTTTGATTTCTAATCAAATGGCGGTTTTTTTGTCGTTAAGGAATTAGAAATCCTTGATCCGAGTCCAGCCGCTGTGCCGGGGTTCTCGGGGGTTACAAGCCTCTTTCCTAAAAATAACTTCTTTTTTTTCAGTCATGCATCAATTAGACTTTTTACTATGCATGACTCACTACTTTTCATGCCAATTATGCATAGATAAAGCCTCTTACTATTCATGACTCACTCTTTTCATGCCGGTGATGTTTCGATGCCCCCAGGACGGGGCTTTTTTTGTGTTCAAGGCACTTACGCCTTTGTTCTTCCTCGAAAAATCTGTATCTTCTCCGATTAAGGTTACAGGGTTTATAAAAGTACTCAGTGCCGCAGCTGAATATTATACCCCCCGCCAAATGAAAGCGCTTCTTTGTATGTTAGTAAACCTGACATGATTAACTGGTTTCTTCTATATTATATGTTCATTGAAAATGCGCCATTAAATTCTATATGCTCCATCTTTATATTGAAAAAGCATTCTTAAGTATATCCCCAGTACGGATCTTTCGATGCTGATAAAAAAGAGCGGAGAATCATGCTCGAGGGATTGAAAAATAAAATAAAAAATTTCTTGGCTGAATAAATTCATATATACAAGCAATGTAAGCGCATTCAATAAATCAGATTAATCTAAATTATCAAATAATTCTTGAAAATGGTGTTGACTCCCAAAAAAAATGAGCGTAAGATAGTCCTCAAATAATAAAACAAACCGCTCCACACGGGAATTGGAAGTGTGGAACCCATATTTTTTTAACCTGTCATTTCAACCGTTTAAAGCGTGTATACATTAAATCGAAGAGGTGTTTTTCGTGTCTGAGCAATTGATATTTTTAAACGGGGAGTTTGTGACGAAAGAGAATGCAAAAATATCCGTTTATGACCATGGCTTCCTGTATGGCGATGGCATCTTTGAAGGGATCCGGGTATACAGCGGAAATATCTTCAGGATGAAAGAGCATATGGACCGGCTTTATCGTTCAGCCAAATCCATATTGCTGACAATGCCATATACGGAGGAAGAGCTGACAGATATCATTGTTGCCACTGTCGAAAAGAATTTGTATGAAGATGCCTACATCAGGGTCGTTGTTTCCAGGGGAGTAGGCGACCTTGGGCTGGACCCATACAATTGCAAAAAAGCAAATGTTGTCGTGATCGTCGAGCCGCTGAGCATCTTCCCGAAAGAATTGTATGAAACAGGGCTTGAGATAGTCACAGTAGCGACAAGAAGGAACAGACCTGATGTATTAAGCCCTAAAGTTAAATCATTGAATTATTTGAACAATGTGCTGGTAAGGATTGAGGCCCGCCTGGCAAATGTCAGTGAAGCGCTCATGCTGAATGATCAGGGCTATGTGGCGGAGGGTTCGGCTGACAATGTGTTCATCATTAAGGATAAATGCTTTTACACACCTCCAGGATACGTTGGGGCGCTTGAAGGGATCACCCGCAATGCGGTCATGGAAATTGCAAGGGAGCTTGGCTATGAAGTGAAGGAGGAGCCTTTCACAAGGCACGATGTTTATACGGCAGATGAAGTATTTCTTACAGGGACGGCAGCGGAAGTCATTGCAGTCGTAAAGGTGGACGGACGGACAATCGGTGAAGGCTATCCGGGGGCACATACAAAAGAGCTTCTGGTGAAATTTAGGGAAAGAGTAGTTTCGGAAGGTGTTAAAGTAGCATCGAAACATTTTGAACCCCATGTAAGCTGACAGCTAATCACTATATGTTAAAAGCGCGGATGAGGATAAGTAGTTTTGCGGATCAGGATTTACAGAGAGCCGGGCAGGCTGAGAGCCGGCATTCCTGCCGCATCATGAACTCCCCTCAGAGCGCCGGCCTGAAAGCTTGACGAGTAGGGCCGGCCGGGTGTGAGAGCACCCGTTATCAAAAAGGATGGCAGCTGCCGTCCATAAGTGCACGCAAATTGCGTGAATCAGGGTGGTACCGTGGAACAGGCTGACAAAGCCTTTTCATCCCTTCGTCTGCTGATGCAGGCGTTCTTGGGGATGGGAAGGCTTTTTATATTGTTTTTTTCTTGAATCAAAAGGAGGTTATTTCAAAATGCTGCAGGAAGCTGCCTTTGCAGAAAACAAGACTGGCTCGAAGCCGGCAACCGGTGCAGAACTGCTATTGCAGGCACTGGAGAAGGAACAGGTGGAAGTGATTTTTGGCTACCCGGGAGGAGCTGTTCTTCCGATTTATGACAAAATCTATGATTCTGGCATACTTCATGTGCTTCCCAGGCATGAACAGGGAGGCATCCATGCTGCGGAAGGATATGCGAGGATTTCCGGCAAGCCTGGAGTTGTCATCGCGACTTCAGGACCGGGGGCGACCAATATTGTAACAGGCCTTGCCGATGCCATGATGGATTCTTTGCCTCTTGTCGTCATTACCGGGCAGGTGGCAACAGGCGTCATCGGAACGGATGCCTTCCAGGAGGCTGACATCCTCGGGATTACCACCCCGATAACCAAGTATAACTATCAGGCAAGGAGCATAGCGGACATTCCGAGGATTGTGAAGGAGGCCTTTCATATTGCTTCTACAGGGAGGCCTGGTCCGGTATTGATTGATATTCCGAAGGATATTGCTGCAGGCGCAGAACAGCCCTCTGAGGAGACAGAGATCTTCCTCCCGGGCTACCAGCCGACTCTAAAGCCAAACTATCTTCAGATCCGCAAGCTGACAGAAGCTGTGAGCCGTGCGAAAAGGCCGGTCATCCTGGCAGGGGCGGGCGTCCTCCATGCAAAAGCTTCCGGATTGCTTAAGGAATATGCCGAACAGCAGCAGCTTCCGGTCGTGCATACCCTTCTCGGACTCGGGGGCTTTCCTGCAGACCACAGCCTGTTTGTCGGGATGGCCGGTATGCATGGATGCTATGCAGCCAATATGGCCTTACATGAATGCGATCTGCTCATCAATATAGGGGCGAGGTTTGATGACAGGCTCACCGGCAATCTTGCCTATTTTGCACCTAAGGCAGATGTGGCCCATGTTGATATCGACCCTGCAGAGATCGGCAAAAACGTCCCAACATTGATTCCGGTTGTGGCTGATGCGAAAGAGGCTTTGAATCAGCTTGTGAGCCAGAAGGGGAAGCCTCCTGAACATGGTGAATGGATGACAAAGCTTAGAAGCTGGAAGGAAGAATTTCCTTATCATTTTCACAAATCGGCTGACTTGAAGCCGCAGCGGGTCATGGAGCTCTTGTTTGAAAAGACGGGCGGAGATGCGATTGTCACAACAGATGTCGGACAGCATCAAATGTGGGCAGCCCAATATTACCGCTTTAAGAAAGCTGGTAGATGGGTCACTTCAGGAGGGCTCGGCACGATGGGATTCGGAATGCCAGCGGCCATCGGAGCACAGCTTGCTGCACCGGATTCCCTGGTCGTTTCAATTGTTGGCGATGGCGGCTTCCAGATGTCCGCGCAGGAGCTCGGCCTGATCCGTGAGCTAAATCTCCCGGTAAAAATAGCTATTTTCAATAACAGAGCGCTGGGGATGGTAAGGCAGTGGCAGGAAATCTTTTATGACTCACGCTTTTCGCACAGCAAAGCCCAGTATCAGCCTTCTTTTGTCAAGCTGGCGGAAGCCTATGATATTAAAGCTTATGAGATCCGAACTGAGGAAGAAGCTGTTAAGGCGCTGGATGAAGCACTCCAAAGCGATGAGCCGGTGTTATTCGATTTCAGGATAGCTCCTGATGAAAATGTATTCCCGATGATCGCCCCGGGCAAAGGGCACCATGAGATGGAAGGTGTAAAACCATGAAACGAATCATCTGTTTAACCGTGATGAACAGGCCGGGGGTCCTCAATAGAATCACCAACCTGTTCTCAAAGCGCAACTTCAATATTGAAAGCATCTCGGTCGGGCATTCTGAACAGGAGGGGATTTCCCGGATTACCTGCACGGTCCATGTGGACAATGAAGAGGCCGCAGAGCAGATTGCGAAACAGCTCAATAAACAGATTGATATCTTGAAAGTAAATGATATAAGCGGCCAGCAGATTGTCGCCAGGGAGCTTGCGCTCATAAAGGTGCTCTCGCTTCCGCAGACGAGGAGTGAGTTATACTCGCTGATTGAGCCTTTCCGGGCATCGGTGATAGATGTTGGCAAAGACAGCCTGGTCATCCAAATTACAGGCGAGTCGGAAAAAATAGAAGCCTTCATTGAGCTTGTAAAGCCGTATGGAATCAAGGAGATTGCCCGGACAGGGACAACAGCCTTTACAAGAGGAAGCCAGAGGAGCCAGGGGCAGCCGAAGAATTATTCAATCGTGTAAAAATAATTTAAATAAAAATATTCCAAAAACGAGAGGGAGAATAAATCATGGCGAAAATGTATTATAACGGAGACGCAAATCCGGCATATCTGAATGGAAAGAAAGTAGCGGTAATCGGCTATGGATCACAGGGTCATGCCCATGCACAGAACCTGAGGGACAGCGGTGCTGATGTAGTAATCGGCCTGAGGAAAGGAAATTCATGGGATAAAGCGTCAGAGGATGGGTTCCCGGTATTTTCTGTTGGAGAGTCTGTTGCTCAAAGCGATATTGTCATGATCCTCCTGCCGGATGAGCTTCAGCCTAAAGTCTATAAGGAAGAAATTGAGCCGAATCTGACAAATCAAGCCTTGCTTTTCGCGCATGGATTCAATATCCATTTCCATCAGATTGTGGCGCCAAAGACATGTGATGTCCTGCTTGTGGCTCCTAAGGGCCCTGGCCACCTGGTAAGAAGGACATATCAGGAAGGAGCAGGAGTGCCGGCATTATTTGCAGTCCATCAGGATGTAACGGGAGAAGCCCAGGAGCTTGCGCTCGCTTATGCCAGAGCGATTGGGGCACTGAGGGCAGGGGCGCTGGAAACCACTTTTAAGGAAGAAACAGAAACTGATTTATTCGGCGAACAGGCTGTATTGTGCGGAGGCCTGACATCTCTGGTGAAAGCAGGTTTTGAAACATTGACTGAGGCAGGCTATCAGCCTGAGCTGGCATACTTTGAGTGTCTCCACGAGCTGAAGCTGATTGTTGATCTGATGTATGAAGGCGGCCTTGAAGGCATGCGCTACAGCATTTCGGATACAGCGCAATGGGGTGATTTTGTCAGCGGGCCGAGAGTAGTCGATGAGAGAGTGAAGCAGGAGATGAAAGCTGTCCTGAAGGATATCCAGGAAGGCAAGTTCGCGAAAGGCTGGATCCTGGAAAACCAGGCAAACCGTCCGGTCTTCAACAGTATCCTTGCAAGGGAAAATGAGCATCCGATTGAACAGGTCGGCAGGGAGCTGAGAAAAATGATGCCATTTGTGAATAAAGAGAAAAAGAAAGAAGTGGCTGTCAGTGCGAACCATTAACATCTTTGACACGACTTTGCGTGACGGGGAACAGTCTGCGGGAGTCAACTTAAATCTATCTGAAAAGCTGGAAATTGCCAAACAGCTCGAAAGGCTTAATGTCGATATTATAGAAGCCGGGTTTCCGGCAGCTTCAAAAGGTGATTTTATTTCAGTCCGTGAAATCGCCACCCTCATCAGGAATTGCTCGGTTACAGGGCTTGCAAGATCAGTGATGTCAGATATTGATGCAGCCTGGGAAGCATTGAGAGAGGGGGAGGATCCGAGGCTTCACGTCTTCCTCGCAACCTCTCCCATCCACCGGCAGTATAAGTTGAAGCAGTCAAAGGAAGAAGTTATTGAGACGGCGGTTTCTGCTGTGAAATATGCAGCCGGGAAATTCCCGCTCATTCAATGGTCGGCAGAGGATGCCTGCCGGACGGAGCTGCCTTTTCTGGCCCGCATCGTTGAGGAGGTCATCCAGGCCGGGGCCCGTGTCATCAATATTCCGGATACGGTCGGATATATTTCGCCAGGTGAATATGGGAAAGTCTTTCAATATTTAAGAGAGAATGTTCCTTCCATTGATAAAGTCATATTATCCGCTCATTGCCATGATGATCTTGGCATGGCGATTGCCAACTCCCTTGCAGCCATCGAAAATGGGGCTGGACAAATTGAAGGGACGATCAACGGCATCGGGGAACGGGCCGGGAACGCTGCGCTGGAAGAGCTTGCCGTCGCTCTGCACATACGGCAGGACCATTATCAGGCAGGGACCCGCCTCAAGCTTGAGGAAATCAGCAGAACAAGCAGCCTGGTCAGCAAACTGACCGGTATGGCTGTACCGGCGAACAAGGCTATTGTCGGCAGAAATGCTTTTGCACATGAATCAGGCATCCACCAGGATGGCGTGCTGAAAGAGAAGACCACTTATGAGATTATTTCGCCTGAACTTGTCGGCTTCCACGCCAATTCCATGGTTCTCGGAAAGCATTCTGGCAGACATGCTTTTAAATCCCGCCTTGAAGAACTTGGGCTCGCTGTTCCGGAAGAGGAAATCAAGCCGCTGTTTGCTATTTTTAAAGACTTGGCAGACAGAAAGAAAGAGATGACAGATGATGACCTTGCCGCCATCGTACTGGAGGAAAGACTGTCAAAGGATCAGCAATTCTATGAACTGCTCCAGATCCAGGTCCAGTACGGGACCAATCAAGTGCCAACAGCGACAGTGACACTTTCAGGCAGGGAGAATGAAGTCGTCCAGGAGGCAGCAACCGGGGCGGGAAGCATTGAAGCCTTGTACAATACGCTGGAGAAATCAGTGAATGGTACGGTGAACCTCCTGGATTACCGGATCCAGTCGGTTGGGGCCGGAAGGGATGCCCTGGCGCAGGTGTTCGTCAAAATGAAATACAATGGCAGGGAAACGAGCGGGAGGGGGCTTGCGCAGGATGTACTTGAAGCATCCGCGAAAGCCTATCTGAACGCTGTTAACAGGGTCATCTACCTGGAGGAAAAGACGAAAGTGGCATTATAAAACTTGCAACGGAGGGATTAGGCATGAAGAAGCGGATCGCAGTGCTTCCGGGTGACGGCATCGGAAAAGAAGTGGCAGCAGGGGCAGTTGAAGTGCTGCAGGCTGCAGGAGAACGATTTGGGCATACATTTGAATTCAGCAATGGGAAAATTGGCGGAACAGCAATTGATTCCACCGGGGTGCCGCTGCCGGATGAAACAGTCGAACTCTGTAAAAGCAGTGATGCCATTTTGCTTGGAGCTGTTGGCGGCCCGCGCTGGGAGAAGCTCCATCCAAGCCTCCGGCCGGAACGCGGCCTCCTGAAAATCCGTAAAGATCTGAATCTATATGCAAACCTCCGGCCCACCAGCTATTTTGCGAGTGTGGCAGATTCCTCTCCTTTAAGGAAGGAAGTCATTGAAGGTACCGACTTTTTAATGGTAAGGGAGCTTACGGGCGGACTCTACTTCGGAAAGCCGAGCGAAAGGGCCGGGAATGGCAGTGAAGAAACTGCCGTGGACACTTTATTTTATAAAAAGGAAGAAGTGCAGAGGGTGGTTAGGCTGGCCTTTGAACTCGCCCGGGGAAGGAACGGAAAGGTAACGAGCGTGGATAAGGCGAATGTCCTTGAATCAAGCAGGATGTGGAGGGAAACGGCAGAGGAAATTGCAGCCCAATATCCCGATATACAGCTCGAGCATATGCTGGTCGATAATGCAGCCATGCAGATCATTAAAAATCCAAAACAGTTTGATGTGATTGTTACCGAGAATATGTTTGGAGATATTTTAAGTGATGAAGCTTCTGTTCTGACTGGATCGCTCGGCATGCTTCCATCTGCCAGCCTGTCAGAAGGCGGGCCATATCTTTATGAGCCGATCCACGGATCGGCCCCGGACATCGAAGGCAAAGGCATCGCCAACCCGGTTGGAATGATTCTTTCCGCGGCCATGATGCTCCGCCTCTCCTTCGGGATGGAAGAAGAAGCTGCTGCAATCGAGAAGGCAGTCAGTGATGTACTCGAATCAGGCATTCGCACAGCTGATCTGGCTTCAGGAGGGAAGGCAGCTTCTACCAAGGTGATGACCGAGGAAATTAAAGCTGCTCTGCTGGATAATGAAGCCATTCTGCAGATAATGGGGGCATATGCCTGACAGATTCAGGATATCACGGCTGGTTTTCCAGCCGTGTACTTATTTATAAAAGATTCCGGGAGAAGGACCCGGAAAAGATGGAGGGAGAAAAATAGATGGGCAAATCAATTGTAGAGAAAATTTGGGACCGGCATATCGTCCATACAGAAACAGACAAGCCTGATCTGCTTTATATCGATTTGCATTTAGTGCATGAAGTCACATCCCCTCAGGCATTTTCCGGCCTGCGGATGAAAAACAGGAAAGTCAGGCGCCCGGACAAAACCTTCGCTACTATGGATCATAATGTGCCGACAATCAACCGCGGCCAGATAGATGATCCAGTCGCCAAAAAACAGATGACCACCCTTGAAAAAAATTGTCGGGAATTTGGTGTGCCGCTTGCAGGAATGGACAGCCCGGATCAGGGCATTGTCCATGTCATCGGCCCTGAACTTGGCCTGACCCGCCCGGGGATGACCATTGTCTGCGGGGACAGCCATACTTCCACCCATGGTGCTTTTGGTTCGCTTGCTTTTGGCATCGGAACAAGTGAAGTGGAGCATGTCCTTGCAACCCAGACATTATGGCAGTCCAGGCCGAAAACACTGAAGCTTCAGATTGATGGCCGGCTTGAAAGCGGGGTTACAGCCAAGGATGTCATCCTGTATATCATCAGCAGGTTTGGCATCGGGTTCGGAACAGGACATGTCATTGAATACTGCGGAGAGGCTGTAAGGTCTATGTCCATGGAAGAGCGGATGACCATATGCAATATGTCGATAGAGGGAGGAGCAAGGGCTGGCCTGGTCAGTCCTGATGAGACCACCTTCTCTTATATAAAGGGGCGGAAATATGCACCGAAAGACAATGAATGGGATACTTCCCTTGCTCATTGGCAGGCCCTCGCATCGGATCCTGATGCGAATTATGATAAAGAAATCACGCTCGATGCCGGGGAGATCCCGCCGATGGTCAGCTGGGGGACCAATCCTTCCATGGCAGCGGGGGTTGATGAAAGGATACCTTCTGAGGCTGATTGCAAGACCGAAACAGAACGGACGTCACTTGAGCGGGCTCTTCGGTATATGGGTCTTTCTGAAGGGCAGGAGATCAGCGATATCAGCATTCAGCATGTGTTCATCGGATCGTGCACAAATTCGCGCATCGAGGACCTTAGGCAGGCTGCAGAGTTTGCGGCCGGCAAAAAAGTCCATCCGGGTGTCAGGGCCCTTGTAGTACCGGGATCACAGGCCGTGAAGGAGCAGGCGGAAAAGGAAGGGCTTCACCATATTTTTATTGAATCCGGCTTTGAATGGCGTGAATCAGGCTGCAGTATGTGCCTCAGCATGAATAATGATATCGTGCCTCCGGGCGAGCATTGCGCATCAACCT
The DNA here is from genome assembly GCF_002858875.1 of Bacillus sp. UMB0728. Taxonomy (NCBI): domain Bacteria; kingdom Bacillati; phylum Bacillota; class Bacilli; order Caryophanales; family Bacillaceae; genus Bacillus; species Bacillus sp. UMB0728. Next base: position 784,161 of record NZ_PKLA01000003.1, on the reverse strand, counting down.
CAAACCGCAATTTCGAGGGGCGGCAGGGATCAGGTGCGAGGACCCATCTTGTCAGCCCGCTTATGGCAGCAGCTGCTGCTGTGAATGGAAAATTTGTTGATGTCCGGAAAACATTGATGGAAGAATCAATTACAGTGTAGGAGGAGATAGAATGGGCGGTTTCAAAAAGCTGTCAGGCAAAGCAGCTGCGCTGGACAGGGTTAATGTAGATACTGATCAGATCATACCGAAGCAATTTTTAAAAAGAATCGAGAAAACCGGATTTGGGAAATACCTATTCTATGACTGGCGCTATAAAGATGGACAGCTTGATCCTGCATTTGAATTGAATAAGCCTGAAAACAGCGGTGCGGAAATTCTGATTGCAAATGAAAACTTCGGCTGCGGCTCTTCAAGAGAACATGCCCCTTGGGCTCTGCAGGACTTCGGATTTAAAGCCGTAATTGCCCCTTCCTTCGCTGACATCTTCCATCAGAACTGCCTGAAAAATGGTCTGCTGCCCATCCGTCTGAGCCAGGGGGAGACAGAACAGCTCCTGCTGAAAGCAGCAGAAGCCGAGCTGATTTTGACAGTTGATCTTGAAACACAAACTGTCTATAGTGAGGATGGGTTCTCAGCAAGCTTTCCGATCCAGCCTTATTGGAAGACGATGCTTCTTAATGGGTGGGATGAAATTGAAATAACGCTTCAGCTTGAGAAGGAAATAGAGGCGTATGAAAAAACAAGCTAGATCCACTCTCATGTGGATCTTCTTTTTTTACTGCGGAAGTTAATCTATTCCCCCTTTCAAGGCTCTCTTCTTTGAATTTCTTTTTTCTTTCCATGCGTGCTATACTATCTTCAATATTAACAGGGAAGGCGGTTTTTTCATGACTAAGCGGAACCAGAACGACAGCAGCAATATCATCCCCTTTCCCGGTCTGGAAAAACGTTTGCTTGAGAAAGGGCTTGAGAGCCTCCAGGGAAAGAAGTTTTCAGATGCAATCCAGCTGTTTGAGGACGCCAAAGAGCTTGACCCGGAGAGCAGTGATATACATATAGGGCTTGTCCTGGCCTATTTTGAGGCCGGAGCGCTGAAAAAGGCCAAAAATCTAACCAAATCCATGCTTCAGGAGGGGATCGGAGATTATTTTGAAATCGTAGATCTTTATCTGATGATCATGGTCCAGCTCCATGAATATGGGGAAATAGCCGCCACTATCGAAGCCCTTCTCCAGGAAAGGGAGATCCCTAAGGATAAGCTGGAGCATTTCGCAAAAATGCTGCACTTCAGCAGGCGTATGGCGGAGGGAAGCCCTGATCCTGCTGCAGAAGAACAGCTCCGCGAAGAATACAGGGATAAGGAATTGAACCTCCTGTCCTATCAAGATCCCAAAGAGCAGGTCCTGCTGCTGGCAAAGCTTGCAAACATCAACATCAGGCCATATCTTGAAGAGCTGAAGTCTTACCTGATTTCAGAGGAAGGGCATCCTTTCCTGAAAACAATGATTATCAATATCCTGAAAGAGCAGGAATATGATAAGCCTGTGACTGTAAAAAAGCTCGGGATGAATGAAGAGTTCATCCCATCGGCACTTCATGACGTCCATGATCATAAGCAGCTGAGGGCAATTGAAGCAGCGGTTAAAGATAAACTTGAACACGAAGATCCGGTCCTGCTGGAAAATATCATCGCTTTGCTCCAGAGGCAGTTCTTCCTGTTGTACCCGTTCAAGCTGCAGCCTGATCAGCCTGACCTTTGGGCAGCTGCATATCATCTTGTCGGATGCTCATTTTACGGCATGGATGGAGATCCGGGGGATATGGCCGGCCAATATGGGGTGGTAGAAGATACTCTTGAGGCATCCAGGATTTTTATAGGGAAGATAGAAGAAATTTCTTATCCCAATATTTGAGTATCTCTGTTGAAACAAAGATAACGTATGTTATAATATAGTGGCTGTTATGTGTAAAAATAGTTATTTTACATATCAAAAAGATGAATATGCTATGATATTTAGGCAATATTCATACAAAGTCCGCAAAAATGGTAATGACAATAGATTGTTGGAGGGAATTATAGTATGTCTGCTAAGTTTGAAAAGCTAGAAGGGAACCAAGGGGTTCTCACAATTGAAGTAGATGCAGAGAAAGTCAAAGAAGGTCTGGACGCTGCATTCAAAAAAGTTGTTGCACAAGTAAACGTGCCAGGATTCCGTAAAGGGAAAATGCCGCGCGGGATGTTCGAAAAACGCTTTGGCGTTGAATCTCTATACCAGGACGCAATTGACTTCCTTCTTCCTGAAGCATATGCAAGTGCAATTGATGAGACAGGGATCGAGCCTGTTGACCGCCCTGAAATCGATGTAGAGCAAATTGAAAAAGGCAAGAGCCTTATTTTCAAGGCAACAGTTACAGTTAAGCCTGAAGTTAAGCTTGGCGAATACAAAGGCCTTGAAGTAGAAAAGCTTGAAACAGAAGTAACTGAAGAAGATGTAAACAATGAAATCACTTCCCTTCAGGAGCGCCAGGCTGAATTGGTCGTTAAAGAAGAAGGCAAAGCTGAAAACGGCGATACAGTTGTCATGGACTTCGAAGGTTTTGTTGACGGCGAAGCATTCGAAGGCGGAAAAGCTGAGAACTATTCACTAGAGCTTGGTTCTGGCCAGTTCATCCCTGGTTTCGAAGAACAGCTTGAAGGAACAGCTGCTGGCGAATCCAAGGATGTTGAAGTGACTTTCCCTGAGGAGTACCATGCTGCTGAGCTTGCCGGCAAGAAGGCAGTATTCAAGGTGACTGTTCACGAAATCAAAGGCAAAGAGCTTCCTGAGCTTGATGACGAGTTTGCAAAAGATGTTGACGAAGAGGTTGAAACTCTTGATGCCCTTAAGGAAAAAATCAGGACTCGCCTTGAAGAAAGCAAGAAGCAGGAATCTGAAAACAACCTTCGCGACACTGTAGTCGAAAAAGCTGCTGATAATGCTGAAATCGACCTGCCTGCAGTAATGATCGACAATGAAGTCGACAGAATGATGCAGGAATTCGAACAGCGCCTTCAAATGCAGGGTATGAACCTTGAGCTTTACTTCCAGTTCTCAGGCCAGGACGAAAGTGCCCTGCGCGAGCAGATGAAAGAAGAAGGCGAAAAGCGTGTACGCATCAACCTGACTCTTGAAGAGATCGCAAAAGCAGAGAACATTGAAGTAACAGACGAAGAGGTTACTGCCGAGCTTGATAAAATGGCTGAAATGTACAACATGACTGCCGATGCAATCAAGCAGGCGCTTGGAAGCCTCGACAGCGTGAAAGCAGACCTTAAAGTGAAAAAAGCTGTTGACTTCCTTATCGAAAACAGCAAAACTGCTTAATAGCCAAAAATAAATGTTTGTAATAGCAGCAATGGCTGCATAAACTTTTTTAATAAAACAAGGCGCGATTTGATCGTGCCTTGTTTTATACAATAAAAAGCAGCATATAGTATATTAAGGCTTAAAACGGACAGGAAAAATTCTATACATAACCGCCGTAATTAAATATCCCTTAATCGGGATTTAACTCTCTGTTTTATGGATAAGCTTATTGGGTACATAGTTTTAAATGCGGATCAGCAGACAGATCATGATAAAAATGAAACATACTTTTCTAAGAGTTATCATTTCCTGTCCAGTTGTTAAATGTGTTACAATGCAATACATAACTGTTAAAGTTTTCTCCTGTGTGAACTGTTCCCAACCAATCGATTGACAAATAGCAATCAAAAGGACATAAAGGCACAGGGGCTGTTTTGGGATTTTCCCAGCCGTTATTCCATAAGCTGAAAAAGCTGAATAGTAAAAATTGTTTGCAGTGATCCGCAAGCTTTATATAAGGCACAGAAGTAATTCAAGGGGTGAAGGCATTGTTTAAATTTAATGATGAAAAAGGGCAATTAAAGTGTTCCTTCTGTGGGAAAACACAGGATCAAGTACGTAAATTAGTTGCCGGACCAGGTGTATATATATGTGACGAATGCATCGAGCTCTGCACGGAAATCGTGGAAGAGGAGCTTGGCACAGAGGAAGAAGTGGAATTCAAGGATGTGCCAAAGCCAGCAGAAATCCGCGATATTCTTGACGAGTATGTAATCGGCCAGGAACAGGCAAAGAAATCTCTGTCAGTGGCTGTTTATAACCACTATAAGAGAATCAATTCAAACAGCAAGATCGATGATGTTGAGCTTTCAAAAAGTAATATCAGCATGATCGGGCCGACAGGAAGCGGTAAAACCCTCCTTGCCCAGACGCTTGCCCGTATTCTCAACGTTCCATTTGCAATTGCTGATGCTACATCACTTACGGAAGCTGGCTATGTTGGGGAAGATGTGGAAAATATTCTCCTGAAATTGATCCAGGCTGCAGACTATGATGTGGAAAAGGCAGAAAAAGGCATTATCTATATCGATGAAATCGATAAGGTGGCGCGTAAATCTGAGAACCCGTCCATAACAAGGGATGTATCAGGTGAGGGTGTGCAGCAGGCATTGCTTAAGATTTTGGAAGGAACTGTAGCAAGTGTTCCTCCACAGGGCGGAAGAAAGCATCCGCACCAGGAATTTATCCAAATTGATACAACTAATATCCTGTTCATCTGCGGGGGTGCGTTTGACGGCATCGAGCAGATCATTAAGCGCCGTCTTGGCCAGAAAGTGATCGGATTCGGTTCTGAACAGAAGCAGCAGGAGCTTGACCAGAAGGAATTGCTTTCAAAAGTTCTTCCTGAAGACCTGCTGAAATTCGGTCTGATCCCTGAATTCATCGGACGTCTTCCGGTCATTGCCAGCCTTACTCAGCTGGATGAGGAAGCTCTTATTGAAATTCTGACAAAGCCGAAAAATGCTCTTGTTAAGCAGTATCAGAAAATGCTTGAGCTTGATGATGTTGAGCTTGAATTCGAAGAAGGTGCCCTGCATGAGATTGCGAAGAAAGCAATCGAGCGAAAAACAGGCGCCCGCGGACTCCGTTCAATCATTGAAGGCATTATGCTGGATGTTATGTTCGATCTTCCGTCCCGTGATGATATTTCTAAATGCATCATCACAAAAGAGACAGTTACAGATAACAGCGTGCCAAAGCTTGTGCTGAATGATGGTACGGTTGTGGAAGAAGAGCGTAAAACTTCTGCATGATAACAGAATAAATAAAGCCAGGCCGGGGTTTTCTCTGCCTGGCTTTTTTGTATTCACTGCTGCACGTTAAGATTCTGTTCAAGTCTTTGCTCAGGAAGTTTTTTACAGTGTATTCTTGTTTATTCCAACCTGTACAAGGAGATACTACCAAGTATCAGCTTGAACAAAAGTGCAGGAGGGATACTATGAGTTGGACCGGGATAGCTTTATTCATCCAGCTGTTTTTCGGAATCATTATCGGGCTTTATTTCTGGAATCTGCTAAAGAGCCAGAGGACTCAAAAGGTGTCGATCGACCGGGAGTCAAAAAAAGAAATGGACCAGCTGAAAAAAATGCGTTCCATCAGGCTGACTGAACCGCTTTCCGAAAGAGTGCGTCCGGCAAGCTTCGAAGATATCGTCGGTCAGGCAGATGGAATTAAGTCATTAAAAGCGGCACTCTGCGGACCCAATCCTCAGCATGTCATCATCTATGGGCCGCCTGGAGTCGGTAAAACCGCTGCGGCAAGGCTGGTGCTGGAAGAAGCAAAGAAGCAGGACAAGTCTCCATTTCGGAAATCTTCTGTTTTCGTTGAGCTTGATGCGACAACAGCCCGCTTTGATGAAAGGGGGATAGCAGATCCGCTGATCGGTTCTGTCCATGATCCCATCTATCAAGGTGCAGGGGCTATGGGACAGGCAGGCATTCCGCAGCCAAAGCAGGGAGCAGTCACCAATGCGCATGGGGGAGTGCTGTTCATAGATGAAATTGGCGAATTGCATCCGATTCAAATGAATAAGCTGCTTAAAGTTTTAGAGGATCGCAAGGTCTTTTTGGAAAGTGCTTATTATAATGAAGAAAATACACAAATCCCTCAGCATATCCATGATATTTTTAAGAACGGGCTTCCTGCAGATTTCAGGCTTGTGGGAGCGACGACAAGGACTCCGAGTGAGATTCCGCCGGCAATCAGATCACGCTGCATGGAAGTATTTTTTAAAGAGCTCACAGAAGATGAAGTGGAAACGATCAGCAGCAAGGCGGCGGATAAGGTCAAAATGCCAATCAGCGGAAAAAGCTTAAAGACACTGGCCTCATACGCACGAAACGGTCGTGAAGCGGTAAATCTTGTGCAGATATCTGCAGGGGTTGCCATTACCGAGGATAGGGATTACATAAAGGATGAGGATATTGAATGGGTCATTAACTCAAGCCAGCTCTCTCCAAGGATGGAAAGAAAGATCAGTGAAGAATCGGCAGTCGGGCTTGTAAACGGACTTGCTGTATATGGGCCAAACACAGGTGCCCTGCTGGAAATAGAAGTGACGGTCATGCCTGCAAAGGAAAAAGGTTCTATCAATATCACCGGGATTGTTGAAGAGGAAAGCATCGGGGACCGCGGAAAATCAATACGCAGGAAAAGTATGGCAAAGGGTTCAATTGAAAATGTTTTGACCGTTTTAAAAACAATGGGAGTGCCTGCTGAAGATTATGATATCCATGTGAATTTCCCAGGCGGTGTGCCAATTGACGGTCCTTCTGCTGGGATTGCTATGGCTACCGGAATTTATTCGGCTATATATAAAAGGCCGGTGAACAGGGAAGTGGCCATGACAGGAGAAATCAGCATCCACGGCCATGTTAAGCCGATCGGCGGAGTGTATGCCAAAGTAAAGGCTGCCCAGAAAGCCGGCGCCAGGACTGTTATCATCCCTGAAGAAAATATGCAAAGCATTTTGAAAGAGATAGAGGGAATCGACATCATTCCTGTCAGCCACCTCAGCCAGGTGTTCACTGCAGCCCTGCTGAAGGACTATGCAAGAGACCAGTCCCTCACAGCGTCAATCGAGCTTTCTAAGAAAGAAAGTATCTAAAGGAGCTCCGGTTTGCAGCATATGCTTCAAACCGGAGTTTTATTTTATTCTGACAGGATAAAAGAGAAATAAGCTGTCTAACAGGAATTTATTCGTCATATAATCAATGAAGCAATAAAGCAATAAGATAAGGGGGGATGGGGCAAGCTCCCTACGCATCTCGATTGTCCAGCTGCAGCGGCTAGGGACTCGAGACATAAGTCAGCCTGGCTAAAAGGTTGAAGAGCAAACCTTTCATCCAGTCTGTCTTACGCTTGTCGTCCCTGGGCAAGCCGCTTCCGCATTTCGTGTTGTCCAGCTGCGGGCGCTAGCCCCTCGAGTCATAAGCCGATCAGGCCAGAAGGTTAAAGAACAACCTTCCGTCCTGCTCGTCTTATGCTTGTCGGCTCTGAACAAGCCGGCTCCGCATTTCATTTAATAGACACCCACAAATAAATAAGTTAGAATTGTACAAAGGCTTGACCTGTGATATGATGCGGGTTTGGAATGATTGTTTGGTTTCTCTTTCTCATTTTTTGCGGGCTTAGTGCAAAGAATAAGGATGAGGCAGATAATATATTTGATTTGCATTTGGAGGTGCAAACTATGGCGAATAAGAAAGACATCATCGTCCCCCTCCTGCCGCTTCGGGGCTTGCTCGTCTACCCTACAATGGTCCTGCATCTGGACGTTGGACGGGAAAGATCCGTGCAGGCGCTTGAAAAAGCAATGGTAGATGACCATCTTATTTTTTTGACGACTCAAAAGGATATTTCAATAGATGAGCCGGCGGAAGATGACTTATACAAAATGGGTACTCTTACCCGTGTAAAACAAATGCTGAAGCTTCCAAACGGCACAATCCGTGTGCTGGTGGAAGGATTGAAGAGGGCAGAAATTACCGAGCTCACCGATGAGGGAGATCATTATACAGTCAGTGTTGAGACTTATGATGACAGAGAAGACAAGGATGCCGAAGACCAGGCGCTGATGAGGACGATGCTTGAGTACTTTGAACAGTACATAAAAGTATCCAAGAAGATTTCTGCAGAAACCTATTCCTCAGTATCCGATATTGAGGAACCGGGGCGCATGGCAGATATCGTCGCTTCCCATCTGCCGCTGAAGCTGAAGGAAAAGCAGGATATTCTAGAAATGATCGATGTCAAAAAAAGGCTGAATCAGGTCATAGAGATTATCCACAATGAAAAAGAGGTCCTGAATCTTGAGAAGAAGATTGGGCAGCGCGTCAAAAAAAGCATGGAAAGAACGCAGAAGGAGTATTATCTCCGTGAGCAGATGAAGGCGATTCAGAAGGAATTGGGCGATAAGGAAGGCAAAACAGGCGAAATCGCCGAGCTCAATGATAGAATCGAACAATCCGGGATGCCTGATCATGTCAAGCTTGCTGCATTAAAAGAGCTTGATCGTTATGAAAAGGTGCCTTCCAGCTCTGCTGAAAGCGCGGTAATCCGCAACTATATCGACTGGCTTGTTTCTCTGCCATGGACTGAGGCAACTGTTGATGACCTGAACATTCATAATGCAGAGCGTATCCTGAATAGGGATCATTACGGCCTTGAAAAGGTCAAGGAGCGGGTGCTGGAATATTTGGCTGTGCAAAAGCTCACCAATTCGCTGAAAGGTCCCATCCTTTGCCTGGCCGGGCCTCCGGGAGTCGGTAAGACGAGCCTTGCCAAGTCTATTGCTGCGTCGCTGAACCGCAACTTTGTCCGCGTTTCCCTTGGAGGGGTGCGGGACGAATCTGAAATCCGCGGACATAGAAGGACCTATGTCGGCGCCATGCCGGGCCGGATTATCCAGGGCATGAAAAAGGCAGAGACCATCAATCCGGTGTTCCTGCTTGATGAAATTGATAAAATGTCCAATGATTTCAGGGGAGACCCTTCATCAGCCATGCTGGAAGTTCTGGATCCTGAGCAGAACCACAATTTCAGCGATCATTATATTGAAGAAACATATGACCTGTCGAAGGTTATGTTCATTGCAACAGCGAATAATCTGGCAACCATACCGGGCCCTCTCCGCGATCGGATGGAAATTATCACGATTGCGGGCTATACGGAGCTTGAAAATATTCATATAGCAAAGGACCATCTCCTGCCTAAGCAGATCAGCGAGCACGGGCTTTCTAAATCCCAGCTGCAGATCAGGGAGGACGGAATCCAGAAAATCGTCCGCTATTATACAAGAGAAGCAGGCGTCCGCGGGCTTGAGCGCCAGCTGGCTTCCATCTGCCGTAAGACTGCAAAGATTATTGTTTCAGGCGAGAAAAAGAAGGTCATCATTTCTGAAAAGAATATAGAAGACTTCCTTGGCAAGCCAAAGTTCAGATATGGCCAGGCAGAGGTCGAGGACCAGATCGGGGTTGCGACCGGCCTTGCTTATACAACAGTTGGCGGAGACACGCTGCAGATCGAAGTATCTTTATCTCCAGGCAAAGGCAAATTGGTCCTGACAGGCAAGCTTGGGGATGTCATGAAAGAATCTGCACAGACTGCATTCAGCTATGTCCGTTCAAAAGCGAAAGAGCTGGGCATCGAGGCAGATTTTTATGAAAAGTACGATATCCACATCCATGTGCCTGAAGGTGCCGTTCCAAAAGACGGCCCATCTGCAGGGATTACCATCACTACAGCCCTTGTTTCAGCGCTGTCGGGGAATCCGATACGCAAAGAAGTGGGGATGACAGGAGAAATAACGCTCCGCGGCCGGGTCTTGCCGATCGGCGGAGTGAAAGAAAAAACTTTAAGTGCCCATAGAGCGGGATTGACTAAAATTATCCTTCCTAAAGATAATGAAAAAGATATTGATGATATTCCAGAGAGTGTCCGCGACGAATTGGATTTTGTTCTCGTATCACATGTTGACGAAGTTCTCAAGCACGCCCTGAATGGAGTGCACAGCAATGAAAGTAAATAGTGCTGAAATCGTTATAAGTGCGGTCAAACCGGCACAATATCCTGAGGAGTCCCTGCCCGAGTTTGCCCTGGCAGGGAGATCCAATGTCGGCAAATCCTCATTTATTAACAAAATGCTTAACCGTAAGAACCTGGCGAGGACATCCTCGAAGCCAGGCAAAACCCAGACACTGAATTTCTATCTGATCAATGAAATGATGCATTTTGTCGATGTCCCGGGATATGGCTATGCCAAAGTTTCCAAAAAGGAGCGCGAAGCATGGGGTAGGATGATTGAAACCTATTTTACCTCCAGGGAGCAGCTGAAGGCAGCTGTCCTGATCGTCGACTTGCGCCATCCTCCTACCAAGGATGATATCATGATGTACGATTTCCTGAAGCACCATGGAATCCGATGCATCATCATAGCCACAAAGGCTGATAAAATTCCTAAAACAAAAAGGCAGAAGCATTTCAAAATCACGAAAGAGACTCTGGAGCTTGAACCTGGGGACGATATTGTTTTGTTCTCATCCGAGACCGGTGAAGGCAAGGATGAGGCCTGGGGGATTCTCAAGAAATATATGCAGAGCTAAAAAACGCCGATTTGGCGTTTTTTTTTTTGCAAAAACAGCTCTTTTGCTGCTGTATGGCGGCCGTTCGGGAGGAAATGGGAGAAGAGGGCAGTATATGCCCCCATTTAATAGCATTGTACAGCTGAGCCGCTGTCAGGCCAGTATGGGGGTTAATGACTGAAAATACAGCTAAATTTGAATTTTGTGGCAAAAGTAAGTGTAATGTTATGGTAATAAGGGTAATAAGCTTGAAATGAAATTCAGAAAACATTGAGGGGGAAAACAATTGAAAAAATGGATCATAGCTGTTGTAATTTTATGCTGTGCCGCTGTTCTCGGAGCATGCGGGAAAAAAGAGGCATCCTCCGGGGGGATGGAGCTTGCAGACGAAGGTAAGTTTACATATGCTGCTTCAGGTGAATTCAAGCCTTTCAGCGTGACAGAAGCGGATGGGACCATGACCGGCTTTGATATTGAAGTCGGAGAAGCAGTGGCCAAGGAGCTGGGCCTTGAACCGGTTCAGAAGAAATTTAAGTTTGGCGGAATTGTTGAAGGCGTCAAATCAGGGCGTTTTGATGCCGCGGTAGCGAGCCACACCATCAATGAAGACAGGCTGAAGGCAGTGAATTTTTCCATTCCTTATTATTATTCAGGACCGCAGATTTTTGTCCGTCCTGACAGTTCGGCGAAAAGCCTTGATGATCTGAAGGATCTGGAGATTGCTGTATCCAAAGGTTCAACCTATGCAGACTCTGCTGAAGAGGTGACAGACAACATCATTTTTTACGACAGTGATGTAACCGCCCTCGAAGCATTGAGCAGGGGGAAGCATGATGCCGTCATCACTGACTTCATCACAGGCAAAGAGGCTATCGGTTCCGGGATGGAAATCGAAGGCAAGGAGCTGCTTGGGCGCAGTGAACAGGCAATTGCCGTAGCGAAGGACAATGAAGAGCTGCTTGATCAAATCAATGAAGCGCTTGAAAAGCTTCATGAAGATGGAACTTTGACAGAAATCAGCAAGAAGTACATCGGTGAGGACATCACAAAAGACCCTGAAAAGGAATAAGGGGAAGAAGGCGAATGTACTGCAACTTGCATTCGCCTCTTTATGTACATAAAAGAAATGCTTCATATTACAATTAAAGAGAGGAAAAGCCTATGGAACTTGCAGGAAAGTTTATAGAAACATATCCCGTATTTTTACGGGGCATGCTTCTTACCTTTGAATTGACGATTGTTTCTGTTTTTATAGCCATCTTCATCGGGCTGTTTTTTGCCTTTTTAAAAATCTCGCGAATAAAAGTTCTTGAATGGATTGCAGATATATATATATTCCTTGTAAGGGGAACGCCTTTGGTTGTCCAGATATTTATCTTCTACTTTGGGCTGACATCTCTGAATATCTCGCAGTTTCTGGCCGTTGTCCTTGGGCTCGCCTTCCATAACGGCGCTTATATAGCGGAGATTTTCAGGGGCTCGATTCAGTCCATTGAAAAAGGGCAGATGGAAGCGGGCAGGTCGCTCGGCATGTCAGCCGGGCTTGCTATGAGGCGCATCATTCTTCCGCAGGCAGTTCGAAGGGCCCTGCCGCCTCTTGGCAATCAATTCATTATAGCGCTGAAGGATTCATCCCTTGCCTCATTCATTGGCATGTACGAGCTTTTCAATGTGGCGACCACATATGGATCAAATGAGTATGACTATATGAGCTATCTTTTAATCGTGGCAGTCTATTACCTCATACTGGTGCTCGTATTCTCATTCCTGGTCAGCATTATTGAAAAGCGGATGGCAATTAGTGATTAAAGAGGAGGCAATGGCAGATGAATGAAGCAGTGATGATAAAAGTGGAGAAGCTGAACAAGTCGTTTGGGGACCTTCATGTATTGAAGGATATAGATATGACAGTGAAAGAAAGCGATGTAGTCTGTTTGATCGGGGCAAGCGGGTCAGGAAAAAGCACGCTGCTGCGATGCCTCAACTTCCTTGAAATGAAGGACAGCGGAAACATTGTCATTGAAGGGGAGAAGGTTGAGAAAGAAACGCATGACCTGAACAGGATCCGGTCAAAAGTGGGGATGGTGTTTCAGCATTTCTACCTGTTCCCCCATCGGACTGTCCTTGAGAATGTAATGGAGGCCCCGGTGTATGTAAAAAAAGTGCCAAAGGAGCAGGCCAGGAAAGAGGCAAAAGAGCTCCTGAAAAAAGTGGGGTTATCAGATAAAGAGGACGTATATCCCGCCAAGCTGTCAGGGGGGCAGAAGCAAAGGGTGGCCATTGCAAGGGCATTGGCCATGAAGCCTGATATCATGCTGTTTGACGAACCGACCTCTGCGCTTGACCCCGAGCTGGTCGGTGAAGTGCTTGCCACCATGAAGGACCTTGCGAAGGAAGGGATGACCATGATTGTCGTGACCCATGAAATGGGCTTTGCGAGAGAAGTCGCCGATTTTGCGGTATATATGCATGAAGGAAGGATTGTCGAGGTAGGCCATCCGGAGCAGCTGTTTTTGAGCCCGAAGGAAGAGCGGACAAAAAGCTTCCTGGATTCTGTGCTGTAAGGCAGTGGAGATTTTTGAATAAAGGAAGATAAAACACCCGTCCGGGTGTTTTATCTTTGTGCAAGTGTGGAATGATAGGCAGTATAAGCCTACTTTTTCTTTGATAACAGCAGGTACAGGCCTACCAGCACAAGTGCAGCCGGCCAGAATCTTAAGATGGATGATAGGCCCGGCCCTAATGGTCCTAAAATGTTTTCTGCTTTGTCATTGAATAGAAGCAGGATGCTGATGGACAGGAAAAGCAGCCCCTGGACAAAGCCTGCCCCCGTCTTTTGGGCTCTGAGCAGGAACCCGAGGGCGATGATCAGGATGAAGGTGCCGATATGGTCAGGCCACACTTCGAGCCGGCTTACAATATGGAAGTGCAATCCAAACCCTGCCAGGATGACGCCGGGAAGGATCGCTTCATATTCTTTGGCTCCGTATCCCTGGAATAGAAAAGCAATACCGACGATCAATAATAGTGTCGGCCAGGAATAGAAATCCTGGAATAATTGTACGTTTGAGCGCTGCATCAGGAAATAGGCACCGAAGCCTATAAGGATGATTCCTGGGAAAATCCGCTGGTTTTTCATTTTTACACCACTTCCAGTAAGGTTCACTTGAATCCCGGCTTTATTTTTGGTACTGTACATAAGTAAGCCTTTTTGTCGATATATGTAATTTGGGCCAAGGCTTTCTGCTCCTGCAGGCTTCTTTTGAGCCATGCAGCAAGAGCACCTTTCAATCATTTATATTACCATATGAGTTCATTATCTGTTCACAATTTTACACGAAAAAAATGTTATAATTATAGTATTGAATTACGTACTTAGCTGGGGGTGCAAACACTTTATGCATATTATTGTAGCAGGTCTTAATTATAAAACTGCCCCTGTCGAAATCCGCGAGCGTTTGACATTCAATCCGGACTCTCTGGGGGATGCCATGACGGCATTGAACAGCAAAAAGAGCATCCTGGAAAATGTTATCCTCTCTACTTGCAACCGCACTGAAATTTACGCAGTGGTCGATCAGCTTCACACCGGCCGCTATTATATAAAAGAATTTTTGTCTGAGTGGTTTGATATGGCCCATGAAGAATTCTCTCCGTATCTGTTTGTTTACGAACAGGACGGTGCTGTAGAGCATCTGTTTAAAGTTGCCTGCGGTTTGGACTCCATGGTTCTTGGCGAAACACAGATTCTTGGACAAGTGCGTACTAGCTTCCTGGCTTCACAGGAAAAGCAGGCGACAGGCACTGTATTTAATCAGCTTTTCAAGCAGGCTGTCACATTGGCGAAGAAGGCCCATTCTGAAACTGAAATTGGCGCAAATGCGGTTTCGGTCAGTTATGCTGCCGTCGAGCTGGCTAAAAAGATATTCGGATCTCTTGACCGGAAGCATGTCCTTGTCCTTGGAGCAGGGAAAATGGGAGAGCTGGCCATTCAGAACCTGCATGCCAATGGGGCAAGCAAGGTGACTGTCATCAACCGCACATTTGAAAAGGCCCAGGATCTGGCGAGCCGCTTCCACGGTGAAGCCAAGACCCTCCAGGAGCTGCAGTGCGCTTTAATGGAAGCTGATATCCTGATCAGCTCTACAGGTGCAAAGGAATTCGTCATTACGAAAGAGATGATGGTCCATGTAGAGAAGATGCGCAAAGGCAAACCGCTCTTTATGGTGGATATTGCCGTGCCACGCGATCTTGATCCAAAGCTTTCTGAGCTGGACAGCGTATTCCTTTATGATATTGACGATCTGGAAGGCATTGTAGAAGCCAATCTCCAGGAACGCAAAAAAGCGGCAGCAGCTATCATAATGCTGATTGAAGGCGAGATTGTGGAATTCAAGCAGTGGCTCAACCTCCTTGGGGTTGTTCCGGTCATTTCCGCCCTGCGTGAGAAAGCTTTGGCCATCCAGTCCGAAACCATGAACAGCATTGAAAGAAAACTGCCTCATCTCAGTGAGCGCGACAAAAAAGTGCTGAACAAACACACGAAGAGCATCATCAACCAGATGCTGAAAGACCCAATCCTGCAGGCCAAGGAAATGGCTGCACAGGCTGATGCCGATAAAGCGCTGGATTTATTTGTGAAAATCTTCAATATAGAAGACCTTGTTGCAGAACATGATGATGAAGTGAAGGCAGCAGAACCAATGCGGGCAGCAGTGAAGCCGGCCGTGCCTTCTTTTCAGTCATAAGCGGGGTTCTGGGCAATGTTTGACATCTATATGACAAGGCTGCATGAGTTAACAGTCGTTCTGTATGCTTTATGCGTGCTTTTATACTTCATCGACTTTCTTCACAATAACCGGAAGGCCAACAGGGTTGCCTTCTGGTTACTTGCATTTGTGTGGATTCTGCAGACTGTTTTTCTGTTTTTGTACATGAAAAATACAGGGCGTTTTCCGGTGCTGACTATATTTGAAGGGCTATATTTTTATGCCTGGGTGCTTATCACTCTTTCGCTCGGAATCAACCGCCTTCTGAGAGTGGATTTTATCGTCTTTTTCACTAATGTGCTCGGCTTTGTCATCATGGCCATCCACACCTTTGCACCCGTTCAGTACGAATCTGAAGTCATGGCCCAGCAGCTCGTCTCGGAATTGCTCCTGATCCACATAACAGTCGCAATCCTTTCATATGGCGCCTTTTCACTGTCATTTGTCTTCTCTTTGCTGTATCTTATTCAGTATGACCTGCTAAAGAGGAAAAAATGGGGATCCAGGCTCCTGAGAATTGCAGATTTGTCAAAGCTTGAGCATATGTCGTATGTATTAAATGTAATCGGTGTACCGATGCTGATTATAAGCCTGATCCTCGGGACGCAATGGGCTTATATCAAGGTACCAGATATGCATTGGTATGATGCGAAAGTCATTGGCTCATTCATCGTGCTTGGCGTATACAGCGTATACCTGTATGTGAGGGTGGCAAGGGGCTTTTCAGGCAAATCGCTGGCCCTGTGGAATCTCGCATCCTTTTTAATTGTACTTATTAACTTTTTCCTGTTTGGAAGGCTTTCATCCTTCCACTTCTGGAGCTCATAATAATGATTTATATCAGGGGGCTTGGCAAAAGCCTTGCCCCCTATACATAGGAGGCTGTCATGAGAAAAATTATAGTCGGTTCTAGGCGCAGCAAGCTTGCATTAACACAGACCAACTGGGTGATGGACCAGTTGAAGAAGATAGACGATTCTTTCGAGTTTGAAGTGAAAGAAATCGTGACAAAAGGAGATCAGATCCTTGATGTGACCTTATCCAAGGTTGGCGGAAAAGGCTTATTTGTAAAAGAAATCGAGCAGGCTATGCTTGATGAAGAAATCGACATGGCAGTCCACAGCATGAAGGATATGCCCGCTGTCCTGCCGGAAGGCCTTGTGATAGGCTCTATTCCTGAAAGGGAGGATCACCGTGATGCATTGATTTCAAAAGGGCATCAGACACTGGATCAGCTTAAGCCGGGAGCGGTTGTCGGCACAAGCAGCCTGCGAAGAGGCGCACAGCTGCTTGCAAAGCGCCCGGATCTTGAAATCAAATGGATCAGGGGCAATATTGATACGAGGCTCGCAAAGCTTGAAACAGAGGAGTATGATGCCATCATTCTCGCTGCAGCCGGTCTGTCAAGAATGGGATGGACAACTGATACTGTTTCGGAATTCCTTGAGCCGGAAGTCTGCCTGCCGGCCGTTGGCCAGGGGGCATTGTCCATTGAGTGCCGCGAGAGCGATAAGGAGCTGCTTGAGCTGCTGAGTAAGTTCACTTGCGGGACAACAAACCAGACAGTCCGTGCCGAGCGTGCATTCCTTCATAAAATGGAGGGCGGATGCCAGGTTCCGATTGCAGGATATGCTGTGCTGAATGAGCAGGATGAAATTGAGCTTACAGGTCTTGTAGCTTCACCGGACGGAAAAACGATT
Organism: Bacillus sp. UMB0728; assembly: GCF_002858875.1. NCBI lineage: Bacteria > Bacillati > Bacillota > Bacilli > Caryophanales > Bacillaceae > Bacillus > Bacillus sp. UMB0728. The sequence goes on along the minus strand of NZ_PKLA01000003.1, from coordinate 767,221 downwards.
TATAAAGAAAAAGTGACTGGAGCTGATCCTGTAGAAGTGGGCCTGAGAACTGCGGAAAAGCTGATTGAAAAAGGCGCCAAAAAGCTTATTGATGATGTAAAAAAGGAGCTTGACGGAGAATGACCGGGGAGAGCCTTCCCCTTGCAGGCAAAAAAGTGCTTGTACCCAGGGGGAAGGATCAGGCCGGACCTTTTTCTGAGCTGATCCGCAGCTATGGCGGCATACCAGTGGAAATACCGCTGCTTGCTTTCAGGCCGGCAGAGGTAACAGAAGAAATCCTTCATGCTGTCAGGGAGCTTCCTACATACGATTGGGTCATTTTTACCAGCAAAAATGCCCTTGAAACTTTTATATCCTTTGCCGGCAGAAATGCCGTTTTTCCCAAGATTGCGGCCATTGGCACAAAAACAGAGAGGGCCGCAGAGGAGTCAGGGCTTGCTGTCAGCTTTACTCCGGAGGAATTTGCTGCAGAAGGATTTATTGATGAGTTCCTTCCCTTTGTCGAAAAAGGCATGAAGGTGCTGATCCCCAAAGGGAATAAAGCAAGAAGCTATATTGCAGACGAGCTTAAAAGGGCAGGGGCAGAGCCGCAGGAAATCATTATATATGAAACCGGATTTCCTGAAGATAGCGGAGAAAAGCTCGCAGTCATGCTGAAAAATGGATCGTTGGATGTGCTGGCCTTCACCAGCCCGTCGACTGTAGAGCATTTTATGGAGATTGTCCGCAAGACGGGTGCTGAAGCAGCTATCAAAGGCTGCCTTGTGGCCTGCATCGGCCCTGTTACTCAGAAAAGAGCGGAAGAACTGGGGCTTGGTGTCCATGTGGTCCCTGCAGGATATACGATTGAAGATTTGGCAAAAAGCATAGCAGCTGAATTAAATCAGAGGAGGAAATGAAATGGATATGCAGTTCAAAAGATACCGCCGTTTACGGCAGACAGCCAGTATGAGAGCGCTTGTAAGGGAAAATCATCTTCGTATTGAAGACTTGATTTATCCGATATTCGCCGCAGAAGGAGAAAATATTAAAAGGGAAATCCCTTCTATGCCTGGCCAGTATAACCTTTCCCTTGACCGCATTGAGGAAGAAATGGAAGAGGTTGTATCATTAGGGATCAAATCAGTCCTCTTATTCGGAATTCCGCTCGAAAAAGACGAATGCGGCCAGCAGGCTTATCACGATCACGGTATTGTCCAGGAGGCAACGAGACTGATCAAGTCCAAATTTCCTGAGGTGGTCATCATCGCCGATACCTGCCTGTGCGAATATACAAGCCATGGGCATTGCGGGCTGATAGAGGATGGAAAAGTCCTGAACGACGCGTCCCTTGAGCTCCTTGTCCAGACTGCAGTCAGCCAGGCGAAAGCAGGCGCTGATATCATCGCCCCTTCCAATATGATGGATGGATTTGTTGCAGCCATCAGGGCCGGACTGGATGAGGCAGGCTTCCAGGATGTGCCGGTCATGTCTTACGCAGTCAAATATTCTTCAGCATTCTACGGCCCATTCCGTGATGCAGCCGGCAGCACGCCTCAATTTGGCGACCGGAAAGCTTATCAGATGGACCCTGCCAACCGCATGGAGGCACTCAGGGAAGCAGAAGCTGATCTTGCAGAAGGTGCAGACTTCCTGATTGTAAAGCCTGGAATGCCTTATCTGGATATTGTAAGAGACGTGAAAAATGCAGTGAACCTGCCAATGGTCATCTATAATGTGAGCGGCGAATATTCAATGGTGAAAGCGGCAGCGCAAAATGGCTGGATCGACGAGAAAAACATTGTAATGGAGATGCTGACCGGGATGAAGCGTGCCGGTTCAGATTTAATCATCACCTACCATGCCAAAGATGCTGCAAGATGGATTAAAGAACAGCAGTAATGCCAGTAAAGCCATCCTATTCTTGAATGATTAAAAAGAAGAAAAGAGGGAAAAGCATGCGTTCTTATACTAAATCGGCCGAAGCCTATAATGAAGCGAAATCGCTGATGCCAGGCGGCGTCAACAGCCCGGTCCGTGCCTTTAAATCGGTCAATATGGATCCTATCTTCATGGAGCGGGGAAAAGGCTCGAAGATCTATGATATTGACGGCAATGAATATATCGATTATGTGCTTTCCTGGGGGCCGTTAATCCTTGGGCACACGAATGACAGGGTAGTGGAAGGGATCAAGAAAATCGCGGAACTTGGCACAAGCTTCGGCGCTCCGACCATTGCCGAAAATGAGCTGGCCAAGCTTGTGATTGAGCGGGTGCCGTCCATCGAGATCGTCAGGATGGTTTCTTCAGGTACAGAGGCGACAATGAGCGCCCTGCGCCTTGCCCGCGGATATACAGGGCGCAACAAAATCCTTAAATTTGAAGGCTGTTACCATGGCCATGGCGATTCCCTCCTGATCAAAGCAGGCTCAGGTGTTGCCACACTCGGCCTTCCCGACAGCCCGGGGGTGCCTGAAGGCGTTGCGAAGAACACAATTACTGTGCCTTACAATGATATGGAAAGTGTAAAATATGCTTTTGAGCAATTCGGCGAAGATATTGCCGGGGTCATCGTAGAACCTGTTGCCGGCAATATGGGGGTTGTCCCTCCTCTTCCAGGATTCCTTGAAGCATTAAGGGACATAACGAGTGAATATGGGACGCTCCTGATTTTTGACGAAGTCATGACAGGCTTCCGTGTCGGCTATCATTGCGCTCAAGGCTATTACGGCGTTACCCCTGACATTACCTGCCTCGGCAAAGTAATCGGCGGCGGCCTGCCTGTAGGCGCCTATGGCGGCAAAGCGGAAATCATGGAGAGAATCGCCCCGAGCGGCCCGATCTATCAGGCAGGAACACTTTCAGGCAATCCGCTGGCCATGACTGCCGGATACGAAACGCTGAGCCAGCTCACTCCTGAATCGTACAAAGAATTCGAACGGAAGGCTGACAGGCTGGAAGAAGGCCTTTATGCAGCAGCGAAAAAGCATGATATCCCGCTGACGGTCAACCGTGCAGGTTCAATGATCGGTTTCTTCTTTACAAACGAAGAAGTCATCAATTATGAAAAAGCGAAAACCTCCAACCTGGACTATTTTGCTTCTTATTACCGTGAAATGGCGAATGAAGGAGTCTTCCTGCCTCCATCGCAATTCGAGGGATTATTTTTATCAACCGCCCATACGGATGAAGATATTGAAAAAACATTGAACGCAGCCGAGCTTGCATTTTCCAAGCTGAAAGGCTGATGGAAGCAGGCCGGTTAACTCCGGCCTGTTTTTGTGTGTGTCCTTATACACGAATCCCCCCTCATTGCCTCATTAATATTCACCCCCTACTCTCCTGCGCTCCATAACTTTTCACAATCTAATCATAATTACTATCAGCCGTTCATAGAGTGATAATGACATAGTGATTATACGTGAAAGAGCTGAAAGGAGGAGTCGCTTTGTCCCAGGAAGATCAATCATGCCTGCGCTTTTCTTTAGAAGAATCCGTCTGGTTCCAAAAAGGACAGGAAGTATCTGAGCTTGTTTCTATTTCGCTTGATCCGAATATAACCATCCAGGAACATGAACAATATGTATCGATTCAAGGATCGCTGAAGCTGGCCGGGGAGTACCGGAAAAATGAAGAAGGTGAACTGGAAGAATCTTTTGCCAGCCCGAAATTCATTCAATCCGTTGAAGAGAGGGAAGGGGGGATCTGTGAATTTTCTCACCATTTTCCTGTTGATATAACCATTCCGAATAATAGGATAGGAAGCGTCTATGATTTGGATGTCTATATTGATTCTTTTGACTATCAATTCCAGGAAAGAAGCTGCATGAGGCTGACAGCAGATCTGACCATCACCGGGCTCTACGGGGAACAGCAGCATCCTGCCGCGGAGTATGATGAGGAAGATGCAGCACAGGAACACGATGAAAGGCCGGAAGAAGAGGAAGCTGAGGCAGAAGCTCAGGTAGAGGAGCAGCAGCAGGATCATTTTGAGCCACTGCTTGCAGCAGAAGAGGAGACTGAAAAGGAGCTGGAGCCTTTATTCCGTTCGGCAGCGCCGGCAGAGTTAATAATAGAGAACAATGAAGAGGTGCAGCTCCCGGAATATGCCGGTTTCAAAGATTCTATTTATAAAGCCGGGGCAGGAGCGGAAGAGGAAGATGAAACAGAGAACGCAGAAGCTGCCGATCTGTTTGCCCCTTTTACTGCCGAAGCGAGAAAGCAGCCGGAGGAGGCTGAAAAAGAAGAAAAGCCGGCAGCGTTTTTTGACACCATCAAAGATCATGAGCTTCCGGTCCCGGAAGCAGCCTACCATGCTGAACCTGCAGAACAAGTGCCTGACCATAGCTTTGCAACGTTCAGGAGTGAAAAGGCAGCAGAAGATACTTATGCCGGTAACCAAAAGCCGGAAATGCAGCCGGCAGAAATATTGACCGGCTTCAAGGCCCAGCAGGAGGAAAGTGAATCTTCTTCTGACCAAGCTCCAAAAAAGAAGAAAGCAGCCAATAAGAAAAAAAGCAAGAGCTTGTCACTGGCTGAGTTTCTGGCCCGAAAGGAAGAAGAGCAGTCTGCCAGGATGAAAGTGTGCATCGTCCAGCATGGCGACACACTCGATATTATCGCAGAAAGATATGAGGTTCCTGTTCCGGCGCTGCTGAGAGTCAATCACCTGGAGCTGAACCAGGACGTTTATGAAGGCCAGGTGCTGTATGTCCCTGTGCATGCCTATCAGAAATAGCCTTCTGCAGGCAATAAGACATGTATGAAACAGGCTGGGCAGGTATGGAGGTACCTGTTCAACTGTTTCTTTTATTTCCGGAGGATCACTACGCCAATAAGAAAGTGGGATACGCGTATGGAAGGAAGCAACAGGTTAGCAGCGGTTTCCCCGATTTTAAAGCACTATGCCGTCCAGCCCCACTTTGTGGAAGACTACGGCAGGACCAGGAAGATCTATTCCGATAAAGGCGTTTTTGCACTGAAAAAGCTGAAAGCAAAGCATGGGACCGATTTTATCAGGCAGGTTCAGTCCCTTTATCAGAAGGGCTACAACCGGATAGTGCCGATCTATCCGGCTGCTGACGGCCGCTACGCTGTTTTTCATGAGAGTGAACTGTATTATTTAATGCCATGGCTCGCCAATGAAGAAAAAGAAAACCGTTTTGAACGCCATCAGCAGATGTTCCGGGAACTGGCACGGCTGCACACACTGTCATTGAAGGAAGTCAATGTCACCAGCGAGGAGCGGCAGGAGCATTATGAAAAGACCCTGCTCGCCTGGGAGAAGGAGACAGAATTCTGCGAGGGATTTATTGATGAATGTGAAAGAAAGCAGTATATGGCGCCATTCGAGCTCCTTTTCTGCCTGTATTACCATGATATTACCCAGGCGCTGAAATTTTCGAAAGGCAAGCTGAAGGATTGGCATGAAAAAACGAAGGATGATGAAAAAGCGCGGACTGTCATCATCCATGGAAAAGTTTCAACAGAGCATTTTCTGTATGATGAAAGAGGCTACGGATATTTCAGCAACTTTGAAAAATCGCGCCAGGCTTCCCCGCTCCACGATCTCCTGCCGTTTCTGTCGCGCTCTTTAAGAAGTTACCCGAAGCGGAGCGATGAATCGGTTGAGTGGCTGTATACCTACTTTAAATATATGCCGTTCAAGCAGGATGAAATGCTCTTGTTCCAGAGCTATCTTGCCCACCCGGGCCCTGTCCTGAGAGAGGCGGAAAACTACCATAAGAACCGCGGTTCTGCAGATGAAAGAAAGCTCGTCCAGCAGTTTCAGCGCCAATTCTGGCTTCTGAAGAATACAGAGTACATCGTCATGAGGATCGACGAAATCGAAAGGCAGAAGCAGCAGGCACAGGAAGCGGCAAAAGCCCAGGCCGAACAGGAAGGAGCCCCGGACAATTCGTCCTGAGGGCTCCTAAATGAATTCAAGATGGAGTGCCAGAGCCAGCAAGATAAAGACTGAAAGCAAAAGAACATCGAAGGTCGTAGGAATGAGAATGGTCCGTATTCCCTGAAAGACACAGAAGGGAATTATGAATTGGGCACAAACACTTCTAAAGGTCCTCAGCCATGGAGGCAGGGTATAAGGATTGAATTTCCTTTTCATCTGTTTTCCCCCTAATCTCTTTTACACCATTCTATGTCCCTTCCCCAGGTTAAGTGCCTATTTTTTAGAATCGTACGGGCAGATGTATGATTTTAAAAAATATTGCCGATACTTATTGACTATAAACCGCGAAATTCGGTACTATATCATATATAAATATCATTAGAAAAGCATTGACAGGGAAGAGTACAGTGCAAGCTGCCTAAAGAGAGGAAAACCCCAAGCTGAAAGGTTTTCCAGGCAGAATCATTGGAAGGTCGCCCTTGAGCTTCTTTCGCGAACAGAACGTGTTCACAGTAGCGAAAGACGGGAAAACCGTTATCAGATTAAGCGCCTGGCAGGATTGCATTACTTGCCCGGAAAAAAGGTGGTACCGCGAAATCAGCTCCATTCGTCCTTTTATTGACGGATGGAGTTTTTTATTTGTTCAGGTACCCACAACACTAACAGATACAAGGAAGGCAGGGAATACAATGGAGAATAATGAATTGGCGATGCCCACAAAGTATGATCCCCAGAATATTGAAAAGGGACGGTATGAATGGTGGATCGGTAACAAATTTTTTGAAGCGAAGGATGATCAAAGCAAAGAGCCTTATACGATCGTCATCCCGCCGCCGAACGTAACAGGAAGGCTTCACCTCGGCCATGCCTGGGATACCACGCTTCAGGATATCCTTACCCGCATGAAGAGGATGCAGGGCTATGATGTATTATGGCTTCCGGGCATGGACCATGCCGGCATCGCAACACAGGCGAAAGTCGAGCAGAAGCTGAAAAGCGAAGGAAAATCCCGCTACGATCTCGGCCGCGAAGCATTTGTCCAGGAAACATGGAAATGGAAAGAAGAATATGCAGACCATATCCGCCAGCAATGGTCTAAGCTCGGCCTGGGACTTGATTACAGCCGCGAGCGCTTCACAATGGATGAGGGGCTTTCCAAGGCGGTTAATAAAGTTTTTGTCTCTCTTTATAAAAAAGGCCTGATTTACCGCGGCGAATATATCATCAACTGGGATCCAGCCACAAAAACTGCGCTCTCAGATATCGAAGTAATTCACCAGGATGTCCAGGGCGCCTTTTATCATATGAACTACCCGCTTGCAGACGGTTCAGGATCCATTGAGGTCGCCACAACCCGTCCGGAGACCATGCTTGGCGATACAGCTGTAGCGGTTCACCCTGAAGACGAACGCTATCAGCATCTGATAGGGAAAAATGTTGTCCTCCCGATTACCGGCCGTGAAATCCCGATTGTTGCCGATGATTATGTGGATAAGGAATTCGGATCTGGTGCGGTTAAAATCACTCCTGCACATGACCCGAACGATTTTGAAATCGGGAACCGCCACGATCTTCCGCGCATCCTTGTCATGAACGAGGACGGAACCATGAATGAAAATGCCGGCAAATACAACGGCCTCGACCGCTTTGACTGCCGCAAGCAGATCGTGAAGGACCTGCAGGACAGCGGCGTACTTTTCAAAATTGAAGAGCATATGCATTCTGTCGGCCATTCTGAGCGGAGCGGAGCTGTGGTTGAGCCATATTTGTCCACACAATGGTTCGTCAAGATGCAGCCGCTGGCAGACGAAGCGGTAGCACTGCAGCAGAAAGAAGATAAAGTCAACTTCATCCCGGACCGCTTTGAAAACACATATCTCCGCTGGATGGAAAATATCCGCGACTGGTGCATCTCCAGGCAGCTCTGGTGGGGCCACCGCATCCCGGCCTGGTATCACAAGGAAACAGGCGAGGTGTATGTAGATTCCGAGCCTCCGGCTGATGCTGAGAATTGGACCCAGGATAATGATGTTCTTGATACCTGGTTCAGCTCCGCCCTATGGCCATTCTCTACAATGGGCTGGCCGGATGAAGAAAACCCTGATTTCAAGCGCTATTATCCGACAGCAAGCCTTGTAACAGGCTATGACATCATCTTCTTCTGGGTATCCAGAATGATTTTCCAAGGCCTTGAGTTTACAGGAGAGCGCCCATTCAAGGATGTACTCATCCACGGACTGGTAAGAGATGAGCAAGGCAGGAAAATGAGCAAATCACTCGGCAACGGAGTAGATCCTATGGATGTCATTGCCCAGTACGGTGCCGATTCACTCCGCTACTTCCTATCAACTGGAAGCTCGCCTGGACAGGATTTGCGCTTCAGCATGGAAAAGGTAGAAGCAACTTGGAATTTCGCCAATAAAATTTGGAATGCCTCCCGCTTCGCCCTTATGAATATGGCTGGCCTGAAATTTGAAGACATCGATTTAACAGGAGAAAAATCAGTAGCTGATAAATGGATCCTCACAAGGCTGAACGAAACGATTGAAACGGTAACAAGGCTTTCAGACCGCTATGAATTCGGTGAAGTCGGCCGTGTGCTTTATAACTTCATCTGGGACGATTTCTGCGACTGGTATATTGAAATGGCGAAGCTTCCGCTTTATGGGGAAGACGAAGCGGCAAAGAAAACGACCCGTTCGATTCTTGCATATGTACTGGATAATACCATGAGGCTTCTCCACCCGTTCATGCCTTTCATTACAGAAGAAATCTGGCAGAACCTTCCTCACAGCGGTGAATCAATCACGATCGCTGAGTGGCCGAAGGTGAAAGAAGAATACACTGATAAAAAGGCAGCAGGCGATATGAAGCTGCTTGTTGAAATCATCCGTTCTGTCCGGAACAGCCGTGCAGAAGTGAATACACCATTGAGCAAGAAGATCAAGATGATTCTGAAGCCGAATGATGACGATGTTCTTGCTACTCTCACAGCCAATAAAGCTTATATTGAGCGCTTCTGCAATCCGGAAGAGCTTGAGATCAGCCCTGCTGCCGCAACACCTGATAAGGCAATGACAGCAGTCGTTTCCGGAGCTGAGATCATCCTTCCGCTGGAGGGACTCATCAACATCGATGAAGAAATTGCCCGGTTGAAAAAAGAGTGGGATAAGCTGAACAAAGAGGTTGAGCGTGTACAGAAGAAGCTCTCCAATGAAGGCTTTGTTAAAAAAGCGCCTGAAAAGGTCATTGAAGAAGAACGCGCCAAAGAAAAGGACTATACTGAAAAGAGAGCGATTGTAGAAGCTCGCTTAAATGAACTAAAAGGGTAAACCACCCATAACGGAAAAGGCGGATCCAGGAAGGATTCGTCTTTCCGTATGGTTTCCTATGTATGGAGGCAGATACTTATGTTTCAAACGTACGAAGAAGCAATATCCTGGATCCACTCCCGCCTTCGCCTCGGAATCAAGCCAGGGCTAAAGCGGATGGAATGGATGATGGAAAAATTGGGCCATCCCGAGAGAAAGCTCAAGAGTGTACATATCGGAGGAACGAATGGGAAGGGATCAACGGTTGCCTATTTGCGTTCCATCCTTGTGAGTGCCGGATTCAAGACTGGTACCTTCACCTCTCCTTATTTTGAACAATTCAATGAAAGAATCAGCCTGAATGGCCAGCCTGTGAAGGATGAAGAAATCCTCAGGCTTGTTAATTATATTTACCCGCTCAGCGAGGAGCTGGAAAAGACGGAGCTTGGGGCACCGACTGAGTTTGAAGTTATTACTGCAATGGCCTTCCGATATTTTGCCGACGTAAATCCGGTTGATATCGCCCTGTTTGAAGTCGGCCTGGGAGGAAGGTTTGATTCGACCAATATCGTCCATCCGCTTCTGTCCATCATCACCAGCATCGGCCTTGACCACACAGCCATCCTTGGAGACACCTATGAACAGATAGCTTTTGAAAAAGCTGGAATCATCAAAAGCGGTGTCCCTGCCTTGACGGCTGTTTCACAAGAGGGAGCCCTTTCTGTTATTAAAAAAACAGCTAAAGAAAAGAACGCGAAGCTGTACCGGCTTGGCAGCGAAATCGGAATCAGTGATCATCAATCGTCTGACCATGGTGAAAGGTTTACCGTCAGCACGATTTTCCGGGAATATAAGAACCTTGAAATCAGCATGCTGGGATCTCATCAGACAAGGAATGCCGCGCTTGCAGCTGCGGCCGCAGGAATCCTGAACCAGTACTACTCCTTTATGATAGAAGAAAAAGATCTTAGGAAAGGTCTGTCCGAAGCCTATTGGCCAGGCAGGCTTGAACGCCTTTCTGACAATCCTGTCGTTCTCATGGACGGAGCCCATAATGAAGAAGGCATCATGGCTCTTGCAGATGAGCTGTGCAAAAGGTATGATGGCAAAAAAATAGCAGTTGTCTTCGCAGCATTGTCAGACAAGAAGCTGGACAAAATGATCAGAATCCTTGATGGAGCTGCCGATAGAATTACATTTACCCAATTTGATTTCCCCAGGGCGGCGGATGCTGAAATGCTTGCCGGCCTTAGTATATCCAGAAATAAAACGGCCTGTGCCAGCTGGGAAGAGGCCATCAGGACAGAATTGTCGAACCTGCAGTCTGCTGATGTTCTGGTGATTACAGGGTCGCTCTATTTCCTCTCTGCCGCAAAACCATTTCTGAATTCACTGATTGGAAAAAGGTGTTGATGCTTTGGCAGAGCAGCGCATTATTAGAGTGACAAATTTTTGGAAATTTGATACAATAATATTTATTTTGTGACTATTCTACTATATTGTAAATATTTGGGTATTTTGAGGCGGAAGGATGGGGATTATGGTTAAGCAGGGAGCGATAAAATACATATGGATCATCTGGGCGCTGACTGTGCCTGCCGGAGTCTGGCTAACCTATACCCTCTATCCTCCGCAGCCTGCAGCTTTGAACGTCGATGTCCTGGCATTTATGCTGCTTATGTTTTTTGTATCATCCATGCCGATCATCATCAATAACGTGCCCGTGTTTATGCTGCAGTGGGTGGCTTTTGCCGTTTTTTTGACTTTCGGCATCTTTATCGAAATGCTTCTTGTACAGGCTTCAGTCATCTTTCTCCTTCTGAAGCTCCGGCTTCCGAAAAGCCAGTCTTACAGGTTTCCGCTCAATTCATTTATGTTCTTTGTGGTTTCCTTCATAAGCGGGATTTTTTATTATTCCCTTGGCGGAAAGCAGGGAGCCGACCTGATGGAGCACGGCCCTTCCTTATGGCTGTCCATCCTGTATCCGATTGTCTATTATGTTGTGAATCAGCTTGTCCTTTCCCTGATCCTTTTTTTCCTGCATAAGCAGAAAACGAATTTTTTCGGGAAGGATTTTATATGGGAGTCGCTTACATCGATCATGACGCTGCCGGTCGGATTCATGCTCTATATCCTCTATCGTGAAGTGGGGCTATTATCCATCCTGTTTGTAGGCGTACCTTTTGCCAGCCTGTCTATTATCCTGGGACTCTATAATTCCAGCGAAAAGGTGAACGATTATCTGCACAAAGCAGCCGAAATCGGCCATCAGCTTGCTGAGCGCCTCAACAGGAATGAAGTGATGGAGCTTTTTATCGAAAAGCTGATCGGCATGCTGCCGGTAGACTATGCTTATATCCTTGATGTGGTCGATGAGTCTGAGCTCAAGCTTCTTTATCAGGTGGAGGATGGAGAGCGGACCACACCGTCAGCACTCCCGCTGCGCAGAAATGAGGGCATCAGCGGGCTTGTATGGGCTACAGGGAAAGCTGCCCTTTTCAGTACGAAAAAAGAATGGAAGACAGCAGCCAAAGGCTATATGCCGAAGGAGGTCGAAAGCGTCCTCTGCGTTCCCATCGCCCGCTCAAGCAAAGTTGTCGGTGTCCTCCTTCTCGCCTCCCGAAAGAAAAGGGCCTATGAAAAATATCAGCTGATGATTGTGGACATCCTTTGTTCCCACTTCGCAGTCGCCATTGAAAACGCAAGGAACTATGAAAGAACAAAGGAAAACAGCGAACGCTGTGCATTGACGAAGCTGTATAATTACCGCTATTTTGACGTGCTTCTTGGAGAAGAGTTCATAAGGATGGAATCTGGAAAACGGAGCGTCCTTTCGCTCATCATCCTGGATATCGATCACTTTAAAAGCGTAAACGATACTTTTGGGCACCAGAGCGGGAATGAGATCCTGATCGAACTGGCAGAAAGGCTATCCTTGCTCACAGAGCCATACGGAACTGTAGCGCGATATGGCGGAGAGGAGTTTGTTGTCCTGCTTCCTGACGCGGAAAAGCAGGAGGCTCTTGAGCTTGCCGAAGTCATCCGCCTTGCCATCGCCACCCAGCCTTTTACCATCACCCAGCATATGGACGGCGACGGCTCCAGGCTCTCAGTCAGCATCACTGCCTCTATTGGCGTCGCCTCTGCACCAGTGGATGCAGATGATCCGCTCGCCCTTATCCGCCATGCCGACCGCGCTTTGTATGTAGGCGCGAAAAGAGCAGGGAGGAATCGGGTGGCGGAGTATGTGAAATAGGAAAATCCCCTGTTGGGGATTTTTTTATTTTGTTGTTTTCTGGCAGTTCCTGTTATGAAGAATCAAACTGCAAAATATGATAAATTCCGCAAGATAAAGCTTTGGAATCTATAGGTAAATTGGTATAATAATAGTAAAAATGACACAGTTGACATCTGAGAGTTTTATATAGAGGAAAATGAGAAAGGGGGAACATGATGAGGAAGTATAGCAGAGCTATATCTGCCATCCTGATGCTGCAGCTGCTGATCCTTATGCTTTCCTATACAGGAAAGGATATATTGGCAGCAGAAGAAGCGGGGGTGGATTTTAGCGCAAAGGCATCGCAATCTGTCATCGTTAAACCGCAGAACAGCAATGCTGAGGGAAGCATCGACTTCCACCTGACGCCAAAAGGCAAAGCCACTAACGCAAACCGCGACCCGATTGATGTAGTGTTTGTGTTTGATAAATCCGGCTCGATGAATGACTCAGGCAGGAATCCGCAAAAGTTTCAGAGTGCCAAAGATGCCATGACGGCAGCTGTGAACTTTTTTAAGGAAAATGCAGGGCCAAATGACCGGTTTGGCTTTGTGCCGTTCGATGATGATGTTGAAACAGGGAAGGTTGTTAACTTTGCTCCAGAAAATAATATGGCCAGCCTCAACCTGATCAACTCCAATTCAAATAGCCTATCGGCACTTGGAGGAACAAACTATACGCAATCTCTGGACGCTGCTCTAGGCATGTTTGGTAATAGCACTAATAATAAATATGTATTGTTTATGACGGATGGTGAGCCGACGTTTTCAAAAGTCATTGAAAGAACTACCTATAATGAGAGAGCTTGCTTTATAGTTTGCTGGGATACAGGAAAAAAAATCACTGGGAATGTAGTAATGAATTATGAGGTTTATAATCAAGGGTTTTCTGTTTATCATAAGACTAACGGACACACATACAAACAGGATATTAATCTTGATGAAACAAAATCAGCTATAAAAAAGCACGGATTAAGCATGGCTCAAAAACTTGCCATGAAGGATATCAAACTTTTTTCAATCGGATTCGGCAGCAACACAGAACTTGATATGGGCTACTTGCGAGAATTGTCCTCTACTACCGGGGTAACTGCACGGCAGGCCACTCAGGAAAATATCTCATCTATTTTCCGTGATATATCTGCTGATATGGATACACCATCAATAAGCGGGGAGATAAAGGTAGATTTGAAGAAATACAGCAGTAAGGTAAGTTTGATTGAAGGCACCGGAGCAAGAATTGATGAAAACGGCTTCGCCAGCATCAAGTTCAATCTCCCTTATCCAATAAACCAGAATGCATCACAGCCTATAGATTTAAACCTTCCGCTAAGTTTTAAAGATCTGGGTATTTATACTTTTGATAATATCAGCATGGTTTATACAGATTTAAACGGGCGTAAAATAACAAAGCCTCACAGTCCGGTTACAATTGAGGTTAAAGAGGATGCGCCTCCTGGCTTCAGGGGCACAATGAATTTAAACGGAACCATCAACACTCCTGATAACCTTATTAAGATTAGCGGGTCAGCGGAACAAACGAATGAGTTTGAGGTGCAGTACACGATCAATCCGTTTGGCCTAGTGAATAATACGGTGAAGGGTTCTTTGACCGATCTGAAGATCGTTCAGCCGCTTCCTAAAGGTCTCTCACTGGTAAGTTCCCCTGGAGCGGAAAAATCGGAGGGTAAAGATGAAGTCATCTTAACGTTGGGCAAAACGATTAGCTACAGTAACGGACGCTTCAATCCGGAACAGGTGACAGCATCTTTCAAGGTGAAGGGTGAGTGGGCACTCAGCAATGTTAAAATGCCTGCTGCTAAATTATATTATAAGGACAGTCGTTTCGGAAAAGAGTACGAAACAACAATCGCGGCCTCCAGCCAGGTCATCAATATGAAAGTTAGGCTGAAGGACACGACAAAGCAGCAGGCATATGATGGTGATGCAGCAGGCATCATCAGTAAAATCGATCTTAGCGACAATGGGAAAAAGCTGGCGCAGACAGGGTTCCCAAATGATCAGGGGCTGCTTAATCAGCCGATCATGGATATGCGTTTTACTGATAACAATAAAGCAATTGAAGTCTTCTACAGTGATGGGAGCAAGGCTACAATTTATCTGGTCCTTGATTATGAAATGAAAGGTGCAGACACGGGTAAATTATATAACAGCAGCGAAAAGGCAAATGAACATGTCAATGTAAAACTGACAAAGCTGGTGGCAGGCCTAGGCGTTAAATATTATTACAAGGTCATAAACGAAAAAGGCTCAACTGAATGGAAGGAGTTCTCACCAGATGAAGATATTCTTCTGACTGAGCCTGGGGAAAACACCATAAAGATTAAAGCGATTGGTGGGTTCTCTGCTACTGATCAGCCAGTTACAAAATCACTTACAATTGAGAAAAGAATAGAATCAATCAGCGTTTCACCAGATCCAATTGAAGTGGAAATAGATAAAACAGCAGCATACAAAATAGAAATCCTGCCAGTGGATGCAACCAATAAGGATTTGGAGATTATCATAGCTGATACCGAAATTGCAAGCCTGGTTGGAGAAAATTCTGTATATGGACATAAAAAGGGTGAAACTGAACTAATTGTCAAAACGACTGATGGCTCAAAGCTTGAAAAAAGGGTCAAAATCATCGTTAAAGATCCATATATTGCCCTTCAAGAAATTAAGTTCAAAAAAGCAGTCTATAAGCTGGAAATCAATAAGAAAGTCAATATTGAATCACTATTGATATTCAATCCAGAGAAGGCTACAAAGAAGAAAATCACTGAGGTCTTCACGGCCGATGCGAAGAATGGCAGTGTTAGAGTTATACAGGATGGAGACGATTTCTATCTGGAAGCAGAAGGTATCGGCTATACGACCGTAACAGCTGTTGCCGAAGAACAACGGGATAAATCCAAGCCAAAAGCTTCGGCTTTATTTGAAGTAGTCAATCCGGATGGATCTGGAAATGACGGTACAGGCAGCGGAGGCAGATGGTAAATAATTTGATGAATTAAAAGAAAAGGTGCTGCAGCAAGTGCAGCACCTTTCTTTATTCTACCAGCAGTTCATCAGAGAAAATTTGCAGCTGTTCAGCGAGCGGCAATAATTCAATCCTTTTTAGAAGAACATCCTGGTCGTATTTTACAACAAATCTGGAGAACTTCCCTTCCTGTGTTAAGGTTGGCAGGTTATTTATGTTTGAGCCAACTTCTCCCCGTATGGCATTGATTGTCAAATTCTCCTTGGCAAAAATCCCGCCGTTTATATAAAACAGTGATCCTACTCCGTAAAGCACGGCATTCTCTTCGGTATAGAAAAACCCTTTAAGCGGCTTGATTTTTGAATCATTTTCTGGAAGATATGGTTTCTTATCTTCATCTGTTTCATCATAATTATTAAATTCATCGATTCTTGTAATCATTAAATCGTTTTTGGCCATCAAGATGATTTGCTGTTCCTCTCCATCTTTGGATAAACCTAATATATTGGCATTGGAAATGGACGCTTTGCCGCCTGCATAAACAACGGAATCAAATTTCACGGCGTCGTCCTCCTGGCCGGCATCAGAGTTTTCCCCTTTGACAGTGAACCCATTGGCAGCAATAATATTTTCACTGATTTCTATAGAAGTATTGGAAGGCTGGATGGTCAGGCTTTCACCTGTCAGTATATCGCCTTTTGCTTTTAATTTGGCGCCTTCATGAGACTCGGCCATTATCGAATCTGCAGATATAACTTGCTTCTCCAAATCAAGTTTCCCGTTTAAGTTTAAAATGTAGGTTTTACCTGTTACATATACATTTTCCATCAGCGTCAGATTTTGATAGCTGGTAAGGTACAGATCACCTTCTACAATCAATTTACCCCCGAATGTAATTGGATTCTGGGTGCTCATGACGACAAGATTTCCATAAATCTTAAAATCGTCAGAAATATAAAGTCCCTGTTCACTGCTGTCTATGATATAACTTCCTGCCGTAGGAGTTATATTTTCTCCAAGAGTTGATAAAGGGCTGCTTTGCCCTTCAATCACTTTTACAAAGCCATCCTCCGTAATTTCATAAGCCCTTACCGGCAAGGCGGAAATCTCGCTCCTGAGTTTTTCTTTAAAGCTGATTCCTTCATCAGCGACGGATGGACTGATTTCTGTATCCTTCAGCATGTCCCGCAGACTTTGCCTGAAGGTTTTATCGTAATCAATATTGAAAAACTGGCTGTCATGCTTTAATGGAGGGATGTCCCCTTTGTAGAAATTATCTTCATCTTTAACAATGTCGAGCAGATGGGATGAACTGCTGTACAAGTCCCCCATCAGGGAAGGCATTGGTGTTCCATGAGTTTTCTCTGTGCCCCCGTCAACTTCGTAGTGAGCGTCCTCGTCGATATACAGCCTATTCGCATAAGTATTACCAACGATGTTAGGGGAGCCATTTAAGAATAAGCCGGAGTCCTCTTCATCCGACTCTGAGCCGACCGCATACTTTAAAAAGCTTGGCAGCGGTGACAGAATGATCCGCTTTTTGATGGTACGGGAGATTTCGCCTTCTGTTTCCTGAGGGTTATTAGTCACTAAAACTAAATCAAGTACCCTGGTAAAATCAGCTTCTGTTTCAATTGCATAGTCCGCGTGATCGAAAGAGAGCTGTTTTCCGCAGGAAACGGCAGGATCGATCGGAACTTCTGAACCTTCGCTGATATCTATAATATTGAGACACTCAAGCTGAGCTGCGTTCTCAGCCCTGCTTTCTTCAAGCACATCTTCTAAGATACTGTGCAGCCGGGTATTATAGCCGCTTTCCACTTTCTTTTGGTCATAATTCATATAATCTTCCAAATCTAAAGCTGACAGAGAGTGGGAGAGATCAGCAGTCATATTCTCGAGCACCTTTATGCTGCTGTAAGTCAGGTCGATGTCCGATTCCCTCGTCTCTGTCCTTTTTGCACCTCCAATGGCAGAAGCAATGATGCTCAATCCCAGAATAGTAAAGATAAGGGAGATGAGCAGAACAGTAATTAAAGCATTTCCTTGTTCATTCTTCATCAGGCGGCCCTCCTGCAGAAAAACCAAATTTGCTGTGAAGGTCTAAAGCTTCTTCTAGCCGATGATTATCCAGGCTGTAGTCAAGGCTGATCATGCCTTTACCGCATGCAGCCTCAGCGGCCTTACTAGCACAGTTATAAACAAGCTTTGAGTCCTTAAAGTCAGATTCGACTTCAAGCGGTTTCCCATCGATTTCGAAAACCCGCACTGTTCCATCTTCTGTAGCCTTTTCTGTCAATTCAATTCTAACTGAGGTCTCAGAAGTATTCTTCTTATTGCGGTAAACGCCATAAAATGTTGCTTCACTGCTGTTATTTTCAACTTTATCTACTCCAGTGAACGTTGAATTGACCAGTTCGATACAATCATCTCCACAGCTTTTTACATAATCAAAGGGATAAGAGTAAAAAGCATTCATAATCATTGTGGAGGTGTAGTCTGCATCATCCCGCAGCTGCCCTTCTACCTGGATTTTGTTATAAAGCTTAATGCCCGAAGTAAAAACGCCGTAGATGACCGGCAATACGATAGCTGTAATCGCAAGAACTGCGAGCAGTTCATATAAGGTAAAACCCTTGTTATCGAAGATCTTCACTTTTTATGGCTCCTTCAATTTTTACTGGAGTTTCACTGCCTTCCCATTCTACAGTTGCTTTAAGCGGTATGGAGGAGGCGTCAATTTCCGGAACATGTCCCTCTGGCATCGCAATTGTAACCTCGTATTCTACATTATTGATTACTATAGGTGTGGAGGTGCAGCTTTGAACACCCTCAGCCTCAGCCGAATGAAGGCTGCTTCCATCCTTCCATGCCCCTCTGTAGCTCTCATCGCAGATTGTTATTTTCATTTCCTCAGCAGGGTCATCAGTGAATTTTTTCCTGATTTCTATAAAACTCTCATTTTCTATGTACATTAAAGCATTTCTCGCTACATTGATCCCTGCAGTTTTGTTTTGGCTGCCGCTGGTATAGCTGTATGCCTGTGTGAAAAATTTCATTGAGCCTAAAAGAATGATACTTAAGATTGTCAGGGAAAGGAGGACTTCAACAAGAGTTAGTCCTTTCGAACTACTTAGAATTTTTTTAAGTTTCATTAAGACCCTTCTTTCATTCTTTCTTCTTATATTATACAATATTTTATAGCTATATTTGTCTTAATAGGTCGAAAAAGACAAGTGAAATATATAAGGAGAATAAAAAGAGAAAAGATTTATAGGACTATATTACTTGCTGCTGGAAGGAGAAGTGTTTTTGAGCACATACATTTTTGCGTTGATTTCTCTATTGCTGCTCATCCCGATTGTTTATTTCTTGCCTCTGGGCATGACATTAAAAGGCAAAATGATCACTATTGCAGCTTCCCTGCTGTTTGCCTTAATGGGCGTTGCTGCACAAGCAAGCTTTCTTTGGTGGCAGATTATACTGCTTATGATTGCTTTAGTGCTTGCTGCTGCATATTTTATGGGAAGCAGGATGCCTAATGCCTTGTTTTCTGCGGATTCTGCTGCAGAAACAGCAGAAGATTCTTTTGCAGGCTTCAGTTATCCTCATGAAGAGTCAACTGCTTTGCCGTCTGAGCTTGATCTGGAAACATCTCCAGAAGAGGAAGCAGTCGTACAAGCTGCGCCAGAGTATCAAATTGAAACCGAACCGGTTATGGAAGAAGCGGGCGAAACGAATGAATCTGCAGATTTCAGCGTCGGATTGGAAGAAGAAGAGCTGGAAGATTTATTTTCAGGAAGAAACACTGAATCTGCTGAGGAATTAGTGGAACTTTCTGCATCAGCCGACATCAGCTCTGAAGAAGATAGAGAGTTAGCATTATTTGAATTAGACTTGCAGGATGATGAGGAAATAGAACCTCTTCTCGAGTTCAGCTTATCAGGGGCTGAAAATGAAGAAAGGAAAGAGACCAGGATAGGGGAATCTGATCTTCCTGTTCCGGAATATATGGCAGACTTAGAAAAGCTGATGCTTGAAGAGACGGATTTGCCAGGAGAAAATGACAGGGGAGAAATAAATGATATTCCATTTGTGCAGCAAGAAGAAACACCTGTTATAGAAGAATCTGTTATTCCGGTTGGCGCAGGAGATACTATTGAAGAGATTTATGAGATAAACAGACAAGCTGAGGCAGAATTACTTTTTGAGACAGAAGATTATTCCGATGAAATTGCCATTCAAAATGACGAAGACCTTCCCCAAGAAGATAACGGCCCTGCATTAACCGATATCGATAAACTGGACTCAGCCCTGGAAAACAGTGATTCTCCCTATGACAATTTTGAACCCGAGGAAATGAACAATAGAGACACAAATGAACAGGCAATGCTGCAGCATCAGCTTCTTCACAATCTGCTTGCCCAATTGCAAGCAGCCAAAAGAGTCCTTGGACAGAGTCAATATGAAGAGATGGTAAAGAGCTCTTTAAGCCCAAGCCTCCCGCTTTCTGATTATTATACATTTGCAAGTCTCCTTATAAAACACTATGCAGCCACAAAAGAGTATCAAAAGCTTCAGCTGCTGCTAGGTGATTTGGAAACCAAATATAACGATTTTCCTGTAATTTTACAAGAAATCCATTTTTTACAAGAAATATATTTGTCGAAATAGAGTGTTGCTTGAGGGAAAAAGTTGTAATATAACTGTTATGAATGTAACGAATTTAAAATATAGGTGTGGTGACATAAATTGAAGACGAGTTTACAAATTACGGGTCTCCCGATTATCAGTATTTCAGATGGACAGCAAGTAGGAAAAGTAAAATCTTTAGTAATTAATCCTGAAAAAGGCTCAATTGATTTCCTGACCATTGAGCATGAAGATTGGCAAGTGAGCGTCAAAGCCATTCCCTTTAAAAAGGTGGTCGGTATTGGTGAATATGCTGTAACGGTAGAAAGTGATAATGCTGTTATAGACCTGAATGAAATTCCGATTGCCAATCAGCTTGTAAACAAGAAAATCAGGATTACCAATACAAAGGTCATGACTCGAAAAGGGGAATTGATTGGCGAAATATCCGAATTTTATGTGGATGATGAGACAGGCAATATCCTTGGAATGGACATTAAAAGCGGCGGCAGCGAACAAATCCTGCGTTCTGATTTTGTATTAACATATGGCAAGGACATCGTTATTGTAAAAGAAGATGCTGCTGATGGCTTTTTAACTGATGCAGCCCTTCTTGATCCGAACCAGTCTGCGCATGAAAATAATAACGAGGCAGCCACTGAAGCTGGCAGCAGTGTCGAGAGCGATGAAGAAATCCAGCTTCTAAAGGAAAAGCAGGTTGAACTTCTTTCTGGCAAAGCTGTATTAAAAGATATATATGGTATGAATGGCGAAGTGATCATAAGCCAGGGAACGATCCTGACAAGGGAAATTATCAATAAGGCTCAAGAGGAAGGTCCCAATATAGTCGTTGAATTGTCCATGAATGTCGAAGCCTAATGCAAGGGGGGACATCTTGCTATGAAATCTCAACAAATAGTAAAGCTTTCAATTGTTCTGATTCTATGCACGGCTTATATTTTCTCGTTTTCTAAATTCGGTGCTATGGCATTCAATAATGCTGTGAATCCAAGTAAAACATTTGGTGAAAACACTATTATTGCCAATACAGATATATCAGGGCTTGACCAGTCTGGTGCACTTGAAAAGCTGGCTGGCACTACCGCCGATTGGAGCAGGGGCACGAAGCTGGTCCTAAAATACAAAGAGAAAGCGGCCACTCTGCCCTCAGATCTCTTTACTTTCGATTTGGAGCAATCGATCGGCTCAGCAGTATCAGGAGGAGAAAATCTTCTGATTGCCAATATCGAGGAAGCAGATATAAAGAATACTTTGGCTGGTATATCCCCGGATCTGGCATCTGAAAGCTTTGAGTTTTCCAGGTTCAAGTCAGACCTTTTATTGTACCCGTCAGCGCTTCAGTCTGGTGAGCATGCCATTAAACTTGAAAACTATCTCCCGCTTCAGGAAGATGCTGTAACACTGTCTGAGGTAGTATTAAAGGATGAACAAACAGCAAAGGATCTGGCTGACTGGGCCAAAAGATTCCCGAAGATAGAGATTCTTCCGCAATCAACCTTTTCCCTGCTGGAACTTTTGGAAGAAAACAATGTCACATACAATGAGCAATCTCTTGGAGCTGTAGCAAGCACTATTTACAAGGCTGTTATTCCGACCAATTTTACATTTGCAGAGCGCCATATCGGAAGAAACCTTCCGGGTTATGCAGAAGCCGGCTTTGAAGCTAAGGTAAGCAAAGATAAAAATATGGATCTGATCATAGCCAACCCTAATGATCAAAAATATACTCTTGAGTTTTCCTATCAAGACAGCCTTTTTTATACGGCGCTTAAAGGGCGGAGCCTTATCTATTCCTATAAAATTCAACTGAAGGATAAGGAAGCGTTTAAGCCCAAGACAGTCGTCCAATTTGATGCAAAGCTCAGGTTTGGTGAACAAAGGACAGCTGTTGAGGGGTTGGACGGGATGCTGATCAAGGTCTACCGGGATACAGTAGACCGCGATGGGAGCATCATTAAAACAGAAGCCATTTCAGAAGATTTTTATCCGCCGGTGCATACAGTCATTATTCATAGTTTGACAGTTAAGGAGTCTGCTAACTTGAATAATGGAGGCAGCGTACAGGAAAACAGCGGACAAACAGCAGGAAGTCTTCCCGAAGAGCAGAACGGCACAGCTGGAGATCCAGAAGATTCTTCGGAAAATGCCGAGTCCGGTGAAGAAAACTCCGGTTCTCAGAGCGGGGAAGAGCCCTCTGGCTCTCAAAGCGGTGAAGAGTCCAGCCAGTCTGGGCAAGAAAAAGAAGATGATGGCCTTTGGGGAAAGCCGAATGAAGCTGCCAAATAATATGAAGAAAAAGCAGGGATATCAATGAAACAGACAAGAAGGCGTTTAGGAGATTTGCTTGTTGATTCAGGTCTGATATCAGAAGAACAGCTGCAGCAAGCGCTGAAGGAAAAGCATAAAGATCAAAGGATCGGGGATGCCCTCCTGCAGCGGGGCTATATTACAGAACAGCAGCTGATAGAAGTGCTGGAATTCCAGCTGGGCATCCCGCATGTCAGCCTTTATCGCTATCCATTTGATGTGAAGCTTTTCAGTATGGTGCCAAAAGATCTTGCGAAGAGAAATCTGATCATCCCTTTAAAGAAAGAGGGAGAAAAGCTTTTTGTCGCCATGGCTGACCCAATGGATTTCTACACAATTGATGATCTGCGTCTGTCAACCGGATTTCATGTTGAGGCTGCCATTGCAACGAAGGATGATATCCTGCGTGCCATCAATAAGTACTATGACATGGACGAAGGATTTGAAGAACTGCTTGACGCTTCACCTGGCACAAAAGAACTTCAGGATGACAAGATTGCCGATGAGGATTCACCGATTGTCAGGCTCGTCAATCAAATCCTCGGGAACGCTGCCTCCATGAAAGCAAGTGATGTACATATTGACCCCCAGGAAACAAAGGTGGCAGTAAGATACAGAATCGATGGAGTGCTCCGGACAGAGAGGGTGCTGCCCAAGCATATGCAAAGTGTGCTGACAGCCAGGATTAAAATCATGGCCAACCTTGATATCACAGAGCACCGGGTGCCGCAGGATGGCAGAATTAAGATAAATCTTGATTTCCATCCGATTGACCTCCGTATATCAACTTTGCCGACCGTGTATGGCGAAAAAATTGTTATGCGTCTTCTTGATCTTGGCAGTTCATTGAATGACATGAATAAGCTTGGATTTAACAAGCTTAATTTGAACCGCTTCACTTCCATGATCAATAAGCCTACCGGTATCGTCCTTTTGACAGGCCCTACAGGATCAGGGAAATCATCCACGCTTTATGCAGCGCTTAACCAGCTGAACAGCGAAGAAGTCAATATCATCACGGTTGAAGATCCTGTTGAATACCAGCTCGAAGGCATCAATCAGATCCAGGTAAACTCCAATGTCGGAATGACATTTGCTAAAGGCTTGAGGGCCATCCTGAGACAGGATCCCAATATCATCATGGTTGGGGAAATCCGGGATAAGGAAACAGTAGAGGTTGCCATAAGAGCCTCTCTGACAGGACACCTTGTTCTCAGCACCCTGCATACGAATGATTCGCTTGGTTCAATAACAAGGCTTCTTGATATGGGAGTAGAGCCATTCCTGGTAGCATCCTCGCTCAGCGGAATTGTTGCTCAAAGACTTGTCCGCCGTGTCTGCCGGGATTGTGAAGAAATTCAGGCACCTACAAAAAGAGAGATTGAAATCTTTGCTCGGCGCGGCATGAAGGTAGAAACAATCAAGCGGGGCAGAGGCTGTTCTTCCTGCAATATGACAGGCTATAAAGGCAGGATTGCCATCCACGAGGTACTTGTAATTGATGATGAAATGCGCAGGGTCATCATGAATGGGGAATCCTTCTCAAGGCTCCGTGAGCTTGCTATAAAGAATAAGACTATATTTTTGATTGATGATGGCCTGCTGAAAGTAAAACAAGGCATTACGACGACAGAAGAAGTCCTTCGTGTTGCCATACCTGATTAGGAGCAATGATCATGACTGAAGCAATTGATATTCTTTTACGGGCGGGCTTTGAACTGAAAGCCTCCGATATCCATCTGACCGTTGGAGTGCCTCCCATATTCCGGATCAATGGCGAGCTGAAGCGATATGGCAAAGAAAATTTGCTCCCTGCACATACAGAGTCCATGGCCAAAGCCATCATCCCTGAAAATATGTGGGACCGCTTCAAGGAAAAAGGGGAACTCGATTTTTCCTATGGTGTTCAAGGGGTATCGCGTTTTCGTGTCAATGCCTATTATCAGCGTTCATGTATTGCATTGGCGGTCCGGGTTGTGCCGACAAGAGTCCCAACGATTGATGAGCTGGAGCTGCCTAACATTCTTAAGAAGATAGCAGGAAAACCACAGGGGCTGGTGCTGGTGACGGGCCCGACAGGAAGCGGAAAATCTACCACGCTGGCTTCTATCATTGATTATATGAATCAAAATATGAGGAAGCATGTTATTACGCTTGAAGATCCGATTGAGTACCTACATAAGCATGGCAATTGCATCATTGACCAGCGAGAAGTCGGGTTTGATACAAATAATTTTGCTAACGGCCTGCGGGCTGCCCTCAGGCAGGACCCTGACGTCATATTGGTCGGGGAGATGCGTGATCTTGAAACGATACAGACGGCGATAACCGCAGCAGAAACAGGACATCTCGTTTTCGGGACTCTTCATACATCTAGTGCACCTGCGACAATCAACCGGATTATCGACGTTTTCCCGCCATCCCAGCAGGCACAGATCAGGATTCAGCTTGCCTCTGTACTTGTTTCAATCGTATCACAGCGGCTCTTCCCTATCATTGACCGCAAAGGGCGCAAGGCCGCAACCGAAATCCTGGTCAATAATTCAGCAGTGGCCAATCTGATCCGCAATGAAAAAGTCCATCAGATCGCCAACATCATGCAAACTTCAAGGGCTCAGGGCATGCATACCCTTGATTCAAGCATCAATGAACTCGTGCAGTCAGGACAAGTATCCAAGAAGGCGGCCATGCCATACCTCCAGGAAAAGGTGAATTGATATGCCCCGGTATAAATACAGCGGCCGTGACCTAAAAGGGAAGAAGTCCGGAATCATAAGTGCAGCCTCGAAGCGGGAGGCTATGCTGCAGCTGAAGAAGGACAGCATCAGGGTTACTGAACTTAATGAGGTTGCAGAGACCCTGCTTACCAAAGAGCTGACAATCGGAAATCCAGTGAAGCTGCAGGATTTTGTGATTTATCTGCGGCAGTTTTCTACGCTGCTTCGGGCGGGGGTGACGGTGGTGGATGCTACGAGGATACTTGCCCAGCAAACAGAAAGTAAAGCATTAAGGAGAGCCCTCGAAACAGTAGAGCAAGATTTAAGGGAGGGTAACCCATTATCTGACGCGGCAGCCAAACATAAGAAAATCTTTACCAGCATGTTTGTGAATATGATAAAGGCAGGCGAAGCTGGAGGAAATATCGACGATACGCTTGAAAGGCTGGCTGTCCACTATGAAAAACAGCATTTTACGAAGCAAAAAATTGTTTCCGCCCTTGCCTACCCTGTTGCTGTAGGAATCATTGCAGTTGCGGTAGTCATTTTTCTACTAGTAAGTGTGGTTCCTACTTTTGTTGATATGTTTAAGGATTTCGGTGGAGAGCTTCCTGCCATCACACAGTTTGTTCTGGGTTCCAGCGAGTTTATGCAGTCATACTGGTGGATTGTTGTTTTATTCTTCATTGGTTTGTTTATTGGATTTGTAGCCATCAGAAATAATAAAAAATCGAAGTACTATCTGGACTATGCGTTTCTTAAGCTTCCTATCTTTGGGAAAATGCTGCAAAAAGCTGCATTGGCCAGGATGACAAGAACGTTAAGTTCGTTATTTGCCAGTTCTGTACCCATTCTCCAGGCCCTTGCCATAGTAGAGAATGTTGTGGAGAACGAGGTAGTCTCCAAGGTACTAAAAAAATCCAGGACTTCATTAGAGGAAGGGCGCTCTCTGACTGAGCCGATGCGGTTGCATTGGGTCTTTCCTCCCCTTGTCTC
Organism: Bacillus sp. UMB0728; assembly: GCF_002858875.1. NCBI lineage: Bacteria > Bacillati > Bacillota > Bacilli > Caryophanales > Bacillaceae > Bacillus > Bacillus sp. UMB0728. Next base: position 741,088 of record NZ_PKLA01000003.1, on the reverse strand, counting down.
TCAAATGATTGCCATCGGGGAAGAAACTGGATCCCTGGATGAAATGCTGTCCAAAGTAGCCGATTTTTATGAACGGGAAGTAGAAAGCTCGACTGACAGGCTTAAATCATTGATAGAGCCCTTAATGATTGTATTCCTTGCCGGAATTGTAGGAACTATCGTTACATCAATAATGGTCCCGATGTTCCAAATATTCAATCATGTCGGCTAGTGCAATAAATTTACAAAAACCATTAAAATACGACTTCTGTTATTGTAATAATCTAGTATAATAGGATTAACCTACTAAAGTAATAGGCGAATACTCATAAGGAGATGGGAAAGAAGATGTTGAAAAAACTGGGTCAAAAATTAAAGAATGAAAAAGGTTTGACGCTGATTGAACTTTTGGCTGTTATTGTTATTTTGGGGATTATTGCGGCAATTGCCATTCCTAGCATTGGAAAGATTATTGAGAACTCAAAAATTAGTGCGGTTAAAGCTGATGCAATTCAAATTTTAAATGCAGCTAAAATTCGATATGCTGAAAGTAGTTCTGATAAGGAAATTACCCTGGAAGATTTGAATGGTTTCTTAGATGAAGTCCCTACCTTTGAGGCTGATACTAATGCTAAAGTAGAAGTTACTGATGACGGAGCATTTCTGTTTACCGGTTCTGGAACCAAATCCGGAATAACAGTGAATTTTAAAAGTGCTACTGTGCAAATGATTGACAACGCACCTAAAAGTGCTAGAGATATACCAGCTGGTGAGGAAGAAGATGAAGAGTAATGGTAAAGAAGTATAACCTATGGTAATAGTAGTATTCCTCTACGGCCTCCTCCTAGGCTCCTTCTACAACGTAGTAGGCCTGAGGATTCCGCTAAAGCAGTCAATAGTCAAGCCGCGGTCACATTGTCCATATTGCCAGCATACTTTAAGGCCCTATGAGTTGATTCCGGTAGTGTCCTATCTGCTGCAGGGAGGGAAATGCCGGCGCTGCAAAGCGCCGGTTTCATTTCTTTATCCTGCTGTTGAACTGGCGACCGGCCTGTTATTTGCCCTTGCCCCGATCCTGATGGGATGGACACTGGAGCTGATCATCGCTTGGACGCTGATTTCCCTGATGGTCATTGTGTTTGTATCAGATATTAAATATATGATTATTCCAGATAAAGTCCTGCTTGTGTTCGCAGTGATTTTTTTATTGGAGAGGATTTTCCTTCCTCTATCGCCATGGTGGGATTCACTGCTGGGTGTGGCAGCCGGCTTTTTCCTGCTTCTGTTCATTGCCGTTATCAGTAAAGGCGGTATGGGCGGGGGAGATATCAAGCTCTTTGCCGTGATTGGCCTTGCGCTCGGAACAAAGCTTGTCCTTTTGACTTTTTTCTTTGCAACCCTATTTGGAGCTGTTTTTGGCATTGTGGGGATGCTGATTGGCAAGGTGGAAAAAGGAAAGCCAATCCCTTTTGGTCCATACATAGCACTAGGAAGCCTTACTGCCTATTTTTTTGGCCAGCGTATTCTGGATTGGTATCTTTATACATTCATTTAAGGAGAAATTGATATGGCCCCTCTATTTTCATTCGGGAAAAATCGAATCATTAATATTATAATCAAGGATCATGTCATCCGGATGGCCGAACTGAAGAGCAGTAACGAGCCCGAGACTCTTCGCTGTGAAGAGCGTTTTTTGCCGAATGGAATTATTAGGGAAGGCAGGATCCAGGATTTCGAAACACTTTCCAGCATTCTTGAAGAATGCGTGGCCGACTGGAAGATCAAGAAAAGAAATATCTCCTTTTTAGTGCCTGACCCTTTTATTATCATCAGAAAACTGGATATTCCCGAAGATGTGACAAGTGATGAAATTAAAGGTTATCTATATATGGAGCTTGGGACAAGCATCCATCTTCCTTTTGAGGATCCAGTTTTTGATTTTGTTCCTTTACAGTCAGAAAAGGAAAAGAGGCAGATTTTGCTGTTTGCAGCTCCTGAAGAGGTCGTGAATGAGTATGTCTCCCTTTTTGAAGAAGCTGGTTTAAGGCCGTCTGCTGCGGATATCTCCTGTCTTGCCTTGTATCGCCTCTATTATGAGTACGACCTTCCGGCTCCTGATGAACATCTCATGATGGTGCAATTTGATGCACAGCAGGTGAATGTCAGTATTTTTGAAGGACATGAACCGGTTTTCATGCGCCATCTTATGATTGATGCAGATCATGATAAGTGGGAAGCAGAGCCGGGAAGCGGTTTGGTGTATAAAGGCGACAAAAGCGAGGTTCTTCTTCCGCTCGAGGATATCTATAAAGAATTGGAACGGGTCATGAATTTTTATAGATATTCCTTGAACCAGGGCAATAAACAAATCACTAAGATTTTAGCTGATGGCGATCACCCTTGGATGGAGGACATCCGCTCAATTCTTGCGGAAAGGTTTGACGCCCCTCTGGCAGTCCTGGGCGGGGAACAAAACACAGAACAGAGAATTAAGCCCCAATTTAATCTTAATGTTGGTTTGGGCTTGAAAGAGGTGTAGACATGCTTGTAGATATCAATCTTCTTCCCAAAAAAGAAAAAAGAAGCAAAGCAGCCTACATCTCTTTGGCAGCAGCAGGTTTGGCAGCTGTCATCTTGTCTGTGTCTCTTTATATTTATTTAGGCAGCCAAAAAGAGAAGATAGAACAGGTTGAAACTCAAATAGCCCAGACGAATGAAATTCTTGAAGCACAACGAGTGAAACTTGCTGATTATGAATCTTCCAATTCGGTTGGTGAACTTGAAAATGCCATTTCCTGGGCAAAAGAGCAGCCTTTCAGTGTGGTTTACATCTTGAATGAAGTGACCAAGCTGCTTCCGGAAAGAGGCTACATAACTGAGTTTGAAAAAGATGAAGAGAATAAAATCAAGCAAATAGTACAGTTTGACACTAAAAGTCAGGCTGCCTATTATTTGAATTCTTTGCTCTCTTTGGGATGGCTCGACGAGGCCGTTTTGACTGAGGCAAAAACTACAGATGTTCTGAAAGATGATGATGAAGAGACCTCTGCGGCTGAAGAAGAAATCCTGCCGCGTTATTTTGCAGCTTATGAATTGCAGATAAACTCCAGCTTGCTTAAGCAAGAAATTGAGGAGAAGGAAGCTGAAGGGGGGACTGCCCCTTGAACCTCCAATTATCCAAAAAACATCTGCTGATCATTTTTCTCTCCATCCTTATACTTGGCGGGGCAGTCGCTGGTGCCTATTATTTGCTCATACTGCCTGTCCATGAGCAGATAGACAGAAAGCAAACTGAATTGAAGCTGGCCAGCCAGGAATTGACCATTATAGAAAACAAACTGGCTGAAACCGGTGAAAAGACGATCCTCAGCACAATGGAGCTGCAGAAGCAGGTGCCTGTCAAACGGATGCTTGATCAGCTATTACTTGACCTTGAAAAAGCAGAAGTTATTTCTGATACAAATATCATAGAGTTAAAGCTGGACGGAACAGAAGATGATGAGGAAATAGATCTTGTTGCCGAAGCAGCAACAGAAGAGGGCGGGGCGGAACCGGAAAAATCACCAGCCGATGATCAGGAAGCCTCCGATGAAAGTACAAGTGAAGTCAATTCACCTGCAGAGGAGATCCTCCCCAATGGAATCCGAAAGATTTCCTTGACGCTGAGCGGCGAAGCAGCAACCTATTTTGAGATGGAAAAGTTCATCAAGAGCCTGGAATCGCTGAAGCGGATCGTTAAAGTGGAGGTCCTTAACTTCACCGGACTGCCAGAAATTTATTCGGTGGATCAGGATTCGGAGAATGTAGAATTTGAAGTCTCACTTGCAGCATATTATTATCCTAATCTGGAAGAACTCCAAAAAGAGCTGCCTCCTTTGGACGTTCCTGCTGTTTCTAATAAGCAGAACCCCTTGAGCGGTTTCTCCAGCCAGGAGGACGTCGAGATAGAAGAAGAAACTCAGCCTTAATCTATTCTATAGAAACGGGGTCTAGTATGATGAAGAGCTTTGCTAGACTGAATGACAAGGGATTAACTTTAATAGAACTGCTGGCTGTTCTCGTAATCCTGGGCATTATTGCCGCAATCGCCACTGCTTCCATACTGAGTCTGGTTCAGAATTCACGGGATAAAGCCTTTGTCGGCAATGCCTATGCGCTGAATGAAGCAGCGGGCTATTTTGTGAAGCGCGAAGTGACCAGTGGCAATACACTCGCTCAGCGGATCACTTTCAGTATGGTTTCAGAAGCCGGCTTTATGGAAGCTTTTAAGGATCCGTATACAGGCAACTATATTGAACCATCAGATGCCAGCTATGTAGAAATAGACGGGGAGCATATCAGGACGGTATGCCTGTACGGCGAGAACCGTAATCTTTGCTCTTACCAGGGGGCTTCAGGCAAACCGATCCCGGTGCGTGAGCTGTCAATAGATTTAATCGTAAAAGACAACTAAAAAATTTGACGAAAGCATCCTATAACAAGACGACAAAAGTCTTGTTATTTTTTTTTGCCCCTGTGTTAGGATGAAGGCAAATCCAGCAATCGACACGGGGAGGACAAGCTGTGGAAAACCAAGGGAACGGACGGACCATTACGATCAAGCTGAATGGCAAGGATCGGGAAGCCGTGTATATGAAAGACAAAACGGCTCAAAAGGAAAGAGATCCTGCAGAAGAAGTGCAGCACTTAGAGAATGTGGAAGAAGAGTCTGCAGAGGGGAACCTTCTATCAGCAAATGAGGAACTGGCTGAATTGGAGGCAGCTCCTGCCAGGGAAGCGGCAGATGATGAGTTTGACTGGATTCTCCCTGAAATCATGGAGGAGGATCCAGAACCGAAGGAATACAAGATTGCCGCAAAGACGGAAAAGGGAAGCGGGAAGAAAAGCAGTATATTCAGCTCACCGGGAAAGCCTTCCAATCAGAAAGCGCTGGTCCGTTCAGTGGTGATATCTGTATTCTTTGCTGTCCTGTTCGGGACAAGCCTTGGTTTTTTGATGCTGAAGATGGTGATACATGATGGAAGCGCTGAAGAGCCTGAAGGAGCTGCGCAGGCTACAGCAGGCACTGTCAGCAGCACCGATCAGGGAAGCTCAGCCGGAAATGGGACTTTGGCCCTTGAGCCCCTTACAGTTTTTGTTGTTCAGGGCGGTGTTTTTTCAACGAAGGATGCGGCTGAAAAGATCCAGAGCACGATTTATGAAAAAGGTGCTCCGGCACAGCTGATGGAGATGGAAGGAAAATCTTATCTGTTCCTTGGAGCAGCAGGGTCGCTGGAAGATGCGAAACAGCTTGGAACAGATTATAAGAGCAAGGGCATTGATACATTTGCCAAGGAATTGGCTGCCGGCGGAAAAACTGTGGAGAAGCTACAGGAGGAAGATGAAAAATTCCTGCAAGCGGCCCCGGGGATATATTCGGCAATGGCTGCAGGAATTGGGGCTGCTTCACCTGGAGCTGCGATTCCGGAAGAAGCATTAAAGCAGGCGGCCGATGTATCAGTACAGCTTGCAGGATTTGATGGAGCAAAGCTTTCTGCGGATCGTGTGGGGGTCATGCAGAAGGAACTCTCAGAAGCGGCAGAGCTAATTGCCAGCTATCAGAAAAACCCGGATGAAAAAGGCTATTACGCGATTCAGCAGCATCTGCTGTCATTCATTGCAGCGTACACTGCACTTTAATAAAAGGGTGAATATTTTCCAGGAAATATCGCACATTATAGGGGGCTGTCGGACTTCATTCGACAAGCTCCCATTTTTTTTGACAAAACTCTTTTAAAAATTGTTAGAACCTATAAATTTTGGTACGATTAGTTTGTATCTCCCAAAATGATACAAGTAAAGGATAGGGTGATTTTTTTGCAGAACCTCATATTAGCCTCTTCTTCTCCACGGCGAAAAGAACTTCTTGAAAATCTTCAGCTGAAATTTGAAGTCTCCAGCAGTGATGTGGACGAAACATTCGAACCGGGAATGCTTCCCGAAAATGTGGTCATGGAGCTTGCGGCCAGGAAAGCGGAGTCTGTCGCCCGGAAAAATCCAGCTGCGTTTGTCATTGGTTCGGACACGATTGTCTTTGCAGACGGTCTTATTCTAGGGAAGCCGGATGGGCGCGGCGATGCATACGATATGCTGACGCGTTTGTCCGGCAGAGTCCATTCGGTTTATACCGGAGTATCAATTATTACTCCGCAAAAAAGCAAGGTTGAATTTTACGAAAAAACGGATGTGGAATTTTGGGAGCTGACAGATGACGAAAAGTCGGCATATATCGAAAGCGGCGAGCCCTTCGACAAGGCCGGATCTTATGGAATCCAGGGTCTTGGTGCAACGCTTGTGAAGCGGATTGATGGTGATTATTTCGCAGTCGTCGGGCTTCCGCTTTCAAGAACAGCAAGAGAATTGAAAAAGGCGGGATTCACTCTGCCTTTTTAAATACTGTACGATCGTCTGCCTCCCTTTCCCGCCGGCAAGGGAGGAACCATATTGAAAACTGAATCATTGATGATACGTGATTTTCCGCAGGATGAGAGGCCGCGCGAACGCTTTATCCAGAATGGCCCGGAAAGCCTGTCCAATCATGAGCTTCTTGCTCTTATGCTCAGGACCGGGACTAAGGAGGAGTCTGTGCTCCAGCTGTCAAACAGGCTTCTTACCCATTTTGAAGGCCTCCGCCTCCTGAAGGATGCGACGCTTGATGAGATGACCAGCATCAAAGGGATCGGCATGGCCAAGGCCATTCAGGTACTGGCCGCGGTCGAGATAGGGAGGCGAATTTCCAGCCTTTCCTATGATGACCGCTTTGTGATCCGGTCACCTGAGGACGGCGCCAAATATGTCATGAATGACATGCGCTTCCTTTCGCAGGAGCATTTTGTCTGCCTTTACCTGAACACAAAGAATCAGGTGCTCCATAAGCAGACGATTTTCATCGGCAGCCTGAATGCTTCAATCGTTCACCCCAGGGAGGTTTTCAAGGAGGCCTTCAGGAGGTCGGCTGCGTCTATCATCTGCATCCATAACCATCCTTCTGGCGACCCTGCACCAAGCAGGGAAGATATCGAAGTCACGAAGAGGCTGGCGGAGTGCGGGAAAATCATCGGCATTGATGTGCTCGATCATTTGATCATCGGGGAAAACAAATATGTCAGCTTAAAGGAAAAAGGTTATTTATAACACTATGATTTTACCGATTGTTAGGATATAATATAATTTATGATTTTTTAGACTAGAATAAGTCTGCCAACTGCTAACCAGGCTGCTTTTTCAGCCTTCTTCGAATATAAAAATCACCTTAAAAAATTGCATTTCGTATCAGAAAGGGAGATACAGCTATGTTTGGAATCGGAACACGGGATCTTGGAATCGACTTGGGGACTGCCAATACACTCGTTTATGTAAAAGGAAAAGGAATCGCTGTAAGGGAGCCATCTGTGGTTGCCATGCAGACGGATACTAAAAGCATTGTCGCTGTCGGCAATGATGCGAAGAATATGATCGGCCGTACGCCGGGCAATGTAGTGGCGATGCGTCCTATGAAGGACGGCGTTATCGCTGATTATGAAACAACGGCTACCATGATGAAATATTATATCAGACAGGCTGTCAAGAAGGGCTTCTTTGCCGGTAAGCCGTATGTAATGGTATGTGTGCCTTCAGGCATCACCGCTGTAGAACAGCGTGCTGTCATTGATGCAACACGCCAGGCTGGTGCCCGCGATGCTTACCCGATTGAAGAGCCGTTTGCTGCTGCAATCGGTGCAAATCTTCCTGTTTGGGAGCCGACAGGCAGCATGGTTGTCGACATCGGCGGCGGGACGACTGAAGTTGCCATCATTTCACTTGGCGGCATTGTTACGAGCCAGTCAATCCGCATTGCGGGAGATGAAATGGATGATGCAATCATTAATTATATCCGCAAAACTTATAACCTAATGATCGGCGACCGGACAGCTGAAAGCATTAAAATGGAGATCGGCTCCGCCGGTGAGCCTGAAGGCATTGAAAATATGGAAATCCGCGGCCGCGACCTTTTGACAGGACTGCCAAAAACGATAGAAATTACAGCTGAGGAAATTGCCGCTGCCCTTCGTGATACTGTCTATAGCATTGTGGATGCCGTAAAGGTCACCCTGGAAAAAACGCCGCCTGAACTGGCTGCTGATATCATGGACCGGGGGATTGTGCTGACTGGCGGAGGAGCACTTCTCCGCAACTTGGACAAGGTGATTGCAGAGGAAACAAAAATGCCTGTCCTCATCGCTGAAAATCCGCTTGACTGTGTGGCAATCGGCACGGGGAAGGCACTTGACCATATTCACTTATTTAAAAACAAATCCAAAGATTCTTATTAATAACAAAAAGGGCGGCTCCGGGCATGAAGCAGTCATTCGCTTTTATCCTGGAGTCTCTTCTTTTTAAAGAAATAGAGGTGTGAACCATGCCACAGTTTTTCCTGAATAAACGCCTGATCATCCTGCTTGTCAGTATCATTATTCTGGTGGCATTAATCGGATTTTCCCTGAAAGAAAGGGAAAAGCTTTCATGGGCAGAGCAATTTGTGAAAGATACAGCGAGCTGGGCACAGACCATCGTTTCCCGGCCGGCAAGCTATGTTGCCGGATTCTTCGAAAATGTGAAAGACTTGCAGAATACATATGAAGAAAACAAGGAATTGAAGGGCCGGCTTGATCAGCTTGCCATGCTTGAGGCCGATGTCCAGCGCTTGAAGGATGAAAATGAAAAACTGCAGACGATACTCGATAAAAAAGGTGATTTAAGCAAATATAAGCCCATCCAGGCAACTGTGATTGCGAGGAATCCCGACCGCTGGGAAGAGACGCTGATCATCAATAAAGGCGAAAAAGATGGTCTGGAAAAAGATATGGCTGTTATAACAGCCGGCGGCTTGATCGGCAAAGTGAAAAATACGAGCCCTCTTTCCGCCAGCGTTCAGCTCCTCAGCAGCACCGATCCTGCCAACCGGATTTCGGCTGTTATCAATGAAAAGATCTATGGGACGATCGAAGGGTACGATACTAAAAAGAAACTTCTTTTGCTAAAACGGATTCCGTATGATGCCAAAGTAGAAAAAGGAGAGATTGTCTCTACCTCAGGACTTGGCGGTGTTTTTCCATCAGGATTGCCTGTAGGTGTAGTAGAAGAAGTTGTTCCTGATGAGTTCGGATTGAACCAGACTGCTTATGTAAAGCCTGGTGCGGATTTTTATGATATCGAGCATGTGATGGTTGCAAAGCTTTCCATGGAGAAGCCTGATTTGGATATATTGGAAGAAGAGGAGGAATAGAGAATGAAACGGTTTCTTCTTCCTCTTCTCGTTTTATTTTTTTTCGTTCTGGACAGCGTTTTTGTCCAGCTGCTGTCTGCAGAATTGTATAACAGCAAACGGATCATGGTCCCGCATTTCCTGGCGGTCATTATCATTTTCCTGACCATCTACGGCAGTAAAAAACATGGAATTATCTATGGACTGATTTTCGGCCTGCTGTTTGATATTGTGTATACAGATATCATCGGCATCTATTTATTCATGCTGCCGCTGCTGGCCTATATTGCGTCCAAAATCATCCGGATCCTGCATACCAATCTTGCAGTGGTCGCCCTTATCACTCTGTTTGAACTGGCGCTTCTGGAACTGGGTGTGTACGAGATGAATTTCCTGATTCACCGCACAAACATGGAGTTTTCAGTGTTCCTGCAGCAGCGGCTGCTGCCGACGCTTGTGCTGAATCTTGCTTTCATCGTTGTGGTATCCTTTCCTTTTAAGAAGTTTTTCGAAAAGTTCGCACGCGAGCTTGATGAATACGGCCAGTGATATTGAAAAAGCTTGAGGGCAGCCGATAAAAATATTGTGGCAGCATGTAAAACTGCACAGGCGAAAAAAGGATTTTGTGAGCTTATGTCGAATTGTATTATGTGGAGCCGCAGAAAAGGCATACATCTTTTGTATGGCGCATGGCTCAAATCTTCTTAAGGAGCAGCATGGCTGTTCCGGATGGGGATGTAAAGCCGGCCAGCCGGCTGAAATGACTTGGCACATGCCAGGTTTTTCTAATTGAGGTGAACATCTTGCAATGAAGAAAACTCAGAATGTGACAATAAAAGGGACAAAGGACGGCCTGACTCTTCATCTGGACGACTCCTGTTCCTATGAGGAACTGAAAAAGGAGCTTGATAGAAAGCTCTCCGAAAGCGCGAGAACCAATGTAGACCGTCCGCTTATGTCTGTAAGGGTGCAGGCAGGAAACCGCTATCTTACCGCTGATCAGGAGGAAGAGCTGAAGGATTTGATCAGGTCAAAGAAGAACTTTGTCGTTGATTCTGTCAGCTCAAATGTTCTGACTAAGGAAGAGGCGGACAGGGAAAAGAAAGAAAATGAGATTATGTCGGTGGCAAAAATCATCCGCTCAGGGCAGGTCCTTGAAGTTCCTGGCGACCTGCTCCTGATCGGGGATGTGAATCCCGGCGGCACTGTCATGGCGGGAGGAAGCATTTTCATCATGGGCAGCTTAAAGGGAATTGCCCATGCCGGCTGCTACGGAAACAAGCAGGCAGTCATAGCGGCAAGCATGATGAGGCCTTCCCAGCTAAGGATCAGCGACTGCATCAACCGGGCGCCTGATCACAGCAAGGACGAGGACATGAGGGAAATGGAATGTGCCTACATAGATGAAAATGAACAAATGATAGTTGATAGATTGCAGGTTTTAATGCATCTCAGACCAAACTTAACGAGATTGGAAGGGGGACACTAGTGTGGGAGAAGCTATTGTAATTACTTCAGGCAAAGGCGGTGTCGGCAAAACGACTACATCGGCCAACATCGGAACTGCTTTGGCTTTGCAGGGGAAGCGGGTCTGCCTTATCGATACAGATATCGGCCTGCGCAACCTGGACGTGGTGATGGGGCTTGAAAACCGCATCATCTATGATCTGGTGGATGTCATTGAAGGCCGCTGCAAGGTCCATCAGGCTCTTGTGAAGGACAAGCGCTTTGAAGATCTTCTTTATTTGCTTCCTGCTGCCCAGACAAGTGATAAAACCGCTGTAAATCCTGAACAGATGAAAAAGCTGGTAGAAGAGCTGAAGCAGGACTATGATTATATCATTATCGATTGTCCGGCAGGGATCGAACAAGGCTACAAGAATGCCGTTGCCGGAGCAGACAAGGCGATTGTCGTCACGACTCCCGAGGTTTCAGCCGTCCGTGATGCCGACAGGATCATCGGCCTGCTCGAAAAGGAAGAGAATGTCGAAGCGCCCAAACTTGTCATCAACAGGATCCGCAGCCATATGATGAAAAATGGCGATATGCTGGATGTCGATGAAATCACGGCCCATTTATCCATCGACCTGATCGGGATCGTGGCAGATGACGACGAAGTCATCAAAGCATCCAACCACGGCGAACCGATCGCACTCAACCCGAACAGCAAAGCATCCGTCGCCTACCGCAACATCGCCCGCCGCATCCTCGGCGAAGCCGTTCCGCTCCAGCAGCTCGAACAAGAAAACACAGGCATGTTCACCAAACTGAAAAGATTTTTTGGAGTAAAATAGGAGTATCAAAGTTATTAAGGGCTTTAAATTGAGAAATTCTATCTGCTTAGAGATCTTATGACCTAGCACTTTGGTGCCGTAAAAGTTTAAAAATCCTGTTGATTGGAGTGCAAGGCACGCAGACTCCTGCGGGAAATAGCGGCAGAGCTGAGACCCCACAGGAGCTCGCTCCGAGGAGGCTCAGCGCCGCCCCGCGGAAAGCGAAGTGCCTGGAACGCAAATCAACAGCCTCATACTTAAGCGCAACAAAAAATCTGTTTAATACGATTGGTCTTCAGTCAAAAAAGTCGGTAATCTCCGGCTTTTTTTGTTTGCTTTTTTTAACTGTTCCCAATCGTTGATATTCTCCCAATCTCTCCGCCTCTTTCTCCCCCAAAATGTCATACTCCCCCCAAACCCCTCATAGACTTGTACAAATCAGTTTAGGGACAGGTGGGGAGATCATGCGTTCAAGAGCAGATGAAATACGCAAAAGAATCGAAAAACGGAAAAAAGACCAGGAACGGATCAATAAACAGTTGCAGCACAGGCTTCCCTGGGCAGAAGAGGAGGAAAAGCACGGGTTTGGAAAGATGCCTTCCTATGAAGGCACCTCTCCAGAAGGTGAGCATCCCCTTTTTAAAAAAGAAGTATTCTTCTTTAAGCTGCTGGCCTCTGCATGCCTGGTGCTGGTCACAGCCATCCTTTTCAAAAATCCGTCAGCTGCCTTTGAGCCGGCCAAAAACTTTGTGGCCAAAACGATGGAGACTGACTTTCAGTTTGCCGCTGTGTCGGAATGGTATGAAGAGCAGTTCGGAGAGCCTTTGGCGCTGGTGCCTTTTACGGATTCAAAAAAGGAGAGGGACGAGTCAGCTCCCGCCCAGGAATATGCGCTCCCAGCCTCCGGCAAAATTCTTGAGGAGTTCGATGAGACAGGCCAGAGGGTGACGATTGAGGTCGCAATCGATGCAAATGTGGAATCAGTAGAAGAGGGGCTTGTTAAGTTTGCCAGCAATAAAGAAGGATTCGGGAAAACCGTCATTGTCCAGCATGCTGATAAAACTGAGACATGGTATGGAAATTTGAGCGAGATCAAGGTCAATCTTTATGATTATATCGGCAAAGGTGTCGCAGTGGGAACAGCAGCTGAAGTGCCGGAGAGCGGCAAAGGATCTTTTTATTTTGCGCTAAAGCAAGGCGATGATTTTATCGATCCGATCCAGGTGATGCAATTTGACTAAAATGCTCAGTCTATTCCGGTATATCCACATTCATCCCCTGCTGTGGGCTGTCATCGGGCTGGCAGTGGCAACGGCCCGTTTTCAGGAGGTGATGATGCTCCTCCTGATTGTCTTTGTGCACGAAATGGGTCATGCCTGGGCGGCAGCCCGCTTTTCATGGCGAATTAAAAGAATATCATTGCTTCCATTTGGCGGAGTAGCCGAAATGGATGAGCATGGAAACAGGCCGCTGAAGGAAGAAGCGGCCGTTATTTTGGCCGGGCCTCTCCAGCATGTCTGGCTGATTGCCCTTTCCTACATTCTTTATAGTATGTCAGTGCTGGACGGGGCACTGTTTGAGCTTTTTTTTCAATATAATATCATGATTCTGATTTTCAATCTTCTGCCTATCTGGCCGCTTGATGGGGGGAAGCTGCTGTTTTTATACCTGTCCCAAAAGAAGGCGTTCCCAGATGCCCACAAACAGGCCTTAAGGATTTCACTTGGGGCAGCCCTTATTTTTGCTGCGGTTATGCTGCTGGCAGCGCCCCTTAATCCGAATGTCTGGATTGTGCTCGGCTTCCTGCTTTTTTCCCTGCATTTTGAATGGAAGCAGCGGCGGTTTATTTTTATGAGATTCCTGCTTGAGCGGTATTATGGAAACCGGAATGAGTTCAAAGTACTGAAGCCATTGATCGTCAAAGAGGATGAGATGGTTGTCGAAGTGCTTGAGCGTTTCCAGCGCGGCACCAAGCATCCGATTATTGTGGAAAAGGATGGAAAGGAGCATGCAGCACTTGATGAGAATGAGCTTCTTCATGCCTATTTTTCCGAAAAGCTTACCACAGCACGAATGGCTGATTTGCTTTATGCCTATTAAAGCTTGATAATAATAGACAAAGATTTTTAGATATATCAAAGCGGGGAATAAAGTTGAAAAAATTAGTCATCAATTACGCAACAAGGGAAAAACGTTATGCAGTTCTGAATGAATCGGGCAAGCCGGAAAAGCTGATCATTGACCAGCCGAAAAATCTATCCGCAGTAGGCAGCATTTATCTCGGGACGGTCGCAAAGGTGCTGCCTGGGATGAATGCTGCTTTCGTTGAGATTGGGGAAGAAAAGAGCGGGTTTCTGCACCGCGACAGGCTCGCATCATATGTGCGTTCAGCCGAAGACAAAGAGAAGAAAGACAAAAAATCAATCTCCTCTTTTGTTCGTGAAGGTGAAAAACTGCTTGTACAGGTTGAAAAAGATGCGGCGGGCACGAAAGGTCCCCGGCTTACCAATGTCATTGAATTCCAGGGCGAAAAGCTGATTTATATGCCCTTTGGCCGGTATGTGGCCGTTTCAAGGAAAATAGAGGAAGACTCTGCAAGGGAAGAGCTGAGAACGCTCGGGATGAAACTGAAGGAAGAAGAAGAAGGGCTCATCTTCCGTACTTCTGCTGCAGGAGCATCTGAAGAAGACTTCCAAAAAGAACTGGAGGAGCTTCGTGCAGAACACCGTGAGCTTACTAAAAAGGCTGCTTCGGTAAAGAAGCCTGCAAAGCTTGCTGAAAAAGAAACCTTCCTGGAGGAAGCGGCAGCTGAGATGGCCAGCCTTGGAGCCGGCGAGGTGGTGGTTGACGACCTTGCTGTAAAGCAGAAACTGGAAAAAGCAGCGGCAGAGTCTGTAGTCCGTTACTACAATAATAAGGAAAGCATTTTCTCTGCCTATAATCTTGACCAGGAAATCGATAGGGCGCTAAAAAAAATCGTCTGGCTTGATAACGGCGCCTATCTTATCTTTGACGAAGCAGAGGCTCTGACTGTCATCGATGTGAATACAGGAAAATACTCCGGCCGGGAAAATCTGCGCGACACGGTTCTCAGGACTAATGAATGGGCGGCGGCAGAGGCTGCAAGGCAGATCAGGCTCAGGGACATCGGCGGCATGATTCTGATTGATTTCATTGATATGAAAGAGGAAAGAGACCGGCAGCATATTTCAAGGATGATGGAAAAAGAGCTCCGCAAAGATGAGCGGAGGACGAGGATCGTCGGGTTCACTCCGCTAGGCATATTGCAGATTACAAGGAAAAAGACGCGTGCTGCCCTTTCTGAATCGCTTACGGTCAAGTGTACTGCCTGTGAAGGGACTGGGCGGATGGTCAGTGCAGAGACAGCGGCCTTCCGGCTTGAGCGGGAAATTTGGGAAAAGCGGGGAAGCGATTATGAAGCCGCCCTCATCAGACTTTCGGCAGATGTTTTGGATGTTTTTTCGGGCGAGCAGGGCATTCACCGGAAAAGGCTGGAAGAAACATGCGGCCTCAGGCTCTTTTTTGCTGCAGAAGACTCCAGGATTCCTTTTTATGAAATCCGCCAGCTGGGAAGCCTGAAGGAAATTGAAGCAAAGCATAAAAAGCAATAAAGCTTCCTGATTTAAAACCGGGATAATGTATTGACACACTCTCTGAATATATGATAGTATTCTTATGTTATGTTTGTAGCGCACCAAGCTACAACCGCTCAGAGCAGGTATTCAAGTTTTTGCTTTTTGCAAAACGCCTGCAATTGGCGAGTCTTAGTCTATAAGGAGGTGCAGTTCATGTACGCTATTATCGAAACTGGTGGAAAGCAGATCAAAGTTGAAGAAGGCCAAGCTATCTTCATCGAAAAGCTGGACACTGTAGAAGGCGAAACAGTTACTTTTGACAAAGTTTTATTCGTAGGCGGCGACAATGTAAAGGTAGGAAGCCCTGTAGTTGAAGGCGCTACTGTAACGGCTAAAGTTGAAAAACAAGGCCGTGCAAAGAAGATCATTGTCTTCAAATACAAAGCGAAGAAAAACTATCGTAAAAAGCAAGGTCATCGTCAGCCGTTCACTAAAGTTGTAATCGAAAAGATCAACGCATAAGGTTTGGTTGTATGATCCATACGACGATTATTCGTACTGAAGCCGGCCGCGTCAGGTCTTTTTCATTGAGCGGGCATGCCCTTTTTGCCAACCATGGCAAAGATATCGTATGTGCAGGCGTTTCTGCAGTGTCCATCGGTGCCATCAACAGCATCATGGCGCTGACAGGAGTCGAGCCTGACATCGAACAGGGAGACAGCGGCTTTCTCCGATGCGACATTCCGCAGGATCTTCCTGAAGAGACGCAAGAGAAAGTCCAGCTTCTGCTGGAAGGCATGATTGTTTCATTGGAGACGATTGAGCGTGAGTATGGCAAGCACATAAAAATAACCTTCAAAAAATAGGAGGTGAAACAAATGCTAAGATTAGATCTTCAGTTTTTCGCTTCTAAAAAAGGAGTAGGTTCTACAAAGAACGGCCGTGACTCAATCTCTAAGCGCCTTGGCGCTAAACGTGCAGACGGTCAATTCGTATCCGGCGGTTCTATCCTTTACCGTCAGCGCGGTACAAAGATCTACCCTGGAGTGAACGTTGGACGCGGAGGCGACGATACTCTTTTCGCGAAAGTGGACGGAGTTGTCAAGTTCGAGCGTGTAGGCCGTGACCGCAAGCAAGTGAGCGTTTATCCAGCTGCTCAAGAAGCTTAAGCTTACCACAGAAAACTCTAACCGACAGGTTAGAGTTTTCTTTTTTCCTTTAGATGCGATTCCAGCGATAGGGCTGATGATCAAGCGTGGACCGCGGAAAGGGCATGGATCCCCCATCGGGCTGCCGTGGCTTTTCCGCGGTTCGCCGGCTTGTGCCCGGCTGCCTTGAATTCTTAATTTTAACAGGAAATTGCTTACTCCCATCTTCTTTTTTGATATACTATCAGCAGGCAATCTTATGACACTAATAATTGTGTAGGAGTGCATTTATGGAAAAAGATTGGAGCACAGTTGAGGTTTTGCGGCATGCACGCCATGACTGGATGAATAAAATACAATTAATTAAAGGAAATCTTTCCCTAAGCAAATATGACAGAGCCAAGGAAATCATCGATGAAATCGTTGTAGAAGCCCAGAATGAAGCAAAGCTTTCCAACTTGAATATTCCCCAATTTGCCTCCCTGCTGTTTACCTACAATTGGGAAAACCATTCGTTCCAGATTGAGTATGAGGTGCTGGATGATGTCAAGTGCAGAAAACTGGATGACCAGTTCCTGGAGAGCTGGACAAGGTCCTTTTTTGCAAGGCTGGACGATTCGGTCAAACCCTTTCATGATAACCATTTATCGGTATTGATAGAGCCTCAGGAGGATGGAATCCGTTTGTTTTTTGATTTTAGCGGAATAATAACAGAGAGAGAATCGATCAGATCTTATCTGGGAGAGCAGCACCAGGCCATCAGGATGAAGATGGAGGAGCTGTCTGAGCAGGAGCTGGCCCTGGAAGTGTTTATGCCATTCAGCAGGGGATTGGAGTAGCTGGGTGCGCCCGGAAGGGGATACGCTGAGCCTTGCTTAGGGCAAAGCAGATTTTTACTGCTGTAGCTTCGCATTTTTGTGTACATACAGCAGACAGGAGGAGTTTTTAATATGTTTGTCGATCAAACGAAGATATATGTGAAAGGCGGAGACGGAGGCAACGGGATGGTTGCTTTCCGCCGTGAAAAGTACGTGCCTAAGGGCGGCCCTGCAGGCGGGGACGGAGGCAAGGGTGCAGATGTTGTGTTTGAGGTGGAAGAAGGTCTGCGGACCCTGATGGATTTCCGATATAACCGCCATTTCAAAGCATCCCGCGGGGAACATGGAATGTCCAAAAATCAGCATGGCAGAAATTCAAAGGATATGATTATCAAGGTTCCGCCGGGAACGGTTGTGACCGATGCGGATACGAAAGAAGTTATAGCAGATCTGACTGAGCATGGGCAAAGGGCCATCATCGCAAAAGGCGGACGCGGAGGGCGGGGCAATACCAGATTCGCTACTCCTGCCAACCCTGCGCCGGAGCTGTCAGAGCATGGCGAGCCTGGCCAGGAGCGGGAAGTAGTCCTCGAACTGAAGCTTCTCGCTGATGTCGGGCTTGTCGGATTCCCAAGCGTCGGGAAATCTACCCTGCTTTCGGTTGTGTCTTCAGCAAGGCCAAAGATTGCCGAGTACCATTTTACAACAATCGCCCCGAATTTAGGGATGGTTGAAACAGAAGATGGAAGAAGCTTTGTAATGGCAGACCTGCCCGGGCTGATTGAAGGGGCGCACTCAGGCGTTGGACTGGGGCATCAGTTCCTCCGCCATATCGAAAGGACACGTGTCATTGTCCATGTTATTGATATGGCAGCAGTGGAAGGCCGGGATCCGTATGAGGATTACCTGACAATCAATAAAGAGCTGAAAGAGTACAATCTTCGCCTGACAGAGCGTCCGCAGATCATTGTAGCCAATAAAATGGACATGCCGGAAGCTGAAGAAAATCTGAAGGAATTCAAGAGCAGGCTGACTGATGATCACCCGATTTTCCCGATCTCCGCTTTTACAAGGCAGGGCCTCAGGGATCTGCTGTTTGCTGTTGCAGACAAGATCGAGGAAACGCCTGAATTCCCTCTCATGGAAGATGAAGAAGAGGATAATGGCATTAACCGGGTTGTCTATAAGCATGAAAAGCCTCAGACTGAGTTTGTAATCACAAGGGATCCGGACGGAAGCTTCGTCCTTTCCGGCGATGCTGTCATCAAAGTGTTCAAGATGACCGATTTTTCACGGGAAGAATCTGTCCGCCGTTTCGCGCGCCAGCTGAGGGGCATGGGCGTGGACGAGGCACTGAGGGAACGCGGAGCCAAGGATGGCGACACGATCAAGCTGCTTGAGTTTGAATTTGAATTTGTTGAATAGCATATAAAGCCGCTGCGCCGGAACCGTGATGGGCCGGCGCAGGCTTCATGGCTTTTTCAAGGAAAATTTTACATACATAGACACTGCTTTACGCGAAGGGGTGAAAGGAATGAGACAGGATAAGTCAGATAGGAAATTTTATTTGGTCCGTGAAGATGTCCTTCCGGAAGCCATGAAAAAAACGCTTGAAGCGAAGGAAATGATTGATAGAGGGAAAGCGGAATCGGTGTGGGACGCTGTCCAGAAGGTCGACTTGAGCAGAAGTGCCTTCTATAAGTACCGGGATACGGTCTTCCCTTTTCATACCGTGATCAAAGAGCGGCTTATCACCCTGTTTTTCCATTTGGAGGACAGGTCAGGAACATTATCTCAGCTGCTTGGGATTGTTGCATCCTCAGGCTGCAATGTTTTAACGATTCATCAGACCATCCCTCTGCAAAGCAGGGCGAATGTCACCATGTCTCTCAATACGAGCGGGATGGGAATTGAAATCGATGAGCTTTTGGCCAGGCTGAGAAAATTGGAATTTGTTGAAAAAGTAGAGGTGCTGGGATCAGGTGCATAGCCATATTCCCGGCGCCTTTTTTTAAAACCGGGCGGCATCCCCTGCAGGTTTGTAGAGTTTTATCCATTCCCATCTTGAAAACTAAGGACATACACAGTGTAAAGTGTTAAAGTATATAAAAAGGGACTGTGGATTTGTTTGGGAGGAGTATTGACTATGAAAGCAGGCTATCTTGGGCCAAAGGCTACATTCACTGACTTGGCAGTAAGGGCGATGTTTCCGGAGACGGAATCTATCCCTTACCGCACCATTCCAGGCTGCATGGACGCGGTCCTGAATGAAGAAATTGACTTTGCGGTTGTTCCGATTGAGAATGCGCTTGAAGGATCTGTCAATATTACGCTGGATTATTTGGTTCATGAAGTGGATTTGCCGATCTGCGGGGAGATAACGGCTCCAATCAGCCAGCATCTGATGGTGCATCCGGAGCATGCAGAAGAGTGGCAGGATACTGAAATCATTTACAGCCATTCACATGCAATCGCCCAATGCCATAAATTCCTGCACCAGGATTTGAGGGGCATCCCGTCAGAAAATATGACCTCGACGGCTGCTGCCGCTCAATTTGTGAAAGAGAATCCGGAAATGAAGGCAGCCGCCATTGCCAATGAACTCGCGGCAGAGGAATATGGATTGGTTATTGTAAAAAGGAATATTCATGATTTTCAATATAACCACACCCGCTTTGCTGTTATTTCGAAAAAGCCTGTCAAGCTTGATAGAACAAAGGCGCTGGGCTTTAAAACGACCGTTATGGCCACCTTGCCCTCAGACCGGGCAGGTGCGCTTCATCAGGTTTTATCTGCATTTGCCTGGAGAAAGCTGAATTTGACCAAGATTGAATCAAGGCCGATGAAAACGGGGCTTGGCAATTATTTTTTCATCATTGATATTGATATGGAAGCCGATGATATCCTGATACCGGGAGCGGTAGCAGAGCTGGAAGCGCTGGGATGCGGAGTGAAAATACTGGGAAGCTATCCGTATTACCAGATTGGCAGGAAAACGAGGGATAAGGCGTCCAATGCGCATTAATTACTAAAAGAAAGGCCGGGCTGCTGAAGCCCGGCCTTTTTGCGTATTAGGATGAACATCCGCTCTACGGAAGGTCAACGAGGAAAGCAGCTTCCGAAAGGGCCTGTTCTGCAGCATCCAGAATTGCCTCAGAAGGAGCAGTGATGGTATGGAGGTGAAAGCCTCCGGTAAGCTCTGAGAGGAAGGAAGCATTGGTTTTCCTGATTTTTTCCAAAAACTGTTTGACTTCCCGCCGGTTGGAAACCATGATGGATGCTGTGAGGTCCCCATACACAGGATGCTCAATCTTCACATCCTTAACAGTTGCCCCGTGGTCTACAAGCAGATTCAGCTCCTCTTCTGTCTTGTCTGGAGAGTGGGAGCAGGCGACCGTCCGTTCGAACAGCTGGGCGGGAGGAACCTGCTGAAGATAGAGGTATCCCTGGCTGGTGGCAATGATCGGCTCATTCTTTGCCTTAAGAAGCGTGATATCGCCGACGATGACCTGCCTGCTAACATTCGCTTTTCTGGCAAGCTCGCTCCCTGTGACTGGCTCCTGGCGGGATTTCAGGAGATCCAGCAGCATAGAGCGCCGTTCATCCCCCAGAACTTTTTTCTGTCCGTTCATACAAAACTCTCCTAACACCTTTTATAATGAACCATTTTAACACAGCATTTTCCTGAAAGCGATCATTCAGCGGCAGGCTTGTGCCGGCTGTAATCCCTGATGATGCCGGCAATTGTGCTGCCAAGTTCTCTGATTTCCTCAAAGGAAGAATCCCGCCCAAAGGAAATACGGATAAATTCCTTTGCTGCAGCATCTTCTATCCCCATCGCCTGCATGGTCTTGGAAGGATTCTGCATGCCTGTCTGGCAGGCGCTTCCTGTTGATATCGCAAATCCTCTCCGATTGCATTCAAGCATCACCCATTGTCCTTCAATCCCGCTGATCCCAAGCCCGACCGTAGAGGCAAGCTGCTCCCCGGAAAAGCCGGAACCATATACCGAAATAGGCAGGTCCGCCTCTTTCAGCACGCCAAGAAATTCTTTCCTCTGCCTGTAAGCAAGCGCCGAAAAGTCAGCCATGGTGCTGTATGCCTTGCCTGCGGCTTCTGTCATAGCCGCTATCCCTGGGACATTTACAGTGCCGGGCCTGAAACCATTCTCATGCGAACTGCCTGGATAATAAGGCTTCCAGGAAAGATCGGGTCTGATGTATACAGCTCCAGCCCCTTTCGGTCCGTAAAATTTGTGGGCAGAAATTGAAAGGCTGTCGACATGCCCAAGAATGCCGGCCAGCTCCATTTTTCCAAAAGAATGGACCATATCGCTGTGCAGCAGAATTCCATTATTCCGGCAAAGTGCGCTTATTTCTATCATTGGCTGGATGGTCCCGATCTCGGAATTGCTGTGCTGAATGACAGCCAGCACTGTATCTTCCCTTATAGCAGCTTCAAAGTCGGAAATTCTTATTCTTCCTTTTTCATCAAAAGGCAGGAGTGTTATATCACAGCCTTCTTCCTCAAGCCGCCTGAGTGTACTGTGGACAGAAGAATGCTCTGCCTTGCCTGCTATGATGTGCTTTCCTTTCTTTTCCGCAGCAGAAAGCAGTGCATGGATGGCAAGGAAATTTCCCTCGCTTCCCCCGCTTGTAAAAAAAATCCCTTCCTTCTCGGCACCGAGCATGAGGGACAGCTGGGAACGGCAGCTTTCGAGAAGGGAAGCTGCCCGGCTGCCGGTGTCATGCAGGCTGCCTGTATTGCCGAAATATTCCCCGGCCGCTTTTACATATACATTTGCCGCATCCTGATCTAATGGAGACGTCGCAGCATAATCAAAATATTTCATCGTAAATCAGCTTCCAATCTATGAATATTAAAAATCACTTGTCATAAGTTTAATTCTATGTAAATATAGGTGTCAAGACACCTGTAAAACAGGAGGAAGAAAATATGGCAAATCGCACCGATGTGATTATCATTGGAAGCGGTGTGGCGGCTTTGCAAATGGCAAAGGAGCTCAGCCGTGATATGAATGTGATTATTTTCACAAAATCTAAAGCGACAGATAGCAATTCTTATATGGCCCAGGGCGGCATAGCGGCAGCTCTTGGCAGCAAGGACAGCCCTTCTCTTCACTTAAAAGATACATTGGAAGCGGGCCGCTGGCATAATGACGAGGACGCAGCAAGGCGTATGACAGAAGCCGCCCCCGGATTGATCAATGAATTGCTTGCATCCGGCTGTTCATTCGACAGAAGTACAGCCGGCGAGCTTCTCCTGGGAATGGAAGGGGCACACCGGGAAAAAAGGATTGTCCATGGAGGCGGCGATGCAACAGGAAAAAAGCTGATAGGGTTTTTACTGGGACAAACAAATGAAAAAGCTTTGATCATTGAAGACTTTTTTGTCTATGATCTTCTGACAAATGATTCCGGCTGTTATGGGGTGAGGGGCATAGGGCAGGATGGGAAACAGGCTGAATTTTATGCAGATCACATTGTGCTGGCAACAGGGGGCTGCGGCCAGCTGTATAGTTATACCTCCAACGCCGCAACTGTCACGGGGGACGGAATCGCCTTGGCATACAGGGCTGGGGCAGAGGTTGCAGATATGGAGTTTATTCAATTTCATCCAACATTATTGTCAATCGGCGGAAAAGGCGCAGGCCTGATCTCTGAAGCTGTGAGGGGGGAAGGCGCAAGGCTTGTCACAGCTGATGGCCGCGCGATCATGGAGAACGTCCACCCTATGAAGGATCTGGCTCCGCGCCATATCGTGTCGCAAACCATTTTCGAGTATATAAATAGCGGAATTGACATTTTTCTTGATATTACCTCTATCGGGAATTTCGCTTCCCGGTTCCCGACAATAACGGAGATGTGCAGGCAAAACGGGATATCCCTTGAACGGGGGCTTTTGCCGGTCATTCCCGGCAGCCACTTCCTGATGGGCGGAATCAGGACCGATCTGGACGGCAGGACGTCAGTCAGCGGCCTTTATGCCATAGGAGAGGCTGCCTGTACAGGTGTCCATGGGGCGAACCGGCTGGCGAGCAATTCTTTGCTCGAAGGACTTTATTTTGGAAGGCAGCTTGCCCGGTATATCTTATCATGTCGGGTGCAGCCCAATGAGGCGGGATCCAGGAGCGTAGAGACAGACGATTCCCGCCCTTTGCCATACCTGCCCAATATCGGGGAAATAAAAGAGCGCATGATGATGAATGCCGGGATTGTCCGGACCGCCTCCGGCCTTCTTGCACAAAGGGAATGGCTGCAGAGATTTGGAGCGGAAAAGTGGGTCAGTGCTTCGCTTGAAGGGTATCGCCGGGAGGATATGAAGGTTATCTTCATGCTGATTGCCTCATGGCTCATCACAGAAGCGGCCTTAAAAAGGACCGAAAGCCGAGGAGGGCATTTCCGAAGCGACTTTCCATTTGAGGATGACCAGAAATGGCTGAGAGTACAAATAATCCAGCAGAAAGATCAAAAAGAAGAGGATGGGGAAAATGAACAGATTAAAGCTGCGGCTGCTACTTGAACAATTTTTTCTTGAAGACATCGGGGACCGGGACGTGAGCAGTGAATTAATATTTGGGGAAGAAGAGCAGGGGGAGATTGTGTTTTTGGCCAAGGAAGATGGCGTTTTCTGCGGAGCTGATATCCTTTTGACAGGCTTCCCTTTACTGGACAGCAGCATTGATATTGATTTAATCGCCAGGGACGGCGGGCAGATAAGAGCCGGCCAGACTCTTGCAAGGGTGAGAGGTCCGGTTCACAGCCTCCTGAAAGGGGAGCGTGTTATCCTGAATCTGCTGCAGCGGATGAGCGGGATTGCAACAAGGACAAATGAAGCCGTACAGTTAATGGCCGGAAGCCGCACGAGGATCACGGATACAAGAAAAACGACCCCGGGTTTGAGGATGCTGGAGAAATATGCAGTCCGTACAGGCGGAGGCTTTAACCACCGGTATGGATTGTATGATGCTGTCATGATCAAGGATAACCATATTTCCTTCGCAGGGAGTA
Source organism: Bacillus sp. UMB0728 (assembly GCF_002858875.1). NCBI lineage: Bacteria > Bacillati > Bacillota > Bacilli > Caryophanales > Bacillaceae > Bacillus > Bacillus sp. UMB0728. Next base: position 716,960 of record NZ_PKLA01000003.1, on the reverse strand, counting down.
TTTCTAATGCTGTCGAAGCGGTGAGGTCGAGACTTGGCCACATGGTGAAAATAGAGGTTGAAACAGAAACGAAGGAACAGGTGCTTGAGGCGGTTAAAGTGAAGGCGGATGTCATCATGTTTGACAACCGGTCACCAAAAGAAATCCGGGAATGGCTGCCGCTCGTCCCGGAAGGAATCACAACAGAGGCATCAGGCGGGATTACGATGGAGACACTTGCCGCTTATGGGGAAACAGATGTTGATTATATCTCGCTCGGTTTTCTCACACATTCTGTCAAATCGCTGGATATCAGTGTGAAAGTCAAAATGCTTCAGGGGGTAAAAGGATGAATATTTTTGAGATAGCAGAGCAAGGGGCAAAGATGCTGCCGGAAAAATATAAAACAATGCCAGCAGAAGAGCTTGAGGAAAGGGTCCGGGCTGTAAAAAGCAGGCTTGGAAAGAAGCTCTTCATCCCCGGACATCATTATCAGAAAGATGAAGTCATCCAATTTGCCGATGCTACCGGAGATTCGCTGAAGCTTGCCCAGCTCTCTGCTGAGAATAAAGACGCAGAGCATATTGTCTTCTGCGGGGTCCATTTTATGGCTGAGACAGCGGATATCCTGACTACAGAAAATCAGAAGGTCTACCTGCCTGATATGAGGGCTGGCTGTTCCATGGCTGATATGGCCGATATCCGCCAGACTGAGAAAGCGTGGAGCCGGCTGTCTGCCATGTTCGGCGATACGATGCTGCCTCTGACTTATGTAAATTCAACAGCCGCGATCAAAGCATTTGTAGGTGCACATGGAGGGGCCACCGTTACCTCGTCGAATGCAGAAGAAATGGTGGGGTGGGCGTTTACACAAAAAGAAAGGCTGCTTTTTCTGCCAGATCAGCATCTTGGGAGGAATACAGCCTTCAATCTGGCTATCCCGCTTGACAGAATGGCCGTCTGGAATCCCATCTCTGAAATTCTTGAATACGAAGGCAATCTGGAGGAAGTAAAGGTTATCCTTTGGAAAGGTCACTGCTCTGTCCACGAAAACTTTACAGTGGCAAACATCGAGCAGGTCAGGGCAGACTTTCCTGGCATGAAAATTATCGTGCATCCTGAATGCCGGAGAGAGGTAGTCGAACGTTCTGACTTGGCCGGATCAACCAATTTCATCATCCAGGCAATCGAAAAATCAGCTCCGGGGACCCATTGGGCAATCGGGACTGAAATGAATCTTGTGAACAGGATCATTCAATCCCATCCGGACAAAAAGATCATCTCACTCAACCCGAATATGTGCCCCTGCCTGACCATGAACAGAATCGACCTTCCGCATTTGACCTGGTCGCTTGAGATGGCGGCGGAAGGAAATGCTGTGAACAGGATCACAGTTTCGGAGCCTGTTGCTTCCAATGCAAGGCTTGCCCTTGAAAGGATGCTTGCACGGTCCTGACAAATAAATATCGGAGGTTTTCAGCAGTCCCTCTTCTTCCTTGTTATATGGCAAGCCTGCCATTCATATCATTGAAGACGAAGGGACTGTTTTATTTAGTTTTTCAATTGATGCATGGCACCGCTGCAAGGCTTGAGGCGCAAAGTTTATCCGGAACCGCATAAGTTTTTTTGATAATGATTAGCAATTTGCCCATTCCGTCATACAATGTATGGACTTATGCATAGGAGGGATATCAGAGTGAAGATCCATATCGTACAGAAAGGGGATACTCTTTGGAAGATCGCCAAGAAGTACGGCGTGAACTTTGAAGAGCTGAAGAAGATGAATTCGCAGCTCAGCAACCCTGATATGATTATGCCCGGGATGAAGATAAAAGTTCCTACAGCAGGGGGAAGTATAAAGAAAGAAGCCCCGATGGGAATGTCTCCTGAAGCAAAAATCAATATGGGCGCGAAGAAGGAAATGCCAACAACAGAGCATCCTTTTGCAAAAGAAAAGCCAATGCAGGCTGTGGAAGCGCCGCAGCCAAAGAAAGAAGCACCAAAGCCGCAGGTGACGGCTCCAAAGATGGAACAGCAGAAAGCACCTTTTGTTCCAAAAATGCCGCAGCCGATCATTCCGGATATTGATATCAACAATTACTATATGATGAACATGCCTGCCCCTAAACCGCAGCCAAAACCGCAGCCAAAGCCAAAGGCCATGCCGAAACAGGAATACAAGCCGAAGCCTCTGGAAGAGCCGGCAGCCCAGATGCCGATCACCATGCCAAAGCAGCAGCCGCAGCTGCCGCCGAAGCCAATGAATATTCTTCCCGGCATTAAACCGGCTGGTGAAGAAAGCCCTGAGATGGAAAGTCCAGAAACAGCGCAGATGCCGCTGCAAGGAGGTTATAAACAGCCTATGTACCCTTATCAGCCAAACTATTATCAAGGATCTCCGGTGAACCCGGGGCATGGTTATCAGCAACCTGGCCATTATCCTCAGGTTCAGGGGGCTTCCATGCCATACCAGCAGCAGATGCCATACCAGCAGCAGATGCCATACGGCATGATGCCTGGAATGGAAGGTGCCGGCCAGATGCAGCACCATTATGAAGAATCTTCATCTTTTATGCCTATGGCAAACACGAATCCGATGTATGCCCAGCCTACAGGTGTAATGGGAATGTCAGATCAGCAGCAGCAGCTGCCATTATCTCCTATGTCCCAGCAGCAGCTTCCGCTTCAGCCGACGCAGACCATGCCTGCCATGCAGCAGCAATATCCATTTCCTCCATACCCAGCCTGCCTTCACCCGGTTTCACCAGTAATGCCTGGCCCTGGCTATGGTGCCTGTGAACCGGGTATGCCATACGGATATCCTCAGCAGCCTATGGTACAGGGAGCGATGGAGGGATATGAGTCTCCTTCTATGGCCCAGATGCCATTAATGCCTTCGCAAAGCCAAATGCCGCTCATGCCTTCCGAAGCCCAGATGCCGCTCATGCCTCAGCAGGGCGTCCAGGGAATGTCTGATGACTGCGGATGCGGCTCAGGCATGCCGCAGATGATGCCGGGCATGCACCATGGTATGCAGCCAGGAATGCACCATATGGGGATGGGCATGCCGCAAATGGGCTATGGAGCCCCGTACCAGCCTCAGTATGGACAGCAGATGGGCTTCGGCCAATCGCCATACATGGGCCAGCCGCAGGGATATGGCCCGATGGGCGGCCAGGCATTCGGAATGCCGCGCTTTGACGATGAAAGCTATGAATTTAATGGTTAAAAGCTGGGGAGACGATTCTTATTGCAATCGTCTCCTCTCCTATTTACGCCAAATCCTCCCTTTTCCCGTTAAAGAACTCTCACCGGTCAGAAACAATGTCATGCTGATTGATACCGGGCAGGACATGTATGTGGTGAAAGGGTATTCCTCTTATCAGCGCCTTAAAATTCAGGAGGCTTTCACCTCTTCCCTCAAAAAAGAAGGTTTTGATTCTGCCTGCAGCTTTGAAACAGTGTCATCCGTCCAGCCGCTTTATGATGGGATGTATTACTATGGAGTCATGAAATACATTGTCCCGGGTGACTCTTTTTCTTATCATGATGAAGCTGACCGCAGTGCCGGACTTGAACTGTTATGCCGGTACCACCAAACAGCTGCGAAGGTGGCCGGTCGCTATGATCGTGTCCTGCCGCGTTTCAGCCAGATTGAAAAATGGCGTGAAAGGGCAGCGCTGTTTCTGAACAATCAGCCAGTGGTTAAATTTTTCGTCCAGAAAGAAATGATTGAAGAGCTGATGGGCTGGGCGGATTGGTCCCTGAAAGGCATGGAGCGGGAAAAAGCATTTTTTGAAGCTGAAAATGAAACAGTCCTTCACGGTGATGTGGCCCACCATAATTTTCTTAGGGATGAAAACGGTAAAGTCCATTTGATCGACTTTGATTTAATCAGCATCGGAGCAGTATGCATGGACTATCTTCAATATGCCAACCGAATCCTGCCGTTTATTGGCTGGTCTGCCGAAGCGCTGAGAGAGTATGATGTTTTGTCTCCGTATCTCAGCAAAAAGGGGTTTATTTTTGCTCTGGCGTTTCCCTCCGACATTTTCCGGGAATGGAACAGATTAGTCAGAGAAAGGACATACAACGATCCTTATAAAACAAGGCAGCTGCTCGATATGACTGCAGGGCAGTTTACCGAAAGGAAGGCTTTCATCAAAGAGCTGATGGACCTTGCGAATGACCTGCCTGATTAGCTGGACAAAACTTTCAGGATGAAATCAAACCTTCGCCGGAAAGCTATTAATGAGCACAGCTCAAAATTGGCGAAGGGGGTCACCCGCTTGAACCAGAAATTTCTGGCAGTACCATTTGCAGCATTATTAAGCCTTGGCCTTGCAGGCTGCGCTATGGGAGGAAACGGCGGAGATACAGCTTCTGAATCGGGTCATCGCACAGAGTCGCTTGGGGCAGGCATGGACCGGGATAAGAATCCGTCCAGTCCGCTTGCAGCCTATGATAAGAATTTCTACCAGCATGATAATCGCTTCAGCCACAGTGATGCCAACTACCACGGGCATCTTGATGATAATACAAGGGAAGCAAAAAGATCCTATTATACGGCTTACGAAGGGCAGCTTGCGGAAAAGATAGGCGATGAAACAGCAGCCGTCAGCAATGTGGAAGACGTCCGTTCTGTCGTTTACGGAAGCGATGTCCTGATTGCAGTCGATCTGGCCGACTACAGCAGGGAAGAGGAGACAAAGCAGGACATACAGCAGGCTGTGTCCCCTTATCTGCGGGGCAGATCCTGTACAGTGGTGGCGGACGAAGGCACCTTCAGCCGCATCCGCAATATAGACAATGACCTGCGGGATGGCGGGCCAAGAGAGCAGATTGACCTGGACATCAAGGATATGTTCCATTCGCTCAGGCACAGGCTCAATGGCAATGGCCGCTGATTTTTGAAAAAGCAGAGCTGCGGCTTTGCTTTTTCTTTACATAAAAAAATAAAGGGAGGACAAGGAGTTGAAAAAAGAAAATAAACAGGAAAAAATTCTGGTCGTCATATTATTTACCGTCGCTTTCCTTTTAATGTTATCCATGCTGAGGAGGCTGTTTTTCTAAAATTGAAGCTCCTATTATCCCTAAAAAAAATTGGCATATTTAATGTGAAGCTGGAAACAATAAAAATAAAGTTTTGGAAACCAAACCAGGGGTGATCTGTTATGAGAACCAATCCAATCCGGCTGCTTGCCTCATTTCTCCTGATAGCTGTATGGTTTGCTGTAATTGCAGGTACAGAAACAGGAATCCTGGTGCGTGCATCTGAAAGCGGCCCGCTCGAGCTCTCAGTCATACTGGAGAGAGTGTATCTCGACGGGGAAATGAGCGAAGAAGAAATTCAGGAAACCGTGTGGTCCCTGGAGGATTTCTGGTCCAAGTATGACGAATGGCAGCTGGTTGAAATGGATGAAGGCCAAATGGTTTTCCGCCAGCAGGTGGACGACATTTCACCTTTATTAAAATCGAACGGGTATTTTGGATTGACGGATGAAGGCATTTTGACCATCTATAACGGCAGGCCGGACAAAAGCCGAATCATCCAGTCATTTTTTCAGATTGATATAGGGAAGCTTGAAAGCAAGAAAAGGGAACAGCTTGAAAAGGGCATCCCAATCATGACGAAGAACAGGTATGTGGAGGTGCTGGAGGCCTTCCAGTCTTATTCAAAAAGCGGAAGCGGCCAGTAGCATAAGCAGAGTGAAGATAGAAAAGCCCTGGTCCAATTGGCCAGGGCCGGCTTCATTACTTTTCATAGCCTGTTATTACATAATTTTCGTCTTGCATTTCCACTGTATAAGCTGCATTTTCGGCAGTTGTCACAGTGGCTTTGTCTGCATCGCCCTCAATCTTAACGTCTTCCTGTGTTGTATCAAGGAAAGAAGGATTGAAGAACGGCTCAGTATTGACTATCATCTTGCCATCTTCAGATTTCTGGTCTGTAGCATAGTGCGCATACATTTCTTTTGCCAGATCTTCACTGTAGTATTTTGAAAGGAATGCGGATGCAGAGCTTTCATCTGCAAAGCTTGAGTTGATGACGATCGTTTCTTCGTCAGCAGCGGTTTCTTTGTTGAATACTTCGTTTACCTTCAGCTCCGCAATGCGGACGCTATTATAGATCTTTGATTTAGCAGCATCATTCAGTTCAGCTGTCTTTTCTTCAGCAGCTTTTTCTTCTTTGCCCTCATCTTCATTTGAAGAGCAGCCTGCAACGGCAAATAATAGTGTGAAAATTGCTAAAAGAGATAATAGTTTCTTCAATTCGGTGACCCCCAGTCATTTTTTAAAACCTCTCCCATTATATAGAAATAACCCTGAAAATTGCAACTTTTTTCTTCGGCAAATCTTTGTAGTATGATAGAATGAGGTACAGAAAATTTGGGGAGCGAGACATTTGTTTGAATATATAAAAGGCACGGTCGAATTTATCGGCCCTGAATATATAGTGGTCGAAAATAATGGATTAGGCTATCAGATTAGCACACCCAACCCATTCAGCTATTCAAATAAGCAGGGAGGGGAAATCCAGATTTTCACCTATCATTATGTAAGGGAAGATATTTTCGCTTTATACGGCTTCCATTCCCGTGAGGAAAAAATGCTGTTTACAAAGCTGCTGAACGTTTCCGGCATCGGGCCAAAAGGAGCCCTTGCGATCCTTGCATCCGGAGAGCCGGCTCAGGTCGTCCAGGCGATTGAGGACGAAGATGAAGCGTTCCTGGTCAAATTCCCGGGAGTGGGCAAAAAAACGGCGCGCCAGATGATACTTGATTTGAAAGGCAAGCTTCAGGAGGCGATTCCGGACTTCTTTCCCAATCTGTTCAATCCTGATGCAGCCAGGCCTGCTGCTACAGGAAGCGCTGCTCTTCTTGAGGAGGCCATCCTGGCACTCAGGGCTCTTGGCTATTCGGAAAAAGAGGTCAAGCGCATCAAACCGGCATTGGAAAAAGAGAAGCTTACAACAGATGAATATATTAAAAAAGGCTTGCAGCTGCTGCTTAAGTAGGACGGAAGTCTCCTTTTGCAGCGCCCGGCAGCCAAGGGGTGAATACAGCTTATGGAAGATCGGATCATTTCAGGTGAAGCGGACCTTCAGGATGTCTCCTTTGAGCAGAGCTTGAGGCCGCAGACTCTGAGGCAATATATCGGACAGGATAAAGTGAAGGAAAACCTGGAGGTCTTCATCCAGGCTGCCCGGATCCGCGGAGAGACTTTGGACCATGTCCTGCTATACGGCCCCCCGGGTCTTGGAAAAACGACGCTGGCCAGCATCATAGCCAATGAGATGGGGGTTAATCTCAGGACAACCGCCGGTCCCGCCATTGAAAGGCCGGGGGACCTTGCTGCCATACTGACTGCGCTTGAGCCGGGTGATGTTCTTTTCATCGATGAAATCCACCGGCTGCCGCGTTCGATAGAAGAGGTGCTGTATCCGGCGATGGAGGATTTCTGCCTTGATATCGTCATCGGGAAAGGCCCGAGTGCGCGGTCTGTGAGGCTCGATCTCCCTCCATTCACTCTCGTGGGGGCAACGACAAGGGCGGGTTCAGTATCAGCACCGCTCAGAGACAGATTTGGTGTTCTCTGCCGCCTTGAGTATTATAATGAGAGTCAGCTCAAAAATATTGTTTCAAGGACGGCCGATGTCCTTGAAACAGGCATTGACGATCTGGCGGCTTCTGAAATTGCCAGGAGATCCCGGGGAACCCCGCGGATCGCCAACCGCCTCCTGAGGCGGGTAAGGGACTTTGCCCAGGTCAAGGGCGACGGCAGTATTGATGCAGCCCTTGCCCATGATTCTCTCGAACTTCTGCAGGTCGACCGTTTAGGGCTGGATCATATTGACCATAAATTATTAAGAGGAATTATAGAGAAATTCCGCGGCGGTCCTGTCGGGCTTGAGACGATAGCCGCTACAATCGGGGAAGAATCCCATACAATCGAAGATGTATATGAACCGTACCTGCTTCAGATCGGCTTTTTACAAAGGACCCCAAGGGGAAGGATTGTGACGCACCTTGTCTACCATCACCTTAACCTTGAGCTGCCAGAGGCTTGAAGCTGTTACTGGAAAAATAAAATTGAGTTAAAAAAACAGATAGGGTGAAACACCATGAAAGTAGAAATGTTTGATTTTCATTTGCCAGAGGAGCTGATTGCCCAGACTCCTCTAGAAGATAGAACGAGCAGCCGGCTGATGGTGCTCGACAAGGAAGATGGAGCATTGCAGCATGAAACATTTAAAAATCTGCCCGAATATTTGAATCCGGGCGACTGCCTTGTGCTCAATGATACAAGAGTTCTGCCTGCCAGGCTGTTCGGCGCCAAGGAAGGGACCGGCGCCAAAATTGAGGTTCTGCTGCTGAAACAGCAGGAAGGCGATGTATGGGAAACGCTCATTAAACCGGCAAAAAGAGTCAAGGAAGGAACAAGGATCGAATTCGGGGACGGCCTACTGTCAGCAGTCTGCACTGGTACAGAAGAGCAGGGCGGAAGGCTGCTGAAATTCAACTATGAAGGCATTTTTTATGAAGTGCTGGAACAGCTTGGAGAGATGCCCCTGCCGCCATATATCAAAGAGCAGCTTGATGACCGCGAACGGTACCAGACTGTGTATGCCAAAGAAAGGGGATCGGCTGCTGCCCCGACCGCCGGGCTTCATTTTACTGAAGAACTGCTGGATGAAATCAGGGAAAAGGGTGTGCATATCGCTTTTATTACCCTGCATGTAGGGCTTGGAACCTTTAGGCCAGTCAGTGTCGAGGATATCCATGAGCATAGTATGCATGCCGAGTACTATCAGGTCACGGAAGGAACTGCAAGGCTTTTGAATGAGGTCAGGGAAAATGGAGGCAGGATCATTACTGTCGGCACTACCTCAACACGTACACTTGAGACGATTGCAGACGCCAATGAAGGCAGGTTCGAGGCTGGAAGTGGATGGACAAGCATTTTCATCTACCCTGGCTATGAGTTCAAGGCAATTGACGGGATGATTACCAATTTCCATCTGCCTAAATCGACGCTGATCATGCTGATCAGTGCACTGGCAGGACGGGAAAATGTGCTTAACGCCTATAATGAAGCAGTGAAGGAAAGCTACCGCTTTTTCAGCTTTGGAGATGCCATGCTGATCATCTAGCATGGAAACGGAAGGAGAACGAATAACTTGACAGCAATACGGTATGAATTGATTAAAACATGCAAACAGACAGGGGCGCGGCTCGGCCGGGTTCACACCCCGCATGGTTCATTTGAAACGCCTGTCTTTATGCCAGTGGGAACACTGGCCACAGTTAAGACAATGTCGCCGGAGGAAGTGGCAGGCATGGGTGCCGGGATCATCCTCAGCAACACTTATCACCTTTGGCTTCGCCCGGGGCATGATATTATCAAGGAGGCAGGCGGCCTCCATAAATTCATGAATTGGAATGGCAGCATCCTTACAGACAGCGGGGGCTTCCAGGTATTCAGCCTCAGCCAATTCAGGAAGATTGAAGAAGAAGGAGTCCACTTCAGGAACCATCTGAACGGAGATAAGCTGTTCCTTTCACCGGAAAAAGCGATGGAAATCCAGAACGCACTTGGCTCTGACATTATGATGGCTTTTGATGAATGCCCTCCTTATCCGGCTACATATGAGTATATGAAGAAATCAGTTGAGCGGACATCGCGCTGGGCTGAGCGCTGCCTGAATGCCCATGAACGCCCGAATGACCAGGGCCTCTTTGGGATTGTCCAGGGCGGAGAATACGAAGAATTAAGGAAGCAGAGTGCCCGTGACCTTGTATCTCTGGACTTCCCGGGCTATGCAGTGGGCGGACTCTCTGTCGGCGAGCCGAAGGATGTCATGAACAGGGCGCTGGAATTCACGACGCCGCTTCTTCCTGCTGATAAGCCGCGCTATCTGATGGGGGTTGGATCTCCGGATTCCCTGATTGATGGCAGCATCAGGGGCATCGACATGTTCGACTGTGTCCTTCCGACTCGGATTGCCCGCAACGGAACACTGATGACCAGCAACGGGCGCCTTGTCGTTAAAAATGCCAAATTTGCCCGCGACTTTGGCCCGATTGATGAAAATTGCGACTGCTATACATGCCGTAATTACAGCAGAGCCTATATACGCCACCTGATTAAATCTGACGAAACATTCGGCATACGACTTACAACTTACCATAACCTTTATTTTCTGGTAAACTTAATGGAACAGGTTAGACAAGCAATCCGCGAAGATCGCCTGGGTGATTTTAGAGAAGAATTTTTCGAACGTTACGGTTTCAATAAACCGGATGCGAAAAATTTCTGATACACGAAAGGGGTGAAAAAAAGGAATGGATATTTTAGGTACATTAGGACCATTATTACTGATGTTCATCTTATTTTATTTCCTTCTTATCCGTCCGCAGCAAAAGCGCCAGAAATCTGTGCAGCAGATGCAGTCGGATCTGAAAAAGGGAGATAAAATTGTGACGATCGGCGGCCTCCATGGCATTGTCGATGCCATCGATGAAGATAAGATCGTCATCAAATGCGGTGACGGCAGCAGACTTACATATGATCGCGCAGCGATCAGGGAAGTGCGGGCAGCAGCCGAAACAACATTGGCAAAATCATAATAAAAAAAGAAGCAGACCTTGTTCTGCTTCTTTTTTTATGGCTTTAGAAAACCGTTGCGTTTCAGTTTAGGCATCTATGCTGCCCTTGACTTTGAAGACATGTTGACTCCCAGGATCCCGCCCATCATACAGACCAGCAGGAAACACGTATGATAAATGGTCTGCTCTGCGGAAAACAGGCTGTCATGCCCGAGATATTGGAACAGGAAAATGACCAGTGTATATATGGCGCCAGTCAGCCCCCCCAGCAGCCATCCTTTCTGCTTTCCTTTTCCCCCGGAAATGAAGCCGCCGGCAAACAGTGAAATGAAAGCCAGGATTTCAGCGGGAAGCTTTATGGATGACTCATCCATTGAAGTGAACTTCAAGAGCAGCGAGAACACCAGGCTGCTGGCAATCGCAATGATAAAGATGCTCCCTATCCCGTATAGCACCGCACTCCCCATATGTTTGGATTCTTCCATTGATTTCCTCTCCCTTCAAACGATAAATCCTAGTACAAGCATATTCGCAGCAGCTGCTTTTTAGAATTAAATATTTAGCATAATAGCGGGCTTTTTCCTCCTGAATGGAGGGGCTAAGCATCAGTGCCAAATGGAAAAAGCTTTCTTAATGACAGTCCTGGACGTGAAGCATACTAATGTTGGAATGTGATGAAAGAGGAGGAGGCAGTTTTGGCGGAATATATGATAATCATTGCGAGGACACTTTTTTTATATGGGGTCATCCTCCTGATCTTTCGGCTGATGGGCAAAAGGGAAATAGGCGAACTGAGCGTGCTGGATTTAGTGGTATATATCATGATTGCCGAAATGGCAGTGGTGGCGATTGAAAATCCTGACGGCAGCCTGGTGAAGAACATACTTCCGATGATGCTCCTCATGGTTATACAAATCGTTCTGGCCATCCTATCACTCAAAAGCAAAAAATTCAGGGATATCGTGGACGGCAAGCCCTCTATTATCATCAATCAGGGGAAAATCGATGAAAATACGATGAGGCAGCAGCGATATAATTTCGATGATCTTCTCACCCAGCTGCGGGACAAAGATATTAAAAATATAGCAGACGTCGAATTTGCGATCCTGGAGCCTTCAGGCAAGCTTTCTGTGTTTCAAAAGGACAATATGAAAGGCAGCGACATAGACCATCCTCTGATCATAGACGGAAACCTTCAGGAAGCCAATCTTGCTTCAGTCCATAAATCGCGCCAGTGGCTGGCAGAACAGCTGAAGAAAAAAGGCTATGATGAAATACAGCAGATATCTTTTTGCAGCTACTCTAACGGAAACCTTTATATTGATCCCATCGATGAAAAATAAGATGGTCAAAAAAATGGCGTTCAGGACGCCATTTTTATTTTTTTATTTGAAGGCTAGCCTTGAAAGAGGCTGGCCGATGACCGGGATCCGCCGCAGATCTTCTTTTGTAATCAGCCTGAAGATGAGCAGGAAAATCAGATACAGTATGCCCATGATCAGCGTGGATATCATAACCTTGAAGGCCAGAAGCATCTCCTCCGGCATCATGCTGAATGAAGCATGGCCACCCCAGCCAGCAAGGCCCATGACAGCAAAGGTTTTCACATAATCCATGATATAAAAAGTGAATGAAATGGTCTTCAGTACGGTTGCGAAATGAAGCAGTGTGACAAGAACAAAGCCGACCAGGATGCCGAGAGCCACCCCATTGATGCCGAATGCCGGCTGGCTGGCTAGGAGAAAAATGACGGCGATTTTTACGATTGACCCGATCAGGCTGTTGATCATGGCGGCCCTTGCGAGGTTGAGTGCCTGCAAGGTGGCTTGAAGCGGTCCCTGGTAATAGTAAAACAGAAAGAAAGGAGCCATCAGTTTGATGAACTGGTCTCCGCTTGAACTTCCATACATAACCTCCATCAAAGGGCTGGCAAGAACGTAGAGAAGCACGACTGCCATTCCCCCTGTAATAAAAGAGAACCGGAGTGCCTGCTGGAGCCTGTGTTCAATCAGCTTCATATCCTTTCTCGAGTTGGCCTCGCTGATTGCAGGCACAAGCGAGGTAGAAAGGGAGTGGGTGACGAAAGACGGCAGCAGCAGCAGCGGCATGGCAAAGCCTGTCAGAGCCCCGTATTGCTTTGTGGCGGCGATGGCGGCTACTCCCGCAAGCGCAAGACTGTGCGAGACAACAATAGGCTCAAAAAACCAGGCAATCGATCCGATCATCCTGCTGCCCGTAGTCGGCAGAGCAATCTTCATCAAATCGCTGAAGGTGCTTTTACCGGACTGGACATAGCCGAAGAAATTTTTTCTCAGCCTGAACCTTTTCTTCAGTTTGAAAGCTGCCACAAGATAAACCAGTGAAACCAGTTCCCCGATTACAGATGCAAACATTGCCGCTGCAGCGGCATACTCGATGCCATAAGGCAGGAAAGCCTTCGTCAGCAAGGCGATAAGCCCGATTCGCACGATCTGCTCAAGAACCTGTGAATATGCTGCGGGCTTCATCTGCTGCCTTCCCTGGAAATATCCCCTTATGACAGAAGAAACAGCTACAATCGGCACGATGGGGGCGATTGCCAGCAAGGGCAGATGTGTCCTTGGGTCAGTGAAAAGAGTTTCAGACAATATAGGAGCGAGCAGAAACAAGGCCGGCGTGAAAATGGCAGATAGAGAAATGGTCACAGCAAGAGATACAGCCAGTATTTTTTTGATTTTTGCCGTATCGCCCCTGGCTTCTGCCTCCGCTACATTTTTGGAGATGGCAACTGGCAGGCCAAGCTGTGTAATTGTAATGACGAGGATCAGAGTGGGAAATGCCATCATATATAAGCCGACACCCTCTTCACCGATGAAGCGGGCAATCACAATACGGTTTATGAATCCGAGAACCCTTGTCACCAGGCCGGCAGCCAGTAAAATAATCGTTCCTTTTAAAAACTTAGACATCCTGTTCCCTGCCTTCTCAAAATAGGTATAATCATATACAATTAACTATATGCCGCGATTAGGACAAAGCATGACAAGTTCTTGATTTTTCTATTTTTGATAGAACTGCGGGAGAGGAGCCCTAGTGATGAAAGGCCATGTATATGAAAAGTTTCGCCGGCAGGTTCAGCCTGCACTGCAAAGCAAGCTCGAGGAATTCCGGCTGCTGAATTATGGAGCTGTTGCAGAAGATGAGCTTTGGAGGTATCTGACTGAAAAAAAATGGCGGAAACCGCATGAAGATGCCAGACTATTCGAAATAGTGGGCGGTATCCTGGAAGTGAAAGCGGCTGACTATTTCAGCTATGCGACAGTCGAGGCATTTAAAGGAAAAGGCCTTGGCGAGCTGAGTGAGGAAGACAGAAGGAAGCTGCTTGAGTGAGGATAGGATTGTAAGCGGCTGTTGCGGTATGTACAATTCATTTTTTTAATGTAAGAGCCAGTTTATTATGAAGGGACAAATTGACAGCCATTCCATTCTATTTCATAATGGATATGTTGGTTTTTTCGGTCTATTTATAGAAAAAGACTGCCCGCAGTAAAGCGGAGCAGGCTTAAAGATTGCAAGCAGCACCCGGCGCTGCAGCATGCTCTGAAAGAGGGCATGCCTGCAGGGGCCGGAAGTTTAAGGGGGATATAACAGCACAATGGTAAAGCGCAGCAGGATTGTCGCCTTCTTCCTGATTGTCATTCTGATCGGCAGTCTGATGGGAGGCACAACCAAAAACATACTGAATAATATCAAGCTCGGCCTGGATCTGCAGGGCGGCTTTGAGGTACTTTACGATGTAAAGACCAAGGATGGAAAGAAAGCCACAAAAGAGGTGCTAAACAGCACAGCTGAGGCCCTCGACCGCCGGGTCAATGCCCTTGGTGTAAATGAGCCTATCATCCAGATTGAGGGCGACAACAGGGTCCGCGTCCAGCTGGCCGGTGTAAAAGACCAAAACCAGGCACGTGAGATGCTTTCCACAGAAGCCAATCTGTCATTCAGGGATGTCAATGACCGTGAAATGATGAATGGGTCTGACCTTGTAGAAGGCGGAGCTAAACAGACTTTCGATGAAAACGGCAAGCCAAGCGTTTCCTTGACGCTGAAGAGTGCCGAGAAGTTCAAGGAAGTCACACAGGAAATTGTCAATATGGGAGCGCCAAATAACCTGCTGGTCATCTGGCTCGACTATGAAGAAGGCGATTCTTTCAAAGAAGAGTCACAGAAAGAAGATCCAAAATACCTTTCTGCACCACAGGTCAGCCAGGTATTCAACCAGGATACAGTTTCAATCGTCGGAAATTTTTCTCTTGAAGAAGCAAAAACACTCTCTTCCCTGCTGAAGGCGGGGGCGCTTCCAGTTGAGCTGACGGAGGAATATTCCACCAGTGTCGGTGCCAAGTTCGGTGAAGATGCCATGCAGAAGACCATTACAGGCGGTATCATCGGCATTTTGGTCATCTTCCTGTTCATGATTGCGTTTTACCGATTCCCAGGTTTTATTGCAACTATAACATTGTCAATTTACATCTATCTGATTCTGCTTGTCTTTGATTGGATGAATGGTGTACTGACTCTCCCGGGAATTGCAGCACTGATTCTTGGGGTCGGAATGGCCGTTGATGCCAATATCATCACCTATGAGAGGATCAAGGAAGAGCTGAAGGTTGGTAAGTCAGTCAAGTCCGCCTTCCAGGCAGGAAACAAAAACTCCCTGTCCACAATCCTTGATGCCAACATCACAACCATTCTTGCCGCTGTCGTGCTTTTCCTCTATGGGACAAGCTCGGTTAAAGGATTTGCGACCATGCTCATCCTGAGCATTCTGGCCAGTTTCATCACGGCTGTCTATGGTTCACGTCTGCTGCTTGGCTTATGGGTAAACAGCAGGATCTTTACGAAAAAGCCTACTTGGTTTGGAGTCAAAAAGAGTGAAATCAAAGATATTGCTGAAAACTATGATACGCTTGACCTGCCTACAAAATATGACCGTTTCGATTTTGTAAAGCATCGCAGGAAGTTCTTTATTTTCTCGATTGCCATGGCTGTTGCCGGCATCATCGCCTTATCCGTATTCAGGCTTAATCTCGGCATCGATTTCGTAGCGGGTACGCGGGTTGAAATCACAGCGGGGCAATCAGTGAATAAGAGTGAAATTCAGGAAGAACTCAGTAAAGTCGGACTTGAAACAGATGATATCATCATTTCAGGAGATGACCAGAATATAGGCGTAGCGCGATTCACCGATCCGCTGGGCAAGGATAAGATTGCTGAGCTGAAGACTCATATGAATGATGTGTACGGCCAGGAGCCGAATGTCAGCACCGTCTCTCCTACCGTTGGTAAAGAGCTTGCGAAGAATGCTTTCAAAGCTCTGCTGATTGCGTCTGTCGGCATCATCATTTATGTAACAATCAGGTTTGAGATTTACATGGCGCTTGCAGCTGTCATAGCTCTGCTCCATGATGCATTCTTCATCATCGCCCTTTTCAGCATCATCCGCTTTGAAGTGGACATAACATTCATTGCGGCAATCCTGACAATTGTGGGTTACTCAATCAATGATACGATCGTAACGTTCGATAGAATGCGCGAAAACATGCAGAAGAAGAAGAGGCTTAAAACCTTCGATGATATCGCTGATGTTGTCAACCAGAGCTTAAGGCAAACACTCGGACGATCAGTTAGCACCGTCATTACGGTTGTCATCGCGGTTGTCGGTCTGCTCATCTTCGGCAGCGAATCGATCCGCAGCTTTTCATTCGCCCTGCTTATCGGCCTTGTAGCCGGAACATATTCCTCACTCTTCATTGCATCCCAGCTATGGCTGGTATGGAAAAATAAAGAGCTGAAGAAAAAAGGCGTAATCAAAACAGAAAAAGTAAAACGCAAAGCATCAGACGAGCCGCAGGTCTGATCCGCTTAAGAAAAAACACAGGAAAACCTTTCCTGTGTTTTTTCCTGTTTTATCCCTTTAGTGCTTTTTGATTGCCGATTTTCGGATACACTATAAGTATAAAAATGCGGGGAAGGAAGTTGAGACTTGGATACTAACAAAGATCGTTTTAAACAGGCTGAATTTGCGGCTATGATCGGGATTGTGGGAAATATTGTGCTGGCAATCCTCAAGTATGGAGTGGGGGTTTATGCCAACAGCCGTGCACTGATCGCGGATGCGGTCCATTCTGCTTCAGACATTGCGGGGTCATTTGCCGTTTATATTGGGCTCAGGGCTGCCAAGCAGCCGCCCGATGAAGACCATCCTTATGGACATGGAAAAGCTGAATCGATTGCAGCCATCATCGTTGCTGTCCTGCTGATGCTTGTGGGGTTTGAAATCGGCAAATCTTCCTTTGAGGCTTTTTTCCATCCAATCGAGCCGCCCAAGGCTATTGCTATTGCCGCGGTCCTTATTTCCATTGTTGTAAAAGAGGCAATGTTTCGTTATAAGTATAAATTGGGAAAAAAGCTTAATAGCGATGCATTAATCATCAATGCATATGAGCATCGTTCTGATGTTTATTCCTCCATTGCCGCCCTGGCGGGGATAGGGGCAGCTGTCATCGGGGGAAAAGCCGGGATCGGATGGCTGGAATACGGAGATCCTGTTGCAGGGCTGCTGGTCTCGCTGCTTGTCATAAAAATGGCATGGTCACTCGGCAAAGAATCGATTCATAATACTTTGGACCATGTGCTTCATGATGAGGATACGGAAGAGCTGCGGAAAGCAGTTCTGTCTGTTCCGGCAGTGAAAGAGATCAACCAGCTTCATGCAAGGGAGCATGGCCATTATGTCATCATAGATCTGAAGATTGCCGTAGACCCCCATATGACAGTCGAAGAGGGGCACCGGGTAGGAAAGGAAGTAAAAGAGAAGCTGATGCAGGAGAAAAATGTGCATAATGTCTTTGTGCATATCAACCCTTACAATCCTGGCAATCCAGATTAAAGATGGGAGAGATGTGGAGTGAAAGTTCAGTGGGCCTTGATATTCGGGATTCTATTTGCACTTATTGTCGCGGTATTTGCTGTTATTAATGTGGATCCTGTTACAGTCAACTATGTTTTTGGGGAAAGTGAATGGCCGCTTATACTGGTCATCCTCGGTTCAGTGCTGATGGGCGGCCTCATCGTCGGGCTAGTAGGTGTATTCAGGGTATTTGCCCTTCAGCGGAAGGTCAGATCCCTTGAGAAAGAGAACGCCGCTCTTAAGGCTGGCGCCGATAAGGGAAGCGCCGAAGCTGCAGCAGACAGTGACGAAGATTATTTAAAAAGGGATATTCATTAGAAGGAAGCAGCCTTGCTGCTTCCTTTATTTTCTGCTGATTGTACACCCCAGGAATTCATTGAATCCCGGTACGCCCTCTTGTATAATAGAAAAGCTGAGGGGTGAACGTATGTTAAAGTCAAAAACAAGATGGATTGTTCGTCAATCGGATAAAGATAAAGCTGACACACTGATCAGCGAATTGAAAATCAGTCCAATTGTGGCATCATTATTAGTGAATCGGGGGCTCGATACTCCTGAATCGGCACAGGATTTCCTGTACGGAAATAATGGGGAGTTCCACGACCCTTTTCTCCTGGCCGGGATGGATGCTGCAGTCTCACGAATAAATAAAGCGATAAACGAAAATGAACCGATTTTAATATATGGGGATTATGATGCAGACGGAGTCACAAGCACCTCTGTTATGATGATAACGCTCCGCAGCCTGGGTGCCAATGTAGATTTCTACATACCTAACCGGTTTACGGAGGGATACGGCCCGAATGAGGGAGCATTCAGGCATGCGGCCGAAATTGGCACCAAGCTGCTCATTACGGTGGATACCGGCATATCAGCAGTCCATGAGGCGTCAATTGCCAAAGAGCTGGGCATGGACCTTATCATTACGGACCACCATGAACCCGGTCCGGTTCTCCCGGAGGCCCTGGCTATCATCCATCCCAAGCTTGAGGGAAGCCTTTATCCTTTCCGTGAGCTTGCCGGAGTGGGCGTGGCCTTTAAGGTAGCTCACGCCCTATTGGGAAATATCCCCGAGGAGCTTCTGGAAATTGCTGCTATAGGAACCGTGGCCGACCTGGTATCTCTGAAGGGAGAGAACAGGCTCCTTGTCCAGAGAGGGATCAAGAAGCTGAAGGTGACTAAAAGGGCCGGCCTGCTCGCGCTGTTCAAGCTGGCAAATGTGGAGCAGGCTGCAGTAGATGAAGAAACCATAGGGTTCATGCTTGCTCCAAGGCTGAATGCTGCCGGCAGGCTGGACAGCGCAGATCCGGCCGTCCATCTGCTGCTGACAGATGACCGGGAAGAAGCAGCTATGATTGCTGAAGAAATTGACAGCATGAACAAAGAGAGGCAGTCCATTGTCAGCCAGATTGCCGAAGAGGCAATCAAAGAAGTCGAGGAAAAGTACCCGGCAGGGGAAAATGCTGTTCTCGTTATCGGGAAGGAAGGCTGGAATGCCGGTGTGATCGGCATTGTAGCGTCAAGGCTTGTCGATAAATTCTACAGGCCGGCCATCGTCCTCAGCTTTGATAAAGAAAAGGGGACGGCAAAAGGGTCTGCCAGAAGCATTGCCGGATTTGATTTGTATAAAAATCTGTCAGCCTGCAGGGACATCCTGCCCCATTTTGGTGGCCATCCGATGGCTGCTGGGATGACGCTTGGGCTTGGCGACGTGGGGGAGCTGCGGGAAAGGCTCAACGGCCTCGCGAAAGAGCAGCTCAGTGACGAGGATTTCATACCGGTCGCAAGCCTCGATGCCGAGGTAAGCCTTGAAGATGTCAGCCTGCCTGCGATAGAACAAATGCAGCTTCTTTCCCCCTTTGGAATGGACAATCCTAAACCGCGCGTCCTGATCAAGGATGCCCCCATTGCCAGCATGCGAAAGATAGGCTCCGGCCAGAATCATCTTAAAATGGCACTTGGCGAGGGTTCATCCGCATTGGACGGAATCGGATTCGGCCTTGGGGAGCTGTTCCATCATATCTCGGCAGATTCCCGGATATCCGTAATTGGTGAATTATCTATAAATGAATGGAATAATATAAGAAAACCGCAAATTTTTCTGCACGATTTATCTGTCGCCGAATGGCAGCTTTTTGATCTGAGAGGAATCAAGAGATTTGAACAGCTAAAGGAACTCCTTCCTGAATCAAGTACCAAGTGGATATGCTTTGACAGCCAAAGCCGGGAAAAGATTCCTTCATTGCCGGAAGATGCAACTTTCTTCATAAGCTCTGAAACGGAAGCGGAAGCTCTGGTGATTGAAGAAGAGCATATAGTTCTTGCAGATCTGCCTCCTTCAAAACAGATGCTGGAAAAGCTCCTTCAGGGCAAAGCCCCTGCCAGGATCTATGCCCACTTCTATAAGGAAGAAAGCGAGTATTTCAGCACGATCCCAAACAGGGACCATTTTAAGTGGTTTTATTCATTCCTGGCCAAAAGAGGCCAATTCGACATAAGAAAATTCGGGGACCAGCTTGCCAAGCATAAAGGATGGAGCAGGGAAACAATTGATTTTATGTCAAAGGTGTTTTTTGAGCTGGACTTTGCTAAAATGGAAAATGGGCTCTTGGCCCTTAATAAAGAGGCAAACAAGCGGGACCTGACAGAATCCCCGACATATCAAAGGAAGCATGCACAATACACCCTTGAAAACGATTTGCTGTATTCTTCATACCAGGAGCTGAAAAGCTGGTTCGATGCAGTCCTTCAAGGGGCGGTTCATACTGAGGAGGCAATGGAAGAATGGATTTGAAACAATATATAACAATAGTGGAAGACTGGCCGAAGCCCGGGATTAGATTCAAAGATATCACAACGCTTATGGATAATGGCGATGCTTATAAATATGCGACTGACCAGATCGTTGAATATGCGAAAGAAAAGCAAATTGACCTTGTAGTCGGGCCTGAAGCACGCGGCTTTATCATCGGCTGCCCTGTTGCTTATTCACTTGGCGTAGGCTTTGCACCTGTCAGGAAAGAAGGGAAGCTTCCGCGAGAGACGGTCAAAGTCAATTATGGCCTGGAATATGGAAAAGATGTACTGACGATCCATAAAGATGCCATCAAACCAGGACAGCGCGTCCTGATCACAGATGACCTGCTGGCAACAGGAGGCACTATTGACGCAACAATCAAGCTTGTCGAAGAGCTTGGAGGCGTTGTCGCCGGGATTGCTTTCCTGATCGAATTAACCTACCTTGACGGCCGTAGCAAGCTTGACGGATATGACATCCTTACATTAATGAACTACTGAGGCATAGTCTTTGAAAAAATTGTTTAAAAAAAGCGGGGCACTATCAACATAGTGCGCCGCTTTTCCTTTTCTGCAAAGTTTACAATAAAACATAAGAAGAATCCGGCAAAAAAAGAGCTTTTTCGACAAAAATCTTCAATTCCATATAAAAATAACTTCCAATCCCTTTACATCCACGGTTTTTTTTTCGATAATAGTAACAATCATTCTTTTTTCAGTTCTATCATTAATTGAATGGTTGTAAACGGAGATTTTAGGGAGAATCCGGGCAAGCTTGGATTCTTATTAAACTTTATATAGATAAAGGTGATTCTATGGCGAACGACCAGGTTTTGACCGCCGATCAAGTCATCGAGAGGACAAAAGAATATTTAAATGAGGAGCATGCCGGAGTCGTACGGAAGGCCTATGAATTTGCGAAACATGCCCATCGTGAACAATATAGGAAATCCGGGGAGCCATACATCATCCATCCAATCCAGGTGGCAGGGATCCTGGCCGATCTTGAAATGGATCCATCGACAGTTGCTGCAGGTTTTCTTCATGATGTTGTAGAGGATACGGAAGTCACATTGGCTGATATCTCAGAGGCATTCAATCCGGAAGTTGCGATGCTAGTCGATGGCGTGACAAAACTGGGGAAAATCAAATACAAATCACAGGAAGAGCAGCAGGCCGAAAACCATCGGAAAATGTTTGTTGCCATGGCCCAGGATATTAGGGTCATCCTGATTAAGCTTGCAGACAGGCTCCATAATATGAGGACGCTTAAGCATCTTCCTGCTGAAAAGCAGCGCAGGATATCGAATGAGACGCTTGAAATCTTTGCGCCGCTTGCCCACCGCCTAGGTATCTCGAAAATCAAGTGGGAGCTTGAGGATACGGCGCTCCGCTATCTCAATCCGCAGCAGTATTACCGGATTGTCAACTTGATGAAGAAAAAGCGTGCCGAGCGCGAGCTCTATCTGGAGGAAGTCATCGGCGAAATGAAAGGCAAGATGGATGAAGTGTCCATCAGAGCCGATCTTTCCGGCCGGCCGAAGCATATATACAGCATCTACAGGAAAATGGCGCTTCAGAATAAGCAGTTCAATGAAATCTATGATCTGCTTGCGGTCCGCATTGTGGTCAACAGCATTAAAGACTGCTATGCTGTCCTGGGCATCATCCATACATGCTGGAAGCCTATGCCCGGGCGGTTCAAGGATTATATCGCCATGCCGAAGGCGAATATGTACCAGTCTCTGCATACAACGGTCATCGGCCCAAAGGGCGACCCGCTTGAGGTGCAGATCCGCACAACCGAAATGCATCAAATCGCAGAGTTCGGGATTGCGGCCCACTGGGCATATAAAGAAGGCAAAACTGTCAATGAAGGCTCTTCTTTCGAAGAAAAGCTGACATGGTTCAGGGAAATCCTCGAGTTTCAGGATGATAGCGTGAATGCAGAAGAATTCATGGAATCGCTGAAAATTGACCTTTTTTCTGATATGGTGTTTGTATTTACGCCAAAGGGAGATGTCATCGAGCTGCCTTCAGGGTCTGTCCCGATTGATTTTGCCTATCGGATTCACTCCGAAATCGGCAATAAAACAATTGGTGCAAAGGTTAACGGAAAAATGGTCACTCTGGATTATAAATTGAAGACCGGTGATATCCTTGAGATTCTCACGTCCAAACATTCCTATGGGCCGAGCAAGGATTGGCTGAAGCTTGCCCAGACGACTCAGGCGAAAAATAAAATCCGCCAATTTTTCAAAAAGCAGCAGAAGGACGAAAACTTCGAAAAAGGCAAAGAGATGGTTGAAAAAGAAATCCGCAATATGGATTTTGACATCAAAGAAATCCTGACTGCCGAGAATGTCCGGAGAGTGTCTGAAAAATTCAATTTTGCCAGTGAAGAGGATATGTATGCCGCCGTCGGCTATAATGGCGTCACGGCTCTGCAGGTCGCAAACCGTCTGACCGAAAAATGGCGGAAAAAGCGTGATATGGAGCAGGTTACCGATATCTCCAATGCCGTTTCGGAATTGAAATCCTTCCCTTCTGTCAAGAAAAGGGAATCTGGCGTAAGGGTTTCAGGGATTGATAATCTCCTGATCCGACTTTCCCGCTGCTGCAATCCAGTGCCGGGAGATGAAATTGTCGGCTTTATCACTAAAGGCAGGGGGGTGTCTGTCCACCGTTCAGACTGTACCAATATTGATACTGCCGATGCCAAAGCAAGGCTCATCCCGGTTGAATGGGAAACAGGCCTCAATGATAAAAAAGAATATAATGTCGAGATTGAAATCAACGGCTATGACCGCCGCGGCCTTCTGAACGAAGTGCTGCAGGCCGTCAATGAAACCAAAACAAATATATCTGCAGTGTCTGGCAAATCGGACCGCAATAAAATGGCTACCATCAATATGTCGATCAGCATCACAAATGTAAGCCATCTGCAGAAAGTTGTGGACCGCATCAAGCAGATTCCTGACATCTATTCTGTCAGACGTATCATGAACTAAGGGGTATACAAAATGCGAGTAGTTGTTCAGCGAAGCAAAGAAGCGAGTGTGACTGTAGAAGGAAAGGCTGTAGGCAGCATTTCCCGCGGATTTGTTTTGCTAGTGGGCGTCACCCATGAGGATGGGGTGAAAGATGCTGAATATCTGGCTGATAAAATTGCCAATCTCCGCGTATTTGAAGATGAAGAGGGCAAGATGAACAGATCTTTGCTGGATGTTGGGGGAGAAATTCTTTCTGTGTCCCAGTTCACTCTATACGGCGACTGCCGTAAAGGAAGAAGGCCAAACTTCATGGAAGCGGCCAGGCCTGACCATGCCCTTCAAATCTATGAGGCGTTCAATGGGCTTCTCCGGGAAAAGGGCATTAAAACAGAAACAGGGCAGTTTGGCAGCATGATGGACGTCAGCCTGGTGAATGACGGACCGGTCACACTGATAATAGAAAGCAAATGACAGTCTGAGAAGGCTGTTTTTTTTTTTGAAAAAATAGAGAGACCTTCAATTTGAAGGATCTCTCTATCGCATTAATATCTTTTAAAATACCGGGCAAGGCCCTGATAAATGCCGGCTGCAGCTGCCTCCTGATACTGAGGGGAGGTAACGAGCATTTCTTCTGCCGGGTTGCTCAGATAGCCTAATTCAAGGAGAATGGCATTTTTATTATTTTCTCTGATGACAAAATAATCGCCGGCCCGCACACCGCGGTCCTTCAGCTTCGTCTGGGCGGCCAGGGAGCTGTGGACGCTCTCGGCGAGAGGCTTTTGGAATCCATGATAATAGTAAACCGTCATGCCGCGGACACTTTTGTCATTTATGCTGTCATAATGCAGGCTGATGAAAGCATCGGCATTATGGTATGATGCGGAGCCGACCCTCGAGCTGAGCGGGATATAGGTGTCAGTGGATCTTGTTAAGATTACATTGGCGCCCGCAGCTTTCAGCTTGCTGTACAGAAGCTGGGCTGTTTGAATGGTAACAGTTTTCTCCTGGGTTCCCCGCGCTCCGGTTGTGCCATTGTCGCGGCCGCCGTGGCCGGGATCAAGGACGATGGTTTTCCCCTGCAGGTGAAGCTCTGCGCCCGGCTTTTCGATCTGGGGCGAGCTTCCGCTCAAGGAAACGATCCATCCGGCTACATAGCCTGCCTTCCCGTCCAAGCTGATTTTGTACCAGTCTTTCTCACGGCCCAGCACCTCGAACGATTCCCCTGAGTTGGCCAATTGCAGCACAGAGCTTCCTGTGCTGGCATCTTTCCTGATATTTGTTCCGTTATGTAGTATGGTGATGGTGCTGCCTTTTGCCGGTTTGCTGCCGTTTGCAGGGGAAACCTCTGACTTATCGAGATACCATGCTGCTATCCAGCCATATGAACCGGGCTTGTACTCAATTTTTGCCCAATTGTTCTTTTCTTCAATAATTGAATAGGTTTCGCCTTTTGAAACCGATCCGAGAACTTTCCCATTCAAGGAGCTTGTATCCCTGAGATTTAAGGTCTGGGCAGTAACTGTTCCCGTCAGTCTTCCTGATGGCTTCGCGCTGCTGCCGGCACTTGGGTTCTGGCTTAAGCTTTTGGAAGAAGAAATGAACTCGCTGCTCACCCATGCATGATTGCCGCGGAAGATAATTTCTGTCCAGCTCCCGTTATCGGATACAATGCTGACCCTGTCACCGCTTTGAAGCTTCCCGAGGACCGTGCCCTGTGTTCCGGGAGCGCTCCTGACGTTCAATGAATCACCTGTGACTGTTCCTTCAGCAGCCGAAGCTGCTTCGGCTTTGCTGCTTCCCTCTGTGATAAAATCTGCGGAGACCCAGCCATTTCCGAATGAGCCGGTAATCCTGACCCAATTTCCCTCTTTTTCAATAATGCCGGCCTTTTGCCCTTTATTCAGGACAGCTATGACCGAGGCATCTGTACCGGGATTTGACCTGACCCGCAATCCATCAGCTGTGACAGTCCCGCCTGAAGATACAGAGGCGGATTCTTTCTTTCCAGCTTCCTTCACTGCCAGCCAGCCCGCAACCCATCCTGTCGATCCGCCGCCAAGGTTGAGCTGCAGCCAGTCCCCGCTTTCCTTCAGGATCGGATACCGGTCCCCTTTGGCTGCCTGTTTGACAATCGAATAGCTGAGCCCCGGGCCGCCGCGGATATTCACTCCGCTGTCTGCGATCAGTGCTGTTCCGCCGGATGCGGCAGTGCTTTCGGATGGCCTCCATACTCCCCCTGCTAAAAGGATGAAGCATAGAAATAGTAATATGTTGCTGCTTTTTAACAAAAAGTCCCCTCCTTTTGCAAAATCATGGAGTGTATAAATATAAGTTCTATTTTAGAACATAAAACCCCTGCTGTTAATATCGGAATTTTGCTGTCCAATTTTAGCCATTAGCTGAAAAGGCAATTTAATTGGCTGCCAAGGGAATGTTTAAGAGGCTTTCAAGACATACTGAAAGAATAAAAAACTTTTCGGGTAGGGTGGTCTGATGAGATTTGGAGAAAAGGGCATGCATGCCCATGAGAACGGAAATCAGCTGTTTGGAGTGGACTTCCACGATTTCATCCAGAAGGAGCAGGGTTCCGGCATGTACGAACTTGCTTCGGAATTCGGCCTCAGCATCGGGGATGTCAGGAAGCTGAAGAGGAAGCTTGAGCGTTCCTAGAGAGGTGCAGCCGCACAGGGGAAAGAGCCTTCCGGAAATACTGTCACCGTCTCTTTTACCCCTTGACAATGGCTGAAATGGTCTTTATGATTAGATAAATAAAATCACTATTCATATTGAACACTGATGATGGAGAACAGTAGTTGAGAAATGTGTGAAAAGAGAGGAAATGCCCTGGGCTGAAAGCATTTCTGCATGGCAGCTTGATGAATGAACACTCCGTAGGATTCTCCCTGAAAAAGCGGACCGTTTTAGTAGGGGCTGAACGTTGACAGGCGTTAACTGTAAAAGTGGAAGTGCATGATGGTTATGCCTTCAATTAGGGTGGCACCACGGGATCTAACTCCCGTCCCTTGTATGGGAATACAAGGGACGGGAGTTTTTTGCATTTAAAAAGCGCAGCATGTCCCCGGTGTGCCCTGTTAGTATACATAGGAATGCTAGGAGGAAACAGGAAATGGCAATGAATATACCGAGGGGTACCCAGGATATCCTTCCTGGAGAATCGGAAAAGTGGCAGTATATTGAAGGAAAAGCGAGAGAGCTGTGCAGCAGGTTTCAGTACCAGGAAATCCGGACGCCAATTTTCGAGCATACCGAACTCTTCCTGAGAGGGGTCGGAGATACAACGGACATCGTCCAAAAAGAAATGTATACCTTCGAGGACCGCGGCGGGCGCAGCCTGACACTGAGGCCTGAAGGCACTGCACCGACTGTACGGTCATTTGTCGAAAATAAGATGCATGGCAATGCCAATCAGCCTGTAAAGCTTTATTACACAGGCCCGATGTTCCGTTATGAACGCCCTCAGGCAGGCCGCTTCAGGCAATTTGTACAATTCGGGGTAGAGGCGCTGGGGAGCTCGGATCCAGCCATTGACGCAGAAGTGATTGCCCTGGCTATGAGCATCTACAAAGAACTGGGACTGAAGAAGCTCAAGCTGGTCATCAACAGCCTGGGCGATAAAGAAAGCAGGAACAGCCACCGCGAGGCGCTGATTGCCCATTTCAAGCCGAGGATCGGAGAGTTCTGTTCTGACTGTCAAAACAGGCTGGAAAAAAATCCGATGAGGATTCTGGACTGCAAAAAGGACAGAGAGCACGAATTGATGCAGACTGCCCCTTCCATTCTCGATTTTCTCAATGAAGATTCAAAGAAGTACTTTGAGAAAGTGCAGCAGTACCTGGCGGATGTATCCATCGACTTTACGGTCGATCCAAATCTCGTGCGCGGCCTGGATTATTATAACCATACTGCCTTCGAAATTATGAGTGATGCTGAAGGCTTCGGAGCGATCACGACTCTTTGCGGCGGAGGGCGCTATAATGGCCTGACTGAGGAAATCGGCGGACCGGAAGCACCGGGCATCGGCTTTGCATTCAGCATTGAACGCTTTCTGTCAGCTTTGGAGGCAGAAGGTATCAAGCTTCCTGTTAATGAAGGAATTGACTGCTATCTCGTGGCTCTTGGGGAAGAGGCGAAGGATTATTCTGTCGGCCTCCTGCATAAGCTGCGCATGGCAGGTATTTCCGCAGAAAGAGATTATCTGGACAGAAAGATCAAAACACAATTCAAGGCAGCTGACCGCATGAACGCAAAATATGTAGCCGTCCTTGGGGAAGATGAATTGAAAGCAGGCAAGATCAATGTGAAGTCCATGGAAACCGGTGATCAGACCGAAGTCAGCCTGGATTCATTCATAGACCAATTAAAAGAGCTTATAGGGGGTTAATGTATGTTTGGGAGAACATATTTCTGCGGAGAAGTAACAGAAAAAAGCATAGGTGAAAAAGTTACACTCAAAGGCTGGGTTCAGAAACGCCGTGATTTGGGCGGATTGATTTTCATTGATTTAAGGGACCGCACGGGACTGGTACAGGTAGTGTTCAATCCTGAAACTTCCCCTGAGGCTCTCGCTGCAGCTGAAAAAATCAGGAATGAATATGTACTGAGTGTGGAAGGAAAGATTGTTGCAAGGGAACCTGGCACAATTAACGAAAACCTGCCTACAGGCAAGATTGAAGTCAGTGCAGAAGCAGTAACAATCATCAATGAAGCGAAGACACCGCCGTTCGTGATCGCTGACCAGACAGATGTATCGGAAGATGTGCGACTGAAATACCGCTATCTTGACTTCAGGCGCCCCGTTATGTTCGAAACCTTCAAGATGCGCCACCAGGTGACAAAGTCAATCCGGGATTACCTGGACAGCGAGGGCTTCCTTGATATTGAAACGCCTATCCTGACGAAGAGTACACCTGAAGGAGCCCGCGATTATCTCGTTCCAAGCAGGGTCCATCCTGGCGAGTTTTATGCTTTGCCGCAGTCTCCTCAAATCTTTAAGCAGCTTTTAATGGTGGGCGGAATTGAAAGATACTATCAGATTGCCCGCTGTTTCCGTGATGAGGATCTCCGTGCAGACCGACAGCCGGAATTCACGCAAATCGATATTGAAACAAGCTTTATGAGCCAGGAAGACATCATTTCTATGACAGAGCAGATGATGACGAAGGTGATGAAAGAGGTTAAGGGCATTGATATCACACTGCCCATCCAGCGCATGACCTATCAGGAAGCGATGGACCGCTACGGCTCTGATAAGCCGGACACCCGTTTTGCAATGGAGCTGGTCAACCTCTCTGAAACACTGAGCAATTCAGGCTTCAAAGTATTTGCAGGTGCGATTTCTTCCGGCGGGGAAGTCAAAGCAATCAATGTGAAAGACGCTGCCTCCAAATACAGCCGCAAGGACATTGATGCGCTGACAGAATTTGCTTCAAGATATGGTGCTAAGGGTCTGGCTTGGCTGAAAGCAGAAGAAGAAGGCTTAAAAGGGCCGATTGCAAAATTTGTTGCAGAGGAAGAGCAGGCAGCTATTAAAGAACTGCTGGGAGTCGAGACAGGAGACCTGCTCCTATTTGTGGCCGATAAGAAAAGCGTCGTCGCTGACGCACTTGGGGCCCTGCGCCTGAAGCTTGGCAAAGAGCTTGGACTTATCGACCAGTCCCTCTTCAATTTCCTTTGGGTGACAGAATGGCCGCTGCTTGAATTTGATGAAGAAGAAGGCCGCTACTATGCTGCCCACCATCCATTTACAATGCCAAACCGCGAAGACCTGGAATACCTTGATACTGATCCTTCAAAGGTAAAGGCCCAGGCTTATGACCTTGTGCTGAATGGATATGAGCTCGGCGGAGGCTCACTGCGTATCTTTGAACGCGAGATCCAGGAAAAAATGTTCTCTGTTCTTGGCTTCAGCAAGGAGGAGGCAAGGGAGCAATTCGGATTCCTGCTCGAAGCGTTTGAATACGGTACTCCTCCGCACGGCGGCATTGCGCTTGGCCTTGACCGCCTTGTGATGCTGCTGGCCGGAAGCTCGAACCTGAGGGATACGATCGCTTTCCCGAAAACGGCAAGTGCAAGCTGTCTCCTGACCAATGCACCCGGCGAAGTAAGCGAGGCACAGCTGAACGACCTTCACCTGCAGCTTAACCTGAAAAAAAGTGAGTAATTACCTATCCCTTATTCCTTGATACTGGCAGGCGGGATATGATACTATACTATCAATAACAGAAGAGTCCTAATGTGTTCGTTGTTTCACCTGACATTTTGACCTAACATTATTCCTTCGGGAGCCCGGATTTCCTTGCGGCGTAAACGCCTCTGGCTAGGGGACTTACACAAGCGGGAATAGGGCACCCACCTGCTGAGTGCGGGTTCAAAACGAAGGCATCCAAGGCGACGGCACAATTGGGACTCTTCTTACATACGAATGCTAAACCATGCTTACAGGCGTGGTTTTTTTATTGTTCACTGCCCTTAATTCCCATAGAAATACTTGTTTTTATAATGAAGTATGATATATTCATTATCGGGTAATAGATACATAAGAGATAAAGGGGCCGTATGAGCGAAAATGCCCCTGATACAGGCATATTTATTCAAAAAATGAAAATGGAGTTGAGATATATGCTGCACCAATTTTCACGAAACGAACTTGCGATTGGCCAGGAAGGCCTTGAAACAATGAAAAACAGTACAGTGGCAGTCCTTGGAATTGGAGGAGTGGGCTCATTTGCTGCAGAAGCATTGGCGCGTTCAGGAGTCGGGAAGCTCATTTTAATTGATAAGGATGATGTTGATATTACCAATGTCAACCGCCAGATCATTGCTTTGGTTTCGACTGTCGGGAAACCGAAGGCAGATTTAATGAAGGAACGCATCAAGGACATCAATCCTGACTGTGAAGTGATCGCTTTAAAAATGTTTTATACAGAAGAAACTTATGAGGAGATTTTTGCTTACGGGCTGGATTATGTAGTAGATGCCAGTGATACGATTTCTTATAAAATTCACCTGATCAAGGAGTGCCTGAAGAG
The DNA here is from genome assembly GCF_002858875.1 of Bacillus sp. UMB0728. NCBI lineage: Bacteria > Bacillati > Bacillota > Bacilli > Caryophanales > Bacillaceae > Bacillus > Bacillus sp. UMB0728. Next base: position 686,584 of record NZ_PKLA01000003.1, on the reverse strand, counting down.
GGACATCCCGATGATTTCGAGCATGGGCGCAGCCAATAAAATGGATCCAACCAGGTTCCAGATTGCTGATATTTTTAAGACGCATACCGATCCGATTGCCAAGGTGATCCGCACCCGTCTGCGCAAAGAAGGAATCCGCAAGGGGATTCCGGTTGTGTTTTCAGATGAAAGCCCGATTGTGATCCGTGAGGAGGTAAGGAAGGAAGTAGGCAAGGACGATGCCAAAATCCGCAAAGCGAAAATGCCTCCTTCTTCGAACGCATTTGTTCCTTCTGTAGCCGGACTGGTCATGGCAAGCTATGTGGTGAGGGATCTGCTGAAGGATATTAAGATTGTTAGGGTTAATGATAAATAAGGAAGCCTTGTTGAAGAGCACTGCAGTTACTGTGGTGCTCTTTTATATGTGTTCAAGACGAAATTTTCCACTTGGAAGGGGGCTGTTGATTTGCGTTCCAGGCACTTCGCTTTACGCGGGGCGGCGCTGAGCCTCCTCGTCGTCCCTCCTGCGGGGTCTCAGCTCTGCCGCTGCAATCCCGCAGGAGTCTACGTGCCTTCCACTCCAATCAACAGGGTTCATAACTTTGTTCGGGAGTGCTAGGATTTACTATTAAATTTATTAAGTCCTCATTACAAGGCATTATCTCTGTATTTGTTCCTTTGGTTGGAGATCTTAACACTTATATACCCTTCGGAAATTAAATTTGATTGCATTGGGATCAATTTTCCTTTTTAGAGGGGGGCTGTTGATTTGCGTTCCAGGCATTTCGCTTTCCGCGGGGCGGAGTTGAGCCTCCTCGGAGCAAGCTCCTGCGGGGTCTCAACTCTTCCGCTATTTCCCGCAGGAGTCTTCGTGCCTTGCACTCCAATCAACAGGGTTTGATAACTTTATTCGGTAATGAAAAGATCTGCAATCTATTCCAATTGGTTACAATAAATTAGACAATATTTTAATGAACCACTTTAACCCCAATTCCAGCTTCCTCGGCCATGATCCCCGCTTCTTTCAGTATCCCGAACATTTCCTCATATTTCTGAAGGTATTCCTGAAGTTTTGAATGTTTGTCTTCTAATTCCTTTTCCAGGAGCTTGTTTCTTTCTGCGAGTTTGGCCGACTCCTCCTGCAGTGCTTTTTGTTCATTTACGAGCGGAATTAAGGACTGCAGCTTTTGAAGGAATGCTAATCCATTGCTGAGGTCCAGGATATCTCCAGGAGCAGGATCTTCACAATCATCCTGCTTCACAGAAGGAGCGTCCTGATATTTCAGCAGACTGTTATACCTTGCCCTGCAGGCAGTAGCCGTTCTTGCAAGCTTTTGGGCGGCATCTTCATAGCAGGCCTGTTTCGTACGTCCCTGGTTTGTTCCTTCTTCGATTGCTTCCATGAGGAGCCGGTCCTCTTCGGCAGTCCATTTTTTATTTTTGGCTGTCATGCTCCGCCCTCCTTTTCCTTTATTTCTTATCGTCACCTGCACAAATGATCTTATTCAACAAAAGGGGCTGTCCCTGTGTGTGGACAGCCCCTTTGTAAGTTGAGATTCTTCATCTGCTTTTGTTAAGTTTTTCATATATAGCGGCGAGGGCCTGTTCGAATTTACCGGTTGTTTTAGGCTCATAATAGATTTTGTTCTTTATTTTATCAGGCAGGTACTGCTGCTTCACCCAGCCTCCGGGAAAATCATGGGGATATTTATAATCAATCCCTCTGCCAAGCTCCTTGGCGCCTTTGTAATGGGCGTCCTTCAGGTGCTGGGGCACTTCGCCGCTTTTGCCGGCCCGGATATCGGCGATTGCTGCATCAAGGGCAGAATAAGCTGAGTTTGATTTGGGAGATAAGCATAATTCAATCACTGCATTTGCCAGCGGGATGCGCGCCTCCGGAAACCCGATTCTTTCAGCGGTTTCAATGGCTGCGAGGGTGCGGGCACCAGCCTGCGGGCTTGCAAGCCCGATATCTTCGTAAGCAATGACAAGCAGTCTCCTGCTGATGCTCACAAGATCTCCGGCTTCTATCAGTCTTCCCAGATAATGAAGGGCGGCGTTTACATCGCTGCCGCGGATGCTTTTCTGGAATCCAGACAGCACATCATAGTGGGCATCACCGTCCTTATCATGGACAAAGCTTTTTCGCTGCAGGCATTCTTCGGCAGTACCGAGAGAAATGCTGATCACTCCATTTTCATCTTTTTCTGTTGAGAGGACTGCCAGCTCAAGGGCATTAAGGGAGCTGCGCACATCCCCGTTGGAGGAAGAAGCCAAATGGGACAGTGCATCCTCATCTATTTCAACTTTTTCATTCCCAAAGCCGTTTTCTTTGTCCTGCAGGGCTCTGAGCAGGCTTTTCTTTATATCCTCTTCAGAAAGCGGCTTAAGCTCAAAGATTTGGCAGCGGCTCCGTATTGCGGGATTGATTGCATGGTAGGGATTGCTTGTTGTGGCGCCGATCAGCACGATCATCCCATTCTCCAGGTAAGGAAGGAGAAAATCCTGCTTGGCCTTATCCAGGCGGTGAACCTCATCAAGGAGGAGTATGACTTTTCCGGACATCTTGGCTTCAGCAGCCACAACTTCCATATCCTTCTTATTATTTGTAACAGCATTCAATGTCCGGAAGGCAAATTGTGTGCTGCCGGCAATGGCGCTGGCTATCGAAGTCTTTCCGATCCCCGGCGGCCCGTAAAGGATCATGGAAGAAAGCTGCCTTGCCTTCACCATTCTGTATATGATTTTCCCTTCGCCGACCAGATGTTCCTGGCCGATGATATCTTCAATTGATTTAGGCCTCATGCGGAAGGCAAGCGGCTTGGTATTCATTATGCATCTCTCCAGCCAATGTAGTTGATAGCGGATGAGCGGTTTCCCGATCCGATTCTTATCATTAGTGTACCGCAAATGGGTTTCTAAAGGAAAAAGGAAGGCTCCTGCCGGCAGCAGAAGGGCGGGCGCCTTCTGCATAAAGACACGAAAATATGCTATAATGTCAAAAGTCTATATAATTACTAAGCATTTTGGTAAAATTTAATATAAAAGCCATTCTGGCACAGGGAGCAGAAGAAACCAATGATAAGAAAAAGAAAAGGGCAGACAGGGCCCCGTTTTGCAGTGTTTTTTTCAGGCCTTCTCATTATGGCCCTTGGCATCGTGCTCCTTATAAAGGCCGAGCTTGGGGCAACACCCTGGGATGTCCTCCATGTCGGCCTTTTTTATCAGGCAGGCCTGACGATCGGAAGCTGGTCAATCATTGTAGGGCTCGTCATTCTGACGGCCGCTGCCTTGCTTTCAGGGGAGATCCCCCAAGTCGGGGCATTTCTGAATATGCTTTTAATCGGAGTGTTCATTGATTTTTACATGATGCTGCCTTTCATGCAGACTCCAGGCAGTCTGGGTGGAAAAATAATTATGCTTGTCGCTGGCATCATTATTAATGCTTATGGAATGGGGCTTTATATCTCCGCCCAATTCGGGGCAGGGCCCCGTGACAGTTTGATGATTGCCCTGGCAGCCAAGACTGGCCGGAAAATCCGCGATGTCCGCGGTGCTATGGAGCTGCTGGTCCTGGCTGCAGGCTGGCTGCTAGGCGGACCGATTTTCTGGGCGACAATTCTTTATACGCTTGTCATCGGGCCGCTGGTGGGGCTTGCCCTGCCGCAATGCCAGACATTGACAGATAAATGGCTTGAAAAGCTGCGCAGCAAAAAGGGAGGCATAAGTGCTCCTTCATTAAAAGAACAAGATCGAGGTGCAAGTTCATGAAGATTTCCACTAAAGGCCGCTATGGCTTGACTATTATGATTGAATTGGCTAAAAAACATGGAGAAGGGCCGATCTCCTTGAAATCTATCGCCCAGACAAATGATCTTTCCGAGCACTATCTCGAGCAGCTGATTGCTCCGCTCCGCAACGCCGGACTTGTCAGAAGCATTCGCGGTGCCTATGGCGGATATGTGCTTGGCCATGAGCCTGCCGATATCACTTCAGGCGATATCATCAGGGTGCTTGAAGGGCCGATCAGCCCTGTCGAAGGCATTGAAGACGAAGAGCCTGCGAAAAGAGAGCTTTGGATGAGGATCAGGGATGCTGTCAAGGAAGTGCTGGACAGCACGACGCTGGAGGATCTGGCAAACCATACAGACAGCGGCGAATCTGATGCTTATATGTTTTATATTTAGTCCCGGCACCGGCTTTTTGCGAGCGGGCTGGATTTTAAAAAACACACAGCTGGGCATAGCTGTATAAAAGGAATTCAATTAGAAGGTGAATGGATTGGATAGAATTTATATTGATCATGCTGCAACCTCTCCCATGCATCCGCGCGTCATTGAGCGGATGCTTGAAGTAATGCAGTCAGATTTCGGGAACCCGTCGAGTATCCACTTTTATGGAAGAAGTGCACGGAATATTGTCGATGAAGCAAGGGAATCCCTTGCCAGGAGCATCGGTGCGCATGCAACTGATATCATCTTTACGAGCGGGGGCACAGAGGCTGATAACCTGGCGATCCTTGGAACTGCTGCAGGCCGCCCGGACGGAGGGCATATCATAACAACTGAGATTGAACACCATGCGGTTCTCCATACCTGCAGGCAGCTTGAACAGCAGGGCTTTGAAGTCACTTTTCTCCCTGTAGATGAAACCGGGATTATAAAAGTGGAAGATGTCCGGAAAGCGCTGAGGGATGACACGATTCTCGTGACAATCATGTACGGCAATAACGAGGTCGGGACCATCCAGCCGATCAGGGAAATTGGTGCACTCCTGAAGGATCATCCTGCCTATTTCCATACTGATGCTGTCCAAGCATACGGGCTGGAAAAACTGGATGTGAATGAACTGAATGTGGATTTCCTTTCAGTATCGGCCCACAAAATCAATGGGCCAAAAGGGATCGGCTTCCTGTATAAAAACAAGGCTGCAAAGCTGTTTTCCCCGAGGATGTATGGCGGGGAACAGGAAAGGAAGCGCCGTGCAGGCACGGAAAATGTTGCTTCTATAGCCGGTTTTCAGGTAGCTGTCAGCATTGCCTCCGAAAACAGGGAGGAAAGCGTCCGGAAATACCGTGAATTCAAGCGGGTCTTCATGTCAAAGCTTGAGGAAGCCGGTGTGGAATTCTGCCCGAACGGATTACTTGATAACACGCTCCCCCATGTTTTAAACTTAAGCTTTCCCGGAACTAACGTCGAAAGCATGCTCGTCAATCTCGATCTGGCAGGGATTGCCGCATCAAGCGGCTCTGCCTGCACAGCAGGATCGATCGATCCGTCGCATGTCCTAGTCGCCATGTTTGGAAAGAATTCCGGACGGCTGGCCAATTCGATCCGCTTCAGCTTCGGATTTACAAATTCCGTGGAGCAGATTGCAAAAGCCGGGGAAGAAACGGCAAAAATCATCCAGAGGCTTAGGAAATAAGCTCTCTGTCATATTGGCAGCAGCCAAAGGGGAGAAGGAAACATTTCTGCCCTTTACGATAAAAGCCGAAACACAAGAGAGGTGAGGAAGATGGCAAAATCCCCTAAAGATACCCGGGTGGTCGTCGGAATGTCAGGAGGTGTCGATTCATCTGTGGCCGCACTGCTTCTTAAAGAGCAGGGCTATGATGTTATCGGCATTTTTATGAAAAACTGGGACGATACAGACGAGAACGGCGTCTGTACCGCAACAGAAGACTATGAAGATGTCATCAGGGTCTGCAACCAGATTGGCATCCCTTATTATGCTGTTAATTTTGAAAAACAGTATTGGGATAAAGTATTTACGTATTTTCTTGATGAATATAAAGCAGGCCGCACGCCAAATCCTGATGTGATGTGCAATAAGGAAATTAAATTCAAAGCGTTTCTTGAGCACGCGATGAGCCTTGGCGCAGATTACCTCGCGACAGGGCATTATGCGAGAGTGGAGCATGGGGAAAATGGCGTGAAGATGCTGCGCGGACTTGATGAAAATAAAGACCAGACTTACTTCTTGAACCAGCTCACTGAAGAGCAGCTTTCCAAGGTCATGTTCCCGATCGGCAGCATAGAGAAATCCGAGGTAAGGGAAATTGCCAAGAAGGCCGGTCTTGCCACAGCTGCGAAAAAGGACAGTACAGGAATCTGCTTTATTGGCGAACGCAATTTCAAAGAGTTCCTTGGCAACTATCTGCCTGCACAGCCCGGCAGCATGGAAACAATGGAAGGCGAAACGGTAGGGAGACATGACGGCTTGATGTACTATACAATCGGCCAGCGCCATGGACTTGGCATCGGCGGTGCAGGCGATCCCTGGTTTGTCATCGGGAAGGACCTGAAGCGCAATGTTTTATACGTTGGCCAGGGCTTCGACAATGAAAAGCTCTTTTCAGATTCCATCATTGCTGACAAGGTCAGCTGGGTTTCAAAAGCGCCAGGCGAAACTTTCGAGTGCACAGCAAAATTCAGATACCGCCAGCCGGATAATTCAGTAACAGTCACACTGCTTGAGAATGGACAGGCAAAGGTAACCTTCCATTCGCCTATCAGAGCTGTTACACCTGGCCAGGCTGTCGTGTTTTATGATGGCGAAGTCTGCCTTGGAGGCGGAACAATCGACCGCGTATTCAACAATGAACAAATGCTGACATATGTCGGCTGAGCAATGCCCCGGTCCAGCAGGAATCGGGGCTTTTTTCTGGAATGAAGTATCGGCTTACGCCAAGCAGAAATCGGCCGCGTCTTTATGATATAATTTCTGCAGACGCCCTTATGGTGCAATATTGCTTTTTAAGGAAACAGGGTGGGACGCATCTGCGCGTGCTTCCTTGCATTACATAGATGGAGAGTGGTTTATATGGATAAAAACCAGCATGGAATTGAGCTTATGAGAGAAGGGAAATGGGAGGAAGCTGCCAAGGTCTTCATGGAGGCCATCAGTGAAAATGGCACTGACCCTGTTTCATATATAAATCTGGGCAATGTTCTTGCCGCGGCTGGGGAAAACGAACAAGCCCTTAAATTTTATCAAAAGGCCATTGAAATTGATGAAAATGCCGCTGCTGCCTATTACAGTGCAGGCAATCTTTATTTCGAAGCAGACCAGCTGGATTTGGCCAAAAATATGTTTGAACAGGCAATGAGAAAGGGGCTCGAATCAGCCGATAATTATTTCATGCTCGGACTCACACTGATGCAGCTGGATCAGGCCAGGCTGGCTCTGCCTTACCTGCAGCGAAGCACTGAACTGAATGGGGAGGATGCTGAAGCCCATTTCCAGTACGGACTCTGCCTTGCCCAGCAGGAATTGATTGACGAAGCAATCGTCCAGTTCAGCCGCTGTGTGGAAATTGACCCTGATCATGCCGATGGCTACTACAATCTTGGTGTAGCATATGGATTCAAGGAAGAAGCTGAAAAGGCGCTTGCAATGTTCGATAAAGCACTGGAAATCCAGCCGGATCACATGCTTGCTGGATATGGCAAGAAATTGATTGAAAAAAGCTGACAAACCGAAAAAATCAGCCTGCTTTTAGGAAGGGGGAATAATGATGGAGAAGCAGGATTCTCTGGATCTTTTTGCCGAACAGGGCAAATTCATCAAAGGGAAGCATCTTGTGACTATTTTTCATAATGAATCAAATCTATATACAGTGCTCCGGATCCGGGTGGAAGAGACGAATCATGAATATGACGACAAGGAAGCTGTCATCACAGGCTATTTCCCGAAGGTGCATGACCATGAATCGTATATTTTCTATGGGGAATTCAAGGAGCACCCGAAATTCGGCCTTCAATTCCTGGCGAATCATTTCCGAAAGGATATCCCCCAGACCAAGCAGGGCGTAGTAGGCTATCTTTCCGGCGAGCTTTTTAAAGGCATCGGGAAAAAGACGGCAGAATCTATCGTAGATAAACTTGGGGAGAATGCGATTTCCAGAATCCTCAACCAGCCCTCCCTCCTGGACGAGATCCCGAAACTTCCTTCTGAAAAAGCAAAGCTCCTTTACGACACACTTATGGAGCATCAGGGTCTGGAACAGGCAATGATTGCACTGAATCAGTATGGCTTCGGCCCCCAGCTGAGCATAAAGATTTATCAGATGTACAAGGATGAGACGGTCCAGCTTCTGCAGACCAATCCATATAAGCTGGTTGAGGATATTGAAGGCATCGGCTTCGGCAGGGCGGATGAGCTTGGCTACCAGCTTGGCATTTCAGGAAGCCATCCTGACCGCATCAAGGCGGCATGCCTGTATATCCTGGAAACAGAAAGCATGCAGAACGGAAATGTTTATGTGCATGCCCGCACCCTCCTGGAAAAAGCCAGGTCGCTTCTTGAAGAAAATAAAAGAGATCAGATAGAATACAGCTCCATCTCCCAGGAAGTTATCAAGCTCGAAGAAGAAGGCAAGATCATGGCAGAAGATAAGCAGATTTATCTGCCCTCACTTTATTTTGCTGAAAAGGGGCTTGTAACGAGCATCAAGCAGCTGCTGCAGCAGACCGAGTATGATGAACAATTCCCTGAGTCGGAGTTCCTGCTTGCCCTTGGCAGCCTTGAGGAAAGGATAGGTGTGCAGTACGCCCCTTCGCAAAAAGAAGCAATCCAGACCGCTCTGATGAGTCCCATGCTTATCCTGACGGGGGGACCGGGAACGGGAAAGACAACAGTCATCAAAGGCATAGTCGAACTGTACGCTGAGCTGCATGGCTGCTCACTGGAACCGAAGGATTATAAAAAGGAAGAGCCTTTCCCGTTCCTCCTGGCCGCCCCGACAGGAAGGGCCGCCAAGCGGATGTCCGAATCGACCGGCCTTCCTGCTGTAACGATCCACAGGCTGCTCGGCTGGAATGGAACGGAAGGCTTTGACCACCATGAAGACAATCCGCTGGAAGGGAAAATCCTGATAGTCGATGAAACCTCCATGGTAGACATCTGGCTGGCGAACAAGCTGTTCAAGGCTTTGCCGGAAAACATCCAGGTCATCCTGGTAGGAGATGAAGACCAGCTGCCTTCAGTCGGACCCGGCCAGGTGCTGAAGGATCTCCTTCTTTCAGAAAAAGTGCCCACTGTCAGGCTGACAGATATTTACCGGCAGGCAGAAGGCTCATCCATCATTGAGCTGGCGCACGAAATCAAAAAAGGCGGTCTTCCTGATGATATCGCGGTCCAGCAGGCCGACAGATCATTCCTTAAGTGCAGCCCTGCCCAGATTGCCGATGTGGTTGAAAAGGTAGTCCTGAATGCCAGGAAAAAAGGCTACAGGTCCAGGGATATTCAGGTTCTCGCTCCCATGTACAGGGGGCCGGCAGGAATTGATAATCTGAATAAGATCCTTCAGGAAATTTTAAACCCCAATCCTGATGGCACCAGGAAGGAGCTATCTTTCGGTGATGTGAAATACAGGGTGGGAGATAAGGTCCTTCAGCTGGTCAACCAGCCGGAAAATAACGTATTTAACGGCGATATGGGCGAAATTGTATCTGTCTTCTATGCAAAGGAAAATACCGAAAAGCAGGATATGATCGTTGTTTCTTTTGATGGTAACGAAGCAACCTATACAAGGCAGGACCTCAGCCAGATTACGCTTGCCTACTGCTGCTCTGTCCATAAATCACAGGGAAGCGAGTTTCCGATTGTCATTATGCCGATCGTCCGGAGCTATTACCGCATGCTCAGAAGGAACCTGATTTATACAGCCATTACGAGAAGCAGACAGTTTCTCATCCTTTGCGGTGAAGAATCAGCGCTGAGATCCGGGGTGCAGAGGGCGGAAGAGCAGGCAAGGCTGACTTCCCTGACAAAACGGCTTCAGGATGCACTTGGGGAAGCTCCAGAGCAGACAGGCCAGGAAGAAGCAGGCGAAGAAGCCGAAGAGGTTCCATACGAAGTAAAGCTCATGAATGCAGATCCCATGATAGGCATGGGATCCATCACCCCTTATGACTTTTTGGAAGAGAAAGCATAATCCGGCAGATTCCTGAACAGACTGAAGAATATCACTATTTCAGTTATAGAGGTGCTGGCAAATGAGAAAATGGAATCAGGAAAGCGCTCCGAACAATAATCTCCCCGCAGCAGAAATTAAATCATCAGAGCTGATCGGAAACGGAGAAGAACTCCAATTTTCTGAAGAGCTTTCAGATGGCGGAGAAAGAAATGAAATTATTGAAAGAGCTGAAAAAGAATGAGAATGAACCTGTCCGGCGCAGTCGCCTGGCAGGTTTTTTCTGTTAAAGATTTTACAATTTGAAAGACTTGTGGAAAATTTCCAACTCTTGATCCACGTCCAGCAGCTGCGCCGAGGTCACAAGGCAAACCTCCCAAAAAGGCAAAGAACGCCTTTCCGGGAGGTTTGCCTTGAGGCCCCCAGGAAGCTGGTCATGCAGACGTTGCCACAGGACGTGGCGTTCTTAGTCTGCGTTCCTTAAGGTGATCAAGGCGCTTACGCTTTTGTTCCTGTTAGTTAAGGTAAATTTTTTGCCTCATAATTCAAGGGCGGGGGGCAGACAATAATAATGTTCGGGAAGGTGGGACGATCTTTGCGGACTTTTTCCTTGCTGAAAGGGATGCCTGTCTTTGACATGGAGAACGGGACTTCAGTCGGTGAAGTGCATGATATATGCATTTCAGAGGAAGGAAGCATCACCGGTCTTCTCCTCCGCAAAGGCGCATTTCTGAAAAAAAAATTTCTGATTCCCTTTGCATCCATTGCAAGCTTTGGCAGCGGCGGAGTGATGATTAAAACAGCTTCCGGGCTTTCTCCGGTAAAACGTCTTTCCGGCTATACCTTTGAAAATCAGCATCGGATCTGCGGTAAGATGCTGATTTCCCGTGAGGGGGAGCAGCTCGGCCTTCTGGAGGATGTATATTTTCTGGAAGAATTGGGCACGATTGTAGGGTATGAGTTATCAGATGGCTTCTTTTCGGATATAACCGAAGGAAAAAAGGTAGTCAATTCAGATGAACCGCCTGCATTTGGAAAGGATGCCATCATTGTTAACGCTAAGAATTAGCCGTTTGCTCTTTCTGAACAGGCTGGCTTGCCAAACAATGCGAGGTGTCCACCATATGTTAAAATGCCCTAACTGCCAAAGCAAAGATATTGGAAAAATCGGGATAAACCAATATTATTGCTGGAGCTGCTTCATTGAGCTGTCCTTGTCAAAAGGAGTCATCAGCACCCATCAGGTAGAGGAAGACGGGACCCTGAGCTCCCTGGATGACCTGTTTGATGAAGATGACCGCCGCTATATACTATGAATAGAAGAGGTGACAGCATGAACAGACTAATGACAACAGCTCTTCTCATCGGCGCCGGCATGGCAGCCCAAAATTATATTCAAAAAAATGACATCATGTCTTCAAGGCAGATGAAGAAACTTCAAAACAGGATTGTTCGTTCATTTTCATGATTCTATCCCCCATTCCGGGGGATTTTTGCATATTTTAAGCTTCCTGCTTCACACTACAAATGAGGTGGGAAAAATGGATATCCGGTTGAAATGGTTTTACAGGCTTGGTTTCCTTCTGCTGCTTTTCATTGTCTTATTTACATTTTTAAAGCTTCAGCCGTTGTGGCTCCCGGTCATCAGGACGCTTTTTATTATTATCTTTCCATTTGCAGCTGCAGCGTTTATTACATATCTTCTTCATCCGGTAGTTGAGCGTCTCCATGAAGCAGGCCTCCATCGCGGCCTGGCGGTCATCATCATCTATACCCTTTTCTTTGGGGGAGCAGGCTATGCGCTTTACAAGGGGCTTCCGGCCATTATAGTCCAGATCAGGGACCTGGCTGAGCACGCTCCGCAGCTGGCCGACCAGTACCGGGAGTGGCTTCTTCTTCTCCAGTCGAAGACGTCCCAATGGCCTGAGCCTGTCCAGCTCAGGATCGATGAAGGAATCCAGTCGCTAGAAGCCTCTCTTGACAGGCTTCTCTCAAGGGCGATGGCATTTGCAGGGGCTATTCTGAACTTTGCTTTGATTCTGATCATTATTCCGTTTATATCCTTTTATATGCTGAAGGACTTCCTGCTGATGAAAAAAGCAGTCTGGTATCTCACGCCAAAAAAATGGAGGGAAAGCGGAAGCCTGTTCCTTCGGGATGCTGATAAATCATTGGGAAGCTATATACGGGGGCAGCTGCTTGTATGTGCAGTCATCGGTGCGTTGAGTTCCCTGTTCTTCTGGATTGCTGGCATAAAGTATCCGCTTCTTTTAGGGGCAATCATCGGGGCAACGAATGTTATACCTTATTTTGGCCCGATCATCGGGGCGGTGCCGGCTGTACTGATTGCTTCTACCATGTCAGTGAAAATGATCATTTTTGCGGCAGTCATCGTCATGGTTCTTCAATTCCTGGAAGGAAACATCCTGTCTCCGCTGATTGTAGGCAAGAGCCTGCATATGCATCCGCTCCTTATTATGTTTTCCCTGCTGGCAGGCGGGGAAATCGCCGGTGTTGCCGGCCTTATATTGGCAGTTCCAGTGCTGGCCGTCCTTAAAGTAGGCGCCATCCATGCGAGAAGGCACTTTCCAGCAAAACCGGCAGCCGAATAGCGGATGTCAGGAGTAAAAATGAAACCGCCTGAAAAGAACAGATTGACAAATCAATTTTCATATCAGTATAATGCGACTATACGATAATTGAAGATAAGAACAACATGAAGAAGGATCGAGTATGTTATAGACCATCCTGGCATCTCTTTTATAAGTGGTGCACCAGAGAGGAATTCCGCGGCTGAAAGGATTCCGGATGAAGAATAACAGAACGCTAATCCTGAGTGCAGCTAATCCCTGCCGTTCTCCGCGTTAAGGAGCTTGAGAGACGAAAGTTTACTTTCGTAATCAGGGTGGTACCGCGAGCAAGCTCTCGTCCCTGTCCAGGGATGAGGGCTTTTTGTGTTGTTTTTAAAGAATTCTTCGCTGCCCTGCACTTGAAGCAATGGCGGCAAAATAAGATCAGGAGGAAATTCTAATGAGAAATCTTACAGGTTCAGAAATACGCCGACTGTTTTTAGAATTTTTCAAGGAAAAAGGCCATTCTGTAGAACCGAGTGCGCCACTTGTGCCCCACGATGATCCTTCATTGCTATGGATCAACAGCGGTGTGGCAACATTGAAGAAGTATTTTGATGGCAGGGTGATACCGGAAAACCCAAGGATTACCAACGCCCAAAAATCAATCCGCACAAATGATATCGAGAATGTCGGCAAAACGGCGCGCCACCACACTTTCTTTGAAATGCTGGGGAACTTCTCGATCGGCGACTATTTTAAGGAAGAAGCAATCGACTGGGCATGGGAGTTTCTGACGGATGAGCGCTGGATTGGATTTGACAAAGAAAAGCTGTCAGTCACCATCCACCCGGAAGATGAAGAAGCCTTCAGCATCTGGACGAATAAAATCGGAGTGCCTGAAGAAAGGATTATCCGCCTTGAGGGCAACTTCTGGGATATCGGGGAAGGCCCGAGCGGACCGAACACCGAGATTTTCTATGACAGGGGACCAGAGTATGGGGATGACCAAAATGATCCTGAGCTTTATCCAGGCGGCGAAAATGAGCGTTACCTCGAGGTTTGGAACCTGGTATTCTCCGAGTTCAACCATAACCCGGATGGCACTTATACACCGCTCCCAAAGAAGAACATTGATACAGGCATGGGTCTTGAACGCATGGCATCTGTTGTCCAGAACGTGGCAACAAACTTTGATACAGACCTGTTCATGCCGATCATCCATGCAGTGGAGAAGATTTCAGGAAGCAAATATGGGGAAAGCAATGAACAGGACACAGCGTTCAAGGTTATAGCTGACCATATAAGGACAGTTGCATTCGCAATCGGGGACGGTGCCCTTCCTTCCAATGAAGGCAGAGGGTATGTACTGCGCAGACTCCTTCGCAGGGCAGTCCGCTATGCAAAGCAGATCAATATTAACCGCCCATTCATGTTTGAGCTGGTAGATGTTGTCGGGGAAATCATGGCAGATTTCTACCCGCAGGTAACGGAAAAGGCCGAATTCATCAAAAAGGTCATCAAGAATGAAGAGGAGCGTTTCCACGAGACTTTGAATGACGGCCTTTCCATCCTTTCATCTGTCATTAAGAAGGAAAAAGAAAAGGGCAGCAATATTATTCCGGGCTCGGACGTATTCCGCCTGTATGACACTTACGGTTTCCCTGTTGAATTGACAGAGGAATATGCCGAAGAAGAAGGCATGAAGATCGACCAGGACGGCTTTGAAGCTGAAATGGAAGGCCAGCGTGAACGCGCGCGTACAGCACGCCAGGACGTCGGCTCTATGAAGGTCCAGGAAGGTGTGCTTGGCGACATCAAGACTGAAAGCCGGTTCGTCGGCTATGAGGGACTTGAAGCGAAATCTGACGTCGCTGTCATCATCAAGGACGGGCAAGTGGCCGAAGCAGCCGGGGCAGGCGAAGAAGTGCAGCTGATTCTTGACCAGACTCCATTCTATGCAGAAAGCGGCGGGCAGATTGCCGATAAAGGCGTTCTTGAGGGCGAAGGGGTTAAGGTCATCATTAAAGATGTCCAAAAAGCGCCGAACGGCCAGAACCTGCATAGTGCAGTAGTGGAAAGCGGCATTCTGGAAACCGAAGCCGGCGTCACGGCGAAAGTCGATCCGGATTCCCGGAACAAAGTGATTAAGAACCATACAGCTACCCATCTATTGCACCAGGCTCTCAAGGATGTGCTTGGCACGCATGTAAACCAGGCAGGCTCACTTGTTGGTCCGGACCGCCTTCGCTTTGACTTCTCCCATTTCGGGCAAGTGAAGGAAGATGAACTGGAAAAAATCGAAGAAATCGTCAATGAAAAGATCTGGAGCAGCCTGAATGTCGTCATAGAAAACAAAGGAATCGATGAAGCGAAGGCAATGGGGGCAATGGCATTATTCGGAGAGAAATACGGAGATGTTGTCAGAGTGGTCCAAGTGGGCGATTACAGCCTTGAGCTCTGCGGCGGTTGCCATGTCCGCAATACGTCGGCCATTGGTTTGTTCAAGATTATCTCTGAAAGCGGAATAGGCGCAGGAACAAGAAGGATTGAAGCAGCGACTGGCGAAGCAGCTTACAAGCTTCTTAAGGAACAGGTCAATATCCTGACCGAAGCCGCAGCTTCACTGAAGTCGAGCCCGCGGGATGTGGCTTCCAGGGTGGATGCACTTCTCGGCGAAATGAGGCAGCTTCAGCGCGAAAATGAATCCCTTTCAGCCAAATTGGGCAATATTGAAGCTGGAAGCCTTGTTTCAAAAGCCAAGGAAGAGAATGGGATCACTTATCTGGCTGCAAAGGTTCAGGCAGCAGATATGAACAACCTCCGCAATATGGCGGATGATCTGAAGCAGAAGCTCGGTTCGGCAGTTGTCGTGCTTGGCAGTGTGAATGAAGGGAAAGTGAATCTCATCGCAGCTGTGACAAAGGACTATATCGAAAAAGGCTATCATGCCGGAAAAGTCATCAAAGAGGTGGCAGCACGCTGCGGCGGAGGAGGCGGCGGCCGTCCGGATATGGCACAGGCAGGCGGAAAAGATCCTGAAAAACTGGAAAGTGCGCTTCAATTTGTGGAAGAATGGGTAAAATCCGTTTGATATCGTTTGAAAGTAGTGTAGAATGTAGGTAACTATTAACATTTGCTGTGCGGGGCCGAAAAGCCGGTACAAGCTTCATGAACTGTGCCGGTTCCGGCCGCAATGCAGAAAAGCGAGGTGTAATGTGATGAGCTCATTTGATAAGACAATGAGATTCAATTTTCCTGAGGAGCCATTTGAACATGATGTAAATGATGTTCTTCTGCAAGTCTATGAAGCACTTCAAGAAAAAGGGTACAACCCCATTAACCAGATTGTCGGGTACCTTCTTTCAGGAGATCCTGCATACATCCCGCGCCATAAAGATGCACGAAATATCATCCGGAAACTTGAACGGGACGAGATAATTGAAGAATTGGTCAAATCGTATTTAAAGCAGCAGCGAGAGGGATAGACTATTATGAGAAGCATGGGGCTGGATGTGGGTTCCAAGACTGTAGGCGTAGCGCTGAGCGATGAGCTTGGCTGGACTGCGCAGGGATTGGAGACCATCCGCATTAATGAAGAAGAAAAAGAGTTTGGTTTTGATCAATTAGGTAAAATAATTAAAGAGTACGATGTCAGCACCATTGTGGTAGGCCTCCCTAAGAACATGAACGGGACGATTGGTCCCCGGGGAGAAGCAAGCCAGTTTTTTGCCGGCGAGCTAGAAAGGCTCTTCGGGCTTCCTGTCGTCCTTTGGGATGAACGCCTGACTACAATGGCAGCAGAACGCGTTTTGCTTGAAGCTGATGTAAGCAGGAAAAAAAGGAAAAAAGTAATCGATAAAATGGCTGCCAGCATGATCCTTCAAGGATATCTGGACAGCCGGAAATGATGAGGTGGCATAATGGAACACGGAGAAAAGAACATTACAATCGTAGATGAAGACGGCAACGAACAATTATGTGAGGTGCTCTTCACATTCGACTCTGAGGAATTTGGCAAGTCTTACGTATTATACTATCCTGTAGGAGCAGATGAAGATGATCAGGATGACATCGAGATCCATGCTTCTGCATATGTGCCTGGGGAAAGTGAAGAAGGCGACCTGCTGCCGGTTGAAACAGATGAAGAGTGGGATATGATTGAGGAAATGCTCAATACCTTCCTTGATGAAGAAGAAGGCGAAGAATAAGAGCTGAACCGGTCCTTTAGAGGGACCGGTTTTTCTTTTCTGTTCTAATTTAATCACTGTCTAGCAGCTGGGCCTGCCCCCTCGAGGTCACAAGACAATCCTCCCAAAAAGAACGCCTTTCCGGGGGGGGGTTGTCTTAAGGCCCCCGGGGATGGGTGTCATGCAGGCGTTGCCACAGGACGTGGCGTTATTAGGCTGGGTTCCTTAAGGGTGAGCAAGGCGCTTACGCTTTTCTCAAGGAAAAGAGTGGAAAATTTTTGGTTTTTCGCTAAATTTCGCACGCTGATTTTGAAAGTATAGTATAATAATGCGAGATTATATAAAGGAACAGGCCAAACAGCCTTAGAATCCTGTACACTGAGGGGGATTAGATGTCTGCTGAAGAAAAGAATTCTAAAAAAGACCTGATTCGGCAAAAGATGCTGGAGCGTCAGAGTGAGGCAAAGGTAGTCCGCAAGATTGTGCTGATCATTGCGGCAGTCCTTGTGCTTACAGTCGGCCTGGTTGCCGGAGGAGGCTACTTTTACATAAAGTCGGCTCTTGAGCCAACTGATCCGGGCAATAAGAAGAAAATTCCCGTTGAAGTGCCGATCGGGTCTTCCGTTGGCGAGATCTCACGCCTGCTGGAGGATAAAGGGCTCATCAAGGATGCCCGCGTCTTCAAGTATTATGTTAAGCTTAAAAACGAATCCGGATTCATGGCAGGGGATTATCCTCTGAATCCGTCAATGACGATCCCTGAAATTATTGAAAGCTTGAAGACTGGAAAGGTCGTGCAGGAAGCCGTGTTTAAGCTGGCTATTCCTGAAGGCAATCAGCTTGACCAGATATCCGGTATTATTGCCGATAAAACCGGGCAGAAGCAAGAGGATGTTTTTGCCAAGCTTAATGATAAGGAATTCATCAGCACATTGATGGAACAATATCCAGAGGTGCTGACAGAAGAAATACTGAATGAAAATATCAAATATCCGCTGGAAGGATATCTCTTCCCTGCAACATACCCATTTTATAAAGAAGATCCAACTATGGAAGAGATTGTGAAAGTTATGCTCGATAAGACACGAGAGGTGCTTGCAGAGTACAGCCCTCAGGCAGAAGAGCAGAATATGACTCCGCACCAGCTTTTGACCATGGCTTCCCTCATCGAGGAAGAGGCTACCCAGCAGGTGGACCGGAATAAAATTGCCAGCGTATTCTACAACAGGATTGAAACGGGCATGCCGCTTCAGACTGACCCGACAGTCCTTTATGCAAAGGGAGAACACAAGTCGAGAGTCCTTTATAAGGACCTTGAAGTGGACTCACCGTACAATACGTACAAAAACACGGGATTGACCCCTGGTCCGATCGCCAACGCAGGCACCATGTCAATTGAAGCGGCCCTTAACCCGGAGGACACGGATTTCCTGTACTTCCTTGCCACCCCGGAGGGAGAAGTCCTATTCTCCAACACACTTGATGAGCATAATGAGAAGAAAGCAGAACACATAACAAATAATTAGAAATGACTCAGGGCTCCCGGCACGTGCTGCAATTGCTTCAGAAGCGTTTCGGGAGGCCAGAAAAAGGGAATGCGGAAACACTCGCATTCCCTTTTTGTTTATGGTAAAATAGTTCAAGTGTTTTATACAGACTGTTTAATTGGCGGATTCTTTCTGCCCGGCACGCTGCAGCGGAACTGCCGGCAGATGCCTATATAGCGATTATTATCTTTCTGCACAGTAAGCCTGTGCATCCTTCATACGCATGTGTGATAGCGTGAACCACAGACAAGCATGGATTGGCTTCACTTAAGCCCTTTTCTGTACGGCCTTCCTTAAGGCTTTGCGAAACATCCGCTCTGTTGTGCGCTATTTTTTCATGCCTGAAACGGAGGGCTGCAGGCGGTAAAAGGATGGAGGGGAAGACTGCTTGCTGACAGATAAAGTACATGGATATATAGAGGGACTGATTCCTGAACGGCCGGGACTTTTCCTTGAGATGGAGGAGTATGCAAAAGATAATGGTGTACCCATCATGGAGCTGCCGGGGATAGAAGCGCTTCTCCAGCTGCTCAGGATTCAAAAGCCGAAGCAAATACTTGAAGTTGGTGCAGCAATAGGATACTCTGCTCTCCGGATGTCGTTCGCGATCCCTGATGCACATATTGTGACAATTGAAAGGGATGAAGAGCGGATTGAATCGGCCCGCGGATATATCAGGGCTGCAGACCGGGAAGACCAGATCACCCTGCTTGAGGGTGACGCCCTTGAGCTCGAGGGAGAAACATTAAAATATGGTCCTTACGATGCGGTATTCATCGATGCGGCAAAAGGCCAGTATAAAAAATTCTTTGAGATCTATGCGCGTCAGCTATCAGATGGCGGCTTGATCATAACGGACAATGTCCTGTTTAAAGGGCTAGTCTGTGAAAGTGAGATCGAGAATAAGCGCATTCGCAGTCTTGTGAAGAAAATCAGCGAGTTCAACGCATGGCTGATGAACCATCCGGATTATGATACTGTCATTCTTCCGGTCGGCGACGGCGTTGCAATCAGTAAAAAGAGGTGACCACAATGAAAAAACCTGAATTGCTTGTTACTCCAACAGGTACAGAAGATATCATCCCGCTTGCGGAAGCTGGGGCAGACGCTTTTGTAGTTGGCGAGCAGAGATACGGCCTGAGGCTGGCCGGCGAATTCAGCAGGGAACAAGTAGCAGAAGCAATCACATTGGCCCATTCAAAAGGCAAAAAAGTGTATGTGGCTATGAACGCCATTTTCCATAATGAAACAGTGGACGAGCTTGGCGATTATATCCGTTTTGTGCAGGAATCAGGGGCAGACGCGGTTATTTTCGGCGATCCGGCTGTATTGATGGCAGCACGTGAGGCAGCACCTGACATGAAGCTGCACTGGAATACAGAAACAACAGCCACAAACTGGTATACATGCAACTACTGGGGAAGAAAAGGTGCCAAGCGCTCTGTGCTTGCCCGTGAAATCAATATGGATTCGATTATTGAAATCAAGGAAAACGCAGAAGTTGAAATCGAGGTCCAGGTTCACGGCATGACTGCCATGTTCCAATCTAAGCGCTCCCTTCTCGGGAACTATTATGAATACCAGGGAAAAGCGATGAAGGTCGAAAACCGGGCGAAAGAGCAGAATATGTTCCTTCATGATAAAGAACGGGAGAATAAATATCCGATTTTTGAAGACGCAAACGGGACCCATATCATGAGCCCTAATGATATCTGCATTATTGATGAGCTCCAGGAAATGGTCGAGGCCGGTGTGGATTCATTCAAGATTGACGGTATCTTAAAATCTGCAGATTATATCCTGGAAACCACAAAGCTCTACCGCAAAGCAATCGATTTGTGCACAGAAAGTCCTGAAGAATACGAAGAAGTGAAAGATGATCTGCTGAACGCGGCGGAAGAAATCCAGCCTGACAGCAGGCCGCTGGATACAGGCTTCTTCTTTAAAGAAACCGTATATTAATTCAAAACTATTAAGCCTATTTTGACTTATAATCAGGAGGTTTTATCGTGAACGCAATTAAAGATAATATCTCGCAAATAGTGGACGGCAAAAGGGTAATCGTCAAAAAGCCTGAGCTTCTTGCTCCGGCCGGAAACCTGGAAAAGCTGAAAATTGCCGTCCACTATGGCGCAGATGCCGTTTTCATCGGCGGCCAGGAGTATGGGCTCCGGTCAAATGCCGGCAATTTTACATTTGAGGAAATGAAGGAAGGCGTAGAGTTCGCAAAGAGCTATGGTGCAAAAATTTACGTGACGACCAATATCTTTGCCCATAACGAAAATATTGACGGGCTTGAGGACTATCTTCTCGGCCTCAAGGAAGCGGGAGTGGCTGGAATTATCGTAGCTGATCCCCTTATCATTGAAACCTGCCGCAGGGTTGCCCCTGAAATCGAGGTTCACCTGAGCACCCAGCAGTCACTTTCAAATTGGAAGGCCGTTCAGTTCTGGAAGGAAGAAGGGCTTGAGCGGGTTGTGCTTGCAAGGGAAACTAGTGCCGAAGAAATCCGTGAAATGAAGGAAAAAGTGGATATTGAAATTGAAACATTCATCCATGGCGCAATGTGCATCGCCTATTCAGGCCGCTGTACGCTGAGCAACCACATGACAGCAAGGGACTCCAACCGTGGAGGCTGCTGCCAGTCATGCCGCTGGGATTATGATTTGTACAAGCTGGAAGGCTCTGAGGAAGTGCCGTTATTCCAGGAACAGGATGCACCTTTTGCCATGAGCCCTAAGGATCTGAAGCTGATAGAATCGATACCGCGCATGATTGAATTGGGCATCGACAGCCTCAAGATTGAAGGCCGCATGAAGTCGATCCATTATGTGGCTACAGTTGTCAGTGTTTATCGCAAGGTCATTGATGCTTATTGTGCGGATCCCGATAATTTTGTGATCAGGCAGGAATGGCTGGAGGAATTGGACAAGTGTGCGAACAGGGAAACGGCGCCTGCCTTCTTTGAAGGGGTTCCAGGGTATAAAGAGCAGATGTTTGGAAATCATAGCAAAAAGACGACCAATGATTTTGCCGGCCTGGTCCTTGGATATGATGAAGAAACGCAAATCGTCACACTTCAGCAGCGCAATAAATTTGCACCGGGGCAGGAAGTGGAATTTTTCGGCCCGGAAATCGAGAACTTTACACAGGTGGTCGATAAAATCTGGGATGAAAAAGGCAACGAACTGGATGCTGCCCGCCACCCGCTGCAAATCGTCCAGTTTAAACTGGACAAGCCGGTATACCCTAACAACATGATGCGGAAGGAGTTTTAACATAATGAATCGCAAACCTGTTGTTATTGGTGTTGCCGGCGGATCCGGCTCTGGAAAGACAAGTGTCACAAAAGCGATTTATGAAAGCTTTAAGGGTCATTCGATCTTAATGCTTGAGCAGGATTATTATTATAAAGATCAGACCCATCTTCCATTTGAAGAAAGGCTGAAAACAAATTATGATCATCCGCTTGCATTTGATAACGACCTTCTGATTGAGCATATCGAAAAGCTGCAGAGCTATGAACCCATTGAGAAGCCTGTCTATGATTATGCCATGCATACAAGGTCCACTGACGTCATCCATGTGGAGCCAAAGGATGTCATCATCCTAGAAGGCATACTTGTACTGGAGGATGAAAGGCTCCGCAGCCTTATGGATATGAAGCTTTTTGTGGATACCGATGCAGATTTGCGCATCATCAGGCGCCTTTTCAGGGATATTAAGGAACGGGGCAGATCGATGGATTCAGTCATTGAGCAATATGTCAATGTTGTACGCCCGATGCACAACCAATTCATCGAGCCGACGAAGAGATACGCAGATATCATCATCCCGGAGGGCGGCCATAACCACGTGGCCATTGACCTGATGGTAACAAAAATTCATACAATTCTTGAACAAAAGTCATTTTTATGAAACAATAGCATAGAAAAAATGTTAAGATAAGTCTAATGAACAGAAAGCATGCGCGCCCTTTGTCAAAAGGACGCGCTCCTGTGCATTTGCGAATAAAGCAGATGCTTACATACTTACCAATGCACAATCTAAATGGGGGTTGTGATTCTAGAAGGAGTGAAGGATATTGGCTACAGAAAAAGTATTCCCAATGACACAGGCTGGAAAAGAAAAGCTTGAGCAGGAACTGGAGCATTTAAAAACAGTAAAGCGTAAAGATGTTGTAGAGCGTATCAAAATCGCCCGCAGCTTCGGCGATCTTTCCGAGAACTCTGAATATGATTCAGCGAAAGAAGAGCAGGCATTTGTAGAAGGGCGCATCACTACCCTTGAAAATATGATCCGCAATGCAAAGATCATCGAAGAGGATGAGGCAAGCGGCGATACAGTGACACTAGGACGCTCTGTTACATTTGTTGAACTTCCGGATGGAGAAGAAGAATCTTACACAATCGTCGGAAGTGCAGAGGCAGATCCGTTTGAAGGAAAGATTTCCAATGATTCTCCAATCGCAAAAAGCCTGATGGGCAAAAGGGTCGGGGATGAAGTGACAGTTCAGACACCGGGCGGGGATATGAGCGTCCGCATTACAAGCATTAAATAAGGAACCAGTCTTTTTCATAAATATGGTTTGAAATGGGCACACCTCGTCAACACTTTTGACGAGGTGTTTTTTATGTGGAAAAAAAGGGCCATCATTGTCATAAGTATATTCATGCTGGGGATTGTTCTGCTGATCGGGCGGCTCATCCAGATCCAGCTTGTTTCAGCAGAACACTTTTCTGCTCATAATATCAATCTTCTGGATGCCAGCGTCAGGCAGCGTTCCCAGGAGATGGTGATCGACAGCGGGAGAGGCTCTTTCCTGGACAGGAATGGCGAGCCCCTGACCCATCAGGAAATACCTGTACTGGTTTTATTTCCATTTTTGAAAAATATGGATTGGGATTCGCAAAAGGTCGCCTCCATCACAGGCATATCGGAAACTGCCCTTTTATATAGCATCAAAGGAGCAAAAGAGCCGTTTGCCTATGGCAAGCCGAAGCCTATTGAATTGACCGATGTACAAGCTGAACAAATCAATTCACTTAAGATACCTGGTGTATTTGCTGTTGAAAAAAAATACAGCCTAGCCAATAATCTGGCAGAACAGCTGATTGGCATCACCGGACAGAATAAAGAAGCGGTGCAAAAGCGCTATCCCGGCAAAAACCTTCCTGAAGATACCGTGATCGGCGTTTCCGGTCTTGAAGAAAGCTTTGATGAGTTTCTGATGCCCGATGGCGAATCCAAACTTGTCTACCATGTGGATGCGGCAGGAGGCCCGCTGTTTGGGATAAACGTCAAATATGTCGAGCCTGCAAATCCTTTTTATCCTGTCAACATCAAAACCACTCTGGATGCGGCCCTTCAGGAGGAAGCAGAACGGCTGGCAGATGTGCATGGAATCCAGAATGGGGGGATGGTTTTGTTGGATATAGAGAATAATACCGTCCTTGCCATGGTGTCCAGGCCGCAGATCAATAAAACGGCCCCTTATAAAGACGGGGGCCTGGTGAATGCAATGATCAAACAGCAGATTATCGGATCCGTTTTTAAAACGGTGGTGGCAGCTGCAGCCATTGATTATAACCTGGACAGCCCGGAAAGGCAGTTTGACTGCAGCCGGAAAATCAATGGCCAGCCGGACACGGTTTACCAGCATGGAATGCTAAATTTTACAGACAGCTTTGCCAGGAGCTGCAATAATACATTTGCAACCATTGCCAAGGAACTGAAAGAGATAGATCCTGCCATACTGGAGGACTATGCCGGAAAGCTGTCTCTTACAGGAAAGTCAGGCTGGGAAGGGGATATCTATCACTTCACTGATTTCCATCAGCTCGCGCGGGAGGATGAAGGCCGGGTATTTTACTCAGAGGATGCCAAGAAGGACAGCAATTTTGTCGCCCTGACCGGCATCGGACAGCATGAAGTGAGGGCCACTCCGCTTGGGGTGGCGAATATGATGGCCACCATTGCCAAGGGCGGAAAAAAAGAAAGCATCCGTGTTGCCTCTGAAATTGAATATAAAAATGAAACCTCGCTGCTGAAATTTCCGTCCAAAGATTTAGGGGGCGGCAAAATATCCCCTTATACGGCTATGAAACTGCAGAAGCTTTTGAGAGAAGTTGTTGTCAATGAAGAAGGAACCGGAAGATGGTTCAAAGAGCTTCCATATTCAGTGGCCGGCAAATCAGGAACTGCGGAGACAGGACAGTTCGATGATGGAGAGCAGCTGCATAATAAATGGTTTGCGGGATACTTCCCTTACGAAAAACCCAAATACGCCCTTGTCGCAGTCAATCTAGGAGTCAAAGAGAACGAAGGGGGAGTCAATCCGCTTTTTGCGGATATGGTTAAAGCTGTCCATGGGTTTGATGAAGAAATGGAATAGAAGAAGCCCGCAGCCGGCAAGTTTTTCTAACATCAAATTCCTTCATGTTTTGCCGGCACTCATGGTAGAATGTTGACAACCATATATATGGGGAGGAGAAAAACACGTGAATGGCAATTTCGAAGAATCAAACGGGTCATCCCGCTCAGGGAAAAGGGCTAAAAGAAGAAAAACCAATATTATTCTAAATACGCTGATCGGGGTTGTGCTCTTATTGATCATTATTGTATCTGCCGCGATATTCCTGGGCGGCAATGATGATGAAGCAGCCGAGCAGGCACCGGCGTCTGAAAAAGCCGATCCAGAAAATAATGATAAGGATAATGATAATAATACATCTGATGAAACAGCAGGCCAGGAAGAAGAAGCAGACCAGGCTGAGGATACCGCCCAGGATGGCGGAGATGCTGAAAATGCAGATGAGGATAATGGAGAAGAAGCGGAAGAAGACCAGGATATTGAGGGAGATGCAGAGGTCACCGACGGCGGCAGTGCTCCTGATGTCGAAAAGACCATTGTTAATCCTTCATGGCAGCCGGTCGGCACTTCCCAGACAGGCGAGCACACAGCCGTCTATGAAGGCGTGGACTGGAATGAGATGGTCCAGGCCATCACCTATGCCACTGGAATACCTGAGAGCAATATGACCATCTGGTTCTTAGGGAATAACGGCCCCAATCAATCGGTCGGTACCGTCTCCACCAAAGACCAGCAGGAAAAATACCGTGTCTATATTGAATGGGTGGACGGACAAGGATGGAAGCCTGTTAAAATGGAAGAGCTGAACAGCATCCAATAAAGTAAGGCTCTTTTCTTAAACTTTGTTGTTTTCCATTAATGCTTACCATGAAATATCATGATAAGAAAAGAGCTGCTCTCTTTACAAAGAGAAAGTCTTTTTCCGAAAGCAGCAATCTAACGAAAAAAGCCTAAAGGAAAAACCGGCCCGCCGGGTGATCTGTATAAACAGATTGCCGGGGGGCCGGTTTTTATTTATGTTTAGATTTAAAGAGAACGACGGCAGAAAAGTAAGTCCTTCCGTTCTCATCCACATGCATTTGATGGGAGACATGGTGGACAGTCAGCAGGATCGCTTTGTTTACTTCAATCTGATCGTTTATTTTCTTCTCCAGGTCCTTTAATTTCTCCGCCTCAAAAAATTCAACCTTATCTTCAATCATATCAAATTGAAAGTTCATGAGAATCTTCCCTTCTTGCTTTGTCACCCTTATTTTACAGGAAGTTCCGCAGATTTTGTACAGGCCTGCCCAGATTTGGGAAAGGATTGTGCAGAAAGTTCCTGGATGATTTCTGTTGAATAAAAAAATAGTCTGTGATAAATTGAGAACAAGTCACTTTTTAATTCATAGTATACTTATAGGATTTATGAGTATACAAAAACAGGAGTGAAAAAAATGGGGAAAGAATTTATTGAGCTGTTTGAGCAATGGGCGGATTCATACGATGACAGTGTGACCGGACATGATCTTGAATATAAAGAGGTTTTCAGAAATTATGAAGGGATCCTGGATGCAGTAGCCGGCCGCGCATCGGGTCATGTACTGGAGTTCGGCCCGGGGACTGGCAACCTGACGGCAAAGCTCCTGGAAAAAGGGCTCCGGGTAACTGGTGCTGAGCCTTCTCCTGCCATGAGGAAGATTGCGAGGGAAAAGCTTGGGGGGCAGGCGTCTATCGTAGAGGGAGATTTTCTATCCTATCCTGATAAGGATCCGGTCAATACGATTGTGTCTACTTATGCTTTCCACCATTTGACCGATGCAGAAAAGAACGAAGCGGTTGCATCATATAGCCACCTGCTTGCGATAGGTGGTAAAATAGTTTTTGCGGATACAATGTATGAGTCTGAAGAAGCCTATAAGAAAGCGATATCAGATGCAGAAGACCAAGGCTTCCACAATCTTGCAGAGGATCTGCAGCGTGAATATTACACAACCATCCCGGTCCTTAGAGGGATATTGGAACAGAATGGTTTTAAGGCAAGTTTTTCCCGCTGCAATGACTTTGTCTGGCTGATGGAAGGTGAAAAAATTTAAGAAAGAGGTTCTATCATGAAAATAGCAATCATTGGAGCAATGGAAGAAGAAGTGACTCTATTAAGGGAAAATATTTCAGAGGCAGCAGCAGAAACGATTGCCGGCTGTGAATTCACTTCAGGAAAAATGGATGGAGCCGAGGTTATCCTCCTTCGCTCCGGGATCGGCAAAGTAAATGCGGCAATGTCCAGTGCCATTCTTCTCGAACGCTTCAAGCCCGACTATATTATCAATACAGGATCAGCCGGGGGCTTCAATCCTGAGCTTAATGTCGGAGATGTGGTCATTTCCACGGAAGTCCGCCACCATGATGTCGATGTTACGGCGTTCGGCTACGAATACGGACAGGTGCCCCAGCTGCCTGCAGCATTCGAGGCAGATCAGGATCTTATCAGGATTGCCGAGGACTGTGCCAGGGAAATCAGCGATATACAAACTGTAAGGGGCCTGATTGCAACTGGCGATTCCTTCATGAGTGATCATGAGCGTGTCGAGGCAATAAGGACAAAATTTACGGATCTGCAGGCTGTAGAAATGGAGGCAGCAGCAATCGCACAGGTTTCATACCAATTTGGAACTCCATTTGTGGTCATCCGGTCTTTATCAGATATAGCGGGGAAAGAATCTGATGTTTCATTCGATCAGTTCCTGGAGAAAGCGGCCCTGCATTCAGCAAATCTCGTTATGAAAATCGTTTCTTCGCTTAAAGAGAAAGCATAAGGAAGGCGAAAAAAGGGAGAGAGCCTCTTTGAAAGTTTTTAAAAGTGTCCATGAGCTTATTGGAAATACACCGATCATAGAGCTTCAGCATTTCGAAGTGCCTGAAGGAGTCAGGCTGTTTGCCAAGCTGGAGTTCATGAATCCCGGAGGCAGTGTGAAGGACCGTCTCGGGATGGAGCTTCTGAATGAAGCGTTTGAAAGCGGCAAGCTGAAAAAAGGCGGTACGGTAGTTGAGCCTACAGCAGGAAATACCGGGATTGGCCTTGCTCTGGCAGCCCTGAATAAAGGCATTAGCGTGAAAGTAATCGTACCTGAGAAATTCAGCCTGGAAAAGCAGGACTTGATGCGGGCTTTGGGAGCGGAGGTTATCAATACTCCGACTGAGCTTGGAATGAAAGGCGCAATCGCAAAGGCTGATGAACTATTGAAGGAAATTCCGGGCTCCTACTGTCCAAGGCAGTTCGGCAATCCGGCCAACCCTGAAACCTACTATAAGACGCTTGGCCCCGAAATTTGGGAGCAGATGGCCGGAAACGTTGATGTGTTTGTGGCAGGAGCAGGCACTGGCGGAACTTTCATGGGAACGGCAAGATACTTAAGGGAACAAAATCCTGATATCAAAACCGTCATTGTGGAGCCCGAGGGATCTATTTTGAATGGCGGAGAATCAGGGCCGCATAAAACGGAGGGCATCGGCATGGAATTTTTGCCGGATTATATGGATGAAGCCTATTTCAGCAGCATCCATACTGTCCTTGATGCAGATGCGTTCAGGCTTGTGAAGGAGGCTGCAGAAAAAGAAGGTCTCCTGGTCGGGAGCTCTTCAGGCGCCGCCCTCCATGCAGCGCTGGCTGAAGCGAAGGAAGCAGCACCGGGGACGAATATCATCATGATATTCCCTGACAGCAGTGAACGCTATTTGAGCAAGAAGATTTACGAAGGAGGCATTTAATATGAAAAGAAAAACAAAACTCATACACGGCGGGATTGCAGGAGACCCGCATACTGGGGCCGTCAATATCCCAATATATCAGGTAAGCACATATAAGCAGGAAGGTGTCGGGGGACATAAGGGCTTTGAATATTCCAGGACAGGAAACCCGACAAGGCATGCGCTTGAAGAGCTGATCAAGGACCTTGAAGGAGGCGCGGCAGGATTTGCCTTCGGTTCCGGCATGGCAGCCATTACAGCCGTTATGATGCTGTTCGACAGCGGTGACCATGTCATCATGACAGATGACGTATACGGAGGCACCTACCGCGTTATGTCCAAAGTACTTAACCGTTTTGGGATAGAGTCATCATTTGTAGATACAAGCAATCTTGACAACATTGAAGCTGAAATTAAGCCCAATACAAAGGCTGTCTATCTTGAGACGCCGACAAACCCTCTTCTTAAAATCACAGACATTGAAGGGGCTGCAGCAGCTGCAAAGAAGCATGGCCTGCTGACTATCGTCGATAATACATTCTCAACTCCATACTGGCAGACACCGATCAGTCTTGGGGCGGATATTGTCCTTCACAGCGCCACCAAATATATCGGAGGCCACAGTGACGTAGTAGCCGGCCTCGTAGTCGTGAACAGCAGCAAGCTGGCAGAGGATCTTCATTTTGTCCAGAACTCCACAGGTGGGGTGCTTGGCCCGCAGGACAGCTGGCTGCTGATGCGCGGAATCAAGACGCTTGGGGTGCGCATGGAAGAAACAGAAGAAAACACAAAAGCAATTGTTGAATTCCTGCAGAACCACCCCTCTGTAAGCAAGGTTTACTATCCTGGCATTGAATCGCATCCAAACCATGAAGTGGCCAAAAAACAGGCACAGGGCTTTGGCGGAATGGTCTCATTTGATGTCGGCAGCGAAGAGAATGCCGACAGGCTCCTCAGCAAGGTAAAGTACTTCACCCTGGCAGAGAGCCTTGGAGCAGTTGAAAGCCTCATCTCAGTGCCGGCCAGGATGACGCATGCATCCATCCCACCGGAGCGCCGTGCTGAACTCGGCATAACAGACGGGCTTGTACGTATTTCTGTCGGACTTGAAGATAGTGAAGACCTGATTGAAGACTTGAAAAACGCACTGGAAAAGTAAAACAGCGGAGAGCCTGAATAGGGCTCTCCTTTTTATTAGACAGTAATTTAACAGATATTTACATCGAATAGCTGCCATAATTATGTTATGGTAGATGCATAGCTTAGAAAAGTAGGTGAACGCATTGAAGACGCATGCAAAACAGCTTTATCAGAAAATGGTAGATTATAAGAGGTTTGCAATTGCTTTACTGGCAGTCGGCGCGTTTTTCTATTTGGGTGTGATCATTCCGCAGGAAGCGAAGGAAGCTTTCAGCCTTAATATCATGGCTGCTGCTTCAATGGTGTTTCTGCTTGGTTCTATATATTTCTTCTCAGTTTCCAGAAAGCTGCGGAGCAAGCTCAGCGAGATGGATGAAGGCGAAGAATTTCTGATGAAAAAATAAAGATTTATAGATAGCAGGGTTCGGGGTGATATACTCCGAGCCCTTTTACTTTTTATAAAGCTTATCCTGATACTTCCCAATGCTATTCTCCTTGCTTTTTTACAGCTGCCTGATAAGAAAAAAATAAAAATTAAAAAAAAGGCAGATTTTAGGTTTACAAAAGGATTAAAAGTGGATATACTTACCAATGTAAGCGAATATTTCTGGAAAAAGGAGGCTGAACGAAATGATCAATGTAATTGTAATGAAGTCAAAAACAACTAAATTTAACACGTATTCAGCCTTAAAGGAATGGAACGCTTAATTTCAATGCATAGCATAAATTAGCATATCCGTGCCGCAGGGTGAATCGTGCCCTGCGGCTTTTTATGTCTATTTGAAGGCCGCAGGGGATAATCCTCTGCGGCCTTTTTGCGTGCCCGCAGGATATGACAAGGGAGGTGAGACATTATGACACTTAATATTCTATTTTTATCCATTACGATCAGAAAGCGAACGATGACTGCGGAAGAAATTATGATGCAGGAGCAAGCCAAAAAGATCCATGACCAAAACAAAGATCGCCAATATTCAATCTACCGTCCATTTTAATCTTTAATGAAAAAATACTTCGCGAAAGGTGGAATTTTAGATGATTTATTTAATGCAGGGCCGTCAAGCAATCTTTTGGGTGGAGAAGGACTCCACCTAACTGTTCGGTTGGGAGGAATGAATGATGCTATTGAACGTATTGCTGCTGACATTGCATTTTCGGAAAAAGGCCGCTAAAAAACAAGGTTAACAAAACTTTCACAACAAGGGCGCTGTCATGATGCTTCCCTATGGTAAATTCAAGTCAGGAAATAACAAACCAAGGGAGTGCTGACCATGTTCATGATTGTAATGGGATTGGTAGTCTGCTGTGCAGCCGGCCTGATCATCTCAGCCGAGGTAGGGGCGGAGTGACTGAAAAGAAGCACAAGCGGGACTGGGGGGATACCCAGGGACCTGCTTGTGCTTTTTTTGAGCAGCGAATTGGGAATTGTGAGCCGGGATCACAATTTTGCTTTATTCCGGAAATAGCGGTTCCAGCGGAGTGAGGTAGGACCACTATTCTGCCTTAATTCGGAAATACTGGTTCCAGCGGAGTGAGGTAGGACCACTATTCTGCTTTAATTCGGAGATAGTGGTTCCAGCGGAGTGAGGTAGGACCACTATTCTGCTTCATCCGGGAAAAATCCCCGCTTAAGCTTATTTCTCTCTCTCCGGACGCTTCCACAGATAAAACGTCAAGCCGGCAGTCGCTGCCAGCAGGAAGAGCCCCCTTGCCGAAATCCCTTCAAAGATAAACTCCGCTGCGGTTGATAATAAGACTATAATAAGAACCAATAAAATGATTAATTTTTGCGGTGACATAACTTAACCTCTTTCATATCATGTCCTTATATTTTATAGAGAATAAGCTGTTTTGTCTAATGCTGTACAGCTGGCCGGGCAGCACTGCCCGGCATGATTGTTTGGAAAAATATATGTGGGACAGACAAAACATGGCTTGCGCTTTCATAGGAATTAGTTATAGGCAATAGTCCTAGAAAGCGGGGGTGCATTTATGTCAGGAATTGCAACAGCACTTGGCTATTTGGTAAAGGAGATTGTTTTCCTTGTCTCTTATGTAAAAAACAATGCTTTTCCCCAGCCGCTCTCAGCTGCCGACGAGAGGAAGTATCTGCGGCTCATGGCGGAAGGCGATGCCCATGCACGCAATATGCTGATTGAACATAATCTGCGGCTTGTGGCGCATATTGTGAAAAAATTTGAAAACACGGGAGAGGATTCAGAAGATCTCATTTCTATAGGCACCATCGGTCTGATCAAGGCGATCGAAAGCTATTCGGAAGGGAAAGGCACAAAGCTTGCAACCTATGCCGCACGCTGTATCGAAAATGAAATCCTCATGCATCTCAGGGCCCTTAAGAAAACAAAGAAGGATGTTTCTCTCCATGATCCGATCGGCCAGGATAAAGAAGGAAATGAAATCTCCCTGATTGATGTGCTGAAGTCTGAGTCGGAGGATGTTATTAACACGATTCAGCTGAATATGGAACTGGAGAAGGTTAAGGAGTATATTGATGTGCTGGATGACCGGGAGAAAGAAGTCATCATCGGCAGATTCGGGCTTGATTTAAAGAAAGAAAAGACCCAGAGGGAAATTGCCAAGGAGCTCGGGATATCGAGGAGCTATGTATCCAGGATTGAGAAGCGGGCGCTCATGAAAATGTTCCACGAATTTTACCGGGCAGAAAAAGAGAAAAGAAAAAGCGGGGATAAATAATCCCTGCTTAACAGGAAGGGCACTGGAGATAGTGCTCTTCTTTATTTAATTCTTCCGTTCTTCAGCAGCTGGTTCCAATGTGCTCCGGAATCAGCAGATTCGTATATATCATATAAATAGGTGGAAAACGAGATGGTGCCGGCTTTCTTATAATTGGCAGCAATATAAGTAATCGGGTTGTCATAACTCAGAAAAGGGATATCAAGCCCCTCAGTTTCCAAACTGGCAAGGTCAAGGCTTTTTAAAAGGATTTTTTCATTTTCTACTGAAGAATAGATCAGACGGTCCTCCGTAAATGCCAGTGCAGTTGTCATGACAGGATCTGAGACTCTTTGGACCGTCTTTCCGAAATCATTGGACAGGAAGATCCCTGAGCGGGTAGACATGGCCATCATGCCTTCCTTTGAAGGGTGGACAGCTATCATTCCTAGAGTATCAGACTCCATTCCTTCCAATTCCACCGGCTCCCAGTTCTCTCCTTTATCAGTGGAACGGAAAACACCGGCACCAAGCTCTGATTCAGGCTCCTGGCTTATGATATACAGGGTCTCTCCGCTGAAGCCTGCGGCCACGAAGTAAAACTGGTCTTTGCCGTAAAACTTGATTTGTGACAGGGTAGCTCCTTTATCATCGCTCTTGATAATGCCGAGCGGGCTTCTTAGTCCAGCTCCTTCTGCAGGCTTTCCGCTTGAGATAAATCCGTTTTCGACTGCCTGGAAGCCCGTATACATATGCTTGTTTTTATTTTGCTCAAACCATTGTCCGTCTTTATAGAACTTCAGGCCATCTTCTTCTGCTGTATAAAGCGCGTCATCATTACCAGGATAGCCAAGGCCATAAATATTGCTGATTTGCTGTTTTTCTGCCTTTTTAATGTCATAAGCTTCCTCTGTCACTTCCTGCTCCTTCTCCTGGCTGCTGTTTTGCTCCTCTTTTTCAGGGGTGCATCCAGTCAGCATGATGAGAATGGTGAAGGAAAACAGGAGAATTAATGCTATTCTCAGCTTCATTGTATCCACTCCAGCTATGTATAGTCAGCGCACAGGCTTCCCAATAAGCCTGTGCGCTGACAATATTATATCAGAAAAGACATAAAAGAGCCTAAAGATGCCATATGCTTGTCCATTTGAAAATCTGTACTTCTATAGGAAGGAGAAACTTTATGAGTGCCCCGTGCTTTTTTGCCGATCTGAGATGGTGATTTTTATTTTTCCGCATCCTCCGCAAAGAGAGCAGGTTTTCTTGAACAGCCTGCAAGCTGAAGACCGGCCTGTTCCTTTGCATCTCCGGCAGATGGAAATGATCTTCATGGAATACCCCCCGTTCCAGTGAGCTATAATGCAGGGTATTCACCCGGCCATGAATTGCTACAAATTTGTGCTCTTTTTAGCGGAAACCGGCATGTTTGCCCAAACAGGGGCATTTGTACAGCATAAAATACATCAGAAAGTCTGAATATTTTCATCTGGAAGCTTAGTCTGA
The DNA here is from genome assembly GCF_002858875.1 of Bacillus sp. UMB0728. Classification (NCBI taxonomy): domain Bacteria; kingdom Bacillati; phylum Bacillota; class Bacilli; order Caryophanales; family Bacillaceae; genus Bacillus; species Bacillus sp. UMB0728. Next base: position 652,946 of record NZ_PKLA01000003.1, on the reverse strand, counting down.
AGGGAGGTAAGGGAGCAGTGTATTATCCATATCCGTACTATCCGCCGCCTCCGCCAGTGCCTTATTACAGGGCAGGTGGCGCATGGTATGCGCTGATTGTCGTACTCCTGATCCTGCTGATCGTGTTCGGGGGATGGACCTATTATGGCAACTGCTAGCAGCGATGGGGAAGGTGGACCGGCCTTCCCTTATAATCATGCATATTGATAGAAATTTCGGAAAAATAAACCTATAATAGACTAGAATACATAAGGGGGGACTTGCAATGGCAACAGCTTTATATTCAGAAGTTTGGGATTTGGATGTTTTTTTCGAAGGGGGAAGCTCCTCCGGGGATTTTGCCGTACATATAGATCAGACAAAACAGCTGATCGATGAATTTATCGCATTGACAGAAGGCTGGCAGCCATCATCGGCAGAGCAGGATCAGCAGACGCTGCTGAATCTGATCGGGAAATTTGAAAGCACCACCAAGAAACTGCGCCAGGCAGGAGCCTTTGTAAGCTGCCTTGAAGCACAGAATATGGCTGACAGCAAAGCCAATGAGCTCCGTGCTGCAGTCACAGTACTAAGTGCAGGATTTCAGAATGCGCTGACTGATTTTGACGAGAAGCTGGCCGGTTTTTCTGACGAGGACTGGAAGCAGCTCCTGCAGGCGGATGGATTGTCAGAGCTCGAGTTCGTCCTGACAGAGCGCCGGGAAAGGGCAGCCGAAAAGCTGTCCAAGCAGGAGGAATCCCTCATCAATGCACTCGGTATCGACGGGTATCACAGCTGGGGGCAGATGTATGATGTAATCGTCGGAAAAATCAGGATTCCTTTCAGTGATAAAGGGCAGGAACAGCTTTTGTCTGTCGGCCAGGCAGCCAATAAATTTTCAAGCCCGGAAAGAAGTGTCCGGAAGAATGTATTTAAAGAATGGGAAAATGCCTGGGACAAAGAACAGGATTATCTGGCAAAGACACTAAATCATCTTGCCGGCTTCAGGCTGAATGTTTACAAAATGCGCGGCTGGGACGATGTTCTGAAAGAGCCGCTTGAAATCAACAGGATGAAAAAAGAAACACTGGATGCAATGTGGGGAGTTATCTCCAAAAACAAACAGCCGCTGGTAAAATTCCTGAACCGTAAGGCAAGCCTGCTTGGGCTTGAAAAACTCAGCTGGTATGATCTTGATGCTCCGCTTGGTTCTACAGAGACTAAGGTGCCTTATCAGGAGGGAGCGGAATTCATTCTGGATCATTTCTCTAAATTTGGCGGGGAAATGACCTCATTCTCAAAAATGGCATTCGAAAATAAGTGGATCGAGGCTGAGGACCGTCCCGGCAAGCGTCCAGGAGGTTTCCATACTTACTTCCCTGAAAGCAGCCAGTCCAGAATTTTCATGACCTATTCCGGGACTCCTTCAAACGTGTCCACGCTTGCGCATGAACTGGGCCACGGCTTCCATACTTATGCCATGAAAGATCTGCATCCGCTTAACAGGAATTACAGCATGAATGTCGCGGAGACGGCTTCTACCTTTGCTGAAATGATCGTGGCTGACGCAGCGGTTAAAAATGCGGCAACAGAAGAGGAAAAGCTGGCCCTGCTGGAGGACAAAATTCAGCGTTCTGTGGCACTCCTGATGAATATCCATGCCCGTTTCCTTTTCGAAACAAGCTTTTACAATGAGCGCAAAAATGGCATGGTAAGCGGCAGGCGCCTTAATGAACTGATGCTCAATGCCCAAAAAGAAGCCTACGCCAATGCTCTGGATGAGTATCATCCGTCATTCTGGTCATCTAAGCTTCACTTCTATATTACCGGGGTTCCGTTTTATAATTTCCCTTATACATTCGGATATCTTTTCTCCCTTGGCATTTATGCTAATGCACTGGAAGAAGGCAAAGGGTATGAAGAAAAATATATCAGCCTGCTTAAAGATACAGCTTCCATGACAGTCGAGGATCTGGCGATGAAGCATTTGAATGCAGATTTGACTAAGCCTGATTTCTGGGAAAAAGCTGTAAAGCTGTGTATGGACGATGTAGAAGAATTCCTGAATCTGACTGAAAAGTGATAACAAAGAAAACCGCACATATTCTGTGCGGTTTTTTAAATACAATTTAGCTTTTACATTTTCTTCAGCCTGAATGGGCTGATCATCAGAAGGGAAAGGAGCATCATGAGGTATAAATAAAAATGCTGAGGAAAGTATGGGACAGCAAGAAAACTGAGTGTGGCCAGGCAGCCTGCCGCGGTAATTGGCAGCCCGGTAAAATAGCCGGTATTCTCTGAAATATTGAAGCGGGCCAGCCTGAAAGCACCGCATGCTATATAAAAGACGGTGAAAAAGGAGCCGGGAGCCCCGAAATCAAACAGAACAGATTGATAAATGAGTAACGCCGGTGCCACGCCAAATGATATAATATCACTCATGGAATCCAGCTGTTTGCCAAGCTCTGATTCAATATTCAGCTTTCTGGCCACCATGCCGTCAAAGCGGTCGGCAAGCGCAGCGATAAAAATGAGCAAAAGGCTGAGATTCAGGCTGCCCTTAAGGCTGTAAATGATGGCAAAACCGCCGAGCGAAAGATTTAGAAGTGTTAAAGCATTCGCTGTCTGGGTCTTTAATTTTTTGACCGTGCTGTCAAAAACCTCCAATAAGAACAATCTCTTCACTCCTTATAAGCCGGAAAGGATACAACTTATTTTCGATTTGTTATATAATAATATTTTATTTTAAGTCTTTTATGCATGTACGTAAAGAGCATTCTCAAACACTGGAGGCTGAAACCTTGATTCGTCCAATATATCGAATGTTCATTGAACTTACTAACGGCAAAGGAACCTCTGCACTTCTGCGCAGGTTTGCACGCTCGAAAAAGAGCCGCATCATGATTCGGCCATTTTCAAATGCCTATAATATTAATATGGAAGAAATGGACAGGTCCATCGACGAATATCCTACACTTCACGACTTCTTCATCCGGCAGCTGAAGGGAGGGCTGCGCCCGGCGGACGCAAGTCCGGCTGCTGCAAGCAGCCCGGTTGATGCAGTGATCGAAGATATTGGGATCATTCAGGATGACCACATGATCACCGTAAAAGGAAAGGTCTATTCCATTGAAGAAATGCTTGGCAATCAGGATGCCCTGGGGAAATACAGGAATGGTCATTATATGATTTTTTACTTAAGCCCGAGCCATTATCACCGCATTCACAGCCCGGTGACAGGGACTGTAGAAGGGCAATGGACCCTGGGCGGCAAATCCTATCCAGTCAATAAGCATGGACTGAAATATGGTAAAGCTCCCCTATCCAAAAATTATCGTACTGTTACCGAGGTAGCACACGCTTTTGGCCATCTGGCCATTGTTAAGGTTGGCGCGATGTTTGTCAATACTATTGAAGCGACACATAGAGGAGAACAGCTTGAAAAAGGAAAAGAAATGGCTTATTTCTCCTTTGGGTCGACCGTGGTCCTTCTATTTGAAGCAGGCACCTTCAAGCCTGCGGACAATCTTCAGCTTCCAGCGCATATCAAGGTCGGGGAAGCAATAGGGGAATTTGTGCAGCAGTGATTCCTGATATATAGAGCAAAGCAAAAGGGTGAGCCCTGGGCTCACCCTCTGTTCTTTCATGCTGTCTGGAATGTGTATGTATCATTGTTGTTTAAGAGGAAACCCTTATCTTATGTGTCAATGAACGCCTGTGGATTTCTGTTTCAATCAGGCGGATGAAGTCCGGGCTGAGGTTCAGCTCCCTGGCTTTAAAATAAGATTCAATCAGCAGTTCGTCCGACAGCTTGCGCATTTAAATCCGTACCTCCTGTCCGGTAAAATAACGGTTCTAAAAAGCATATTTATATACATATAATGTAAGATGTTTTGTTGTACCCTTACTCTATCAGAAATAAACGGCAGGAACAACCGTTCTGATTATCCACATAGACCGGTGGATAACCTGTGATTATTTTGTTTATAAAGGGGAAAATATTATATAAAACATAGTGGGTTTTGTGAATAAAGTTATCCACATGCTGGAAGCGCTTTGAATTTTGTCGAAAAATATTTAGTTGTTTTTTGGAATGGCCTTGTCATTGCTTCATGCTGATTTTGGCCTCATTCCTGTGAAACTCTGTTTCACACGCATTTCAGCACAGCTGAATATCCGGCTCAAATGAGCCCAAAATCAACAACAATGTTTAAGATAACCTTTGGAATAAAGACGAGCATCTATTTGCAGCCTGTTAGGCATCTTTTTAGAAATGGATCACTCTTTGCAAGATTTATTTTGAACTGGCGGTTAAAATTGGGTATGATGGATACATTGCAAAAATGGATGAAAATAATGAGGTGTTTTCAATGTTAAAGCATTTTTTGCCTGATCAGCATGTTAAGAATATATTTGAAATAACACCCGAAAGCCTTAAGGCAAAGGGAGTAAAGGGGATCATCACTGACCTGGACAATACGCTTGTTGAGTGGGACAGGCCTCTTGCTACCCCGAAGCTTATCAAATGGTTTGAGGAAATGAAGCATCAGAATATTAAGGTGACAATTGTTTCGAATAATAAAGAAAACCGTGTAAAGGCCTTTTCTGAGCCCCTGGGCATTCCGTTCATCTTCCAGGCGCGCAAGCCGATGACAAGGGCATTTAACAGGGCCTTGGGTGAAATGGGCCTGAAAAAAGAAGAAACTGTTGTCATAGGTGACCAGCTGCTGACTGATGTTCTAGGCGGCAACAGGAGCGGGTTCCATACGATCCTTGTCGTCCCGGTTGCCCAGACGGACGGATTTGTAACAAGATTTAACCGCAAAGTCGAAAGGCGGATTCTAAATTGGTTCAGAAAAAAAGGCAAGATTCAATGGGAGGATTAATGCGTGAGTGAACAATATGTATGTATAGGCTGCGGAGTGAAGGTCCAGACAGAAAATCCCGAGGAGCTCGGCTACGCGCCAAAATCAGCTTTAGAGAAAGAGGCGATTGTCTGCCAGCGCTGTTTCCGCCTCAAGCATTATAATGAGGTCCAGGATGTCAGCTTAACTGATGATGATTTTCTTAAAATACTGAATGAAATCGGAAGAAGCGATGCTCTGATCGTCAAGATTGTCGATATCTTTGATTTCAATGGAAGCTGGCTTCCGGGGCTGCATCGTTTTACAGGGAACAACAAGGTTCTTTTGGTCGGCAATAAAGCAGATCTGCTTCCAAAATCAGTGAAGCGGAATAAACTGATCAACTGGATGAAGCAGGAGTCGAAAAATCTGGGGCTCCGGCCGGAAGATGTGTTCCTTGTCAGTGCTGCGAAAGGGCAGTCGATCCAGGAGGTGGCTTCTGCGATAGATGAGTACAGGGAAGGCAAGGACGTGTATGTAGTCGGCTGTACAAATGTCGGCAAATCAACCTTCATCAACCGGATCCTTAAGGAGGTAACAGGAGAAGGGGATATCATCACCACTTCTCATTTTCCAGGGACAACTTTGGATATTATCGAGATACCTTTAGAGGACGGCAAAGCTCTTGTTGATACACCGGGCATCATCAACCATCATCAGATGGCCCACTTTGTCGATAAGCGTGACTTTAAGGTGATTATGCCTAAGAAGGAAATCAAGCCAAAGGTATATCAGCTTAATGAAGGGCAGACCTTATTTTTTGGCGGCCTGGCGCGCTTTGATTTTATCAGCGGAAGCAGACAGGCATTCATTTGCCACGTATCCAACGAAATCAATATCCATCGCACAAAGCTTGAGAATGCAGATGAACTGTATGAGAAGCACGCAGGGGAAATGCTGACGCCGCCCCGCCCTGAACAGATGGATGAATTTCCTGAGCTTGTCAGGCATGAATTCACTGTCAAGGAAGGGAAAACCGATATTGTGATTTCTGGTTTGGGCTGGGTTACAGTGAGTGAGCCGGGAACGAAGGTTGCCGCTTATGTACCAAAAGGAGTGCAGGCGATGGTAAGGAAATCCCTGATTTAACAGAAAGGGGAGAGGGACTTGAAAAAGCTCTTTGCTGTAATCGGCGATCCGATTGGCCACTCAATGTCGCCGGCGATGCATAATGATCTGTTTGGTATATATGGACTGGATGCCTGCTATGTTCCGCTAAAAGTCAGACGGGAAGATTTAGGGGACGCAGTGAAGGGGCTCCGGGCAATCGGGGTTGCAGGGTTTAATGTCACTGTACCCCATAAAACAGAAATCATGCCATTCCTGGATGAAATCGATCAGCTGGCAGAGGCAATCGGGGCGGTGAATACTGTCCTTAATAAAGATGGGAAATTGATTGGGTACAACACGGATGGGGAGGGCTATGTAAGAGGCCTCGCTTCTGAGGTGCCTGATTTCAGCCGGAAAAAAATCCTGATTGCCGGAGCAGGCGGAGCGGCAAAGGCAATCTATTATACGCTCGCACAAAAAGGCGTTCAGGCAATAGATATCTGCAATCGGACAGCGGCAAAGGCGGAGGCTCTTGCGGATAAATGCCCCTTTCCTGTCAGAACGGATGCTTTAGGCTTTCAGCAGGCAGAAGAAAAACTGGCTGAGTATGATATCATCATCCAGACAACACCGATCGGCATGCTGCCCGACGTAAATGCATTGCCCTTTGGACTATATAATCTGAAGGCCGGTGCTTTTGTCAGCGATATAATATATAACCCGCTTGAAACCAAATTTTTGCGGGAAGCTAAAAACAAAGGTGCATCCATCCAGAATGGCCTGAAAATGTTTGTCTGTCAGGGGGCATTGGCCTTTGAAAGGTGGACTGGAACCTTTCCGGATACAGACAGGATGGAAGCAGGCGTTATTACACAACTGGGAGGACAAACATGTTAACAGGAAAACAAAAAAGATTATTGCGCTCAAAAGCACATCACTTGAACCCGATTTTTCAGGTTGGAAAAGGCGGGGTGAACGAAAATATGATATCACAGATCGGGGAAGCGCTCGAGGCAAGGGAATTGCTGAAGGTAAGCATCCTGCAGAACTGTGATGAAGATAGAGACGAAGTGGCTGAGAAGCTCGTTAAAGGGACTAAAGCAGAGCTGGTGCAGATCATCGGCAATATGATCGTCATTTATAAAGAATCAAAAGAAAACAAACAAATCCAGCTGCCATAATGAAGGCATGTTTGCAGCCAAGAGGCGGCATAAGGAGGACTGCAGGTGAAGAGGATCGGCATTCTTGGAGGTACATTCAATCCTCCCCATCATGGCCATCTGCTGATTGCAAATGAGGTGCTCCATTCCCTTTCATTGGACAAGGTCTGGTTTATGCCAAACCAGGATCCCCCGCATAAAAAGAAGTCTTCAGCTGCATCTGATCAAGCAAGGGTAGAAATGCTGGAGCTTGCAATTGAGGGGCACCCGCGCTTTGAAATCCAGACGATTGAAATGGAACGCGGGGGGCCATCCTACACTTATGATACAATGAAGCTGCTTAAAGAGCAGAATAAGGATACCGAATTCTATTTTATCATCGGGGCTGATATGATTGAGTATCTGCCGAAGTGGTATAAAATAAATGACCTCCTTGAGCTTGCCGTCTTTGCCGGCGTCGGCAGGCCTTCCTATAGCAGCCGTACTGACTATCCGGTTGTCCCGGTTGATGTGCCGCAGATGGATGTTTCATCGAGCATGATCAGGGAAAGGCTCAGCCAGGGAGATACCGTGCGCTATCTAATTCCGGAAAGCGTCAGGAAGTATATTGAGGAGAATCGTTTGTATGGATCGTGAATTTTATCTAAAAATAGTAAAGAAACAGTTAACAGAACACCGCTACCAGCATACAATCGGTGTGATGGAAACAGCAATCGGCCTTGCCCGCACCTTTGGGGCTGATATCAAGAAGGCTGAAACGGCAGCTATTCTCCATGATTATGCCAAGTTCCGCCCGAAGGATGAAATGAAGAGGATTATCATAGTGCAAAAAATGCCTGAGGAGCTCCTTATGTACAACAGCGAGCTTTGGCATGCCCCTGCTGGTGCCTACCTTGCTGAAACAGAGGCAGGGGTGACCGATCCTGAAATCCTGGATGCAATCCGGTATCATACGTCAGGAAGGCCGCAAATGCCCTTACTTGATAAAATCATTTATCTCGCCGACTATATTGAACCCGGCCGGCATTTTCCGGGTGTGGATGAAGTCCGGAAACTGGCTGAAACAGATCTTGATTCAGCCTTAATAAAAGCAATGCAGAATACAATCACGTTTTTAATGAAGAAGAATCAGCCGGTGTTTCCGCTGACTTTTCTGTCGTATAATGATCTTGTAATGAAAAAGGAGACTGATTAAATGAGTGAACGCGCCTTATTAGATATGGCTGTAAAAGCAGCCGATGATAAACGAGCAGAAGATATTGTGGTATTGAATATGAAAGGGATTTCCCTCATCTCAGATTATTTTCTGATTTGCCACGGTAATTCTGATAAGCAAGTCCAGGCAATCGCCCGTGAAATGAAAGAAAAGAGCGAAGAGCTTGGCTATACAGTCAACCGGATGGAAGGATTTGACGAGGCGAGATGGATACTCGTTGACCTCGGGGATGTTGTAGCCCATGTTTTCCATAAGGATGAGAGAAGCTATTATAACTTAGAACGCCTGTGGGGCGATGCACCTTCAGTGGATGTCCAGAGCGTGCTTGGACAATGACCTATGGGAAGTTCGCCTACCTTTATGATGCACTGATGAAGGATGTGCCTTATGAAGGCTGGGTGGAAACAGTAAAAAGCAGTACGGAGAAGTACAGGATTGAAGGGAAGCGCCTTCTTGATCTTGCCTGCGGCACCGGGGAGCTTTCTGTCCGTCTCGCACAAGCCGGATACGATGTAACCGGAGTTGATTTATCGGAGGATATGCTCGCTGTCGCCCAGGCAAAAGCGATGGAGCAGGGGGCAGATATCTCTTTCTATCAGCAGGACATGTCAGAACTCGAGGGGCTTGGCGAGTATGATATTGCAGGGATCTTCTGTGACTCCCTGAACTATCTTCAGAGCGAAAAAGAGGTTGAGCAGACATTCGAAAGTGTGGGAAGGCACCTGAAGGAAGGCGGTTTGTTCATCTTTGATGTGCATTCAGTCTATAAGATGGAGCATATCTTCAGGGATCAGACCTTTGCCTTGAATGAAGATGAAATCTCTTATATATGGGAATGCTTCCCTGGGGAGCATCCTTTCAGTGTTGAACATGAATTGACTTTCTTTCAGCTGGACCCTTCGCTCATGAAATATGACAGATATGATGAGCTCCATCTGCAGCGCACTTATCCTATAGATATCTATAAAGACTGGCTTTTAAAAGCAGGGTTTACCCTGCTGGAAATAACAGCGGATTTTGAGACCGAGCTCCCGGCGCAAGAGTCGGAAAGGATCTTTTTCATTTGCCGCAAAAACTAGCAAAAGCCGCTCCCATGGGGGGCGGCTTTTGCTTTTTTTCGTATTCCTGTAAGGCTGTTCAAAAAAAGTCAGCGGCAGCAGAAGGAATTTTGAAAGGAAGCAGAGAATGTTAATGGACAGTGAACTGTTTTTTGACCTGTGTAAGATCTTCCTCGAATTTAGAATGTGTTGCCTGGAACACATGCCGAAAAACATCACCTAATTCCTTCTCCAGCACCTTTATTCCTTCACCGGTTATTCCTCCTTTAACACAGACCTTCCGCTGAAGGGCAGGAAGGGTATAATGCCCCTTTTTCAGCAGCTCTCCCATCCCGATCAGCATTTCGCTGGCAAGAACAGTGGCAGTCTCCCGATTTATTTTTGTTTCCGCAACGGCCGCATTAATGAATTGCTGTGTCAGATAACTGAAAAATGCAGGTCCGCAGCTTACGATGTCAGATGATACCCTTGTTATTTCTTCTTCTATTTCCACAGGCTTGGCAATGGCCTCGATAAGCGGCATGAGTTTCTGCTTCCATTCATCCCTGAAATGCTCCCCGTAAGTAACAAGAGCCACACCTGCGTGTGCCCTGTTGGTGATGCTTGGAATCACCCGTGCTGCTGAACAGGGGACAAAAGATTCGAGCTGTTCGGCGCTGATAGGGCTTGTTATTGAAATCACGCAATCCGCATCACTTAAATATGGCCGGATTTCCTGGATCACATCCGCAAAATCATGAGGCTTCACACAAATGAAAATCAAATCCGAATTGGCAGCCGTTTCGGCTGCTCCCTCCGCAAGTTTCAGGCCGCTGTACTCTTTCTGTATCTCTGCCGCTTTCTCCAAAGTTCTGTTTGTAATCGTCACAGAGGAGGGAGGAACGGCTTTGGCATCAAGCAAGGCCTGGATAAGAATTTTCCCCATATTCCCTGTACCGATAAATCCGACATTCATAAATAACCCTCCTTTGACAGCAAGATATCTCATATAACGATATGAAATTGAAAACTCAAATATACCTTGAAAGGGGATGCGATCATGCTGGATTGGATCAAGCGCCGCCCGCTGGCTGGGATTGGTGCGGCTTTCTTATTAATTTTGCTGTTTTATTTTTTTCTTCAGGGAAACAAAGGGGATGGTGACCCGCTTGAAAGTCTGCAGATGGAGGAGGAGCTGGAGTCATTGCCTGGCCTGGGGGAGGAAGAGGAAAAAGAAAAAGAAAAAGAAAAAGAAGCTGCTCCGCCTGTCATTAAGGTTGATGTGAAGGGGAGTGTGAGGAACCCGGGTTTATATGAAGCAGCTGACGGAGAGCGTGTGGCTGATCTTATTCAGAAGGCAGGGGGGCTGACAGAAAACGCAGATGAGGCCCGGATAAACTTTGCCCAGAGAGTGGGCGATGAAATGGTTATTTACGTACCGGAGGAGGGGGAGGAATTGTCAGGTGGAACTGAACCAGCACAGGCTATCAGTGCAGCCTCGGGAGAAGATGGAATGGTAAATATCAACAGTGCGGGGAGTGAGGAGCTTCAGGATATTCCGGGGATTGGCCCATCAAAAGCAGCTGCCATCATTGAGTACAGGGAAACGGAAGGTCCGTTCCAGTCGCTTGAGGACTTGATGCAGATTAGCGGGATAGGTGAAAAAACCTTTGAAAAGCTTAAATCTTATATAAAATTGAAATGAGCCTCATTGACGTGCTTTTGAAAAAGAGATTAAACTTGTACCAGGAGATTATTCTATAACAAAGAGATTTTAGGAGGAGAAAAATGGAACAGCGTTTATCATGGGACCAATATTTTATGGCTCAAAGCCATTTGCTGGCTTTAAGGAGCACATGTACAAGGCTGGCAGTCGGGGCTACAATTGTCCGCGACAAACGCATCATTGCAGGCGGATACAACGGTTCGATAGCAGGAGGAGACCATTGCATCGACCACGGCTGCTATGTCATCGATAATCATTGCGTCAGGACTATACATGCTGAGATGAACAGCATCCTGCAATGTGCCAAATTCGGTGTGCCCACTGCAGGAGCGGATATTTATGTCACGCATTTCCCATGCCTTCAATGCTGCAAGGCTATCATACAGGCTGGCATTGCAACAGTGTATTACGCTGAAGCCTACAAAAACCATCCGTATGCAATTGAGCTGTTTGAACAGGCAGGCGTCAGGGTGGAGCAGGTAATGCACAAAGAAATTTCTCTCGAATTTAACCGTGCGGAAAAGGCTGAATATATTAAAAACCTGTTGGAAGAGATGAAGCAAAACGGGACAGACCATGAGCGGATTGATAAACTTCAGGCAGAAGCCGGGGAGCTTTTTGGAACCGGGGCTGGCATTACAGCTAAGTAACTGGACTGGAGGTATCAGTGAAGGGGAATTCTTTTTATTTTGCTGCTGCTGCCCTGGCTGGACTGGTGATCGTGCTGGAAGGGAACATAGCATTATCGCTATTTGCCGTATTCCTTATGTGCCTATTTGCACTAATAAAACGATTCTCAAAAATGTTGATTCTTCTTTTATTTATTACGCTGCTGATATTTGCCTGCAGAGGTTATTTTGCAGAAAAGGGAAATCACAGTGTATTAAGCGGAGCCGAGAAAACGTTTCAGCTGGAGCTGTCAGAAATGAAGATTGATGGAAACAGCCTTTCTGTAAACTCACGCGACAGAAAGACAGGGGAAAAACTGCTTCTTGCCTATAAGCTGGATTCACAGAAAGAAAAGCAGCTGCTGCGGAACAATCTGGTTCCAGGGCTGGTATGCCGCGTGGATGGCATTCTCGAAAAGCCCATGCAGGCAGCTAATCCGAATGGATTTGACTACAGGCTTTATCTGGAAAGAAAGCAGACGTTCTGGATTCTTGAAGCTGATTCGCTGATGCTCAGCCGGTGTTCCGGCACGGCAAGCCATCCTGTTGCAAAAATAAAGAGGCTGAGGCAGTCAGGGATCGCTTATATTGAAACGGAATTCCCCGGGAGCCTTGCACCGCTGGCAGCCGCCCTTGTTTTTGGAGAAAGGGGCCTGATGGACACCAGTCTGCTGAAGGACTATCAGAAGCTCGGCATTGTGCATCTTCTGGCGATATCCGGCCTTCATGTCGGCCTCCTGGCAGCCATGATCCTTTATATAGGGAAAAGAGCAGGCGTCCCCAGTAAAAGGATGAAATTCCTGCTGCTGCTGTTCTTGCCGGTTTACGCCGTCCTGACCGGCGGGGCTCCTTCTGTCACCAGGGCTGTACTGATGTTGATGTGTATGCTGATCTATTCGCTGGCTGCAAGAGGAAAGAAGAAGCTTCAGCCGATTGATGCCGTAAGCTCTGTTTTTGCCGTTTGCCTTTTCTTCTCCCCTCATATAGTCTACGAACCCGGATTTCAGCTGTCTTTTTGTGTCAGCTTTGTCCTTATTATCTCAGCTCCCTCAATCTTTAAAAATCTGAACCACTGGATATCCCAAAGCGTGGCTGTTTCATTGGCTGCCCAGCTTGCATCCGCCCCGATCATTCTCTTCTTCTTTTATGAGATATCGCTTTTCGCTCTCTTCGCAAATCTTCTTTACATCCCCTTTTTTTCATTTATCCTCTTGCCTGGCATCCTGCTGGGATTCCTTTTGCATTTACTTTCAGGTGGGAATGCCGGCATGATCCTGCAGGTGCTTGAGTGGAGCGCAGGTATGGCCAATTTGGCCGCCGGAAAGCTCGGATCATTGCCTGGTGCTGTGTTGGTGCTGGGGAAGCCATCCGGGCCTGCTTTGGCCATGTATATAACAGGAGTACCAGCATTATTGATCATATGGGAAAGGAAGAAAGAGCACTTTACCCTTAAAATGGCCGCAGGCATGCTGTTGCTTTTCTCCTTTCAGCCATTGGAACAAAAATTCTCTCCAAAAGGGGAAATCACCTTTCTGGATGTAGGGCAGGGTGACAGCATTTTGGTTTCCCTGCCCTATGGCAAGGGAGATTATTTAATCGATACAGGCGGCAGGCTTCAGTTTGAAACCGATGAATGGGAAAAAAGAAAAGATATATTTGATCCAGGGAAGGATATTGTGGTGCCATTTTTGAAGAGCAGAGGAATTTCCCGGCTGGACAGACTGATCCTGACCCATGGGGATGCTGATCATATAGGGGGAGCAGCTGGTGTGCTGGATGAGATTAAAATCAATGAAATCGTCTTCCCTAGAGGAGGTGAGGGCGGGGAGCTTGAAAATTTGCTGATCCAGCGGGCGGATGAACTGTCCATACCAGTGGTCTATGCTGAATCAGGGAGCGGATGGCAGGCTGGCAGCAGCAGCTTCCAAATCATCTCCCCCATCCAGGGCAGAGAATATGGAAGTAAAAACGATGGTTCTCTTGTCATCCTGGCGAAAGCCGGAGGGTTGCGCTGGCTTTTTACAGGCGACCTTGAGGAGGAAGGAGAAGGCAGGATCATCCAAAAATATCCTCATTTAAAGGCAGATATACTCAAAGCGGGGCACCATGGAAGCAATTCCTCCAGTTCGAGCCAGTTTCTGCGGCAAATTGAGCCTAAAGCGGCCGTCATCTCTGCCGGGAGGAACAATCGGTATGGGCATCCTCACCAAGAAGTACTTTCAAGATTGAGTTCAGAGAAAATAAAAATCTTGAGAACTGATATTCATGGGGCAATTACCTACACATTTACCGAAAAGGCAGGAACGTTTTCCTTCAAGCTCCCATAATATAAGATTAAGAAAGCCCTTCCCATTCACCGCAGGCTTCATAAGCAGAAATGAAAAGAGACTGCATGTGTATGCAGTCTCCATAAATTTACGCTATGTAGCTGTTTTTACGCTCCAATGAATTTAATGACTGTTGCAATAACAAACAATAATGCGAAAAAGCCGAAAGATACGGCAAACCCTACGCCGGAATCAACAGCATCGTTGCGTTTGCTTTGGACGTTCTTTTCAAATTCGTTCACAGTCTACCCCTCCTATATCATTTTTAGTATAAGCGATATATAAAAAAAAATCCACAATTCCTGTGTGCGTTTTCCTGGACTAGAAGGAGTTGTCACAAATAGTTTGATTTCGCGCAGCAGAAAATAACATCACAATGTTTTCGCACCGCCGCCAATCAAGTATCCTAGGCCTTGGCTGGCGACGTTCAATATAGATGGGAACTGGGCATCGGCGAGCCCGGTTCCTTTGAATGCTTGTCAAATCGTCCGGTCTTCTTTAGGATAGGAGTAGGAAAAAAAGTATTGAACGGAGCGAGACAATTGGTTTTAGATGTGTGGAAGCAAATAAATAACAAACAATTTACCCCGATATATTTATTATACGGAACAGAAGGCTTTTTGATTAATGAAACAAAACAGCTGCTTATCAACAATGTGCTGGCTGAAGACGAGAGCGATTTTAATCTGTCTACATATGATTTGGAGGAAACACCAATAGAAGCGGCACTTGAGGATGCAGAGACCTTCCCTTTCATGGGGGATAAGAGGCTCATCTTTCTTCACAACCCCTCTTTTCTGACTTCCGAAAAGACAAAGGGGAAGACTGAGCATAATCTGGCCAAGCTGGAATCCTATTTAAAAGAGCCGTCGCCATATTCAATTATTGTGTTTGCGGCACCCTATGAAAAGCTGGATGATAGAAAAAAGATTACGAAGGAACTGAAGAAAAAAGCAAGTGTCCTTGAGGCCAAAAAACTGGGGGAGCAGGAGCTGAAAGTCTGGATCAGGGAAAGGGCTGCCCAGAACGGCGTCCAGATTGAGGAGGATGCCGTGCAGCTTATGCTGACTCTGGCAGGTACCAACCTCTTTATGCTGACAGGTGAAATTGATAAATTGGCCTTATATGCCGACGAGGAAAAGCTGATTGATGCCGAGGCAGTTGACAAGCTGGTTGCCAGGTCGCTTGAGCAGAATATTTTCACCCTTGTCGACAAGGTGGTCCACAGAAAAATAGATGAGGCACTGCGGATTTATTATGATCTTTTAAAGCAAAATGAAGAGCCGATTAAAATTCTTTCCATTCTGACCGGCCAATTCAGGCTGATCTACCAGGTGAAGGAGCTGTCGAGAAGGGGATACGGCCAGCAGCAGACGGCCGGATACTTAAAGGTCCATCCCTTCAGGGTCAAGCTTGCAGCCGGACAGGCCCAGCTTTTCGGAGATGAAGAACTGTCCCGCATCATGAAGCTTCTGGCAGAAGCAGATTATGAGATGAAAACAGGGGGGATGAACAAGGAAATGCTTATTGAGATGTTTTTGTTCAGGCTCCACGACCATGCCCTCCACAAACAGACAAAATAAAAAAATGGCCCAAAAGGCCATTTTTTTCATTTTTACGGCATAAGAAAAGGCTATCTGTGAAGATAGCCGGGAATCTTTAAACGATTACGCGTTCAAAGAGTTTAGTTTTTTAGCAAGACGAGATTGCTTGCGTGCAGCAGCGTTTTTGTGGATAAGGCCTTTTGCAGCAGCTTTGTCAAGCTGGCTGACTGCGTTCGCATATGCAGTCTTAGCAGCAGCTGTATCTTCGTTCACGATTGCAGCTTCAGCTTTCTTGACAGCAGTACGCATTGAAGACTTAACAGTCACGTTTTGAGCATTGCGGGCTTCGCTTGTTTTTACGCGTTTAATAGCAGATTTAATGTTTGGCATTCCATTCACCTCCTAGAAAAAAGCAATCGAGATTATATTAACTCGACTTTCATATCATTCATTAACAATAATTAAGAACAAGTGCTATTTTATCAAAGGCATGCTAATAATGCAATACTGTAGTTTAAAATCAATTCTTTTTGCCGGGAAGGACCCAAAAGCAGTTTGATCATTTTAGGGAAGCAAATGAACATAGGCTCCAGGCGGGACAGCTTCTGAATGAATTGGCGCGGTTCAGGCAAAGCTAGGAAAAAGCACCGGCCCAGGCCGGATTGAAGAAAAGAGGGCAGCAATGTGAAAGAACCATTAGATCTTAGCAGCTATTCAATAAGAACCGACCTTGCCATTGAAGCCAGGGAGATAGTAATGGATGAACGCTCAAAAAACCTTGGGAAAGAAGAGAATCTCTCTCAGCTTGAAGGGGTCATAATTAAAGAAAAAGAAGAAGATGATCTCAAGATATCTTATGTTGAGGTGACATCAGAAGGCGCCAAATCCCTCGGGAAGAAAGAAGGCAAGTATCTAACCATTGAGGTCCAGGGTATCAGGCAGCAGGACACAGAGCTTCAGCAGAAGGTCGAAAATGTGTTTTCAAGTGAATTGGCCCGTTTCATTGAGGGGATGGGGATCAAGAAAGATGCAAGCTGCCTTGTCGTTGGTCTCGGAAACTGGAATGTCACGCCCGATGCACTGGGACCCCAGGTTTGTGAAAATATTTTGGTCACACGCCACCTTTATCAGCTTCAGCCGGAAAATGTTGAAGAGGGCTACAGGCCAGTAAGTGCCCTTGCCCCTGGCGTTATGGGGCTGACCGGGATCGAGACAAGCGATATCATCTTTGGGGTAGTGGAGAAGACGAAGCCGGATTTTGTGCTTGCAGTTGACGCCCTGGCCGCCCGCTCAATTGAAAGGGTGAACTCTACCATCCAAATTTCTGATACAGGCATCCATCCGGGTTCAGGAGTAGGCAACAAGCGGAAGGAGCTCAGCAGGGAAACTCTCGGGATTCCAGTGATTGCAATTGGGGTGCCGACCGTCGTGGATGCAGTCAGCATCACAAGCGATACAATTGATTTCATTCTTAAGCATTTCGGCAGGGAGCTTAAGGAAGGTGACAGGCCATCCCGGGCGCTGGCCCCTGCAGGCATGAATTTCGGGAAAAGGAAGAAGCTCACAGAGGAAGACCTGCCAGAAGAACAGCAGCGGCAGACTTTCCTTGGCATTGTCGGCACACTTCCAGATGAAGAAAAGAGAAAGCTGATTTATGAGGTGCTTTCTCCTATCGGCCATAATCTGATGGTAACACCGAAAGAGGTGGATGTGTTTATGGAGGATATGTCCAATCTGGTAGCCAATGGGCTGAATGCTGCCCTCCATAGCAGGATCAACCAGGAAAATTCCGGTTTTTATACTAGGTAGCCTTCTTGAGGTTCTATCTACTCTAGCACAGTCATAAGATTTACTAGACTTAAGCTGAAGAGGTGGACCTATGAAAACAGCGAAACCAACTGATAACCGCCCGGGGATGATTGGGTCTGGATTTCTGAAGGCAAGCACAGCCTGTCTGCTGTTTTCCGGCCTGGTATTTGCAGTCAGCGGGGCTGTTGCTTTTCCGGGCAATGAATATAGGGCTGTCCCTGAATCTATCAGGGCTGCGCTGTCCAATATGAAAGCAGAGGGGCTGTACCAGCTGATTGGTTTGGAGAATCACCATTTCCATGCAGCGCTGCCGGATAGACCGGTGCCCCCTCCCCTTTCAGGCCTATTATTCGAACTGTCCACGAATGTACGCCTGAATGACCCGGGCAGTCTGCTTGGAAGAGAACTGCCTGCCTTTCGAGGTTATGAAGGCGCACTCCTCACAGCGGGTGAAGAAACGAATAATCCCAATATGCCAATTGAATCCCCGCCTCCGATTGAATCGCTGCGGGCTGAACAGGAAGCTTCCCTGATGAACGGCGGAAAAATGGCGGGTATCGATGAAGAAACAAGGATGACGACCGGAGGCAAAAAGATCGTTTATATTTATTTTTCGCATAATCGTGAATCTTTCCTTCCTTACTTGGATGGAGTGAAGGATATTGATCAGGCATTTCATCCTGAACAGAATATCACCAAAGTGGGAGAACGCCTGAAATCAGCCCTGGAGGCAAAGGGCATTGGCGCAGCGGTGGACAAGACTGACATCCAGGCTGACTTAAGCAGAAAAGGCTGGAGCTATTCACAGTCATATGACCAGTCAAGGGAAGCCGTCGAAACTGCACTCGCAGCTGATCAACATCTGTCTTATTTAATTGATATCCATCGGGATGCCAAAAGGAAAAGTGATACCACGACGGAAATAGATGATGTCGATTTTGCTAAAGTCGCTTTTATCATTGGTGCAGAGCATAAAGGTTATGAGCAGAATCTTTCATTTGCCAATGAACTTCATAATCTTTTGGAAAAAAAATATAAAGGCTTAAGCAGGGGGGCATTCACAAAGGAAGGAAGCCTGACGAACGGTAAATTCAATCAGGATTTATCCGAGCATGCGATTCTGGTTGAAATCGGAGGGGTGGACAATACCTTCGAGGAGCTGTACAGATCAGCTGAAGCTCTGGCAGAAGTTTTCAGTGAATATTACTGGCAGGCAGAGAAAGTAGATTCTTCCGGAAATATCCCTGCCGGCAAAGAATGAAAAAGGTGATTATGATGAAAATGTTTATGGTAAAAGCTTTCCTTGCTGCAGCATTGATGTTCATTTCCGTCCTTTTTGGCATGCAGCATGCCAATGAGGGGACGAGGGCTATGAGAGGCTATGATGAAAAAGGGCTGAATCCTGCTTTCTCCATTAATGAAAGCAGTACAGGGGAGCTGGAGGCCTCCATACTCGGCCAGGACGTATCTTCGCATGACCTGGAAAAGAAAAGAGAAAAGCTGGAAGAGATGAAGGCATATAATTTCTTTTCCTCTGCCGGCAGGGATCTTGCCGAAGGGCTATCAAAGGCCGCAGACACCGCCATACAGAAAGTGGCGGATCTGATAAAATAATAGAGAACAATCGGCCATCCGGGAGATGGCTGTTTTATTTTAGTGGCCTTCTCAGTGCTTCCGCTTTTCCTTGAATGTTCCAACCCCTGCTGATATAATCAAAAATAGTGTATATGCGCGAGTATAGTAGGAGTGAACGCTATGAATAGAGAAGACAGACTGGAAAGACAATCGAAAACCCGGAATTTTTCAATAATTGCCCATATTGACCATGGGAAATCAACGCTGGCTGACAGAATCCTGGAAAGAACAAATGCCTTGACGGCGCGGGAAATGAAGGACCAGCTGCTCGATTCCATGGACCTGGAAAGAGAACGCGGGATTACAATCAAATTGAATTCTGTGCAATTAAAATATAAAGCAAAAGATGGAGAAATTTACACTTTTCATCTGATTGATACCCCAGGGCACGTAGACTTTACTTATGAAGTGTCCCGAAGCCTTGCAGCATGTGAAGGCGCAGTGCTTGTTGTGGATGCTGCACAAGGCATTGAAGCCCAAACTCTGGCAAATGTGTACCTTGCCATTGATAATGACCTTGAAATTGTACCGGTCATCAACAAAATCGACCTTCCAAGTGCAGATCCTGAACGGGTGCGCGGTGAAATCGAGGACGTCATCGGGCTTGATGCCAGTGAGGCTGTATTGGCATCTGCAAAAGCAGGGATCGGAATTGAGGAGATTCTGGAACAGGTCGTTGAAAAGGTTCCAGCTCCACAGGGAGATCCAGATGCCCCGCTGAAGGCGCTGATCTTTGACAGCCTTTATGATGCATACAGAGGCGTTGTTGCCTATATCCGTGTTGTTGAAGGAACAGTGAAGGTCGGTGATAAAGTCAAGATGATGGCGACCGGCAAAGAGTTCGAAGTCACGGAGGTAGGCGTTTTCACACCGAAATCAACTCCGCTGCCTGAGCTTTCTGTAGGTGATGTAGGCTTCCTGACAGCAGCAATTAAGAATGTCGGCGATACACGTGTCGGCGATACGATCACAAGCGCGAAAAATGGAGCTACAGAACCCCTGCCAGGCTACCGGAAGCTGAATCCAATGGTATACTGCGGCCTGTACCCGATTGACAGCGCCAGATTCAATGATTTGCGCGAAGCGCTTGAAAAGCTTGAGCTCAACGATTCTGCGCTTCAGTTTGAGCCGGAGACTTCCCAGGCATTGGGCTTCGGTTTCCGCTGCGGATTCCTTGGACTGCTTCATATGGAAATCATCCAGGAACGCATTGAGCGGGAATTCAAGATAGACCTGATCACAACTGCACCAAGCGTTATCTACGATGTTGTCATGACTGACGGCACTTTGCTGAAAGTGGACAATCCGTCAGATATGCCTGACGCACAGAAAATTGACCGTGTAGAGGAGCCTTATGTAAAGGCGACGATGATGGCGCCAAATGATTATGTCGGTGCAATCATGGAGCTCTGCCAGGAAAAACGCGGTATTTTCATTGATATGCAGTATATGGATGAGACCAGGGTCAGCATTGTGTACGAAATTCCGCTTTCGGAAATTGTGTATGACTTCTTCGATCAGCTTAAATCCAGCACAAAAGGCTATGCCTCATTCGATTATGAGCTGATTGGCTATAAAGAATCCAAGCTTGTCAAAATGGACATTCTGCTTAACGCTGAAAAAGTCGATGCGCTCAGCTTTATCGTCCATAGAGATTTCGCATATGAACGTGGAAAAGTGATTGTAGAGAAACTGAAGGACCTGATTCCCCGCCAGCAGTTTGAGGTGCCGATCCAGGCTGCAATCGGGCAAAAAATCGTTGCGCGTTCAACGATTAAAGCGATGAGGAAGAACGTATTGGCGAAATGTTACGGCGGAGATATTTCCCGGAAAAGAAAGCTGCTTGAAAAGCAGAAGGAAGGGAAAAAGCGCATGAAGCAGGTCGGCTCTGTCGAAGTTCCGCAGGAAGCATTCATGGCAGTCCTGAAAATGGACGATACGACTCCCAAAAAGTAACAGGCTCCAGGTTTGATTTGTTGCCGGAGGTTAGATATGCTTGCATACAAGCAGCTCTAACCTCTTTTTTATTGAAAAAAAGATCTGCCGATGAGCAAATTATTAAAGGTTGTGACGACACGTATGATAAATGCGGCTTATATCCATATACCGTTTTGTGAACATATATGCCATTATTGTGATTTTAATAAAGTGTTTCTTAAAGGCCAGCCGGTCGATGAATATCTGCAGGCCCTTGAAAAAGAAATGGAATTGACCCTTCAGGATCGTCCCTCAAGCCCTTTCCGTTCAATTTTTGTTGGCGGAGGCACCCCGACTGCCTTGGATGCACGCCAGCTCGAGATGCTGTGCGCATCAATCAGAAAGCATATGCCTCTTGAAGAAGGGGCAGAATTCACCTTCGAAGCAAACCCGGGCGATCTTTCTGAAGATAAGCTGAAGGCGCTTTATGATGCCGGGGTAAACAGGCTGAGCTTTGGAGTCCAGACCTTCAATGAAGAATTGCTGAAGAGGATCGGCAGAACACACAGGGCCAAGGATGTATTT
Organism: Bacillus sp. UMB0728; assembly: GCF_002858875.1. Classification (NCBI taxonomy): domain Bacteria; kingdom Bacillati; phylum Bacillota; class Bacilli; order Caryophanales; family Bacillaceae; genus Bacillus; species Bacillus sp. UMB0728. The sequence goes on along the minus strand of NZ_PKLA01000003.1, from coordinate 631,389 downwards.
GCATCAATTGAACTTGCGAAAAAAACAGGGTTCAGCAGCATCAGTGTAGACCTTATTTACAGCTTGCCGGGCCAGACCATCGCTGACTTCAAGGAAACGCTGGATACTGCCTTTACACTGGATATCCAGCACTATTCCGGATACTCACTGATCATTGAACCGAAGACGGTTTTTTATAATCTTATGCGAAAAGGGAAGCTTCCTTCCCCTGGTGAAGATGCAGAAGCAGCGATGTATGAGCTTCTTATGGAAAGAATGGATCTTGAAGGATTTAAGCAATATGAAATCAGCAATTTTGCGCTTCCCGGTTTTGAAAGCAGGCATAACCTGACATACTGGAATAATGAAGAGTATTATGGATTTGGAGCCGGGGCCCATGGCTATGCAGGCGGGAGCCGGAATGCCAATTACGGGCCGCTGAAGAAATATATGGAGCCCTTGTCGGAAAACAAACTTCCTGTCATGGAATCGCATATTGTGACAAAAGCTGAAAGGATGGAAGAGGAAATGTTCCTGGGGCTTAGAAAGACGGAAGGTGTAGAAGTTTCCCGCTTTATGGAGAAATTTGAAGAAGATCCCCTTCAGCTGTTCAGGAGCGAGCTGGAAAGGCTTCAGACATTAGAACTGATCGAAGCTGGCGGGAAGTCGATCCGGCTGACGCGAAAAGGGCGCCTTCTTGGGAACGAAGTATTTCAATCCTTCATCGGTGTAATCTAATGATTGACATCGCGCCTATAAATTTGATAATTTATTATTAGATTTAGCACTCACTATTGAAGAGTGCTAACAGAGGTGATAAACGTGTTAACAGATCGTCAATTATTGATTTTCCAGGTGATTGTTGATGATTTCATTCGGTCTGCCCAGCCAGTCGGTTCAAGGAGCCTGTCGAAAAAAGAAGAAATTTCTTTCAGTTCGGCCACTATACGAAACGAAATGGCTGATTTAGAAGAATTGGGGTTTATCGAGAAAACACACACCTCATCCGGAAGGGTTCCTTCTGAAAAAGGCTATCGCTATTATGTTGACCATCTTTTGTCACCCCAGAAGCTGAACCAGCAGGATATATTCACCATTAAGTCCCTCTTTGCAGAGCGGATTTATGAGCTCGAAAAGATTGTGCAGAAATCTGCCAGAATCATGTCAGAACTGACGAGCTATACGTCAATTGTCCTTGGTCCAGCCGTTAAAGAAAACAAGCTGAGAAAAATTCAGATTGTCCCTCTGAACAAGGATACGGCCATAGCCATCATTGTGACTGATACAGGGCATGTGGAAAACAAAATGTTCAGCATACCTGAGAATATCCACCCTGGGGAAATAGAAAAACTGGTCAATATCCTGAATGAGCGGCTAGCCGGTGTGCCTATAGATAATCTCAACGATAAAATCTATAAAGAAGTGGCTGTACTGCTCAGGCAGCATGTCAATCACTATGATCTCCTGCTCTATTCTTTTGCTGACATATTAAAGCTGTCAGCCAATGAAAAACTCTTTTTCGGCGGCAAGACGAACATGCTCAGCCAGCCGGAATTCCATGATATCAATAAAATCAGGAATCTGATGAATATGATTGAGCAGGAAGAAAGCATCTATGATTTAATACGCAAAGATAAATCAGGAATCAATATTAAAATCGGCAGAGAGAATGAGAACTCGGCCATGGAAAACTGCAGCCTCATTACTGCCACCTATTCAATGGGGGCAGAGCAGCTGGGGACCATCGCGGTCCTTGGGCCGACGAGGATGGAGTATTCCAGGGTGATCAGCCTGCTGCAGATTATCAGCGCAGACCTCACTGACGTCCTGACGAAGCTGTATCAAAAGAGCTGACGCGGGTAATATTGATGATGGGTGGAAGCTGTCTTCCATCCCTTTCATTGCGTGTAAATATTTATATCCAATCAGCGTCCTATGGCATGCAAGTCACGCCAGGCATGCTTAACCTTTAAGGGAGGTGAACTAGTTGGCAGACAATAAGGACTTTTTAAAGGAAGAAGAACAAGAAGCAGCCGCTGCACAAGGCAGCAATGAGCCAATCGAAGCAGTTTTCGGAGAATCAGCTGCACCATCTGAAACTGGTGAAAATGGTGAAGAGCCATCTATGGGCCAGGAAGACTCAGCAGAGCTGAAGGCTGCACACGAAAAAATTGCAGAGCTTGAGGCGAAATTGGGGGAAGCAGAAAACCGCTATCTCCGTCTTCAGGCAGACTTTGATAATTCCAGGCGCCGGGCAAAGCTTGACCAGGAGGCGGCTGAAAAATATAGAGCACAAAAACTGATCACTGAACTGCTTCCAGCCCTTGACAATTTCGAAAGAGCGCTGAAAATGGAAACTGACAATGAGCAGGCCAAAACGCTCCAGCAGGGAATGGAAATGGTTTACCGCAGTCTTGCGGAGGCGATCAAGAAAGAAGGCGCCGAAGCAATCGAGGCTGTCGGAAAAGAGTTTGATCCGCATCTGCACCAGGCTGTCATGCAGGTTGAAGACGAAAACTTTGCATCCAACACAGTTGTGGAAGAATTCCAAAAAGGCTACATGCTAAAGGACAGGGTCATCCGTCCGGCAATGGTAAAAGTAAACCAATAATAAAACTACATATATCGGGAGGTAAGGAACATGAGCAAAATCATTGGCATTGACTTGGGTACTACAAACTCATGTGTATCCGTTCTAGAAGGCGGAGAGCCTAAAGTAATTCCGAATCCGGAAGGAAACCGTACAACTCCATCAGTTGTCGCATTCAAAAACGGCGAACGCCAGGTTGGCGAGGTAGCTAAGCGCCAATCCATTACAAATCCAAACACGATCATTTCTGTTAAACGCCATATGGGTACAGACCATAAAGTGGAAGCAGAAGGCAAGGAATATACGCCGCAGGAAATGTCTGCTATCATCCTTCAGTATCTTAAAGGCTATGCAGAAGATTATCTTGGTGAAAAGGTTGAGAAAGCTGTTATCACAGTTCCAGCATATTTCAATGATGCTGAACGCCAGGCGACAAAAGATGCAGGCAGGATTGCCGGCCTGGAAGTAGAGCGCATCATCAACGAGCCTACAGCAGCGGCTCTTGCATACGGTCTTGACAAAATGGACGAAGACCAGACAATCCTTGTTTATGACCTTGGCGGCGGTACATTTGATGTATCCATCCTCGAGCTTGGCGACGGAGTTTTTGAAGTTAAATCAACTGCCGGCGACAACCGTCTCGGAGGGGATGACTTCGACCAGGTAGTCATTGATTATCTAGTAGAACAGTTCAAAAAAGAAAACGGCATCGACCTTTCAAAAGACAAAATGGCGCTTCAGCGCTTGAAAGATGCAGCTGAAAAAGCAAAGAAAGATTTGTCCGGCGTCACTTCTACACAAATCTCCCTTCCGTTCATCACTGCAGGGGATGCAGGTCCTCTTCACCTGGAGGTTACACTGTCCAGAGCGAAGTTTGATGAACTGTCAGCGGGCCTTGTAGAACGTACAATGGGACCTACGCGCCAGGCGCTCAAAGATGCCGGGCTTTCTCCATCAGAAATTGATAAGGTCATCCTTGTCGGCGGTTCAACCCGTATTCCTGCAGTTCAGGAAGCAATCAAGAAGGAAGTTGGAAAAGACCCTCATAGAGGCGTAAATCCTGATGAAGTTGTTGCTATGGGCGCAGCGATCCAGGGCGGAGTCATTTCCGGAGATGTTAAAGATGTAGTCCTATTGGATGTAACGCCATTATCACTTGGAATCGAAACAATGGGCGGAGTGTTCACAAAGCTAATCGAACGCAACACAACAATCCCGACTTCCAAGTCCCAGGTATTTTCTACAGCGGCTGACAGCCAGACTGCTGTTGACATTCATGTGCTTCAGGGTGAACGCCCAATGGCAGCTGACAATAAAACTCTTGGCCGCTTCCAATTGACTGATATCCCGCCGGCACCGCGCGGCATACCTCAAATCGAAGTATCCTTCGATATTGACAAAAACGGCATCGTCAATGTACGCGCCAAAGATCTTGGAACAAACAAAGAGCAGACAATTACAATTAAATCTTCCACAGGCCTTTCTGACGATGAAATCCAGCAAATGGTCAGGGCAGCAGAAGAAAATGCAGAAGCAGATAAAAAGCGCAAAGAAGAAGTGGAGCTTCGCAATGAGGCAGACCAGCTAGTCTTCACAACTGAAAAAACTTTAAAGGATCTTGAAGGCAAGGTGGATGAAGCGGAAGTTGCGAAAGCGAACGAAGCTAAGGATGCACTGAAGGCGGCAATCGAAAAGAACGAGCTGGAAGAGATCCGCACTGCAAAGGATGCCCTTCAGGAAATCGTGCAAAATCTTTCTATGAAGCTCTACGAAGAAGCAGCGAAGCAGGCTCAGGCAGCTCAGGGTGCTGAAGGCCAAGGCGGAGATGACAATGTCGTGGACGCAGAATTCGAAGAAGTAAACGACGACGACAAAAAATAATAGCAGGCAGCAGGATATAAAAGTCAAAGTCAGGTTCCACTTGACTTTGGCTTTTTTTCTTAATCTGGAGCAGTGATTAGGCCAGGTGATTAGCCTGCGTTCCTTATTAGGGCAAGCGCCCTCCGCTTTTAGTTTATCCAGCTCCGGCGGCTAGGCCCTCGAAGTCTTAAGCCAAGCAGATCAGAAGGTTAAAGAACAACCTTCCGCTCTTCCTTGTCTTAAGCTTGTCGGGCCTGAACAAGCCGCCTCCGCTTTTAGTTTAACTATTGCACTTTTTCTTTATAGAGTGATACAATAATCTTTATGTGAAATGACCGGGGAGTGTGAAATTCATGAGCAAACGGGATTATTATGAGGTCCTGGGGGTCAGCAAAAGTGCCAGCAAGGATGAAATAAAGAAATCCTACCGCAAGCTTTCAAAAAAGTATCATCCTGATATTAATAAAGAAGCGGACGCAGATGAGAAATTCAAGGAAGTAAAAGAAGCATACGAAGTTTTGAGTGATGATCAGAAACGCGCCCACTATGACCAGTTTGGCCATACAGATCCCAACCAGGGCTTTGGAGGAGGAGATTTCGGAGGCGGATTCGGCGGATTCGAAGATATCTTCAGTACTTTCTTCGGAGGCGGTGGAAGGAGAAGGGATCCGAATGCACCAAGGCAGGGGGCCGATCTTCAATATACAATGTCCCTTTCTTTTGAAGAAGCGGTATTCGGAAAAGAAACTGATATTGAAATACCGAGGGAAGAAACATGCGAGACTTGCGACGGTTCAGGGGCCAAGCCTGGCACTAAGCCTGAAACTTGCCGGCATTGCCATGGCTCCGGCCAGCTGAATGTTGAGCAGAATACGCCGTTCGGCAAGATTGTCAACAGAAGGGTCTGCCAGTACTGCAGCGGCACAGGCAAAGAAATCAAAGAAAAATGCCAAACTTGCGGCGGCACAGGCAAAGTGACCAAGCGGAAGAAGATCCATGTAAAAATTCCGGCCGGCATTGATGACGGACAGCAGCTGCGCGTGACCGGACAAGGGGAACCAGGAATTAACGGCGGTCCTCCAGGAGATCTATATGTAGTATTCCATGTCAGGGGCCATGAATTCTTTGAACGCGAAGCTGACGATATTTACTGTGAAATGCCAATCACTTTTGTCCAGGCAGCACTTGGTGATGAGATCGAGGTGCCGACCCTTCACGGAAAAGTGAAACTGAAGGTTCCTGCCGGGACTCAGACAGGCACCCGCTTCCGCCTGAAAGGAAAAGGCGTGCCGAATGTGAGGGGCTATGGAAATGGCGACCAGCACATACTTGTGCGGATTGTCACGCCGACAAAACTGACAGAAAAACAGAAACAGCTTCTGCAGGAGTTTGGCGAAGTGAGCGGCCAAGTGCCGCAGGGTGAACAGGAAGAAAGCTTTTTCGCAAAGGTAAAAAGAGCCTTTAAGGGTGAATAAAGGAATGGGAGTTGGTAGAGAATGAAATGGTCAGAAATCAGCATTCATACAACAAATGAGGCGATTGAACCGATTTCAAACATTTTGCATGAAGCCGGAGCAAGCGGAGTAGTCATTGAGGATCCGTTTGATTTGATTAAAGACAGAGAAGATCAATTCGGTGAAATCTACCAGCTCAATCCGCAAGATTACCCAGAGGAAGGCGTTATTGTGAAAGCCTATCTTCCGGTCAACAGCTTCCTGGGCGAGACGGTGGATGAAATTAAGGAAGCCATCAATGGCCTTATCCTTTACAATATTGATATCGGGCTTAATAAAGTGACGATCAGTGAAGTGAACGAAGAGGAATGGGCCACTGCCTGGAAAAAATATTATAATCCTGTTAAAATATCTGAACGGTTCACCATTGTGCCGACCTGGGAGGATTATACGCCTGTAAGCAGCGATGAATTGATTATCGAGCTTGATCCGGGCATGGCTTTTGGCACCGGGACACATCCGACGACAGTCATGTGCATCCAGGCGCTGGAGCGTACGGTGGCACAAGGGGACAGAGTCGTTGACGTCGGAACCGGTTCAGGTGTGCTCAGCATTGCTGCTGCCATGCTCGGGGCGGAAAAAGTGGAAGCACTTGATCTTGACGAAGTGGCTGTTAAGTCTGCAAGGCTTAACATTAAGCTGAATAAGGTGCATGAGATTGTAAGTGTTTCGCAGAACAACCTGTTAAACGGAGTGCAGGAAGGGGCCGATGTCGTAGTTGCCAATATTCTTGCCGAGGTCATCCTGCGCTTTACAGATGAAGTGGCCAAAACGGTGAAAAAAGGCGGACGCTTCATTGCATCTGGCATCATTCAGCAGAAAAAGCAGCAGGTCAAAGAGGCAATCATCCAGGCCGGGTTCGAAATTGAAGAAATCCTGCAGATGGAAGACTGGGTCGCCATCATTGCCAAAAATAAATAAGACAAATATTTGACTGGACGGGAAAAACGGGAGTACTTGAAGCTGGGATACACCCCATGTCCTTCAAAATCCCTTTTTTCCGTTTGGCGGATTTGCAGCAGCCATACGGCATTTGCAATAAGGAAAGGTAGGCAGGTGCAGCCATGCAGCGATATTTTACAAATCGGGATAAGGATGGCAGATTCATCATAGCAGGCGACGATTTCCACCATATTACAAGGGTCATGCGCATGAAGGAAGGGGACAGCATTATTTGTGCCGTCCGCGGCGGCAGGAGTGCGGTATGCCGGATTGAAGAAATTACCGATGAACAAGTGATTGCGGAAGTAGTACAATGGAAGGAAGCGAGCTCAGAGCTTCCAATCAAAGCTGCAATAGCGAGCGGATTGCCTAAAGGGGATAAGCTTGAGCTGATCATCCAAAAGGGGACAGAGCTTGGAGCTTCAGTGTTTATCCCTTTTACTGCAGCCCGTTCGATTGTAAAATGGGATGAGAAGAAAGCGGGAAAGAAAACAGAACGCTGGCAGAAAATCGCCAAAGAAGCGGCTGAGCAGTCTCATAGAGATTTGCAGCCTGATGTGCTCCAGCCTGTGAGCATGAAAGAGCTGATAGACCTGGGCAAGGGCTATGACCGTAAAGTGATTGCCTATGAAGAAGATGCCAAAGACGGGGAAAGCTCTGCTTTTGCATCTCTTTTGTCGGGCATGGAAAAGGGGCAGTCCCTTCTCATGGTGTTTGGCCCGGAAGGCGGCCTCTCGGAAAAGGAAGTTGCACTCTTAAAGGACAATGGATTTTTGTCATGCGGACTTGGCCCGAGGATATTGCGTACTGAAACAGCGCCGCTATATGCGCTTGCGGCTGTTTCTTATCATTTTGAACTAATGAGGTGAATACAATGGCAACAGTTGCTTTTCATACACTTGGCTGTAAGGTGAATCATTATGAAACAGAAGCAATCTGGCAATTGTTTAAGCAAGAAGGCTACGAACGGACAGATTTTGAATCTGCATCCGATGTATATATAATCAATACCTGTACAGTAACAAACACAGGTGATAAAAAAAGCCGCCAGGTCATCAGAAGGGCGATCAGGAAGAATCCTGATGCTGTAATCTGTGTAACAGGCTGCTACGCCCAGACCTCGCCTGCAGAAATAATGGCCATACCTGGTGTGGATATCGTCGTGGGTACACAGGACAGGGTCAAGATGCTGGAGTATATCGAACAGTATAAACAAGAACGCCAGCCGATCAATGCTGTCGGAAATATTATGAAAAACCGTGTGTACGAAGAACTGGATGTTCCTGCCTTCACGGACAGGACACGCGCTTCCCTGAAAATTCAGGAAGGCTGCAATAACTTCTGTACATTCTGCATCATCCCGTGGGCACGGGGCTTGATGAGATCCCGCGATCCGCAGGAAGTCATCCGCCAGGCGCAGCAGCTTGTCGATGCAGGCTATAAGGAAATTGTCCTGACCGGCATCCACACAGGCGGCTATGGAGAAGACATGAAGGATTACAATCTTGCCATGCTGCTAAGGGATCTCGAGGCACAGGTAAAAGGCCTGAAGCGTCTTCGCATTTCCTCTATCGAAGCAAGCCAGATCACTGATGAAGTGATTGAGGTGATGGACAAGTCTGAAGTGGTCGTAAGGCACCTGCATATTCCTCTGCAGTCAGGCTCTAATACTGTACTTAAGAGAATGAGAAGAAAGTACACAATGGAATTCTTTGCAGAGCGCCTTGACCGCCTAAAAGAGGCGCTTCCCGGCCTTGCCGTCACATCTGACGTTATTGTCGGCTTCCCTGGTGAAACTGAAGAAGAGTTTATGGAAACCTACAATTTTATCAAAGAGCATAAATTCTCGGAGCTGCATGTGTTCCCTTATTCAAAAAGGACCGGTACACCTGCAGCCCGGATGGAAGACCAGATTGATGAGGAAATTAAGAATGAGCGGGTGCACCGCCTTATTTCCCTTTCCGATCAGCTGGCAAAGGAATATGCATCACAGTTTGAAAATGAGGTGCTTGAAGTCATTCCTGAGGAAATTTACAAGGAAGATCCTGAGAGCGGGCTTTATGTCGGGTATACTGACAACTACCTGAAAGTCGTATTCCCAGCATCAGAAGAGATGGTAGGGAAAATCGTGAAAGTCAAGATATCCAAGGCAGGCTATCCTTTTAATGAAGGACAGTTTGTCCGGGTCGTTGACGAGGATGCTGTATACGAAGAAGCGGCTGTCTAAGTATGTGATAAAAAAGAATGGGGAGTATTCCCCATTCTTTTTTTTGTCAAAAATCGGCCGGAGGACTCTTCGGTCTACATATTTCCCTTTTAATATAGAAAAAATAGACGGGATGAAGAAAACGATTGCAAAAAACGATTAAAACCCATAATTTCAGCTACTTTTTTCGATAAGACAATGGTATGATGTAGAGGTACGGACAACTTGTTTGTTGAAAGGAGAACCATTGATATGGCAACTAATGTAGCAAAAATGATCGATCATACATTATTGAAAGCAGATGCGACAAAAGAACAGATTGAGGTACTTTGTTCAGAAGCTAAAGAATACAGTTTCGCGTCTGTCTGTGTTAACCCTGCGTGGGTCAGCTACGCGAGTGAACTGCTGGAGGGTTCAGGCGTAGATGTCTGCACTGTCATCGGCTTTCCGCTGGGGGCGTCAACACCTGAGGTAAAAGCATTTGAAACTAAAAATGCCATTGAGAACGGCGCAACTGAAGTAGATATGGTTATTAATATCGGTGCATTAAAGAGCGGCAGCAGTGATCTTGTAGAAGCAGATATCCGTGCAGTCGTTGAGGCGGCAAAAGGGAAGGCACTTACAAAGGTCATTATTGAAACATCCCTCCTTACAGAGGATGAGAAGGTCCTGGCATGTGAGCTGGCTGTAAAAGCAGGCACAGATTTTGTTAAAACTTCTACAGGTTTTTCTACCGGGGGCGCAACCGTTGAAGATATCAGGCTGATGAGAAAAACAGTCGGTCCTGAAATCGGTGTTAAAGCATCAGGCGGTGTCCGCAGCACCGAAGATGCTCAGCAGATGATTGAAGCAGGAGCTACAAGAATCGGTGCAAGCTCCGGAGTGGCGATCGTTAATGGATTAACGAGCGATTCAGATTACTGATTACTAAATGGAAAAGACAGGCCAGCATCAATTGCTGGCCTGTCTTTTTTTATTTGTCATGGATCTTCATAATTAACCTTCCAAAATGTTCAGCAAACGGCAGTACCATTAAAGAAGTGAGCACATTGAATAATACACTCACATGTGCCAGCTGGACATCCGGTTCGGCCGCTGCCCATTCGCCGAATGAGGAAAGGGAGGCTATGAAAGGGAGGAAAAGGGCTGCTCCCGCTATATTCAGCCAGATATGTGCAAAGGCAGTGAGGCGCGCCTCCTTCCCTGCGCCAATGGATGCAAGATAGGCAGTGAGGCAGGTCCCGATATTGGCTCCGAGCATAAAGGCTATGCCTGTATCCAATTCTATGATCCCGCCGTTCAGAAACCCCATGATGATCCCCACAGCCGCAGTGCTGGATTGGATGATCGCTGTCAGCACCATGCCAACTGCCGCACCGGTCAGATGGCTGTTCTCCATAAGCCCGAGAATATCGGTCAGAAAAGGGACACCCTGCAGCGGGGAAGCTAGAAATTCAAAGCCCTTCATCGAGGAAAGTACAATGGAGATGCCAAGGATTCCCATGCCAATATGCTTCAGTGCCTTTCTGCCAAATAAGATAAGGCACGACCCGGCTGCTGCCAGGGGGATGATGAGAGACTCGATATTGAAGGTGATGAATTCTGTTGTAAACGTCGTTCCAATATTTGTTCCCAAGATGATGCCGATCGATTGGGGGAAGGTCAGGATCCGGGCGGAAATAAGGCCGATAGTCAACACCATAACAGCAGAGCTGCTTTGCAGGACAGCAGTAATCAGCATTCCTGCCAGCATCCCCTGCCAGGGGAAATGGGTGTAAGCGGCGATCTTCCGCTTGAATGAATCACCGGAAAGTCCGTATAACCCTGATCTTAACAGTGCCATTCCGTATATGAAAAAAATAATCAAGAATAAAAACAGGATAATCAGCAGCATGCGTTCTCACTCCTTCATTTAAACTCTATGAAGGAACGGGACTGGACATGCCTTGCGAAAAGGGTTTAATTTTACCGCTTCTATGGTAAATTAAATGAAAGGACAGAGCCTGCAAAAAAAAACTGCACCTGCCCGTGATGAATTACAGTTGACCTTGTATCACTGTTATATTATAATTGCAAGGTACATGGAAATCTATGTTTCTGATGTAAGTGTGTTGTGCTCGGAGGGAGGGAAAGAGAATGTCTAAAACAGTCGTTAAAAAGAACGAATCGCTTGAAGATGCTCTTCGTCGCTTCAAACGTTCTGTATCTAAAACAGGTACTTTACAAGAGGCGAGAAAGCGCGAATTCTACGAAAAACCTAGTGTAAAGCGCAAGAAGAAGTCCGAAGCTGCTAGAAAACGTAAGTTCTAAGAGAGGGTGTATCAACTATGAGTCTTCTCGAGCGTTTAAATGATGATATGAAACAAGCGATGAAAAACAAAGAAAAAGATAAACTCACTGTCATTCGGATGATTAAAGCATCTCTGCAGAATGAAGCCATCAAGCTTGGCGGAGAGCTTAACGAAGAGCAGGAGTTAACTGTCCTTTCTCGCGAAGTGAAACAACGCAAGGACTCCCTCCATGAATTTGAAAAAGCAGGTCGTGAAGACCTTGTTGAAAAATTGCGGAACGAATTGATATTCGTCGAGCTATATATGCCCAAGCAGCTGTCTGAGGATGAAGTATCAAAGATTGTCCAGGAGACAATCGAAGAAACTGGAGCATCAGGAAAAGCCGATATGGGAAAAGTGATGTCTGCCATTATGCCTAAAGTAAAAGGCAAAGCGGACGGCTCACTTGTAAATAAACTTGTACAACAACACCTTTCATGAAAAAGTATGCCAAAAGACCGCAAGCAATCTGCCTGCGGTCTTTTTATTGCTTGTGAGCGGCATACTGCAATAAATTCAGGGTACGTATGGAAGGTGTGCCGCTGTTAAAAACTATTACATAGGAAAAAATAATGCCGAAAAGAGAAAATGTGCTAAAAATGAATCTTTTTTCTTTTTAAAACGTAAGTAAAAGAAGATTAACTTTTGTTTGGGAAAGGAGGAGAAAATGGTGGCTCTCAGAAGGGCAGTCACTCTGCTGGCGTTTTTGGGCATCCTGCTGATTATGCTGATTCCCGAAAAAGGGAATGCTGATAATGAAGTGGTATACGTTGTTCCCATTGAAGAAACAGTGGAAAAAGGCCTTTATGCATTTTTGAACAGGGCTGTCAGCACCGCTGAAGAGAATGGGGCTTCTGCCATTATTTTTGAAATGGATACACCTGGGGGCGCAGTGGATGCTGCCGGGAAAATAGGCAAGCTGCTTGCGGAAACAGAATTGAAGACGGTGTCCTTTGTCAATAATCAGGCCCTGTCGGCCGGTGCCTATATCTCTTTGAATATGGATGAAATATACATGGTGCCTGGTGCTGTCATGGGATCTGCTGCCATTATCGATCAATCAGGGAACACCGCAGGAAAGAAAGCGGAATCCTATTGGCTGAGTGCAATGAAGAGTGCTGCTAACCAGTCTGGCAGGGATCCGGAGATAGCACTGGCCATGGCGGATGAGTCGGTTGATTTGCCGGAATATGGCGCCCCAAAAGGGAAGCTTCTCACTTTGACATCAGAGCAGGCAGAGCAGGCAGGGTATTCTGAAGGCACTGTTTCATCTCTTGATGAACTGCTGGACACTCTTGGCTACTCAGGGGCAGAGATCAGGAGCCTGGATGAAAGCTTTGCAGAGAAAATAGCCCGTTTTATCACCCACCCGGTTGTTGTGCCGATTCTCTTGTCTGTCGGCAGCCTGGGACTTGTGCTTGAGCTTTACTCGCCGGGATTCGGCATCCCGGGATCGATGGGACTTGCTGCCCTCCTGCTGTTTTTTTACGGCCATATGGTTGCAGGCCTGGCAGGATATGAGTCCATCGTTTTGTTTTTGGTCGGCCTGGGGCTGATCATACTGGAGTTTTTCCTTCCAGGAGGGATTGCCGGGGCAATAGGCCTTGTTTCGGTTGTAGGAAGCTTGTTTCTTGCAACTGACAACGTTGTCCATACGGCCGTATCCATTTTGATTGCCATTGGCATTTCTATTTTGGTATCCATCTTAATGATAAAGGTGTTTGGTAAAAAAATGAAATTCTTCAGGAAAATTATATTGAGCGATTCGACAAGCACTGAGAAAGGGTATATCTCAAACAAGACGCGTGCAGAGCTTATTGGTCTTGAAGGCTATGCTCTGACTGCATTAAGGCCGGCCGGGACGGCTGTGCTCGAGGATGAAAGAATCGATGTTGTCAGCGAAGGCGGTTTTATCCAGAAAGGGGCAAGGTTAAGGGTCGTAAAAGCAGAAGGCTCCCGGATTGTTGTGAGAGAAATGCTTGATATGGAAAAAAAAGCCGATCAATGAATGGACTCCCCTGGAAACAGGGATGACAAATAGATTTTAAGGAGGAACATAATGTTAGGAGAAGGAACTGTATTTATTTTAGTAGCCGTGGTTTTGGCCGTTATTCTGCTGGCGGTGCTGTTTACTTTCGTACCAGTGGCACTCTGGATTTCCGCCCTGGCGGCAGGCGTCAGGGTCAGCATCTTCACGTTGATTGGAATGAGGCTCCGCCGGGTCATCCCGAATAGGGTCATCAATCCTTTGATTAAAGCCCATAAAGCGGGTCTGGATGTTACAACAAATCAGCTTGAGAGCCATTATTTGGCCGGAGGTAATGTGGATAGGGTTGTAAACGCACTGATAGCCGCACACAGGGCCAATATTGAATTGAGCTTTGAGAGAACCGCCGCTATCGACCTTGCTGGACGTGACGTTCTGGAAGCTGTACAAATGAGCGTCAATCCTAAGGTGATTGAAACACCGTTCATTGCCGGTGTGGCAATGGATGGGATAGAAGTCAAAGCTAAAGCGCGGATCACGGTCCGGGCAAATATTGAGCGGCTTGTAGGGGGAGCCGGGGAAGAAACAATCGTAGCCCGTGTAGGTGAAGGGATTGTTTCGACTATCGGTTCTTCGGATAATCATAAGAAAGTACTTGAAAATCCTGACATGATCTCTCAGACAGTTCTGTCCAAGGGCCTTGATGCAGGCACGGCATTTGAAATTCTGTCCATTGATATCGCGGATGTGGACATCGGCAAGAATATCGGTGCTGAGCTTCAGACTGAGCAGGCGGAAGCAGATAAGAAGATCGCCCAGGCTAAGGCTGAGGAAAGGCGTGCAATGGCCGTTGCCCAGGAGCAGGAAATGAAAGCAAAAGTAGAAGAAATGAGAGCAAAGGTTGTCGAAGCAGAAGCCAAAGTCCCTCTTGCGATGTCAGAAGCTCTCCGGTCAGGTAATCTCGGGGTGATGGATTACATGAACATCCAGAATATATCTGCTGATACGGATATGAGGGGTTCAATTGGAAGAACAACAGATCCAGGCATGGATGGGAAAAATAATGACTAACTAGCCGGGAATATGCTGGGAAAGGAGGATTCTCCTTGGAATTCTTATTGGAAAATCCATTTATTCTAGTTGTGCTGATCGGCATCATCTCCTCACTTTTCAGCAAGGCAAAACGCGGCGGCACTACGGGACCGGCACAGCAGCAGGGGAATGCGGAGCCTGAACCGGGACCGTATGCCGATGCCGGGTATGAGCCGGAGGAAAAACCGGCTGTACCGGTTAAGGAAGCAGGACGGCAAACGCTCGAAAGCATGGAGTCTTATTATCAGGAAAGAAAAGTGCAGGCAGAAGAACGCGCAAGGAGGCTTTCTGAAAGGCAGGATCTGCTGGAAAGAAGGGTTCAGAATGCACGCAATGCTGCTGGAAAACCTGAGAAGAGCACTAAAGCTGAACCTGCCGGACGGGCTGCAGTAAGCCGGGAAAAGCTTGCGGACGCAATAGTCTGGTCAGAAATCCTCGGGCCCCCCCGGTCAAAGAACCCGCGCAGGCTGCACAGACGCTGAACGGGCGGCATTAACGAATAAAAAGAGTGCTAGAACCTTCTTCCATCTCATACATATGAGATGAAAGGGGGTTCTTTTTTTTATGGCTAAAAAGTGGGGACAATACATTCGCAGCTGGATGACCAACCAAATGGAGCTTCCTCAAGATGTCATGATGGATTTACCCCGGATAACAATGATTGGGCAAATTCATATATATATTGAGAACCACCGCGGACTGATTGCTTTTAGTGATAAAGAGCTCAGGCTTCTGCTCAAGCAAGGGCAGCTGCTCATCAAAGGAAGCACCTTTGTCATTAAGACCATACTCCCTGAAGAGATACTGCTGGAAGGCAAAATCGACCAGGTGCAGTATATAGACGAATAATGGCCAGTGCCATGCGGTGATTCTTTTGAACCGCAGGGCTGGCTGAAAAAGAGATCCGGAGGGAAGGAAAATGAAGAATCAATGGATTGCTTTTTATTCTGGAATAATCACTGTAAAGGCTGCGGGCTCCGGCATTGAACGGCTGATCAACTCACTGACCAGGAACGGCATCATGGTCTGGCAGGTAAAAAGGCATGGAGAGCAAGCGGTTACCTTTAAAATAAAGCTGACTGACGTAAAGCGGCTCCGTGCGTCAGTAAGGAAGAGCGGATGCAGGATTGAATTCCTTCATCGAGCCGGCCTGCCCTTTCTGCTGAAAAGAAGTCTCAAAAACAGCGGTTTTCTTTTTGGTGCCGCCTCTTTCCTTGTTATCCTGATCCTTTTGTCCAATATGGTATGGGGAATTGAAATCAAAGGGGCAGATCCTGCTACTGAATATAAAATCCGCAGGCAGCTTGACGAAATGGGCATCCGCAAAGGTAAACTTCAGTTTTTTGTCAAAAATGTAGAAGGAATCCAGCGTGAGCTTTCCAACGAAGTGGATGAGATCACCTGGGTAGGTGTGGAGCTCAAGGGGACAACCTACCACTTCCAGGTGGTGGAGAAAAACGAGCCGGATAAGCCGGAGCTTTTGAGCCCAAGACACCTGGTTGCCAAAAAGAAGGCTGTGATTTTGGACATGTTCGTGGAAGAAGGCAAGCCTGTTGTCAGCGTAAATGACCATGTCATCCCAGGCCAGCTTCTGGTTTCAGGCATCATCGGCCAGGACGGCCAAACACAGACGGTACCGGCAAAAGGGGAAATCTGGGGGGAGACCTGGTATAAATCCGAGGTGAAACTTCCGCTTAAGAGCACCCTCCAGGTGTTCGGCGGAGGAGAAAAAAGGAAATATTATTTTGACATAGGAAATTTTTCAATTCCTGTCTGGGGGTTTGGCAAACCGGAATTCAGTGAATATGAGATAGAAGAGAACAGAAAGGACATTAAATTCCTGAAATGGACCCTCCCTCTCGGCTTTACAAGCAGGACCATGCGGGAAAGTGAAACCGTTACAAGGATTTACTCCAATGAGGAAGCCTTTGAAGTGGCAAAAGATTTGGCCAGAAAAGATATAAAAAACAGCTTGAGTGAGGATGCTAAGATCAAGGGAGAAAAAATTTTGCACCAATCCGTAGAGAATGGTAAAGTATTTATAGCAATACATTTCCAAATTATTGAGAATATTGCAGAAGGACAATCCATTATCCAAGGAGACACAGAATGACAGAAGACTTAAAAACCATGAATGTTCATCTGGAAGATCCTAATGAAGCAATAGCACTGATCGGGAATTCGGATGCCAACCTGAAAATAATCGAACAGGAACTGAATGTGTCTGTCGTCACACGGGGAGAAACGATTTTCGTGTCCGGCGAGGCAGATGCTGTCGAGCTTGCCGGCCAAATCCTGGACAAACTCATTTATGTGATCCGCAAAGGAATCAATATCAGCGGCAGGGATGTTATGTACAGTATCCAGATGGCCAAAAAAGGCACACTTGAATATTTCAGCGACCTGTATGAAGAGGAAATAACGAAGAATGCAAAAGGCAAGTCCATTAGGGTAAAAACGCTTGGGCAGCGCCAATATATAAATGCGATTAAAACAAATGATCTGGTATTTGGAATTGGCCCTGCAGGTACAGGCAAGACCTATCTGGCTGTTGTGATGGCAGTCAATGCATTGAAAAATGGGAATGTAAAGAGAATAATCCTGACCAGGCCGGCTGTTGAAGCAGGCGAAAGCCTTGGCTTCCTTCCTGGGGATCTGAAAGAAAAGGTCGATCCTTACCTGCGGCCGCTTTACGATGCCCTGCATGACATCCTTGGCGCCGAACATACTCAAAGGCTGATCGAGAGGGGTACCATTGAAATAGCCCCCCTTGCCTATATGAGGGGCCGTACGCTTGATGATGCATTTGTCATTCTTGACGAAGCACAGAATACAACACAGGCTCAGATGAAAATGTTCCTGACCAGGCTGGGCTTCGGCTCCAAGATGGTCATCACCGGTGACCGTACACAGGTCGACCTTCCGAAGGGAGTCCGTTCCGGGCTGATTGCTTCAGAAGATATCCTGTCTGCTGTAAAAGGAATTTCCTTCTCTTACCTGGAGCAAAGCGATGTCGTCCGCCATCCGCTTGTAGCCCGGATTATTTCAGCTTACGAAAAAACAGACCAATAATAAAAACCGTCCTGGTGGGCGGTTTTTATTCTTTCTGAAAAGGACCTGCCGGCAGGCAAACCCTCTGTTTCGCCAAGTTGATGTGAATAGAGGGTGAAACTTGACGGAAAAACTGTTATCATTTTACATAATCATAGTTCAAATTAAATGTGAGCTTATCCGGCCCTGCTTATGCCTGGATAGGAGGGGGAAGCATGGAAAAATTACAGCGCCAGTTGGCAAAGGTCAGAAACCTGTTGGATATGACATTCTTTAGAGTCGTCTTATTTCTTCTGCTCGGCATCGTACTATATGCCGCCATGTTCAGCAATGTAAAGCCCGAAAAGCTCGACATAAGCCTATTTTCTGTGGCTGAACAGACAATCCGCTCACCGATTACAATAGAAGACAAGGCGAACACCGAGAAGGAAAAGAAGGCGGCCGCCGACCAGGTGACCGATGTATACATAGTCAAAAAGGAAATCAATCAGAACCGTGTCGATCTGGTCACTTCCATATTTGATTCCGCAGCGGAAGTTAACGAAGAGATAAGCGAGGAAGCGGCACAAAGCGGTAATGAACAGGGTGATGGAGAACAGGAAACTGCATATGTTCCGCCTTCTTCTTCGGAAAAACTGAAAATGCTCAAGGAAAAGCTGACAGATAATGTGACGAAGGAAGTCTCTGATGCGGTCCTGTCACCGCTTCTGCAGGCGTCCAAGGACGAGCTTACGATTGCAAGGGACCTTACTGTAACGGCGATTAACAATGTGATGGGCAGCAAAATCCCTGCTGATGAAGTTGAAAACAGCAAAAAGAGGGTGGAGGAAGAGCTGAAATATACCAGTCTGAGCACGAATTTGAGAAGCTCGGCTATTGAGCTTGGCAGATATGCTGTCATCCAGAACGAATTTTATGACCCGGCTGCGACTGAAGAACTCAGGCAGCAGGCAGTAGAGAATGTAGAACCGGTCAAAATCCTCCAAGGCCAGATCATCGCGGAAGAGCGCCAGCTGATCAACAGGGAAATCTACAGGCAGCTGGAGCTTACAGGGCTTCTGGACAACCAGAAAAGCATACAGCCGTTTCTGGGGCTGGGCCTGATTGTAGCCATCATTCTGGCTGCACTCTATTATTACTTTTATGAGCTGAATGTTCAAAAGGAGCTGAAACAGAATTACCTCCTGCTGTTCAGCCTGATTTTCATCCTTTCGCTTTTGCTGATGAAATGCGTAAGCCTCCTGCAGCTGCTCCAGTATCCGGAAATTGGCTTTATATTTCCGGCTGCAATGGCAGCCATGCTGATCAGAATCCTGATCAATGAAAGGCTTGCCATTCTGATTACGATAGTCCTTGCCATCTGCGGAAGCGTCATGTTCAATGAAGGCACTGCCGGAACATTGAATATAAATATGGGCATCTATATCATTTGCTCAGGCTTTGCGGGTATATTATTCTTAAACAAGCAAAACAACAGGTCCAAGATTCTTCAGGCAGGACTGTTTGCAGCAGGGGTGAACCTTGTTGTGATCATCGCCCTCATGCTGCTTAGAAATACTCATTTCGAGGCGGTTGAATACAGCTTCCACTTAGTGACAGCATTGATCTCCGGTGTGGCTTCATCTGTGCTGGCCATCGGCCTGCTTCCGTTCTTTGAGGGGAGCTTTGGCATCCTTTCCGCCATGCGGCTGATTGAGCTGTCAAACCCGAACCATCCGCTGCTCCGCAAAATCCTGACTGAGGCGCCGGGGACCTACCATCATAGTGTAATGGTGGCAAATCTGGCTGAGTCAGCATGTGAAGCAATCGGGGCAAATGGCCTCCTTGCCAGGGTAGGCTGCTATTATCATGATATCGGGAAGACAAAGAGACCGCATTTTTTTATTGAGAATCAAATGAATATCGAAAACCCGCATGACAGGCTGCCGCCGCAGACAAGCAAAAATATCATTATTGCCCATGCGGTCGACGGAGCTGAAATGCTGAGAAAGCACAAAATGCCGAAGGAAATCGTCGATATTGCCGAACAGCACCATGGCACCTCTTTGCTCAAATATTTCTACCATAAGGCCAAACAAAACGGTATGGATATCAATGAAGAGGACTATCGTTATCCGGGGCCAAAAGCACAGTCAAAGGAAATCGCCGTCATCGGCATTGCCGACAGTGTCGAGGCAGCGGTCAGGTCCATGTCCAATCCGACACCTGAACAAATTGAAGGGCTTGTCAGGAATATCATCTCAGACAGGCTTCAGGATGAACAGCTGAACGAATGTGACTTAACACTGAAGGAATTGGAAATTGTTGCACACACTTTTTGTGAAACTCTAAAGGGGATCTTCCATTCCAGAATTGAATATCCAGAATCCACGAAACAGAAGGTGAAGCAAGCATGAGCTTAAATATTGATTTTTTGGATGAAACAAATGAAGTAAAAAGCAGCCATATTGAACAGGTTGAAAAGCTGCTGGATTTTGCAGCAGAAAAGGAAAATGTTGAAGCTGGTTCGGAATTGTCCGTAACCTTTGTAACGAATGACCGTATCCAGGAAATAAACAGGGAGTACCGCGATAAAGACAAACCTACTGATGTTATTTCCTTTGCCATGGAAGAGCTTGGGGAAGGAGAAACAGAAATTGCCGGGGAAGGTATTCCAAGGGTGCTCGGCGATATCATCATATCAATTCAGAGGACAGAAGAACAGGCCGGTGAATATGGACACTCTTTTGAACGCGAGCTGGGTTTCCTTGCTGTTCACGGATTCCTCCATCTTCTTGGATATGACCATGAAACAGATGAGGAAGAAAGAGAAATGTTCGGCAGACAGAAGGACATCCTTGATGAGTACGGGCTCACGCGATAAGAAGCCGGGTGCCGGGAAAGGCTTGTGGCCTGTTTTTGCTGCAGCTTTTGCCGGTATCGGCAATTCACTGAAGCAGGAAAGGAATATGAGGATTCATGCCCTTTCATCAGCTGTGGTCATTGCAGCAGGCGCCGGCTTTTCCTTAAGCCGGATCGAGTGGATGTTCATCATATTGGCCATTGCCGGGATGTTTGCGCTGGAACTGATCAACACAAGCATTGAAAGAGCTGTGGATCTGTCAACAGAAGAATGGCACCCGCTGGCAAAGCAGGCCAAGGATGCTGCAGCAGGGGCTGTGCTGGTGTTTGCTTTTGCGTCGGCAGCACTCGGTGCAATCATATTCCTCCCGAAGATATGGTCACTTTTTCAGTAGGAGCGGCTCCAGTATGCCGTTCTTTTTTAAATTAGGGAAAATAATGAAATGAAACCGTATGTACAATCAAATACTGATATTTACAAACTTGCCTGTAATTTTATAAAAGAAAAGCGGGAATGGATTTTGGGCTTTCTTGAAAACGCTGTCTGATTTGGTTAAAATGACAGAGCATGTAATGAGATAGTGTGTCCGTTTTTGGAAAATTCAAATTTTTTATTACGATTTTGCTACAATCAATGAAAATCTTGCAAAAATAAGGTAAAATATAAGAAGGAGAATACTCCCCTCCTTCGAAAGGAAGAATGACTGATGAAGACGGAAGTGTTGATTGAAGAAGCAAAAAAAGCAAGGGACAAAGCATATGTGCCATACTCCAATTTCCCGGTGGGAGCAGCCCTTCTGACTGAAGACGGTAAAGTATACCATGGCTGCAATATTGAGAACGCGGCATACAGCATGTGCAATTGTGCTGAGCGCACTGCACTTTTCAAAGCATATTCCGAAGGAGACAAAAAATATACAGCAATGGCAGTTGTAGCTGATACAGAGCGTCCGGTTCCTCCATGCGGAGCCTGCCGCCAGGTTATTTCAGAATTATGCCCAAATACGATGAAAGTGGTTTTGGCGAATTTAAAAGGGGATATAAATGAATTAACAGTAGAAGAGCTGCTGCCTGGAGCTTTTTCACCGGAGGACCTTAATGAATAAAGAATGGAATAGCAATCGCGAACAAACTCATAAATCTGGATTTATATCTATTATCGGACGGCCTAATGTTGGTAAATCAACATTCTTGAACAGAGTCATTGGCCAGAAAATCGCCATCATGAGCGATAAGCCCCAAACCACAAGGAATAAGGTACAGGGTGTGCTTACAACCAATGATGCTCAGTTTATATTCATTGATACACCAGGGATCCACAAGCCAAAGCATAAGCTGGGCGACTTTATGATGAAGATAGCGCAGAATACGCTGAAAGAAGTGGACCTTATCCTGTTTATGGTGAATGCCGAAGAAGGCTTCGGCCGCGGCGAGGAGTTCATCATCGAGAAATTTCAGAACGTGAAGACTCCCATCTTCCTTGTCATAAATAAAATTGATCAGATTCACCCTGATAAGCTTTTTTCCATCATTGAATCCTATAAAGAGAAATACGGCTTTAAGGAAATCATCCCGATATCAGCGCTGGAAGGGAACAATGTGGATACGCTGCTGGAGCAGATCAAGCAGTATATACCGGAAGGGCCGCAATTCTATCCGGCTGACCAGGTGACAGACCATCCTGAAAGGTTCATTGTATCCGAGCTGATCAGGGAAAAGGCTTTGCACTTGACCAGGGAGGAGATTCCGCATTCCCTTGCTGTAGTGATTGACAAGATGGAGAGGCGCGAAGACAAGGACGTCATAAATGTGATGGCTACTGTCATTGTAGAACGCGATTCCCAAAAAGGGATTGTCATTGGGAAGCAGGGCGCTATGCTCAAGGAAATCGGCAAGCGGGCCAGGACAGATATTGAAAATCTGCTGGGCTCGAAGGTCTATCTGGAACTATGGGTAAAGGTGCAGAAGGATTGGCGCAACAAAATGAGCCAGCTGCGTGATTTCGGATTCAGAGATGATGAATATTAAAGGGCGATTCAGCCATAACTAACCTATTTCACCTCAACTGGAATTATGCAGACTTTTTATTAACAATTATTACGTCTTATGATTTTCTAATGACAGGCTATGATAAAGGTATGGAATTAATAATTGCTAGTTAAAAATCGAAAGGTGGGGTTTCCAATGTTGGATTTTACCTGGAAGGTCTTCAAGCAGACAGGTAATATTGACACATATCTTCTTTTTAAGGAGCTTGAAAAAGAAACTCAGGATTTGCCCGGAAGCAGTGAACATGAACTAGCAGAAGTTGATTTTCCCATCTCATAGGTTTGTCTCTTGCAGGGATGGTGGCATAAGTGTTTGAAAAATGCGAAGGAATCGTATTGAGAACAGTCAATTATGGTGAATCCAATAAAATAGTTACTCTTTATACCCGGGAATGGGGTAAGGTTGGCGTGATGGCCAGAGGTGCAAAAAAGCCTAACAGCAGGCTTTCGGCTGTCACCCAGCCTTTTACTTATGGCTACTTCCTCGTTCAGAGAAGCAGCGGGCTGGGGCTTATGCAGCAGGGGGAAATGGTCTCCTCCATGCGCTCGATCAGGGAGGATATCTTCCTGACGGCATATGCCAGCTATATTGTGGATCTGACTGATAAAACAGTCGAAGAGAAGAAGCCGAATCCGTTCCATTTCGAACTGCTTCATCAGACTTTGAATTATATGAACGAAGGCTATGATCCTGAAATCATGGTGAATATTTACGAAATGAAAATGCTCAATTCCCTTGGACTTTATCCGGTCCTGGATAAATGCTCTGTCTGCGGAAGCACTGATGGGCATTTTTCTTTTTCCATCAGGGAGGGCGGTCTCATTTGCCACCGCTGTCTGGAGAAAGACCCGTACCACTATAAGATTTCGCCGGCAGCTTTAAAACTCCTGCGCCTTTTTTATTATTTTGATTTGTCGAGGCTTGGGAATATATCAGTAAAGCCGGAAACCAAAGCGGAACTGAAAAAAATTATCTCAGCCTACTATAATGAATACTCCGGCCTCAGTCTGAAAACCAGAAAGTTCCTGGACCAGATGGATAAGTTGGGCGGTTTCTTTGAAAAAGGATAATGCCTGAGGGGAGCTCACAGTCATTCTCCGATACAGGCCCCCTCCGCATTTCGATTGTCAGCTGGAAAGCTTAGGCCCTCGAGGCTTTTCCGCATTTCGATTGTCCAGCTGCAGGGGCCATCGGCTCGAGTCATAAGCCAATCCGGCCAGGAGGTTAAAGAACAACCTCCCGTCCGGCTCGTCTTATGCTTGAGGCCCGCAGGACGCGGGTCATGCAGACGATGCCACAGGACGTGGCGTTTTTAGTCTGCGTTCCTTGACAGCAAACGCCTTCCGCTTTTCGATATTGTCCAGCTGCAGGCGTTAGCCCCTCGAGTCTTAAGCCAATCAGATCAGAAGGTTAAAGAACAACCTTCCGCTCTGCTCGTCTTAAGCTTGTCGGGGCTGAGCAAACGCCTTCCGCTTTTCTGTATTGACTTTTATTTTGTTTTGTTTTATGATTCTCAATAATTAATAGTTCTGCTATGAAGGAAAGAAGTAGTCCGAATGATCTGTAGAAGCGAGTCCGGGATGGTGTGAGCCGGATTATGGGTGTTGGATGAAGGGCGTTCCTGAGCGGATTGCGTGCTTTGGGCACATAAGGTGGCTGCATTGAATGGCAGCAAATAGGGTGGAACCGCGGGTAACTCTCGTCCCTATGCTTTTTGGAGCATAGGGATGGGAGTTTTTTTGTGCTTTTTCCCAATGCTCTGATTACACAAATACCTATTGGAGGTGCCAGGATGAATATTCAAAATATGATTCTGACTTTGCAAAAGCACTGGTCAGAGCAGGGCTGCATCCTTATGCAGGCTTATGATGTCGAGAAAGGTGCAGGAACGATGAGCCCGTACACGTTTTTGCGTGCAATTGGGCCTGAGCCATGGAATGTGGCCTATGTAGAGCCTTCACGCCGCCCGGCGGATGGAAGATATGGCGAAAATCCAAACCGCCTTTATCAGCACCATCAATTCCAGGTGATCATGAAGCCGTCTCCTGACAATATCCAGGAACTGTATCTGGATTCTCTTCGCGCCCTTGGAATTAATCCTTTGGAGCATGATATCCGGTTTGTAGAGGATAACTGGGAGAATCCTTCCCTGGGATGTGCCGGATTAGGCTGGGAAGTGTGGCTTGATGGAATGGAAATTACGCAATTCACCTATTTCCAGCAGGTTGGCGGCATTGAATGTAATCCTGTTTCTGTGGAAATCACATACGGAATCGAGCGTCTTGCTTCGTATATCCAGGATAAAGAGAATGTCTTTGATCTTGAGTGGACTGAAGGATTTACTGTAAGGGACATCTTCCTGCAGCCTGAATATGAGCATTCCAAGTACACATTTGAAACCTCTGATCCGGATATGCTTTTTAACTTGTTTAATATTTATGAAAAAGAAGCCCACAGGCAGATGGAAGAAGGTCTGGTTCATCCGGCATATGATTATGTGCTGAAATGCTCCCATGTTTTCAACCTGCTTGATGCGAGGGGAGCCATTTCTGTAACAGAAAGGACCGGTTACATTGGACGCTGCCGGAACCTGGCGCGGAAGGTCGCAAAAACATTCTATGAAGAACGGGAAAAATTAGGCTTCCCGATTTTACAGCGGAAGGGAGAGATTGAAAATGGCGAAGCGTGATTTATTGCTTGAAATCGGCCTTGAGGAAATGCCGGCAAGATTTGTAACAGATTCCATTAACCAGCTTGCTTCCAAAGTGGAAAAGTGGCTGGAGGAAAAGAAGGTGCCGCACGGAGGCATCAGCGCCTTTTCAACTCCCCGCCGTCTTGCTGTTCTTGTAAAGGATGTTAGTGAAACACAGGAGGATATCCATGAAGAGGCGAAAGGTCCGGCCAGAAAAATCGCCCAGAATGAGGCTGGAGAGTGGTCAAAGGCTGCGATCGGCTTTTCCCGGGGCCAGGGCATGGACGTGGATGATATTTATTTTAAAGAAATAAATGGCATTGAATATGCACATGTAAATAAGTTCATTAAAGGAGCCGAGACTGCTTCTATCCTGCCGGAGCTGAAGGATATCGCGGAAAGCCTTACTTTCCCTAAAAATATGCGCTGGGCAGACAGGGATATGAGGTATGTAAGGCCGATTAAATGGATTATGGCTCTTTTCGGCCAAGATGTAATCCCGTTTGAAATAGCCGGGGTGCCTGCATCCAACTGGACTCTCGGTCATCGTTTTCTTGGGGAAAAGGTGGAGCTCACTGAGCCTGCAGAATACGAAAAAAGCCTGCTTGGCCAGTTTGTCCTTGTCAATGCAGAAGAAAGAAAAAGTGGGATCCGCAGCCAGATTGAACGCTTGGCAGAGGAAAATAACTGGGTGATTACAGTGGATGAGGATCTGCTGGAGGAAGTAACAAACCTTGTCGAGTATCCAACGGCGCTCTTCGGAAAATTTGAGGAGGAGTTTCTTGAAATTCCTGAGGAAGTGCTGATCACTAGCATGAAAGAGCACCAGCGCTATTTCCCTGTCAAGTCTGCAGAAGGAAAGCTGCTGCCTTACTTTGTCACTGTGCGCAATGGTGACCATAACCACCTTGAACAAGTGGCAAAGGGGAACGAGAAAGTGCTTCGCGCCAGACTCGCTGATGCAGCTTTCTTTTACCAGGAAGACCAGAAGATGGATATTGAGTCAGCGCTTCAGAAGCTCGGCAGCATCGTCTACCATGAGGAGATCGGTACCCTTGCTGAGAAAGTTGAACGAGTTAGAAAGCTTGCCAATGAGCTGGCAGAATCGCTTTCCCTCAATCCTGAAGAAAAGAAAACGGTTGACCGTGCCGCAGAAATCAGCAAGTTTGATCTGGTATCACAGATGGTATATGAGTTCCCTGAATTGCAGGGCTTCATGGGTGAAAAATATGCTGCCCAAAAAGGTGAGGATGCCGCTGTTGCTAAAGCCATCAATGAGCATTATATGCCGCGGAATGCAGAGGATTCTGCACCTGAAAGCAATGAAGGTGCAGTCCTTGCAGTTGCAGAGAAATTGGATACGATTTCTTCCTTCTTTGCAATTGGCATGATTCCAAGCGGCTCGCAGGATCCATACGCTTTAAGAAGGCAGGCAGCAGGCATCGTCCAGATCCTCGCTGTTAAGGGATGGAAGCTTGAGCTTGATGAAGTGATCAAGAAGTCGCTTGCACTTGTCAAAGAGTCAGGCGTCGGAAAGAAAGAGGAAGAGCAGGTATATGATGAACTGCTGTCCTTCTTTAAACTCCGCATCAAGCATACTCTGCAGGAGCGCAGCATCCGCTACGATATTATTGATGCCGTTTTATCAGGAAAGATCGGTTCAATGGCTTCTTTAATTAAGAGAGCGGAAGTATTGAATGCCCACAAAGGAGAAGACGGTTTTAAAGAGAGCATGGAGGCTTTGAGCCGTGTGCTGAATATTGCTTCCAAAGCAGAACACCCTGCAGCAGTTGATCAGGGGCTTTTTGAAAATAAGGAAGAAACGGAGCTGTACAGCCGTTTACTTGAAGTTTCCGCAAAGATCGGCAATGGTGTTGAAGAGGAAGAATACTATATGCTGCTCGTATCTATGAGACCTGAGATCGGTGCCTATTTCGAAAATACAATGGTCATGGCCGATAACACTGCTTTGAAGGAAAACCGTTTAAGCATGATGGCCGAAATCGCATCACTGATCCAGGCATTTGCCAAGGTAAACGAAATAGTAGTCAAGTAAGAAGTAATTTTTGCTTTTTAGCTTGCTAAAAGATATGATTATGCAGAGAGCCTGTCAAAAATTCCGACAGGCTCTTTGAAATTTTTTCCTATATGCCAGGTTAAAAATGTTAAAACATTCTTTTCATTTATAGCAAATAGTATATAATATTTTTATAAAAGTATAACATTATTAGCTGGCAAGCAAGGTGGTGAGGACAATAGAGCTTAATAAAAGACAAGAATTAATATTGGATATCGTGAAAGAAAATGGACCAATCACAGGTGAACATATTGCAGAGAGGCTGAACCTGACAAGGGCAACCTTAAGGCCTGATCTGGCCATATTAACTATGGCGGGCTATCTGGATGCAAGGCCGAGGGTCGGCTATTTTTATACTGGCAAGACAGGTGCCCAGCTTCTGACTGAAAGCCTGCAGAAGCTGCTGGTGAAGGATTATCAGTCCATCCCGGTGGTCGTGAATGAAAATGTATCGGTCTATGATGCGATAGTTACGATGTTCCTGGAAGATGTCGGTACATTATTCGTTGTCGATCAATCTTCTCTGCTGGTCGGCGTCTTGTCCAGGAAGGACCTGCTGAGGGCAAGCATCGGAAATCAGGAGCTTACAGCCCTTCCGGTAAATATCATCATGACGAGGATGCCTAATATTACAACCTGCAAAAAAGACGATCTGCTGATTGAAATAGCCAATCTGCTGATCGAAAAACAGATAGACGCTTTGCCGGTCGTGAAAGAAACCGATAAGGGCTTTGAAGTAACAGGCAGGATCACAAAGACCAATTTGACAAGGGCGTTCCTTGCTCTTGCAGAACAAAGGTGATTTAGAAGAGAGGATGGATGAGCAATGGGTACAGTGCCGATCATCTATGTTGTTTCCGATTCAGTGGGGGAAACAGCAGAATTAGTGACGAAAGCGGCCATCAGCCAGTTCAATGGCAGCGATCTGACAATAAAAAGATTTCCTTATGTTGAAGATAAATTTAATATCGATGAGGTATTATCGCTCGCGAAAATGGACCAGGGAATGATTGCTTTTACATTGGTAAAGCCTGAAATCCGCAGTTATATGGCAGAAGCAGCAGCCAGGGAAAATATTTATGCGATCGACATCATCGGGCCATTGATGGACAGGATCCAGTCGATCTGCGGGGAAACCCCCTTGTATGAGCCGGGCCTTGTCAGGAAGCTGGATGATGACTATTTTAAAAAGGTGGAAGCAATCGAGTTTGCTGTGCAGTATGATGACGGCCGCGATCCACGGGGAATCCTTAAGGCTGATATTGTTCTTGTCGGCGTTTCAAGGACCTCGAAGACGCCTTTATCCCAATATCTCGCACACAAGCGGCTTAAAGTCGCGAATGTCCCGCTCGTTCCGGAAGTTGATCCGCCTGAGGAGCTGTTCCAGGTATCGCCTTCCAAGTGCTTTGGCTTAAAAATAAGTCCTGAAAAGCTGAATAATATCAGGAGGGAAAGGCTCATTTCACTCGGTTTGAGCGATAATGCCAGCTATGCCAATCTTGAACGGATCAAAAGCGAGATCAGCTATTTTGACCAGATTGTAACCAGGATCGGATGTCCTGTGGTCGATGTTACAAATAAGGCAGTGGAAGAAACGGCAAACGTCATTTTTGACCTTTACCGGAGAAATATTTCTGCAAAGTAGCACATACTCTTGTGAATATGTGCTTTTTCTAATTTTAGGCAGTACATTCCGGTTAATGAGAAAATTAGGGCTGTACAGTAAAAAATAATGGCAAAACTGACTTTTATGCACTATAATAAAAAATTGTGATAAAAATATTCATCATTAGGTTTAGACTTACCACATAACGAATAAACTATTTATTGTGAGAAGTCAAGGCAGGCATCTAAAAAAAATTCGACATGAATCTCTTATGAAAAGTTGCTCTATTAAAGAAGGAATATGCGGAGTGATGTAGAATTACTAGTACATTAGGGAAAAGAAGCATCCTGGTTGACGCTGATTCTTGTCCTGTTAAGATGGAAATTGTCGAAATTGCCAAAGGCTTTGAAATCGAACCGGTTTTCGTCGCTTCCTACGCACATATGGTAAATGACTTTGGCGGGGCTGTCTGGAAGTTTGTTGATTCAAGCAAAGAAGCAGCAGATCTGTTCATCATGAATCATGTGAAAAAGGGGGACGTTGCAGTCACACAGGATATCGGCCTAGCCTCAACGCTGCTGCCTAAAGGGGTTTATGTTCTTTCTCCCAGGGGAACCTTATACGAAGAAGAGCATATCCATACAGCTCTGGATATGAGGTATCTCAGTGCCAAAGCAAGGCGCCGGGGGCAATATGGAAAAGGCCCTAAGCCTTTCACCCAGGAAGACCGGAGCAGGTTTGTGAAGCAATTGACAAAGATTTTGTCGAATCTTGCAGGAAAATAGCTTTTTTATCACGAATACCTCATAAGTAAAATTGGAGTTGTTCTCATGGCAGAGCGAATTTCCGAAGCGAAACTGGATGAAATCCGGCAGGCTACAGACATTGCCGATGTAATCGGTGATCATGTTCAGCTCAAGAAACAGGGGCGGAACTATTTTGGCTTATGTCCATTCCATGGAGAAAACTCGCCATCTTTTTCTGTTTCCCCGGAAAAGCAGATTTACCATTGCTTTGGTTGCGGAGCCGGAGGGAATGTGTTTTCGTTCCTGATGGAGCATGAAGGCTATTCTTTTCAGGAAGCTGCTGTCAAACTTGCAGAAAGAGCGGGGATTCAGCTTGATATTGAAGCCGCATCCGCAAAGCAGAGCTCGCTGCCCGAAAATCTCCAGCAGATGATAGAGGCGCATGAGCTTCTCCGGAAATTTTACCATCATTTGTTAATGAACACAAAGGATGGCCAGCACGCACTGGAGTATTTGCTTGACAGAGGCTTTACCAAAGAGTCGATTGAGAAGTTCCAGATCGGTTATTCCCTGGATTCATGGGATTTTGTTTGCAAGTTCCTTGTAAAAAGGAAATTCAATCCTGAATTCATGGAAAGAGCTGGGCTTATCATCAAAAGGGACAGAGATGGCAGTTATTTTGACCGCTTCCGCGATCGGATCATGTTTCCGATCTTTGACCGCAAAGGAAACACGATTGCTTTTTCCGGAAGATCGCTCGGGGCCGGAAATGAGCCCAAATATCTGAACAGTCCGGAGACAGCAATCTTTAATAAAAGTAAAATCTTGTATAATTTCCACCTGGCAAGACCGGCAATCCGCAAGACACACCAGGCGGTCCTTTTTGAAGGGTTCGCGGATGTTATTGCTGCAAACCGTTCTTCTGTTGAGAACGGGGTTGCCACAATGGGGACTGCATTGACGCCTGAACATGTTGCAATGCTCAGGAGAAATACTGAGTCTGTCACCATTTGCTATGATTCGGATAATGCCGGAATAGAGGCGGCCTTTAAAGCCGCTAAAATGCTGTCTGAGGCTGGCTGCGGCATCAAGGTTGCCATGCTGCCAGATGGCATGGACCCGGATGACTACATCAAACAGCACGGAGCTGAAAAGTTTCGCAATGATGTAATCGAGTCCAGCATTACCCACATGGCGTTCAAGTTTCTTTATTATAGAAGGGGCAAAAAGCTCCAGGATGAAGGAGATCGGCTTCTATATATAGAAGAAGTACTTAAGGAAATCAGCCTTCTTGATAAGGCTGTTGAAAGAGATCATTACATGCGCCAGCTGGCTAATGAATTTTCTCTGTCACTGGAAGCGCTGAAGCAGGAGCAAAAGCAGATATACTTTGCCGAGAAACGAAAAAACCAGGGCAGTTCTGCCCCAGCACAAAAGAAGCATATGATCGTTTCACGGCGCCAGGATTCGCTCAAGCCTGCTTTTCATACAGCTGAAAGAAGATTGATTGCCCATATGCTGAGAAACAGCGATACTGCTTATAAAGTCCAGGAGCTTCTCGGAGGCAGCACCTTTAACATTGATGATCATCAGGCTATCATTACTTATTTATTTGCTTTTTACGAAAAGGGGAATAGCCCCGATCCAAGTGCCTTCTTAAATTTCGTTGAAGATGCAAAGCTTAAGCGGATCATTGCGGATATCGAGATGATGTCGGTTAATGATGAGCTGACTGAGCAGGAGCTCAATGACTATATTAAGCAGGTGTTGAATTATCAAAAGATGTTAATGATAAAGGAAAAGCAGGCTGAAGGGAAGGAAGCCGAACGGCAGAATGACTTTGCAAGGGCTGCATCGATTGCAATGGAAATTATTCAACTGCGTAAATTGCTATAGATAAGCTTTTATACGACTGGTTTGTGATTTTTGGAAGGAGGGGGACTTATGGCTGAAAAGTCAGCCCGTTCAAAAGAGGTTGATTCAGAGTTGACCATGGAGCAAGTGAAGGAACAGTTAACGGAAGTAGGAAAGAAAACCGGGGTGCTCGCATATGACGATATCGCGGAAAGGCTTTCCAACTTTGAATTGGATTCCGATCAGATGGATGAGTTTTATGAGTTTCTTGGAGATCAGGGGGTAGAGCTTGTCGGCGACAACGATGATGCGGACCCTAATGTCCAGGAGCTTGCCAAGGGTGAAGAGGAATTTGATTTAAACGATTTAAGCGTTCCTCCAGGAGTTAAAATTAATGATCCCGTCCGCATGTACCTGAAAGAAATCGGGCGTGTGGATCTTCTTTCTGCACAGGAGGAAATTTCCCTGGCCAAGCGGATCGAGGAAGGCGACGAAGAGGCAAAGAGAAGGCTGGCGGAAGCCAACCTGAGGCTCGTAGTCAGCATTGCCAAAAGGTATGTCGGAAGGGGCATGCTGTTCCTTGACCTGATCCAGGAAGGGAATATGGGCCTGATCAAGGCAGTTGAGAAATTCGATTACCGTAAAGGCTACAAATTCAGTACGTATGCAACATGGTGGATCCGCCAGGCCATTACAAGGGCGATTGCCGACCAGGCAAGGACGATCAGGATCCCTGTCCATATGGTGGAAACAATCAATAAGCTTATCAGGGTGCAGCGTCAGCTTCTCCAGGATCTCGGCCGCGAACCGACTCCGGAAGAAATTGCGGAAGACATGGATCTGACACCGGATAAGGTCAGGGAGATTCTGAAGATTGCCCAGGAGCCTGTTTCACTTGAAACACCGATTGGGGAAGAAGATGACTCTCACCTCGGCGACTTCATTGAAGACCAGGATGCGACTTCGCCATCTGAGCATGCTGCATATGAGCTCCTGAAAGAACAGCTTGAAGACGTCCTTGATACGCTTACAGACCGTGAGGAAAATGTCCTGAGGCTGCGTTTCGGGCTTGATGACGGGCGTACGCGCACTCTGGAAGAGGTCGGAAAGGTCTTCGGCGTAACCAGGGAGCGTATCCGCCAAATCGAGGCGAAAGCACTTCGCAAACTGAGGCATCCAAGCCGAAGCAAGCGGCTTAAAGACTTCCTCGAATAAAAAAACATTGTCAGAAAATAGTTTACTTCTTAAAATAGAGGTAAACTATTTTTTTTGAAAAAAATGCCTTTGGATTTCCGGACGGGATGGGTGGATATGGATAGAGCGAGAAAAGACATGATTGTAAAAGAAATTTTATACTGGAAGGATAATCGCATGCTTCCTGAGCATTATTGTGATTATCTGCTTGCTTTGTATACAGAAGGGAATCGGCCGAAGGATAAAGCTCGAAAGGCAAAAGGGTTTTATTTTCTCAATATCATTCTCTTGCTGCTGATTCCTCTGTCGCTGTTATTCATTTATTTTACTGAATTATCTTTCATTTTGCAAATGGGCCTTCTGATTTTTTTTACAATTACTGGAGTTTCTCTTGCTATTTATTTTACTAATAAAGGAATTGCGCCGCAACTGCCTCTCGCTGTTTCGGCTTTAATATTGCTCTTGATATCGGTTGAAATGGCATCTCATTTTTTCCCGCATCATAATACAGCCTTGTATGGAGCTTTAATGCTTAATTGTCTGCTTTGGATTGCGGCTGCCTGGAAATTCCGTCAGCACTATTTTGGAATATCCGGCCTGGTAGGACTCATCATCATTGTTATTTCTATTTTCATATAATAAATTAAATTTTAAAGTTTTTAAATGTTGAGAAAATTAATTCCTTCCTCGTATAATGGTAATGAAAGCGTATACAAAACTTCGAGGGGGATTTGCATGAATTTTGAATTGACTGCCGAACAAAATATGATTCTGAAAATGATCAGGGAGTTTGCTGATGAAGAAGTTGCTCCCGGTGCACTGGAAAGGGACAGGACGAAAGAATTCCCTAAAGAAATATTTAACAAATTATCTAATATGGGTGTGATGGGGCTGCCGTTCCCTGAAGAATACGGCGGCGGAGGGGCTGATACAGTCAGTTTTGCCATTGTGACTGAAGAGCTCAGCAGGGCATGCGGTTCGACGGGAATCACTTATTCAGCCCATATTTCCCTTGGCGGGGCCCCCCTTTATCTTTTTGGGACTGAAGAGCAAAAGCAACAGTATCTGGTTCCGATCTGCACTGGAGAATCATTCGGGGCTTTCGGGCTTACAGAGCCTAACGCGGGATCAGATGCAGGCGGTACAAGGACGAGCGCGGCAGAAAAAGATGGGGAGTTCATCATAAATGGCAGCAAATGTTATATTACAAATGCGAGCTATGCAAAGCATCTGGCCATTACAGCGGTCACGGGGGGAAGCGGGGCGGATAAAGAAATCAGCGCCATCATTGTGCCGACAGATGCAGAAGGGTTCAAGGTAATCGATAATTACGAAAAAATGGGGCTTAATGCTTCTAATACCACAGAGCTTGTGATGGAAGATGTGCGTGTGCCGACTGAGCACTTGCTCGGCAAAAAAGGCGAAGGTTTCAAGCAATTCCTGATTACATTGGATGGAGGCCGGATAGGGATAGGCGCCATGGCTGTCGGAATCGCCCAGGCTGCTTATGAAAAAGCATTGCAGTATGCAAAAGAGAGGACTCAGTTTGGCCGCTCGCTGTCCCAGTTCCAGGCTATCCAGTTCAAGCTCGCTGATATGGCGATGAAAATCGAGCTTGCCCGGAATATGGTCTATAAAGCAGCATGGCTCAAGGACCAGGGAAAGCCATTTACGAAAGAAGCGTCCATGTGCAAGCTGTATGCATCGGAAATCTGCATGGAAGTGGCTGACCAGGCAGTCCAGATCCATGGGGGCTATGGCTATATGAAGGACTATCATGTAGAACGCTATATGAGAGATGGAAAGCTGACGGAAATCGGAGAGGGGACGTCAGAGATACAGCGTATGGTGATTGCGCGGCAGATCGGCTGTTAAGGAAACTGGCTCCATTTATATGGAGCTTTTTAATTTAGCTGGCAAAACAGAGGCGGAATCTTCCAATTTCGAACATACTGTGACAAAGTTCAGTTTAGGGCTTTTCCTTCCAGGGGTTTTCAAGTAAAATAGAGATTGTTTGTATTATATAATATACTTGACTGAGATGTTCTTACATAAGGGAGGTTAAAACATGAACCGAAATCCATTAATTCCGTTTCTTTTGATTGCTGTGCTAGGCATTGGAGCTATGTTCCTCGTTTCCTTCAAAGGGCTGGGCGATGCTAAGGACCTTGCGGCTGAGCAGGAAGGCGGCGGAGAAGAACAGACTGAAGAGGTTGCAGCCAACCCGGAAGACATTTATAAACAAACCTGTATCGGCTGCCACGGCGACCAGTATCAGGGTGGGGTAGGTCCTGCTTTGACAGGTGTTGGCGACCGCTATTCACAGGATGAAATCGCTGACATCGTTGTTAACGGTAAAGGATCCATGCCGCCAGGGCTTGTTCCGCAGGAAAAAGCAGGCGAAATGGCTGAATGGCTGGCAGGCCTGAAATAATGTGACAGTTAAAGAAAAGCCTTTCTTTTGAAAGGCTTTTCTTTATTTTGGAGCTCCGATCAGACTCCTGGAGATAAGTCCTGCCGGGCTGCTGGACATTGCTTTCCGGCTTTTTTATACTAAGAGAATAATTATGTACCTGAATCTATGTAAAGTGGTGTGATGTAAGAGATGAATACAGAACAATTATCACAGCGGCTGGCACGTGTCGCTGAATATATTCCGGATGGTGCAGCCTTCGCTGATATAGGCTCAGATCATGCCTATCTTCCATGCCATGTTGTCTCTAAGGGCAAAGTGCCCTTCGCAGTCGCAGGCGAAGTGGCAGAGGGTCCCTTTCAGTCTGCAAGGAATCAAGTCAACCAGGAAGGGCTGGGCGATAAGATAGCTGTCAGGAAAGGGAATGGCCTGGAAGTGATTGAAGGCGGAGAAGTCGATTGTGTAGCCATTGCGGGTATGGGAGGCGCCTTGATTGCCAGTATCCTTGAAGAGGGAAAAGAAAAGCTGTCTTCAGTGAAAAGGCTTGTCCTTCAGCCTAATATAAGCGCCATTTCAATCCGTAAATGGCTTATTGAAAACGGCTGGGAGCTTATAGAAGAGGATATCCTTGAAGAGGATGGAAAGATATACGAAATCCTGGTTGCAGAGCATGGAGAGCCGCTCCGTCCCTACAAGGGGAAGGATGAGAATAGCGCCTTTCTTTTTGGCCCCTTCCTTACAGCGCAAAAAACGGATACCTTCCAGAAAAAATGGCAGCATGAAATGAAAAATTGGCAAAGGATTCTGCAGGAACTGGATAAAGCTGCAGACTCGGAAGAAACACGGACAAGGAGGCTGGAGCTCGGCCAAAAAATCTCTATGGCAGAGGAGGCAGTAAAGAGTGAAAAAAGTTAACGGCCATCAAATCATCTCTTTGTTTGAGGAGTTCTCTCCAAAGAACCTGGCAATGGAAGGCGATAAAATCGGACTGCAGATTGGCGGACTGAATAATAAGGTGCAAAATGTCATGATTGCTCTTGACGTGCTGGAGGAGGTCGTTGATGAAGCCATCGAAAAGAATGTGCAGCTCATCATCGCCCATCACCCCCCGATCTTCAGGCCATTGCAGAAAATCAATACGGATACAGCAGCCGGAAGGATTATCGAGAAGCTCATAAAGCATGATATAAGCGTATATGCGGCTCATACGAATCTTGATGTGGCTGAGGGCGGCGTGAATGACCTCCTGGCGGAAGCTCTTGGTTTAGAGAACACAGAAGTGCTTGTGCCCACACATGAAACCAGCCTGAAGAAACTGGCTGTTTTCGTACCGCTTGAAGCAGCTGAGGCTCTGAGAGAGGCGCTGGGCAGGGCAGGTGCCGGGGCAATTGGAGATTACAGCTTCTGTGCCTTCTCTTCGGAAGGAACCGGACAGTTTATGCCCGGGGACTCAGCCAACCCTTACATCGGGACCAGAGGCCGCTTGGAAAAGGTAAAGGAAGTCAAGGTGGAAACAATTTTTCCGGATCATCTGGAAAAGAAAGTGATTTCTGCAATGATTAAAGCCCATCCATATGAAGAGCCTGCCTATGATATTTATCACCTTGATAATAAAGGCCAATCACTTGGGCTTGGACGGGTCGGAACAGTTCCTGAAACAACGCTTGAAGAATTTGCTGGAAAAATTAAAGAGGCATTCGGGCTTGACAGGGTCCGGGTAGTCGGAGATCTGAACTCTCCTGTCAGGAAAGTGGCTGTCCTGGGCGGGGATGGAAATAAATATTTTACCCAGGCCAAGTTCAAAGGCGCGGATGTGTATGTAACAGGGGATATGTATTATCATACTGCGCATGATGCAATGATGATGGGCCTGAACATTATTGATCCAGGCCATAATATAGAAAAGGTCATGAAGAAGGGTGTGGCTCATATCCTTGAAAAAATGGCCAGGGAAAAGGGATATGATGTGAATTTTATTTCCTCAGAAGTGCATACAGATCCTTTCAAATTTATATAAAGAAAAGAGCTGCAGCGATTGCTGCAGCTCTTTTCTTTAAGCTCTCTTGATTTTTGGAAGCACTTTGCTGAGAGGC
The DNA here is from genome assembly GCF_002858875.1 of Bacillus sp. UMB0728. Taxonomy (NCBI): domain Bacteria; kingdom Bacillati; phylum Bacillota; class Bacilli; order Caryophanales; family Bacillaceae; genus Bacillus; species Bacillus sp. UMB0728. The sequence continues at coordinate 594,273 of NZ_PKLA01000003.1, read as the reverse complement.
ACTTTCTTCTCGGTTTTCCACGTTTCCGGATCATTAGGATCGAACTGCTGAAGGAAAGTGATGACTTCTTTTGTTATTGGTGTAGGAGTAGAAGCTCCTGCTGTGACAGCCGCCTTTTTGGCATCTTTCAGCCATTCGATCTTCAGTTCAGAAAGATCGGCAATCCGGTATGCGGTGGTGCCTGCAATTTCCTCGGACACCTGGGCAAGGCGATTGGAGTTGTTGCTCTTTGGGTCACCGACTACAATCAGTACATCGGCTTCTCCTGCCTGTTCAGCGACCGCTTCCTGCCTCACCTGGGTAGCCATGCATATTTCTTTATGGAACTCTGCATGAGGGTATTTCTCTTTTATCTTATCCATGACAGTGACGACATCCCATTGGCTCATAGTCGTCTGATTGGTAACAATGATTTTGCTGCTGTCCAGGGTGAGCTTTCCGACATCTTCTGCAGTTTGTACAAGAGATACTGCATGCGGAGCAACTCCAAGGGCGCCTTCAGGCTCAGGATGGCCTTTTTTGCCGATGTAAATGATCTGATAGCCTTCAGCGTCTTTTTCCCTGATCAGATCATGGGTCCTTGTCACATCCGGACAGGTGGCGTCAATCGTTACGAGCCCCTTTGATTTAGCAATTTCGCGAATTTCAGGGGAGACGCCGTGCGCCGTGAAAATGACAGTGCCTTTGTCGACTTTTTCAATGATATCTTTACGGTTTTCTCCATCCAGCGTTATAATGCCTTCTTCTTCAAATGCATCGGTGACATGTTTGTTATGGACAATCATGCCCAGTATATAAATCGGCCGCGGCAGGTTTTTATCCAAAGCGGCATTCCTTGCTATGACCATTGCATCGACAACCCCATAGCAATAGCCCCGCGGCGAAATTTTTAAAACATCCATTCTCCAATCCTCCCATTGCAGTGGAACTGAAACTTATTTTTAAGAGAATCAACTGCCCCTACATTATATAAGACTTGTAGAGATATTACAAAAGGGGGCATTCAATTGGCAGTAAAAATCATTGCATTTTTCAAAAGCTGGATGAATGAGGCCAAAACAAAAAGAATGCGCAAAAAGCTGCATTCTTCACGGATTCTAAATATACAGCTTGGGTGAGGAACTGCCCTTTCCAGGAGCTTTGGCACGTTTGGGAGCTTCTGAAGGCTGGTGGGACCCGGCTGTTTCAGTTTTTCTTTTCTCAGGCGGGGAGGGGGCTTTTTTTGTTTCAGAAGCTGCCTCCTTTTCACTTTCTTCATTTCCGGAGCTCTTCAATCCTCTGTACAGTTTCCACATGGCCGGAAGATTTTTGACCATTGGGCCATACTGCTGTACCATCGGTCCGAACTGCTGAGCTGTATTGAGCATTTTCTGTGTATTGGACAAGAATCCCGAAATGCTGGACGGGTTGGCAATCGACTTCAGGAATCCGCCTGAACCGGCTGCATTGGCAGCGCCCGGAGCTGCGGCGCGCATGCTATTCAAACCACCGGCTGCAGATGCTGGATTCCCGCCTTTGCCCAGAAGCTTGGCCAGCAGTCCTCCGCCTCCCTGGCGCGTCTGCTGCATAGGTCCCATCATGGGGCCGAAATTGGGCCTGGCCTGCATCGGGCCTCTAAATTGCGGCGGCATTCCTCCGCCCTGCATCGGAAAACGGGGTCTAGGCTGCATAATTTGCCTCCTTTACTTAAAAGTTTCTCCTTATGTAAGCTATGCACCTGTCATGAAATTGGTTTAGGTTTCTGCGGATGTTTCCCTATTTTCATGTTTGCCGGGCATTTAGTAAGTGCCTGTTGAGGAACATTTCTGCTGATTCCGTGCTTATTTTTGTGATCCAGATTTCACATGGCATGCACAATATCGGGCTGGATGAGTCCCAAATAAAGTTGGAACAATGCCAAAGCCTATTAAAAACTCCCTGAATGGCTAAAATAATTATATCAGCGGTATTGGTGGTCTTTTGCATGAAACTTTATTATAATAATATGATGGACAAAGACTGGTGAGGCAAGTTGTCCACTCAGGCTGCGGCCACTAACTATAAGGAGTTAATTATGACGGAAACGAAATTCGAACGCTACGAACTTAAGCCATTTATTATAGAAGCTGTCAAAAAGCTCGGGTTTTATGAGCCCACAGAAATACAGGAACGCCTGATCCCGATTATCCTTAAAGGGGATAGTGCGATTGGACAGTCCCAGACAGGCACCGGGAAGACTCATTCCTATATTTTGCCGATCCTTCAGAAAATTGATCCTTCGAGGCAGGGGGTACAAGCTGTCATAACTGCTCCGACAAGGGAGCTGGCCACCCAGATCCATAAGGAAGTACTTAAAGTAACAGAGCAGGCTGATGGCGATGAGGAAATCAGCTCCAAACTGTTTATAGGGGGAACAGATAAACAGAGGACAATTGAGAAGCTGAAAGTGCAGCCCCAGGTAGTAGTAGGGACACCGGGCCGGATCAACGACCTGGTCAAGGAAAATGCACTTCTCGTCCATACCGCTTCAATGCTGGTCGTGGATGAAGCTGATCTGATGCTGGATATGGGCTTCCTTGAAGATGTAGACCAGGTTGCAGGCAAGATGCCTGAAAAGCTTCAAATGCTTGTATTCTCGGCAACAATCCCGGAAAAGCTGAAGCCATTTCTGAAAAAGTATCTGGAAAATCCAAAATTCGTCCAAATAGAGCCCAAGCAGATTGCAGCTGCAAAAATTGAGCATTATCTGCTCCCTTCAAAGCACAAAAATAAGACGGAAATTGTCTTTCGTGCATTGGAGGCATTTAATCCATATTTGGCGATCGTCTTTACAAATACTAAGAAAAAGGCTGATGAAGTCGCAGATGCCCTTATGCAAAAAGGCTTAAAAGTAGGCCGCATTCACGGAGATCTCAGCCCTCGTGAGCGCAAGAAGATGATGAAGCAGATTATGGATCTGGAATTCCAGTATATTGTTGCGACCGATCTTGCTGCCAGAGGCATCGATATCCAGGGAATCAGCCATGTGATCAATTATGAGCTGCCGACCGATCTGGACTTTTACATCCACCGTGTAGGCCGCACGGCAAGAGCAGGATCTTCCGGCATCGCTCTCACGATTTATGATACGTCAGATGAAGATGCGCTGAACAGGCTGGAAAAGCTGGGGATCGAGTTCAAGCATGTTGATCTTCAAAAGGGTGAATGGATTGATTTGGGCGACCGCAATAGACGGAAAAAGCGGCAAAGGCAGACGGATGAGATTGATGCCCATGCTCAATCCCGTGTGAAAAAACCGAAAAATGTAAAGCCAGGCTATAAAAAGAAAATACAAAGAGAAGTAGAGAGCATCAAGAAACGCCAAAGAAGGCTTAAAAAGAAATAAAGGCAGGCTGCCGGAGGGAGAGAATGAAATGCTTAAAATTGGTTCGCATGTGTCGATGAGCGGGAAAAAAATGCTCCTTGCCGCAAGTGAGGAAGCTGTATCTTACGGCTCCAGCACTTTCATGATTTACACAGGAGCCCCTCAAAATACACGCCGGAAAAAGATTGAGGATTTGAATATTGAGGAAGGCAGGCGCCATATGGAGGCCAATGGAATTGACAATATCATTGTCCATGCCCCATATATCATCAATATAGGAAATACCACAAATCCTTCGACCTTTGAGCTGGGAGTCAACTTTCTGCGTTCGGAAATAGACCGGACTGAAGCAATCGGCGCCCGACAGATCGTCCTTCATCCCGGTGCGCATGTTGGTGCAGGAACAGAAGAGGGCATCAAAAAAATCATTGAAGGGCTGAATGAAGTCCTGAATGGCGAGGAAAATGTCCAGATTGCTCTGGAGACAATGGCAGGCAAAGGCTCTGAATGCGGGAGAAACTTCGAAGAGCTGGCCATGATCATCGATGGGGTCAAGTATAATGATCATCTATCCGTCTGCTTTGATACATGCCATACGCATGATGCCGGCTATAATATCGTAGAAGACTTTGATGGCGTCTTGAATGAGTTCGACAAAATTGTCGGGCTCGACCGCCTGAAGGTGCTTCATATCAATGACAGCAAAAATGAGCGGGGAATGAAAAAGGACCGCCATGAAAACATCGGGTACGGACATATCGGCTTTGACGCTTTAAGTTATATCGTCCATCATCCGCAGCTTTCAGAAGTCCCGAAAATCCTTGAGACGCCATTTGTCGGGGAAGATAAGAACAGCAAAATGCCTCCATACAAATACGAAATTGAGATGCTCAGGAATAAGGAATTCAATGAAAACCTTCTTTCGGACATCATGGAAGGCAAATAAATGAAATACAGCTGCAGGGTGCTGCAGCTGTATTTTTTATGAGAGAGGCTTCAGGCTAAAGAGGTAATCATTCCCTGCCGATTAGGTGTTAAGCAGAAAAGAATTACATTAACCCTGTTGATTGCAGTGGAAGGCACGTAGACTCCAGCGGGATTGCAGCGAAAAAGTTGAGACCCCGCAGCGCGGAGCGTGAGGAGGCTCAACTTCGCCCCGCGGAAAGCGAAGTGCCTGCAACGGAAATCAACAGCCCATACTAACATCTATGGTTCTTTATATTGGGTATAGGCTGCAGACTAAACTGAAGTTTTGAGTATACGTTCCTCTGATGAGCAAAGCTTTTCCGCATTTCTATTTGTCCAGCAAGGTAAAGAACACCTTCTATTCCTAAGCGCCTTATGCTTGTCGGGGCTGAACAAGGCTTTTCCGCATTTCAATTTGTCCAGCTCCAGCGGCTAGAGACTCGAGTCATAAGCCACCAGAGAATTAAAGGCAAAGAACGCCTTTAATTCTCTGGCGTCTTATGCTTGTCGTCTCTGGGCAAGCCGCCTCCGCATTTTAATTTGTCCAGCTCCAAAGCCTAGCCCCTCGAGTCATAAGCCACTTGGGAATTGAAGGCAAAGAACGCCTTCTATTCCCAAGCGTCTTATGCTTGTTGGGGCTGAGCAAGGCTTTTCCGCATTTCTATTTCGTAAATTGCATAAACAGCTTGTTTACTTCCCTTGCTGTGTCGGATCCGGCAATTTTGGCAATTTCCTTAATGATTTTGGAGCGTTCTGAATCCTGGAAGATGTTTACCTGTTTACCTCTTAAGTAATTGGCAATCTGCTTTGCCTGTGTCTGATTTATGGATATTTGGAATTGCTTAGCGTATTTTAAAAGCTCTTCAGTCGTTATCGTGCTGACTTTATGATTGATGATGTTTTCGAATATTTTCATTTTCTCCCACCTCCTCTGTACCATATGTACAATAGCCCGGAAATGTTACTGAAAATTGCCTCCAGAATAAAATTAAACCATTCAGCCCGGTTCTCTTTACTTTAGGGAAAAGTTCCGTTATACTACTTAAGTTAAATCGGAATCATTCTTATATTAAAAAGGTGATAAAAATGAAAGACCAAACTCCCATAATTGAGATATCAAATCTCACTTATAGATATGAAAAAGAAAATGTGCTGGAAAATATAAATTTAACTGTACCTGAAGGGGCATTCCTTGGGATAGTAGGACCGAATGGTTCAGGAAAATCCACTCTCCTAAAAATGGTCCTGGGGCTTCTTAAACCGCAGAAAGGTGAGATTTTTCTGTTTGGACAGCCAATCGGAAAATTCAGGGACCAATCAAAAATCGGCTTTGTTTCCCAAAAGGCGAACTCCTTCAATACCGGATTTCCTGCGACTGTTTTTGAGGTGGTTTCAAGCGGCCTTACGAAAAAGCTTGGCCTGTTCCGTTTTGCCGGCAGGCAGGAGCGGGAAAAAGTTGCGGAAGCGATCGAATCAGTCGGCTTAACTGCTTTTTCCGGACGCAATATAGGGGAGCTATCCGGAGGGCAGCAGCAGCGGGTCTTCATTGCGAGAGCGCTTGTCAGCAGCCCAAAACTGATGATCCTTGATGAACCGACTGTCGGGGTTGATGCACAGAATGTACAGTCATTTTATCAGATGCTTGAGGATTTAAATAAAAAACTGGGCATTACGCTTGTTCTTGTCACGCATGACATTGGTACGATAACCGATAAGGTTTCGCATGTAGCCTGCCTGAATAAGCATCTTCATTTTCATGGAAGGACAGAAGAATTTGAAGAATTCGATCGGAATGAGGTTTCTGAGTTTTACGGTCACGGGCTTCACGTCCTTCATCATGACGATCACCATCACCATCATCACCATGAAGGAGGGACATTATGATCTCCGCAATCCTTCAATATGAATTTTTGCAGAACGCTTTTTTGACCGGCATTATTATCGGCATCATTGCCCCGATTCTGGGTGTATTCATTGTTGTCCGCAGGCTGTCGCTGATAGCCGATGCCCTGAGCCATGTTACACTTGCAGGGATTGCTGCCAGCCTCCTCCTGGAAAAGAAACTTATGCTATCCGGCGGCCTGAACCCGATGTATATGGGAATGGCATTTTCAGTTGCAGGCTCACTTTTTATTGAAAAGCTGAGAGCTGTTTATAAGCATTATCAGGAGCTTGCGATACCGATCATTCTTTCAGGAGGCATCGGGATCGGGGTGATCTTCATTTCTCTGGCGGATGGCTTCAATACAGATCTGTTCAGCTACCTGTTTGGAAGTGTAAGTGCGGTCAGCAGGACAGACCTGTGGTTAATTTTAATCATTAGCGCCGTTGTGGCAATTCTTATAGTATTATTATATAAAGAGCTATTTTTGCTTTCCTTTGATGAAGAGCATGCAAAGGCATCCGGGATTGCCGCAAAAAGTGTCCATTTCATTTTTATCGTAATGGTTGCCCTGGTCATTGCGGCCTCCATGAGAATTGTCGGGATTTTGCTTGTTTCGTCCCTGATGACACTCCCGGTAGCTGCCAGCATCCGCATTGCGAAAGGATTTAAGCAAACCATTCTTTTCTCGGTGATTTTTGGTGAAATCTCTGTCCTTGGGGGACTGTCGGTTTCATATTACCTGGATCTTGCTCCAGGAGGGACGATTGTAATGATTGCCGTCCTAATTCTTGTGTTGACCATTTTAATAAAATCCCTGCTCCTGAAACTTGCAGCCGGTTCTGAAAAAGCCGGGGCATAGGAAGGGCCAAGAACAGCTGCCGGGAGAAGGCAGCGCGATTTAAAGAGGTGATTGCAATGAATGTGGAAGAAGCCTTGATTCTTTTAAAAGAAAAAGGATATAAACATACAGGGAAGCGTGAGGAAATGCTGCAGTTCTTTTCTGACAGCAATAAATACCTGACTGCCAAAGATGTACTTGATAAATTGAAGGACGATTATCCCGGGTTAAGCTTTGACACTATATACCGGAACCTTTCTTTGTTTGTGGATTTGGGGATTTTTGAAATGACCGAGCTGTCCGGAGAGAAACATTTCCGTTTTACATGCTCGCACCATCACCATCACCATCACTTTATCTGCCTTGATTGCGGCAAAACAAAGGAGATTGATACTTGCCCAATGAATGGGCTTCAGGAGAACCTGAAGGGATACGATGTTTCCGGCCATAAATTCGAGATTTATGGCCGCTGCCCGGATTGTGTTCATTAATAAATGAAAAACCGGCCTGGGGGCCGGTTTTTTCGTTTTTTATTTTTCAGCTTTCAGCCACTTTTCAACTGCTGCCTTCGCCTCAAACCAGCCTTTCACCCTTATAACCCCTTCAGGGATCGGGTCGCGATTATAAGGTGTATCAAAAAGGATGACGGGTATGCCGCATTCTTCATGGATCGCAACTGCATTATCATGCTTGTCTTCAAAGAATATATCCACTTTGTGCTTTTTTGCAGTACTGATTTTATCATGAGAGCCGATCAATTCTACATGATGGAAATGAAGCTCGTTTTCAAGAAACCATTCTTCGGTCAATTTCTGAAGGGTAGAGCCGCGTGCACTGATAAAGTACAGCTCATGCTTTGATTCCCATTCTTTCAGGACCTGTTTTGCTCCTGAAGCCAGCGGGGAGTTGGCATAAATCTTTGGTTCATTATCAAGGAACCATTTTGCAAATTCTTCTTCGCTTATGTCAACCAGGGGATTTAAGTCATACTCTTTTACATCCTCCAGGGTCAGGTTTAATTGAAACGCTTCATTCAAATAGGGGATGATCGAGGAAGGGCAGGTCACTGTCCCATCGATATCAATGCCAAATCTTTTCATATGTTTTTTCTCCTTATATGGATGTCTCATACCATCTTAACAGAACTAGTGCCCGCCAAAAAGGATTGCAGGAGAAATGCCTGTTTTTTTATCCATACATTAGCATCGTAAAACAGGGGGAAAGAGCAGATAATAAATAATGCCCCTATAGAAGGGGGCAGCTAATTTGCCATTACTAACAAATCAGGCTTCTGAAAGCGGAGGGATTATATTGGCAGATCAAGAACGCTCACAGCAAGAACAAGACCTTCGTCACAGCGAAGAGCTTGGCGAAAATAATGAATATGGATCAAGGAATTATACAGAAGAAACAGCCGCCGAAATCGCAGCACCTGTTTCGCTGGGAAGAAACAGCAGCGGGGAGGACTACCGCGGGGAAGAAAATGCCGGGATGGACCTTTCTGGCGGTATGATGGGGTATGGAGCTTTAGCGCTTTCGATTCTTTCACTGTTTGTCCTGCCAATTCTATTTGGCGCTGCCGGCATCATTCTCGGCTTCATAGCGCGCAGAAGAGGGGCGCGCACAACCGGGGCCTGGGCAATCGGCATCGGTGCCGTCTCCATTATCATCGGAATCTTTATCCTTCCGTTCTTTTAGGCGGAAAAGGGAAAAAAGACCGGCTCACAATTGAGCCGGTCTTTTATTTGCTTCAGCTGAAGGGGCGGCAAGCCGCTTAATCATTCATTTGAAGCTGCTTTTCAGCTTCTTGTTTAGCATAGTATTCTTCAGCGATTTTATCGATCTCGATTTTTAATTCTTCGACCATTGTATCTTCAGGGACTTTGCGGACTATTTTCCCTTTACGGAACAATAGGCCTTCCCCGCGGGCGCCGGCGATGCCGATATCTGCTTCACGGGCTTCTCCAGGGCCGTTTACAGCACAGCCTAGCACAGCTACTTTTATAGGTGCTTTGATCTTCTGGATATATTCTTCCACTTCATTGGCAATGCTGATCAAATCGATCTCGATCCGGCCGCAGGTCGGGCAGGAAATGAGTGTAGCAGCATTGGATGAAAGTCCGAATGACTTCAAAAGTTCCCTGGCGACTTTTACTTCCTCGACAGGGTCGGCACTCAAGGAAATCCTTAAAGTATTTCCGATGCCTTTGCTTAATATGGCACCAAGGCCCGCGGCGCTTTTCACTGTGCCGGCAAACAAGGTCCCTGATTCTGTAATTCCAAGGTGAAGCGGGTAATCAAACGCCATGGCTGCTTTTTCATAAGCCTCGATGGCCAGGTTGACGTCAGAAGCCTTCATGGAAACAATGATGTCATGGAAATCAAGGTCTTCAAGGATTTTAATATGATGCAGGGCGCTTTCCACCATACCGTCGGCGGTCGGATAGCCGTATTTCTCGATGATCCGCTTTTCCAGTGAACCGGCATTTACACCGATCCGGATCGGGATCCCTTTTTCCTTTGCAGCTTTAACAACTGCTTCCACTTTTTCACGGCGGCCGATATTACCAGGATTAATCCTGATTTTGTCAGCTCCGCCCTCGATAGCCTTAAGAGCCAGTTTATAATCAAAATGGATATCCACTACAAGAGGGATATTGATCCTTTTCTTTATTTCAGCGATCGCATTTGCCGCTCTTTCGTCAGGGCACGCCACCCGGACCACTTGGCATCCTGCTTCTTCAAGCCGTTTAATTTCAGCAACAGTAGCTTCCACATCATGCGTCTTAGTGGTCGTCATGCTTTGGATTACAAGTTCATTATTGCCGCCGATGGTCAGGTTGCCTACTTTGACCGGGCGGGTTTTGGTACGATGTATAATTTCACTCAATGGTGATTCGCTCCTTTAAATATGGAATTGGAACAATATAAAATGAATTTTCAGCAGCGCATTGCAAAGTCCTGCCGCTGTCAAACTATATCCTATTGTATCAATGAACCTGCTGAATTGACAAGAATGATGGTTCTGGCATTTATCTTTTCAATTGCTAGTTTTTGCGTAATCCGGAAATTTATAAATTTTGCCTGCCTGAATCTTCCCGGCCTTCACTCCGCTGTTAAGCTTTTCAAAATCTGCTGCTACCCGGGAGATGGAAACGGGAACTGAGCTGTCCAGATGCCTCTCGACGATTGTCAGGACAGTCTCCCCGGGAACTGCTTTTTGTTCAAAATAGGCCAAAGCATCCTCATCCGGCTCCACAATGGAAGAAGCTTCAAGGGCTGGGGCCTGGTCAGGGGCAGGAAGGGTCCCGCGGCCCAGATCATAAAATATAATATATATGGCAAGAACAGCAATCAGCAGCGCAGCAATCCGTTTCATTGGGCACAGCCTCCGATCCGCAGTATTTTTATACTGAATGTATGCCTGTACATTCAAGGATAGAACAAGCTATGCACACGAAAAATGATTTAGGAAAATATTACTGCTTTTTTACAAAAGCTTAACAATCCCTCTCTATAATTGAAGGTATTAGAGGGGGAGAGAGTATTTTGGCAAAAACAACACAGTATTTCATCAAACTTAAAAAGGCTGGCAAACGTTTTGCCAGGCCATTGCAGAGTATGAAGTTAAGAATAACCGGGAAAAATCTCATGGCAAGGATGCCGCTGCAATTCAGGCTTCTGTTCCTGACTTTGGGGCTGCTTGTTGCGGCCATTTCAGCAGTTGCCTATATCTCATATGAAAAGTCAAAAGATACAGCGGTAGAGCTTATGGAGCAAAGGCTGGAAAGAGAAACAAAAACCTTTTACCAGCTTGCACAGAACTTGATGTTCATTTACGTGGGAAAAGAAGATGAGTTCAGCAAAAAGGTAAACCAGGTGCTAAAGGGACAGGAAGCGGAGCTGGCAAAAGATGGGCTGCACGGTGAATATTTTCTTATTTCGGGAGGAAAGGCGGAAGCTTTTGATGTCAGTAAAAAATCTTCATTGAAGTTTCCGGAGAAGCTTTTGGCCGGCATCCAGGAAACAAAAACCGGGATTGCCCATGAAAATTTGAATGGAAAGGAATATACCCTTTCCTATCACAATGTCCAGGAGCTTAATGGGGTATTTTTAATAGCCATCCCGCAAGAGCAATACCTGCACAATGTTTATGACATGGCTACATACATACTTATTGCAGCGATTGCCAGTATAGCGGCTGCTGCCCTCCTCATCTTGCTGCTGGTCCGAAGCATTACAGGCCCGCTTAATACGTTAAGAGATATTATGAAGCAGGCCAGGAAGGGTAACCTTGACTTAAAAGCAGAATCACGAACCACAATCCCGGAGATTACATCTCTGATAAAAAGTTTTCATAGCATGATGAGCCAGATGAGGGAGCTGATCATCCGCATTTCGGATACATCCAGGGATTTGACATGGACAGGCGCTGATCTGCAGGAAATTTCCGGCCTGGTTCTGGAAGAGCAGGAACACCTTAATGAAGCCATCCGCATGGTAAGGGCCGGGGCAGAAGAAACCGCAGGAAGTTCAGAGAAAAGCATTCAGCTTTTTCAGGAAATGAAAAATTCAATCGAAAGCATCTCTCAGATGATGGGAAGTATGACTGCCAGCGCAAGCTCAATGAATACATCCGCATCAGAAGGTGAAGAAAGCATCAAGGATCTTGTTCATACCGTGAGAAACTATGAGAAGGAGTTTAAAGCAGTTTCTGCCTCTGTACAGGAGGTAAGGGATTATTCAGATAAGATCGCACAGGTGGTCACGCTGATTCAGGATATTGCCGGGCAGACAAAGCTTCTTGCCCTGAATGCGGCCATAGAGGCAGCAAGGGCAGGGGAATCAGGAAAAGGCTTCGCGGTTGTGGCTGATGAAGTAAGGAAGCTGGCAGAGCAGTCTTCAAAAGCTGCTGAAAATATAACAGGAACTATAGCAGAGATGGAGAGTATTTCTGCTAAAGCTTCAGATGGCTTCCAGGAGATGCAGGAAAACTTTGAGATTCATCTGGAGGCAGCGGAGAAAAGCAGGAACACATTTGATGTACTCATGCGGGAAATTTCATCAGTTAGCATGATGATTAAAGAGTCCGAGAAGGGACTGGCCGTCCTGAATGGGATATTGCCTGAAGCCGAGGCTGCAGCAGAAGGATTTGCCTCCGTAAGCCAGGAAACACTTGCAAGTGCAGAACAAATGATTTCAGCTTCCAATGAGCAGGCAGCCAAGACTAAAAGAAGCCATGATGCGGGTGAGAGCCTTATCTCCCTTTCCGGGTCGCTTGCGGAAACCATATCATTGTTTAAATATTAATGAATGAAAAAAGGCGGCCCGAATGGTCCGCCTTTTTCATATGCAAATTGGAAGGGTAATCCGGCTGAGAATACAGCTTGATTACTGACGCTTATTGCTTGCTTTTTGGCATAGGCACTTCCTTTATTGCCAGCATCAGGATGATGATGGACACAAACCAGTTGATCATGAAGCCGCTTGGCACATTTGTCTGCAAAGCGCCCATGACCGCAAAGAAGACAGTCGGCAGCGTGACGCTGTATGCGGCCATCCGCCATAAGTGCCTGTATTGCAGGCGGCGGCCGGCAATGCTGCGGAGAAGGAGGCCGATCAGCGCCAGTACGGAAACCTCAATGAATTTAACCGCGGTGCTGAACAGGTAAATGACTAAAGCCATAATAATGATGAAAATGACCAGGACTGAATCAATGGAATCCAGGAAGGATACTGCGTCTTCCTTCGTCAAAGTCAGATCGCCTGCCATTGAATAAGAATACGTTTGCACCTGCCCGCCTGCAACAAACATAAATTCATCTTTTAGCATAGCGAGGGCCATATTGGAATCGGCCAGCTCTTCTTTATTGGCGGTGCCTGTTGAGTCAAATACAATGGTAAAGCTGTTTTTATTGATGATGATCGGAGCTTTTTGATCGGAATTCAGTTCCCCGTTCTCAATCGTAAAGTCAGGGATATCCTCTGCCAGGCTCTCACGGGCAGCATCTGCTCCTGACATGATGGCCGTGCTGAAATAATAAATGGTTGGCAGGACAGACAGTAGGGTAAGGAGGAAAACATAGAGAATTGTCTTCCCGATTCCCTGAAAACGGAAGGCTGCTATATCCCTTGGGGAATAAAGACTTTTAAAAAACTGTTTAAATACATTCATTTTGACACACCCTTAAAAAGATTCACCATTTATTTTAGCCGCAGAGCCCTATATGTACAAGTATGATCCATAAACAGATTTGTAACACAACTGTAACATTAGGCTTAAATGTTAAGGTATTGTAAATTTGGCTGAAGGAATCTTTACTTTTTATTTACCCATCATACATAATGATGTGGGGTTTGTAGATTAATGTCGAATCTAAAAAGTTATAGGGGTTGAAAAATGGTGGAACTAAACATCCAGCAAATGCTTTTTGAATTTTTGGGCGGCCTTGGTATTTTCTTATACGGTATTAAATTCATGGGCGACGGCCTTCAAAAGTCGGCCGGTGATAAACTTAGGGATATATTGGACAAGTTTACTACCAATCCGGTCATGGGTGTTCTCGCGGGGATCATTGTCACGATCCTTATCCAGAGCAGCTCTGCTACAACAGTCATCACCGTCGGTCTTGTCAGTGCCGGCTTCATGACCCTGCGCCAGGCAATTGGCGTCATCATGGGTGCAAATATCGGAACGACGGTAACGGCGTTCATCATTGGTATTGATGTTGGGGAATATGCACTTCCAATCATAGCATTGGGATCGATCATGCTATTCTTCTTTAAAAATAAAAAAGTACATAATGCCGGGCAGATCGTTTTTGGATTCGGGGCATTATTTTATGGACTTGAACTGATGAGCGGGGGAATGAAGCCGCTCAGGGGGCTTGAGGCATTCCACGATCTAACAGTCAATATGAGCTCCAACCCGATCCTTGGTGTAGTGGTCGGTACATTGTTCACGGTCATCGTCCAAAGCTCGAGTGCGACAATCGGGATTCTGCAGGGCTTATTCTCTGAGAATCTGATCAATCTTGATGCAGCTTTGCCAGTCCTCTTCGGGGATAATATCGGTACAACCATTACTGCCGTGCTGGCAGCCATTGGGGCCTCTGTCGCAGCGAGGAGAGCGGCAGCTGTACACGTCCTTTTCAATCTGATCGGGACAACCATATTCCTGATACTGCTTCATCCGTTCAATCTGCTGATTTCAGCTTTACAGGATAAGCTTAGTCTCAATCCGGAAATGACAATTGCGTTTGCACACGGGATCTTCAATGCGTCCAACACATTGATTCAGCTTCCATTTGTAGCGGCGCTTGCCTTCATAGTCACAAAGCTGATTCCGGGCGAAGATTCAGTTGTTGACTATAAAGCGAAGCATCTTGATCCGGTGTTTATAGAACAGTCTCCTTCAATTGCCCTTGGCCAGGCGAAGGAAGAAGTGCTCAGGATGGGATCGTTTGCGGTTAAAGGCCTTGAAGAAACAAACCTGTTCTTAAAGACAAAGCTGAAAAAGCATTCAGACAGTACCTATCAGCTTGAAGAAGCTATCAATAATCTTGACCGCAAGATTACAGATTATCTGATTAATCTATCAACAAGCTCACTTTCTGAAAATGAGTCTGAAGAACATACAGTGCTAATGGATACAGTAAGGGACATCGAGCGGATCGGCGACCACTTTGAAAACATCATTGAACTGATTGAATATCAGCAGGCCAATAAAGTGAAAATCACTGAATCGGCGATGAATGACCTTGAAGATATGTTCGCTTTGACGATTTCAACGGTAAAGGAATCCCTCGAATCGCTTGACCATAATGATAAGGAAGCTGCAAGGCATGTTGTCAAAAAAGAAGAGGAAATTGACAAGATGGAAAGAAAGCTGAGGAAGCAGCATATCATCAGGATGAATGAAGGGACATGCACCGGACAGGCGGGAATTGTTTATGTGGACATTATCAGCAATCTGGAGCGTATCGGTGATCATGCTGTGAACATTGCAGAGGCTGTTTTAGGAGAAGACAATTAGTGTATAGTAAGCAAGAGGGAAACCTCTTGCTTTTTCCTTTTTCAGAGTGGATAGAAAAATAAAAAGTCGAAGGTGCTGGTCTAATGGAATATGTATACTGGACGATTATCATTATTTTATTTGCGATTGCTTTTATTGGCCTCTTTCTGCCCATCATCCCAAGCGTCCTTTTCATCATCGGAGGATTTGTTGTTTATGGGCTGTCCTATTCTTTTGAGCCCTTCGGGTGGCTGTTCTGGCTCGTCCAGGGGATGTTCGTCCTTCTTCTGTTCGGAGCCGATTATGCGGCCAATATGATTGGCATCAAGAAATACGGAGGTTCAAAGGCGGGAATCTGGGGAAGCACGATCGGCATCCTGGCCGGCCCTTTTGTCATCCCGGTTTTAGGGATACTGATCGGCCCCTTCATCGGCGCCATCGCCGCTGAAATGATTGTCCATAGGAAGGGCATCAGGGAAGCTGCAAAAATCGGGATGGGATCGGTTGTCGGCTTTGTCAGCAGCATTGCGGCAAAGGGTTTCATTCAGACAGTCATGATTGTGTACTTCCTGTTTCTCGTTTTATGACCGCTACATGCATAAAAGGGAGAAGAGAGGGTATTGTATATCTGTCAGGCAAAGCATTTTGTTTGAAAGGATTACCCAAGTTTGGTAATCTAACATTAAAGACTTTTAGAACGATTCTATTTTCTGAAAAATGGAATAGATGCCGTTCGGAAGCTAAATAATGATACATAGGGAGGAATTTATTATGGCATTTGAATTACCGCAATTACCTTATGCTTACGATGCGCTGGAGCCAAACATTGACAAAGAAACAATGAACATCCACCACACGAAGCACCATAACACATATGTAACAAACCTTAACAATGCATTGGAAGGCAATGAAGAGCTTCTTTCAAAAACAGTTGAGGAAGTCGTTTCGAATCTTGATGCTGTTCCTGAATCAGTCCGCACAGCAGTAAGAAACAATGGCGGAGGGCATGCCAACCACTCTTTATTCTGGCAGATCCTTTCTCCAAATGGCGGCGGCGAGCCGACTGGCGAGCTTCAAGACGCCATCAGCAGCAAATTCGGCAACTTCGAAAGCTTCAAAGAAGAGTTCGCAAAAGCTGCAACTACACGCTTTGGTTCTGGCTGGGCTTGGCTCGTAGTCAACAACGGCGAGCTTGAAGTAACTAGCACTCCAAACCAGGACTCTCCATTGATGGAAGGCAAAACGCCTATCCTTGGCCTTGATGTTTGGGAGCATGCATACTACCTCAAGTATCAAAACCGCCGTCCGGAATATATCAATAACTTCTTTAATGCAGTTAACTGGGAAGAAGTGTCCAAGCGCTACAGCTCAGCAAAATAATCTTTCCATCCAGGATAGGCAGCAGATTCGTCTGCTGCCTTTTTGCATGCAATCAAAGCGTTCAGGGATGAATAAGCAAGTCCCCATTGTAGAAGACTACCCTTAGAAACAAAGGGGAGTTTTTATAAAATGAGCAAATTGAATAAGCTGATCGGAAATATTGAGCTGAATAAAGACCTGACCCTGCTGCTATTAATCGGGGGGCTTTATTCTTTGAGTGTTGCTCTTTCAAACACTTTTGTAAATATTTATTTATGGAAGCAATCAGGGGAATTCAAGGATCTGGGATTGTATAATTTATCGATTGTCGTCATTCAGCCGCTTACCTTTATACTTGCAGGAAGATGGGCAAAGAAGATTGACAGGGTCATTGTCCTGAGGATCGGCGTCATATGCCTGGCTCTGTTTTATTTGACTGTCCTGATCATCGGCACAAAGGCATCCCAATTCCTGCTGCTCCTTGGAGCGCTGCTTGGAATGGGATATGGTTTCTATTGGCTGGCGTTTAATGTGCTTACCTTTGAAATTACTGAGCCGGATACGCGGGATTTTTTCAACGGATTTCTTGGGATCCTTTCTTCAGTCGGAGGGATGATTGGACCCATTTCAGCAGGCTTCATCATTTCCAGGCTGGAAAAATTCACAGGCTATTCGATTGTTTTTGGACTTTCTCTAGTCCTGTTCTCACTTGCTGTCTTTTTAAGCTTTTTTCTGAAGCGCCGTCCTGCAGAAGGGGGCTATTGGTTTGTCCGCATCTTTAAAGAAAGAAATAATAACCCCAACTGGAAGCTTGTCACCAATGCACATTTTTTTCAGGGGCTTCGTGAGGGGACCTTCGTGTTTGTCATCTCTGTCTTCGTTTTTATATCGACAGGCAGTGAAATGGCTCTTGGGACATTCGGGCTGATCAATTCGGGCATTGCCTTTGTAGCGTATTATCTTGCATCAAGGCTCATAAAAAAGAAATACCGCAAAAAATCGATCCTGGCTGGCGGACTGATTCTATATGCCAGCATCTTTTTTATCATCATTGATGTTACGTACGCAAGGCTGCTCATGTATGCGGCTTCGATTGCCATTGCTTATCCCCTGCTGCTTGTTCCCTATGTTTCCATGACCTATGATGTTATCGGAACAGGCTGGCGAGCAGCTGAGATGAGGATTGAGTATATTGTCGTCAGGGAAGTATTTCTGAATATGGGCAGGGTTGTATCCATTCTCTGCTTCCTCGGTGCAGTAACTTTTTTCAGCGAGGAAAAGAGTATTCCCATTCTGTTGCTGTTCGTGGGGGCAGGCCATTCAGTGATTTACTTCTTCTATCGTAAAATTCAAATCAAGCCTGCATAGGAGGGGGAGGGAGCCTGCCCTCCTCTTTTTGTGTGCCGAAAGCTAATTATTTCCTGTTAAAACCAGCAGGCTGTTTATAGAAATATTTTCTACTTTCTTTTACAATATAAGAAGACAATTCATGAGGAAAGAAGTGTGCTGCTGTTTTGAATAAAAAGAGAAAAAAGAAGAACCATGTGCCTATGAGGCTGAACATGCTGTTCTTTGCTGTATTTTTGCTGTTTTCCATGCTGATCCTTCGCCTTGGCGTTGTTCAGATTGTGTATGGGGATGACTACAAAAGGGAAATTGAGAGGACGGAGGACGTGACTGTCAATAACCCTGTTCCGCGGGGCAAGATGTTTGACAGCACTGGCAAGGTAATTGTGGACAATACGCCGCAGAATGCCATCACTTACACAAATAAAGGCGCAAGCCAGGAGGAAATGCTTAAGGTAGCGGAAAATCTGGCCAGCCTGATTCAGAAGGATACAGAAAAAGTCCAGGAGAGGGATAAGAAAGATTACTGGATCATAAAGAACCAGGAAAAGGCAGATGCAAAAGTAACACAAAAAGAGCTTGATGCCTTAAAGGAAAAATATGAAGATGATAAAGAGTTCAATAAAAAAGTATATGATTTGAAACTGGATCGCATCACAGAGGAAGAGCTGAGTTCCCTCACAGATAAAGATTTAGAAATTCTGGCGATCTACAGGGATTTCACAAGCGGATATGCATTGACTCCGCAAATCGTGAAAAATAAAGATGTCACCAATGAAGAATTTGCAGTTGTCAGTGAAAATCTTCAATTCCTTCCAGGCGTGGACACGACAACTGACTGGGAAAGATATTATGCTTTTGGCAGCACGCTGCAATCGGTGCTGGGAAGGATCTCAAAATCAGATGAAGGCCTGCCTGCGGAAAAGGTGGATTATTACCTGGCACGAGATTACAGCCGCAATGACAGGGTCGGGAAAAGCTATATCGAATTGCAATATGAGGATGTCCTTCATGGCCAGAAAGCAAAGGTTAAAAATATAACCGATAAAGGCGGAAGCCTTCTGAAGACTGAGACGATCAGCGAAGGGCAAAGGGGCAAGGACCTGGTCCTGAGCATCGATATGGAACTTCAGAAGGAAGTGGAAAAGATCCTTGAGGAAGAGCTCAGGGCCGCCAAGCGTTCCCCTGGAACCGCACTTCTAGACAGGGCATATACCGTCCTGATGGATCCGATGACCGGGGAAATCCTGACGATGGCCGGCAAGAAAATCGTTGACGGCGAGATGCAGGATGATGCCCTGGGAAATATTACGACGACCTATAATGTCGGATCAGCTGTAAAGGGTGCCACCATCCTTACGGGCTATAAAGAAGGGGTCATCCAGCCGGGGTCAGTCATCTTCGACGGGCCTCTGCGAATCAAAGGCACTCCAATAAAAAAATCATGGAAGAACTTTGGGCCGCTAGATGATATCAATGCGCTGAAATATTCCTCCAACGTCTATATGTTCCAGACAGCCATAAGGATCGGGGACGGTGTCTATAAGCCGGACAGGCCGCTCCCGCTCAATGAGGAAGGGTTTGATACAATCCGGGATTCCTTCGCGCAATTTGGCCTTGGGGTCAGGACAGGAATCGACCTGCCGAATGAGCAGACCGGATTCAAGGGGATGAGCGACAAGCCCGGTTTTATGCTTGACCTTGCAATCGGGCAGTATGACACCTATTCCAATATGCAGCTTGCCCAATATGTTTCCACTATCGCCAACGGCGGCAACCGGATGGAGCCCCATATTGTCAAAGAAATCCGTGAGCCTCTGATGGACAACAGTGAACTCGGGCCGATTCTTGAGGAAATCAAGCCGAAGGTCTTGAACAGGCTTGATGTAGAAGAAAACTGGATTGAACGCGTCCAGGAAGGCTTCAGGAGGGTTATGCAGGAGCCGGGCGGCACAGCTTACGGAAGCTTTGGCGGAAAAGGGAAAACTTATAAGCCGGCAGGGAAAACGGGGACTGCGGAGGCCTTCTACGATGGACCAAGAAGAGAGGATTTCGGCAAGGAGCCGCCTGAAACCATGAACCTGAGCCTTGTAAGCTATGCACCTTCAGATAATCCTGAGGTAGCCATGGCTGTTCTAGTCCCATGGGCCTACCAGGGAAGCGTGGATCATGGAGCCAACAAAAAAATCGGCGAGCGTGTGCTGGATGCCTATTTCGATCTGAAGAAGAAGCGTGCCGAAGAAAATAAAGATAAAGAAGAAGCAGTCCAAAAAGTGGAGAATATTGAAGATGTAAAAGAAGGCCAGGAAGCTGAACGTGAGGAAGCTGGACTGTAATAAGCAAGGCACGCAGACTCATCATAAAATGCATGCGCATTTTTCTCCTGCGCGGGCAGTTTGAAGAAGCAGATTCAACGTCCTGCAGGAGGCAGCAGAGTTTTTGAGACCCCGCGGAAAGCGAAGTGCCTGGAACATAAATCAGCAGCTATATAAATCTTTCATTATAAGTATAAGCCTGTCTCCTCCGGGGACAGGCTTTTCTATGTTCAAATTTATCTTCATTCCCTCAAATCCGACATTTTAATACAAAAGGAGACCTCATTTACAAAAGCTTTACATTTAGTTAAAACCAGATTAATAGAAAAGCCTTATTCTAATACTCGTAGGACAAAACAACCAAATCTCTTAGGGGGAATAAAGAAATGAAAAGCTTTAAGTACTTGGCACTATCAGCAATGATCGGGGCAGTGCTAGCATTCACAGCAGCTTGCGGCAACTCTGAAGAAGGAACAACAAATGGTTCCCAAACAGACGGAGGCAACAGCACAGAGCAAGCAAGTGATGAAGATAAGCAGCTTCAAGGCGAAATTAATATCGATGGTTCTTCTACTGTATATCCAATCATGGAAGCTGTCGTTGAAGAGTTCGGAATGGAACAGCCTGGAGTAAAAGTTTCTGTTGCATCATCAGGTACTGGCGGAGGCTTTAAGGCATTCATCGCCGGTGACACAGATTTGAGCAACGCATCCCGTCCGATTAAAGAAGAAGAAGCAGCAGAGCTTGAAAGCAAAGGAATTGAATACACAGAATTCAAACTTGCCAATGACGGCCTCTCTGTTGTAGTAAGCAAAGACAATGACTGGGTTGATCACCTGACTGTTGAAGAACTGAAGAAAATGTGGATTGAAGATGGATCAGTGAAAAAATGGTCCGATATCCGTGAAGGCTGGCCTGAAGAGGAAATTAAATTCTATTCACCAGGTACAGATTCCGGCACATATGACTATTTTGATGAAGTAATCCTTGAAGAAGCGCCTATCGTTGAAAAAGCCACACTTTCTGAGGATGACAACGTACTGGTACAAGGTGTAACAGGCGACAAAAACGCTATTGGCTACTTCGGCTATGCTTATTATGCTGAAAACAAAGACAGCCTGAAGGTTGTTCCGATTGACGGCGGAAACGGCCCTGTTGAACCGAACAATGAAACAGTAGAAAGCGGAGAATATGCACCATTGTCAAGGCCGCTCTTCACTTATGTGAAAAACGAATCGCTTAAAAATGAAGAAGTTTATGAGTTTGTCAAATATACGATCGAGAATGCCGGCGTCCTTTCAGAAGATGTAGGCTATGTAAAGCTGAAGGATGAAGAGTATGATGAGGCAATGAAGACATTAGAAGGCCTTAAATAATATTTAACAATTTTATGATGGGAAGCGCGTCACCTGTGCTTCTCATCTTGCTATGCGGATGAAAGGGGTTTTCATTTTGGCACTATTAAAGTCATCGGACACATTTTCCGTCCAGGAAATGATTCAGGAAAAAAAGCAAAAGAAAAATGCAGGAAATATAATTGAAAAGCTCGTACCTTGGCTTCTGCTGCTGACAGCTGCAGTTTCAGTGCTGACGACGATCGGCATTGTCATGACTCTTATTGTAGAAACATTCATCTTTTTTGACAAGGTGAGCATAGGTGAGTTCCTGACCGCCCAGAAATGGTATCCTTTCTCTGAATCACAGGGTTCATATGGGATTCTGCCGCTTGTTTCAGGAACATTGAAAGTAACAGCCATTGCTGTTATAGTTGCGGTGCCAAT
Organism: Bacillus sp. UMB0728; assembly: GCF_002858875.1. Taxonomy (NCBI): domain Bacteria; kingdom Bacillati; phylum Bacillota; class Bacilli; order Caryophanales; family Bacillaceae; genus Bacillus; species Bacillus sp. UMB0728. Next base: position 572,425 of record NZ_PKLA01000003.1, on the reverse strand, counting down.
CGGCCTCGCATCGGCCATCTTTTTGAGTGAGTATGCATCTGACAGGACAAGAAGGATCATTAAGCCGGTCCTTGAGGTTCTGGCCGGCATACCGACGATTGTTTACGGTTTTTTTGCACTGACATTTGTAACGCCAATCCTTCGGGATATTATTCCTTCTCTTGAAATCTTTAATGCCCTGAGCCCGGGAATTGTGATCGGCATCATGATTACGCCGATGATAGCTTCCCTTTCGGAGGACGCTATGTCTTCGGTTCCGCGTGCGATGCGGGAAGGGGCTCTTGCGATGGGATCGACTAAGCTGGAGGTGGCCTTTAAGGTAGTCCTGCCGGCAGCATTATCAGGCATTATTGCTTCCGTTGTTCTTGCAGTATCAAGGGCAATCGGAGAAACAATGATTGTAGCAGTGGCAGGCGGATCGACTCCGAACCTTTCGTGGGACGTGACAAACAGCATCCAAACCATGACAGCCTATATTGTCCAGGTCAGCCAGGGTGATGCCGGCTACGGGACAACGATCTATTACAGCATATACGCGGTTGGATTTACACTCTTCCTGTTCACTTTAGTAATGAATCTGTTCGCCCAGTTCATTTCCCGCCGCTTTAGGGAGGAATACTGATGAAGCTGATTGACCATACATCTGTCATTAACAAAATGAAACCAAGGCTGTATAAGAATGTACTGTTTAAATTGATATTCCTGGCAGCTACCATGTTTGGATTATTGATTTTAGGAATCTTATTGTATCGGATACTCACTCAAGGAGCCGGCTACCTTGATATGCAGTTCCTTCAAAGCCTGCCATCCCGAAAGCCTGAACTGGCAGGGGTTAAAACAGCTTTGATCGGAACCATTTGGCTCATGGGCGTCGTTGCCCCGGTATCACTTCTGCTTGGAGTGGGAACGGCGATCTACCTGGAAGAATACGCGAAGAAAAATAAGTTTACTGA
>NZ_PKLA01000003.1:511159-571169 GCF_002858875.1 Bacillus sp. UMB0728 | reverse complement strand
CGTGTTGTTATGCCTGCTGCGGTGCCCGGCATACTGACAGGCGGCATCCTGGCGCTGTCCCGGGCAATCGGGGAAACAGCTCCGCTCGTCGTCCTGGGACTTCCGCTGTTCCTGGCGTTCCTGCCGAGGTCTGTGTTTGATATGTTCACTGTACTGCCAATGCAGATTTATAACTGGACCGGAAGGCCGCAGGAGGAGTTTCAGGCGCTTGCAGCTGCAGGAATCATTGTTCTGCTCGTGCTTCTGATCGGCATGAACTCTGTTGCCGTCCTGATCAGAAATAAATTTCAGAAAAGATATTAAGGCTCTTAAATGTTTGATCAGATTTCAGCTTGCCCATTTTTCATGGGCATCCAATCAGACGGGCTAATAATATAGGATGAAGGGGAGTTTTTCATAATGAACGCAACAAAAGATAAAGTGAATGCACCAGCAGTCAGAAAAGGCACTACCCAGGGGTCTGTTAATGAAAAAAGCATCGTATACAAAACGAGCCAGCTGAACTTATGGTATGGCGACAATAATGCATTGAAGAATATCGATCTGGATATCTATGAAAATGAAGTGACAGCCATCATCGGCCCTTCAGGCTGCGGAAAATCAACTTATATCAAAACGCTGAACAGGATGATTGAGCTTGTTCCCGGAGTCAGGACTTCAGGAGAAATTGCTTACAGGGGCAGGAATATTTTTGATAAGTCTTATAAAGTGGAAGAGCTGCGTACAAAAGTAGGCATGGTATTCCAGAAGCCTAATCCTTTTCCGAAATCCATCTATGAAAATGTCGCCTACGGGCCAAGGATCCATGGGATCCGCGATAAAAAAATTCTTGATCAGATTGTGGAAAAGAGCTTGAAGGGAGCAGCTATTTGGGATGAAGTGAAGGACCGGCTGAACCAGAATGCCTTTGGTCTGTCCGGAGGCCAGCAGCAGCGTCTCTGCATCGCCCGCTGCCTCGCCATTGAACCTGATGTCATCCTGATGGATGAGCCGACCTCTGCCCTGGACCCTATCTCCACACTGAAGGTTGAGGAGCTTGTGCAGGAGCTGAAGAAAGAATTCAGCATCATCATCGTTACCCACAATATGCAGCAGGCTGCCCGTATTTCAGATAAGACTGCTTTCTTTTTAAATGGTGAAGTGATCGAGTTTTCCAATACAGATAAGATCTTCTCGAATCCTGTTGACAAGAGGACAGAAGATTATATTACAGGCCGATTTGGTTGATGCCCGGTTAAAAAGGAAAACACACTTTACAGGAAAAGAAGGGAGCTTATAAAATGGCAATCCGCGAAAAATTTCATTATGATTTAAAAGAGCTGCAGAATAAATTGATGGAACTGGGCAATTTTGCCGATCAGGCTTTGCTCCGGGCGATTAATGCCCTTGAAAGCAAGGATATTGAGTCATCGCTTGAAATCATGGAGGACGATACAAAAGCTGATGTGCTGTATGAGGAAATCAATGATCTTGCCATCCTTCTGATAGCGAAGCAGCAGCCGGTCGCAATTGATCTAAGAAGAATCATTGTGGCGATCAAAATTGCCACCGACATTGAAAGGATAGCTGATTTTGCCGTCAACATCGCAAAATCAACCATCCGCATTGGAAGCGAGGAGCATGTTAAGCCGATCGTCCATATTAAAGAAATGTACGAAATCACTTCCAGGATGCTTAAGATGTCGCTTGAGGCTTTCAATGAAGAAGATGTCAGGAAAGCAAAAGAAGTGGCAGAAATGGATGATCAGGTTGATGACTTGTACGGCCAGACGATACAGGAGCTCCTGCAGATCAATCTGCAGAAGCCTGAATACCTGCCGCAGATCACCCAGCTGTCCTTTATCTGCCGCTATCTTGAAAGGGCCGCAGACCATGTGACCAACATATCCGAAAGCGTGTTTTATCTTGTTAAAGGAAGGCACTATGATTTGAACAGCTAAAGCAAAGAGCCCTGCAGGATCCCGGATTCTGCAGGGCTCTTTTATTTGAATGAAAATGGATGGAGGGCAAGTGCCTCTCCATCCGCTTCTTTCTTTATCTGCCTTTGGTAATGACAGTTGCAATCTGCTGGGAAGTCATTTCATTGTTCAGTTCAAACGTGCCAAGCTGGATCTTTGTATGCATGCCGCTGGAAATGAGGTACTGCTTAAATGCTGACTCATTGGTGATGATCTTTGCTGCAGCCAGCTGGCTTGCAATCTCTCCGGTATCCATTCCGCTTGAAATCGTGATTTTATAGGTAATCACCTTTGGTTCAGCTTCGTTTTCCTGCTCATCTTGTTTGGTTTTTTCCTCTGCATCTGCCTTTTTATCGCCTTCATTGGATGGCTTTTCAGCGGCTTGGCCCTCTGCCTTGCTGCCTTCTGTTTCATTAGCAGGTTTGCCCTTCAATTCATTGTATTCTTTTTCCGTTAAGAGGACATATCCATTTTCCTTTACGCTTGCCTTGGCAGCTTTAGCATCTGCGAGACTGATATAATCGTCTTTTGAAAAGAAATAAAAAGCACCAATGAGACACGCTGTAATCAGCATCCCAAGTGAAAATGCCCGCAAGGTCAGTCTGTTCATGAGTACTCTCTCCTTGCAGAAAATTCATTGACGATCTCCTGTACAGAGTTTCTGGAAAGGGAGGACTGCTTTGAAATCTGGTCGATGGACAGCCCCTGCTGCGAAAGGGAGAGAACCTGATTCTTCAATATGGGATTGACTGGCCCGGAAGAGAGCGGCTGGCCTGCCGGTTTGGCAGCAGCTCCGTCAACTAATAGCTCTTCTTCAAGCACTTTCAGCTTTTTCTTAATCAAGTAAAGTTCCTGTATCTGATGGATTGATACCTGGTCGATTTCTTCACGAATGCTTTTATATGGATCTTTCAGGAAAAACGAGAGTATGAGAAGCAATATTGCCGCGGCTATCAGGCCGATCATTACATAACCCATTATATTCACCTCAATAATAATTTTTTAGTGCCCTAGTAATTTTACCATTACAGATGACAAAATTCGACTCCATCTAGCAGGAAAAGAAGGTTTATCTGCATAATCCGTACTTTTGGCCGAGTTTAAAACAGAATCCGGCCGGAATGACTGGTTCTAAACTCATGCAGAAAAATTAATTTGCCCTCCGGTGCCAGTGCTCAAAGGACCTGCATAATACGACAAAATGCGTTCATTGTGGGGGCGCATGTTCAGTGATAACATGAGAGTAATAAGACGGGCCGGCAGGGCATATAATGGCAGGTTGGCCGGCAGGAGGTGCACCATGCAATCTGAAATTATCAGATTAAGGGAGAAAGGGCTTTCTTTCAGGAATATTGCAAAAGAGCTCGGTACAACCCGGGGAAAAGTTCAGTATCAGTGGATGAAACACTTGAAAGAGACGGAGGAGAAAGAGGATGAAAAGGAGCAAAAACATAGTGTGACAGAAGCGGGCCGGGTACCGCCGGATTGTTTGATGAAAGAAGAAGGGATAGCTGCCTGGCAAGTGCAGGATGGATGCATATATTCCTTCTGGAGGACGGCAGCCATGAAGAAATCCCTTGCTGCGTCATATTTTGAAGTTCATGTAAGTGAACTGGAGGATGCAATCAGGCTTTATGATATCACCAGCATAATCTTTAATGGCAGCAATGCACACAGTATCCAGGAACATATCCTCGCTGAAGGGCAGAACTCCAGCATTTTTAAAAACCTGGCCCCTGACCGGTCTTACTGCATTGAAGCAGGAGCCAGGATTCGCGGCAGATTCATACCCTTTATGAGATCCAATTCAGTTCAAATACCGAGGAATTCCGAAGCACAGGCAGGGCGTCTTAAGGAAGATCTAAAAGCACACGAAAATGGGTCCCCGCCAAATTGGATTGAACATGTCAGCACATACAGCTTTTATACAAATGAAAAGGGAGGCGTTTAAACTGGCTGCTACAGAAGGATTTATCGTATACGCAGAAGCGCCTGTCATGAACTTTTATTCAGAGAACCGGGAAATGCAGGATGAAGTTTTTTCTTTTACTGAGAAGTTCGTTCTGCTTCTCGACAATGTTCAGGAAAAACAAGGGATTAAGCTGGCGGTAACTCCCATCTACTTTGAACTTCTCGATCAGCCTGATTTTCAGCAGAAAATGGCTGACTATTTAAACAAGGATAAGCGGGCTGGAAAGGTGCTTCAAATTTGGGAGAAGCATCAGGGAAGGCTGAATATCTTTGTGCGCCAGCTTGCCGAAAGCGGCCAGCTGGAGCTCCTTGCTTCTCCGTCATGTTCAGCGATCCTCCCTTTTCTTTCGACTCAGCATGGAATAAGAATGCAGATTGATTCTGGGATTTCCATCATAAATGATTATTTTTCCATCCATCCGGCAGGATTCTGGTTTCCAAAAGGGGCTTATGAGCAAGGGCTGGATCTTTATCTGGCTGAAGCAGGTATCCTTCACAGCTATATAAATGGCAGGACGATCGGCTATGCAGACCCGGCGCCGCAGGATGGAAGGAAGAGAGAGGTCTTATCTCCCCACGGGGTAATCATGATTCCTGTCTATCACTTTAAGGGGACAGAAAAAAAGGAAGATGGTATGCCGGCGGTCAGCCTGCATGATCTCAATGTTTCTAACCTTGAAGAACTATCCGCTGTATCAGTCTCCTCCGCCAAGGAAAGAGCTGAGGAATTGGAAAGGGTGCACCTTTCCTCATCATTTTTAGAAAATTGCGGAGTTCCATTTGAAGGGATATCCGGCTTATGGGAGGAGTGCTTCTTCCAGGAAAGGAAACTTGAGAAGATTGCAGAATCTTTGATGAATAGCCGGGAGCTGAGGATTTATAAACAAATGGCAAGAGAATGGATGTTTTTCTTGAATACCCTCGGAGCACATCCCGATTACCGGGGCGAATCAGAGAAGCATGCCGAAGCATTCAGGAAGCTGGAGAAGCTTTTTGCGGCTGGGGAGGGAGGAGAGGCCTTCCTGGAGGAACTGGAGGTAAAATCACCCATCCTTGCTGCAATTGGAGGCAGAGGAGGGCATATTGCCGAAAAGGGCAGTTTGCCAAAGATACTGATGCTGTCCTGGGAGTACCCGCCCAATATCGTCGGAGGCCTTTCCCGTCATGTCCATGGACTGGCCACCAGCCTTGCAGGAAAAGGCTTCGACGTTCATGTTCTTACTGCCGGTACAGACGGCGCGCCGATGGAGGAGAGTGCAGATGGAGTCACTGTCCATCGGGTGAAGCCGCTTGCTGCTGCAGAAGAAGATTTTCTGTACTGGGTAGGGAGCCTGAATCTGGCTATGGCTGAAAAAGGGCTGGAGCTGGCACGTATCCACCGCTTCTCCCTCATACATGCACATGACTGGCTTGCAGGACCAGCTTCAGAATCGCTGAAATCTGAGCTCGGCATACCGCTCTTGGCAACGATACATGCAACGGAATATGGAAGGAATAATGGCATATATACGGAAATACAGAAGTTCATTCATCAGAAGGAAAGCAGGCTGGCTGAGGCTGCAGATATGCTGATTGTCTGCAGCAGATATATGAGAGATGAGATCCGGAAGATCTTTCATATAGAAGGAAAGCCTGTTCACATCATAGCCAATGGAATTCATCCTGGTGATTTTCGCCAGCCGGAAAAAGATGTTTTAAGCCAGCTGCCAGTTGACCCGCACAGAAGGCTAGTATTTTCCCTTGGCAGAATGGTGAAGGAAAAAGGCTTTGATACCCTATTGGAAGCAGCAGCCCTCATGAAAGAAGAGTTTCCGGATGTGTATTATTTTATAGCTGGAAAAGGTCCGCTATTGGATTTCTATAGAAGGAAAACGGAAGAAATGGGGCTGTCCGGGACCGTATTCTTTATAGGATTCATTGGTGATGAGCAGCGCAACGCTTTATTTTCACTATGTAATGTTGCGGTTTTTCCAAGTGAATATGAGCCTTTTGGTATAGTGGCGCTGGAATCGATGATGCATGGCAAACCTACCATCGTGTCAGACACAGGCGGCCTGAAAGGGATTATCAGCCATAGAAGGACAGGTCTGCTGATGGAGCCGGGAAATGCTCAAAGCTTTAAGGAACAAGCCGCTTTCCTCCTTTGCAATGAACAAGAAGCCGAAGTGATCGGAAGCATGGGAAAGACTGCGGCTCTGCAGCTGTTCAGCTGGGACAGGATCGCTGAAGAAACCAAACGGGTGATTGAAGACTGTGTGCTGGGCTGCAGAATCTAGCGGGCCATCTGACTATATAGAAGGGATAAAGGTGCGAGGCAATGAGACAATCAGCCAATCTGCAAGATTTGGACCAAGACAGCAGGCGGGCAGGCGGGAAGCTGCTCGTCAGGCAGGGAGTATGGCTGGAAGGCCGGACCTGCTGGCAGGAAAAGGGATACGGCGGGGACATTTTTCTTAAAAAAGGAGTTACGGTCTCTTTTAGCCAAGAAAACGCCGAAACAGAATCTGATTTATTTTTTGCGAAAGTGGCGAATGATCAAGCATCTTCCATCTCTGTTAAATTATTGTTTGCTTTTTATCAGGAAGCAGCGGGCGAGGCTTTTTCATTTGTTTCACCTTCAAGAGAGGCGATTTATCACGCATGTAATAACAAGCTGTTCCTGATCACTCCTGATTCACCCTGCAGGAATCGGACACAGCTTTCGGCCCTGTCCATGAGTGCTGCTTTGGACGGACAAATCTGGAAGCATGAAAAAAGGGGAATATTGAATTATGTCCCGATGATCAGGGGGGAGACTTCCAGTGTGCTGCTTTTGGAGATTTCCATACCAGCAAAAAAAATGGTCCATGGAGGGGCTTCTGTTTCGCTAAGGCCGCTGGATAAGAATGTTTGATCAAAAATTAAAAGTCATGAAAAAACGGACTAGCATTTAAGCTGAATTAATGATATTATAGAAAAGTCGTATGAACGAACTAGGATGAAACATAGTTTGGAGGGAAATTACATGCGTGTGAACATTACGTTGGCTTGCACAGAGACTGGTGATCGTAACTATATTACTAAAAAAAATAAACGTAACAACCCAGATCGTCTTGAGCTTAAGAAATACAGCCCAAGATTGAAGCGTGTTACATTGCACCGCGAAACAAAATAAACAGTGGATTCTTCCACTGTTTTTTTGTTTTCATTTTTAGAGTCCGGACTTGTCCGGGCTTTTTTTTCTTCATCCGTATATTCCTCTTCATATCCCCTATTATGCTATGATGAAGAAAAAGGCTCTGAAGGGAAGGAAATGACTTGGCAGATAAAAATAAGCTTCGGAAAGAAGTGAAAGAGAAGCTTTCGGAAATAACGAAACAGGAATATGAACAATGGTCCTATCAGCTGGCACAAAGGCTATATAATGAAGAAAGCTGGAAAAAGGCAGATACAATCGGGATAACAGTCTCCAGGTTTCCTGAACCGGATACCCTGCAAATTATCCGCCGCGCCTGGGAGGAAGGAAAGAGGGTCGCAGTCCCTAAATGCTTTCCTGCGGATAGAAAGATGGAATTCAGGAGGCTGACTTCCTTCCTCGAGCTGGAATCCGTGTATTACGGTTTATTGGAACCTATGGAAGCATTGACAGAAAAGATTGAGCCGGAGGAATTCGGCCTGATGATTGTCCCCGGCCTTGCTTATTGTTCCGGCGGCTTGCGGCTTGGCTTCGGAGGAGGCTATTATGACCGCTGGCTAGCCGGATATGGCGGGGACACCATTTCCCTTGCCTTCCGCATGCAAATGGTTCCTGAAATGCCTGTTGAGCCCCACGACAAAAAAATTGATATGATTATTACAGCTCCTGATGATGTTTGATTTTTTATGGCCGGCAGCTTTTGTGCTGCTCGCAGCTTTCCTAAGCCTGAAGCTTCGGCTTCTGGCTCCGTCAGGGAGCATTGCAGCCGCAGCAGCGGGAATATGCATAGTTATGGGGACCGGCTGGCGGGGGCTGGCTCTTCTGGGGCTGTTTTTTTTAACATCCAGCTTTTGGTCGGTATATAAAAAGAAACAAAAAACAGCGATGGAAGAAAAGCAGGGAAAGGGAGCGCAGAGAAACTGGCTTCAGGTCGCAGCCAATGGGGGGCTTGCTGCACTCTTCAGCATCATATACGCTTTTGATCCGCAGATCCTGTGGCTTTCTGCCTTTTCTATTTCCCTGGCCAGCGCCAATTCGGATACCTGGTCTTCTGAGATAGGGGCTTTGAGCAAATCCTCCCCTATCTCCATCAGGACATGGAGAAAAGCATCAGCAGGGACATCCGGGGCAGTAAGCGTCCTTGGGTCGGCAGCAGGTGCAGCAGGCTCGCTGGTTATAGCTGGGGGAGCAGCTTTGCTTTTTTCCTTTTCTTCAGAGCATATGATGGCCATCTTTCTGTTCGGATGCATCGGTAATATACTGGATACCTTTATCGGCGCCTATTGGCAGGCTTCATACAGATGTGGATTCTGCGGGGCCGATATGGAAAAAAGCAAACATTGCGGAAACAGGTCTGAATTGGTTTCCGGGTTCAGATGGATGACCAACGATGCTGTTAATTTTGCAAGCGGGTCAGCTGCTTCTCTTTTGTGGATCGGCTACCTGCTTTGGCTGTCATAATACATACAGGCACCCGGCTGCAACATTTAATGCTGATGGATAATATGGAGTTTTTCGTTAAAAATAATCTCAGGAGGGATGATATATGTCACGGATTATTTCCATTTTAGCCATTGGCATCGGGGGATATTATCTTTATCAAAACCGTTTTCGAGTGGTGAATACAGTGCTGGGAAGCTCTGTCCTGCGCCGCCTGTTTGTTACTTCATTGATGAATGTGCCAGGCGTAAGGAATAAAATGATGAAATCGGTTTTTTCCGGAAACACAGGCTGGTAAGCTTGCCGGAATTGCCCGAAAAAAGGTCCAGTAAGGGCCTTTTTATTTTGGGAAAATGCCGTTCAATTTGTTTAAGTCTGTTTAGGATGGGCGCAAATAAGGAAAAAATGTATAACTGCTGAACGTTCGGGAGCAGGTGCTAGACAAAAGGAGAGGGCATTGCCTATAGTGTAAGAGGGTAAATGCGCCGGAGTTGCCAAAGAAAGTAGGGGAAGCATTGGTATATATGGAAGATTATTTATTTTGGAGGCTGGCCTATTTTTTGATTGCCGAAAAAGACTACAGGCTTGTGCAGATGTCGAAGAACCAGAACGAAATCTGGCTCGAAAAACTGGAAAGCAAGGATACACAGGTAGTCAGGCTGCTGCGGAGAAATCTGGATTGGGGAAATTCGCTCCAGCGCGATATTGACCTAACAGCAGCGAATGGAGAAAACATAAGGAAGCAGGTCAGAAAAAGAGAGCTGACTATCCTCAATATATATATAACGGCTTATCCGCCGGTTGATGATTATACATTCAGGCTTGATCCGCCTTCCGGTGCAGGGGGCAAAACGAAGGTGGCCAATATCCTGATTGACCGGGCAGGCTATGAAGATGGGCTGAAGAAAGCAGGGGATTTTCTCGGCACTTCCATTTCATTTGACTTAAAGCAGGAGTATGAAGAAGCAGAAGTAGAAAACGTAAAGCGTGCTGCCCTGGGAAATGCAGCTGATAAAGTGAAAGCAGATAAGGCTGTTTTTAATCAGGGCAGACCAATTTTCACCTACCTTTTTATCTTTATCCAGGTAGCCATGTTCTTTTGGCTGGAAGCTAATGGAGGAAGCGAGATAACCTCAGTGCTGATTGAATATGGGGCAAAATACAATCCGCTCATTCTAGAAGGTGAGTGGTGGCGTTTCTTTACACCGATTGTGCTTCATATCGGTCTGCTGCATCTGATCATGAATACATTGGCCCTTTATTATCTGGGAACAGCTGTAGAAAGGATATATGGAAGCACACGGTTCCTGTTCATTTATATTCTGGCAGGTTTCATGGGCGCCCTGGCCAGCTTCCTGTTCAACTCAAGTGTTTCTGCGGGTGCGAGCGGAGCCATTTTTGGCTGTTTCGGTGCACTTCTCTATTTCGGCCTGATTCAGCCCAAATTATTCTTCAGGACCATGGGGCTGAACATCCTGATTGTACTCGGCATCAATCTGCTTTTTGGTTTTTCTGTACCGGGCATCGATAATGCCGGTCATCTTGGCGGCCTTGCAGGAGGCTTCCTTGCAGCCGGTATGGTCCATTTGCCTAAAAAAAGAAGATTCGGTATACAGCTCCTTTTCCTTGTACTGGCATCTGCCGTCATTTATTCAGGGCTCTCCTATGGCTTCAGTCCTGACAGGGAGCTTGATGAGGAATCTGTTTTTGTAATGGCGCAGGAATACACCAAGAACAGGGAATATGATAAAGCGTACAGCCTTGTTAGTGAAAGGGTGGAAAACTCAGAAAGTTCTTCTGCTGAAATGCGGCTGCTTCTGTCTTATCTGGAGCTGGAGAGAGGAGAAGCAGAGAAGGCAAGGAACAGGCTTGAAGAGCTTGTCGCTGAACAGCCTGATCTGGATGGGGCGTATTACTATCTTGCCGTCATTTCCTATAATGAGCAGGATACTGCAAAGGCCAAAGAATATGCAGAACAGGCAATTGAACTGAACCCCTCTGAAGAGGGTTATAGACTTTTGCTGGAAGAAATCACAGGTAATGAGGTGCAGCTCGAGTAGAGCTGTACCTTTTTAGTATGCCAGTCCGTAATGGTTAACTGCTCAAGTATATCTTCCTCAAAGATGAACTGGATAATTTCCCGGCATGGTATGTTTTTTCCATCCATTGTCTATGATGAGACTATTGATTTGGAATAAGATGTTTATACTGTCAGGATGTGTTGATGATGGAAGGAACGAAAAAGCATGTCAGCCCCGTTCTCCGGGAAAATACCGCCTATCTGAAAGAAGCGCTCGGGGTTGATAAGAGCTTTGATGTGATTCAGCTGAATGTGGAATATGCTGAAAGGGAAATGGCACTGTATCTGGTTGATGGATTTGTGAAAGATGATATTCTCCATTATCTGATGAAATTGCTTTCAAGCCTGGATAAAGAACAGCTGGAAGGGGACACCCTGGCAAAGCTTGTCAAAACCTATATCCCGTATGTTGAGGTAGAGACTCTGGATGATCTTGACAAGGTCGTGGATGCTGTACTGTCTGGCCCCACAGCTTTATTTGCAGATGGCGTGGACAAAGCGATCCTGATTGATGCGCGGACCTATCCTGTCAGGGGGCCGGAGGAGCCTGATACGGAAAGAGTAGTCAGGGGATCGAGGGACGGGTTCGTTGAAACCCTTGTCTTCAATACAGCATTAACACGGAGGCGGATCCGGGACCGTACTTTGCGCATGGAATATATGCAGGTGGGGAGAAGGTCAAAGACTGATATTGTGGTCAGCTATATCGAGGACATTGCTGATCCGGATACAGTGAAGAAAATAAAGGAAGCTCTATCAAAGATTGATACAGACGGCCTCCCGATGGCTGAAAAAACGATTGAGGAGTTCATTTCAGGCAGGCACTGGAACCCGTTTCCGATGGTCAGGTATACCGAACGCCCCGACACGGCAGCGACCCACTTGTTTGAGGGCCATATATGCATTATGATCGATGGCTCGCCAAGTGTGATGATAACCCCGACCACCTTCTGGCACCATCTTCAGCACGCAGAAGAATACAGGAACAAGCCGATGATTGGAGCGTATCTGCGATTTGTCCGTTTTCTTGCAGTCTGGGCGTCGATTTTCCTGCTGCCGTTTTATTATCTGCTGGCCGTAAAGCCTGAATTGCTCCCGGAAAACCTTGCCTATATCGGACCGAATGAAGTGGGTGAGCTGCCTCTTATCCTTCAGTTTTTGATCATTGAGCTTGGACTTGATATGCTTCGGATGGCTGCCATACATACTCCTTCCGCCCTTGCGACAGCCTTGGGGCTTGTCGCCGCCCTGATGATCGGCCAGGTGGCCGTAGAGGTTGGGCTGTTCATCAATGAGGTAGTTTTGTACCTCGCCATTGCAGCGATCGGCACCTTTTCAACTCCAAGCTATGAAATGAGCCTCGCCAACAGGCTTGTCAGAATATTTCTGCTGCTGGCCACAGCAGCATTCCATGAATATGGATTCATGCTTGCGGTAACATTCCTTATCTTTATGCTTGCGAGAATCAATTCATTTGGTGTCCCTTACCTTTGGCCGTTTCTTCCGTTCAACTTAAGGGCATTCAGGGATGTGCTGCTAAGATCGCCGATTCCCCTGAAAAACAGGCGTCCGCGGTTTCTTCATCCCAAAGATCCTGATCGTTGAAAGATACATTGGATATTGGCAAAGCCCCTCTTGATGTGAGGGGTTTTTTTTGTATCCAAATTGCTGGGCTTATTTGTTGAAACTCTAATTATCATTGCTGATGAATCAACATGGTATTTTTGGTTTGGTGCAATATGAAAAAGCTTATCCCCCGGCCCATCTGTTCTGGAAGGCTGCTTGAGCTGCTGCCTGCTGAGCCGTTTGTCTTGTTCAGCCTTAAAAAGATCTCAAGCTGCTGTTTTCCATTGAGATAGCTATGTTTTTCGATTATACTTTTGATGTAACCGCTGCAAAAATATGAAAGCAAACCAATAGTAAGAGGGTTGAGAATGAAAAGCATTTATGATGTACAGCAATTTCTAAAAAAGTATGGGACCTTCATTTATATTGGAGACAGGTCGGCTGACCTTGAGCTGATGGAAGAGGAGCTGATGGAGCTCCGGCAGTCCCAGCTGATTGATCCAAAGGATTTTCAGACTGCTCTTTTGCTCGTCAGGCACGAAAGGCAGCTGCAGCTTAAAAACAAACGATAGAAGGAAAAGGTGACAATAATGGCTGAAAAATGGCTGATCGGAGTGGATTTGGGAGGAACGACAACCAAATTGGCTTTTTTGAATTTTTACGGAGAAATCATTCATAAATGGGAGATACCGACTGATAATTCTAATTATGGCAAGAATATCACCATTAATATTGCCAAAGCAATTGATCAGAAGCTTGAAGAACTGGATCACAGCAAGGAAAATGTTGCCGGCATTGGAATGGGGGCGCCCGGCCCGGTAGATCTTGCTTCAGGTGTCGTTTATAATACTGTAAATCTTGGCTGGAAAGATAATTATCCTTTAAAGGATCTGCTTGAAGTGGAAACCTCTTTGCCGGTCATCATAGATAATGATGCCAATTGTGCCGCGCTGGGTGAAATGTGGAAGGGTGCCGGGGACGGCGCTAAAGACCTTGTATGTGTCACACTCGGAACTGGAGTCGGCGGAGGGGTAATCGCCAACGGCGACATAGTCCAGGGAACAAGCGGAGCGGCCGGGGAAATTGGTCATATTGCCGCTATTCCTGAAGGCGGGGCTCCCTGCAATTGCGGCAAAACCGGCTGCCTGGAGACGATCGCTTCGGCTACTGGTATTGTGAGGATTGCGCTGGACAAGATGAAAAAGGGACAAGATGAAGGCATGCTGCATGAATTGCACAGGAATAATGGATTCTTATCTGCTAAAGATGTCTTCGATGCAGCCAGACAGGAAGACGATACAGCCGGCAAGGTTATTGAAGAAGTTTCCTTCCATCTGGGGCTTGTGCTGGCCAATATTGCCAATACACTCAACCCTGAGAAGATCGTGCTCGGCGGCGGCGTTTCCAAAGCCGGAAGCATACTGCTGGATCCTGTCAAAGCTCAGTTTGCCCGTTTTGCTTTTCCAAGGGTTGCGGTGTCCACGTCAATTGATATTGCCACTCTTGGCAATGACGCCGGAGTCATTGGCGCTGCCTGGCTTATCAAAAATAAATGATTATAAAAAGCCTTCTGCCTGCGCAGAAGGTTTTTTTTGTGAAGAAAACCGGAGGATTTAAGGTTGGGAAAAAGGAAACCATAATAGCATAGTAAAAAGTCCCCCTATGGCGGGAGACAGTCATCGGACTATAGAAGCATTTTTGGCAGAACAGGACAAACCGGAAACCTTTCATTGTTTGAAACGTCTAATAAGATGGGTAAGAAGGAATCAGCCAATAACCTATTATACATTCAGAATGTAAATGTAAAATTGATTTTTTATTGAGAAAGCATTAAGATTATCTTTGTTGATCTTCCATAATTTAGCATACGCTTGTCTTTCAATCGGCAATGCAGGGAGGTATGATCATGGGGAATAAAAGATGGCCTGCGCTTAACCTGATTGGGTTTGCGGTAGCAGTGCTCTGGCTTAAAACCTATATCGCCTATAAAACTAGCTTCGATATAAAAATTGAGAACTTCAAACAGGAATTAATCCTGCTGATCAATCCGCTTAGCTTTTTAATGTTTGTGCTGGGATTCGGACTTTTTCTGAAGAAGAAAAATCAAGTCAGGTATGTTGTTATTTCCAGTTTCATTATATCAGCCATCCTTTTTGCAAATGTGGTCTTTTACCGGTTTTTCAATGATTTCCTGACAGTTCCGGTCCTGTTCCAAACGAGCAATATGAGCGATCTTGGAAGCAGTGTAAGCGAGCTGCTTAATTTGACTGATCTGCTTTATTTTGCAGATTTTATTATTCTGGCCATCATCATGATGTTCAGACCCCAGGCACTGGTGTACCGCGAACATTCCCAAAAGAACCGGAGGGCATTCTTCCTGGCTGCCGTTGCCATTGCCTTCTTTAATTTAGGGCTTGCAGAAACCGAGCGTCCCCAGCTGCTGACACGTACCTTTGACAGGGAAATGCTGGTCAAGAATATCGGCACCTATAATTATCATATTTACGATGTGTTCCTGCAGTCAAAATCCTCAGCACAGCGGGCCTTGGCTGACGGGAGCGAATTGGCGGACATAGGAAATTATGCGCGCGCCAGCTACGTTGCCCCGGCGGATGATATGTTCGGCATTGCCAAAGGGAAGAATGTCATTCTCATTTCAATGGAATCCACCCAGAATTTTGTCATAAATGAAAAAGTCAACGGGCAGGAAATCACACCTTTTCTGAATGACTTCATAAAAGAAAGCTACTATTTCAATAATTTTTACCATCAGACAGCACAAGGGAAAACATCTGACTCTGAATTCCTTGTGGATAATTCCCTTTATCCGCTCAGCAGGGGAGCAGTATTTTTCACCCATTCCGGGAATAAATTTGCCGCTGCTCCTGAAATCCTGAATCAGAACGGATATTACACAGCGTCACTCCATGCCAACAATAAGAGCTTCTGGAACAGGGATATCATGTATGATTCATTTGGTTATCAGCGGTTTTATTCTCTTCCGGATTATGAGGTGACTGAAACCAATTCAGTCGGCTGGGGGATGAAAGATATCGATTTCTTCGAACAGTCAATACAGCACTTAAAAGAAATGCCTGAACCTTATTATGCAAAGTTCATCACGCTGACCAACCACTTCCCCTTCGAGCTTGGGGAAGAAGATCAGTTCATTGAACCATATACTTCCGGCAACAAAACGGTTGATAACTATTTCCCTACTGTCCGCTACACTGATGAAGCCATTAAAAATTTCATTCAGAAGCTTAAAGATGAGGGGATATATGAAGATTCCATCATCATCCTTTATGGTGACCATTACGGCATCTCAGAGAACCATAATAAAGCGATGGGAGAGTTCCTTGGCACAGAGGTTACTCCGTTTGTAAGCACCCAGCTGCAGCGGGTCCCTCTCATCATACACATTCCCGGCCAGGAGGGAAAAACGATTTCGAAAGTGTCCGGGCAGATCGATATAAAGCCGACTATACTCCATCTCCTTGGCATAGACACCAGGGATGACATCGATTTTGGGTCAGATCTGTTTGCAAATGACCGCCAGGAGTTTACGGTGCTTAGGGATGGCAGCTTCATTACAAAAGACTACATTTATACAAGGGACACCTGCTACAGCAAGGAAACCGCTGAACCGGCGGACGCTGCAGCCTGTGAGCCGTATATAGAGAAAGCAAAAAATGAACTTGAATATTCCGATAAAATTATTTATGGCGACCTCCTGAGGTTTTATGAGGATTCTCCGTATATTAAACAAAAGGGCGATAACTGAATCACACGGAAAAAGGGGCTGCAAAGAAAAAATGCAGCCCTTCTTTTATAGACCGTAATGATGGGCCTCTTTCTGTCATACATATGAGAAGATGGAAAGGGGGATCTTCATGAAAGTAGCAGTCCGATCAGGCGATACGCTTTGGTATTACAGCAGTCTTTTTATGGTTCCAGCAGGGCTTTTGGCTGACTCCAACCCTGGGGTGGATCCGGCAATGCTGCAAATCGGCCAGGAAATAGCGATTCCCGGCTTTACTGTACAATCCTATATAATCCGCGAAAATGATACCTTCTGGAAAATAAGCGCGTCCCGCAGCCTTTCAGTGGATGCGCTGCTTCTCCTGAACCAGGATGTCAATCCAAACAGGATACAGCCCGGAGAGGAAATACTGATTCCTGTGAGGGCCGTTTCCCCAGTCGTAAATGGGCGGATAAAATATACATTTGACCAGCTTGAAAATGATATCAGGGAGCTTGCCGACATCTTTCCCTTCATAAAGATAGGTTCAGCAGGGGAAAGCGTCCTCGGGAAAACCCTATATGAAATCAGGCTCGGCAATGGGAGCAAGAAGGTGCACCTGAATGCTTCATTCCATGCCAATGAATGGATCACATCATCTGTATTAATGCTCCAACTAAACACATTCCTGCTATCTCTAACCAACAGCACGCCCATAAGGGGCATCAGCACACTTCCTTTATATGATTCAGTCGATCTATCCATCGTACCGATGGTAAACCCGGATGGGGTAAACCTGGTCCTGGAAGGGCCTCCCGGAGGAATGGAAGCAGAACTGGCAGAAATCAACAGGGGCAGCACAGATTTTACAGGCTGGAAAGCCAATATCCGGGGAGTGGACCTGAACAATCAATTTCCCGCCAAGTGGGAAGTAGAAAAAGAGCGGACAGAAGAAAAGGCTCCTGCACCAAGGGATTTTCCAGGGACTGCCCCTTTAACAGAGCCAGAGGCTCAGGCGATGGCAGCACTTGCAAGGGAGCGGGAATTTGGAAGGATTCTTGCCTATCATACCCAGGGAGAGGAGTTCTATTGGGGATATGAGGGTCTGGAACCGCCTGAATCTGCCGCGCTTGCCAGCGAGTTTGCAAGGGTAAGCGGCTATGAGGCCATCCAGTATGTGGACAGTTTTGCAGGATACAAGGATTGGTTTATAAAAGAATTCCAGAGGCCCGGTTTCACGATCGAACTGGGAAAAGGGATCAACCCGCTTCCGTTGTCGCAGTTTGATGAAATATATGAAGAGACGCTCGGTATCTTCCTCGCTTCCATATATATGTAATTCACATATTCGCCGATTATCGGTTTAAAAATTTTTGTTATTAAAATATAATATATTTGTAATATAAAAGATAAATTTACTTGAAACCATTTATGGCTCAGAAGGGAAAAAGGATGTGTGGAATGAAACATGAAGACTCTCACCCATTTTTTAAGTTTTTAGGCCCATTCCTGTTTATATTTGCTTTATCCACACTCATCCTATTCGGGTGCAGCCCCGAGCCTGCCAGCCGGGATGGCGGGGAAAATGGGAAAGGTCATTCGGCCCAGACAGCTGGCAAGGGGCAGGGAGACCAGGAAGAAAAATTTAAGGTGAAGCCTGTAACCGTCGAAGAGGGGGAAATCCAGTCCATCAACGGATGGGTTGGAAAGAACATACTTGCCTTTACTGTTGCGGAACAGGAAGGAACAAAAGTGATTACCCATAATATTAAAACAGGGAAGCAGCAAACAATCTATGAGGATGAGGAACCGATTGCGGCTGTAACAGTCAGCCCATCAGGGAAATATCTGCTCATCCAGTCACCGCAGGCCGGCAATGAAAGCACCCTTACCATCATTGATCATGAAGGAGCCCAATTAGCTGAAGAAACGATGGAGCTGTATGAGCTTGCAGTTGAATGGAATCCTTTTGATGAGAACAGCCTCCTGCTCTCTGTGTTTAATGAGGATTGGGAATTCCAGGTTTACCATTTTCAAATCAGCGGGAATCTGCTTGAAAAAATCGGATTGCCAGAGCCTTTTGCCCAATGGATATCCAAGGACGATTTGTTTTATCTGGATTGGAGTGAGCAAAGCCCTTCTCTCTTTGCTCCTATGAAAACGATGGGGCTTTTGAATGGAGAGGCCAAAACTGTCCTTGATGATCTGATTAAAGCAGAAGCGTTGCCTGAAGGGATAGTGGCGCTTTCTGTCGATCAGGAACAGGAAGGGATGGCTGAGTATACCTTCTATGACGGGGGCTTCCGGCGTGTATCTTCTTTTTCGATGCCTCATTTAACAAGATATTCAGATTGGCTGGTTCCTTACTATGCATACGATCAATCCGCCGGTCATTTTTATACCTTTGAACCGCTCTACAGTACAGAAGCAGATGCATACGCAGAAGGTTTCAGGCTGATCAGCTACAGTCCTGATGAACAGATAAAGGATACCATTTTCGAGGAGATGGAAAACGAGCCTTTGAGCTGCGCTCCCGAAGGCAGCTGGTGCCTGTACGGGTTTTATTTTGAAAAGCTTCTGAATATGGCTGATAAAACAACGGTTGATCTTGTGAAAAAAGAATAGTTTTCCCTTTTGTTTATAAAAGGAAAGGTCTACAATACAAAATGAATCCTCTATGCGCTATAGAGGCTTTGAATAAGATTGAAAGAGTGATGTAAGTGGCTATTGCAGATGTAACAATCATTCCGATCGGAACTGGTTCGCCAAGTGTCAGTGCATATGTGGCAGATATTCAAAGAGTCCTGCAGAAGTTTGAAAGCGAAGGGCTGATCAGGTTTGAGCTGACCCCTATGAGCACGCTTATTGAAGGAGAGCTGCCGGATTTATTCAAGGTTATCGAAGCCATGCATGAAGTGCCGTTTGAAAAAGGCCTTGCACGTGCTGCAACCAACATCCGTATTGATGACAGGCGGGATGTTGCAAGAAAGATGGAAGACAAGGTGGCGAGGGTGCAAAGCCGCCTGGAGGGATTGGAATAACAGAGTAACAGGGCTGCATAAAGCAGTCCTGTTTTTTTGTAAGGAAATTATAAATTGTAAGTCTTGTGGGTTATTATCAATTCTTGATCAACGTCCAGCAGCTGAGCCGAGGTCACAATCCAAACCTCAAAAAAGGCAAAGAACGCCTTTCTGGGAGGTTCGTCTAGAGGCCCCCGGGATGAGGGTCGTGCAGATGTTGCCACAGGCCGTGGCGTTCTTAGTCTGCGTTCTTTAAGGTGATCAAAGTGAAAATAAAAAAAGCTTGCTGCAGGGCAGAAGCTTTTTTCAATGCATTAGTGTGCCGCCGGAAAACCGTGGTGGATAAGGGTCATAACTGCAAACCAGCCGAAAACGGCAAAAGAGCCTCCTCCGAACACAATTCCCAGGAGATTCTTATTTTTAAGCGCAGAGAAGGTGCCGTATGCTGCAAGCAATGAAACTAAAGCAAAGACAATGACCAAGCCCATGTTGAAAAGCCCCCTTTATCGTATGATCAGATTAGTAAAATCTGTATGTAAGTAATGGTTTACATTCGTTATTATTATATATTTTATATACCCAATTTGTCGAGGTCTAAAAATGACACTTCTATGTCGTATGCCCTTGCAATCCCTAAAGCCAGCTCCTCCAGGTGTACCCCGATAAAATAAACGCGCCCGCACGTGAGAGAAGACGATGCAGCCAGATGCTCTTCAAATTGCAGCAGGGCCATCTCCCGCTGGGCCGCCTCCCCGGCTGTTATGGCAAATGGACGAACAAGCTCCATCCAAAGATAATATTCCCCATTTTCTGAAATGGTTCCGCAATCATCAAAATGTTCCCCCATAATGGCATCTTCCAGGTATATGAGGAGGTGCCGGTCTTCGAACAGATGCCCTTCTTTCAGCAAAAAGACCGCTGTCTCCCTATCCTGTTCAGATTCGAACAAATATAGGGTGCCCGCTGTATCCTTCAGGCTTGTTTCATTTCTGAGCAGCAGATCAAACTCAGGCAATTCCCCGATAAGGCTTGAAGCCTCAGCAGCATAAAAAATCTTCAATTCAGCATCCCCCCGGTTTATTTTTATCCTCTGTATGCAATCAGCTTTAGGTGGTATTAGTAATAGTGTAAAATATACATAAATAAATGTTCAACTGGAGGCTTTATATAATGGAGTGGAAACAGATACCTTTAGGACCGATTCAGACAAACAGCTATGTTCTCTCAAGAGAGGATGGAACCTGCCTGATTATAGATCCGGGTGGTGAAGCGTCAAAGCTGGCAGGGTATATTAAGGGCAATAAGCTGAAGCCGCTTGCTGTCCTGCTGACACATGCCCATTTTGATCATATTGGTGCATTGGATGAAATCAGGGAAGAATTCGGCTGTCCTGCTTATCTTCATAAAAAGGAATCCTCATGGCTGCGTGATCCTTCCCTGAACGGCTCACAGTTTTTCAGGATGGGCAAGGTCACTGCCAAGCCTGCGGATAATCTTCTTGCAGGAGATCAGGAAATGAAAATCGGCGCGTTTTCGTTCCAAATTATTGAGACGCCCGGCCATTCGCCTGGAAGTGTTTCATTCTACTTTCCGGAAGCAAGCCTGGTAGCTTCAGGTGATGCTTTGTTCAGCGGAAGCATAGGAAGGACAGACCTTCCCAGCGGAAACCAGGAAAAGCTGCTGAAGAGCATCCACGACAAGCTTCTGGTACTGCCGGAGGATACCCTGGTCCTCTCCGGCCACGGGCCTGCCACTTACATTGGACAGGAAATGGATTCCAATCCATACCTTAATGGATTCTGAGCTATCAAGTAAAGGCGGGGATGAAGGGTGCTGGAACTTTTGACTGAAATCATCAGCCGCAGCCCATCGGGAAGGATAACGGCTGAGCAATTTATGGATATCGCACTATACGACGAAAATAAAGGCTATTATATGGTACCCAAGCCGAAAATCGGGTGTAACGGGGATTTTATCACCACATCAAATATTTCTGATATATATGGAAGGGCGGTAGCCAAATGGTACTTCCGCCAAACGCAGGAGCGGGGACTCCCTTCCCATGTCTGTGAAATCGGGGCAGGGGACGGCCGTTTTGCTTCAGCATTCATTGACGAGTGGAATAAACTGTCCGGGGATCCTGTCACATATTTTGTCAAAGAAGAAAGCCCATATCATAAAGGCCTGCAGTCTTCTCTTATAGGAGCCCGTGTGCAGCAGGTCGATTCTCTCGAGGAACTTAAGCCTTTTTGCGGTTTGATTTTTTCTAATGAATTATTCGATGCCCTGCCGGTCAGAGTGGTTGAAAAACAGCAGGGGCGTATGATGGAAGTTATGGTAGCAATGGAAAGCGGGGAGCTCAAGGAAGAAGCTGTTCCCCTTGAGGATCCTTCTGTGCTGTCCTACATAAGGGAAAACGGTTTAAAGCTAAAAGAAAATCAGCGACTGGAAATCCCTTTAAGGATGATTGGATTAATATCTTCCATTTCTGAAATGCTTCAGAAGGGGATTGTCCTGACTGTGGATTATGGATATACAGATGAAGAATTGATGGACCCTGCCAGGAAAAGAGGAAGCTTGAGGGGCTATTCCAATCACAGGCTGATCGAGGACTTCTTGCGCAGCCCCGGCAAAATGGACATAACAAGCCATGTCCATTTCGATTCTTTTATCCGTGAGGGAGAGAAGCGGGACTTGAAATTTGAAGGGAAGTACAGGCAGGATGAATTCCTACTTTCCTGCGGCATCCTGGAGGATCTGCTAAATCATGACGATCCTGATCCCTTTTCTGCAGCCAGCAGGCGGAACCGGGCGATCAGGCAGCTGATCCTGCCTTCCGGGATGAGTGCTGCCTTTCATAGCATCGTGCAGACGAAAGGGCTGGGTGAAGGATAGAAAGAGTGCAAGTGCCTTGCTTCGTTAAGGAACGCAGCTGTGGACAGTAATCGGAGTTATATAATTTTACTTGAAATAAAAAAAGCGATGGGAATTCCATCGCTTTTTCTTTTGCGCACCTTAGTGCCCACCGGCTCCTGGGGTCATCATAAAAGTTGACCAGTAGGTGAAGCCAACAAAGAAAACGGTTAAATAAGCGCCAAAAATATAAATATACATACGTTCGGAAAGCTTTAAATAGCTTAGAAGCAGGAAAAATCCTGTTTGGCCGAAGAAGATTAGAGACGTTGTATACATGTCCCCCAAGAAGAACATGACAGCAAAAATGCCCGTCCAGAATCCCAATACTCTGTACATGCGATCCATATGTATCCCTCCTTTAAAGCAAGCAGTTCAATCACTACCATATTATAAAGTAATTCTTATTAAAAAGTAAACAACTCTTTGCTGTTACTTTGTAACCGCTGCATAGTATGAGCACGATTTACAGTTATTCATCATATTTTCCGTTTCAGCCAGTTCGGCAGAAGGAAAAAGTGCGCTGAGCATCCCTTGCAGGTATTCGAAGTGCATGTCGCACACATCTGCCGGATGTTTGGCTGCCACCTCTTTAAAAGGGCAGTTGTAAATTTGGAAGTATATTTTAGTTTTTTCCGGATTCATGCTGAACTCCGGGAAAAAACCGGCCGCCATGGCCGCACCCTTAAGCAAGAAGAATCTTTCGTCAAAAGAAAGGTCTTCCTCTTTTTTTTCCTGCCTGTTCAATTCTTGTATAAGGAGCTCCCTGCCAAATTTTCTTCCGGTCTCCTTCAGGGCTTTTTTGCCGGCATCACCGAGGCCCATCATTGATTCAATGCAGATTCTTGCAAGCAGCTGAAAATCCCGGAAAGGGAAATTCATCTGGATCAATTCATCGGAGAGCTTATAGTGCCTGCTTGGCCTTCCCCCTTTTCCCGTCTTGCCGGATTTGGAAACCAATAAACCGGCATCTTCCAATTTAGACAGATGCAGGCGGGCAACATTCGCATGAATGCTGAAGTTTTCAGCAATCTCCTGGACAGTGACGTCGCTGTGCTTCTTTGTTATGAACTGATAAATATGATAGCGGGTTGGATCTGCCAGCACATTTGTCACCTTTAACGTTTGATCCATTTCATCACCTCCACCGATCCAATTCCATTATAATACAGCGGCAGCAGAAACAGGTAAGGCAAAAATGAATGTTAGAAAAAAGTTCACAAAAAAGTATTAAATAAGGAGTGTAAAATACTGTACAAAGGTTATACAAATGATGTACAATTCATTTAACAACAAACTAACTAACTAAAAAACCAGAAAAGTGAGGGATAAAAATGAATGAACTGACTTTCTTCACGTACCCGAGCTGTACATCATGCCGAAAGACCAAAAGCTGGCTCAAGGCAAACTCAATCGACTTTTCAGAAAGGCATCTGTTCCGCGAAACTCCATCCAGCAAAGAACTGCTTGAGATCCTGTCTTTGACAACAGAAGGTCTTGATGAGGTTCTGGCCACCCGCAGCAGCACCTTTAAAAATCTGAACATTGATGTGAATGAACTCTCCCTGTCAGAGGTTGTCAAAATGATCGTGGAAGAGCCGAAGCTGCTGAGAAGGCCCATTCTGACTGACGGGAAAAAGCTGGTTGTCGGCTATAATCCCGATGCTTTAAAGGGGATTGCCAGCAGGAAAGAACCGCTGAAGCTGAGCAGTTGAACAGAAAAAGGGGAATCAGCCATGCTGATTCCCCTTTTTCTGCCTTCTGAAACTGGGCTAGCTGGATTCGAACCAACGCATGACGGAGTCAAAGTCCGTTGCCTTACCGCTTGGCTATAGCCCAATGCTGCTGTGTAAAAATAGTATATGGAAAAACGGAAGTCCTATGCAAAAAAAATAAAAATATCAGGAGGACATTTGCAGGAACTGTCGAAATAAGTAGTATCCCAAAGAAAGGCGGTGTTATATGGTTGAGTAAAATTGAAAGATTGGCCGACAGTATCGTATGTGATGCGGTCAGGAGAAATGCCTCGGATATCCACATCCTCCCGCGCAGGCATGATACCCTGATCCAGCTCAGGATCGCTGACAGGCTCTTATCGCGGCAGGTTCTGCCGACTGATGACTGTGAGAGGCTGATTGCGCATTTCAAGTTCTCTGCTTCAATGGATATCGGCGACCGCAGGCGCCCGCAAAGCGGCGCGTATTCGCTGGAGATTGATCAGAAGCTGATCGGCCTCCGATTGTCCACCCTTCCTTCTTCCCATCATGAAAGTCTGGTCATCCGCATCCTTCCCCAGGAAGACAATATCCACATTTCAAAGATCTCCCTGTTTCCGGCTATGTCGAATAAGCTCCTGGCACTGCTGAAGCATGCCCATGGGCTGGTCCTGTTTACCGGGCCGACCGGCAGCGGAAAAACAACTACCCTTTATTCCCTCCTGCATGAAACTTCATCCTTATTCAAAAGAAATGTCATCACGCTTGAGGATCCGATCGAGAAGGACAGCGACCTCGTACTTCAGGTGCAGGTAAATGAAAAGGCGGGGGTGTCATATGCTTCAGGGCTGAAGGCCATCCTGAGGCATGATCCGGACATCATTATGGTCGGTGAGATACGCGATGCGGAGACAGCTGAAATTGCCGTACGGGCAGCGCTGACAGGCCATCTTGTGCTGAGTACGATGCACACCAGGGATGCCAAGGGTGCTATATACCGGCTTTGTGAGTTCGGGGTAGGATGGCAGGAAATTGAGCAGACCCTGATAGCTGTAACAGCGCAGCGTCTCGTGGAGCTGTCATGCCCGTATTGCAGCGGTACCTGTCCGCCTCACTGCCGGGGTGCCGCTGCGGGAAGAAGGGCGAGTGTGTTTGAATTATTGACAGGCAAAGCCCTTTCTGCGGTCATGAAGGAGGCAAGAGGGGAAGGGAGCGCCTATCAGTATCCTACTCTGAAGAATGCCATTCTCAAAGGAATTGCGCTGGGGTACATTAAGGAGGCTGAAATGGATCGGTGGGTGTATAATGAGGACTCGTAAATGGACCCTGGACGAACAGGCGGGATTCCTGAAGAGGACAGGCGAACTTCTGCAGAGGGGCTACCCGCTCAGCGAAGCAATCGAATCCCTGGCCTATCATCTGCCTGATTACAGAAAAGCAGCAATTTCAGATAGTCTCAATGATTTAAAAGAGGGCCATCCTTTTTACCGGGTCCTCACAAACCTCAAGTTCAACCCCACTTTGATCGGCTATGTCTATTTTGCCGAGCAGCATGGCGGCCTTGCAGAAGCCTTTATAGACGGAAGCGCTATCATGGAGAGAAGAAGCAAGGAAATCAGCAGCCTGAGAAAAATCCTCTATTATCCGCTGTTTCTGATGTCAGCCACATTTATTCTATTTTTCTTTGTCCAGCAGACGCTTCTCCCCAGATTTACTTCGCTTTTTTCTTCCATGGATTTAGACACAAATTTCTTTACTGAAGCGGTAATGCTTGCAGGGACCCTGTTCCCCATTTTTGCTGTCCTTTTCCTTGCCCTCGCTGCAGCTTCATTATTGTATTATTCTTTCAGGTTCAGGCATCTTCCCCAGATGGACCAGAAACGGCGCCTTGCCATGCTCCCTGCAGCCGGCCCACTGCTCCGGCTGTTTTATACCCAGTATTTCACGGCCCAGCTTGGCTATCTGCTAGGAGGGGGGCTCTCAGTCTCTGAGGCTCTCCTCTTATTCCAGCGAAATCCCCAGCAGCCTTTTTACAGTGAATTGGGGGAATCCATAAAAATCAGGCTCAGAACCGGGGAGAAACTGGATGATATTTTGTCCGGCTTTGCTTTTTTCCAGGAAGATCTGTGCCAAATCATCCGCCATGGCGAGAGAAACGGCAAGCTTGGACAGGAGCTGAGGTTTTACAGCATCCACTGCATGGAGGCATTCGAGCAGAAGGTCACTTCAGGCCTCAAAATCGTCCAGCCAGTATTATTCTCCCTCATCGGCGCCCTCGTGATTTCCATGTATCTGGCCGTGATGCTCCCCATGTTTCATTTACTAAATGGTTTATAAAGGAGATGAAATAGTGAAAAACGAAAAAGGTTTTACCCTTATTGAAATGATGATCGTCCTGCTTGTCATTTCTGTCCTGCTCATCATAACCGTGCCGAATATCACCAAGCATAATTCCAAGATCAACAGCAAAGGCTGCGAGGCTTACATCAAGATGGTCCAGGCCCAGGTCCAGTCATATGAGATAGAGCATAAACAGTATCCTTCGGGAGTAGAGGAGCTTGTAAGCGAGGGATATTTAAAAGAAGGCGAAACATCCTGTCCGAACGGCAGCAGCATCTCTATCAGTGCGGATGGGGAGGTCACGCAGCTGAATAATGGCTAAAGGTGAAGGTGGATTCACACTCGTTGAGACACTGCTTGTCTTCTCAATTTTTCTTCTGGTCTCTTCTCTGGCTGCTGTTTATATTGTCCCTCAGGCAAGCCGGCTTGAAAGCAGGCTGTTTTTGTCTCAGCTTCAATCAGACCTCTTTTTCGCACAGCAATATGCGATTTCCCGCCAGGAGACCATTTCCTTTTATATATTTCAGGACGAAAACCGTTATATCGCCACCCCGCCCAATTCTGCCGCTATTATCGACAGAAGCTATGAGGAGGATATCGCCATATACGAAGATACAATGAAGTTATCCTTCCGTTTTCTCCCAAGCGGGAATGTAAGCAGCTTCGGTTCACTGTATGCCGAAGCCGGCGGGGAAACATACAGGATCACGTTTTTAATAGGGAAAGGAAGGTTTTATATTGTTAAAGAATGAAGGCTTCTTTCTTGCGGAGCTTATCCTCAGCCTGTCTGCCTGGCTTGTTTCTGCCTGTGTGCTGTTTCCGCTGTTCCTCCATGCCTCAGACCAGGCGGAGGAACACAGAAAAAGCTCTGAAGCGGTGCAGGCCTTACATGAATATCTTCAGATGAAAGCTGCGGGATCGGCCCATTCTGTGCTTCACCATGAAGCCTATCCCATAGAGGAGATGGAATTGGATGGACTGAGTGTGGAGGTTTGTGTTCACTATGAGAAAAAGAACGGGAAACACGAAAGAATTTGTGACATTTATTTTAAGGAATAATGGCTTTACGCTGGCTGAGATGCTCTTCGGCTTTAGCATCTTCCTCATCATTGCTTCACTGCTCCCTCTTTCGCTCAGATACCTGGCTGATGGGGAAGCGTCGGAAATGAGGCTTCAAAGAATGGAATGGGAAATCTTTTCTGCACAGCTGAAAAAAGAGGTTCATATGAGCGTAAATATTGAAGTAAATGAAGGGCGGCTGACGCTTGCGGGGAGCGGTGAGTCTGTCAGCTTTGAAAGGTATGGCAGCAATCTAAGAAGGAGAGTCAACGGGCAAGGGCATGAAGTGGTTTTGCAGAATATCCAGGCGGCCTCGTTTTCCTTTCAGGGCAAGAGCCTTCTCGTAGAGGCGCAAAGCCGCAACGGGGAAAATTTTCACACAGTGATTGTGCCATTTATAGAGGTGAACCAGAATGCTCCGGAATGAAAAAGGGTTTGCTTTTCCTGTGTCTCTGAGCATTCTTCTGGCTTCCTGCTTATCGCTTCTTATCCTGCTGGGGCAGAATGTGTCAGAAGCAGAATTGCTGGACGAAAAAGAACAAATCCTCAAACAGGATTATTATTTGCTCAGCTCTGTCAAAAGGCTTGAGAGGCACCTGGCGGATGTGGAGGAGGATGAAACCCTCCAGCCTGGCAGCTTTATATTTAAAGAAGGGACTGTGACATATTCTATGACAGAACTGGCGGGCTCTCTCTTCGAAATCTCCTTTACCCTGGCGATAGAATCCCAGAAACCGATTGTTTCATATGCGTTTTATGACAGAGACCGCGGAAAAATGATAAAATGGACAGAAAAAAAGTGAACGGAGATCCGCCTGATGAATACAATCTACTTAATCGGCTTTATGGGAGCGGGGAAGACCACTGTCGGCAGAGAGCTTTCCTGTGCTCTTGGGAAGCCTGCGGTTGATATGGATGAGGAAATAGAAAAGGAAGCAGGCATCAGCATCAAGGAGATGTTTGCCCAGAAAGGCGAGGAATATTTCCGTAAGCTGGAAACGCAAATGCTGAAGCGTTTGTCGGCAAGGGACATCATCGTCACTACAGGGGGAGGTGTCGTCTTAAGGAAGGAAAACCGCGACCTTCTAAAAAACACCGGGACTGTCCTGTTCCTGCATGCCTCTCCTGAGGAAACAATTAAAAGGCTTGCTGCTGATACGGCACGTCCGCTGCTCGAGGGCGGGCTTGAACAGAAAGTAAAAGTTCTCTATCAATCGAGGCTTCCATTGTATAAGGAAGCTGCCGACCATATTATTGAGACTGATGGGAGGACAATCGGTTCCATCACGGCAGAAGCGCAGCTGTGTTTGAAAAGCTGACGGCCGGGACATACTTTGACTAAAGAGAGGTGTGTCCGATGAAAACCAATGATTATGTGAAATATGTCACCCAGACTTTTGTGAAGTATATGGACCAGCCGAAGGATGAGCGGAAAAAACAGAAGGAAAGCCGCAAGGATGAAAAAGAGCCGTTCCTATTCAAATGGTTCGGAATCATCCCATATGCACTGCTGGCTGGGCTGAAAAAAGGTAAAGCGGCAAAACGGCAATAGAAAAAGGCGTTATGAGGAGCCTGGCCTGAGAAATAGGAGTGTATGCTCCAGTCCGGCGGCGGGGAGTATGATATGCCGGAAATAAAAAAAGAGAAGTGCGGGCCGGGCCTGCACTTCTCTTTTTTTTCGGGAGATGAAGAAGTATATACTGGAAACTATCCAGGGGTGATGATAAGGAAGTACAGCCTTAAGATACTCCCTTATCTTGTACCAGCTTATGCTGCAGCAGGATAAGAGGAGCGGCGAATACCGGACAAGCATCGAAAATGTGTGAAAGCCATGCTGTTTCTGCCTAAACGGCCGTATCTGTCAGATAGAAAAGCCCTCCATTCACGATGCTGACATTGACTTTTGGCTCATATTGCTCCTGCAGGGCGGTTTTTTCATTTTCGTAGGTCTCGTTCCGTTCTTCCATATCTTCATAAAAATGTTCAAGCAGATCAAGATCCTTCTTCCATCGTTCCCTTGCCTCGTCAGCCCAGCCGTGCTCCTCTGAATCAATCTGCGACTTCAGGAATCCTTCGATCCTGCTGATGCCGCTCTTTGGCATGATCAGAGGCGACAATGTAAACGAATAGTCGGGGATCTTCGGTGTAAGCTGCAGCTGAAGCAGGCGGTCATGGAAGTTTTCAACCATTTGGCCATTGAGCAGCTGCAGACCGATCGATTTGAATACATCTCTTTTCCGGTCGCATTGATAAGAAATTTTTACATTCATGCAAAGCCACGGCCTTAAAGGCGTCTGCCTGCCCGGCGGGGAAGAATGCTGTTCGTACAGACGGATGTAGCCTGCAAGGCTCCGTGCTGATTGAAATATCTGATGCAGGCGCGGAGAACCGAAATGGATCGTTTCTCCCTTCAAGTCGGGAGGCGCAAGCTGCCGGTTAGTAATGAACGTCAGCTTCATCGGGTTCGGGATGCCTCCGGTTTTTTCAAGATAATGCCAGTAGAAAGGACGGTTCATCAGCTCTTTATCAAGCTCAATTGTCAGCTGGACTGTCATATAGCCGGGTCCCTCCTCAGTGATATCACAGCCGTTTGCGGTAAAATAGCGTGCCAGGAATTTACGTATTTCCTGCTGCTGCATGTGCGCCGCCCTCCTTCATTTCTTCAGCAAGCTGTATCATGCTATTCAAGTTCTCCATTTTGATTCTCATCTCTCCCTCTGAAGCCGATCTTCCAAAAATATCTGTCAGATGGTCCTCGATGCTTCCGAACTCAAGCTTGGCGAGGATATCATCAAGCTCCCCGATGACTTTTTCAAACAGATGAATCTTCTCATACAGCAATTTGAGAATATGTTCTTCAACAGTATCCTTGACTGCGAAATTATAAATCATCACATCTTTTTCCTGGCCCAAACGGTGGATCCTTCCGATTCTTTGTTCAAGGCGCATCGGATTCCATGGCAGGTCATAATTGATAATATGGTTGCAGAATTGGAGGTTGATCCCTTCACCTCCGGCCTCTGTCGCAATCAGGACCTGGACATTGTTCTTGAACAGCTCTCTCATCCAATCCTTCTTACCCCTTTTGAAACCGCCCCTGAAAGGGACAGAACTGATGCCGTGCTGCTTCAGGAACCATTGGAGGTAAAGCTGGGTCGCCCTGTATTCTGTGAAAATGATGACCTTATCGTCAATGCCTTTGATAAGCTCGAGCGCTTTTTCTGCTTTAGAATTTCTCTGAACCTTCTCCACTTTGCTGACCAGGAACTGAATCTGTTCCTGAAACATATCAGAAGGGGCCTCCTGCCTGGAAACCATATTGCGGAGCGTATAAAAGACTGCCTCCCGGCTGCTGCAGGCCTCGCGCTGCAGGGTCATGACGGAGAACTGGCTTGAATTGACCCAATCTCCTTCCCCTCTCAATTCTGTAACAGATTCGTACAGATCTCTTTCTTCCTTGGAAAATTCAATCGGGATGGTTTCTACATGCCGTTTTGTCCATTCAATCCCGGTATCAGCCCGCCTGTTCCGGATCATCACTTTATTGACCAGCTCTTTCAGGTGGGCATTGTCATCGAGCGAGCGTGAATCCTTCTTATACTTTTCATAAAAAGCTGTTTCATTACCCAGATGGCCAGGCTTCAAGAGAGAAACGAGGTTGAAAATCTCGCTTATCCTGTTCTGGATCGGTGTAGCAGTAAGGAGAAGGCAGAATTTCTTTTTCAGGCTCTGGACAAATTCATAGTTTTTCGTTTTGCTGTTTTTCAGCTTATGAGCTTCATCGATGATAATCAAATCATAATCAAGTGAAAAAATGATATCGCGGTGCGGATTCCTTTTGGCTGTGTCTATGGAAGATACCACCACATCGCACTGCTCCCACACATAAGCCTTGCGCTGGGCAACTGCCGGTATGTAGAATTTTGTGTTCAGCTCGATTTCCCACTGGGTAACAAGAGAGGCTGGAACCAGGATAAGGACTTTTTTCACGAGACCCCTAATCATATATTCTTTTAGTATCAGTCCCGCTTCAATTGTTTTTCCGAGCCCGACCTCATCGGCCAGTATCGCTTTTCCGTTCATATTCTCAACTACCTGCCTGGCAACTTCCAGCTGGTGGGGCAGCGGCGTCAGGTCCGGCAAGTGCCCCGGAGCCTGGAGGCCATTGAATTCGGGGATGATGGTATGCTGCTCGACCTCTGCAGCAAGTCTGTAAAGCTCCCAATTCCCCCAAGGTCCGTCATTGGATATTCTTGATAGAAACTCGGTTTGCCATGTAGAATCAAAATCGATCTGGACTGGCATGGTAAAACACTCCTTCGCTTGTAGTTAAGCCCCTCTTGGCAATGCCCCCGGGGAGTCCTGCGGGTAAAAAGAAGCGTCTCAAATTATATATTGCCCAATCTGAAATAGGATGGTAGGATGATAATAGCTTTGAATGTTTCGAAATTTGTCATTAAACAAATTTTGGCTCCGAACGGCCATCAGCAGCATGCTGCTGATTCTTCATTGAATAGTATGGCCATATTGGAAAAAATTATAAATGCGGATGAGAATAAGGGGAGAGACTGTGTATACAGCGCCGAAGGAGCAAGCATTCATGTGAATCTCTCAGGCAAAAGAACCCTTGTTGGACGCGGCTCTGGAGAGTGCTTCATTTAGGAAGCCACCAAAGGGGAAAACCGGTAAAAGGTAAACTTTCAGGTGCCAGGACAGAGACCCTCGTTAGGAACGGGGGATTTCTCTGTCCTTTTTTCGTGCCCAAAACCTTCAGGCGTTCAAGCCTTATGGTTAGCAATCTTGTATTTATTATTTGGATCAAGGGGGACAAGTGAATGTCGCAGCTAAAACGTACACCATTATATGAGGAATATCGGAAGCTTGGAGCAAAAACCATCGATTTTGGCGGCTGGGACCTGCCGGTGCAGTTCACTGGCATCAAAGATGAGCACGAAGCCGTAAGAACAAAAGCAGGCCTGTTTGATGTATCCCATATGGGAGAGATAGAAGTGAAAGGGCAAGCCAGCCAGGATTTTCTGCAAAAAATGATGACCAATGATATCTCCAAGCTCAAAAGCGGCGGTGCACAATATACCGCGATGTGCTATGAAAGCGGCGGCACTGTTGACGATTTGCTTGTGTATAAATTCGAGGATGATCACTATCTGCTGGTTGTCAATGCGGCAAACATAGAAAAGGATTATCAGTGGCTTGAGGATCATCTGATTGACGGCGCTGACATCAGGAATCTATCTGATCAGACTGCCCAGCTTGCTTTGCAGGGACCAGCAGCTGAAGGGATTCTCCAGAAGCTTGCAGGCGAAAAGGATCTAAGCGAAATTGGCTTTTTTAAATTCAGCAGTGACGTGGATCTGAATGGAAAGAAAGCGCTCGTTTCCCGCACCGGCTATACGGGCGAAGATGGATTCGAGATCTACTGCCATTCGGATGATGCCTCAAGCATCTGGAATGATATCCTTGAAGCCGGAAAAGAAGAAGGTGTGCTGCCTTGCGGGCTCGGCTGCCGCGACACCCTGAGGTTTGAAGCAAACCTTGCGCTGTACGGGCAGGAGCTGTCGCCAGACATTACCCCCCTTGAAGCCGGGATCGGTTTTGCTGTAAAGATTAATAAAGAAGCTGATTTCATCGGCAAGCCTGTCCTCAAGCAGCAAAAAGAAAATGGTGTGCCGAGAAAGCTGGTCGGGCTTGAAATGATTGACAGGGGAATCCCGCGCCACGGATATCCGGTGCTGGCGGATGGAGAGCAGGTCGGCGAAGTGACGACAGGCACACAATCACCGACCCTGAAGAAGAACATCGGCCTCGCCCTGATCAAGACCCAATATGCGGAGCTTGGCAATGAGGTAGAAGTTGAAATCCGCGGCAAACGGCTGAAAGCAGTTATAGCTGCCACACCTTTTTATAAAAGAGATAAGAAGTGACGGAGGGGAAAAACATGACGCATCGCTATCTGCCTATGACAGAAACAGACAAAAAGGAAATGCTTGAGAAGATCGGGGCAAGTTCGATTGATGAACTGTTCAGTGATATACCTGAAGCTGTTAGGTTTAAGGGAGAGTACAATATTAAACCGGCAAAGCCGGAAACGGCATTATTGAAGGAGCTTACCAAGCTGGCAGGAAAGAATGCCGACCTCAGGTCCAATTCATCCTTCCTCGGAGCCGGTGTCTATGATCATTATATGCCGGTGATTGTGGACCACGTCATTTCCCGCTCAGAATTCTATACGGCCTATACACCGTATCAGCCGGAGATTTCGCAGGGGGAGCTGCAGGCCATCTTTGAATTCCAGACGATGATCTGCGAACTGACTGGCATGGATGTAGCCAATTCTTCCATGTATGACGGCGGCACTGCCCTCGCTGAGGCAGCCATGCTTTCAGCTGGCCAGACGCGCCGCAAGAAAATCCTGATCTCCGAGGCTGTACATCCGGAATCGAAGGATGTTGTCAGAAGTTATGCAAAGGGGCAATATATTGAGGTTGTTGAAATTCCGCATAAGGACGGAATCACAGATATGGATGTGCTGAAAGAGCAGATGGACAGCGATACAGCTGCAGTCATTGTTCAATACCCTAACTTCTTCGGCCGCATAGAGCCGCTGAAAGAGCTTGAGGAAGTCATCCATGCCCAAAAATCCATGTTCGTTGTATCAAGCAATCCGCTTTCCTTGGGCGCATTAACGCCTCCAGGCAAGTTTGGCGCCGATATTGTGGCAGGGGATGCGCAGCCATTCGGGATCCCTACGGCATTCGGGGGACCTCATTGCGGTTATTTTGCCGTCACCTCCAAACTGATGAGAAAGGTGCCGGGCCGCCTTGTCGGGCAGACGATTGATGAAGAAGGCCGCCGCGGCTTCGTACTTACCCTTCAGGCAAGGGAACAGCATATCCGCCGTGATAAAGCGACTTCCAACATCTGCTCCAACCAGGCCTTGAATGCTCTTGCTGCATCTGTCGCCATGACAGCCCTCGGCAAAAAGGGAGTCAGGGATATTGCCGTCCAGAATATGCAGAAAGCCCGCTATGCCAGGGATCAGTTCAAGAAGGCCGGATTCGAGCTTGCCTTTGAAGGCCCGATCTTTAATGAATTTGTCGTAAAGCTGAATGCACCAGTCAAGGAGATCAATAAAAGCCTGCTCGATAAAGAAATCATCGGCGGCTATGATCTTGGCAGAAGCTATCGTTCACTGGAAAACCATATGCTGGTTGCCGTGACAGAGCTTCGCACGAAAGAAGAAATCGATACTTTTGTTAAAGAATTGGGGGATTACCATGCATAATCAAGACCAGCCGCTGATTTTTGAAATAAGCAAGCCAGGCCGCACAGGCTACAGCCTGCCGGAACTCGATGTACCTGAAGTGGATGTGGCTGAATTGCTGCCTGAAGGATACCTGCGTGAAGAAGAGCCTGAGCTTCCGGAAGTGTCGGAATTGGACATCATGAGGCACTATACTGCTCTCTCAAAAAGGAATCATGGCGTGGATTCAGGTTTTTATCCGCTGGGATCATGCACAATGAAATACAATCCGAAGATCAATGAAAATGTAGCACGCTTTAACGGTTTTGCCCATATTCATCCCCTGCAGGAGGAAAGCTCTGTCCAGGGTGCATTGGAGCTGATGTATGACCTTCAGGAGCATTTGATTGAGATTACCGGAATGGACGAAGTGACGCTGCAGCCGGCAGCAGGTGCACACGGGGAATGGACAGGGCTGATGATGATCAGGGCTTTCCATGAATCCAATGGCGACACCGGCAGGACAAAGGTTATTGTCCCGGATTCAGCCCACGGGACAAATCCGGCATCAGCAACGGTCGCCGGCTTTGAAACCGTCACCGTTAAATCGAATGAGAACGGCCTAGTAGACCTTGAGGATCTGCGCCGGGTAGTCGGATCCGATACAGCGGCCCTGATGCTGACGAACCCGAACACGCTTGGACTGTTTGAAGAAAACATTCTTGAAATGGCAGAGATTGTGCATGATGCCGGCGGCAAGCTTTATTATGACGGTGCCAACCTGAATGCGGTCCTTTCCAAAGCGCGCCCTGGAGATATGGGATTCGATGTTGTCCATCTGAATCTCCATAAAACATTCACAGGACCTCACGGAGGGGGAGGACCCGGGTCAGGTCCGGTCGGCGTCAAGAAAGACCTGATACCCTATCTGCCTAAACCGATCGTTGCTAAGCGCGGTGAGGAATTTGTCCTTGATTATGACCGACCGCAATCGATTGGAAGGGTCAAACCGTATTATGGAAACTTCGGCATCAATGTGCGCGCTTATACTTATATCCGCACAATGGGGCCGGACGGCTTGAAAAATGTCACCGAATTCGCAGTCCTGAATGCGAATTATATGATGAGGCGCCTGGCGGAATACTACGATCTGCCATTCGACAGGCACTGCAAGCATGAGTTTGTACTCAGCGGCAAGCGCCAGAAAAAGCTTGGAGTCAGAACGCTTGACATTGCGAAGCGCCTGCTCGACTTCGGCTATCATCCGCCTACCATCTACTTCCCGCTGAATGTAGAAGAATGCATCATGATCGAGCCGACTGAAACAGAATCAAAAGAAACACTGGACAGCTTCATTGAAGCCATGATCCAGATTGCCAGGGAAGCGGAGGAAAATCCTGAAATCGTGCAGGAAGCGCCGCATACGACGGTCATCGGCCGCCTGGATGAGACCCTGGCTGCAAGAAAACCGGTCCTCCGGTATATGAAAGAAGCTTAAGTTTTATGGCATTGAGGGGCGAAACACGGCATCAGCGCTGTGCTTCGCCCTATCTCTTTTGGCTTAGTATGTTCCCTGCTGATTTTGGGCACATTCGTGTGAAACTCTGTTTCTAACGCATATTTATTCTTGAAATGGAGTAATGCTTCATATGATCACACGGAAAAAGGGTCCCGCCTTAAGGCTGGACCCTTTCTTGCTCATGTATAGAAGGGAAGTGCTTCCCTTATTTCTTCGCTTTAATTTTGCCTGACCATTTTTTGAAGCCGCCCTGCAGCTGGTGGAGATCTTTATAGCCTCTGCGGTATAAAAACTGGGCTGCACGTCCGCTGCGCATCCCGCTTTGGCAGTACAGATACACAGGCTTGTCCGGACGGATTTCCTTCATGCGCATTTTCATCTGGGATAACGGGATATTTCTGGAGCCGAGGATATGGCCGGCATCGAATTCATTCGGCTCCCGGACATCAATCAGCTGAGCCTTCCGGTATCCTGCACGGAATTCATCCTCTGTCAGGGTCTTGACGACTTTGCGCTGATAGAGCCATGTAACGACAGAGTAGGTAACAAAGCCCCCGATAATGATTAAAAGAATATAAAGTGTATCCAATGTGACTTCTCCTTTCACGTATAGCTACGCCAGCTTTTATTATATAAGCCGGCAGGCGTGTGAGTAAAGGAATTCCTGCAAAATTCACGTATTTCTCACGTTTTCGGATTTGCTGGAGACAAAGCGGGCGAGACGGTAAATTGAAATATTAGGCAAGGGCTGTTTGCTTTGTTTTTTCCGCCCATTTTGATAGACTAGAGAACATGTGCAAGACTCATAACATGAAAAAGAGGGTTACATATGCTAAAAGAAACTTGGAGATTTATTGATTCGGGATATGGTTCCCCATCTTTCAATATGGCTTTGGATGAGGCACTCCTCGAGTGGAACAGCGAGGGAAAGATCCCGCCTGTCATCCGCTTCTACGGATGGGAGCCGGCAACGCTTTCCATTGGCTATTTTCAAAAAGCGGAAAAGGAAATCGATATGGATGCAGTCAAAAAGCACGGGCTGGGGTTTGTCCGCCGTCCGACAGGCGGAAGGGGCGTCCTGCATGAACATGAGCTTACATACAGCGTCATCGTTTCAGAGGACCATCCTGAAATGCCGAAAACAGTCACAGAGGCCTACCGGGTGATTTCTGAAGGAATCCTTAAGGGATTCCACAATCTTGGAATGGATGCCTATTTTGCTGTTCCGAAGACAGCCGAGGAAAGGGAGTCGCTGAAGAACCCGCGTTCCTCCGTCTGCTTTGATGCACCAAGCTGGTATGAGCTTGTTGTTGAGGGAAGAAAGGTTGCCGGAAGCGCCCAGACAAGGCAGAAGGGTGTTATCCTCCAGCATGGATCCATCCTCCTCGACCTTGATGAAGATAAGCTTTTCAGCCTGTTCAAGTATCCGAATGACCGTGTGAAGGAAAGGATGCAGAGAGCGTTCAAAAGCAAAGCCGTTGCAATCAACGAGCTGAGCCGGGACAAAGTTACAATCGGGCAGGCCAAGGAAGCCTTCAGAAAGGGCTTTGAAGAAGGTCTTGACATTCATCTTGAACCTTATGAGCTTTCCGCCGAAGAAATGGAATATGTGAACAAAATTGCAAAAGACCGATATGAAAACGATGAATGGAACTTTAAAAGATAAAAAGCGGCCCTGTCGCTTTTTTTCTGTTTGATACAGAAATTGGCACACCCAGAATATGAATATTTTTCCAAGGGGTCCGCATATAAAACGCAAGCCCCGAAATTTGCCGAAAATAATCGTTTACTGTCATTAATCGGACAATATCTCTTCTTATCTCTGAAATCTAGTTTTTTCTGCGTTTGACAAAATCAAATTGATTTGACCTCCAATACAATATATAGTGGTGTCGAAAATATTTTATATACTATATATTGATTTTGAGGTTTTAGATATGATAACTTAAGGGTATTCAAAAAAACAAATAGAAGCTTGGCTTTCTATTATTAATAGAAAGATACATTGAAGGAGCTGTGTGTATGTCTGTCGTTCTAGGACAAAAAGCAAAAGTGAACATCGAACAATTAAACAAGGATATCCGCCTATTTCCCCAGGTGCATCCGATCACCCCTGATATGAAAATCACCCATAAAGGGGTTTCCCGTCTGGTCATGCTGGACCGCTATACTTTCAAGGATACAGAAAAGATT
Organism: Bacillus sp. UMB0728; assembly: GCF_002858875.1. Lineage (NCBI taxonomy): Bacteria > Bacillati > Bacillota > Bacilli > Caryophanales > Bacillaceae > Bacillus > Bacillus sp. UMB0728. The sequence continues at coordinate 533,217 of NZ_PKLA01000003.1, read as the reverse complement.
ACTCTGGCGAACGGGGACTTCGTTGTCCTGACGGTCAAAGAAGATCCAAAATTCCCTGCCCGCGGCCTCGGCTTCATCCAGGAGATTGACTGGGAGAACAAGACAGCCAAAGTATTGGTGGAGGAAGAATTCCGCGGAGTACTGGATAATCCGGACGAACCGGTGATTACGAAATCGCTGGATGTGATTGAGAAGCCGCTTGAAATCTATTATGAGCAGATTGCAAAGCGCAATGCGACAGGCCTGGCAGCTGCAGAGGCAACAGAAGAGAAGCGCAAAGAATGGTTTGAGAAATTCTACCACGAGCTTGTGAGCCTGAACTTCATCCCTGCCGGAAGGGTGCTTTACGGTGCTGGCGCGGATACGGATGTTACTTACTTTAACTGCTATGTCATGCCGTTTGTACAGGATTCCCGGGAAGGGATTTCAGAGCATCGCAAGCAGGTAATGGAAATCATGAGCAGGGGCGGCGGCGTCGGAACAAACGGATCGACCTTAAGGCCGCGCAACACGCTGGCCCGCGGAGTGAACGGCAAATCTTCCGGTTCGGTTTCATGGCTTGATGATATTGCGAAACTGACTCATTTGGTTGAACAGGGCGGATCAAGGAGAGGTGCGCAAATGATCATGCTCACCGACTGGCATCCTGATATCATCGAATTCATCATCTCAAAAATGCAAAACCCGCGCATCCTCCGTTTCCTGCTGGAAAACACACAGGATGAAACAATCAAGCGCTATGCCAGTGAAAAGCTGAAGTTCACTCCGCTGACTGAGCAGGAGACCAATATGTATCAGGGAATCATCAACTATAAGCAAATCCCCGGTCTTGGCGGCTTCAGCGAGAAAATCATCAAGGATGCGGAAAATAAGCTTGCTGCCGGAGGCAATTATACTGTCCATAATCCTGAGTTCCTGACTGGCGCCAATATTTCCGTGTGCCTGACAAAGGATTTCATGGATGCCGTTGAAAAAGATGCAGAGTATGAGCTGCGCTTCCCTGATGTGGAGTCATATGATGCTGAAACGATGAAGATCTACAATGAAGAATGGCATAAAATCGGTGATGTCCGCGAATGGGAAAAGCTGGGCCACAAAGTGCGCACCTACCGCAAAATCAAGGCAAAAGAGCTTTGGAACCTGATCAATATCTGCGCAACTTATTCAGCGGAGCCAGGCATTTTCTTCATCGACAATGCGAATGATATGACAAATGCACAAGCCTACGGACAGAAGGTAGTAGCGACAAACCCTTGCGGAGAGCAGCCGCTGGCGCCTTACTCTGTCTGCAATCTCGCCGCTGTCAATCTTGCTGAAATGGCTGACAAGGAAAACAAAACGGTCGACTTTGAAAAGCTGGCCCGCACTGTTGAAGTTGGCGTCCGCATGCAGGATAACGTCATTGACGCGACACCATACTTCCTTGAAGAAAACAAAAAGCAGGCTCTGGGAGAGCGCCGTGTCGGACTTGGTGTAATGGGGCTGCATGATCTGCTGATTTACTGTGAAACAGAATACGGTTCAGAAAAAGGCAATGAACTGATCGACAAAGTATTTGAAACGATTGCTGTAACCGCATATAAAGCTTCAGTTGAGCTGGCAGGTGAAAAAGGCAGCTTCCCGTTCCTTACAGGGGCAACGGATGAAGAAACAAACAGGCTCCGCCAGAACTTCACAGAGACTGGATTTATGCAGAAAATGCCAGAAGATGTGAGACAGTCCATCCTTGAAAAAGGAATCCGCAATTCCCACCTGCTGACTGTAGCACCGACAGGATCCACAGGTACAATGGTCGGGGTGTCTACAGGGCTTGAGCCATACTTCTCCTTCTCTTATTTCAGGAGCGGCCGATTAGGGAAGTTCATTGAGGTGAAGGCAGATATCGTACAAGAGTATCTGGACCGCAACCCTGACGCAGATCCTGAGAACCTGCCGGAATGGTTTATTTCCGCTATGGAGCTTTCCCCTGAAGCGCATGCTGATGTTCAATGTGTCATCCAGCGCTGGATTGACAGTTCTATAAGCAAGACGGTCAATGCGCCGAAGGGCTATAGCGTTGAACAGGTGGAAGGTGTGTATGAACGCCTGTACCGCGGCGGAGCGAAAGGCGGAACAGTATATGTCGACGGTTCCCGCGACTCGCAGGTCCTTACGCTGAAAGCGGAAGAAAACACCTTCGATGAGGAAGAAACGAAAGAAGAAAAGCCGAAACAGCGTGTTGTGCTGGTTGACACAATCAGTGACCTCAGATCGACAGATGTAACCATCGGCTCTGAAGTAGGCAACACCTGCCCGGTATGCCGCCAAGGCAAGGTAAAAGAAATCGGCGGCTGCAATACCTGCACAAACTGTAATGCCCAATTGAAATGCGGCTTGTAAAATTTTCATAAACAGTAAAAAGAGGATGGAAAAATTTTTCCGTCCTCTTTTTTTTGGTTTTGCCCCAATAATGCTCATACTACAAAAAAGTGCCGGCGACATGCCTGAGCCAAGCAAACATAGAAACGGGGTTATAAAGATGAAACCATTCATGCCGCAGCTTGTGTATATAGAACCGAAAGCGCTTGAATATCCTTTGGGAAAGGAGCTGAAGGAGAAATTTGAGGAGCTAGGAATCGAAATCCGCGAAACCACTTCCCACAACCAGGTGCGCGGCATCCCGGGGAATAATGAGCTTCAGCAGTACCGGAATGCAAAATCGACACTCGTAGTAGGCATCAGGAGGACGCTCAAATTCGATACGTCCAAACCGTCAGCCGAGTATGCCATCCCGCTTGCAACAGGATGCATGGGGCATTGCCATTACTGCTATCTGCAGACAACCCTTGGGAGCAAGCCGTATATCCGCACATATGTAAACCTTGAGGATATCTTTGCTCAGGCTGAAAAATATATGGAGGAGCGGGCGCCTGAAGTCACCCGATTTGAAGCTGCCTGTACCTCGGATATTGTAGGGCTTGACCATTTGACGCACTCATTGAAAAAGACGATTGAATTCATCGGGGGGACAGAGTATGGAAGACTCCGCTTTGTGACTAAGTACCACCATGTCGACCATCTGCTTGATGCCAAGCATAACGGCAAGACAAGGTTCCGCTTCAGCGTCAATTCACGATATGTAATCAAGAATTTTGAACCGGGCACCTCCACTTTCGATGAACGGCTCGAAGCGGCCAGGAAGGTTGCAGGGGCGGGATACCCTTTAGGTTTTATCGTGGCGCCAATCTATCTTCATGAAAACTGGAAAGAAGGATATTATGAGCTTTTTGAAAGGCTGAAGCAGTCGCTGGATGGCATAGAGCTTAAAGATCTTACTTTTGAACTTATTCAGCACCGTTTCACTAAGCCTGCCAAGAAGGTCATAGAAAAACGCTATCCGAAAACAAAGCTTGAAATGGATGAAGAAAAGCGGAAATATAAGTGGGGCCGCTACGGAATAGGAAAATATGTATACCAGAACGATGAAGCAAAGGAAATGGAAGAAACCATCCGAAGTTATGTCCATTCCTTTTTTCCGGAAGCAGAAGTCCAGTATTTTACGTAACCTGATATTTTATCCTGAATAATTAATTTGTCCGCCGTACTATTTTTGCAGCTGCCCGATTAAAGATGTATCAAGCAGGTATCATCGACGGGGGTGGCTTGCATGTATATAGACGGCGTTTTTTCGGGCGGCGGCATTAAAGGCTTTGCGCTGATCGGTGCTTTGGAGGTCATTGAGCAGAAAGGATTCCGCTTTGAAAGGGTGGCCGGCACGAGCGCGGGCTCGATTGTTGCCGGACTGTCTGCTGCAGGATACACAAGCAGCGAAATGTTCGATCTGATGAATGAACTTGACTTGAAAAAGCTGCTGGATGCCAGGAGGACGCTGCTTCCATTTTCGGCAGCTAAGTGGCTGCTCTTGTATTGGCGACTTGGATTGTACAAGGGAAACGAGCTGGAAAGGTGGATTGCAGAAAAGCTCGCTGCAAGGGGGATCCGTACATTTGGCGACCTCGCACCACAGAAGCTTAGAGTCATTGCATCAGATCTGACCAACGGCCGGCTTGTCGTCTTACCGGATGATTTAATGAGCTACGGGGTCGACCCTGGCCGATTCTCCGTAGCGAAGGCTATCCGGATGAGCTGCAGCCTGCCTTATTTTTTTGAACCGGTCAAACTGAAGTCTTTTGAAGGAGAAACAAGTCTCTTAGTCGATGGGGGAGTGCTGAGCAATTTTCCGATGTGGCTCTTTGACAAGGAAAATGTCAAAAAGCTCCGGCCAGTACTTGGGATCAAGCTGAGCCATGATGTCTTGAACAGGGAGAAAAATAAAATCAATAATGCGATCCAGCTCTATGAGGCGCTCTTTGAGACAATGAAGGATGCCCATGATGCACGCTATATTTCCCGGAAGCATGCAAAGAATATCATTTTTGTTCCGACAGAGGGCATCGTTTCTACAGAATTTGGCCTTACCGCTGAAAGAAAAGAAGAGCTGCTGGAGCTCGGGAGGCGGTCAGCGAGGAAGTTTTTTTCTCAATGGACCTATTGAGGGAATTAAAAAGCACTGCCCCATATTGGCAGTGCTTCCGCTGGCCGGCCATTTACAGCCAGCAGGAGTAATACTAATCTGCCCGGGCATCAAAGGGAGGCCCGGTTCTTTTTTTTGCCTTTTTTTCCGTCAATGACGGTTAAATGAGATGGAGACTTGCGGGCTTTTGTTTTCCTTAAGGATGTGAGCGAACCGACACTTGCCTTCCTGGTGCTGGCAGGTTCTTTCTGATATTTCCTTTTGGATTTCTTAGCTGCTTTAACAAATGCCTGCTGCTCTTTTTTCATAGGGCCAGCTTTGTAGAAACGGCGAAACAGAAAGTATACGGCAGCACCAATGAGGGCCATTACGGCTATACTCTGCAAAAAACCGGCAGGGTCGTTTACCAATCTGCCTGTTATTCCGATTATTGCGAGGCCAATGAGGCCGGCAACAATGTACAATGAAGTCCGGTTATTCAAAAAAGCCACCTCCCTATGAGCATGATGAGCATTTTCACTTGCTTTTAAACTATATTTTATACAATTTCTTCTGTTTTATTAGCGTCCTCGGTTTCCTTTTCCTTTTTTAGCAGTTCGTTAAACGAAAGAATGGCAACTTCTGTCTGTTTATCATCCGGTTCTTTGGTCGTCAGGAGCTGAAGCCAGAGTCCGGGAAGGCCGAGCCATTTCAGAACAGGCACATGCCTGACCTTATTCGTCAGCTGCAGGACCTCAAAGGAGATTCCGAGAACGACTGGAATCAGGGCAAGGCGGTTTAAAATCCTGACCCAAAGCGGATCGGTCGGCACAAACATATAAATGAAGACGCCGACAATGACGGTGAAGAGGATAAAGCTGCTGCCGCAGCGATAATGGAGCCTGGACTGCGCCTGCACATTTTCGACCGTCAGCTCCTTGCCGTTTTCAAAAGCATTTATTACTTTATGCTCTGCACCATGGTACTGAAACACCCGCCTGATGATCGGGGTCAATGAAACGAAATAAATATAGCCAAGCAGAAGGATGAGCTTGAAAAATCCTTCTACCAATACCTGGGAGAAATCGCTCGAAAAAATCGGCTTTGTCAAGGCCGCCAGGAATACCGGAACAAGGGTGAAGATAAATTTCCCGAACAGGAATGAAATGACCCCTATGGCTGCCACGCCGAGCCACATGGTCAGCTTGGATGGCTCCTGTTCTTTTAAGGTATGATCCTCGCTTGGATCAAGATCAAATCTCTCTGTTGAGAAATTCAAGTGCTTCGAACCGTTCGCACTTGCTTCAATAATGGCTGCTATCCCTCTAAGGAAAGGGATTTTCTTGATCGTCCGGAGAGACGGATTGGACTTTCTCGGCAGATGGAAGAATTCAATAGATTCATCCTTCCTTCTGACTGCTGTGACATAATGATGCTTGCCGCCGAACATGACGCCTTCAACTACCGCCTGGCCGCCATAAACGGGCTTTTGGTCTTTAGACATATATGTAACACCAACCTATTGTGTACTGGGCCGAAACAGCATATTGAAAAAAGTGGATCGTGCCTGAAAGGCACTTTTTGCATAAGCTGAATGTACCTATATTTATTCTACTAAAAAACGGATAAAACCTCTAGAGCGGAGCGAAAGTAAGATTATTTCAGCCTCGCAGCCGATGAACCTTCAATTTTTGGTTTTGATGTAATTGAAAAAATAACCATGGGCATACTAAAGCAATGGAGGTGGAAAAATGAAGGAAGAACATGCAAAGCTTGAACAAAATCAGAGGGAAAAGCCGATGTCCTTCATGGCTATGGTCATCATCACTGGATTTGTCGGGGGAGTGCTTTGGAGCGGGCTGGCTTATCTGGCTTACGTCTTTAACCTGACTGAAATCCATCCAAGGGTTATCCTGGAGCCATGGGCTATAGGCGGATGGAAGAAGACGTGGCTTGGGACGGTCATTTCGCTTGTATTCATAGGGATTGTCTCCATCGGGGCAGCCATCATCTATTATGCCCTGCTTAGAAAGATCAAAAGCATCTTTGCGGGGGCAGCCTACGGAATTGCGCTTTTCCTGCTGGTCTTTTTTGTACTGAATCCCATTTTTCCAGGCATCAGCCCGCTGAGGGATCTGGATAAAAATACAATCATTGCCTCTGTCTGTTTTTATATTCTTTATGGAGTATTCGTCGGCTTCTCTATTTCTTATGAAGAAAATGAAATCAGGTTCAGGGAAGATAAGGAAAAAGAAACTGCAACATAATATGGTTTCGGTGTGCTGCCGATTTCAATTGTGATAGAATGTTCTTATGGACATTCTTTTTTTCACGGGAGCCTATTTATGAAAAAAATACTACTATTAAACGGGCCGAACCTGAATATGCTGGGCAAGCGGGAGCCCGGTATTTATGGGGAGACCACACTGAAGCAGCTGGAAGAGCGGATTGCAGAGCTGGCCCGCGAATATGGGGCAGAACTAGAAGCCTGCCAGTCCAATCATGAAGGGGCGCTCATCGATAAACTTTATGAAGCGAATGAGGCTGAGTTCGATGGCGTGATCTTTAATCCCGGAGCCTTCACACATTACAGCTACAGCCTTCGGGACTGCATAGCAGGCATAAGCGTGCCTGTCATTGAAGTACATATATCGAATATCCACGCCCGGGAGCCCTTCCGCCATGTATCTGTCACCGCAGCGGTTACGGCGGGGCAGGTCGTCGGCCTGGGGCTCAAGGGATATGAGCTGGCATTATCCGCACTACTGGAAAAGGGGAGAAATTAGGATGGAGAAATTAGAGAAGCTTCGCGCTGCATTTGGACAGCATTCAATCGATGGGATGCTGGTTACAAGCAATTATAACAGAAGATATTTAACCGGTTTCACCGGTTCTGCTGGAGTGGTGCTGATCAGCGGGGAAAAAGCACAGTTCATCACAGATTTCCGCTATGTCGAACAGGCCGGGAAGCAGTGTGAAGGCTTTGAAATCGTTCAGCATTCAGGCAATATCGTCGAAGAGGCGGCCAGGCAGGCGAGGAATCTGGGGATCCAGAAGCTTGGCTTTGAGCAGGATCATGTATCATTTGCTTCCTTCAAAGCCTATGAAGCAGCAGCAGAAGCAGAGCTTGTTCCGGTAAGCGGGGCAATTGAAAAGTTACGCTTGATTAAGACGGAGTCAGAGATTAAGATATTAAAGGAAGCTGCGAGCATTGCCGATAAGGCATATACTCATATTCTGGACTATATACGCCCCGGCAGGACAGAGCTGGAGGTTTCGAATGAACTGGAATTCTTTATGAGAAAAGCAGGTGCAGCCTCTTCTTCTTTTGACATCATTGTTGCATCCGGATATAGATCTGCCCTTCCGCACGGAGTGGCAAGCGATAAGGTAATTGAAAAAGGGGATATGGTTACACTTGATTTCGGCGCCTATTATAATGGCTATGTATCCGACATTACCCGCACCCTTGCTGTGGGTGAGCCGGACAGCAAGCTGAAGGATATCTATCATATAGTCCTTGAAGCTCAGCTTAAGGGTCTTGAAGGCATCAAACCGGGCATTTCCGGAAAAGAAGCAGACGCCCTGACCCGCGACCACATCAGCAGCAAAGGCTATGGAGAGTATTTCGGGCATTCGACAGGACATGGAATCGGTCTTGAGGTCCACGAGGGTCCTGGGCTTGCATCCAGATCTGACGTCATCCTTGAAGAGGGGATGGTCGTCACAGTCGAACCTGGCATCTACATCCCTGGCCTTGGCGGTGTGCGCATTGAAGATGATACAATCATTACAAAGGACCATAACGAAAAGCTCACTCATTCAACTAAAGAACTAATCATTCTGTAATTGCATATTAGGAGGACATAACACATGATTTCTGTAAATGATTTTCGTACAGGATTGACAATCGAAGTAGATAACGGCATTTGGAGAGTAATGGATTTTCAGCATGTTAAGCCAGGAAAAGGCGCAGCGTTTGTTCGTTCAAAGCTCCGCAACCTGCGCACCGGCGCTATCCAGGAAAAAACCTTCCGTGCCGGCGAGAAGGTAGGCAAGGCGCAGATTGATAACCGCAGAATGCAATACTTATACGCAAGCGGCGATCAGCACGTATTCATGGACAACGAATCTTACGAGCAAATTGAACTGCCTGAAAACTCTATTGAGTATGAGCTGAAGTTCCTTAAAGAAAATATGGAAGTCCAGATCATGATGTATCAGGGAGAAACGCTTGGTGTTGAACTTCCAAACACTGTTGAGCTTGAAGTGACAGAAACTGAGCCTGGAATCAAAGGTGATACTGCTTCTGGCGGAACCAAGCCTGCTACACTTGAAACCGGCCTGATTGTTCAGGTTCCTTTCTTCATCAACCAGGGAGATGTCCTGATCATCAACACAACTGAAAGCTCTTATGTGTCCAGAGCCTAATCGGTGAAAAAAAGGAATACCCGCGTGGCATTATGCCAGCGGGTATTTTTTTGATTTAAACTGTTAAAGCTTCCTTCCGGTCGTTCCCGGAGATTGATCGGTATTTCCGGGATTATTATATTCCGGGTCAGAGGATGCCGGTTTGCTGTTGCTTTTTGTTCCGCCAAGATATTGGTCGGGATCCTGCTGCTCTTTTAAAAATTTTTCGTGATTTTCATTTACCATTCGGTAGCCACCCCTTCGGTACTCTTTTTGCCGCACTCTTTTTAGTATGCGCTTTTAAAATCATGCTTATGAAAAAATGGCTTAAAGCTATTGCCTTTATAGAAATGTTATTGTAATATAATTAATACAAGCTGCGTTGTTCGTTTGTATATGAAGTTTCAACCTTTATGTAGTAATAGGGAGCCCTAAATCGGAATCAGGACGGCATGCCTCTATACAGAGGACACCCGGAAAGAATTCCTGCGGACACCCACCTGTTGGAGCAGGTTTGAAACTCCATATAAATCGGCGGCAACTGCGGCCCTTAAAATGTTATCCCAAAGCAATGGCCAATCGGCTGTTGCTTTTTTTAATATACAAAGTCTGCTGTAACATAGGCAGTAACTTCCATAGTGCCAGGTTCTATTGAAGTACCAGCGGCCGCGCTTTTTACAAACATGCCGGCTTCCCCTGGTATTGGCTGGCCGGGGGCAATGATTCCTTCAGTGACTGCTGCTGGTGTTTTAACCAGCTGTACATGAAGGGTCTTTGCAATAACAGAAGCCTTTTCATAGGCATCTATGACCGCGAGTGACAGAGCCTGCTTCTGAGGCTTTGATTCATCGGCTAAAAGCCTGACGGAAGAAATGATATTCGCTCCGTTTTCTGCAGCGGTATCCAATACTCGGCCGGCAGCTTCCACAGGTGAAACAATCACCCTTAATAAATGCTCTGCCTTATACCCTCTGAAAATCTGTTTCCCATCCTGAAAATCGTATTGCGGAAAAACGGAATAGTTGCTTGTCTGTATACTTTCTTCCGGCAGTCCAATCCTGATTAAAGCGTCCTGAATCCTGGAGATCGTCTGGGCCGCTTCCGCCTGTGCCTCAGCCAGGGAACTGCTCTCGGCCGAAACGCCAAAGATGGTCTCCGCTTTACTTGGCTTTACTTCGACGGTTCCCTTTCCTGTGACCCTGATGGTGTTCCGGCCCTGCTTCTGGAGGGGCTGCCCTGAAATGCCTTGATTTTTATACATATACTGTCCTCCCCCTAATCCTTCTTGCTTTAATTTATTGGTTTCCGGCCGGCAGCAGAACAAAATCATCAGCTAAAATACTTTCTGATTTTGCCTGCCAGCTCCTCCTTCTTTTCCTCAAGGTGTCTGAAACGATGTCCATTTGCCCCGGAGGGATGGGGAAATCCAGATAAACAGAGTTCAGGTTTGATCAGCCCGCTGTTTATCCATCCTTCCAATATGCTGTCAGCCGCCTTGCCGAGGGGGATGATCAAGGGAGAATCCAGCGGCTGTATATCCGTTCTGAATGTTTCTTCTGCATAGCTCAGCAGAAACGGGCTCCGGCTTAATTCCGGGTCATGGCCTGTGTAGTTATTTCCTTTATTGAAAACAGGATATTTTACAAGTGAGGATGTATGAAGGATAGAATCATCATCATGAAAGAGTTTCATGGAGTAATCGATGCCAAGGCACTCGGCCAGGCCAATGCTGTCCAGCATTTCCGCCAGATTTTTTCTCATGGGTCCTGAAAAGCGTCCTTCTGCTTTCACCCTCTTCAGCATCTCTGAGTCAGGAACCTTTCCAATCAAATGCCTTGCGAGTGTGATGCTTTTGTTCATTTGCGCCCATCCAGGCGTAATGCCAAGTATCAACACTTGAGCTCTGCTATTCACATATTCATTATGGGGCGAGTAATAGATCTGGAGAGCACCATATTTTTCAATCAGCAATCCCGGATGCAGCAGGTCTTCTTTTGTATATGTTTCTTTTAAAGGAAGCTTCTTAATTTCCTCTTTATACCTGGTAAACAGCATATCCCTCTCCTTTCCCTGTCATTATTCATGATACCCATATTCTCTGCATGATAAAGAATCTTTTTCCTTTGTTTCTATCCGAAAAACCATTTATGGAAAAGGGACAAATATTGTCATATTGCTCCTGGAACGACATACATTTCTTAGTAGCGAAAATAAAAGACAGTAAAGCTATAAGGAGGATTTTTGTGGAAACAGTTGCAGCCTTTTTGCCAAAAAATTTATCAGACAAGCTGAAAAATGTCCCTCCTGAAATGATGGAGCATCTGGAGGAAATCAGGATTCGGATCGGCAGGCCGCTTGAAGTGACAGCCAAAGGCATTCCCTGCTTCCTGCCCTATACAGTCGGAGCCGAAGATGCCGTCCACTTAATGAATAAAATCAGCCATTTTTCAATCTACACTTTGGAAGAGGAACTTAAGAGGGGCTATATCACAATAGAAGGCGGACACCGGGTGGGGCTTGCCGGGAAAGTTATTCTGGATGGAGGGAAAGTCAAGGCCATCCGTGATATCTCTTCCTTCAATATCAGGGTGGCAAGAGAGAAGATCGGGACAGCAGACAGGCTGATACCCTATTTATATAGCAGCGGCTGGCTCCACACTATGGTAGTCGGCCCGCCCCAGACAGGCAAGACCACACTGCTGAGGGATATTGCCCGGATTGTCTCCTCTGGTGCAGCGAATCCAGCTATTGCGGCACAGAAGGCCGGCATAGTGGACGAGCGGTCTGAGATTGCCGGAAGTGTCAGCGGCATTCCCCAGATGACCTTTGGGCCAAGAGTGGATGTCCTTGATGCCTGCCCGAAGGCGGAAGGGATGATGATGATGATCCGTTCCATGAGCCCGGATGTCCTGCTCGTTGATGAAATCGGCAGGCAGGAGGATGGGGAGGCCATCATGGAGGCTGTCCATGCGGGAATCAAGCTGATGATGACAACCCATGGACGTTCATGGGAGGAAATAAAGAACAGACCGACATTAAAGCAGATTCTTGAAAGCGGAATTTTTGAAAGATATGTGATTTTGGACCGGACAGGCGGCCCCGGAAATATTGCATCAATTCTGGACAAGTCAGGCAGGGAAATCCATCGGGAAGCGGCGGTGAACCTGGCATGATGAAGATCATCGGCGCCTGTTTCATCATCTTAGCCACTACATGGGCAGGATTTGAGGCATCAAAACATTTGAATGAGAGACCGCGCCAGCTGCGGCAGCTTAAGTCAGCGCTTCAATCGCTGGAAGCGGAAATCATGTACGGGCATACACCGCTCCACGAAGCGGCAAGAAGGCTGGCTGCCCAGCTTTCAAAGCCGCTGTCCTGGTTTTTTGAATCTTTTTCAAAGAAGCTTACAGATTCGGAAACAACCGTCAGGGCAGCCTGGGAAGAAAGCCTGAAAGAGGTGTGGAAGCTGACGGCCTTCAAGCAGGGAGAATTTGAGATCATGAAGCAGTTCGGGGAGACCCTCGGCCGCCATGACCGGTTTTCCCAGCAGAAACAAATCATGCTGGCACTCTCTCATCTGGAAAGGGAAGAAGCCGATGCTTATGAAAAACAGGCAAAATACGAACGAATGGTAAAAAGCCTTGGCTTCCTGTCAGGTCTCCTGTTGATCATTCTATTGATTTAAACCAGGGCTCGCACACGATGCAAGGAATATTTAAGCAGCGTATAGGAGGAGAAATGATGGGATTAGAGGTTGATATTATTTTTAAAATTGCCGGAGTAGGGATCGTAGTCGCCTTTTTGCACACCATTTTGGACCAGGTCGGAAAGAAAGAGTACGCACAGTGGGTCACTTTATTCGGCTTTATCTATATCTTGTTTATGGTTGCCTCGATTGTGGACGACCTCTTTCAAAAAATTAAGTCGGTATTTTTATTTCAAGGATAAGGGAGGGCTCAGCGATTGAGATCTTTCAAATAGCAGGCATCTCGCTGGTTGCAACCTTCCTTGCACTCGTCGTAAAAGAGCAGAAGCCCAACTTTGCTTTTCTGCTCGTTGTCTTTACCGGATGCAGCATTTTCCTGTTTCTCGTTGACCAGATTTATGCCATCATCCATATGCTTGAAAAGATTGCAGTAAATGCCAAAGTGAATCTTGTCTATGTAGAAACGATCCTCAAAATCATCGGGATCGCTTATATAGCGGAATTTGCGGCCCAGATTACGAAGGATGCAGGACAGGGTGCAATTGCCTCGAAAATTGAGCTCGGCGGCAAAATACTGATTCTGGCGATGGCCATCCCGATCCTGACTGTCCTGATTGAATCGATCATTCAGCTGATACCAAGTTAAAGTCACAGCAATCAGTTTTTTTAAATGAGGTGAATAGATGAAGCAGCGGCTGCCGTTTATTTTTCTAGTATTATTTCTCGCCACCTTCTGTGTGATGCCAGATGTACAAGCCTCCGGGGAAAACGAAGGAGAGAACGGGCCAAAGGGAGCTGAGGCGCTGGTTGAAGCCCAGCTTGAAACCCTTGAGCTTGATGAGCTGAAAGGTTTCTGGGAAAAAGTTTCAAATGAATATGGCGGCTTTTTGCCGGAAAGCCAGAAAGGCAGTTTATATGAATTTATTAAGGGAGATAAAGAATTCTCCCTGAAGGAATGGATGCTCGGGGGGCTGAAGTTTCTCTTTCATGAGTTTCTCGTAAATGGAAAGCTTCTTGGCTCTCTCATCATCCTGACGGTCTTCAGCATGTTTCTGCAGTCCCTTCAGAATTCTTTTGAAAAGAGCTCTGTCAGCAAAGCCGCTTATTCCATCATCTTTATGGTTCTGGTGATCATCGCACTGAACAGCTTCCGGGTTGCGGTTGATTACAGCATCGAAGCCATCAGCACAATGACCTCTTTCATCCTGGCGCTCGTACCGCTCCTTTTGGCTCTGATCGCTTCGTCTGGCGGGCTGGTGTCGGCTGCATTTTTCCATCCTGTCATACTGTTTTTGATGAATATCAGCGGATTGTTCATCCAATATGCTGTGCTGCCCCTTCTATTTCTTTCAGCGGTACTCAGCATCGTGAGTGTCCTTTCAGAAAATTACAAGGTGACGCAGCTTGCCAATCTTCTGCGGAACTGGAGCATAGGCCTTCTGGGATTGTTCGTGACCATTTTCCTTGGGGTCATCTCAGTCCAGGGAGCTTCTGCCGCAATTACGGACGGCGTGACCTTGAGGACCGCGAAATTCATCACAGGAAATTTCATCCCCGTCATCGGAAGGATGTTCACAGATGCCACAGATACAGTCATCAGTGCATCAGTGCTCTTGAAAAATACAGTGGGGATCGCGGGAGTCGCGATTCTGCTGATTATCGCAGCGTTTCCGGCAATCAAGATTCTTATGATTGCTTTTATATATAAATTTGCAGCAGCTGTCCTCCAGCCGCTCGGCGGGGGCCCGGTCATCGCCTGCCTCGACATCATCAGCAAGAGCGTCATCTACGTATTTGCGGCACTCGCCCTTGTGTCTCTTATGTTTTTCTTAAGCATAACCGTCATAATCGCTGCAGGAAATCTGACCATGATGATGAGATAGGGGTGACCGATATGGAGTTCATAAAAGAGTGGGTTACAAACATCATATTATTTGTTCTGCTGGCGACTGTTGTGGACATGCTCCTGCCGAATTCAAGCCTGCAGAAGTATACGAAGATGGTGACCGGTCTGCTTCTGATCACCATCATCCTGTCCCCGGTCCTCAAGCTGTTCACCCAGGATTTTGAAGAAGCCATTGGAAAAATAAATATCACTGAAACAGCGGAAGATCATAATATGGAAAATTTAATAGAAATGAAGAAAAAAGAAATACAAGCTTCAACCAGTGCATATATTTTAGAAGAAATGGCTGTCCAATTGAAAACGGACGCAGAAAAGGAGCTGATGGAACAGTACGGATTGGAAATTAGTGATGTAAGTCTAGTCGTGGATGAAAATAATCAGAGTGCCTTCCCTGAGAATCTGGAGAAGGTCAGCATCCAGCTAAAGCAGCAGGTTCCTGAAGAAAAAGCAGTCGAAGTGGTCTCCATGGTAGAAATCAATACGAACCAACCCTTTCCATCAAGCGCAGAAACAGATGAATCAAACGATATCGCTTCACTTCTTGCTCAAAAATGGAATATCAAGGAAGAATCTATCGAGGTCATGATAGAAGGGGGGAACAAGGATTAATGGACAATGAAAAGGGGCCGCTGGCTTGGATAAAGAAACACCTGATGGGAAGCGGTGAAAATAAGAAGCAGGGAAAATATCAATATTTGCTGATCGCCCTATTGTTCGGGGCAGCGATCATGCTCATCAGCAGCTCCTTTTTCAAGGAGGAAGAAGCTGGCGGGGTGCTTCCGGCTTTCAGCAGCCAGGAAGGGAAGGAAGCTGAAGATGTCCCGGCCTTTGGCCAAAAGAAGACAGGCGGGAACGGGTCTATCACTGATTATGAAAAAGCGTATGAAGCCCAGTTGAAGGAAGCGCTCGATTCCATAATTGGTGTCGATGATGTCACGGTTGTTGTCAATGTGGATGCAACTGAGAAGAAGGTATTGGAAAAGAACTCCACAACCAAGTCCCAAACGACCGATGAAACCGATCGGGAGGGAGGTAAAAGGAAAGTGGAGGATTTGTCCAAGGAAGACCAGCTGGTGATTATCAGAGATGGAGAAAAAGAGGTTCCGATAGTGGTGGAAACGAAAAAACCTGTTATACGGGGAGTACTCGTCGTCGCTAAAGGGGCCGATAACATACAAGTAAAAAAGTGGATCATTGAGGCTGTAACGCGGTCGCTGGATGTCCCAAGCCACCGTGTAGCTGTAATGCCAAAAAAATCTAAGGGGGAATCCTGAAATGCTATTGAAAAAACAAACAGTCTGGCTTTTAACAATGCTAAGTTTAGTCGTCGTGCTCTCTGTCTACTACATTACTACTCCTGAACAAAAAAGCAATGATCTGGCCGCAGTCGAGGAAAAGGCAAATGAAGAAACCGCAGGTGCAGAAGAGTCATCTGCTGAAGAAACTGCTTCTGAAGATGGCGAAACAGTCATCTCCGGTGTTTCCAGCGATGAAATGTTCGAAACGCTCCGCATGCAGATGGAAGATGAGCGCAGCCGGATGGAAGAGGAACTCACCAATGTCATGGCCTCCACAGATCTTTCCGCTGAAGAACGAAACGAAGCGAAGGAAAAAATCGACCAGCTTAGAGATGTTGCACAGAAAGAAATCCTTCTTGAAACAGTCATTAAAGCCATGGACTATGAAGACGTCCTTGTAAGGGCAGACGGAGAAAAAGTCCGCATTACCATCAAATCAAAAGAACACTCGCCAACAGCTGCAAACGAAATCATCCAAATGGTAAAAGGCGAAATCCCGCAGCTGCAGGTAGCATCAGTAGAATTTGAACCTGGGAAATAGAAAAGCGGAGGGCGCTCGTTCAGCCCCGACAAGCTTAAGACGAGCAGAGCGGAAGGTTGTTCTTTAACCTTCTGATCTGATTGGCTGAAGACTCGAGGGGCTAGCTCCCGGAGCTGGACAAATAGAAAAGCGGAGGGCGCTCGTTCAGCCCCACTCTTGCAGATATGCTGAAAAGAGGCAGTGCATCACTGAATGCACTGCCTCTTTAATGTTTGATGCACACTAGGATAATAAATCTGCCGGGTTTCACTTACTTTTTCTGAAACTCCACCAGATCCTCCAGTGAATGATGAGCCTTTTTTATCGACGAGAAGATGTCTTCGTTTTGTTTTGCCTGCTCTCCGACAGAAGCAGAAAGCTCCTCGAGTGAAGCGCTTGCCTGCTCGATCACAGAGCTGAATTCTGTGACTGCATTCCCGATTGAATGGGAGGATTCCTTGATTTGCCTTGTCATGGAGCTGTAGCTGGCAATATCCTCTTTCAGCCTGATGAAGGCTGTGAAGATTTCCTCAAACGCCTGCTGGGTGTCCGAAGTGAGCGTCAGGTTGCCGGTAATGGTTTTTCCTGCAGCTCCCAGGTCTTCTTTTGCTGCCTCTGTCTCCGAAATAACCTCCTGCAGATTTTCAGAAATCATGATGGCCGTTTTCCTTGTCAGGTCGGCGAGCTTTCTGACTTCATCTGCCACTACTGCGAATCCCTTCCCGCGTTCTCCTGCTCTGGCAGCCTCAATAGATGCATTCAATGCAAGCATATTTGTTTGAGATGCTATCTCCTGGATTGAATCGGTAAACGCAGAGGTATCCTGTATCCGCAGTGAGAGGCTGCTCATCTTCGCTATCGCGTTCTGCATTTCCTTATAAGAAACGCCCATTTCTTCCGCCAATCTGCCGACCAGGGCATCGCCTGTCCGGGTGATCAGCTCGGCTGAAGCCGCATCCTGATGGAGCTTTTCTGACAGCAGGGTGGTGTCTTCTGCCTGTTTGTTTGCGACTGACAGGGATTGGTTAATTCCCATGATTGCCTCAGACTGGGTCTGCATTCCGGCGGAAACCTCGGCAATAGATCGGGACATGCTGTATGCAGCTTCAAAATTTTTGCCGCTTCTCTCTTTCACCTGTTCAATCATTTCAGAAATATCAGCTGTGCCCTTGTCTATGGCCCTCCTGATTTCCTGATCGGTTTTCAGGAGCTGTGCTGTCTTTTCCTGAGAAAGAACTATGTTCTCGGCAAGCTTGCGCGATATAGAAAATTGAAATGAAAGGAGTACCGTTACTAAAAGGTAAAGCAGATAAATTGTCACATAATTTTTCATTTCCAATGGAAGGGCGCCATGATGAAGTGCTGCAAAAGCTGTAATGAGTGTGTTTCCAAGAAAAAATGCCAGCCAGAGCAAGAGTGTATCCATATAGATGGCTGCTGCGGCAATGATGAAGTATGCGAGGAAAAAAGCTGTTGGCGAGACACTGTTTTCCATGATGATGAACATGACGGCGGTAATCAGGATCATGCTTGTATACGGAACAATATGAATGGCAGATGGAATGCGGTGGAGCAACCAAACAATGCAGAGGCCAATGCCCCCGGCAATCAGAATGGCAAGGATGACAGCCAGTTCCTTTTTCATTATAATATCTACAGCAGCCGCTAAGATAACGCTTACAAAAGCCGATTTAACAATCAGTGAATTTTTTCGGGCCAAATCTTCCCTTTTTATGCTCTCAAGCTTGTCCATTATGGTGTCCTCCGTCGAAATAAGTCTAATGCTGTAAGGTTTCGCTGTGCACAGGCATATTTCCTTTGAGGAATTTCACAAAAATTGAAAAAAACATTAAAATAGAAGGGCAGGATGCAAAAAGGTCCTGCTGCTTGAAAGAAGCCGGTTGAACTTTGGTGTGGTCTTATCGTATGATATTAGTATCTAGTCATAATTTTATTTAGGACAAGGGGTGCCGAATGGTATGTTAAAAGTACAAGAAATACGCGAGCTGATTAAGCTTGTTGATCAGTCTACTATCGATGAATTTGAATATGAGCACGAAGGATCTAAAATTAAAATGAAGAAAAGCGCGGCTGCAGAGGCTGCTGTTGTCCAGCCTGCGGCAGTGCAAAGGCCCATTGAGGTGCCTGTCCAGCAGCCTGCAGTTCCTGCGGCTTCTATTCAGGAAACAGCTCCGGCTGCCGTCCAGGAAGCTCCAAAGGAAACTGTACAGGAGGCAGACTTACATAAAATCACCTCACCTATGGTAGGGACTTTCTATGCTTCACCATCGCCTGATGCCGATGTATATGTTAAATCAGGTTCAAAGGTATCAAAGGATTCTGTTGTCTGCATCGTTGAAGCCATGAAGCTGTTCAACGAAATCGAAGCAGAAGTGAATGGGGAAATTGTGGAAATACTGGTGAAAGACGGCCAGCTGGTCGAATACGGACAGCCATTATTTTTGGTGAAGCCTGAGTAAGGAGAGCTTTCGATGATAAAAAAATTATTAATTGCAAACAGAGGGGAAATTGCGGTACGGATCATCCGTGCCTGCAAGGAAATGGAAATAGAATCTGTTGCTGTCTATTCGGAAGCTGATAAAGAAGCATTGCATGTACAATTGGCGGATGAAGCATACTGCATCGGCCCGACAGCCTCCAAAGACAGCTATCTTAACTTTACGAATATCATTAGTGTTGCTAAACTGACAGGGTGTGATGCCATCCATCCCGGCTATGGGTTCCTGGCGGAAAATGCTGCTTTTGCAGAACTGTGCCGCGAATGCAACATCATCTTTGTAGGCCCGACTCCCGAAGCCATCAATAAAATGGGCACGAAGGATATTGCCCGTGAAACAATGAGGGAAGCGGGAGTGCCGATTGTCCCTGGTTCACAGGGTGTCGTAAAGGACGTGGATGACGCCAAGGCACTGGCCGAAAAGATTGATTATCCCGTCATCATAAAGGCGACGGCCGGCGGAGGGGGCAAAGGCATCCGTGTAGCCCGCACCGAGGAAGAACTGGTAAAGGGAATCAATATCACCCAGCAGGAGGCCCTTACTGCTTTTGGAAATCCTGGCGTTTACATTGAAAAATATATTGAAGATTTCCGCCATGTGGAAATTCAGGTGCTTGCTGATAACTATGGCAATACACTTCATTTGGGCGAGAGGGACTGTTCGATTCAAAGAAGGCTTCAAAAACTCCTTGAAGAGACGCCATCTCCCGCTCTTGACGGAGAAATCCGCGAAGAAATGGGGGCTGCCGCTGTTAAAGCTGCAAAAGCGGTTGATTATACAGGCGCCGGCACTGTAGAATTTATATATGACTATCAGAACCGAAAGTTCTATTTCATGGAAATGAACACAAGGATACAGGTAGAGCATCCTGTCACAGAAATGGTGACGGGGGTCGATCTGATCAAAGAACAGATCAAGGTTGCATCCGGAGAAAAGCTTGCCCTTCGCCAGGATGAAGTTACTTTTAATGGCTGGGCGATCGAATGCAGGATCAATGCGGAAAACCCGGAGAAGAACTTCATGCCTTCAGCCGGGAGGATCAGTATGTACCTTCCTCCAGGAGGCCTTGGCGTCCGGGTCGATTCTGCAGCTTATCCGGGCTATATGATTCCGCCTTATTATGACAGCATGATTGCAAAGGTCATTACCTATGGCAGCAGCCGGGAAGAAGCCATTTCCCGCATGAAGAGGGCTTTAAGCGAATTTGTGGTCGAAGGTGTACACACGACCATTCCATTCCATCTTAAGCTGCTCAGCCACGAGAAATTTGTGGAAGGACAGTTCAATACCAAGTTCCTTGAGTTGTACGAAGTGATGAAGTCTGAAGATTAACCGGAGGTGCTGTAATGAGCGAGAACATTTTGGAAATGAGCCAGGGGAATACTGGGCATGGAAAAGTAGAAATAGCTCCTGAAGTCATTGAAGTGATTGCAGGGATCGCTGCCTCTGAGGTAGAAGGGGTTGCACAGATGCGCGGCAATTTCGCCTCAGGAGTCGTCGAGCGTTTAGGCAAGAAAAATCATGGTAAAGGCGTCAAGGTTGAATTGACTGAGGAAGGCATCAGGGTAGAGGTGTACTGCCTGATGAAATTTGGCATCTCAATCCCCGCCGTCGCCCAGGAAATCCAGGATAATATCCGCCAGGCCCTGTTGAACATGACTGCTCTTGAAGCACAGGAAATCAATATTCATGTGGTGGGCATCTTATTTGAAAACCAGAAGCTTGAGCCTGAAATTGAACAGGAAATCTGATCAGAAGAGCCAAAGACAGCTAATGTCTTTGGCTCTTTCCATTACTGGACCTGCAGAAGGATATGGAACTTTCTTGCAGATAGTATTAAAAAACACCTATGAATATAAGGCATAATGGCAAAAATATTGATGAACACAGTGCGAACCCGCTTTAGTTATGCTATTATCTTCTTATGTTATTTGGACAAAGATGCCTAAAAGGAGTTAAAGAATATAATGAAAAGAAGAACAGCGAGAGAAAAAGCATTACAGGCCCTGTTTCAGATTGATGTGAGCCAGGCAGACCCTTCGGAAGCCATCGACCATGTGCTTGAGGGAGAAGAAGGGGACGAATATCTGACACTTCTGGTAACCGGTGTACTTGAAAATAAAGAGGAAATTGACAGTCTGATCAAGCAGTATCTTGAAAAATGGAAGCTGGAACGCCTTGCAACAGTTGATCGAAATCTTCTCCGCCAAGGAGTCTATGAGCTGAAATACAGCAAAGAGGTCCCGGCCAATGTTGTCATTGATGAGGCGATTGAAATTGCGAAGATATTTGGCGATGACAATTCCAGCCGTTTCATCAACGGTGTCCTCTCGAAAGTGAAGGATAGCCTGGAGTCTTAAGCGTCCTGCCTGTCCCGGCCGGACCAAAAGCATTCATTGCCCTGTCTCTATCCAGTTTAAATGTGCGATATGCCTGTTTTAGCCGTTTTGGCGTGACGGATGGCCTTATTTAAACTTATAATAGGGAAGGGCTTTTTACGCTGTTTAGATTATTGTACAGAACAAACAGCAAATGGCATGTGGATACCCAGCCCTTTAAAAGGAGTATGCTATGAAGGAACAGCGTTATCTGACCGTAGGCGCTCTAACTCTATACATAAAAAGAAAATTTGACCATGACCCGCATTTGCAGGAGATATTTGTCAAAGGCGAAATCTCTAATTTTAAGAGGCATTCGAGCGGACATATGTATTTCACGCTGAAGGATGAGAAATCCCGGATCCTGGCAGTCATGTTTTCCCGTTCTGCACGTTCAGTGAAGTTTGAGCCTGAGAACGGGATGAAGGTGCTGATCAGCGGTGAGATCTCTGTCTATGAGCCGAGCGGACAATATCAGATTTATGTCAAGCAGATGCAGCCGGATGGAGTAGGGGATCTTTTCCTGGCCTTTGAGCAGCTGAAGGAAAGGCTCCAGAAAGAGGGGCTGTTTGCTTCAGAACGCAAAAGGCCCATCCCGAAATTCCCGAAAACTGTTGGAGTGATAACGTCCCCGACAGGAGCTGCAGTAAGAGATATCATCACAACAATCAAAAGGCGCTTCCCGATCGCCAATATATTGATTTATCCGGCACTTGTACAGGGTGCCCAGGCAGCTCCTTCTGTTGCTGGCGCCATTGAACTTGCAAACCGGCAGGCCGAGGCTGATGTCCTGATCGTCGGGCGCGGCGGAGGATCGATCGAAGAGCTA
>NZ_PKLA01000003.1:347292-510928 GCF_002858875.1 Bacillus sp. UMB0728 | reverse complement strand
AAACCGCCAGTCCAGGCTTATCAGAGCGATGAGGGAAAGAGCAGTCCTGCAGCGGGAACGATTGGGCAGACTGCAGAAATCATATGCCTTCCGCTATCCGCAGCGGCTGTACGAACAGAAGCTAGAACAGGCAGACAAGATGACAGAACAGCTGAAAAAGAGCGCAGGCAGGCTTGCAGAGCTGAAACGCGAGGAGCGGGACAGGCTGCTGCAAAGGCTCTTGAGGAATCATCCAAATGATTTGTACAAGGAAGCGAAGGAAACCCATTTACGCGGCAGCCGTGCACTCGGCAAGGCTATGAAAGAAGTTTTGACCAAGAAGCAGAAGGAATTCAGCGGCATGGTTTCAACCCTTGAGGCGCTGAGCCCGCTTAAGATTATGGACAGAGGCTACAGCTTGGCCTATAGCGGGGAAGGCGAGCTCCTGAAGAGTGTCTCCCAGGTTGAAAAGGGCGATGATGTCCAGGTGAAATTGGCTGATGGAACTTTTAATTGCAAGGTGACAGGCAAAGAGGAGTGATAGAAATGGCTGCAGAAGAAAAACTCACATTCGAAGAAGCGATGAAAAAGCTTGAAGGAATTGTAGAAAAGCTGGAAGAAGGCGATGTGCCGCTCGAAGAGGCCATTGCCATCTATAAGCAGGGCATGGAGCTGTCCAAGCTGTGCCATGATAAGCTGCAAAGGGTGGAAGAACAGCTGACGGAGGTTCTGACAGAAGAAGGCAGGAAAGAACCGTTTGTCATCGAGGAGGAGGAGTAATGGTGCCGAATGTACAGCTTGATTCTTTTTCAGAGGTCCATATAAAGATGCTTGAGCGTGAGCTGGAGGAAAGTGTCAGCAGACTGGCCGCCCCGGAGGTTCTGAAAAAGGCCATGCATTATTCTCTGCAGGCCGGGGGCAAAAGGATCAGGCCGCTCCTCGTATTCGCTACTCTCAAGGCTTTTGGGGAAGATACAAAAAAAGGCCTGCAGGCTGCAGCTGCTGTGGAGATGATCCATACCTACTCCCTTATCCATGATGACCTCCCAAGCATGGACGATGATGATCTCAGGCGGGGGAAGCCGACCAGCCATAAAGTGTTTGGCGAGGCAAATGCCATCCTTGCTGGAGACGCACTGCTGACATACAGCTTCCAGCTTCTTGCACAGATGGCTCCTGAGGATGCTGATGCGGAAGTGAAGCTTGCTTTGATCAATGAGCTTGCAAGGGCTTCGGGTGCTGAAGGCATGGTAGGCGGCCAGACGGCAGATATTGAGGGAGAGGACAAAGACCTTGATCTTGAAGAGCTTGAATACATACATGTGCACAAAACCGGGAAGCTTCTTGCATTCAGTGTAGCAGCAGGGGCTCTCCTCTCGCGTGCAGAGGAAAGCAGGCTGAAAAGCCTGAATGAATTTGCCCACCATCTGGGCCTTGCTTTCCAAATCAGGGATGATATCCTCGACCTGGAAGGAAATGAAGAGGTCCTTGGAAAGCCGGTTGGCAGTGATGAAACCAACAATAAAAGCACCTACCCATCCATTCTCACTATGGAAGGAGCAAACAAGGCGCTTGAACATCATATAGGGATGGCAAAGGCCCGGCTGCAGGAAACAGGCCTTGAAATCCAGCTGCTGGAAGAGATAACCAATCTGGTGGCGAACAGGGATCACTGATTAATTGGCAGTTTCTGCTGATCCTGCAGCTGCCGGATATGAGAAGGAAGCCGTTTGCCGCATCGGGCCAACGGCTTTTTCTTTGGTCAGGAAGTGATTGATTTTCAGCTTATAGACAGGACAGAATTCCCTTTTTGCATTCAGCAGCTATGCTTTTCTTTAGTGAAACGGTTCCTGCCCTCCAGCAGATCTGGATGTCCCATAAGGGAAATCAGTTGGAAAATCGCCTGCAATGCGTTACTCTTATGGTACAATGCAGGGAATGTGCTACATTTTGTTGTGGAAAATTGTCATATCGTTATAATAAAAGAGAATTAATAATAACAGTGATTTAAAAAGAAATGAAAGTGAGTGATCCAAGACATGGATCTATTATCGATTAAGGACCCTTCATTTTTAAAAGGGCTCTCCAATAAAGAACTGGAAGATCTCAGCCAGGATATCAGGAATTTTCTTATAGAAAAACTTTCAGTGACAGGCGGCCATATCGGACCCAACCTAGGAGTCGTTGAACTGACGATCGCCCTCCACAAATGCTTTGAAAGCCCAAAGGACAAGTTTCTCTGGGATGTGGGCCACCAGTCTTATGTCCATAAGATCCTTACAGGCAGAGCCTGTGAATTTGATACCCTCAGGCAGTATAAAGGACTGTGCGGTTTTCCGAAGCGGATTGAAAGCGAACATGATGTTTGGGAGACCGGCCACAGCTCGACTTCTTTATCAGCGGCCATGGGCATGGTCATTGCGAGGGATTTGAAAAAAGAGGATTCCCATATCGTCCCGATCATCGGGGATGGCGCACTGACAGGCGGGATGGCGCTTGAAGCGCTCAATCATATCGGACACGAGCAAAAGAATATGATTGTCATCCTCAATGATAATGAAATGTCGATTGCACCAAATGTCGGGGCCCTGCACAATGTTCTCGGGAAACTCCGGACAGCCGGCAAGTATCAGTGGGTGAAGGATGAGCTCGAGCTTCTCCTCAAAAAAATCCCTGCTGTCGGCGGAAAGCTTGCTTCAACTGCTGAAAGAGTAAAAGACAGCTTGAAATATCTTCTGGTTTCGGGCATGTTTTTTGAGGAAATGGGCTTTACCTACTTAGGCCCGATCGATGGCCATAATTTTGAAGAGCTGTTTGAAACGCTCAGCTATGCAAAGAAAACAGAAGGTCCTGTCCTTCTGCATGTGATCACTAAGAAGGGGAAAGGCTATTCCCCTGCTGAAAAGGATACAGTCGGGACCTGGCACGGGACAGGCCCATACAAAATTGATACAGGCGACTTTGTTAAACCGATCAACCCGCCGCCTGCCTGGAGCAAGCTTGTCAGTGAAACCGTAAGGAAGCTGGCGAGGAAGGACAGCAGGATTGTTGCAATCACTCCTGCCATGCCTGTAGGATCAAAGCTTGAAGGCTTTGCCAGCGAGTTCCCGGACCGCATGTTTGATGTGGGTATAGCGGAGCAGCATGCAACAACTGTCGCAGCAGGGCTTGCCACACAAAATATGAAGCCGTTCCTGGCGATCTATTCGACCTTCCTGCAGCGTGCCTATGACCAGGTGGTGCATGACATATGCCGCCAGAACCTGAATGTCTTCATCGGAATCGACCGTGCAGGCCTTGTGGGCGCTGACGGTGAAACCCACCAGGGTGTATTTGACATCGCCTTCATGAGGCATGTGCCAAATCTGGTGATGATGATGCCGAAAGATGAAAATGAAGGCCAGCATATGGTCAACACTGCTCTTGCTTATGATGACGGCCCGATTGCGATGCGTTTCCCGAGGGGCAACGGAATCGGTGTGCCGATGGATGAGACGCTGATCAAAATTCCTATCGGCACTTGGGAAGTGCTGAAGGAAGGGGACGATGCTGCAATCCTTACCTTTGGAACAACCATCCCGATGGCGATGGAAGCAGCAGCCCAGCTGGAAAGGCAGGGCTACTCTATCAAAGTCGTCAATGCCAGATTTATCAAGCCGCTGGATAAAAAAATGCTGACAGAAATATTAGGTTTGAATATGCCGATACTAACCATAGAAGAAGCCATCCTGCAGGGCGGTTTCGGAAGTGCCGTCCTTGAGTTTGCCCATGAAAACGGCTTCCATCAGGCAGCAATCGAGCGTATGGGAATCCCTGATGAGTATATTGAACATGGAAGCGTAAAGGAACTGCTCGAAGAAATCGGCCTGACCTCTGAGATGGCCGTACAAAAGCTCGCAAAACTGGCGAGAAAAAAACAAAAAAGGGCTTAACAGATGAAAAGTAAGAAAGAACGTTTAGATGTATTGCTCGTAGAAAGAGGGCTTATCGAGACAAGGGAAAAGGCAAAGCGCGCCATCATGGCCGGACTTGTCTATACGAACGAGAGCCGCCTCGATAAGCCTGGTGAAAAGGTAGGCGCCGATATTCCGCTCACAGTGAAAGGCAAGCTGATCCCCTATGTCAGCCGCGGCGGACTGAAGCTTGAAAAGGCGATCAAAGAGTTCGATGTCGACATTTCAGGCAAGGTGCTTCTTGATATAGGAGCATCAACCGGCGGCTTCACTGACTGTGCGCTGCAGAATGGGGCGAAAATGTCATATGCATTGGATGTAGGCTATAATCAGCTTGCCTGGAAGCTGAGGCAGGACGAGCGGGTGGAGGTAATGGAAAGGACCAACTTCCGCTATGTGACTCCTGCCGATCTGGCAGGGGAGATGCCTGATTTTGCGTCGATTGATGTATCATTTATTAGCTTGAAGCTTATTCTGCCTGTTCTAAAAACCCTGCTGGTTCCCGGGAGTGATGTTATTGCGCTTGTAAAGCCGCAGTTTGAAGCAGGACGTGAGCAGGTCGGAAAAAAAGGGATTGTCCGCGATCCCAAGGTCCATGCCGACGTCATTGACCGCATGATCCGCTTTTCCCTGGAACAGGGATATGATGTCAGAAACCTTTCCTATTCCCCGATAACAGGAGGGGACGGCAATATTGAGTTCCTTCTTCACCTGAGGTGGGAAGGGGAAAAGGAAACAGGCATAAACGGACTTTCTGCTTCCGTGGATGAAATAGTCAAGGAAGCTCATGCCGAGCTGAAATCAAAGCAGCAGAAAGAAGAGGAATAAGCATCATGCTTATTCCTTTTTTTCGGCGCTGGACCATCGAATTATGGCGGTTCTTGGCTATTCGTGCTGTCTATTGCAGAAAAAATTGTACATTCAGCAGAAAATCGGCTAACATATGGATAGAAATCAGGTTTCGACTGCCTATAGAGGTGATAAAGTGAATAAAGGACAACGACATATCAAAATAAGAGACATCATAGCCAATAATGATATTGAAACACAGGATGATCTTGTGGACGAGCTGAAAAATGCCGGTTTTAATGTGACCCAGGCAACTGTGTCAAGAGATATAAAAGAGCTTCATCTTGTAAAAGTTCCTTTAATGGATGGAAGATATAAATACAGCCTGCCGGCGGATCAAAGGTTCAATCCGCTGCAGAAACTAAAACGCAATTTAATGGATGCTTTTGTCCGGATTGATACTGCCGGCCATTTGCTGGTTATGAAAACGTTGCCCGGGAATGCGATGGCAATCGGCGCACTGATAGACAATCTTGACTGGGAAGAAATTCTCGGTACGATTTGCGGCGACGATACCTGCCTGATCATCTGCAAAACACCTGAAGATACTGAAGTGATATCCAACCGCTTCATCGATATGCTTTAAATTGGGGTGAAATTCTTTGCTAAGTGAATTATCCATTAAAAATTTCGCTATTATAGAAGCCCTTTCTGTTTCATTTGAAAAGGGCTTAACTGTATTGACTGGGGAAACGGGCGCAGGCAAATCGATCATCATCGATGCCATCCACCTTTTAGTGGGCGGACGGGGGTCTTCGGAGTTTGTCCGGCACGGCGAGCAGAAAGCTGAGATCGAGGGTCTTTTCCAAATAGACGGCCAGGATCATCCCTGTTATAAAAAATCAAGGGAATTTGGGATTGACATCGAGGACGGGATGGTGGTCCTTCGCCGGGATATCTCACGGACAGGCAAGAGTGTATGCCGGGTCAATGGAAAGCTGGTGACCATTTCTGCACTCCGGGAAATCGGATCTACTATCATCGACATCCATGGACAGCATGAGCACCAGGAATTGATGGATGAAACCCTGCATTTATCTTTGCTTGACCAGTTTGGCTCTGAGGAAATCATGCCGGCCCTGCATGAATACCGGGAAGTATTCCAATCTTATGAACAAACAGCCAAAAAGCTCAAGAATTTGAGTGAGAACGAACAGCAGATGGCCCACAGGCTTGATCTGATTCAATTTCAGCTGGAGGAAATTGAGGGAGCCGGGCTGAAAATCAACGAAGACGAAGAGCTTTATGAAGAAAAAACGAAGCTGGGGAACTTCGAAAGGATTTATGACAGCATGCAGGCTGGCTATACTGCTCTTCAAGGGGAGCAAAAGGGGCTGGACTGGATCGGCCTTGTTATGGGCCATCTGCAGGAAGCAGCTGAACTGGATCCTGAATATAAGGAAATGGCAGATGCTATATCCAACAGTTTTTATATGCTTGAGGATGTTTCAAGCAGTCTGAGGAGCAAGCTTGATTTTCTTGAATATGATCCTGCCAGGCTGAATGAGATTGAAGAAAGGCTGACAGAAATCAATCAGCTCAAAAGGAAATACGGCAAGACAATCGAGGAAATCCTTGAATATGCATCAGGGATAGAAGAAGAAATTGAGACATTGCAGAATAAGGAAACACATATTGATCAGCTTCAAAAGGAGCTTTCTTCCCTTCAGAAGGATTTAAGCCTTGAAGCCGAGCAATTAAGCAGGCTTCGGAGAAAGAGCGCCAAAAAGCTGACCTCTCTCATCCATAAGGAACTGAAAGAGCTGTATATGTCGAAAACGGTGTTCGAAGTGAAATTTGAGGAATTGTCCAGCCGGGGCTACCATCGCAACGGTGCTGACAAGATAGAATTTTATATATCCACCAATCCGGGCGAACCGCTCAAGCCCCTTTCCAAAGTCGCCTCGGGCGGTGAGCTGTCCAGAATCATGCTGGCTTTGAAAAGCATCTTCTCGAAGCATCAGGGGGTCACATCGATTATCTTTGATGAGGTTGACACAGGAGTCAGCGGACGCGTCGCACAGGCAATCGCTGAGAAGATTCACCATGTTTCAAGGGATTCACAGGTTCTCTGTATTTCCCACCTTCCACAGGTTGCTGCAATGGCAGATACACATCTGTTCATCGCAAAGTCTACGCGTGATGGAAGAACTAAAACAACAGTGAAACCGCTCAATTCCGAGGATAAAATCAAGGAAATCGGCCGGATGATATCCGGGGTGGAAATCACTGATTTGACGAAAGAGCATGCTAAGGAATTGCTCCAGCTTGCCCAGCAAATAAAAATAACTTGAAAAGCTATCCAAAGAGGGTAGCTTTTTTTATATGGCCAAAGGTTATAAGTTCTCACTAAGGAGGCAAAATTAAAGATGTAGCCATTTGACGTGTGGACTAGAAGCGAGGAGAGTGAAGGTTTTGAATTTAGAGCTACTAAGAAGAATAATTGGTGGAATTCTCCTTGTTTCATTAATTGCAGCAGGGTTTTCCAAACCCTTTCAAGAATATATCAGCATTCCCAAAGAGATTACCCTATTTGAAGGTGAAACATACAATTTCAGCAAGGCGGCACCTGTGTCTGCGTCAATGAAAACAGAAGCGGCGGCAGCTCTCAAGCAGGAGGGAAGCGAGGTTGCCGTAAAGGGAAAGAAAATTGGAAAAGACGAAATGCTGCTTGAACTGGCAGGATTTCCAGTTAAAAAAGTTGATGTGAATGTATTGAGGGATTTTAAGGTCATTCCCGGAGGCCAGTCAATCGGGGTTAAACTGAATACGGTCGGGGTGCTGGTTGTCGGCCATCACCTTGTGGATGCAAAAGACGGCAAAGCTTCCCCCGGCGAAACTGCAGGGATTAAAGTAGGAGATATCATCACGCAGATAAACGGACAAAATATTGAGAAGATGTCCGATGTGGCACCCTTTGTCCAGGAAGCCGGACAGACGGGCAAGGCAATGAAGATCACACTTACAAGGGAAAATGGCAAAATCAGCACCGAACTGACACCCCTTAAAGATAAGGCGGAAAATAATTTTAAACTGGGCCTGTATATTAGGGATTCTGCAGCCGGAATCGGCACCATGACCTTTTATCATCCAGGTTCTATGAAGTATGGGGCCCTCGGCCATGTTATAAGTGATATGGATACAAAAAAACCGATCGTGGTCGATGATGGACAAATTGTCCGTTCGACTGTTACATCCATTGAAAAAGGAAGCAACGGGAATCCAGGCGAAAAGCTCGCAAGATTTTCTTCAGATAAACAGGTTATTGGGAATATTAAAAGAAACAGTCCCTTTGGCATTTTTGGCGAACTGAACAGGGGCATGAAAAACGGCGTGCTTGATAAGCCGATGCCTATAGCGCTTTCGCATCAGGTGAAAGAGGGGCCGGCCCAGATTCTTACGGTTGTAGATGATGACGAGGTAGACCTGTTTGATATTGAAATTGTCAGCACTATACCACAGAAGTTCCCTGCAACAAAAGGGATGGTCATCAAAGTGACAGATCCTGAACTGCTGGATAAAACAGGCGGTATTGTTCAGGGGATGAGCGGGAGCCCGATCATTCAGAACGAAAAGGTTGTCGGGGCAGTCACGCACGTATTCGTGAATGATCCTACCAGCGGGTACGGAGTCCATATCGAGTGGATGCTCAATGAAGCAGGAATAGATATTTATGAAAAAAGCGAAGAAAAAGCAAGCTGAAATGTGTGGAGGAAGAAGGCGTGCATGGGGCCTTCTTTTTTCTTTTGTGAGCTCTAAAGAAAAATCGACAAAAACCAGCCAAATGATCAATGTATATGCGAATAAAGTCGAATGAGGAAGAAAACAGAAGAAAAATAAAGGTTTTATCAGGTTTTTAAGAAAAATTCAAAAAACAAAAGGAATTTCGTTTGCATTGTCGAATTTGTCATTTAGAATAGAACTAGATAGAAAAAGAGACCACAAATGGATTTGAGGAGGAAACAATACGTGAGAAAAATAAAAGTATGTATCGTGGATGACAATCGCGAGCTTGTCGGGCTTCTGGAGGAATATATCGCATCCCAGGATGACATGGAAGTGAGCGGGGTGGCCCATAATGGCCAGGAATGCCTGGAGGTACTGGAAGAAACTGAACCGGACGTTCTAGTCCTTGATATAATCATGCCGCATCTGGATGGGCTTGGAGTGCTTGAAAAGCTGCGTGAATCACGGAGATCATCGATGCCGAATGTCATCATGCTTACAGCTTTCGGCCAGGAGGATGTTACGAAAAAAGCGGTGGATCTTGGGGCTTCCTATTTCATCCTCAAACCATTTGATATGGAGAATCTCGCCGGCCATATCCGCCAGGTAAGCGGCAAGTCCAACCCGGTCATCCGCAAGTCCCAGTCATCCGCCTACAGAAGCCAAGAATCCAAGCCTAAAAATCTTGATGCAAGCATCACAAGCATCATTCATGAAATTGGTGTGCCTGCCCACATTAAAGGTTATTTATACTTGCGCGAAGCAATATCCATGGTCTATAACGATATTGAACTGCTCGGATCCATTACAAAGGTTCTTTACCCGGATATCGCCAAAAAGTATAATACCACTGCCAGCAGGGTGGAAAGGGCAATCCGCCATGCGATCGAGGTAGCATGGAGCAGGGGGAATATCGATAGCATTTCTTCTCTTTTCGGCTACACTGTAAGCATGACAAAAGCCAAGCCCACCAACTCGGAATTCATCGCAATGGTTGCTGATAAACTGCGCCTGGAGCATAAAGCTTCTTGAAAGGGCTAGGCAT
The DNA here is from genome assembly GCF_002858875.1 of Bacillus sp. UMB0728. Taxonomy (NCBI): domain Bacteria; kingdom Bacillati; phylum Bacillota; class Bacilli; order Caryophanales; family Bacillaceae; genus Bacillus; species Bacillus sp. UMB0728. Next base: position 501,376 of record NZ_PKLA01000003.1, on the reverse strand, counting down.
TTTTTAGGGTTTTTTAATTTATGCCGCGACTGCCTGAAAGAAGGCCTTAAAAATGAAATCATATACTTTTAAAGGAGAGCATTCCATTCTGGGGTGCTTTTTATTTTGGCTAAAAGGACAGGATAATGGCAAATATTCTGTTAGTTTATGAAGGAACCTGCCAAAATGCCTATTTTTCCGCTATAATGAATACAAATGCCTGCTGGAAAGGGAATAGTCCTATGGAAATATTTTCTGATGAGTCGCTAAGAATTGAATGTGAAGAAGATGAAGTTTATATAACTGTTCTCAGAAAAGGCTATTCTTTAAAAAGTCTGGAAAAAGAACTGTTGAATTTTCCGAGAATTTCAATTACAAAATTTATGGTACTGAAAGAGGCGCTTGAACTGGCCGATTCAGGAAGGAAGCTTATTGGCGAACTGAAACCCCTGGCAGCTGTAAGCCTTAGCAGGGACATGATGGAAGCAAAGCTCCGGCTGAACTGCACGGAAGCTTATTTCAATGCAGAATTTAAGACTATAGCCGATCAAATAGCCTTACAGCTTCAGGAACTCGGGGTGGAACATGCGATTGAGGAGGATGTGCTGAGAAGCGTCCCTGTGCAAAAGGAAGCTGTCATTGCAAAGGGCCTTCCTCCCCGGCATGGAAGCGATGCTGTCATCTGCTATTTTGAGCAGAGTGAAAGGAAGCCCGCCATAAGGGAAGACGGCACCGCGAATTATTATGATATGAACTTCATTGATGAGGTTCAGGAAGGGGATTGGCTCGGCGAGAAAATTCCTGCAGAAGAAGGGGTTTTTGGTGAAACGCTGACAGGAGATCCGGTTCCTCCGTTAAAAGGAAAAGATAAAAAACTGCTTTATGACAAAAAAACGGTAAAAGCTTGTGAAGAGGACGGTAAAATGGTGCTGAGGGCGTTATGCGACGGTGTTGTCACATTCCGGGGCGGCAAGGTATCTGTAGGCCGCCATCTAGTCATAGAAGGCGATGCAGGCCCTGAAACAGGCAATATCGAATTTGATGGAAGCATTACAGTCAGGGGTATTGTCAAGCCGGGCTACAGCGTCAATGCTTCTCTTGACATTTCTATTTTAGGAGAACTCGGCATCAGCGGGTTTAAAGAAATCGTTTCGGAAAAAGGGGATATTTTCATTAAAGGAGGCGCGTTCGGCCAGGGATCCGGCATGATAAAGGCGGGAAAGAATATTTATATAAAGCACTCTAATGAATGCAGCCTGACAGCAGGCGGTGATATTCATATCGGCTATTATTCGATCGGCGGAATACTGAAAGGAAGAAACATCTTTGCGGATGAAAGAAAAGGAAAGCTGATAGGAGGCCTGATAGAGGCTAAAGGAAGGGTGCAGGCCGGCATCATCGGCAACAGGCTGGAAAGGAAAACGATTATACAGATTGAAGGATTTGACAGAAATACAGTCAACGAAGAGCTTGAGACACTCCTTCTTGCATACCGAAAAAGGGCCGCTGAAATGGAAAAAGGCAAAAAGCAGCTTGAAATCTTCGAACAATACATAAATCAGCTGAGCGACAAGCAGCAGAAGCAGTATGAACAGACATTAAGCCTGTTTGAGAGGCAGATGGAGGAAATCGCCGTACTTGACCATCAAAGGAAGATATTGACGGGCCTGCTTGAGACGAAGGGTGAAGGGGAAGTATCCATCCTGCAGGTCGCATATCCGGAAACGCAGCTCCAGATTAAAAGCCAATCAAGAAAGCTGGATACTTCAGTCAGGGGCACCTTCTATGCTGTCAGGAACAGCATGCATTTCGAATAGGCCTTCATCAATTCTTTTTTTCAAGTTCCATCATCTTCTGTATTAAAATATGCTGGGGCATGTGCATGATTTGCTCTAGTGGAACATTGAGCTTCTCGGCAAGCTTGATTGCCGTTTCGGGGGAAATCTGCAATGGCTTCATCTCCGTCCCTCCTTTCTGAATATCAGCTGCAAATGATAAAATTCCAATAATAATACTTATCTGCAAAGAACAGCACCCCGGCAGCGAACGGGGTGCTGTTCTTTATATAACGGGAATGAAATATTCAGTGCTCCCGGGTTGCCTGTGTAAATAATCAATCAGCCTTTTTAGCCTGGATCCTCTCTCTTCTAAAACGGTCCTGCACCTTATTCCTTTTTCGGTCGCGGTACAGTATGAAGCCGGCGACAAACCCCAGCCCCAGCAAAAAGAAAAGCAGGCCGGCCAGGAATTGAAGCCATAAATAGGGGAAAGGGCTTTGGAGAATGCCAAATACCATATCCCTCATCAGTTTAACACCAATGGCAGCAATAAAGCCGGGTATCAATAAAACAACTAATGCAGCGATTCTTATCATATTTTGCCCCTTATTTAAAAAAGTCTCTTCATCGGTAATGATAAATTATAGAAGAAATTTGTCAAGCATGGAGAAAATAATTACAATAGTATTGAAAGATCTTGCAGACTATCAGTGAAAAAATCTTCGTACTAAGAGAGGGATAGCCATGCAGACAGTTATGATAGTCGGTGCCGGAAAAGGCGGAACGGCCATTTTGCGGCTCCTGAGAGAAACGGCGGTCCTTGATGTATCGGCAGTTGTCGATATCAATGACAATGCTCCGGGAATCCAGCTTGCACGCCTGGAAGGGATTCGGACCGGTCCCGATTGGAGAGAATACATAAAAGAAGATCCAGATATCATCATTGAAGTGACGGGTGAAGAGAAGGTTTTTATCGATCTCAGGGAAGCACGGTCGAAAAATACAGTGCTTATTCCCGGAAGTGTAGCCTTTCTTATCAGCAAGCTGCTTGAGGAAAAAGAAGAGCTTATTGAGGAATTCAAAAATGAAACATATAAGCATGACCTGATTTTCAATTCTACGGACGATGGAATGGTCGTTGTCAATGGAGAAGGCCGGATCATCCTCTTTAATCGAAGCGCCGAAAGGATGACAGGCATCCCAGGCGGAAAGGCAATCGGAAAACACGTACTTGATGTGATACCAGGCAGCTGCCTTCCGAGGGTACTGGAAACGAAAAGGACAGAGCTGAATCAGGAGCTTGTGCTTGCGAATGGACTGGAAATCATAACGACCAGGATACCGATGATTGGGGAAAAGGGAGAGCTGATCGGTGCGTTCTCTGTTTTTAAGGATATTACCGAAGTAGTCAATCTCGCCGAAGAAATCACAAACCTGAAAGAAATACAAACCATGCTCCAGGCTATCATCCAATCAAGCGATGAAGCGATTTCGGTGGTGGATGAAAATGGAAAGGGGCTGCTGATCAATCCGGCTTATACAAGGATCACTGGACTGACAGAGGAGCAGGTAATCGGACAGCCGGCAACGGCAGATATTTCTGAAGGAGAAAGTGTACATATGAAGGTCCTTCAGTCGAGAAGGGCAGTAAGGGGGGCGGCGATGAGAGTCGGCCCCGGCAAAAAGGAAGTGGTTGTCAATGTCGCTCCGGTAATTGTGGACGGCAAGCTGAAGGGCAGCGTAGGTGTCATCCATGATATGTCAGAAATCAAAAGCCTGAACAGGGAACTTACTAGGGCACGGCAAATTATCCGTACGCTTGAAGCAAAATATTCTTTTGAGGATATTATCGGCACATCCGAAGAAATGACATTGGCGATTGAGCAGGCAAAGCTGGGGGCTAAAACGCCGGCAACCATTCTTCTCAGGGGAGAGTCCGGAACGGGCAAGGAATTGTTTGCCCATGCCATCCACAATGCTAGCGGGAGAAAATACAATAAATTTATAAGGGTCAATTGTGCGGCCTTGTCGGAAACCCTGCTGGAAAGCGAGCTTTTTGGCTACGAGGAGGGCGCCTTTTCCGGCGCCAAACGGGGAGGGAAGCGCGGCCTGTTTGAAGAGGCCCATAACGGCAGCATTTTCCTCGATGAAATTGGCGAAATGACAGCCAATACACAGGCCAAGCTGCTAAGGGTGCTGCAGGAGAATGAGATCACAAGAGTTGGCGGCACTAAGCCGATTCCGATAAATGTAAGGATCATTGCTGCGACCAATGTAAATCTGGAAAAGGGGATTGCTGCCGGCACTTTCCGTGAGGATTTATATTACCGGATAAACAGGATGCCGATACATATTCCTCCTTTAAGGAATAGAAAGCAGGATATTCCACAGCTCTGCAGCAGGCTGATCCAGAAGATCAATCAGGAATATGGGCGCAATGTCGATAAGGCTTCGGAAGAGGCTATATCAGCACTTATGTCCTATGACTGGCCGGGCAATGTAAGGGAACTGGATAATATTCTGGGGCGCGCCATTATTTTTATGGGCTATCATGAAACGGAAATTGAAGTAAGGCATCTTCCTGAAATGATTTTGAAGCAGCATAAGGGTGAAACGCCAGCAAGTTCAGTTCCGGAAGAATATGGCGGGAATGACGCCCCGCTTGCCGAGCTTGTCGAAAACTTTGAAGCCTCCATGATTAAAAGGGCCCTGGATAAGCATAATGGCAATAAAACGGCAGCTGCCAAAAGCCTGGGATTGTCTGTCCGGAATTTGTATTATAAGCTTGAAAAATATAACCTTGCAAATAATGGCGTGCAATAATTTTCATAGCGTGAAAAATTTTGCAGGTTCTTTAGTGGGATGAATAAAGCGTTTTCAGTAAATGTAGGCTGGCACATTTCTTGCATAGTATAATATTGGTGTCGCAGCATTTGATTAAAGGGGTTGAAAACAAATTGAGGTTGAGCTCGCTCATAGAAAAAGCAGCAGGAAACAGAAAACAGACAGTCGCAGTTGCCGCAGCAGAAGACCATGAAGTAATGGACGCAGTAGCGGAAGCGGCCAAGCGCAATTTGGCTCATTTTAAATTATTCGGCGACGGAGAAGCAATTGAAGAACTGATCTATAATAGAAATCTTGCGGCTGCGGGTGGAAGGATAGAAGTTATCCATGCACGAACAGCAGAAGCAGCAGCTGAAATGGCTGTAAGGGCAGTAAGCCAAAAAGAAGCCAGTGTGCTGATGAAAGGCAATCTTTCAACTTCGATCATATTAAAAGCAGTGCTTAATAAAGATTATGGGCTTAGAACGGGCAGTGTCCTTTCCCATGCAGCTGTTTTTGAAGTGCCTGGCTACGACAGGCTCATCATCATTACGGATGCAGCCATGAATATTGCGCCGGATTTGAAGCAGAAAGAGCAAATCATTAATAATACAGTCAAGATTGCGAGAAGCATAGGCATCGACAATCCAAAGGTGGCTCCGATTGCTGCCGTTGAAACGGTCAATCCTTCTATGCAGGCAACTTTGGATGCTGCCGCTCTGGCCATGATGAATAAAAGGGGCCAGATCAGAAACTGCATTGTTGACGGCCCGCTTGCACTGGATAATGCAATCTCGCCAGCGGCAGCCGAGCATAAAGGAATCAGCAGCGAAGTTGCAGGAAATGCAGATATACTGCTTGTCCCTGCTATTGAGACAGGCAATGCTTTATATAAATCGCTTATGTATTTCGCAGGTGCAAAGGTCGGGGCAGTCATTGCAGGCGCCAAAGCGCCGATCGTCCTGACATCACGGGCTGATTCGGCAGATAGCAAGCTGAACTCACTCGCTTTGGCCCTTTGCTCTGCATCATCTTAATTTTTTTGAAAAACAGGGGAGGAATATTAAAATGGAACTATTCAAATATATGGAGACTTATGATTATGAGCAGCTTGTATTCTGTCAGGATAAACAATCAGGACTGAAGGCAATCATCGCCATCCATGATACAACTCTTGGACCGGCTCTCGGCGGTACGCGCATGTGGACGTATGAGTCTGAAGAGGCGGCAATTGAAGATGCCCTGCGCCTGGCCAGGGGGATGACTTATAAGAATGCAGCAGCCGGCCTGAATCTGGGCGGAGGCAAAACGGTCATCATCGGAGATCCCCGCAAGGATAAGAATGAGGAGCTGTTCCGTGCGTTCGGCCGCTATATCCAAGGGCTGAACGGCCGTTATATTACTGCCGAGGATGTAGGCACAACGGTAGCAGACATGGATATGATCCATGAGGAAACAGATTATGTCACGGGCATTTCACCGGCTTTCGGTTCTTCCGGAAATCCTTCACCGGTCACGGCATACGGCGTATATCGCGGAATGAAGGCAGCTGCAAAAGAAGCTTTCGGCAGCGATTCACTGGAAGGGAAAGTCATTGCCGTGCAGGGAGTAGGAAATGTGGCATTCAATCTTTGCCGCCATCTGCATGAAGAAGGCGCAAGTCTGATTGTGACTGATATCAACAAAGAGGCAGTTCAGCGCGCAGTCGATGAGTTTGGTGCAAAGGCAGTGAATCCGGATGAGATTTACGGAGTAGAATGTGACATCTATGCACCATGTGCCCTGGGAGCTGTCATCAATGATTCAACCATACCTCAGCTGAAGGCCAAGGTAATTGCCGGTGCAGCCAACAACCAGCTGAAAGATACTGCTCACGGTGATCTGATCCATGAAATGGGAATCGTCTATGCCCCTGATTATGTCATCAATGCCGGCGGGGTCATCAATGTAGCTGACGAGCTGTACGGGTATAACCGCGACAGGGCTATGAAAAAAGTTGAGACCATTTACAACAATATTGAAAAAGTAATTGAAATCGCCAAAAGAGACGCTATTCCTACTTATAAGGCCGCTGACCGTATGGCTGAGGAAAGAATTGAAAGAATGCGTAATTCACGGAGCCAATTTCTTCAGAACGGGCACCACATCCTTAGCAGGCGCTAACCCGGGGACTGCTGAAAAAGGACAACAAGAGCGCTGAATAATTTATTCAGCCTCTTTGATTTTAATGATATAGCAGCATATCCAGCGGCTATAATGATAGAAAGAGACAATCTGAATTGGAGGTTTAATCTTGCAGGTACACAACCATCGAATTCTCGTAATCAACCCAGGTTCAACTTCCACGAAAATCGGAGTATTCGATAATGATATATCCATTTTTGAAAAGACGATCCGCCATGATTCCGGGGAAATCAATTCATTTGAAAAAATCATCGATCAATATGCCTTCAGGAAAAGGACAATCCTCGAAGCACTGGACCAAGAAGGCATGAATATTTCCAAGCTTGATGCCGTCTGCGGGCGCGGCGGTCTTCTGCGGCCGATCGAGGGGGGCACATACGGGGTAAATGAAGAGATGCTCCGCGATCTGAGGGAAGGCTATTCAGGCCAGCACGCATCCAATCTCGGCGGGATCATTGCCTTCGAAATAGCGTCAGGCCTTAACATTCCTTCTTATATAGTAGATCCTGTCGTAGTGGACGAGCTTGAAGATATTGCGAGGATTTCAGGATTTGCCCTGATCGAAAGAAAGAGCATCTTCCATGCCCTTAATCAGAAAGCGGTAGCCAGACGGGTCGCTAAAAAGCTGGGCAGGAAATATGAAGATTTAAATCTGATCGTTGCCCATATGGGCGGCGGGATCACTGTGGGCGTCCATAAGATGGGAAAAGTCGCTGATGTGAACAACGGGCTTCATGGAGATGGCCCATTCAGCCCGGAAAGGGCAGGCACCGTCCCGGCAGGAGATCTGGTGGACCTTTGTTTTTCAGGGGACTTCTATCGCGATGAAATCATGAAAAAGCTTGTTGGCCAGGGCGGCCTTGTCGGTTATTTGGGGACGAACGATGCGGTCGAGGTCGAAAAAATGATTGAAAAGGGCAGTGAAGAAGCTAAGCTGGTCTACTCCGCGATGGCCTATCAGGTCGCCAAGGAGATTGGATCGGCAGGTGCAGCCCTATCCGGCAGGGTGGATGCCATTATTTTGACAGGCGGACTAGCCTACGGGAAGGAATTCATCAAGGATATAAGCAGCCGGATCAATTGGATAGCGGATGTCATTGTGCAGCCTGGTGAGAACGAGCTTCAGGCACTGGCAGAAGGAGCCCTGAGGGTGCTGCGCGGCGAGGAAGCAGAAAAGAATTATCCCGGCTCGGAAAAAAATAAAGCAACGGTTTAGGAGGAATAGAATTGGCACAAGAATACGACTTAGTCATACTAGGCGGAGGCACAGGGGGCTATGTAGCCGCCATCCGCGCTTCACAGCTGGGCCTAAAGACGGCAGTTGTCGAAAAAGGGAAACTGGGGGGCACTTGCCTCCATAACGGATGCATCCCGAGCAAGGCGCTCCTTAGAAGTGCAGAAGTATATGCCACCGCCCGCCATGCTGAAGAGTTCGGCGTTTTAACAGGAGATGTTTCGGTCAACTTCGGCAAGGTGCAGGAAAGGAAAAACAAGATTATTGACCAGCTCCATAAAGGTGTCCAGCATCTGATGAAGCAAGGGAAAATCGATGTCTTCGAAGGTCTTGGCAGAATCCTGGGCCCATCCATTTTTTCTCCTATGCCGGGAACCATTTCAGTTGAAATGAACAATGGCAGCGAGAATGAAATGCTGATTCCCAAAAACGTCATCGTATCCACGGGGTCCCGCCCGCGGACGTTCCCTGGACTCGAAATAGATGGAACCCAGGTGATGACATCTGACGAAGCACTCGAGATGACCGAGATTCCAAAGTCTATTATTATTGTAGGCGGCGGAGTAATTGGCATTGAGTGGGCTTCCATGCTTTCCGATTTCGGATCAGAAGTTACAGTCATCGAGTATGCAGACCGCATCATTCCAACAGAAGATAGGGAGATCTCCAAGGAAATGCAGCGGCTGATGAAGAAAAAAGGCGTTAAGTTTGCTGTTGGGGCCAAGGTCCTTCCAGAAACGCTCCAAAAAGGTGAAGAAGTGAAAATTTCTGCTGAAATTAAAGGCGAGAAGAAGGAATTCTCTGCTGAAAAGCTCCTCGTTTCTGTGGGCCGCCAGGCTAATACGGAAGGCATCGGTCTTGAAAACACCGACATCCAGATTGAAAAAGGGTTTATTTCGGTCAATGAATATTTTCAGACAAAAGAATCGCATATCTACGCAATTGGCGATGTCATCGGCGGACTGCAGCTCGCCCATGTGGCTTCCCATGAAGGAATCACTGCAGTGGAGCATATCGCAAATGAAAATCCTTCACCGCTGGATTACAGCCTGATATCCAAATGCATATACAGCTCACCTGAAGCTGCGAGTGTGGGGCTGACAGAGGATGAAGCAAAGGAAAAGGGCCATGATGTAAAGACAGGCAAATTCTCCTTCCGTGCTATCGGCAAAGCCCTTGTGTTCGGGGAATCGGACGGTTTCGTCAAAATTGTCGCTGATAAAGAAACAGATGATATCCTTGGGGTCCATATGATCGGCCCTCATGTCACAGATATGATTTCCGAGGCCGGACTGGCAAAGGTGCTGGATGCTACACCATGGGAAGTAGCTCACACCATCCATCCGCACCCAACCCTTTCCGAAGCCATCGGAGAAGCAGCCCTCGCAGTAGACGGCAAAGCTATACATGGCTAGAAATGCGGAGGCGACTGTACAGGTGCGACAAGCATAAGACGAGCAGGACGGAAGGTTGTTCTTTAACCTTCTGGCCTGATTGGCTTATGACTCGAGCGCCTAGGAGCCGGAGCTGGACAGAGAGAAAAGCGGAGGCGGCTTGCCCAGAGCCGACAAGCATAAGACGCCCAAGAATAAAAGGCGTTCTTTGCCTTTAATTCTTGGGTGGCTTATGACTCGAGGCTCTAGCCGCCGGAGCTGGACAGAAAGAAAAGCGGAGGATGCTTACCCGCTTATATCTGATTTTATAAGATCATTAACAGCAAAAAGGAGTCTCGTGCTCCTGCTACATATTGAATTTTGAGGAGGCAAACAAATGGCTGAAAATCGTCATAAAGATTTAGGGCTAAGCGATGATAAGGTATTGGAAATGTATGAGACCATGCTGCTTGCCCGCCGGATTGATGAGCGGATGTGGCTTTTAAATCGTTCAGGCAAAATCCCCTTCGTTATATCCTGCCAGGGGCAGGAGGCAGCACAGGTAGGCGCTGCTTTCGCCCTTGACACTGATAAGGATTATGTACTGCCATACTATCGCGATATGGGCGTAGTGCTTACATTCGGGATGACGGCAACAGAGCTGATGCTGTCAGGTTTTGCAAAGGCTGAAGATCCGAACTCGGGAGGCCGTCAGATGCCGGGCCACTTTGGGCAGAAGAGAAACAGAATCGTAACGGGCTCATCCCCAGTTACAACACAGGTTCCTCATGCTGTAGGAATTGCCCTTGCAGGAAAGATGGAAGGAAAGGACCTTGTAACCTTCACTACCTTTGGAGAAGGATCCTCCAATCAGGGTGACTTCCATGAAGGTGCAAACTTTGCAGGGGTCCATAAGCTCCCTGTCATTTTCATGTGTGAAAATAACAAATATGCCATTTCCGTCCCGATTGAAAAACAGCTGGCATGCGAAAATGTTGCCGACCGTGCTGTCGGCTATGGGATGCCTGGCGTGACTGTTGACGGCAATGACCCGCTTGAAGTATACAAGGCTGTGAAGGAAGCTGCCGACCGCGGCCGCCGCGGAGAAGGTCCTACACTTGTTGAAACAGTATCATACAGGCTGACACCGCACTCATCAGACGATGATGACCGCAGCTACCGTGCACCGGATGAAGTGGCTGAAGCAAAGACAAAGGATCCGATCATCACTTTTGGCGCTTATCTGAAGGAAACAGGCCTCATGAATGATGAGCTGGAAAAAGAAATCAATGACCGGGTGATGAAACTGGTTAATGAAGCAACTGAATATGCAGAAAACGCACCGTATGCTGATCCGGAACATGCGATGAAATATGTCTATGCTGAGAAGTAAGGGGGAAAGAAAATGGCTGTAATTTCTTATATTGATGCCGTAACTATGGCAATCCGCGAAGAAATGGAAAGAGATTCAAAAGTATTTGTTCTAGGGGAAGACGTTGGGAAAAAAGGCGGAGTATTTAAAGCGACTCAAGGCCTGTATGAAAAATTTGGCGAGGAACGAGTAATCGATACCCCGCTTGCTGAATCTGCCATCGCGGGTGTTGGAATTGGTGCAGCGATGTACGGAATGCGCCCGATTGCAGAAATGCAATTTGCCGATTTCATCATGCCTGCCGTTAACCAGATCATTTCGGAAGCTGCCAAGATCCGCTACCGTTCAAACAATGACTGGAACTGCCCGATGGTCATCCGTGCCCCATACGGCGGGGGAGTCCATGGTGCCCTTTACCATTCCCAGTCAGTTGAAGCCGTATTTGCCAATCAGCCAGGACTGAAGATTGTCATGCCTTCTACTCCTTATGATGTAAAAGGGCTGCTGAAGGCAGCTATCCGGGATGAAGATCCGGTCCTGTTCTTCGAGCATAAGCGGGCATACCGCCTGATCAAGGGCGAAGTCCCAGATGATGATTATGTGCTTCCAATCGGCAAGGCAGATGTGAAGAGGGAAGGCGAAGACATCACAGTCATCACTTATGGCCTTTGTGTTCACTTTGCCCTCCAGGCTGCAGAGAGACTTGCGAAGGATGGCATTTCTGCACATATCCTTGATTTGAGGACTGTTTATCCGCTTGATAAGGAAGCAATCATTGAAGCTGCTTCCAAAACAGGAAAAGTGCTTCTCCTTACAGAAGATAATTTAGAAGGAAGCATTATGAGCGAAGTGTCTGCCATTATCGCCGAAAACTGCCTGTTTGAACTTGACGCGCCAATCAAGCGCCTTGCAGGGCCTGATATCCCGGCAATGCCATATGCGCCAACGATGGAAAAATACTTCATGGTCAACCCTGACAAAGTAGAAAAAGCCATGAGAGAACTCGCTGAGTACTAAGAAAAGCGGAGGGCGCTGCCTTAGCAGCGCCGCCCATAAAATATCTATAGCAATGGAGGGTATGCCAATTGGCTATTGAACAAATAAAAATGCCGCAGCTTGGTGAGAGTGTGACAGAGGGCACCATCTCCAAGTGGCTTGTTTCTGTCGGCGATACAGTAAATAAATACGACCCTTTAGCTGAGGTCATGACAGATAAAGTGAATGCAGAAGTCCCATCTTCTTTTACCGGTGTAATAAAAGAACTGATTGCCGGGGAGGGAGACACACTTGCAGTGGGTGAAGTGATCCTGACGATTGAGGTTGAAGGCGGGAATACTGACGAGGCAGCTGGAAAAGAGAATTTCAAGACAGAAGAAAAAGCGGCATCTTCAGAAACAAAGCTGGAAGAAAGCAGTCCATCCAAGGCAAGATATTCGCCTGCAGTGCTAAAGCTCTCCCAAGAGCACGGCATCGACCTGAACCTGGTGAACGGAACAGGTGCAGGAGGCCGCATTACAAGGAAGGATCTCCAGAAGCTGATTGATTCAGGGGATATTCCTCAGGCTGAGGCAAGGCAGGAAGAGCCGGCAGCCTCACAGAAGGCACAAGAGCCTGCTGCACAGACTCAGGTTCAAGCTGAGCCGGCAGCAAAGCAGCCAGCTGCTGCGCCGAATGTTCCAGTCATGCCTGGTGATATAGAAATTCCGGTAACAGGTGTCCGTAAGGCAATTGCCGCAAATATGCTCCGAAGCAAGCATGAAGCACCGCATGCGTGGACAATGATGGAAGTGGATGTTACGAATCTTGTCGACTACCGCAACTCCATCAAAAATGAATTCAAAACAAAGGAAGGATTCAACCTGACTTTCTTTGCATTCTTTGTCAAAGCAGTAGCCCAGGCCCTTAAGGAATATCCGCAGATTAATTCAATGTGGGCAGGGGACAAGATCATCCAGAAAAAAGATATTAATATCTCCATTGCAGTCGCAACAGACGATGCGCTTTTTGTGCCAGTAATCAAGCATGCTGATGAAAAAACGATCAAAGGCATCGGCCGTGAAATCGCAGAGCTTGCCGGCAAAGTGCGGAGCGGCAAGCTGACTTCAGCAGAAATGCAGGGCGGCACATTCACAGTCAATAATACCGGCTCATTTGGGTCTGTCCAGTCAATGGGCATCATCAACTATCCTCAGGCTGCAATCCTGCAGGTTGAATCGATTGTTAAGCGCCCGGTCGTCATGAACAATGGCATGATCGCAGTCCGGGATATGGTCAACCTTTGTATGTCGCTGGACCACCGTGTCCTTGATGGCCTTGTGTGCGGACGGTTTCTGCAGAGGGTTAAAGAGATACTTGAGAACACATCAAAAGAAAATACATCTGTGTATTAAGAAGAACGAAAGGCGCTGCAGTTTAATCAAGCTGCAGCGTTTTTTGGCTTTATTTGAAAAGGGAGAACGTCCTTTGTCCTTCGTTGCCAGTTTAGCTCTTGTATACTACAATAATATTAGAAAAATAATTTAGAATATTGATGAATTTCAGTTCCTGGGAGGAGGGAAGCTGCTGTCACAAGCAGCGTTCTATGAGTTATCAAGAGATGGAGAAAATATCATTTCCCGAAAAAACGATGGAAGATTGGAAGCGGGCAGCAGAATCCGCTTTAAAAGGAAGGGCGGCAGAGTCATTAGACCGGCTTACATATGAAAACATAAAATTGAAACCGCTTTATTCTGCAGAAACATCAGCCCTTACTCCAAAATCGCAATATCCGGGGCAGGAGGATTTCCGGCGGGGCATTGAACCTCTCGGCTACAGCAAAGCTGATTGGAAAATTGCCCAAAGGATTTCCGGAGAAACTGCAGAAGACCTGAAGCAGGAGTTAAAGCGGGCGCTGGAGAATGGCCAGAATGCTATTGTTCTTCCTGTTGAAGAGCATTTCCTTGAAAGCTTTGCGGGAATACTGGATGGAGCATATAGAGAATACCCTTTTGCCATCAATGCTGCGGGCAGCCAATCCAGCATGCTTGCTGTTCTGGAAAACCTGCCGCAATCTAAGGAGATACACGGTTATATAGGAAGGGACCCGCTGGCTGAAGCTGCATCAGAGGGTCTTCCGGGAGATCAAATGGTGGAAGGGCTTTATGATGATTGGGCGGTTACATTGGAGAAAGCGGGGGCTGAGATGCCGAAGCTTAGGACGATTCTTGCCGATGCTGTCCCTTATCATAATGGGGGAGCCCATGCTGCGCTTGAAGTGGCAGCTGCAGCCGCTGCAGCGACAGAGCATGTGAGCAGACTTTTGGACCGCCATCTTTCCCTGGAGGATATACTTTCAAAATTGGTTTTCAGCTTCGCGTCAGGCGGAAACTTCTTTATGGAGATTGCCAAGCTGAGGGCCGCCAGAATTATATGGGGGAAAATCGCAGCTGCCTTCGGAGCACCAAAAGACATGCAAAAAATGGTCATTGCGGCAGAAACATCGTATTTCACAAAAACGATGGCTGATCCTTATGTCAATCTGCTTCGCTCAGGAAATGAAGCTTTTGCCGCGGTGATTGGAGGAGTCCAGTACCTGCAGGTGAGAGCATTTGATGAAGTTTTGGGGAGTTCAGGATCTTTTTCGCAGCGGCTTGCCCGCAATATACAGCTGCTTCTCAGAGAAGAGGCGCATCTTCTGAAGGTGGCAGACCCTTCAGGGGGATCCTGGTATATTGAAAGCCTGACAAATGAACTGGCGGAAAAAGCGTGGGATCTCTTCCTTCAGATTGAATCCTTCGGCGGCATGGCTGATGCGCTGGAGAAAGGATGGATCCAGGAGCAGACAAGAGAAATCCTGGAGAAAAAGAAGCATGATGCCGAGACGAGGAAGAAAAGTATAGTTGGCACAAATGTTTATGCGAATCTTGAGGATAAGCTGCCTGACAGGGGAGGCAGCCTTAAAGAGGGGGCTAACTCCGGCTGGACAATCAGGCCGCTTCACCAGGAGAGGCTATCAGCCACATTTGAGAATATCAGGACAAAGGCCCAGGAATTGAGACGCGGCGGCGGGCAATTGCAGGCGGGGCTGATTTCACTCGGGGAATTAAAGGAGCATAAAACAAGAACCGACTTTGCTGCCGGCTTTTTCGCTGCCGGGGGAATTGCTGCTGAACACAGCCCGGGTGTCAGTGGATTCCCTGATGCAGAAGCGCTCCTGAAAAGGGATTATACCTGCTATTGTATTTGCGGAACCAATCAGCAGTATGAGACGGCTGGCAAACAGCTGCTAAGAGAATTAAAGGAGAGGTATCCGGAATCGGTTGTTTACCTTGCGGGGCATCCCGATTCACCGGCGGAAGAATGGAGGGAGCTTGGCATTCATGACTTCATAACTGCCAAGAGCAATGTCTGTTCAATTCTTGGAAAGCTGCTAGAAGAAACAGAGGTGAAAATGAATGGCTAACAAACCGGATTTCAAGAGCATCAGTTTGTTCGGCGCAAGCCAAAAGGAAGCGGAATATGAGTGGAAGCAGGAGGCCGGCAGGCTGGCTGGAGGGGATGCCGGCAGCCTGCGGTTCGAGACCAATGAACATATTGGGATCAAGCCGCTGTATACGGAATCGGATATTAAAGGACTGGACCATCTGGATGATAAGCCCGGCCTTCCTCCGTACACAAGGGGTCCCTATGCGACCATGTATGTCAACAGGCCATGGACAGTCCGCCAGTATGCCGGCTTTTCAACAGCAGAAGAAAGCAATCAGTTTTACCGCAGAAACCTGGCCATGGGGCAAAAAGGACTATCGGTTGCTTTTGACCTGGCTACACACCGCGGCTATGATTCTGATCATCCGCGGGTGGTGGGGGATGTAGGAAAAGCGGGGGTGGCCATTGATTCAATCATTGACATGAAGACCCTGTTTGACGGGATTCCGCTTGACCAGATGTCTGTGTCGATGACGATGAACGGTGCTGTCCTGCCTGTTATGGCATTCTTTATTGTAACGGCCGAGGAGCAGGGTGTGAGCCAGGAAAAACTGTCAGGCACGATCCAGAACGATATTCTTAAGGAATATATGGTCCGCAATACATATATCTATCCGCCTGACATGTCGATGAAGATCATTGCGGATATCTTTGAATATACATCCCAGTATATGCCAAAGTTCAACTCTATCAGTATATCAGGCTACCATATGCAGGAGGCGGGAGCACCTGCAGACATTGAGCTCGCCTATACGCTTGCAGACGGGCTTGAATATGTCAGGACCGGGCTGAAGGCCGGAATCGGCATTGACTCTTTTGCCCCTCGGCTCTCCTTCTTTTGGGCAATTGGGATGAACTATTTTATGGAAGTGGCAAAAATGCGGGCGGCAAGGTATATCTGGGCGAAAATGATGAAATCCTTCGATCCGCAAAATCCGAAATCCATGGCTTTGCGGACGCATTCCCAAACATCGGGGTGGAGCCTCACAGAGCAGGATCCATTCAATAACGTAACAAGGACGCTGATAGAAGCCCATGCTGCGGCGATGGGGCATACCCAGTCGCTTCATACGAACGCACTGGATGAAGCCATCGCGCTCCCGACTGATTTTTCCGCAAGGATTGCCCGCAATACCCAGCTCTACCTGCAGGAAGAGACAGGCATCACGGATGTGATCGACCCATGGGGAGGATCTTATTATGTAGAATCTTTGACCAATGAGCTGATCCAAAAGGCGTGGCAGCATATTGAAGAGATTGAGAGCCTTGGAGGCATGGCCAAAGCTATTGAAACCGGTCTTCCGAAAATGAGGATTGAAGAAGCGGCTGCCAGGAGGCAGGCCCAGATTGACAGCAGGAAAGAAACCATTGTCGGAGTGAATAAATACAGGCTTGAAAAAGAAGACCCGATCGACATACTTGATATTGATAATACAGCCGTAAGGCTTAAGCAATTGGATAAGCTTGAAAAGCTGAAGAACACAAGGGACAGTGAAAAAGCTGCCGCGGCGCTTGAAGCCCTGGCGAAAGCTGCAGATACAGGAGAAGGGAACCTTTTAGATCTTGCCGTGAAGGCTGCCAGGGCCAGAGCGACTCTTGGGGAGATCTCTTTTGCTATCGAAAAGTCAGCGAGGCGCCATAAAGCAGTCATTCGTTCTATCAGCGGCGTGTACAGTTCTGCTTTTACCAATGAAGAAGAAATTGCCGAGGTGAAGAGCCTTACGGACGGGTTTCTTGAAAATGAAGGAAGGCGCCCGAGAATCCTTATTGCCAAGATGGGCCAGGATGGCCATGACAGGGGAGCGAAGGTAATTGCCACGGCATTTGCAGACTTGGGCTTTGATGTGGATATCGGACCGCTTTTCCAGACTCCGGCTGAAACAGCTCTTCAGGCAGTGGAGAATGATGTTCATGTGATTGGCATGAGCTCGCTTGCAGCCGGCCATAAAACACTTCTTCCACAGCTGGTTGAAGAGCTAAAAAAGCTGGGCAGGGAGGATATACTCGTCATTATCGGGGGAGTGATACCAGCTCAGGATTATCAATATTTATACGATAACGGGGCATCCGCCATTTTTGGGCCTGGGACGGTCATTCCTGCCGCTGCCCAGAAAGTCGTGCAGGAGATTTACAGAAAGCTTGGCTATGAGGAAGTGGCTGAATAATGAAGGACAAGAAGCCGAGCTGGCATGATGGCAGGCCGCCAGACCTTTTCTCCACTTCCCTTCGTGAGGGGAAGGAGATGGCTGCTCCCCAGCCTTTTGTACAGAAGGGCCCGAAATTCCAAAAAAAGAAGTCGGACCCTCTGTCGGCGGATGAGCTGAAGAAGGGGATCCTTTCAGGAAACAGGAGCCTTCTGGCAAAAGCAATCACGCTGGTTGAGAGCAATGCAGAGCGCCATTTCAGAACTGCTCAGGAATTGCTGCAGGAGGTTCTTCCCCACACCGGCAATTCGATCAGAATCGGCATTACTGGAGTGCCCGGGGCAGGAAAGAGCACCTTTATCGAGGCGTTTGGGAGCCTTCTTTGCGGGCAAGGGCATTCAGTGGCAGTGCTGGCTGTCGATCCGAGCTCAAGCATCAGCGGCGGAAGCATTCTTGGCGATAAAACGCGGATGGAAAATCTCTCGAGAAATCCAAATGCCTTTATCAGGCCATCAGCTGCAGGTGGCAAGCTTGGCGGCGTGCACCGGAAAACCCGGGAGACCATGCTTTTGTGCGAGGCGGCAGGCTATGATGTGATTATTGTTGAAACAGTCGGGGTTGGCCAAAGCGAAATCATTGTCAGGGAAATGGTCGATTTCTTTATGCTGCTTGTCCTGACCGGGGCCGGAGATGAACTCCAGGGGATGAAAAAAGGCATTATGGAAATTGCAGATGCCATCATCGTCAATAAAGCAGACGGTGCTAATGAACCCCAGGCACTGAAGACAAGAGAAGAATATTCACGCATTGTCCATTTTCTTCAGCCGGCTACAAAGGGCTGGGAAACGAAAGCTCATTCCTGCTCTGCCCTGACCGGCAAAGGCATCCTGGAAATTTGGGAAGAGATTAAAAGCTTTAAGGACTCTGCCTCCCATTCCGGCGTGTTCAGCCAGAGAAGGCGGGAGCAGTCGAAGGAATGGATAAACAGCATGATCATGGATCAGCTTCAATTTAGCTTCTTCCAGCATCCAGAGGTCAGAAAAGAGCTGCCGCAAATGGAAAATGAAGTGATCTCCGGCGGAAGGACGGTTGCTTCTGCCGTTGAGCATTTATTTGCTCTTTTTAAAGAGGCGAGAGAATAAAAAAGCGGCCGGTGTTCAACGGAACACCGGCCATATCTAGGGAGTTTAGGGGTATGGATCTAGCTGTACTGTTATCATTCCCCAATATCTGGCTAATAAACTTTATTTTAGAATTTTATTGGATTTTAGTGGGCGGATTTTATTGTTACTTGGCCTAAGCAGGCTTCTTTGAGTTGAATGCATTGAAAAAAGCAGCATGAAGTTGCTATTATTAGAAGAGATATCTGTCTAACTATTTATATGAGGGGCGATAAAGAATGAATATGGATTTTAATTTGTTTATGAACGATGTCGTTCGCCAGGCCCGCCAGGAAATTGTGGCAGCCGGATATACAGAGCTTACCACTCCGGAGGATGTTGATCATGCGCTGTCCCAGAAAGGCACGACGCTTGTAATGGTCAATTCTGTCTGCGGCTGTGCCGGCGGGATTGCACGCCCTGCTGCAGCTCACTCTCTGCATTATGATAAGCGCCCTGACCAGCTTGTGACGGTCTTTGCGGGGCAGGACAAGGAAGCGACAGAAAAGGCGCGGTCTTATTTTACCGGATTCCCTCCATCATCACCATCTTTCGCACTTATGAAAGACGGAGAAATTATTACAATGGTGGAGCGTCATGAAATTGAAGGGCACGAACCAATGGCAGTAGTCCAAAAGCTTCAGGATGCTTTTGATAAATATTGCGAAGAAGTTTAAGTATCATACAAGAAAACCCCTGCTGAACGCAGGGGTTTTTTTTTTCGTTCAGTAAACCGGCAAACCCTGATTTCTCCGGAAAAAAGCTATAAAACTTTTATTAAATAGTAATAATATAATTAAAATATATATTTATATTTAATTATATTATTGCATAAATATTAATATGTGTTAAAATTCATTGTAGTGAATAAGTATTAACTTAGTGTTTTTACTTGAAAAAACAGGATCTAACACTATAAAATACTACTAATTATGAAAATAATTAATTTTCTAAAAACTATAGGAGGAAAGTAAAATGAAAAAGAGTATGTTGCTGTTTTTGGTAAGTATATTGGCAGCTGGAATCCTGGCAGCCTGCGGGGCGAGTGAACAGCCGGCTTCAAGCGGCGGTGAAGCGGGAGATTCAGGATCAGATGATGAAAAGGTGCTGATTATGGGTACTTCGGCTGATTATCCGCCATTCGAGTACATCGATACTGCAAAAGGCGATGATATTATCGGTTTCGATGTTGATCTTGCAAATGCATTGGCAGAAAAGCTTGGCTATAAAGTTCAGGTTGAGGATATTGAATTCAGCGGGCTCGTTCAAGCGCTGAAATCCGGCCAGGTAGATATTGTATTGGCGGGAATGTCTCCGACTGAAGAACGCAAAAAGAATATTGACTTTACAGATATCTACTACACTGCGAGACATATGATTGTGACAAAGAAGGACAGCGGGATCGAAAAGCTTGAGGATCTAAAAGGCAAGACAGTCGGCGTCCAGCTGGGATCCATCCAGGAAGGGAAAGCAAACGACATTGCTGAAGAAATCGATATCAAAGTTGAAAACCGCAACCGTATCCCTGAGATTGTTCAGGAGCTGATGACCGGCCGCTTTGATGCTGCCATCATTGAAGATACAGTAGCAACAGGCTATTTTGAATCAAATGAAGATCTCAATGGATTTGTCATTGAAGATGAAGAGGAGCTTGGATCTGCTATTGCCCTTCCGAAGGACAGCGAGCTGACAGACGATTTCAACAAAGCCCTTCAGGAAATGAAGGACAGCGGCGAGCTTGAAGAATTAGTACTGAAATGGTTTGGCGGAGAAGAGTAATTTTGTGGCTGATGTTCAGCAGGAATTCCTGCTGGACATTTTGCATCCGCTGGAATGGACAGCCTTTCAGTCCGGGCTAGCGAACCGAATGGACAAGCTGCCGAAGATAAGCAGGCTGCCATTGAATGCGCCTCAGAAAGAGAGGAATGAGACAGGTTATGAATTTGGATTTTGCTCAGTTTATCCCATCAATGCCATATATATTAAAAGGGATTGGCGTCACCCTGCAAATTGTGCTGCTTGCCGGCCTTCTTGGCTTTGCACTCGGAATTATTCTTGCATTATTTAAGATAAGCTCTTTAAAGTATCTTGGCTGGCTGGCGGATGCGTATACTTCCATCTTTAGAGGAACGCCGCTGGTGCTTCAATTGATGCTCATTTATTATGGTTCTCCCCAGATCTTCGGCTTCCAGATAGAGCCGTATGCAGCGGCAGTGCTGTCTTTCGGGCTCAATTCCGCAGCCTATATATCTGAGGTGATCAGAGCCGGGATACTGGCGGTGGACAAAGGGCAGCGGGAAGCTTCAATGGCCCTTGGGATTCCTTATAAAAGGATGATGTGGGATATCATCCTCCCGCAAGCACTGAAAAACATCCTTCCAGCCCTCATGAATGAATTTATCACACTTACGAAGGAATCAGCGATCGTTACAACAATAGGAGTCATGGATATTATGCGCCGTTCCTATCAGGTGGGCGCCGAGAAATATTCCTTCTTTGAGCCTCTTCTGATTGCGGGCCTGATTTATTATGTAATGGTCATCACATTGACGATCATCGGCAAAGCGGTTGAAAGGAGGATGAGGCGAAGTGATTAAGGTAGAGAATCTGCACAAAAATTTCGGCAGCCTGGAGGTGCTGAAAGGGATCAGCACAACGGTCCAGGACGGTGAAGTGGTGGCGGTCATCGGCCCTTCCGGCTCCGGGAAATCAACATTTCTGCGGTGCCTGAATCTGCTTGAGCAGCCAACGGATGGCAGGATATTCATCGGCAAAGAGGAAGTAACCGGCCGGAAAACGGATATTATGAAGGTGAGGCAGGAAGTAGGCATGGTTTTTCAGCACTTCCACCTGTTCCCGCATATGACAGCGCTGGAGAATCTCACATATGCCCCGATGAAAGTAAAAGGAGTTTCCAAGCAGGAAGCTGAAAAAATCGGCACCGGGCTTTTGCAGAAGGTTGGCCTTTCAGAGAAGGCGAATGAATACCCGAACCGCCTGTCAGGGGGACAAAAGCAGAGGGTGGCCATTGCCAGGGCTTTGGCTATGCAGCCGGACATGATGCTGTTTGACGAGCCGACATCTGCCCTGGATCCCGAAATGGTCAAGGAAGTGCTGGACGTCATGAAGTCCCTTGCCCACAGCGGTATGACCATGGTGATCGTGACCCATGAAATGGGCTTTGCCAAGGAAGTGGCAGACCGGGTCCTCTTTCTGGATGGAGGGGTTCTTGTAGAGGATTCTCCTCCGGAAGAATTTTTCTCGAGTCCTAAAAGTCCAAGGGCAAGAGACTTCTTGCAAAAAGTGCTTTAAAACGTATAATTAGGAAGAAGATGGTCCCAGATCATCTTCTTTTTCAATTGGCCGGCTTTTCCCACGGCATATCGGGGAGGCTTTACATAAGTTTATTTACAGCCTTCAGGGGTATTCATTTCCGCTGAATGGCTGCTATGTATAGGAGTGCATGATATGAAATTCAGAATAGGATACCGAACGATTAAAACTGCTGCCGGGACAGCTGTTTCCATTATCATTGCACAAATGCTTGGGCTTAATAACTTTGTATCTGCAGGCATATTGACGATTTTATGCATCCAAGTGACAAAAAAAAGGTCGCTTACAGCTTCCTGGGCCAGATTCCTGGCCTGTCTGCTTTCTATGGTCTTTTCCACCGTATTCTTTGAAGGCATTGCATATCATCCGGCTGTGATCGGGCTGCTGCTGTTATTCTTCATCCCCACGGCTGTGATGCTGAAGGCAAGTGAAGGGGTGGTGTCCAGCAGTGTAATCACCCTGCATATTTATTCTGCGGGCGAGGTTACTGGCAGCCTGCTTTTGAATGAACTTGGAATCATAACTGTCGGGATAGGAGTGGCACTGCTGGCGAATCTGTATATGCCAAGCCTTGACAGAAAGCTTGAAAAATATCAGCTTCAGATTGAAGATAACTTCAAAAGGATATTTGATGAAATCATCACCTATCTCCGAACCAATGAAAGTGACTGGGACGGCAGGGAGATCACCGGTACAGAGAGGCTGATCTCGGAAGCCAAGACCCTTGCCTTCAGGGATGTTGAAAATCACTTCCTGCGCAATGAAAACTCCTACTACCATTATTTTAAAATGAGGGAAAAGCAATTTGAAATCATTGAAAGGGTGCTGCCGACCGTTACATCGATCGGTCTTACTGTGGAGCAGGGAGAGATTGTCGCTGATTTCATCGAAGAGCTGTCAAACAATATTCATCCCGGCAATACAGCGATTGTGTATCTGGAAAAGCTGCTGCGGATGAAGCTTTCTTTCGAAGAGAGTGACCTCCCACGAACAAGGGAGGAGTTTGAAGCGCGTGCGGCCCTCCTGCATTTTGTTAAAGAAATGGAACAATATTTGGTCATTAAAAGCTCTTTTAAAGGATTGAAAAAAGAGAAAAGCGCATAATCGGGGGCATGCAGGCAGAAGCTATTCAAAAATGATACAGGCTGGTGAAATGGATGCTTAAAATGCTTTCGATCCTTGCGCTTTCTTTTTCATTTTCTCCTATCTGGCCGATCGGGCCCAATCCGCTGCCTGGAGACCCTTTCGTCATCATCAATAAACAGACAAATGAGCTTGCGCTTGTTGACGAAAACAGGGTCCAGACGGTCATAAGCGCTGCCACCGGGAAGACGGCTGATTTGACGCCGGAGGGGCTTTTTACTGTCACAGTCAAGGCGAAGGAGCCTTATTACAGAAGAAAAAACATTCCTGGCGGTTCTCCGGAAAATCCTCTCGGAACGAGATGGATCGGCTTTGATGCTGAGGAGACGGACGGGCGGATATATGGGATACACGGGACAAATGAGCCCGGATCCATCGGCAAATATGTCTCCTCCGGCTGTGTCCGCATGCAGAATGAAGCAATCGAGTCCCTTTTCGAACTCATCCCCATCGGGACCAAAGTGCTGGTTGTATCAACCGGCCAAAGCTTTGAAGAGCTGGGTAAAGAGTACGGTGCTATCAGTGAACTAAATACAGTGTGGCCTTATAAGCAGTAAAATACTTAAAATAAGAGCAGCAGGCAAATCTCCAAATAAAAAAGATCGTGCTTAAAAGCGGGCCCAATAGAAACCTTTCTGATCCGCTTCCTAAGACGGCCTTTTTGAATTCGTTGTTGTATTAAAGGATCAGATGCCCTTAAATAGGCCACATAATGCCATAAAAATTTGTAAATCTGTCGATTGGAGTGGAAGGCACGTAGACTCCTGCGTGATTGCAGCGCCGCCCCGCGGAAAGCGAAGTGCCTGGAACGGAAATCAACATTCTCATTACCAAAAGAAATCATGGTAAAGCTCAAATTTCATTGAATCTATCTATAGTTAGAAAGGACCGCCATAAGGCGATCCTTTTTTTCGTTTCTATAAAAACATGGCTGCTCCAACAGCAAGGGTGGATGCGAGCATGGCAAAAATCATTAAATATACGATGATCTTGCGGAATTTTTTATTAGACAAGCAGGAGCCCCTCCTTCTGACATTCTAATCTATTATTACTCTATTCTACTAAGAAAATTCAAAATGAACAACCGCTCAATATTTGAAGGAATTTCGACATTTTTATCGAATATTAAGAGTATTATGCAAGCGGGGGGTTCATAAATGATTAACAAAGTGGATCATATTGGGATCGCTGTCAGCTCGCTTGACAGTGCTCTTCCATTTTATACAGATGTGCTCGGCCTCGAGCTGCTTGGTGTGGAAGATGTCGAATCTGAGCGGGTCAGGGTGGCATTCCTTCTTGCAGGAAATGCAAAGCTTGAGCTGCTCGAACCGCTGGGAGAAGGCAGCCCAATAGCAAAATTCATCGAAAAGCGGGGAGAAGGCATCCACCATATTGCACTGGGTGTGGACTCTATCAATGAAAGAATAGCAGAGATAAAAGAAAAAGGCATCAGAATGATTAATGATGAAGCAAAGAAAGGCGCAGGCGGTGCGAAGGTGGCGTTTATCCATCCAAAGTCATCCGGGAGCGTACTCTATGAATTCTGCGAGAAGAAAGGACTGGAAGAAGCATGACGGACATCTATGAAAAAATCAATGAGCTGTACGACCGGCGCCGGGAGGTGGAACTGGGCGGAGGCGACGAGAGGATAGAGAAGCAGCATGAGAAAGGGAAGCTTACTGCAAGGGAGAGGATCGGCTTGCTGCTGGATGAAGGGACCTTTGTGGAACTGAATCCCTTTATTGAGCACAGATCGACAGACTTTGGCCTTGACAGGGCAAAGGGGCCGGGAGACGGGGTTGTTACAGGTTATGGAAAGGTAAACGGCCGGCCTGTCTACTTATTTTCCCAGGACTTCACCGTATTTGGCGGCGCACTTGGCGAGATGCACGCAAAGAAAATCGCAAATGTTATGGATCTTGCTGCCAAAAACGGCGCTCCCTTCATCGGGCTGAACGATTCAGGAGGGGCAAGGATCCAGGAAGGGGTTGTGTCGCTTGACGGCTATGGCCACATTTTCTACCGCAACAGCATCTATTCCGGCGTGATTCCGCAGCTTTCTGTCATTATGGGCCCGTGTGCAGGCGGGGCCGTTTATTCGCCAGCTATAACAGACTTTGTCTTTATGGTCGAAAAAACGAGCCAAATGTTCATTACCGGCCCGAAAGTGATTGAGACCGTCACAGGCGAAAAGATTTCTTCAGAAGACCTTGGCGGCGCAGAGGTACATAATTCAATAAGCGGCAATGCCCACTTCATGGGCGGAACAGAAGAGGAAGTCCTCCAGCAGGTAAGAAGGCTTCTCAGCTACCTTCCCCAGAACAGCGGGGAAAAGCCGCCGCGGCTTTCAGCAGATGAAGAGGACGATTACCGGCCTGATCTGACTGACTGCATCCCATTTGACAGCCTGAGGCCTTATGATGTCCGCAAAGTAGTGGAACAGATTGTGGATGAAGGATCGTTCATGGAGGTTCAGCAGGATTTTGCCAGGAATATTGTTGTCGGGCTGGCGAGGATCAAAGGCGAATCAGTCGGTCTTGTCTGCAATCAGCCCAAGGTAATGGCAGGCGGGCTTGATATTGATTCTTCCGATAAGGCTTCAAGATTTATCCGCTTCTGCGATTCCTTCAACATTCCGCTCATTACCTTTGAAGATGTAACCGGTTTCTTCCCGGGCATCAAGCAGGAGCACGGAGGGATCATCAGGCATGGGGCCAAGATCCTTTATGCCTATTCGGAGGCGACTGTTCCGAAGCTGACCGTGATCCTCCGGAAAGCCTATGGCGGCGCCTATGTTGCCCTCAACAGCAAATCCATCGGCGCTGACCTTGTGTTTGCCTGGCCCAATGCTGAAATTGCGGTCATGGGCCCTCAAGGAGCAGCCAATATCATTTTTGCGCGCGAAATCCAGGGCAGCAGCAACCCCGAAGCAGTCAGGGAACAGAAAATCGAAGAATACCGCGAAAAGTTCGCCAATCCTTATGTGGCTGCCAGCCGCGGCATGGTGGATGATGTCATTGATCCACGGGATACGAGAATTAAACTCATTCAGGCACTTGAGATGCTCCGGAATAAAAAGGAGTCGCGGCCGGCCAAAAAGCATGGGAATATCCCCTTATAAATGCTGTTGATTGGAAGGGAATACTCCCTTCCTTTTTTCTTATGGCACCAGTCTGCAGTCCTCTCCCCAGGCAGGCTCTCCGGTTGCTGTTGAATGATGTGAGCGGTATACTAGGTTAGTACGCATACATATTGGAGGTTTTAACATTATGATCAATCAGGAGCGTTTACTAAATGAATTCCTGGAGCTTGTCCAGGTGGATTCCGAAACAAAGCATGAAGCAGAAATCGCCAAAGTCCTGAAAAAGAAATTCACTGATCTTGGAGTCGATGTTTTTGAGGACGATACGACTGCTGAAACAGGCCATGGTGCCGGAAATCTGATTTGCACGCTTGAAGGCACAAAAGAGGGCGTTGATACTATTTATTTTACCTCGCATATGGATACTGTTGTTCCCGGGAAGGGCATCAAGCCATCAATTAAGGACGGCTATGTGGTGACTGACGGAACTACCATCCTTGGTGCAGACGATAAAGCAGGCCTTGCAGTTATGCTTGAGGTCGTCAGGGTTCTTAAAGAGCAGAATATAGAGCATGGTACCATCCAGTTCATCATCACAGCCGGCGAAGAATCAGGGCTGGTCGGAGCGAAGGCGCTTGACCGTTCCCTTGTAAAGGCCAAGTTTGGCTATGCGCTCGACAGCGACGGCAAGGTTGGGAATATTATTGTAGCAGCTCCGACACAGGCCAAGGTGAAAGCTGTCATCCAAGGCAAAACTGCTCATGCCGGTGTGGCACCTGAGAAAGGCGTTTCTGCCATCACCATCGCAGCAAAAGCAGTGGCCCGCATGCCGCTTGGACGCATTGATGAGGAAACGACTGCCAATATCGGCAGATTTGAAGGCGGTCAGCAGACAAATATCGTTTGCGACCGTGTCGACATCCTGGCAGAAGCCCGTTCCCTTATTGGCGAAAAGATGGAAGCGCAGGCAGCCAAGATGAAGGAAGCATTTGAAAGCGCAGCAGAAGAAATGGGCGGCAAAGCCGATGTTGAAATCCAGGTTATGTACCCAGGCTTCAAATATGGAGAAGGGGATCATGTGGTGGAAGTAGCAAAGAAAGCTGCAGCCAAAATCGGCCGCAGCAGTGAGCTTCTCCATAGCGGCGGAGGCAGTGACGCGAATGTGATTGCCGGCTTCGGCATCCCGACAGTCAACCTGGCTGTAGGCTATGAGGAAATCCATACAACCAATGAACGCATGCCGGTTGAAGAGCTGAACAAGCTTGGAGAAATGGTTGTAGCAATCATCAATGAAGTATCCGGCAACGAATAATGATCAGCGGGAGGGCCAGCGGCTCCTCCCGTTTTTTCTTCTTAACAGAAGGTACATTTTACATAGTTAATTCCCGGATCAGTAAAAAATATGGTATATTTGTAATAGATATGCATAGCCGCCAGGGACTTTTAGCGGACGGAGGGACAAAAGCAATGGATGAAAATAAAAAAATGATTGTGTTTCAGGTAGGCAAAGAGGAATATGCGATCCCGATTGAATATGTCATTTCAATCGAAAAGGCTGAGGATATCACACCGATACCTCATCTCCCTGCATATGTGAAGGGAATTTCAAAGGTAAGGGGAGAATTGATTCCTGTCATTGATTTTGAGCATATTCTCTATGACCGCAGCCAGGCAGATTCTGATGCAGCCAGAATGATTGTGCTGCAGACAGAAGAGCTTTCCCTTGGGGCTTCGGTAGCAGAGGCTAAGGAAATTATTGATATGCCAAAGGAAGCTGTCAAAGAACTTGGACTTGCTGCTTATCAGAAAACCACCTACTTCAGCGGAGTTGCAGCCTTAGGAAGCCGGCTTATCACAATCATCGATCCTCTCAGGCTCGTACAAGCGCTTGAAGGCATCCGCGAAATCAAAGAGTTTATGAAAGATAGGAAAGAAGAGGCTGTCTAACTTTTTTATCAAAGTAAGTATATATCTTTTGCGACTTTGATTACTGTCTAGCAGCTGCGCCTGATGTCCCCTCGTTCCTTAAGGATGGCCAGGGCGCTTGCGCATTTTAGAAGGGCCTGCTGCTGCAGGCTCTTTTGCTTTCTTAGCCTTGGATGCGGAATTTTGATAAAATATAGCTATCATTAAGTCAGGGAAGTGCAGAGGCATGAGAGAATTATATCCAAAGAACGGGCGGGTCATTTTGCACGTTGATATGAACAGCTTCTACGCTTCAGTCGAAATGGCCTATAATCCTGAGCTGAAAGGGAAGCCGCTGGCGATTGCCGGAAATGCAGAAGAGCGAAGGGGAATAATCGTCACATGCAGCTATGAAGCAAGAAAGTTCGGCGTCAGGACAACAATGCCCTTATGGGAGGCCAAAAAGCTGTGCCCGCAGCTGATCGTAATGACACCGAATTTTGAACGGTACCGCGCTGCCTCTATGGGAATGTTCAATATACTCGGCCAATATTCCGGGCTTGTTGAGCCTGTCTCCATCGACGAAGGGTATGTCGATATTACAGATAGCTATGAGTATGGAGCGCCGCTTGAAATTGCCGGGAGCATCCAGAAGCAGATACTTGATCAGCTTGATCTGCCCTGCAGCATAGGGGTGGCCCCCAATAAATTTCTTGCTAAAATGGCTTCAGATATGAAGAAACCGATGGGCATCACCGTGCTGCGGAAACGCGATATAGGAAATATCCTTTGGCCGATGCCTGTGGAGGAAATGCATGGAGTCGGCAAAAAGACAGCCGAGAAGCTTCGCACCCTCCAGATTGAGACGATTGGCAGCCTCGCCGAAGCTAATGACCTTCAGCTGAAAGGGTTGCTTGGCATCAACGGGCCGCGACTGAAAGAGAGGGCGAACGGGATCGACCGCAGGCCCGTAGACCCGGAGTCTGCAGCTGAATTTAAGAGTGTGGGCAATTCTACTACGCTCCCAAGGGATGTGTCCAATCAGCAGGAGCTCTTTAAGGTGCTTGATATGCTGTCGGAAAAGGTAGCTGTCCGCCTGAAAAAAAAGAAGGTATATGCGTCAGCCCTGGGCATTACCATCCGCTATAAAGACAGAAAGACAATTACAAGGAGCAGGAAGCTGGATAACCCTGTCAGCTTAAAGGAAGATCTGGCTGCTTTCAGCCGGAAGCTGTTCATTAGGCACTGGAATGGAGATCCCGTCCGCCTCCTCGGGGTTACAGCTCAGGAACTCGTGGAGCAGGACCAGGCTGTACGCCAGCTTGATTTATTTTCTTATGAAAAAGAGGCCAGGAAAGAGCCGCTTTTCAAAACCCTGGCCGATCTGCGGAGCAAATTCGGGGATAAGATCATCGACCTTGCCGGAGCGGCGGGCGATGGAGCTGACAATTCTGCAATCGGGACAGATACCAGCTTCAATAAAGATTTCCTTAACGGTGCGGGAAAACGCCAAATCCAGCATCCGGCTCAAAAAGATCATGAATAATGTTTATAAAAGGAATGGAACGTCAAACTAAGAAGGGAAAGCCCAAGTTTGATTAGTTGCATTCCTTTTGCCGTTTTGAGACATTATTATTGGCAGCAGCCTTTCGATGGCGTGGCTTGCCGGGTGTAGATACCAGCTTCAGAAGCAGAAAGGGAGAATGATATGACTAAACAGGAAATAGGAGTTATCGGCCTTGCCGTTATGGGAAAAAACCTTGCCTGGAACATTGAAAGCAGGGGGTATGCTGTTTCTGTCTACAATAGATCTTCTGAAAAAACGGAAGAAATGCTTAAAGAATCCGAAGGGAAGAATATTACCGGAACTTACTCGATTGAAGAGTTTGTCGATTCCCTTGAAAAGCCGCGGAAAATTATGCTGATGGTCAAAGCGGGCGGCCCAACGGACGCAACGATTGAGCAGCTTAAGCCTCATCTTGAAAAGGGCGATATCCTGATAGATGGCGGAAATACTTTTTTCGCTGATACACAGCGGAGGAATAAAGAGCTGAGCGAGCTTGGCATCCATTTTATCGGAACCGGGGTGTCCGGGGGAGAAGAGGGCGCACTGAAAGGGCCGTCCATCATGCCTGGCGGGCAAAAGGAAGCCTATGACCTTGTCGCACCAATCTTTAAGGATATTTCTGCAAAAGTGAATGGCGAGCCTTGTACAACGTACATAGGCCCGGATGGGGCAGGACATTATGTCAAAATGGTCCATAATGGGATCGAGTATGGAGACATGCAGCTGATCTCCGAATCTTATTTCCTTCTTAAAAATGTACTCGGCTTGTCGGCAGAAGAGCTGCACACCGTCTTTGCAGACTGGAATAAGGGCGAACTCGACAGCTATCTGATTGAAATTACAGCAGATATTTTTACTAAAAAGGATGAGGAAACAGGCAAGCCGCTCGTGGATGTGATCCTCGATACAGCCGGCCAAAAGGGCACAGGGAAATGGACAAGCCAAAGTGCCCTTGATTTAGGTGTCCCGCTTCCGATTATCACTGAGTCCGTCTTTGCACGCTTCCTTTCGGCCATGAAAGAGGAGCGCGTCCACGCGAGCAGGCTTTTGAAAGGACCTGAAGCGAAGAGCTTTGAAGGAGACAGGGAGGCATTCATTGAGTCTGTCCGCAAAGCTTTATATATGAGCAAAATCTGTTCCTATGCACAGGGGTTTGCCCAGATGCGGGCTGCATCGGATGAATACAGCTGGGATTTGAAATACGGGGATATCGCCATGATTTTCCGCGGAGGCTGCATCATCCGCGCCCAGTTCCTGCAGAAAATCAAAGAAGCTTATGACAGGGAACCGGGTCTTAAAAATCTTCTGCTTGATCCATATTTCAAGGAAATCGCCGAAAGCTACCAGGCAGCCCTGCGGGAAATCATCAGCTCTGCTGTACAGAACGGAATACCGGTTCCATGCTTCTCAGCCGCGCTTTCTTATTATGACAGCTACCGGACGGAAACCCTCCCGGCCAATCTGCTTCAGGCACAGCGCGATTATTTCGGGGCCCATACGTATCAGCGTACGGACAAAGAAGGCACGTTCCATACGAACTGGATTTAATACATGCATTCAAAAAGCCGCCAATCGAGGCGGCTTTTTGAATGATAAAAATCCCTCCGGGTAGCCGAAGGGATTTTTTGTATTAGCAATTATCAACGTCTAAGTCTGCCACAGGCCACCAGGAGAATCCTTCTTTTGCAAGCAGCTGATCTGCTTCTTCAGGTCCCATTGTCCCGGCTTCATAGTTAGGGAAGTTTTTCGCTTTATGGTTTTCCCATACTTCGGAAATTTTATCCACGAAGCTCCAGGATAATGCCACTTCGTCCCAGTGGGTAAAGTTTGTGGCATCGCCTCTCATGCAGTCATACAGCAGCTTCTCATAGGCTTCCGGCGTGTTTATGCCGCTGCCGCTTTTATTCGAGAAGTTCAGCTTGACTTGATTCGCTTCAAGCTGGTTTCCTGACTTTTTGGCATTAAGGTGAAGCGTGATCCCTTCATCAGGCTGGATGTGGATGATCAGCAGATTCGGATTGACTGTCTGCCCTGTTTCATAGTACAGGTTCATCGGAATATCCTTGAATTGGATGACAATCTTCGTTGACTTGACGGCCATCCTCTTTCCTGTCCTGATATAGATTGGGACGCCGGCCCAGCGGAAGTTGTCGATAGTCAATCTTCCGGCCACAAAAGTTTCGGTATTGGACTCGCTGTCAACCATTGGTTCTTCACGGTATCCCGGCACTTGTTCGCCGTCAAGCATGCCTTTGCCATACTGTCCCCGCACAAAGTGTTCGTGAACCATATCGCCCTCAAGCGGACGCATCGCACGCAGGACCTTTACTTTCTCTGAGCGGATCTCATCGGTCGTCAAACGGATCGGCGGCTCCATCGCAAGCAGTGCCACCATTTGCAGCATATGATTCTGAACCATATCTCTTAAGGCCCCGCTCTTTTCGTAATAGCGGCCGCGTTCTTCTACCCCAAGGACCTCGCTTGATGTCACCTGGATATTGGAAATATGGCGGTTGTTCCAGAGCGGCTCAAACAGTGCATTGGCAAAACGGATTACCTCAATATTCTGGACCATTTGTTTACCAAGGTAGTGATCAATACGGTAAATTTCATCTTCGGAAAAAGCATGCCTGATCTGGCTGTTCAGTTCTTTTGCAGACTCGAGGTCATGGCCGAACGGCTTTTCTATGACAAGGCGCTTGAATCCATTGGTTTCGGTCAGGCCATCCTGCTTCAAATGAACCGCAATGGTGCCGAAGAATTCCGGTGCCATGGCCAGATAGAAAATACGGTTGCCTTCGAGGCCATAGGTATTATCAAGATCTTCAGCCATTGACTTTAAAGCTAGATATGAGCTTGAATCTGTCACATCATGTGAGTGATAGTAAAAATGGGATGCAAACTCATCCAGCCTGGTGCTGTCCTTTATCGCAGACTGAACGGAATTTTTTACATTTTCCTGAAATTCCTCGTTGGAAAGCGGTCTTCTTGCAACTCCGACGACAGCAAAACGCTCTGAAAGATTTCCCTTTTCAAAAAGCCTGTAGAGGGAAGGGAACAGTTTACGATTGGCAAGGTCGCCGGTAGCTCCGAAAATCATGATTAATCCTGTTGGTTTTTCGTTCTGTTTCACGGTACATAAACCTCTCTTCAACAAAATTTCAATATATGTAAGTTCTTATGCTGTAGGCCTGCAGCGGGATTTATCTTTAAAAAAGCTCTTTTTATGCCGGCACGCTCACTGGATCGGGTCCAACCCGGATGAAGCCCCTGACACAAACAAAGGCTATAAAAAGTCTTCCATTAAAAGAACACCCATACAAGTATAAAATTTTATAGCTTATCCAATGAAATCGCAAATAATATGCGCCTTTCTCCTGCGAAAGCGCTGCCTTTGGCTGCTGCCTGATTAGTTTCCGCAATAGGGCGGGAAACTATCCGTTTTTTATGGGGATGAAGTCGGGGAGGACCTTTCTGCCGGCATTTATGATATAGTGTTGATTATAAAAACTCGATTTAACGGCAAGTGAACATATTTACCAGGTAAAGGGGGGGCATGGGTGGATTTATTATTTTTAGGAACGGGGGCAGGAATACCGGCAAAGCTTAGAAATGTTACCTCAATGGCATTGAAGCTTCTGGAAGAGCGGGGCACAGTCTGGCTGTTTGACTGCGGCGAGGCTACCCAGCATCAAATCCTGCATACATCACTGAAGCCCAGGAGGATCGAAAAAATTTTTATAACCCATATGCATGGCGACCACATATACGGCCTTCCCGGACTTCTCTCAAGCCGCTCCTTCCAGGGAGGCGAGACAGAGGTGGAGGTTTATGGGCCAAAGGGGCTGAAGGATTATATTGAAATCAGCCTTTCGGTGAGCGGGACCTGCTTAAAATATCCGCTGAAGATCATTGAGGCAATAGAGGGCGTTATTTTCGAAGATGAAGATTTTAAAGTGGAGGCAATGCTTCTTGACCATGGAATCCCTTCTCTTGGCTACAGGATCATGGAAAAAGACAAACCGGGCACTCTCCAGGCTGATAAGCTGAAGGAAGCGGGAGTCATGCCGGGTCCGATTTACAGGGATATCAAAAATGGGATTCCTGCTGTGCTGGCGGACGGCACTGTTTTGAATCCGGCAGATTTTCTCGGTCCGGATATTAAAGGGAGGGTCATCACGATCCTTGGTGATACAAGGATGTGCGCAACCGCCCTAGAACTTGCCAGAGATGCTGATCTGCTTGTCCATGAAGCGACCTTCCAGGCGGGCGAAGAAACCATGGCACGCGACTATTACCATTCTACAACCGTTCAGGCTGCGGAAATAGCCAAACAGGCTAACGCAAAGAAATTATGCCTCACACATATCAGTGCACGCTACGAAAGAGCAGACTGGGCAATGCTCACCAATGAAGCGCGCACAGTGTTTCCAGATGCCGATATAGCAGAGGATTTTAAGGAATTCCATATCCCGGTGAATAAGTAAGGGGGCGAAAGCTTGAAGACACTATATATCGTTCGCCATGCCAAAGCCGAAGGCCAGCCGTTTGAATCCCGGCTGACTGGAGAGGGAAGAAAGCAGGCGGTGAAGCTTGCCGGTTTTTTTGAGGATAAGCCTGTTGATTTTATCTATTCCAGCCCTTTCATCAGGGCCCTGGAGACGGTCAGGCCTCTTGCTGAGTCTAAAGGGCTTGATGTTTCTGCTGACCCGCGGCTAGGGGAAAGGATTTTGAGTTCTCTCTATTTTGATGACTGGCAGACTAAGCTTATGCAGAGCTTTGATGATTTCAGACTGCGCTTTGAAGACGGAGAAACCCAGGAAGAGGGGATGGCAAGGGCTGCATCCGTCTTAAAAGAAGCCCTCCAGCGCCCGGAGAAGCATATCGTGCTTGCCAGCCATGGAAATCTGAGCACGCTCCTGCTCAGATATTTCGACGAACAGAGCGGCTTTGATGTGCTGATGAAAATGTCCAATCCTGATGTTTTCAGGATTGCCATCAGTGGTGAGGGACATGTTCTGGAGCGGATTTGGAAGGAAGAATGAAAGAAGAGCGTGCAGCCTTATGTGGCTGCACGCTCTTTTTGTATCTCGAGGAGGGCAAGCGCCCTCCGCTTTTCTTATTGTCCAGCTCCATCGGCTAGAGCCTCGAGTCATAAGCCACTTTGGAACCGAAGGTAAAGAACACCTTCAATTCCAAAGCGTCTTATGCTTGAGGCCCACAGGATGTGGGTCATGCAGACGTTGCCACAGGACGTGGCGTTTTTAGTCTGCGTTCCTTAGTTGAACAGTCGCCTCCGCTTTTCTTATTGTCCAGCTCCGGGCGCTAGCCCCTCGAGTCATAAGCCAATCAGGCCAGAAGGTTAAAGAACAACCTTCCGTCCTGCTCGTCTTATGCTAGTCGGGGCTGGGCAAGCGCCCTCCGCTTTTCTTACCACCCTCTATCATATTGTTTCGGGGGTTCGATTTCGGTGCCGAGCTGTTTGGCTGCGGTTTTTGGGAAGTATGGATCGCGGAGCAGCTCACGTGCGATGAAGATAAGGTCTGCTCTGTCGTTTTGCAGGATCTCTTCAGCCTGCAGTCCGGATGTAATCAGGCCGACGGCGCCTGTCGGGATGTCTGCCTCATTCTTGATGGTTTCAGCGAATTTGACCTGGTAGCCTGGATAAGCGTGAATGCGGGCCGGCACCAGTGCTCCGGAGCTTACATCGATCAGGTCGATGCCCTGCTCTTTCATCCAGCGCCCGAACGTGACATAATCCTCAACATCAAGTCCGTTTTCGTTATAATCGCTCGCTGATACCCTTACAAAGAGAGGTCCGTCCCAAACAGACTGGATGCTGTCGATGACTTCCCTCAGGAAGCGGTAGCGGTTTTCTGCGATCCCGCCGTATTCATCCTCCCGCAGATTGGAAAGCGGGGATAGAAACTCATTGATCAGATAGCCGTGGGCAGCATGGATTTCTATAACCTCGAAGCCTGCTTTTTTAGCACGGACAGCGCCTTCCTTAAAGGCTTCGATCGTTTCTTTAATCTCTTCTTTTGTCATCTCTTTAGGCTTTTTCATTTTTTCATTGAAAGCCACGGCAGATGGAGCAATGATTTCGCCCTCAATAACCGCTTTTCTGCCTGCATGCGCAAGCTGGATGCCGGCACGGGTGCCATGCTCCTTCATCATGCCTGTCAGCTGCTGCAGCCCCTCGATATGATCATCGCTCCAGATCCCCAGATCCTGTGGTGAAATGCGGCCCTGCGCAGTTACAGCGGTCGCTTCCACAATGATCAGGCCAACCTGTCCAACAGCTCTGCTTGTATAATGGGTCAAATGCCAGTTTTCTACTTTTCCATCTTCATTATGGCTGGAATACATGCACATCGGCGCCATGACGATGCGGTTTTTTAGTGTGACGTCTTTCACTGTGTATGAAGAAAATAACTTTGTGTCCATAATTGCCTCCTTCTTATTTCGTGCAGCTAAACACTTTTAGTATAGCAGGGGGCAGAAGGGAAGGAAAAAGAAAGCGCTCGCGCTTATTTATTTTTTCGGCGCAGCTCCTTCAGGCTGTATTTTGTACCCCGCCAGACGATGCCTCCCCTCTTAAACGTCAAGAAACTTGCGCGCATGATGCTGTAGATGAAAAGAAGCGCCGTTAACGGAAAAACGAGAAAAAGGGCGGAGGAAAAGGGGGTCATGCGGTTTGAAATCATCGTATAAAGGCCCCCCAGCAGAATGATGTTTGCCGCACTTAGCCCCATGACAAGCCGATCCGGCGAAAAAACGGCAAAGAAGGGAACCACCTGGGAAATGAAAGTGCCGGCAATGGCCAAAAGCACCATGCTGATTCGGTAATGGAGGCCGGCGAATGTATTTTTCTCAAGGCCCCTGAATGCTTCTCCCAGGCTTGTATACCATTCGACTTCAAGCAGCTCCAGCGCTGCAGCGATTTTCTGCCTGTACCCGAGCCTCTTCATCAGCATACCGAGCATCAGGTCATCATCCGGCCTCATCCGGATGGATTCATGTGTGCCGGCATCTTCGTAAGCTTTTTTGGAAATAAGGTTGAATGCGCCGATCCCGATCCCCGTTTTTGATTGTGGCCGGTTGGCCTGCCAGGGGCGTTTATAATAGGAAAAACCGAAAAGGAAAAAGCCGATGAACGCTTTGAGCCAGAAGCTGTGTGCTTTCAAAGCCGGGGCAGCTGTAAGATGATCGAGGCCCTGGCGCCTGAAATAAGAAAGTGCCCTGCCGATGGCATCTTTCCGGAACATTACGTCGGCATCAGTAAAGAGGATTATATCTCCCTTTGCCATTCCTGCTCCTCTGCACAGGGCATGGTTTTTCCCGAGCCAGCCATCAGGCAGGTCATGGATATGAAGAACCCTGATTCTTGCATCTTCCTGGGCCAGCCTTTCCATGATCTCCCCCGTGCCATCCTCTGACCGGTCATTAACAAGGATCCATTCGAGGTGTGTGTAATTTTGTGAAAGCTGAGTGCGGATGCTCTCTTCGATCACGGCTGCTTCATTTCGTGCTGCTGTGACAATTGACAGAAGGGGGCCGGAAGCCAGCTCTTCTTCCTCTTCAAGCTGGTCAAGCCTCCGCAGTCCCAAAAAAGCATCAGCTATGGCGCATATCCAGATGATCATGCAGAGTGCCAGAAGAATGGCCAGCATTTTTTTCACTCCCTCCCTGTATTTGGCTCCATTTTAAGGAAAGGGGAGGAGATGTTCAACTTTGGCTATTCTTCTGCCGCAGCTCTTCCGTAATCGCTTTGCCAAGGCGTCCTGACTGCAGGGCCGCCTCTTTGATGCATAACATGAAAGCTTCCTGGACGCCATGGCTGTCGAGCACACGGATACCGGCCTCTGTTGTGCCTCCCGGGCTGGTGACATTCCTCCGCAGCTCTTCTGGCTCTTTATCAGATCGGGCTAGCATGGCCGCTGCGCCTGCCAGTGTCTGGATGATGAGCTCCTTTGCTACAGGCTGATCGAGGCCGGCCTCGGCTGCACTTTTCTCCATTGCTTCCGCCAAATAATAGATATAGGCAGGGCCGCTCCCCGACAGGCCTGTCACTGCGTCCAGCTGTTCCTCCTCCACAAACACCGCCGTCCCGACAGTCTCGAAAATTTCCCTGGCGAGTGCAGCCTGTTCCTGGGTGGCTTTAAGATTTGCCGCCAGGGCTGTGGCCGATTTGCAGACAGCTGCAGATGTATTAGGCATAGCCCTTATGATGGCAGGCTTGAGGCGGGAAAGTCTTTCAATGCTCTCCATCGGCACGCCTGCAAGGACAGAAATAATCAGCATACTTTCATTCAGATAAGGAACAAGGCGCTCCATCGCTTCTGCCGCATCCTTTGGCTTCATGGCCAGGATGACTGCTTCCGCTCCGGACATCACCTCCACCATGCTGTGGGTGGCGTGTACGCCATAAGTGCCTGCCATTCTTTCAAGCCGTTCCTCATTGCTTTTATTGGTCACATAAATACGCTCAGCTTTCACAAGCCCATTTTCTATCATTCCTGCAATCAGGGCTTCCGCCATGGATCCTGCCCCGATGACCGCCAGTTTTTTCATAGTGATCAAATCCTTTCTGTTTTTGGTCCGTTAAAAATAAAAAGCCCTCCGTCCGGTAAAGGACGAAAGGCTTTGCTTCCGTGGTACCACCTTCATTCACCAGGCCTGCCATTGTTCAGGTCTGATGCAGCTTAGCGCCCGTTAACGCCGGGACGGGACGTCAGGTTTTCCTGACAGCTCATAAGGTAGGTTCAATGTTCAAGCGGGCGGTGAAGCCTTTCAGCCGGCGGGCTTCACTCTCTTTCGCCATTTCCCATTTACTGGCCCTATTCAACGCTTCGTTCTTTATAAAAAAGATGTTTTTGTGATTATGCAAGAAAAGGAGCGGACCTGTCAATAGGCTTTCATCAGGATTTTTTTAACCACTCAAGAAAAGTTATGTGAAAATAATGACAATTCCTTTGAATAAAGTTAAACTTACAGTATATACTGTCTGCCAATTTTCCAAAGTATACATAGATTCTGTGTTTTTTTCCGGCAGCAGCCCTGTTTATTTTCCGCTGAAATGATGGTGCTGCTGGAGAAGCCAGTGTTTTTATATCCATTACTTTATTTAAATATAATTTCAAGGAGTTAAGAAAAATGGCTGAATGGAAGAATGATATCGCGAAGTTAGTCATCCCCACCCCTTTTCCGGTTGGAGATGTGAATGTTTACCTGATTAAAGGCGACAGGCTGACTTTGGTGGACGCCGGCCCCAAAACAGAAGAAGCATGGGAAGCACTGAACCATCAGCTGAAGGAGCTGAAGCTGAAGCCGCAGGATATTGAACAGGTGATCCTCACCCATCACCACCCCGATCATGCCGGCCTGCTTGATTATTTTTCCCCTGAACTCGAGGTTTACGGACATTCTGCAAATGAACGCTGGCTGAACAGGACAGAGGCCTTTTTTGATATGCATGACCGTTTTTACATGGGGCTTTTCCGCGAATTTGGCATTCCGGATGCTTATTTGCCGTTCATTGCCCTGATGAAGAAAACGCTTAGATTTTCCTGCAGCCGCTCTCTTACCGGCTCGATCTGCGAAGGCGATGAACCGCCAGGCCTGCCGGGCTGGAGTGTGGTGGAAACTCCGGGGCATGCACAAAGCCATATAGGCCTGTACCGCGAAAAGGATGGCACTTACATCGGGGGAGACCATCTGCTTGCCAGTATTTCTCCAAATCCTCTCCTCGAGCCTCCGCTTTCTGGAGAAACAGAACGTCCAAGGCCGATGCTTCAATATAATGAGTCACTGAAAAAGCTGCTGGAGATTCCTATCAGCCTTGTTTATTCGGGCCATGGACCTGAAGTGAGCGAAGTTCCCCCGCTGATTGAAAAGAGGCTCGGCCGCCAGCATGACCGGGCAATGCAGGTTAAAGGATGGCTTGAGGAAGGGCCGCTTACTGCCTTCCAAGTATGCCAGAGGCTGTTTCCGGCCGTTTATGAACGGGAATTCACCCTGACTCTCTCGGAGACAGTAGCCCAGCTTGACTATTTGGAGTCGTTAGGAGAAATTGTTATTAAGGAGGAAGACGGCGCCTTCTTTTATACAATTGCTGAATGAGGTGGTTTTTTGCTGTCAGGACGTCTTAGAGAAAAGAATATTGTCATCACCGGGGCATCAGGAGGCATCGGAGCGGAAATGGCTGCCCTTTGCGCGGAAAGAGGAGCGAGGCTGTGGCTTTTGGCGCGGAATCAGGAAAAGCTGGAGGAGATTGCCGGTGCACTTGGAACCCGCTATGGTGCTGAAGTAAATACAGACCGGCTGGATGTTTCGGATACAGATGCGGTCCAGGCCGTTTTCGCCCGGATCCTGGGTGAGTGGGGACATGTCGATGTGCTTGTGAACAATGCCGGCTTCGGGGTATTCCGGGAAGCGCATGAAGCGCCGATCGAGGAAATAAAAGGGATGTTCGATGTTAATGTCATCGGGCTGATGGCCGCAACGAGCATGGTCCTGCCTTCTATGAGAAGCAGGAATAGCGGGCACATCATTAACATCGCATCCCAGGCAGGAAAGATCGCTACGCCAAAATCGAGCGTATATTCTGCCACGAAGCACGCTGTTTTGGGCTATTCGAACAGCCTCCGGATGGAGCTTGCTGATCTCGGGGTGCATGTGACGACTGTCAACCCGGGCCCGATTGCCACTAATTTCTTTAATATTGCAGATGAAAAAGGGACCTATGTGAAAAATGTCCAGCGTTTTATGCTGCAGCCGCGCTATGTGGCAGAAAAAGTGGTGGACAGCATGCTGACGGGCCGGAGGGAAATCAATCTCCCGCGCTGGATGAATGCCGGAAGCACCATTTATGCCCTTTTCCCGCGCCTTTTTGAAAAGGCCGGCCGGCGGGCATTCAATAAAAAATGAGTGCGGTTTTTTTTGGAGGGAATTGTAATAGTGCCTCCAGTTTTGCAGAGTTGCTAATAAAACCGGAAAGTTGCTAATAAACGGGAAAATTTGCTAATAAACTGAAAAGCTTGCTAATAAAATAAAAAAGTTGCTAATAAAATAAAAAAGTTGCTAATAAACTGAAAAACTTGCTAATAAAGTCAAAAATCCGCCTTTCGCCAACAAACAGGGCCCTCCAGCAGAGGGTCCTGTTTGTTTTTCATTCTTGCTGTTCTTAAAAGTAAGGAGACCCGGTGACAAATCCATATACCGCATCTTCGACTATTTCGTGCAAATCCGCTTCTGCATCTTCATTTTTCTTCTCCTCAATACGCCTGTAAAGTTCTTCAAATTCCCTGCTGCCAGGCTTGATCAAGCTGCCGTCAAAGCCGTACTGGCCAAGGCAGCCGGCCGCCATTTTGTATATCAATTTTCTGTCCATCGAGATTCCTCCCTCCTGCCATTATAGCCAATCTTTCCCCCAATGGAAGCCCGGGCCGTCAGGCTGCGAAACAATGGAAAAACAGCTTATCTGCTGGCAGGCAAACCGGAATCAAGAAATTCGTCGTAAAATTTCCATTGAATGCGAACGCATATTCGCTTAATATAGTGGGTATAATGAATTAGAACAGATGTTCTTTTTGGATATCTGAATCTGTAAGCTAATTGGGCCTAAGAGGAATGCAGCCAAGCGCCAAGGGAGAGAAAAGAAATGATCGATTACAGCACGATGCCGAACAACCAAATTTTATGTGTGGATATGAAAAGCTTTTA
This sequence comes from Bacillus sp. UMB0728, assembly GCF_002858875.1. Classification (NCBI taxonomy): domain Bacteria; kingdom Bacillati; phylum Bacillota; class Bacilli; order Caryophanales; family Bacillaceae; genus Bacillus; species Bacillus sp. UMB0728. The sequence goes on along the minus strand of NZ_PKLA01000003.1, from coordinate 460,111 downwards.
TGCAAGCTGTTCCGCTGTGATGGAGGGCCTCGACCCGCTTGAATGCTATCTTGCTGTAGTAGGTGATAAAAAACGGAAAGGAAGCATTGTCCTCGCCGCCTCCCCGCGGATGAAAAAAGAATTTGGCGTCAAGACCGGAACCCGCTATTTTGAAATCCCGAAAGATCCCCGCATTATCGTGGTAGAACCGAAAATGGCCACCTATCTGAGAATTTCCACCGAGATTACACGTGTATTCCACCGCTATGTCCCGAAGGAAAGCATCCATACTTACAGTGTGGATGAAAGCTTCATCAAAGTTGACGGAGCTGCAAAGCTTTGGGGAGGCGCTTATACCATTGCCGAGAAAATCAAGGATGATATTGAAAGGGAGTTCCAGCTGCCCTGTGCCATCGGCATCGGCCCTAATATGCTGCTCTCCAAGCTGTGCCTTGATCTTGAGGCGAAGCAGAAGGGGATTGCTGAATGGACATACGATGATGTCAAGGAGAAGCTCTGGAAGGTTTCGCCCCTGAGGGACATGTGGGGGATCGGAAGAAGGGTGGAGAAGACCCTGAACGGGATGGGCATTTTCACTGTAGGGCAGCTGGCCCGCTATGATCTGGAAGCATTGGAAAAGAAATTCGGCATCATGGGGAACCAGCTTTACCACCATGCCTGGGGCGTTGATCTTTCCGACATCGGCGCGCCGATCATGGAGGGGCAGATCAGTTTTGGGAAAAGCCAGATCCTGCTGCGCGATTATAAGGATGAAGGGGAAATCAAGCAGGTGATCCTTGAAATGTGCGAAGAGCTGGCAAGGAGGGCCAGAAACCACCGCAAGGCGGGAAGGACAGTCAGCTTTGGCGTGGGATACAGCCAGGATGAATTTGGAGGCGGCTTCTACCGGTCGCGCACCATCGATCAGCCGACCAATGTCACCATGGATATTTACCGGGTCTGCCTGGAACTTTTTCAGGAAAATTACTCTGGGAAGACGGTCAGGAAAATTTCAATGGCCCTTGGCAATATTGTGGATGACCATGAATTCCAGCTCAGCCTTTTTGACCTGAACAGCTGGAAAAGCAGGGAGCTCGGATACACCGTCGACAGCATCCGCCGCCGTTTCGGATCCGGTGCGCTGCTGCGGGCGATATCATATACTGCGGCAGGGACAGCCAAACATCGGGCTACACTGGTCGGGGGCCATAAAATGTAAGGAGGCAGAGATATGATCCGGGACAGGGGAAGGATAAAATGGACGTCGATGATGCTCCCAGAGCATGTAAAGCTGCTCCGGGACTGGGCGAAAGAGGACACCTATGAAAAGCCGAAAGAACTGGATGAGCAGCAGCTTGAACAGATGAATGAGACACTTGCTGAAGCGATGGAGTTCGGCCAGGCGGTTGCCATCACCCACTTCCGCACTCACCGTCATGAACTCGTAATCGGAAACATCCACTATTGGGATGAAATCGGCCAAAAGCTTCATGTCATAGACCATTTTGGCGAGGTCCACCGCATCCCGCTGAACACGGTTGCCGATGTCAGGGCCGCCGGGGAATAGCGGCAGGAAAAGAGAATGGATTTGCGCAGGGGGAGCACCTTAAAGGCAGGAGGTGTTTCTTATGCCAAGAGGCAAAGAGCTTGAGCAGCTGCCCATGTCCAATATTGCTCCGGGAGCAGGGGCGGATAAAGGAAGGTTTAACCGCCATTCGCTCAGCGGAATGGAGCGGAAAGACCAGCCCCGTCCGGAAGATGCCGGGAAAAGCCAGCCTTGATCCGGCAGAGCTGTCACCTGCCGGGTTATTCCCATACCGGCGGGCCGGCTTGTCCAGCAGGGCGGAAGTGCTGAGCACATGAAAAGGTGGAATGCCTGCTTTATGCTAGAATGGGATTATGAAACGAAAGCAGGTGATTTTCCCATGAAAATTGCAGTCACTAGAACAGCACAGGAAAAACTCAAAGAAAAAACAGCCGGAAAAGAAGGCTATTTAAAATTAAAATATGATACAGAAGGCTGCGGCTGTGTTGTCAGCGGCGTAAGCGCCTTATGGCTGGTGGATGGAGTGGATTCCGGCGACAGGGAAATCAGCACCGAAGCCGGCAGCATCTATATAGAAAAATCAAAAGAAGTCTTTTTCGATGAAAGCATGACAATCGATTATTCCGATCAAGCCAATTGTTTTCAGCTGAAAAGCCCGAATCAATACTTGAATCCGAGAATGAGCTTCATTAATAAGATTTCCTGAGGCAGGCCGCAATGCGGTCTGTTTTTTTGTAGTTGAAGAATTTATAAATTGGAAGACTTGTGGATAATTTTCAATTCTTGATCCACGTCCAGCAGCAGCGCCGAAGTCATAAGCCGAACCTCCCAAAAAGGCAAAGAACGCCTTTCCGGGAGGTTCGTCTTGAGGCCCCCAGGAAGCTGGTCATGCAGATGTTGCCACAGGACGTGGCGTTCTTAGTCTGCGTTCCTTAAGGTGATCAAGGCGCTTGCGCTTTTGTTCCGGCTCAAAACTCAAAATGGAATTTTTTATCAATTCAGGTTTCAAAAAAGCCGAATAAGGCTAGAGAACCATAGCGCACCTTGGCGCATGTTACAGGCTGTTCCTTCATTTAATGATAAAAGAGATGCTAAAGGGGGCGGGAGAATGAAGAAAAAGGCAGGCTTATGGATCATGCTGGCGGCCATCTTCCTTGCAGCATGCCAGCCTAAAACCTTCGAGGAAGCGATGAGTACAGAAGTGCCTTTCAATGTCCAGAAGGTGATACATAAAGAAAAGGTGAAGGGCGGCACGGTTGTGTTGTATCTGACAGAGCAGGAGCGGGAAGCGGACAATGGGGCGGAAAAGGTGCAGGCAGTTGCCGCCGCCTATCTGCAGGAAAGCAAGAAGGCCGGCTGGAAGAACGCGGGCCATAACCATTGGGAATATAAGCAGAACGATCATATGACGGTCTATCCGGAAACCTTCTATCAGTATGACACAGAAGGCAATCTGAAGCATAAAGTGCCGATTGTGTTTGGGCGGATCCTGAACAATGACATAACAGCAGTGGAAGCGGGAAAGAAGGATTCATTCCAGCCGGCGAAGCTGATAGAGACGGAAGAGGGGCGCTTTTATTTTGCGGCCGGTGAGTTCGAACTCGTGAGGGGCCTGTCTGCCGAGGGGAAGGCCGTCAGCCAGCAGAAAAACAGATAGTGACGGCGGCTGTTATGCTGCGGGAGCATAAAGGGAGGAGGCTTTCAAAAAGCCTCCTCCCTATCTGTTTAAGAACCGGCGGCCATCGGCCCCTTTTTAAAAATATAGTCTTCAAGAAATTCGTCGATGGCTTTCTCATAGTCATTGCGGTTTTCATTCAAGGACTGGGCATGGACCCCGTTCATGGCAAGAAACAGTTTTTTCGGGCCGGGCTTGCGCAGGAAAAGGGCCTCTGTCATGGTGGGCAGGATAAAATCATCCTTCGTGCTGTGGATGAACAGCACCGGCTTTTTGATCTGGTCGATGACAGCGATGGGGGATACTTCGTTCAGAGAATATTTTTCCCTTAGGCGCAGGAAAATGTCTGCCACCGGAAGAACCAGCTGTGGCGGCAGCTTCATTTCTGTTTTCAGCCGGTAAGAAAGCTGCTCCCTGAAATCCGAGAACGGACAGTCGGCTATATAAAAATCGGCTCCATCCTCCAGCATTCCGGCATACAGCAGCATGGTGGCCGCTCCCATCGATTCGCCGTGGATCCCCAGGAGCAGGTCATCGCCTTTCTCTTTTTTCAGCCACTGGACAACGGCCTGAAGGTCGAATTTTTCATAATGCCCATAACTCGTCGTCTTGCCGCCGGATTCTCCATGCCGGCGGTGGTCATAGATGAGGGCGTTGAATCCGCGGTTGAGGAACAGATTCATATACTTAATGCTGTTTGTTTTATTTTCTGTCACTCCGTGGCAGATGATAATATATTTGTTCGAAGAGTGCGGCTCTGCGAGAACCGCCTTCAGGGAGTAACCAAAAGGGGATGGGATCAAAACCTCCTTTTTTGCAAGGCTGCTGAAGGAAAGAGGATCTACCCTTCCGGCTTCAGTTTCCCTGTTGAGGATAAAGCTGTCATCCTTTTTCTTCATATACATGATCCGATTGGTAAAATACACACCGATCGAGGTTAAAAAGACAAGGAGTGAAAAAAGGTAACGGAATGCCTTTCTCAAGACGATCCCTCCAAAATAAGGTTTTTCTTTATTTTACCATTAGCAGATGCTCTTCGAAATGAAAACGGACGGAAAATCATCGTTTTCTTCCTAAAGAAAAATTCTGCTCTGTGAACGAAAAACAGCCACGGCAATCGCGGCTGCTGAACGGCTATTGCGGAGAATTCTGGCCCCTTGCCGGGTGAATGGCTTTTTCCAGCTCTTCAGCCGCAATCGTATGATTGACAGTATCGCTTGCAGGCTTGCCTTTCTGGCTGTTCCCTTTGTCCCGCTTCTGGCTCATGATAATTCCTCCTTTGATTTAGCATTAATTCTTAAAGTGCTCACAAAGGCGGAAGTTATGCAGATAAAACAGATTATGAACCTGCTCGTTCCCTGGATGCCTCTCCCAAATACAGCTGGTAAATCGCGCTTTCAATCGGCCGGCTGAGATGGGGCTGTACAATATCAATGGCATCCATAAGGAGGTCCAAATTGATGCCAGTGCTGATTCCCATCCGTTCAAGCATATTCACAACATCCTCGGTTGCCGCATTACCTGCCGCACCTGGAGCGAACGGACAGCCGCCAAGGCCGCCTGCAGAGCTGTCGAAGCGGTCGATCCCTGCCTGGAGAGCGGCAAAGATATTCGTCAAAGCCATTTTCCTTGTGTCATGGAAATGCGCTGTCAGCAAAACATTCGGAAATTCGTGCTTCAGCCTGCTGAACAGGGAGTATGCCTCATGAGGGGCAGCCATGCCGATCGTATCGGCAACACTCAGCTCATCTGCCCCGGCGAGAGTAAATTGGCGGCAAAGCTCCACAGTCCTGTCTTCCTCTATTTTGCCTTCATAAGGGCAGTAGAAGCTGGTCGAGATGCAGGCGCGCACAAAGTAGCCTTTTTCCTTCAATTCCCTGACCAGCGGCAGGATTTCCTCCATGCTTTCCGCTGTTGTTTTGTTGATATTTTTTTTGTTGAAGCTGTCGCTTACCCCAACGAAGACAGCAATCGCGCGGCAGCCGGTCATATAGGCGCGTTCAATGCCCTTCCTGTTGGGGGCAAGGACAAAATCGCGCACACCTGATCCAATAGAGCTGGCGGCAATTTCAGCTGCATCCGCCATTTGCGGCACCCATTTAGGTGAGACGAAGGAGGTAAGCTCCATCTCGGCAAAGCCGGCTTTTTTCAGCGCGGATATGAATTCCTTTTTAACAGGGGTTGGAATGAACGTTTTTTCATTTTGGAGCCCGTCGCGCGGGCCTACTTCTATGATGGTCGCTTTCTTTGGCAGGCAGAGGGTCATGATTTCACTCCTGACAACATATTTTTATTTGTAGATTGCAAGATTAATGAAAGGGCTTTCTTATATTGTAGGAGAAAAGAAAAATAAAAAGCAAGAATAATAGAAATTTTGACAAAATAAAAGGAATTTCTCATTTTTGGCTCGAACTAATACATATTGCAGTTAGAAAGGGTGAATAGCTTGAAGCAGACAGACATCGTAATAGCGAGTGCTGTAAGGACGGCGATCGGGAGCTTTAACGGGAGCCTGAAGGGAGTTTCAGCTCCGGCGCTTGGGGCCGCTGCCATAAAGGGTGCATTGGAAAAGGCAGGGCTTGAGGCAGAACAGGTGGATGAAGTTATCATGGGAAACGTGCTGCAGGCGGGGCTGGGCCAGAATCCGGCAAGGCAGGCAGCTATTTTGGCGGGGATTCCTGAAAGCGTTTCCTCTATGACGATCAATAAAGTCTGCGGCTCCGGCTTGAAGGCAGTGCATCTTGCCTATCAGGCGATTATGGCAGGGGATGCAGAAGTCGTCGTTGCGGGCGGCATGGAAAATATGAGCCAGGCCCCTTACCTGCTAAAAGGCGCCCGCGAAGGGTTTAAGATGGGCGATCAGAAGCTGGTGGACAGCATGGTCTCTGACGGGCTGTGGTGTGCATTCAATGACTACCATATGGGCATGACAGCGGAAAACCTCTGCTCGCAGTATGGCCTCAGCAGGGAAGAGCAGGACACATTTGCAGCATGGAGCCAGGAAAAAGCGCAGAAAGCACAAGAGGCCGGGCGTTTCAAGGATGAAATTGTGCCTGTCGAAATTCCTCAGCGCAAAGGGGATCCGGTCATCTTTGACAGCGACGAATATTTGAAAAAAGGGACGACTGCCGAAAAGCTTGCCGGCTTGAGGCCGGCCTTCAAAAAGGATGGCTCAGTTACTGCCGGCAATGCATCGGGCATTAATGACGGTGCAGCCGCCCTTGTTGTGATGAGCAGGGCAAAGGCGGAGGAGCTCGGGGTCCAGCCGATTGCTGTCATCAAAGCGAACGCAAGTGCCGGCGTAGATCCGAGCATCATGGGAATCGGACCGGTGCCGGCGGTCAAGAAGGTGTTGGAGAAGGCAGGAGTTTCAATGGAAGAACTGGATTTGATCGAGGCAAATGAGGCCTTTGCCGCTCAATCGCTTGCAGTAGGAAAAGAGCTCGGCTTCAACAATGAAATATTGAACGTAAACGGCGGGGCAATTGCGCTTGGCCACCCGATTGGCGCCAGCGGTGCAAGGGTCCTTGTCACGCTCCTGCATGAAATGAAAAAGCGGAATGCAGAGAAAGGGCTGGCAGCACTATGCATTGGCGGCGGCCAGGGAGTAGCGACAGTGGTTGAGCTTGCCTAGTCCCGCCTGCACTGAGGGGAAGAACAGCAAAAAAAGAAAAAAATGAGAGGAGAGAAACGATGAAAAAAATACATACATCCTTCCAGGAAGCAGTTGCCGGCATCCAGGACGGAGCGGTACTGATGGTGGGCGGCTTCGGACTTTGCGGCATTCCTGAGAATCTAATACTTGCCCTCGTGGAAAAAGGGGTGAAGGATCTGACCGTTATCTCCAACAACTGCGGAGTGGACGATTGGGGTCTTGGCCTTCTGTTAAAAAACAAGCAGATCAAAAAAATGGTCGGATCTTATGTAGGTGAGAATAAGGAATTTGAGCGCCAGGTACTATCAGGTGAAATTGAAGTCGAACTGCTGCCGCAGGGAACGCTTGCTGAGAAAATCCGCGCCGGCGGAGCCGGCATTCCGGCATTTTATACACCTGCCGGAGTAGGAACCCCGATTGCCGAAGGAAAAGAGACCAGGATTTTCAACGGAAAGGAATATTTGCTTGAAGAGGCGCTTGCCGCAGACTTCAGCCTTGTCCGGGCCTGGAAAGGGGATCGTATGGGAAATCTCGTATACCGGAAAACGGCGAGGAATTTCAATCCAATGATCGCAGCCGCAGGGAAAACAACCATAGCGGAAGTGGAGAACCTTGTAGAGACTGGCGGGCTTGAGCCGGAAAACATCCACACGCCGAGCATTTATGTGCAAAGCCTTATTAAAGGCAGCCAGGAAAAACGGATTGAGCGGCTGACTGTCAAATCATAATTAAGGAGAGAAAGGAGCAGCAGATATGAGCAGCGATAAAGGTGCCGTGCGCGAGAAAATTGCCAGACGGGCAGAGAAAGAAATTGAAGACGGATTTTATGTAAACCTCGGCATAGGCATGCCGACACTTGTGGCTAATTATATTTCCGGCAACAAGGAAGTGGTCCTTCAATCCGAGAACGGGCTTCTTGGGATCGGCCCCTATCCGGATAAGGAAGATGTGGATGCCGACCTGATCAATGCCGGAAAAGAAACCGTGACGGCCATACCGGGTGCAGCCTATTTTGACAGTGCTGAATCTTTTGCGATGATCCGGGGCGGGCATGTCAATGTCGCCATTCTGGGGGGCATGGAGGTTTCCGAGGAAGGGGACCTGGCCAATTGGATGATCCCCGGCAAAATGATCAAAGGCATGGGCGGTGCGATGGATCTTGTCCATGGGGCGCAAAAGATCATCGTCATCATGGAGCATACAAATAAAAACGGGGAAAGCAAGATCCTCAAGTCCTGCTCCCTCCCGCTGACTGGCAAAGGGGTCGTGGACCGCATCATCACCGAGCGGGCTGTTATTGATGTAACAGCAGGGGGGCTGAAGCTGATTGAGGTGGCGAAAGGCTTTACGGTTGAAGAGGTGGTCAGCTCGACCGGGCCGGAACTGCAGGTGGACGACTCGGTCTTAACAGAGGCATTTTAATGAGAGTTGGGTGCAGCCTCTGCGGCTGTACCTTTCTTCTGTATAGAGAGGGGAATTTAAATGGGAATCACTTTTAAAGGGATCGATCATATTCAGCTGGCAGCTCCAAAAGGGACAGAAGAGCAGGCCAGGGAATTTTACGGAAAGCTGCTGGGGCTTGAGGAAATCCCCAAGCCTGGAAATCTGCAAAAGAGGGGCGGCTGCTGGTTCCTCTGCGGCAGCCAGGAGGTGCACATCGGCATCCAGGAAGATTTCCTTCCGTCCAGGAAGGCCCATCCTGGATTTGTGGTTGAAGATCTCGCGGGACTGCGGAGCAGGCTGGAAGAGGCAGGCACAGTGATCAAGGAGGAGCCGCCGATTGATGGAAGAAACCGCTTCTTTACAGAAGATCCGTTCGGGAACAGAATCGAGTTCCTCGAATTTATCAGCTGATCCTTACATGAGCAGGGAAGAATTCGGCACTGCTCCTTGTATGCTATAATATCCTGTAAATACGCAAAAAGAGGGATAGAACATGAAGAAAAAACGCCAAACAGCACAGCAGAAAAAAGACGACAAGCCGGTTACACTGGGGGATATGCTCAATCAGGACCTGATGGATCAGCTGAAGGCAGCAAAGAAGCAGCTGAAGGATGAGGAATTGAAGAAGGCTGAGGAAGAGGAAAAAAGAAAGATAGAGGAACGGCGTTTAAGAGAGAAGAATAAGAGCTTTGAAGAGCTTCTCCAGGATAGCGATCTAAATTGGAAAGAGTATAAATGATGGAAACCCGGCCAAGGAAGGTGGATGTCCAGCCGTACAGCAGGAGCTGGGCCGATTCTTTTCAGGAGGAAAAACAGCTCCTTGCCGCTGTCTTTGGAGAATCAGCTCCCATACACCATATCGGAAGCACCTCCATTCCCGGCATGAGCGCCAAGCCGATCATCGATATCCTGGCCGAAGCGGACAATGCCGGCATCTTTGATGAGGCAGCACCCAAACTGCAGGGGTGGGGCTATACAGCAAAAGGAGAAAACGGCATCCCCGGCCGGAGGTATTTTGTGAGATTTACCGAAGCAGGTGAAAGGCTGGTCCATTTGCACGGCTATCCAAAGGGGCACCCTGAAATCGGCCGCCATCTGCTGTTCCGGGATTATTTGCGGAAGCATCCGGAGGAAGCCGATTTATACAGCAGGACAAAGCTGGTAGCCGCCCGGAAATACCCTTATGATATTGAGTCCTATATAAAGGAAAAGGATCCGGTGGTGAAGCTGCTTGATGAAAAGGCGCTGGCTTGGCACCTGCAGAATGAAGGAAAGGAACAGGATCTAACTTGATCCTGTTCCTTTTCTTCGTTACTCGGGAATCGCCAGGGCCTATCTGTGCTGTCCATATTGATTTGCCAGGCTGATAGACTGGATGGCCGCCAGTTCTTCAGCCGATAAAGGGCCAGCTGCCGCGGCCCTAGCATTCTCCCTGACCTGTGCGGCCGAGCTGGCGCCGGCAGCCACAGAAGCGACTGCAGGGCTGGAAAGGACATATTGGAAGGCCAATTCTGTCATCGAACGATTGCCGGAAGCTTCTTTCAGGTGGCGGAGAATGTCTTCCAGCTCTTTGTAGCTGTAATCAAGATAACCGTTTTCCTTTACAGAACCTGGGGCTTTCCCGAGCATCTTATCGCTCAGCATCCCCTTGGCGAGAGGGCCGCGGACCACGGCGCTGATAGCTTTCTCTTTAAGAAGCGGAAGGGCTGTCTCCTCCGGGCGGCGGTCAAGGATGCTGTATTGCATCATGACAGAAGCGATATTGGACCTTTTCACGTATTCCCGGATCACATTCGGCCTGATGGAGGAGATTCCATAGTGGCGGATAAAGCCCTCTTCCTTCAGTTCTTCAAATGCTTCAATTGTTTCATCTATCGGATCATCAAGGGTTCCGCCGTGAAGCTGATACAAATCGATATAATCTGTTCCCAGCCGCTTCAGGCTTCCCTTGACCGCTTCTTTAATATAAGCCTTAGAAGGATCCCAGCTCCAGCCGTCCTTTGCTTCATTCCAGCGGTTGCCTGCTTTTGTAGCAATAATGACGTTTTCGCGCACTTCCTTGAGTGCTTCGCCGACAATCTTTTCATTTTCCCCGAAATCGTATAGATCGGCGGTATCAAAATAATTGATTCCTTCTTCCAAAGCTGCCTCGATGATCTTCCTTCCTTCAAGGGCATCTGTTCCAAGGGACATGCAGCCAAGTCCCAGCTCGCTTACATATAGTCCTGTCTTTCCAAGCTCTCTCTTTTTCATATTTTCACCTCGAACTTATGATGAGTCCATTGTATCTAAAAGAAGGGCATGGCCACAAATATAAGAGACTATTTTATCCTCCGGAGCCGGACTTTTTCCGGGGTGGCAGCTGCCTCTGCCGAATCGATCCATTCCTTGATCAGCGTATGTTTCACTGTGTACTCTCTCAATTTTTCACGAATCTCCCATGCCTTGCCTGCAAGGATGACGCCTTTAGAGTGGACGCGGATTTTCAATTCATACTCCCCCAAATAAAGTATGATAAAATGTATGAGCAGATAATCGGATTAGAACTGGAGTGATAGAACAGTGAAGCATCCTTTAGAAGAAAAAACGATAAAAACAGAGCAGATTTTTAACGGGAAGGTCATCTCCCTTCAGGTGGACGATGTGGAGCTGCCGAACGGAAAAAACTCAAAACGGGAAATTGTCAAGCATCCTGGAGCGGTTGCTGTCATTCCCCTTACAGATGACAACAAAATCGTGATGGTAGAGCAGTTCAGAAAACCTCTTGAAAAGGCAATTGTGGAAATTCCGGCAGGCAAGCTTGAAAAAGGCGAGGATCCGGAGCTTTGTGCAAAAAGAGAGCTGGAAGAAGAGACAGGCTATGTTTGCGGAGAAATCGAAAAGCTCGTTTCCTTTTATACTTCACCCGGATTCGCTGATGAGATTCTCCATATATATGCTGCCAGAAAACTGAGAAAAATAGAAAATCCCGCCATTCCGGATGAGGATGAATTCGTCGATGTTATTGAACTTACTCTTGAAGAGGCGCAGGCTTATATAGAAGAGCAAAAAATCCATGATGCCAAAACAGTCTATGCTGTCCAGTATCTCCAGATCGAACAGCTGAAGAACAGATGATGCTTCAAACTTATTATGCCGATATGCACATCCATATCGGCCGGACAAAGTCAGGGCGCGCCGTTAAAATAACGGGGGCCAGATCACTTGTGTTTTCCAATATCATCGAGCATGCAAGGGACAGTAAAGGCCTGGATATGATCGGGATTATTGACTGCCATTCACCAGAGGTAATTGACGAGATGGAAGAACTTATGGCCACGGGCGAGCTTGTGCAATCGCCTGAAGGAGGTCTGCTGTACGGCGGCCTCGCAATCATTCCAGGATCAGAGCTTGAAATCTATGATGAAAGCTGCAAGGGCCCCATCCACGTTCTCTGCTATTTTCCAAACCTTGATGTGATGAAGGAATTCTCTTTGTGGCTGAAAGGCCGCCTTAAAAATATCCATTTAAGCTCACAGCGTATCTATGCATCAGGAAAAGAGTTGCAGTCACAGGTAAAAGCGCTTGGCGGATTATTCATTCCGGCCCATGTCTTTACGCCTTTCAAGAGCATGTATGGAAAAGGTGTCGACCGGTCGCTTGAAGAGGTCTTCGATAAAGATCTTATCGATGGGATCGAGCTGGGCCTGAGTTCGGATACAGAAATGGCTGATATGATTCATGAGCTGCACCAGTACCCTTTTCTTACAAATTCAGATGCTCACTCTCTCGGAAAAATAGCCAGGGAATATCAGCAGATTGAAATGGCCGGGCCTTCATTCAATGAGTTTCATTTAGCCTTGAAAAGAGAGGGAGGGAGAAGGATTTCCGCCAATTACGGACTGGACCCGCAGCTGGGGAAATATCATCAGACAGTTTGTCTGGACTGCCATTCCCCCCTCGCTTCCGGTCATAATGGCTGCCGGAAGTGCGGAAGCATAAAGCAGGTGAAGGGAGTGGCCGATCGGATTATGGAGCTTAAGACAGCTGGGAGTGCACCGGCAGACAGGCCGCCATATGTCCATCAAGTGCCGCTCGAATTCATTCCCGGCCTCGGCCCAAAGATACTGGAAAGGCTGCTGGACCATTTTGGGACTGAAATGGACATACTCCACAGAGTGCCGAAGGAGGCACTGGAAGAGGTCATTCCAGATAAGCTTGCTAGGCTGATCGTCAAAGCGAGGAGCGGCCGGCTTAGCTTGAAAGCAGGCGGCGGAGGGAAGTACGGAAAAGTTGAGCAGGAATAGCAGCTGAAGGGGACGAACACAGGAGCCGGGCTATAACTGTAAATATCTAACGAAAAACCGGATCCAGAGAGCGGATCCGGTTTTTTCTATTCTTTTAACTTTGCAAAAATACAAGTGTCCCGCAGCACATCACCGCTGGCGCAGAGGGTATTTTTTCTTAAGGTAGCTTCCAGCGTAAAGCCGAGCCTCTCGGGGATTTTTCTGCTGGCTGTGTTCTCCGGATCGCACCGGATCTCAATTCTGTTGGCAGACAGGCTGCTGAATGTAAACTCAATAAGAGCTTCGACCGCTTCTGAGATATAACCTTTCTTATGATGGCGCGAATCGCACCAATAGCCGATTTCAAACCTGCGGGCCTCCCAGTCGATGCGGTGCAGCCCGGTCGATCCGATGAATTGGCCGTCTTCTTTGCGGTATATATGGAGGCGGATATCTTCCCTCAGCCAAAATTGGGCATATGACCGGCGGATGCCTGCTTCTGTTTCTTCGAGGGACTGTTCCTTGGCAGCGAAAGGCAGCCATTTTTTCAGCTCATCATTTGATGCTATGACAGCATCATACACATCTTTGCCATCGCCTGGCAGGCAAGGCCGGATATACAATCTTTCTGTCTCTGCAATGATTTCAGGAAAGTCGATTAAAATTGGATTCATTTTCCACTCCTCCTTTGTGATTGTTCCGATTATATCGGGTGGCACAAAGACTGGCAATATATTTTTAAAATAATGGCAAAATGATAGAATCCTGGCATAGACTGTTCTTCCCTGCATAGGATGTAGTAATAGATTTTACAGGAGGAAGAGCAATGAAAAAACGTATGTACCAGAACTTTGCAGCCAATCATTTTCGCGAGCATTCCTCGATCTACTTATTCGTCATCGTCCTGTTTCTGATGGGGGTCATTTTCGGTGCCGTAGTGGTGAACAGCCTGAGCTTCAATCAAAAGGAAGATTTATATTACTATCTGTCGCAATTTTTTGGACAGGTATCGGCCGGCACTGTAGCTGAGTCACATGATCTTTTTATCCAGAGCCTGTTCCATAACAGCAAGTTCATTGGACTGATGTGGCTTCTCGGCATTTCCATCATCGGCCTGCCGGTCATCCTCGTGCTGTTATTTATGAAGGGTATGGTTGTCGGATTTACAGTCGGCTTTCTTGTAAACAGGATGGGCTGGGATGGGTTCCTGCTTTCCTTTGTATCAGTTATGCCGCAGAATATCATCATCATTCCGATCTTTATCATCACCGCAGCGATGACAGTGGCTCTGTCTTTAAAGATGATCAGGAGGCAATTTATGAAAAATCTCGGCCAGCCGGTCGTGCCGATGTTTGGAAGGTACCTGGCGGTGTTCTGCGCGGCAGTTCTATTATTATCAGTGGCTGCCGGCATAGAAGCCTATCTTTCCCCGGCTTTGATGAAATCGGTTGTCAGCAGTATAAAGCCTTGATTGCTTATTTTGTAGTGATTATAATATAAGAATGAATATATTTTATTATAATAATTGTATCTTCTTATTTATAATGATTTTATTTTGAAAACATCTCCCTATCTGTTATAATGAGAACTGACAGTGCGAGGGAGGGACTTTACGGGATGGAGACCAGAATAGATAGAATTAAAAAACAGCTGCATTCGTCAAGCTATAAATTAACACCGCAGCGTGAAGCAACAGTCCGTGTGCTGCTGGAGAATGAAGAAGATCATCTGAGCGCGGAAGATGTATACCTCCTTGTCAAAGAGAAGTCGCCTGAGATAGGACTGGCGACCGTTTATCGCACACTGGAGCTGTTAACGGAACTGAAAATTGTCGATAAAATCAATTTTGGTGATGGAGTTTCCCGCTATGACCTGAGGCAGGAAGGCGCCGCCCATTTCCACCACCATTTAGTATGCATAGAATGCGGGGCAGTAGATGAGATCCAGGATGACCTTCTGGAGGATGTCGAAGCGATAGTTGAGCGTGACTGGAACTTTAAGATCAAAGATCACCGCCTGACATTTCATGGCATCTGCTACCGCTGCCAGGATAAAGAAGAAAGCGCCGATGAGGCTGATTGACTGGAACCTTTTCTTTAAACCGGAAAAGGTTTTTATTATTCTCCGAAAAAAAGCCGGAAATGCCAAAAGCTTTAGCCGGGAAGGTATAAATCTTGTCCAGCTTGGCATATCTTTTATTATAGAATGCAGCTGGAGGAAGAATGATGAGATCCTGGATGATTATGACGTTTAAAACATTGAAGGTATTTGTCCTGTTTACGGGATGTACAATCCTTTTTTATTATGGGCTTTTATGGTTAAATGAAGAATATCAGAGCTATCACCGTTATGATGAGCCGGAAGGCAGCGCCGTCAGGGTATCTGGTGATGCAGTTTCTGATGAAACCGACTGGTTTGACAGACTGATTCTGTTTTACCACAATGGGGAGTAATGCATAAATGGAAGACAGGCTGAAAGATTTTGTTCACTTTTTATTGATTGAAAAGGGACTTGCCAACAATACAATTGTCTCTTATGAACGGGATTTGAAAAATTATCTTAAATTCATTGTGAAAAGCGAAGGGCTTGCCAGTTTGAATGAAGTCCAAAGGGTCCATATCGTCCAGTTCCTGAAAAAGCTGAAGGAACAGGGGAAATCTGCCAAGACCCTTGCCAGGCATATCGCTTCCATCCGTGCCTTCCATCAGTTCCTGCTCAGGGAGAAGGTATGCGAAAATGATCCATCTGTACATATTGAGTCGCCGCAGCAGGAAAGAAGCCTTCCAAAGGTCCTGAGCATGGCAGAAGTGGAAACCCTCCTGGAATCGCCCTCAGACTCGAGCCATTACAGCCTCCGCGACAAAGCGATGCTTGAGCTCCTGTATGCAACAGGAATCAGGGTCAGTGAACTGATCGGACTGCAGATAGGCGATGTCCATCTGACAATGGGCTTTGTCCGCTGCATCGGGAAAGGAAATAAAGAAAGAATCATTCCGATTGGGAAAACAGCTTCAGAAGCAATTGAAAGATATCTTCTGCATGGAAGGCCGAATTTTGTTTCGAAAAGCCGCAGAGATGATACATTATTCCTGAACCATCATGGAAGGCAGCTGACCCGCCAGGGGTTCTGGAAAATACTGAAAAAGCTTGCAGGCGATGCGGGCATTGAAAAAGAGCTTACCCCTCATACTCTAAGGCATTCTTTTGCCACCCATCTGCTGGAAAATGGAGCAGATTTGCGGGCAGTACAGGAGATGCTCGGTCATGCGGATATATCAACAACCCAGATATATACCCATGTCACGAAAACAAGGCTGAAGGATGTATATTCAAAATTTCATCCCCGTGCCTGATAAAACTGGAGTTTATAAATCTGCAAAAAAATAAATCTGATAAAACTGCTGAATATAAAGCAGTTTTTTCTTGTTTTTTAGGTTATTTGTTTTGTAGAATATAGATGTCAGACTTCTGACGATTCTAAACCTCTCGCAGGTTAATACTTTTGAAAAAGGGTAACATATATTTGTAAAATAAATTGAAAACGTGTACATGTTTAGGAGGAGAGCACATGAATTCGCATACATATAAAAGAATCTTTCTAATTGTTATGGATTCGGTGGGAATTGGCGAGGCAGCGGATGCTGAGCGCTTCGGCGACAAGGGATCTGATACGCTTGGCCATATCGCTGAAAGGATGAACGGGCTGAACATGCCGAACATGGGCCGGCTGGGCCTCAGCAATATCAAAGAAATCAAAGGTATTGAAAAATCAGAGAAGCCGCTCGCTTCTTATACAAAGATGCAGGAAGCATCAAACGGAAAAGACACCATGACAGGGCATTGGGAGATCATGGGGCTGAATATCGAGACACCGTTCAGGGTATTCCCGGACGGCTTCCCGGATGAGCTTTTGTCAGAGCTTGAAGCCCGCACAGGCAGAAAGATCATCGGGAACAAGCCGGCAAGCGGCACTGAGATCCTTGATGAGCTTGGGGAAGAGCATATGAAGACAGGAGCCCTGATTGTGTATACCTCGGCTGACTCGGTCCTTCAGATTGCAGCCCATGAAGAGATTGTGCCGATTGATGAGCTGTACACAATCTGTAAAATCGCCAGGGAACTGACACTTGATGAGAAATACATGGTTGGAAGAGTGATAGCACGTCCTTTCATCGGACAGCCTGGTGCATTCAAGCGGACAGCGAACAGGCATGATTATGCCCTGAAGCCATTTGACAGGACGGTCATGAATGAGCTGAAGGACGGCGGACTGGATGTACTGGCCATCGGAAAGATTTCCGACATCTATGACGGCGAAGGTGTGACAAAGTCACTGCGCACTGTCTCTAACATGGACGGGATGGATAAGCTCCTCGAAACGATGGATATGGATTTCACAGGCTTGAGCTTCTTGAATCTTGTGGACTTTGATGCCCTTTTCGGACATAGACGGGACCCGGAGGGCTACGGGAAAGCGCTGGAAGAATATGATGCCCGCCTTCCGGAAGTGTTTGATAAGCTGAAGGAAGATGATCTGCTCATCATTACGGCTGACCACGGGAATGACCCGGTACATCCCGGGACAGACCATACACGTGAATATGTCCCATTATTGGCTTATTCTAAGGGCATGGCGGTCGGAAAAGAGCTGCCAATCAGGCAGACATTCGCCGATATCGGCGCTACTGTAGCGGAAAACTTTGCTGTGGCCGCGCCAAAATTCGGAAAAAGCTTTCTGGGTGAATTGTAAGCCCGGGTCATATTTTAAACAACTGACAAGCTGAGCCATAGAAGGAGATTGGCAGGCGATGGCTGCGGCCGGTTATCCGCTCAGTACTGTCTGATAAAAAGGGGATTATAAAATGGACTACGGAAAAATTCAAAATGCAGCACAATTTTTAAAAGAAAAGTATGGAGAAACGCCTAAAATCGGTTTGATTCTTGGCTCCGGGCTCGGCGTTCTGGCAGATGAAATCGAACAGCCAGTGAAAATACCTTATAATGAAATTCCTGATTTCCCTGTTTCAACAGTTGAAGGGCATGCAGGCCAGCTTGTATTCGGCCTTCTGAACGGTGTACAGGCTGTGGCTATGCAAGGGCGCTTCCACTATTATGAAGGCTACAGCTTCGACAAGGTCACTTTCCCTGTAAGAGTCATGAAGGAGCTCGGAGTGGAAATCCTGATCGTGACAAACGCTGCCGGCGGTGTTAATGAAAGCTTTGCACCAGGAGATTTAATGCTTATCTCGGACCATATCAACAATATGGGAAGCAATCCTCTGATTGGACCTAATGACTCCAAGCTTGGCGTCCGTTTTCCTGATATGTCGGAAGCATACTCCAGGGATCTGCGCCAGCAGGCAAGAGAGATTGCAGGCAAGCTGAATATCAGCATCCAGGAAGGTGTATATGTTGGCAATACCGGCCCTACATATGAAACGCCTGCAGAAGTGAGGATGCTCCGCACTATGGGCGGTGACGCAGTCGGAATGTCGACGATACCTGAGGTAATCGTGGCCAGGCATGCAGGCCTGAAAGTACTGGGTATTTCCTGCATTTCCAATATGGCAGCAGGCATACTGGATCAGCCTTTAAACCATGAAGAAGTAATTGAAACGACTGAAAAAGTGAAGGCGAACTTCCTCTCTTATGTGAAAGAGCTTGTACGCCAGTTTGGTGCTTAAATAAAGAAAAAGTGGTGACGAATATGAGAATGGTTGACTTAATAGAAAAGAAACGCGACGGCAAAGAGCTGTCTTCGGAAGAAATCCAATTCATAATAAAAGGCTATACTGACGGTTCAATTCCTGACTATCAGATCAGTGCTTTAACGATGGCTATCTTTTTCCAGGGCATGACAGAAAGTGAGAGAGCCGACCTGACGATGAGCATGGTAGAATCAGGCGATAAAATCGATCTGTCAAAAATCGAAGGCATTAAAGTCGACAAGCATTCCACAGGGGGAGTCGGCGATACAACTACGCTGGTGCTCGGCCCTCTTGTAGCGGCTGTCGGTGTCCCGGTCGCTAAAATGTCCGGCCGCGGCCTTGGCCATACAGGCGGTACCATCGATAAGCTGGAGGCGGTTGAAGGCTTCCATGTAGAGATAGAAAACGAAGAGTTCATCAAGCTGGTCAATCAGAACAAAATTGCCGTCATCGGACAGAGCGGTAATCTTACGCCGGCGGATAAAAAATTATATGCCCTCCGCGATGTAACAGCGACGGTAGACAGCATCCCGCTCATTGCCAGCTCTATCATGAGCAAGAAGATTGCAGCCGGCGCAGATGCCATTGTCCTTGATGTGAAAACGGGGGCTGGCGCCTTCATGAAGACGCTTGACGATTCAAGAGAACTTGCGAAAGCAATGGTGAGGATCGGGAACAATGTCGGCCGCAAGACGATGGCAGTCATTTCAGATATGAGCCAGCCGCTTGGCTTTGCCATCGGCAATGCCTTGGAAGTGAAAGAAGCAATCGACACATTAAAAGGCGAAGGACCGGAAGATCTGACTGAGCTGTGCCTTGTACTAGGCAGCCATATGGTTGTGCTGGCTGAAAAGGCAGAAACCCCGGCACAAGCACGAGAAATGCTTGAACAGGCAATCAAGGACGGATCCGCCCTTGAAGCAATGAAAACCTTCCTCAGCTCACAGGGAGGGGACGCTTCTGTTGTCGATGATCCTTCCCGTTTGCCGCAGGCCAAATTTGTTTATGAACTTGAAGCAAAAGAAGATGGCTATGTTTCAGAAATTGTCGCTGACGCCGTAGGAACGGCTGCCATGGTCCTTGGTGCAGGAAGGGCAACTAAAGAATCTGAAATCGATCTTGCCGTCGGGCTCATGCTCCGCAAGAAGATCGGCGACACTGTCTCAAAAGGAGAATCACTTGCCACCATCTACAGCAATTTCGAAAACGTTGAAGAAGTCAAAGAACGCCTGTACAGCAGCATCAAAATCACGGCTTCCAAAGTAGATGCCCCTGTACTGGTGCATGAAGAAATTACTGAATAACATTGTATGGAAAAGCTGCATCCCTTAAGGGTGCAGCTTTTTTATGCCTTGACTCCCGCGTGCTTTCCGGTCCCCTTAGAGCACTCCGAAAATAAGTGAAAGCAGCCTCTCCAGCTCTCGGGCAATCCCTCCATTATACAAGCTCTTAAATTCTCAAACCCATCTGAAACGGCTCATGTAAAATAAAAACCGTACCTCCGCCAATTTATTGTATAAATTTGTCTCCTTTGGAAAAAATGGAGGCTATAAAGAATGGAGGGTTATGTGATGAAGCGAATCGTTTCTATAATGGTGTTTGTTTTACTATCAGCAATGATGGCACCGGCAGCCTTAGCCGAAGAAAGCGGCGTCAAGCTGGTTGACAACGTAAAATCGGCGATCTTGATTGAGCGGGATACCGGGGCTGTTTTATATGAGCAGAACAGCAATGAACAGCTGCCTCCAGCAAGCATGACTAAGATCATGACCATGCTTTTGATCATGGAAGCGATTGATAAGGGCAAGCTTTCCATGGATGAAAAGATCAGGGCGAGTGAATATGCAGCATCCATGGGCGGCTCGCAAATATTCCTGGAACCGGGCGAAGAAATGACAACAGAACAGATGCTGAAGGGGATTGCCATCGGATCAGGAAATGATGCATCTGTTGCCATGGCTGAGAGGCTCGCCGGTTCAGAAGAAGAATTCGTCAAGCTGATGAATAAAAAAGCCAAAGACCTTGGCTTGAAGGACACGATTTTCAAGAATGCAACAGGCCTGCCTGTAACCGAGCACTACAGCACAGCCCATGATATGGCACTTATGGCAAAGGAACTGCTGAAATATGAAGGCATAACCAAGTTTACAGGAACATATGAAGCTTATTTAAGGGAAGATACCGACAAGAAATTCTGGCTGGTCAATACAAACAGGCTGGTCCGCTTCTATCCGGGAGTCGACGGATTGAAGACAGGCTTTACAAATGAAGCGAAATATTGCCTGACGGCTACAGCTGAGAAAAACGGGATGAGGGTAATCGCAGTTGTCTTTGGTGCTCCGACATCGAAAGAAAGAAATGCTCAGGTAACCAAGATGCTGGATTATGCTTTCAGCCAGTATGAGACACATCCAATGTATAAGCGGAATGAAGCTTTAGGTTCTGCCAAAGTCAGCAAAGGCGAGATAAAGCAGGTCGAAGCTCTGACAAGCGAGCCGATCTCACTGCTGACGAAAAAAGGCGAAGACACAAAGGCAGTCAAGAAAACCGTCGTCCTGAAAAAAGACCTGAAAGCCCCAATAGCTAAAGGCGATCAAATTGGTACGCTGAAAGTTGAAAAAGATGGGAAGACAATCGTGGAAAGCCCGCTGGTGGCCAAAAGCGAAGTGAAAGAGGCAGGCTGGTGGACGCTCTATAAACGGGCTCTCGGCATTTTCACGAAATCAAATTGATGTCGAAAAAAAGGTGCATCAAGGAAAATTTAGCGAAACCGCACTAGTTTTGCCTTCAGGAAGGAATAAGGGCCTCCTTCAGCGAAATTGACTCTCTAGAAAGGCTTGATCCATGCAGGAGATGAGGCATGGACAGCCGGCCGGATCTGTAAATGGTTCCGGCAGCAGAGAAGGAGGCTATCAGTCATGAGTCTGATGATTGGATTGGAAGTAAAAAATGATGTGCTGTGCATTCGCTTAAGCGGAGAATTGGACCACCATTCGGCAGATGAATTAAGGGAAAAGGCAACAAACGCCATAGAGTCTTATGGGATCCGCCACATTGTCCTCAATCTGGAGCAATTATCCTTTATGGACAGCTCAGGCCTTGGAGTGATCCTGGGCAGGTATAAGCAAATTAAGCAGCTTCACGGCGAGATGGTCGTCTGTGCCATTTCACCGGCGGTACAGAGGCTATTCGATATGTCCGGGCTGTTTAAAATCATCCGTCTTGAGCCGACTGAAGAATTTGCACTTCAGCGATTGGGGGTTGCCTGACAATGAAAAATGAAATGAATCTGCAATTCAGCGCTTTGAGCCAGAATGAGTCCTTTGCCCGGGTGACCGTCGCGGCTTTCATCGCCCAGCTTGATCCGACAATGGATGAACTGACTGAAATCAAGACGGTCGTATCAGAGGCAGTTACCAACTCGATCATCCATGGCTATAACAATGACAGTAAAGGGATTGTCTATATTTTTGTCAGTATTGAGGACGGCTTCGTTGATATGACAATCAGAGATGAAGGGCTCGGGATCGGGGATGTGGAAGAGGCCAGGCAGCCGCTGTTTACAACCAAACCAGAGCTGGAACGTTCCGGCATGGGCTTTACAATCATGGAAAATTTCATGGATGAGATAGAAGTTCGCTCACACCCAGGAGAAGGCACCGAAATCCGTTTAAGGAAGCATTTATCAAACAGTAAAATGCTATGCAATTAAGGGAGTCATGCTATGGATGTGGAGGTAAAGACAGATAAGACCCAGACGTATCTCAAGGATCACGAGGTAAAAGAGCTCATACAAAAAAGCCAGGCAGGAGACCAGGGGGCACGGGACACGATTGTCCAGAAAAACATGAGGCTCGTCTGGTCAGTGGTCCAGCGTTTTCTAAACAGAGGATATGAGCCGGATGATTTATTCCAGATCGGCTGCATCGGCCTCTTGAAGTCGGTTGATAAATTTGATCTGAGCTATGATGTAAAGTTTTCAACCTATGCCGTTCCTATGATCATCGGGGAGATACAGCGTTTCATCCGGGATGATGGAACTGTGAAGGTGAGCCGCTCCCTGAAGGAAATGGGAAATAAAATCCGCAAGGCAAAAGACGAGCTGACCAAGACTTTTGGAAGGATTCCGACTGTAACAGAGCTTTCCGCTTATCTGGAAATCCCTCCTGAGGATATCATCCTTGCCCAGGAAGCAGGCAGGACGCCATCCTCCATTCATGAAACTGTATATGAAAACGACGGCGACCCTATCACACTGCTGGATCAGATCGATGATGGCAATGATGGCAAGTGGTTTGACCAGATAGCCCTCAAAGAGGCAATCCGCGAGCTGGATGAGCGGGAAAGGCTGATTGTTTATCTCAGATATTATAAAGATCAGACACAGTCTGAAGTGGCAGCAAGGCTGGGAATATCACAGGTGCAGGTCTCCCGGCTCGAGAAGAAAATCCTGCAGCAGATGAAAGACCGGATGGATATGTGAATCCATCCGGTCTTTTTTGTGTACTGATTCCCGGGCAGTCCAGAGCGGCTTTCCATTATCCCCAATTTTTGGTCGACATGATTGGAATTTTATTACGAATACTATTTATACAAGGAAAACACTGTTTGGGAAGTGATCATAATGGAAAAAACGGTTTATGTCCGGCTCAGGAACCGTATTCAAGTGCGTCCGCAGGCTTCCGTCCAGCTAAAGGACATTGCCTTGATTATTGCCGATGAAACACTTTATGAACGGTTAGGGAATCTTTCCATCCATCACGTTTCAGATCATGACCGGAATATCATTGTCATTGACATTGTCCAGGTGATCCAGGCCATTGCCGCAGAAAAGCTGCAGCTCGATATACAGGCTGTCGGTCCCTCCCAGACAATCATTGAGGTGATCTATAAAAAGAAAAAAGCATCCACAGCGTTTTTCCTGCTAATCTGGTTTTTGCTGTTTTTTGGTGCCGCACTGACAATCATGAATTTTCATGAAGATGTCAGCATGCAGACAGTGCATCAGCGGATTTATACAATCATCACCGGAAAAGTGGAGAAAAAGCCCCTGCTGTTCCAAATTCCCTATTCTCTTGGCCTTGGACTTGGCATGATCATTTTCTTTAATCATGTTTTCAAAAAAAGGCTCAATGAGGAGCCCAGCCCGCTGGAGGTTGAAATGTTCAATTACCAGCAGGATCTCGACCGGTATGTCATCATGCATGAAAATAAAGAAAGCATGAAGAACCTTGATGACCATTAGCATCATTATCGTCATTTTCCTGGGATTTGCGGGAGGCGTCTCTGTGGGGGCAGGATTTGTTGCGTTTCTGACTGTGCTGGGGATCATTCCAAGGCTGACCCAGCTGTCAAAGACAATGAAAATGATCCATCACTATGAATGGGCAGTTGTAATCGGGGCGGTTGCAGGAACATCTGCAAGCCTTCAGGACCCGCGGCTTTACTTTCCGGGTTTTATCCTTGTTCTTTTCGGTCTGGCAGGCGGGATTTTTGTGGGGATGGTGGCGGCAGCACTTACAGAAGTGCTTAACGTCCTGCCGCTGCTGGCCAAAAGGCTTGGGATTGACGGCAAAATAGTTGTTCTGCTGATGGCCATCGTATTCGGGAAAGTATTTGGATCGCTGTTTCACTGGATGTATTTTGTAGACTGACTATGTAAAGCGAAAGGACATCAAAGCAATGGATGAACGCAGGAAAGTCATACTGATTACAGATGGCGATGAGTATGCAAGAAGGACTGCCGAGCATGTAGCGAAGGATATTGGCGGCAGATGCATCTCTATGTCCCACGGGAATCCATCTGTTTTGTCAGGAACTGATATCGTGAAGATGATCAAGAAAGCCCCCAATGACCCTATACTTGTCATGTTTGATGACTCCGGCTATGTCGGCGAAGGGCTTGGTGAAACGGCCCTTAAATATGTGGCAAGGCATGAAGACATTGAGGTGCTCGGTGTAATAGCAGTTGCTTCAAAAACAAGGCAGGCGGAATGGACGCATGTGGATGTATGTGTCGACAGGTACGGTGAGCTTACTCCGTATGGTGTTGACAAGCTTGGTGTCCCTGAAATGGAAATTGGAAAAATGAACGGGGATACAGTCTACTGCCTCGACGAATTGGATGTCCCGCTGATTGTCGGAATCGGCGATATCGGCAAGATGTCACGAAGAGATCATTATGAAAAAGGCTCTCCCATCACCAAAAAGGCAGTGGAACTCATTCTGGAAAGGAGCGGATTTTATGGCGGAAACTAAAAAGAAAAACAAAACCTCTATTTCAGAATCACCCGGCAGAAACGAAGACTTCATGAAAGAGCGCATCGGGCTTGGCGTCAGCTTTGACCTGGGTGTCAGGAAGCTGCAGATCCTGAAGAAAGAAATCCAGATTTATTATGTAAATGGATTATGCGATACTTCTTTTATCACCCAAATCCTTGAAGAGCTCGTGGAAATCAATGATCACGAGAAACTGTCCTCAAACGTTTTCAATATCGTGAAAAACCGCATTGTCAATCAGTCGGTGCAGCCGATTGAAACAATGGACGAACTGGTTGACCAGGTGCTGTCCGGCCTGATTGTTATACTGGTTGAAGGGGAGACGACGGGACTTGTTGTCGATGTCAGAAGCTATCCCGGCAGAACACCGGAGGAGCCCGATACAGAGAAAGTTGTGCGGGGGTCAAGGGATGGATATGTAGAAAATATTATTGTTAATACCGCCCTGACCAGAAGGCGGATCAGGGATGAGCGGCTCCGCTTTGAAATCATGCGGATAGGGGAGCGCTCCAAAACCGATATAGCGATTGCTTATATTAAGGATGTCGCCAGTACAGATCTGATTGAAGTGGTCAGGCAGGAAATTCAATCGATTGATATCGACGGACTGACAATGGCGGATAAAACGGTTGAAGAATTTCTCTTAAAGCAAGGCTATAATCCATATCCGCTCGTCCGTTATACAGAAAGGGCCGATGTCGGTGCAACCCATCTGCTGGAAGGGCATGTCCTGATTTTCGTTGATACGTCGCCAAGTGTGATCATCACGCCGACAACCTTTTTCCACCATCTGCAGCATGCTGAGGAATACAGACAGTCGCCGGCAGTCGGCACATTCATCCGCTGGATCCGCTTCATCGGAGTGCTCGCCTCACTATTCCTGCTGCCATTATGGTTCTTATTTACTCTGGAGCCGCAATTGCTGCCGGATGCCATCAAGTTCATCGGCCCGAATGAGAAGACAAATATACCTATTGTCATACAAATCTTCCTGGCGGATATTGGCATTGAGTTCCTGAGGATTGCTGCCATCCATACGCCCACACCTCTTTCAACGGCAATGGGATTGATAGCAGCCGTCCTGATCGGACAAATTGCCATCGATGTCGGGCTGTTTGTGCCGGAGGTCATTCTCTATGTGGCTGTTGCTTCAATAGGAACGTTTTCAACCCCAAGCTATGAACTCAGTATAGCCAATAAGATGGCAAGACTTGCCATGCTGATTGCCGTGGCACTCTTCCATACACCGGGCTTCATTATCAGCATAACAGTGTTCATCCTCCTCCTGGCAAGCATCAGGTCGCTGAACACGCCATATTTATGGCCGCTGCTGCCTTTCAGCCCGAAAGCATTTCTGCAGATCCTGATCAGAAGGTCTGTCCCGGGGTCTAAGATCAGGCCAAGCATCGTCCATGCGAAAAACCGCTTCAAACAGCCGGCTAAAAATTGAATATTATGCTAATATCAATTGCAGTTTTCCGGCAATTATGGTAAGTTTTTAACTAAATAAAGGACTAAAGAAGCTGAAATAGACAGTTCAGAAACGGGGACTGTCTATTTTATATAGCATGGAATTATTCGGGGCTGTAAAAAAGCGGCCGCGGCAGTCTATAATAAGAGTAACAGTATAGAGGGAATGAGGGAGTAAGCATGTTTTTTCATGGGACAGCAAGAGTAAATGGACAATCTCATTTGGAAATCGGCGGAATGGATACCGTTGAATTGGCAAAGCAATTCGGGACACCGGTTTATGTATATGATGTGGCACTGATTCGCGAAAGGGCAAGAGGCTTCAGGCAGACATTCGAAGAACTGGGGGTGAAATCCCAGGTTGCTTATGCGAGCAAAGCATTTTCATCCATTGCCATGATTCAGCTGGCTGAAGAAGAAGGCCTGTCGCTTGATGTGGTTTCAGGAGGAGAGCTGTATACCGCTCTGGCGGCTGAATTCCCTGTGGAAAGGATCCACTTCCATGGCAATAATAAGAGCAGGGAAGAACTGGAGATGGCTCTTCACTATGGAGTCGGATGCATCGTTGTAGACAATTTCGATGAGCTGGAACTGCTTAAGTCAGTTTGCGAAAACAAAAACACGAAAACCAAGATTCTGCTGCGTGTGACACCGGGAATCGAGGCGCACACCCACGATTATATCCTGACAGGGCAGGAGGATTCCAAATTCGGCTTTGATCTGCAAAATGGACAGGCCGAAGCTGCGCTCAAGCAGGCCATATCAACTCCATGGCTGGAAACACTCGGCATTCACTGCCATATCGGATCACAAATCTTTGAAACGACCGGCTTCATTCTTGCGGCCGAGAAAATATTTGAAAAACTGTCAATCTGGAAAAAAGAGCTTGCCTATGAACCGGCTGTGCTGAATCTGGGCGGAGGCTTTGGCATCCGCTATACAGATGAAGACGCGCCGATTGCGGCTTCAAAATATGTCGAAGAAATCATCAGCGAAGTGAAAAAGCTGGCCGGCAGCTACCAGATGGAAATGCCGGAAATTTGGATTGAACCAGGCCGTTCGCTTGTCGGCGATGCCGGGACAACACTCTATAAGACAGGCTCAAGAAAGGATGTCCCGAATGTCCGCCATTACCTGGCGGTGGACGGAGGCATGAGCGATAATATCCGTCCGGCCCTTTATCAGGCCAAATACGAAGCTGTGCTTGCCAACCGGCCGCTGGAGAAAGCGGAAGAAACGGTCTCCATTGCCGGCAAATGCTGCGAGTCAGGCGATATGCTGATATGGGACCTGCCTTTGCCGAAAGCAGAGCGGGAAGACCTTCTGGCTGTATTTTGTACAGGAGCCTACGGATATTCCATGGCCAACAACTATAACCGAATCCCGCGGCCGCCGGTTGTATTCGTAGAAAATGGAGAGGCGCGCCTTGTCGTCAAACGAGAAAGCTTCGAAGACTTGATCAGGCTTGACCTGCCTCTTCAGGAGAAAATCAAGAACTAGAAAAAAGCAGCCGGACGGCTGCTTTTTTGAGCTGTGCTGTTAAGCACCTCTATTTTACTATGAGAAGAATGCTTTAACAGCATCGATGGCACTTGAGAAAAAGCGTTTCAGGCTGTCCAGGAAGCCCTGGCCTTCTTCACTTTCAAGATACTTGGTGATTTTGTCCTTTGCTTTATCAAGCTGATCTCCGACCTGATTCCAGTCAATGTTCAGATCCTTCAGTTTGTTGAACAGGTCGATCAGGCTTTGCATTTCTTTATCTGTCAGGGTGATGCCAAGGTCCTTTGCCGCGTTTTCGATGATGTTCTGGAGCTCTTCGTCGGTGGCAGGTTTATTTTTGCTGATTTCTTCTTTGATTTTTGCTATTAGAGCAGCGGCATTCTCATTCCCGACCGAATCGCCAAGCTTGGCCGTTTCTACCATTTCTTCATTTGCTGCCTGCTTGACTTCTTCAGGTATCGTCTCATCTGCTGAGATCTCATATGCTTTTATAATTCCGGTCAGGGCGGCTGTCCCGGATACAGGCGATGGTGCGGTTATATATATTTCAGCATCTTTTACACCAGCAGTTATCAGAGCATTGATATACATTTCGTCTGTTACCCAGTTGATGTTCTTCGTTTCAACTTCAAGTCCTGATCCGGATTTCGCGATCGTTGTCGCTGAAGAAGAAATGGCTCTTGTGCCGATGAGTGCTTTGCTGATATAGCTGCCCAGATATTGATGTTCCTCTTCATTTGAGACAGTGATGGTCATGGCGTCCTTTGGCGCTTCCATCTCTGCAAGCAGGACGTTTTTCTGTTCTTCGGAAAGGTTTTCGCCAAGGGTGACGATCATATCTCCTTCGGCCATGTCTGCTGAAGCTCCCGCTGGCAGAATCAGCATCAGAGCAAGGGCAAGCAGCATTATATTTTTGCATCGTTTAAGCATAATGTTCCTCCTAATCTTGTATACGCAGGCTGGACTCTATATTAATAGACGTACATAATGATATAAAAGTTTCGGAAAAAATTCATCCCCCTGCAGCCAATAGTCCCTATTTTCCCGGCGGGATAGATAAAAAAACGCATTTAGTGTAGAATAAAAAAGGAGTTTGGCGATTGGAGGCAAGTGTATACGATGAAAAAAAATAACTGGCTGCTTTTCTCTTTTTTCCTGGCCATCGGGCTGATTTGGGGATTCATCTATTGGCTGGTCATTGTGCCTGGATCCTGATTCGATTTGATTGCTGTCCTGCTTAAATTTTTGTATCATAGTAATGATTAATGGAACCTGCAACAAAAATGCTTTCTTACATATCATATACTAGCCGCCATATAGTTTAGACAATGGCTTATTGGGAAAAGATAGTTTGGAAATGTTTTATTTAATGAGGGATAATTATGCTAATTCGATATAAAAAGACATTCGAAAAGATTGCCATGGGCTTATTATCATTTATGCCAAATGAAAAGGATCTGAAAAGGCTGCAGCAGACCATGAAGCAGTATGAGTCGGACGACGGCTGGCAGCTGTTCCTATGGAAGCAGGATGATATAACAGGGCTGATCGGGGTTTCTTTCATGGACGGCCCTGCAATGGAAATACAGCATATTTCCGTAAGTCCTTCACATCGCCAGCAGGGCATCGGAAAAGCAATGGTCAAGGCTTTGAGGGATCTGTACCCTGACAGGAAGCTCGTCAGCAATGAAAATACAGAACCGTTTGTAGACAAGTGCACGGATGAAGAATGCTGAAAAGGCAGAGAACCTGGTTCTCTGCCTTTTATTATTCGGTATCATTGCGGGCGTCCCATGCAGCTTTCCGCTCAAGGATGACATCAGTCCGGTCTCTCATCGAATGCCGGTGAATGAGCATTCTGTCAGAAAGATCGCTTGGGCTCCCCCAGACAAGGCCAAGGGATTCTGCCGTTCTTATGCATAGGCTGGCAAGCTCATGATCAGCCAGTGGAATGAAGGGACTCGAGTAAGGTTCTCCTTTTGCAATTCCCTCCAATCTGCCGCTGATCAGCAGCGTGAATTCCCGGGCGCTGATTCCAAGCTCCTTCAGCTGGAGGGGGACCTTGTCCAAAATAGATCGGGATTTCCGCAGCGTCCGTTCAGCGCCTTTGAAGTTGCCGCGGCGATGATGATAGGCGGAAACTGCGAACAGAATGAGCCCTACCCAAACAGAGTCCTTATTCCGCGGGTCTGCTTCTTTCCAGTATTCTTCAAGCACTTCATGGCATTCGAAATAATCTCGGTCTGCATGGAAATGGACAAGATACTGTATATATTCTTCAGGATACATATTGACCTCCCTTTTGCCCTGGTGACTGACATTTTGCACTTATTTTATCATATTCCGGCTTGAAGCGGTGCTGGGGACAAATGAATCAAGAAGAAAGCCCGGCTCATGCCGGGCCTTCAGTCTATAGTTTTAGAAGCACCATGATGCTCCCACAATGATCAGCAGAATGAACAATACCACTATTAGGGCGAAGCCGCCTCCGTAACCGTAACCTGCACCTGCATCTGACATATCACCGATACCTCCTATATAGTCTGCGTTTTTCTTTACAAATTCATCTTATGCGGGAATGGGCCATAACGTATGGGCGCCTGGAAAAAAAGCTCGGAGAGAAGGAATTTCGTTCCCCGGCTTTCTGGAAGTTTGTCTGTATTTTTCTATTGGATATCAGAATGGAATCCTCTATACTAGTAATAGCCATTTACAGCCGGGAACCTGCCTGTGTTTGGCGCAGCATCAGGCAAAATTCAAAATTAGAAATTATGGTGGAAATATGCAGTATAATGTGAAGATTGACGCGTTTGAAGGGCCTCTTGACCTGCTTCTTCATTTAATTAATCGCCTTGAAATAGATATTTACGATATTCCTGTAGCAGAGATTACTGAACAGTATCTTATTTATATACATACAATGAAAGAGCTCGAACTTGACGTTGCGAGTGAATTTCTTGTCATGGCGGCGACCCTGCTTGCCATTAAAAGCAAAATGCTCCTTCCAAAGCATGAGGAAGAGCAGCTGGATGAGTTTGATATGGAGGAAGGGGAAGAAGACCCCCGTGATGAGCTTGTTGAAAGACTTGTAGAATATAAGAAGTATAAAGAAGCTGCAGCTGAGCTCAAAACGAAAGAGCAGGAGCGCGGGCTGATGTTTACAAAACCTCCAAGCGATTTATCGGATTATGCAAAAGACGTGCAGCCTGAAAAGGCAGACTTGAATGTGTCGCTGTATGACGTGCTTGGGGCATTCCAGAAGCTGATGCGGAGAAAGAAGCTCCAAAAGCCGGTCACCGCAAAGGTGGCAAGGCAGGAAATACCTATTGAGAAGCGGATGGATGAAATCCTTGATCAGCTTCAGCGGGCAAGGGTGAAGACAAGCTTTTACGATTTGTTTCCTTCCGATGAAAAGGAACATCTTGTCGTCAGTTTCCTCGCAGTGCTGGAACTGATGAAGAGGAAACAAATCGAGCTGAACCAGGAACATAATTTTGCAGAGATTTTTGTATCTGCAAAGGAGGATCAATAAAAGTTTTGGACATCGTAAATTGGAAAGGGATAACAGAGAGCCTGCTCTTTGCAGCAGGAGATGAAGGATTATCCTTGAAGCAGATCGCTGAGGTGCTTGAGATGGACGAAAGCCAGGCGGAAACCATTTTGCAGGAGCTTATCCAGTCCTGCGAGGATGACTACACGAGAGGCATTACAGTGGCCCAATTTGCCGGCACCTATCAGCTGGTCACAAAGAAGGAGAACTCAGATTATCTTAAGAAATTGGTGGAGACCCCCGGGACAGGCTCCCTGTCACAGGCAGCATTGGAAACCCTTGCCATCATCGCATACAAACAGCCGATCACAAGGGTGGAAATAGAAGAAATCAGAGGTGTAAAAACAGAGAGGCCGCTTCATACATTGGCCGCCAAAGCTTTGATAAAAGAAGCCGGAAGGGCAGAAGGGGCGGGCAGGGCCTATTTATATGCCACTACAAAGGAATTTCTTGATTACTTTGGTTTAAAAAGTATAGACGAGCTTCCTCCGTTGACAGAAAATGATGAGGATGAATATGCAGGGGATGAGGCAGATTTATTTTTCGAAAAGTTTCAGGAAACCTTAGATAATTGATTTTTCTGACACATTCCTGCGGCCTATATGATAAAATATAGCTAGATTGTCCGAAGCTCACTGTTAGCATCGTGCTTTATATCATTTAGCTGTGCCTGCTGCCACAGCAGTGCATGAGCCGGGGAGTGTCTGGATTGTTTATAAAGCAGTGCAAAGGGTATGAATTGGAGAAAGAAATGCCGAACACTTCCGAGGATTTCTTCAACAGGAGCGAGGTGGTGTATATGGAGGAAGGGCAGGAGAAGACCCTCCATGTACTATATATACGCTACTTCGAAGAATCCATGGAAAGCTTCACGCCATTTGGCTCGGACCCTGTGTTCAAGGCAGGCGGCAGGGAAGTGGCTTTCAAGGATTTAGTGGCGCTTGCGTGTTTGCTGAAAAAAACGGGATTACGGGACAGAAAAAGAGTATACATAAATAACAAAGCTGAATTTGAGTCCTATTTTGACAAACTGGATTTCGGCAAATTAAGGGAGGTTTTCAATGGCGTAGAAGAGGAGAAAGGTTTTCAAATCGCTTCGCCTCTTGATTTCTTCAATCATCAGCAAGCTTAACGAAAGCTGCTTGCTGAAGCCTGGCCAGGATTCAAAATAAGGAAGTCCAATACATTAAGAGGCTGCCAGGAAGCCGTCTGAAATGGCAAGGATGGCAAGCCGGTCGAAGCAAGAAAAAGCATGGCATCAGCCTGCAATCTGAAGGGGTGTAACAATGGCGAACACAATCGTTAAATCGCAGACAGAAGAAGTGAAAAAATTCCTGGGAAATACTGTTTCAGAATTGGAAGCATATTTAAATGAAACAACACTATCCGGCCTCATAAAGGAAAAGGACGGAGACCGGAATTATTATAAAATGGTTTTGGGAAATCTGAGAAAGTTGCTTGTTTTCTGTGAGGAAGGCCTTGATGCCTGCAGTGTACTGCTGAAAAATGAGCCTTTCCCAAAGCCTGCGGCCGAAAAGACGCTTTACCGTATTTATCATCAGTGCATTGACGAATTCTTCTCGCCGAAAAATGATGCATGGTTCGAAAACAGCCGTTCCGCTTATACCGGGAAAAACTCCATTAAGTTTCAGGGAGGGGTCCCTGAAAGCATGAAGGGAATCTTTGACAGCCTGGAGAGTGAGTTCCAAAGGATCCGGGAAGAGCTTGAATATTATGAAACAGATTACCGGACAAAAATGATTCAATCCAAATAGAACAAAGGCTGCCGACAAGGCGGCTTTTTTTATAGTTAAGGGATTTATAAAGTGGAAGACTTGTGGATGATTTTCATTTCTTGATCCACGTCCAGCAGCTGAGCCGAGGTCATATGCCAAACCACCCAACAAGAAAGAATGCCTTTCGGGGTGTTCGTCTTATGCTAATTGGGGGTGGTCAAGGCGCTTGCGCTTTTGTCTATTTATGAAGGCCGCCGGAAGTGGACATGTACAAATTTCGCCTGGGATAAGCAAATATTTTAACATCATACATATCATTGGAAAAGGAGGAAGACAGATAGGAGGGGAAGGATGAGCAAGTTTCACGATTATATCAAGGATGTATTCAATTGGAATGAGGAAATGAAGAGATTCCTGGAATCGGAGGATGTGGAGAAAGACGCAGAACTATGGGTAAAACTGGATAAATTCTCGGGAGTGATTGAAAAGCTTGACGGCCAGCTTGATATAGAGGAGCTGAATGCGCTCCAGTCCCGTGTAGATGAACTTCATAACGATGTTGAACAGTATTTTTCCAGAAGGCAGCCGGTCGGCCATATTTACATCAATGAACCTTTTATTCCGGCAGGCGGCCATTCCCTTCCGCCGCTGCCATATGGCTATGACAGCCTAGAACCATATATAGCAGAAGAAATCATGAGGCTTCATCACACGAAGCACCATCAGTCTTATGTTGATGGACTGAACCGTGCTGAGGAAATGCTTAAAAAGGCACGGCAAGATGGCGATTTTAAACTTGTTAAGCATTGGTCGAGAGAGCTGGCATTCCATGGCTCCGGCCATTACCTCCATACTATTTTTTGGAATAATATGAGCCCCTCTGGGGGAGGGAAGCCATCTGGTGCCCTGCTGGGAGAGATAGAAAAGTATTTTGGAAGCTTTGAACAGTTCAAGAAGCATTTTTCTGAAGCTGCCAAACAGGTGGAAGGCGTCGGCTGGGCAATCCTTGTCTGGTCACCGCGTTCAAGGCATCTTGAAATCCTTCAATCGGAAAGGCATATGCTGCTTACCCAGTGGGATACGATCCCGATTCTTGCCCTTGATGTCTGGGAGCATGCCTACTATCTGCAGTATAAAAATAACCGCGCCGATTATGTGAATAACTGGTGGAATATTGTGAACTGGAAAGATGCAGAGGAACGCTTCCAAAAAGCAAGCCAGCTGAAATGGAAGCCTTTTTAGAGGTATGGGGATGGCAGCAGCCATTCCTTTTTTTATTGGGAAGGCAGAGATGCCGATATATGGATTATAAGAATGGAGACACCCGCCGCTTTTCATTTTTAGTCATAAGCTGTCCCGACTCGCATAAACTTGTACAAACATATTAGGAGACGGGGTTTTGGAGAATGAACAGATTGTTTAGATGGATGCTATTATCCTGCATAGCAGCTGTCCTGGCAGCGAATCTGCCTGCAAAGGTACAAGCTGCCTATTCGGCCAGCTCAGGCAGCGCCATACTGATGGAGCAAAGCACCGGGAGGATCCTGTATGAGAAGGATGCTTATACGAAGAAAAGGATTGCAAGCATAACGAAGATTATGACAGCCATCCTTGCCATTGAATCCGGGAAGCTGGATACAAAGGCCAAGGTGAGTGAAAAGGCTGTACGGGCTGAAGGATCATCTATTTATCTGCAGCCGGGAGAAAAAATTCTATTGGAGGACCTGGTTTACGGACTTATGCTCAGGTCGGGGAATGACTCGGCGGTGGCAATTGCCGAACATGTCGGGGGAAGCCTTGAAGGGTTTGTATACTTAATGAACAAAAAAGCTGAAGAAATCGGCATGATAAATACCCATTTTGCCAATCCGCACGGGCTCGATGACCATGAGGAACACTATTCTACCGCGTATGATATGGCAGTCCTGACCAGATATGCCATGAACAATGAAACATACAGGAAAATAGCAGGGACGAAAATGCATCGGGCGCCGAACCCGAATGAAAGCTGGGACAGAGTCTGGAAAAATAAGAACCGCCTCCTCACCGAAATGTATGAATATTGCACAGGGGGAAAAACAGGTTATACAAAACGTGCCAAAAGGACGCTGGTTACCACTGCCTCAAAGGATGGTCTGGACCTGATTGCGGTTACGCTGAATGGCCCGGATGACTGGAACGACCATATCGGCATGTATGAGAGCGGGTTCAAGGAATATTCGCTCAAAAAAGTTGTTGAACAAGGCGGGATCAGGGAGCTGGAGGATACTGCCTATGAAAAAAAAGCCTTTTTGAAGACAGACTACAGCTATCCTGCCTCTGAAAATGAAAAAGACCTTTTCCGTGTCGAATATAAGATGCTGAAGCCTTCGGGAAGCTGGAAGGAAGATAAGGATTTTCCCGATGTGGTCGGAAGGGCCATTGTTTACTTTGAGAACAAGCAAGTGAAAAGTCTGCCGATTTACTATGAAAAAGAGCCCCAGAAAGAAGAAAAATCTTTTTTGGATTTCTTTAAGAGCATCTTTATGACAATTGCTGGAGTTAAAACAGATGGTTAATATTATTTGGGTTGCGATGACCGTGATCGGGATTGTTTTTGCCATTTTCAATGGCACAATGGCTGAAGTGAATGAAGCGGTCTTCAGCGGGGCGAAAGAAGCGGTCACCCTTTGCATCGGGCTCATCAGCATCCTTGTCTTCTGGCTGGGGATGATGAGGATTGCCGAAGACGCAGGACTGCTGAAAAAATTGGCTTTTCTTTTCAGGCCGGTAGTGACAAGGCTTTTTCCTGATGTTCCTAAGGACCACCCGGCAATGGGGTACATCTTATCGAATATGATGGCGAATATGTTCGGGCTGGGCAATGCGGCCACGCCACTTGGAATAAAGGCAATGGAGCAGCTTAAAGCGCTGAATGGCGGAAAAACCGAGGCGAGCAGGTCGATGATCACCTTCCTGGCCATCAATACCTCAAGCCTGACACTCATCCCGACAACGGTGATTGCCATCAGAATGAACTATCACTCTGCCTCTCCTACTGAAATTGTCGGGCCGACCTTGATTGCCACCTTTTGCTCAACACTCGGGGCAATCCTGATCGACAGGTACTTTTATTACAGACGAACCCGTAAAGGATGAGCGCGAATGGAAATTGTCTCTTTAATCTCATTATGGTTTATCCCGGTGCTGATTGGATTTATCCTGCTGTACGGTACTTATAAAAAAGTCCCTACATATGAGAGCTTTGTGGATGGCGGCAAGGAAGGAATCAAGATTGCTGTTTCCATCATCCCTTTTTTAGTCGGGATGCTGGTGGCCATTACTGTCTTCAGGGCTTCAGGGGCACTTGAATTCATGATGGGTTTTATCAGGCCGGCAATGGAAGCGGTCGGGGTCCCTCCCGAAATCGCCCCGCTCGCCATCATCAGGCCGATATCAGGCACTGCGGCCCTTGGCATGACAAGTGACCTGATTGCTGCCCATGGGCCGGATTCTTTTATCGGAAGGCTCGCCTCCACGCTCCAGGGAAGCACAGATACGACCTTTTATGTGCTGACAGTCTACTTTGGGGCTGTAGGCATTAAAAAAATGGGGGATGCGCTGAAGGTGGGCCTCCTGGCCGACCTTGTCGGCTTTATTGCAGCGATAGCAGTTGTCATGCTTGTATTCGGATAAGAAAGGGAAGGGCGCCGAAAAACGGCGTCCTTTTTGTGGTTCCATGGAGGACCTGTTCCGCTTTCGGCATACTTTTAACATCGGCTGCTTTGAAAATAGGCCGGTTTGTGTCATAATTCATTAGATGGACAAAAGATTGCCATAAGTATTTTATTGAGGTGACATAAATGGAAAGGCTTCAAAAAGTGATTGCCCATGCAGGGGTTGCATCGAGACGAAAAGCGGAGCAGCTGATTGCAGAGGGACATGTAAAAGTAAATGGGAAAGTTGTAAAAGAACTTGGACTGAAAGTTTCTTCTTCAGACAGGGTGGAAGTGGACGGAATCCCGGTTGAAAGGGAAGAGCCTGTGTATATCCTTCTGTATAAGCCCAGAGGGGTTATTTCAAGTGTGACGGATGAAAAGGGAAGGAAGGTCGTAACTGATCTCCTGCCTCAGATCAAGGAGAGGGTCTACCCTGTCGGCAGGCTTGATTTCGACACTTCGGGCCTCCTGCTGATGACCAATGACGGAGAATTTGCCAATCTGCTCATGCATCCGAAAAACGAAGTGGAAAAGGTATATGTGGCGAAGATCAAAGGAATACCAGCCAGGGAAAAACTGAAAAGCCTTGAAAGGGGTGTCCGCCTGGAGGATGGCAAAACAGCTCCGGCAAGAGTCAAGGTGCTTTCAATTGACAAACAAAAGAATACAGCCATCGTTGAACTGGTCATCCATGAAGGAAGGAACCGCCAGGTCAGAAGGATGCTGGAGGCCATCGGGCACCCGGTCATGAAGCTCAAAAGGGAGCGATACGGCTTTCTTACTCTGCAGGGATTGAGCGCAGGTGATGCGAGGGAGCTTACAGCCCATGAGGTAAAACAGCTCAGGACTCTTGCGAGCAGTGCCGGCAAAAAGAAAAATTCATAGAAGTTTCACAGTTGGAAGGCTTTGTTAACAACAGTGCGATAATGAATAAGGTATAATGATAGACAGTTGCCCGGGGGAGCGCTCATACCTGCACGCAAAGGATTGTATGCGGATTCTTGCAGGGTGCTGCAGCTCCATCCAAGGGCTAAGAAGCAGCATGAACATCAGGGAGGTACTTATGAAAAAACGGCGTCTCGTTATGAGAACAGTCATTTTGCTTGTTCTGGGTGCTGCCGTTGCATACACTCTATACGCAAGCATAACGAAAGATGATATCAGAAAAGTTGCAGTCGGGGAAAAAGCCCCTGATTTTGCTTTGGTGGACATGGATGGGGAAAAGCACAGGCTTTCAGATTATGAAGGACAGGGTGTTTTCCTGAACTTCTGGGGAACCTGGTGCAAGCCTTGTGAAAAGGAAATGCCTTATATGAATAACCAGTACAAACAGTTCACGGACGAGGGCGTCCAGGTGCTGGCTGTAAATGTAGGCGAATCTGATTTTGCCGTCAAGAAGTTTGCTGAAAGATATGGACTCGCATTCCCGATTGTCAATGACAAGGATGGTCAGGTGCAGAATGCTTACGCCATCGATCCCCTTCCCGCCACATTCCTGATCAATCCGGAGGGCGAAGTGGTGAAGATCCATACCGGCCAATTGACAGAAGATACGATCCGCACCTTCATGGAGCAGATCCAACCTAAGTAACAGGGAGTTTTTAGGATGAAAGAAGTTAAATGCGAATGCGGGCATCTCAATCCGCATGGGACCATTCTTTGTGAATCCTGCGGAAAGGTGCTCGAGGAGCAGGCGAAAGACAAAAAGCTGATCGATATGAGATATGAAGGGACAGCGCGGCGCTCACAAACCTATAATAAGACATTTGTGGACAAAATCTGGAATTTCTTTTCCTCTGTCAAAGTCGGCGTGTGGATCATCGTACTCACCCTTATTGCATCGGCAATGGGGACAATCCTCCCGCAGGAAATGTATATCCCCCCGACCATGCCTGCTGCCGAATATTATGAAGACCAGTACGGATGGTTCGGGAAGCTGTATTATGAACTTGGCTTCCATAATCTCTACAGCTCATGGTGGTATTTAATCCTGATTGCTTCCCTCGGCGTTTCTTTGGTCATTGCCAGCCTTGACCGGGCAGTCCCTTTATACCGGGCTTTAAAGACCCAGCGTGTTACAAGGCATGAAGGCTATTTAAAGCGCCAGAGGCTTTTTGGGATTTCAAAGACTGATAATGTTGACGGGCAGTATGAAGTGATCAAGGAAAAGCTGAAGGCAAGAAAATACAATATCCGTGAAGAAAACGG
Organism: Bacillus sp. UMB0728; assembly: GCF_002858875.1. Classification (NCBI taxonomy): domain Bacteria; kingdom Bacillati; phylum Bacillota; class Bacilli; order Caryophanales; family Bacillaceae; genus Bacillus; species Bacillus sp. UMB0728. Next base: position 421,398 of record NZ_PKLA01000003.1, on the reverse strand, counting down.
CAATGTCCTTGCTGAAAAAGGCCGCTTCTCCCGCTGGGGCCCCTATGTCAACCATGTCGGCCTGATCATTTTCCTGATTGGAGGCATGCTCCGCTTTGTTCCCGGAATGTACGTGGATAAAGTGCTGTGGATCAGGGAGGGCGAAACGAAGGTAATCCCTGAAACAAAGGGAGAATATTATCTTTCCAATGAGGCATTCACTCTAGAAGTCTATGATAAAGAAACTGACAAAGAAGTCTTTAATGATGCGATTGACAGGGCAGGCACCGTCGCTAAGAATTATCAATCTGATGTGACCTTGTACCGGAAACAGGGTGAAACCGTTACCGGTGAAACCCATGACCTTGAAAAGGTAAAGAATTATAGCATCAAGGTTAATGAGCCGCTGAAGTTCGAGTCGTTTGCACTATATCAGGTAGATTATAAGCTGAACGAACTGAACAAAATGTCATTTTCCCTGACAAATAAAGAATCAGGGGAGACATTCGGCGATTTGACGGTTGATCTGTATGATCCCAAGACTGAATATAAGCTGAATGAAGGCTATTCAGTAGAAGTTGTCAGCTATTTCCCGGACTTTGAATTCGATGAAAATGGAGACCCGACAACCAAATCACGCATCCCGAATAATCCGGCATTTGTTTTCAAAATGTTTACACCGGATAAGCCGGACGGTGAAGTCAGCTTTGTGGCCATTCAGCAGACAATCGAGCCCATGGGGGACAATGAATATAAACTGGCCTTCCAGGGCGTCGAGACAAAGGATGTTTCAGGCCTGACAGTGCGCAAGGATCTGACTCTTTGGATACTGGCTCTCGGAGGGGCGATCTTCATGATCGGCGTCATCCAGGGCGCCTACTGGAACCACCGCCGTATCTGGCTGCGCCGCTTCGATGGTGAAGTGTGGGTTGCCGGCCATACAAATAAGAACTGGCATGGCCTGAAGAGGGAGATTGAGCTCGCCCTTGAAGATACAGGCATCAGCGTGCCTGAAGACCAGATGGAAAATGATAAAACTGATAAACTGGAAAAATCAGAAAAGGAGGGGCAATAATTGTGGTAGCACTGAGCGGAAATTTATTATACACTGCTTTTATTTTATACTTAATTGCCACATTATTTTTTGGCGGAAGCATAAGGGATAAAAAACATGGCGCCGGCCAAAAGTCTCCAAACAGATGGGCAAAGATTGCCATTATCGTGACCATTGCCGGGTTCGCAGCCCAGCTGGGTTATTTTATTACCCGCTGGGTCGCCTCCGGCCATGCTCCTGTGAGCAATCTTTTTGAATTTATGACATTCTTCGGGATGTCCCTTGTTGGAGCATTCATCATCATTTACTTTTTATACAGAACACCGATGCTTGGTGTGTTTACCATGCCGGTCGCGCTGCTTGTCATCGCTTATGCCAGCATGTTTCCGCGCGATATCTCGCCGCTCATCCCTGCTTTGCAGAGTGATTGGCTTTATATCCATGTAACGACTGTTTCTATCGGCGAAGCGATTCTTTCAGTCAGCTTTGCAGCAGGCCTGATCTATCTGGTGAAGGCTGTTGACCAGTCAAAATCCAGCAAACGGACCTTCTGGCTTGAAGCAGTCATGTTCGGACTTATTTGTACTGTAGGTTTCATTGCGGTCTCATCCATTTTCTCAGCGGCGGATTATAAAGCAAGCTTTACATGGATAGACAAAGGGGACCAGGAATCAGTACTTGAATACACCATGCCTGCCATAACGGGCCCTCATGAAGGAACACTTACCACTGACGGCAGATTTGAGCCGCTTGTGGAAATGCCGGCTATCATCAATGCTAAAAAACTGAATACTGTCATATGGTCGATCGGGGCAGGACTCATCCTTTACGGATTGCTCAGGCTAATCCTCCGCAAGAGGATTGCTGCAAGCATCCAGCCGCTGGTCCGCAACATCAAACTGGACCTTGTGGATGAAATCGGATACCGTTCAGTCTTGATAGGATTCCCGGTATTTACGCTGGGAGGGCTTATCTTTGCGATGATCTGGGCACAAATTGCCTGGACGAGATTCTGGGGCTGGGACCCGAAAGAGGTATGGGCGCTTGTCACATTCCTGTTCTACGCTGCTTTCCTTCATCTCCGGCTGTCCAAGGGCTGGCATGGAGAAAAATCGGCATGGCTCGCAGTCATCGGGTTTGCCATCATTATGTTTAACCTGGTTGCAGTCAATCTTGTCATTGCAGGTCTGCACTCATACGCGGGATCCTGACAATAATTCCATAAAGCCTTCACGATTTCTATGTGGAGGCTTTTTTTAAAATATAGACATTTGCGGCATTCCGGCTGCCCAGGGGACCCCTCGCAGCTGATCTATTAAAGGAGGATTTTATATGGAAAGAGAAACCAAAATCCTGGTAGTGGACGATGAGGTAAGAATCAGGCGGCTTTTAAAGATGTACCTGGAGAGGGAGAACTATGTGATTGAAGAAGCCGGTGACGGCAGCGAGGCTCTGGAGAAGGCTTTTGAAACTGATTATGATGTTATCCTGCTGGACTTGATGATGCCGGGCAAGGATGGGATCGAAGTATGCCGTGAGCTCAGGGAAAGAAAGGCGACGCCTGTCATCATGCTGACAGCGAAGGGCGAGGAAGTGAACCGGGTCCAGGGCTTTGAAGCAGGGACAGATGATTATATCGTCAAGCCGTTCAGCCCGCGGGAGGTTGTCCTCCGGGTAAAGGCACTTCTGCGCCGGTCCAGCACGACGAGCTACCTGCAGACTGAAACTGCTGCAAAAGATGTAATCGTATTCCGGCATTTAACCATCGATAATGATGCCCACCGGGTAATTGCAGACGGTAAAGAGGTCAGCCTGACTCCCAAGGAATATGAGCTCCTGTATTTCCTTGCAAAATCTCCAGATAAGGTTTTCGACCGCGAGCAGCTGCTTAAGGAAGTCTGGCAGTATGAATTTTTCGGAGATTTAAGGACAGTTGACACACATGTGAAAAGGCTGAGGGAAAAGCTGAATAAAGTATCTGAGCAGGCAGCGCGGATGATCGTTACGGTCTGGGGCGTCGGCTACAAATTCGAGGTTGTTAATGAATGATGTTTTGGCGCAGTGTAGTAGGCAAGCTTTGGATCACAATCATTTTTCTGGTGGCCTTTGTCCTTTTTACCCTTACGTTACTCCTTCTTGAGTTTTTCGAGAACAACCAGATCAATGAGATTGAAAAAGGGCTGACCAAAACGGCCAACAAGATCTCCGTGATTCTCAAGGAGCATGACCTTGATGTGGGGCTGGAGATTTCCTGGGAACTGGTCGATGACGTGACCAATATTGCTATCATCAAGAGCGATGAAGAGTATTACCATTCACCTGACAAAGGAGAGCCGATCGAGCTCCCCCGCGAATTCTTCATGGAAGATAAAGGGCTGGCCGAGGCTTTTTCCGGACGGTCAGTCAAGAAGGTATATCCATACCCGGCCAGCGGTAATTCTGAGGAGGATTCACGCATCCTGATCATCGGTGTGCCGTATGTTGACGATGGGGACACCGGAGCTGTATTTATATACCAGTCTCTTGAAGAAATGCAGAAAACGACAAGATCAACCACTAAGTTCATTATTCTTGCTGCAGGAATCGCCATTATCCTTACCACCATCTTTGCATTCTTCCTATCAACAAGAATCACAGCGCCGCTCCGAAAAATGAGGGAGGCGGCTTTTGAAGTGGCGAAGGGCAAGTTTGATACGAAGGTCCCTATTCTCACCCATGATGAAATCGGAGAGCTGGCAACCGCTTTTAATCAGATGGGCAGGCAGCTGAAATTCAATATCAATGCTCTGAGCCAGGAAAAAGAGCAGCTTGCAAGTATATTGAGCGGAATGGCGGACGGTGTGATCACCTTCAGCCGCGACGGGACCATCCTTGTCACCAACCCTCCTGCTGAGCGCTTCATCCAGAACTGGTATTATGAGCAGGGGGAAGAGAGTACGAATATTGAAGCAGTCCCTTCAGAAGTAATGAAGCTGTTTCAGCGCGCCGTCGATACGGGAAAAGAGCAGATAGGCGAAATGCCGATCCAGGGAAGAATCTGGGTCATCATCGTCAGCCCTTTGTATAACAATACTTTTATCCGCGGAGCGGTTGCCGTTCTGCGTGATATGACAGAGGAAAGGCAGCTGGATAAGCTGAGAAAAGACTTTATTGCCAATGTCTCCCATGAGCTCAGGACGCCAATCGCCATGATGCAGGGGTACAGTGAAGCGATTGTGGATGACATTGCAGGGACAGATGAAGAGAAAAAGGAAATGGCAAGCGTCATTTATGACGAGTCACTTAGGATGGGCAGGCTGGTCAATGAACTGCTTGACCTGGCAAGGATGGAAGCGGGCCACATACAGCTTACCCTGGACAGAGTCGAACTGAAGCCATATATCAGCAGGATTGCAAGGAAATTTCAAGGGCTTTCCAAAGAGAAGATTATCAAGCTCGAAAGCGAATTCAGCATAACAGAAGATGATTTTGTTTTTGATCCTGACAGAATTGAACAGGTGCTGACCAATCTGATTGACAATGCCATCCGGCACACACCTGAAGACGGGTCTGTCAAAATAACGGTAAAGTCAGAAGAAAAAGGCCTGATGGTCGAGGTTTCTGATTCCGGATCCGGTATCCCGGAGGAGGATCTTCCGTTTGTTTTTGAACGATTCTATAAGGCAGATAAAGCAAGGACAAGAGGAAGGTCAGGGACAGGTCTCGGTCTTGCAATCGCAAAAAATATCATTGACGCCCACAAAGGGCAGATTTCTGTACAAAGCAAACTGCAGCAGGGAACGACATTTTCCTTTGTCATTCCTCGAAATATTGAATAAAAGACAGGAAAATGCCGTTTATTCTTGATTCACAAGAAACATATACACCATATAAAGCATCATTCATCAAAAGAGGAAGCAGCTGGAAGGGAATACACAAAAAGTCCCTTCCTTTTTTTTCTGAGAAATACTATATTTATAGATGTAACTTTTTGTACATAAACTGCGACTAATTTATGAACGGGGAGGGAAGACCTATGGACTCCGTTTTTGATGACTTATATACCAATTATCATCAGGACGTTTTTCAATTCCTATTTTATATGGTGAAGAGCAAAGAGCTGGCCGAGGATCTGGTGCAGGAAGTATATATCCGTGTCCTTAAATCCTATGACCGGTTTGAAGGAAAAAGCAGCGAGAAAACCTGGTTATTCTCTATTGCCCGTAATGTTGCAATCGATTCTTTCCGGAAGCAGAAAGGTTGGAAACAGAGGATACTGGAAAAGTTCGACTGGACGGAGCAGCAGATCAGGGACGACAGCCCTGTACCGGAAGATATCGCTATGCAGCGCGAAGAAATCCAGATGATCTACCGCTGCCTTGACTTATGCACAGTCGACCAGAAGATGGTGATTATTATGAGATATATCCAGGAGCTGTCTATTTCGGAAACGGCCGAAGCCCTCCATTGGACCGAAAGCAAGGTAAAGACAACCCAGCATAGGGCTCTGAAGGTATTGAAGGGCCATATGGAGACTTTATTGATAAAGGAGGGAAGAGATGGTGAAAAAATCAGAGTGGAACGATGAACAGTTTGAGAGGCTGCTCCGGCAGCTTCCAAAGATACAGGATGAGCGGGCCCCACAGGAAATCTACCAGAATGTATCCCGCCGGATGCGGAAGCGGAGACGCACATTCTGGGTCATTCCTGCAGCGGCAGCTGCTGCGGCTGTCCTTCTTCTCTTTATCCTGATTCCGGGCATGACCGGTCAGCAGTTTCAGGAATCTGCAGATCAGGCGGCAGAAAACAAAGGCGACCAGGCTTCTTCAGGAATTGAACCTTCTGAACAAAAAGAAAACAGCTATGAGACTGCCCAAAAAAGTGAAGACACCAGCGAAGGGGAGGCAGGGGTCCAAAATGATTCTGAGGCAGAGCCGTCAGAAACAGAAGTGCAGGAGGATGACGGGAAAGCGGGGCTGGCTTCTTTTGCGGAAGAAGAAAGCGACTACCGGACCGCTTTATATGAAGAAGATGTTCAGGGGCAGACGATCCTTACCTATGCCATCCCTGATGCAAATATACAGACACTAGTGCCTGTAAGCGTCCTTGCTGCACCGGAGGAAGGCAAGACAGAATTTGATTTATATAAAGAAACTATGGAAAAGCTGACGGAGGAAGAATGGGGGCTGGGCGAAGCTTATCCGATCCCGGAAACTGAGCTGTATTATGATCAGGAAACTGAAACTTTGACAGCAGACCTGACAAAGGAAGCAGACTTAAACGGCTCTGCTAAAGAAGTCTTGTTCAACAGTATTTTAACGAATAATATTGATTCGCTTCATGCAAAATCAGTCCTTTTGACAACAGAGGGAGAACCAGGAGTAGAATACCCTCACACAGGAGTGGTAGAAAGTCTTCCCGTTGCAGATGACAAAGGAAATCATGCTTATTACTTTTTATACACTAATCCTCAATCTCCCCCATTCCTTGTGCCTGGAGAAGAAAGCTACGGCTCAATACAGGAAGCAATCGAGGCAATGAAACTGAACAAAGACACGCTTGGGCTGGAGCCGTCTATCCCAAGCGATATGAATATAAAAAGCGAAACAGAGTCCGAAGGCGAAGGCGAAGGCAGTGAGCTCACACTGACCCTGGAAGAAGGCACTAAGCTTGAGGATAATGCTGTTTCGTCGTATACCATCGAAGCGATCCTTCTGATGGCCAAAGGATTCAATTACAGTACAGTAAAGCTGGATAATGCCGAGATTGAAGAAGTAGGAAGCTTCCAGCTGCAGGAAGCATTGAATGTTCCGGCAGCGCCGAACTTGCGGCAGCTCCCATAATTTTAAAATATATGCATAGAACAGGGATCGGCCCATAGGCTGAACCCTGTTTTTATTTTTGAAGAATAACAAAATATATTTTCTCCTTAGATTACGGTCTATAGCTTCACCTGCCTTTGCATTTTCCTAAATAACCTTAATATTCTTTCATGTATAAACCCGCCTGCCGTAATTGCATAATAATGGCTGTGTTTTCTCCCGGGAAATCGTGCAGGAATAATAAGATTTCCGGACACGGAGGTTCTAATATAGGACATGCTGTCATACGGTGGGAAAGTAAAGCTGAAATGGCAAGGAGGATCATATGAGAGATTATATAAGAAGGTTTTTAATAGCATGGCTTGTGCTGGTATTCATTAGCCTGCTTTTCATCGGCGGCAGGCAGCCGCAGGCTTCAGAACTGCATGATGAAGTGTTTGCTTCAGGCTGGCAATGGCCGGCAGATGGTGTCCTGTCAGATTGCTTTGGCACCCGGAATGGAGCACACAAAGGAATTGATATCGCTTCAGCCCCCGGTACACCGGTTTATGCAGCAGAGGAGGGCATTGTGACCAGATCCTATTATTCTGATTCTTATGGGAATGTAATATTTATTAAGCATCAGAATGGCACTGAGACCGTTTATGCCCATCTCCAGGAGAGAAAGGCAGCAGAAGGGGAAAAGGTGCTGCAGGGCCAGACAATCGGCACTATGGGCAATACAGGGGATTCCTCTGGTGTCCATCTTCATTTCGAAGTACATATATCAGAATGGACATACGATAAGCAGAACGCTGTCGATCCATTCCTTGCACTAGGAGAAACTGAGATCGGTTCGGCCGTCAGTTCAGTGCAGCCTGCAGAAGGTTCCAATACTATTGAAACGGCCAGCCTGCTGCTAGCAGATGATAATGGACAGCCCTTCGCCGCTGCAGGCAGAAATGACGAAAGTGCCGGGAGGAAAGGTACAGCAGCCAGTGAAACAATGAAAAATTCCATTCTTAAGCCTCCAGCAGTGCCCGCTGCCGAGGCGCGTGAGCATAGGCTCAGGCTGCGGCAGCTGATGATTGCTTCCAGGAGCCATGAGAAGGGCAAAGAAGCAGCTGCACCAGTATATGAAGTGAAAACCGGATATACTTTGTATTCTATATCAGCCAAATTGGGGACCACAGTATCACAGCTTAAAAAAGCAAACAGTCTGGCAGATGACATCATTCATCCCGGAGATATTCTTTCTGCCGGATAATTCACAGAATAGATTGAAGCCTGTCCTCTCCCGAAGTATAATGAATAAAATTGGGGAGGGGATACTTTGCTTACCGATTACCATAATCACCTGGAAAAAGGCACTTTGACGCTTGATTATTTAAAACAATTTACAGACAAAGCCGAGGAAAAAGGAATTGCCCACTTCGGCATTTCCGAGCATGCCTACCATTTCTATCAGACTGCAGATATACTGAGGAATCCATGGGTAGATGAAAGGCGCTATTATGATATGAATGATTATACTGCGCTTTTCAGGGAGGCCTGGAACAGCGGCATTGATGTGAAGATGTCGATCGAAATGGACTATACCCCGGGAAAGCATGATGAAATGCGCCGGTTTATCACGGGCTATGACTTTGATTACATAATTGGGTCTATCCATTGGATCGGGGATTTTGGGATTGACCTTTCAGAATACAGGCATGAATGGGACAAAAGGGATCTGTATGAAGTATACCGAGCCTATTTTGACCAGGTCGTCACCCTTGCCCAGTCCAATCTCTTCGATATCATCGGCCATATCGATTTAGTGAAAATATTTAAATATGTACCGCAGGATGAAGACTTCCTGCTGGAGCAGTATGAAAGGGCTGTAAATGCCCTTGCTGAATCAAAAACCTGTGTCGAAATCAGTACAGCCGGGCTGAGGAAGCCTGTAGGGGAGCTTTACCCGGATCCGAGGCTCTTAAGGAAATGCTATGAGAAAAACATTCCGATTGTCCTGTCATCCGATGCCCACTTTCCGAAGGATGTAGGCGCCGATTTTGATCAGGCGCTCCTGCTGGCAAGAGAAGCGGGTTATGAGAAAATCATGACCTTTTCCAAGGGAGAAAGGGTTGAGCATCCGATCGGCTGAAGAGGAAAAAGAAGATGGCGGTTTCCGCCATCTTCTTCTTTTTGTGCTGCTATAGAGATATATTCCTGATCGAAACGATATCTTCCTGGCCTTCAAGCAATTTGAACGAGCTTTCTCCAAGAGGCTTATCAAATGATAAAACCATGATGGCTTCACCGCCGGCCTCTTTCCGCCCTACCTGCATGGCGGCGATATTGATGGAATGGTCGCCCAGGACTTTTCCTACCCGCCCGATTACCCCTGGACGGTCCATATGCTGAATATAAAGAAGTTCTCCCTCGGGAAGGAAGTCAATATTGAATCCATTCAGGAATACGATGCGCGGCCCGTAATTTTCAATGAATGTCCCTCTGACAATAAATTCGCTTTTATCGTTTCTCGCTGCAACGGAGATGCAGTTCGCATAGCCGAATCCTGACACTGATATCTTTTCACCGATTGTTATGCCGCGTTCTTTTGCAGTTAAAAGCGCGTTCACTTCGTTCACGTGAATATCTATGCGGTTCTTGAAAAAACCTGATAATAAGGCTTTTGTCAGATAAGAAGTTTCCAGCTCTGTGACAGTCCCGGAATAGGTGATGGAAATTTCCTGAACCCCTTCAGTCACGCACTGTGAAAGAATCAGGCCGATTTGCTTGGAAAGCTGGTGGAAAGGCTGTATTTTATCATAGATCTCCTTCGACATCGCCGGAAGATTGATGCTGTTGGAGACAGGCTTATTTTCCAGAAAAAGCCGGACTTCCTCGGCTACCTGTGTTGCGACATTCAGCTGTGCCTCCCTTGTTGAAGCGCCGAGATGAGGGGTTACAATCACATTGTCAAACCTGAGGAGCGGATTATCGAAGGGAGGCTCCTCTTCAAAAACATCAAGGGCAGCACCTGCAATATGTCCGTTCCTGATATATTCTGCAAGATCCTTTTCATTGATGATCCCGCCGCGGGCGCAATTAAGGAAATAAACGCCTTTTTTGGTCAATTCTATTTTTTGGGCGTCAATCAGGCCCTTTGTCTGAGGGGTCAGTGGAGTATGGACAGTGATAATATCCGCTTTTTTCAGCACTTCCTCAAGAGGAAGGCTTTCAACGGCAAGCTTGGCAGCCCGTTCTTTCGTCAAGAAAGGATCATAAACAGAAATGGACATGCCAAAGGCCTTGGCGCGCTTGGCCAGCTCAGAACCAATCCTGCCCATGCCGACAATGCCCAGTGTCTTTCCGAATAGCTCATTCCCGATGAAGCTATTTCTGTTCCATTCCAGATTTTTGACGGTCCGGTGGGCCTGGGGGATATTCCTCATCAAAGAAGCCATCATTGCAAAAGTGTGCTCTGCAGTGGAAATGGTATTTCCATCAGGGGCATTGACCACCACGATCCCTCTTTTAGTAGCCTCAGCAACGTCAATATTGTCGACCCCGACACCAGCTCTTGCAATAATTTGGAGTCTTGGCATTTTATGGAGCAGTTCACAGTCCACTGTTGTGGCGCTCCTGACCAAAAGGGCATCTATATTTTCCAGATCTGCTTCAGGGTCATCTGTCTTTTTTTGTATCAGCCGGGCATTCTCCATCTCAGTGAGAGGAAGCAATCCTGCTCCGCTGATTGAATCTGCAACAAGAATTTGAAACATACCAATCCACCTGCTTTATAATAATTTTCTGATAATTTTACAAGACGAACAATTTTCTGTCAATGAGGCAAAACGTTCTTGTTTGGATGTAAACGCTTTATTATATAAGAAGTTTTCAGGTTTGAGTGATGCTTTTTGAATAGCATAAGAAAATGCCAGGGAAATCCCTGGCATTCAGCCTAAAATTTTATTATTCCTGTTCCATTCAGGAAAACAATGATAATGGCTGCAGGAACTGCGTATTTCAGCAGGAGCAGCCAGAAGGCGAACAGCCGCCGGGCCATGCCGGATCCTGCCTGCAGTTCTTTGACCAGTGTGTTCCTGTCCATCCGCCAGGGAACGAAAATAGTAATGAATAAGGCACCTAGAGGCAGGAGGATATTAGAGACAAGATAGTCGGCTGAATCAAAGAACGTTTTTCCGAAGATTAGGATGTCACTCCATTCGCCAAAAGACAGGGCGGAAGGGATGCCGGCTGCAAATATCAGCAGTCCGAAAAGGATGCTTGCCTTTGTTCTGCCTGCCTTTTTGCCCGCAGCCGCCACATTGATTTCCAGCATGGAAATAGCCGAAGTCAAAGCAGCAAAAAAGAACAGCAGCAGGAAGAGTATGAAAAAGAACTCCCCGAAGGCGATTTTGCTGAATATGGCCGGAAGTACAATGAACAGAAGGCCCGGCCCTTCTTCTGGCTCCATGCCAAAAGAGAAAATGGCAGGGAAAATCGCCAGTCCTGCGAGAAGAGCAATCAGGAGCGTCAGCCCTGTGATTGAGAAAGCAGCTTTTGTGATATTTTCCTTCTTGGATAGATAGGAACTGTATGTCACCATTACGGACACGCCTACAGACAGCGAGAAAAAGGACTGCCCCAAGGCGTATAGAAACACATCAGGCGTCATCTTGCCAAAGTCTGGCTGCAAAAAGAATTTGACTCCTTCGATGGCATTATCAAAGCTCAATGACCGTGCAATCAAAGCCACGAACATGATGAATAATGCCGGCATAAAATATTTGTTGACCTTTTCAAGGCCGCCCTGCACCCCCCGGCTGACAATCAGAACCGAAAGCAGGATGAAAACCAGTTGGGCACCTGCAGCAAGCATCGGGTCGGAAATGGCTTCGCCAAAGACAGCTTCAAAGTTCAGCCCCTCGGTCCACAGCTTTCCGGAAAGGGCATACCAGAGATAAATAAGGATCCACCCGCCAATGACACTATAAAAAGATAAGAGCAGGAAGCAGGCGGCAACACCCATTCTGCCGACCCATGGCCATAGTGAACCTGGAGCAATTGTTTTATAGGCTGCAACTGCCTCTTTTTGAGTGCTTCTGCCAATGACAAATTCGGCAAGCAGGATGGGCAGGCCAATGAATAAAGTGAACAGAATAAAAACAAGGAAGAATGCACCGCCTCCGCCGATCCCTGTCATATACGGGAATTTCCAGATAGCGCCGAGACCGATCGCAGAGCCGGCAGCAGATAGGATGAACCCGATTTTTGTCCCCCACTTTTGTTTTTCCATACTATCACTCTCCTAAAAATTATTTCAGCGGGCATTGAAGCAAATAAAAATCCCTGCATGAATTTCATGCAGGGACGAAAAAAATTCGCGGTACCACCCTCATTGTGAAGAAAATTCCAGGCACAGAAAATAAAAAACGCCCCTGCTTAACAGCAGGGACGATTATATCGCGGTACCACCCATTTTTGTGAAAACATCTTCACCACTTTGTTTGATAACGGTATACACTACCGTTTTCCGCTTTCTTATCCAAGAGTTCACGGAAAATGCTCCAAGGGGAAATTCATGCCATTTCTTTGTACCGGTTTTCACCTGCCACCGGCTCTCTAAAACAGGGAGAAATACATTACTATACCTTTTCAATGCCCAATATTTTTTTACAATACTATCACAGGATCGGAGAAATAAAAAGTTTTTTTTTAGAAATGCGGGAAAGCCTTGTTCTATTAAGGAACGCAGATGCCCGAATGAGTACATGACTGCCCGATTTGGGGAGTGTTTATGTATCCCAGGAGCCTGAATGAGTACATGACTGTCATTTTGCTGGAGAGTCAAGCACCCATAGATCCGGCAGAGTACCTGATTCCTTACTTCAAGCACAAAAAAGAAGAGCCTTTGACCCTGGCAATTCATTCCGGCCAGACCCGGTTCCTGGACTGCAGGCTTTTATTCTAAAGGCTTCAGCAGCGGCAGCTTGACGTGCGAAGTCTGCCGCTTTGAAAAAAAAAGCACCGCCCCGTGGCGTGCTCAAAAACCGAAAAGCATGCTGATAATATTCTTTTTCTTCCAGCTTCTTTTGATCGAAGGATGATCAAAAACAGGGAGCTGATCAGAAGCAGCAATTTGTGATGAAGCTTCGAGCTGACCTACCTTTTCAGCCATCTGCAGCAGCTGGGTCTTCAGATCTTCAATTTCACGGCGGTGCTGCAGCAGCTGGTAGGAAACGACGTCATCAGCCTTGGAATCAAGCCGGGAATCCAGCTGGGTGACCTTATCTGCCAATTCCTTTATTTGAACAGAGTGATCCTCATTCTGCTGCTTCACTTCCGGTGTTTTTTGGACCGAGAGCTTTACTTCATGGACAAGGGCACCGTTCTGGATCTGGGATTGTATATCTTTCAGGATTTCTAATTGATCTTCCTCAAAATGGTAGTGGCCAAGTTCATTCCTTCCGACTTCAAGACCGAACTGTTTAACCCAGCGCTGGATTGTGCTCGGCGATACTCCCAAAGAGCTGGCAGCTTTATTTGTATTCATTTTCATCACTCCTTTATCTTACAAATACTGCAAACAGGAAGACATTCCTTCCCTCATGACAAAACAAGTTGGGATTCGGCAAAAAAAGCCAGGAAAAGCCTAAATCTGCCGGGGGGCCAGGGCCGGAGGGGAGACATGCAGGCAGATTAGGGGTAGAATGACTGTAACCATGAAAAAAGGAGTGCTTATTTATGAGACTGGAAGGCAAAAAAATTATCAGCCTGGTACATCACGAGTTTGAAGACCTGGAGCTTTGGTATCCCATTCTGCGGCTTCGGGAAGAAGGGGCCATTGTAGAGCTGGCAGGTGAAACAGCGAATGAAACATATCTGGGGAAGTACGGGGTCCAGGCGAAGTCCGATTATGCCTATTCAGAGATCTCCGCTGATGATTATGACGCCATCCTGGTGCCGGGCGGATGGGCGCCTGATAAAATCAGGAGGTTCCCGGAAGTTATTTCACTCATCAGGGAAATGGATGAAGCGAAGAAACCGATCGGACAGATATGCCATGCAGGATGGGTGCTTATATCTGCAAAGATCCTTGAAGGCCGCACAGTCACGAGTACCCCGGGAATCAAGGATGATATGGAGAATGCAGGAGCAATCTGGGTTGATGAGCCTGCTGTAACGGACGGCCATATTGTATCAAGCAGGAGGCCGCCTGATCTTCCGGATTATATGCGGGAATTTATCCGGGCGCTTGAGAAGAAGTAGTTAGTGCAAAGCGGGCATCAAGGTCCATAGTGACGATCTGAGTGGGGACTAAGGGATCCGGCAAAAAGTTAGAGCAATTTTCTTCACAAGAGGGTTTTTTTTCAGTATAATAAATTCAGAATTCCAATTAGGGGTTCAAATATAATTTAATATGGTCTATCTTCGGGGCAGGGTGAAATTCCCGACCGGCGGTGATGAGGCAAGTTGCTCTAAGCCCGCGAGCCTGTTTTATTGGGCAGGATTTGGTGAGATTCCAAAGCCGACAGTACAGTCTGGATGGGAGAAGATGGAGGTTCTGCAAACGTTCAAAAGATGCAGGAATTGAACGTTTATTAAGCTTGCCTTTGTAAATTCTCCCTCAAGCAGATTGCTTGGGGGATTTCTATTTCAATGGCACTGGCTTTTTTTGCCGAACCTTTCTTCTTTAGGTGAGATGGATCCTAAAAAGGAGAGAGGAACAACATGAAGAAATTTTCTATTAAAGCTTTGGTTTCAATTGCAATGCTGAGCAGCATATCATACGTACTGATGCTGCTGAATTTCCCGATACCGCCGTTTCCGAAATTCTTAATGATTGACTTCAGCGACATACCTGCATTGATTGCTGCGTTGATCTTTGGTCCGGCTGCAGGGATACTTGTGGAATTATTTAAAAATGTACTGGATTATTTTATGACAGGAAGCGCCACCGGTGTACCGGTAGGACATTTGGCAAACTTTGCTGCCGGAATCCTTTTCGTGCTTCCAACCTATTATATCTACAATAAACTGAGGACGAATAAAGGCATGACAGCTGCCCTGGTCATTTCAACCTTCATCATGGCAGTGCTGATGAGCATCCTGAATTATTTCATCATTTTGCCTGCCTATACGCTGTTCCTGAACATGCCTGCCATGTCAGCGCCTGAAACGCGCACAATGGTTGTAACAGCCATCCTGCCGTTCAACATCGTAAAAGGCCTGATCATCACCGGGATCTTCATGCTTCTGTTTGCCAAAATGAACCCATGGATCAATAAGCAGTCTGCATACCGCAGTGCTGCATAAATAAAGGAAAAACTGCAGCCTGCACTGCAGTTTTTTTTATGTGCAAATTTAAAGTCAGGCAAGAGAAAGAGCGAGAAGAGCCTGAATCCTTAGGATGCAGACAGTGAACACCTTGTCCTGCGGCAGCTTTTGCAAGACCGATTTCCTAAAGCATGCCTAGTGTCCGGCGGGAGACAAAACATAAAAAAACAGCCTCGAAAAGGAGGCTGTTTTTCAGTTTCTGCTATTCAAATTTAAGGGCATCGCCCTCAAACGGCTCATCCGCAACTTTGATGGAATCAGTGGGGCAGCCTTCAAATGCATCCATCATATCGTCTATTAATACATCAGGAATTTCAACGATGCCTTCATTTTCATCAAGTGTAACAAATGCAATGCCTTCATCATCATAATCATAAATATCTGGAGCAGCAGCTCCGCATGCGCCGCATGCAATACATGTTTCTTTGTCAACAATTGTATACTTTGCCATGTAAAAAACCTCCCAATCAATTAACCGAAATAGTCGCCGTTTCCGCTTTCTGCCGTACGGAAACTCTTTCCTCATACACCTATTGTAAGTGTGCTTTCTTTACTTTTCAATAGAAAATGTATTGAGAATGCTTATCACATCAGGGTTTGCAACATTTAATACCCTGTGTGCATGTTTTAAAACAGCCTGGTTATTTCTAAACATGTTAAAATAATATAAAGGAACAGGCTGCTTAAAAATGTAATATATATTGCCGCTTTAAAGTGTTATATTAGCAAAAAGGCTAAAAATATACAAGCAAGGTGAATTTTATGCCTATTAACTATCTGCAAATGATTATTTTATACTGTCTGGACAAGCTGAACGGCGAGAGGACCATCTATTCGATCTATCATCTGCTGAATGGAAAAAAGTCATCGCAGACAATTCAGGATGCCCATCTATTCCAGCTTGGCGCTTTATTCCAGACTTGCCCTTCACTGGAGAGGGCTGATCTTGATGAGAAGATAAAGCATCTGGAAAAACAAGGCTTGATCCAAGAGAAGGAAGAGCTTCATTACATGGTCACAGACGAAGGAGCTTCAGCCCTTGCTGCCCAGCTGCAGAAAACGCCAATTCCATCATCATTGAATGGGTGGAAGCTTCATGACAAGTCTGCCCTTTTTTGGGAGAGGCTGTCGCTGCTCGTTCAGGTGGTTTCCCAGCTTAGCCATAATAATTCACATTATATTCCGATCCAAAGAAGAAGGGCCGCCCATATTTGGCTGAAAAAAGCCCTGCGCGAAGCGAAGATGGATAAAAAGGCCCTCGCTGCCGGACTTTATGGTGAGCTGGAGGCTTTGCTGGAATCATACAGAGAGACCGATCCTTCTATCATTGTCCTAAGGCTTACTGGTGCCGGCCATATTGGCCTGACATCTGAACAGGCAGCTGAGGCTATGAATTTTGACAGCGATTATTACCGGTTCTGCTTTCTGTCCATCCTGCACTATCTGATTGTTCGCATCATGGAAGATCGCAGCAGCTTTCCTGTCCTCCGGTTATTATTTACCGGCGAAGAGTCATCCATTCCGCTGACACAGTCCGCGCAGAAGACGTATATGATGCTGAAGCAGGGTGTTTGCCTGGACAAGATCATTCAGGCAAGGGGACTTAAAAGAAGCACAATAGAAGACCATATTGTAGAGCTGGCTCTGAATGTAGAGGGGTTCAGCATCGATCCCTATGTACAGGCCGAAAAGCAGGAACTTATCAGGAGTGCAGCCATGAATGCCGAGTCACGGCAGCTTAAGCATATCAGGCGGCTGGCAGGCGGTGCGGAGTATTTTGAAATAAGGCTGGTGATGGCCAAGTATGGCGACGGAAATGATGCTTGAAAAAGAGCTCCATAGATATTTCGGCTTCTCATCTTTTAGAAAAGGGCAAAGGGAGGCCATTTCCTCCATCCTGGATGGACGGCATACACTGGCAATGCTTCCGACCGGCACAGGGAAATCCATCTGCTACCAGCTGCCGGGCTATTTGCTTGAGGGCACTGTTCTCATCGTTTCGCCGCTCCTTTCCTTGATGCAGGACCAGGTAGAACAGATGAAGATGAACGGTGAAAAAAGGGTCGTTGCACTCAATTCATTTTTAAGCTTTGAGGAAAAGCGCTGGGCTTTTGACAGCCTTCAGAGCTTTAAATTCATCTTTATTTCTCCTGAAATGCTTAATACAGCTTCTGTGCTCAATATGATCAAGAAGCTGAGGATTGCATTATTTGTAGTAGATGAAGCCCATTGCATTTCACAGTGGGGCTATGATTTCAGGCCGGATTATCTTCGCCTTGGCGAAACTAGAAAACAGCTTGGCAGTCCGCTGACACTGGCACTGACAGCTACCGCGACACCCGAGACAGTAAATGATATCATTTCAAGGCTTGAGGTGGAAAGCTGTGAGCAGGTCATTTCTTCTGTGGACAGGCCCAATATCAGCCTGACTGTCGAGAAGCACAGCGGCTACCAGGCAAAGGCATCAAGGCTGCAGGAACTTGTTCAGCTGTTCAGCGGACCGGGGATTATATATTTTTCCAGCAAGAAAATGGCCGAACAGGCAGCTCTGTCTCTAAAAGAGAAATGCTCAAAAAAGGTGATGGCCTACCATGGCGGGATGGATCAGGAAAGCCGTATCCTGATCCAGCAGCAATTTGTAAACGGCCAGATTGACATTGTTTGTGCCACAAGTGCTTTCGGCATGGGGATCAACAAAAGCGATATCCGTTTTGTTGTCCACTTCCATATGCCTCTCCAGCTGGAGTCCTACCTGCAGGAAATCGGGCGGGCCGGAAGGGATGGCAAAGCAAGCGCCGCCGTCCTTCTTTGGGCGCCGGGTGATGAGCAGCTGCCCCTGCAGCTTGCTGAAGCTGAGCTTCCTTCTGAACACCAGGTTGATTACGTTTTCTCCTTGCTTAAAACGCAGGGGCTTGGCGCTTCAGAGCTGTCAGAGAATGAAAAAGAATTCCGCCTGCCTGCAGGGCTGACCGACATTCAGTGGCGGGTGCTGACCGAGCTTTCTGACAGGCTGCGGGATGAGGGAGCGGACAATCTTCCTGGCAGGATCAATGAGTTTCTCCGCAGAAGGGTCCTTATAAAAAACGGGCAAATTGCGGAAGTGGGCCGCTGGATCCATTCGAAATCATGCCGTAGGGAAAAAATCGCAGAATATTTTCAGGAAGGCAAAAAGCCTGAAAATCTTTCCTGCTGCGATATTTGCGGTCTGGATCTGGAAAAATATTTTGGACAGGCAGAGGAATCTTCCGGACTGGCCAGTGCTGGCTGGAAAGAACTCCTTGCCGGAATGCTAATCAATAAGTGAGCGATCATAATGAAAAAAAAGCATATGGAAATAATCAAGGAATTATCCGATAAAGACCTCTTGTTCCACTTGTATGCAACACAGCTGCTGCTTCTTGCGATATCCGCGATTCTTGGCTTTATATTATTTAATGATTTTTCTTCCTTTTTCGACTTGTTTTTTTGGGAAGATTTAAATATTTTATATATAGGGGCAGGTGCCGGAATTGCGGTTGTTCTGGCAGACCTGCTGTTGATGAAAATCGTTCCTGCTTCATACTATGATGATGGCGGCCTCAATGAACGGATATTCCGGAACCGGAACCCTTTGCATATTGCTGTCATTGCAGCTATTGTCGCTTTTTGTGAAGAGCTGCTGTTCAGGGGGGTCATTCAGACTCACTTCGGGCTGCTGGTTTCAAGCATTATCTTTGCAGCTGTCCATTATCGCTATTTATTTAATTGGTTCCTGTTTGTCAATATTATTGTATTGAGCTTTTTAATCGGGATCATTTATTTAAAGACAGGCAATCTAGCTGTCACGATCGTAATGCATTTTCTGATTGATTTTTTACTGGGCATCTCCATCAGATATCGGAAGCAGGACAATATAGAGGAAACAGGAAGGGATTTGGATGAACAGAGAGGATCCTTATAGAGACCAGGCCGAACGCCTGCGAAAGAAAATAGACGGCGGTACAGAACAAAAGGACAGAAAGAAAGAAGCGCTCCCCCCGAGGAGCAGCCTTCACCATCAAAAGAAGAAAAAGACTAAATGGAAGCTGAAATATCCGGTCATGAGCCTGCTGGCCATCTTCTTTATTCTGCTGCCCATTGCAATATTCAGCATATACACCTCCATGGACAATGAGCCTGGCGGAGAGGCTGCAGAAGCAAGCAAGACGAGCTACGAGACGGTGGACTTTGGCGAGACTGCCGATGAGCCGGCGGCAGCAGGGGAGCAAACGGCGGAAGAGGAGAAACAAGCTGCAGCTGGCGAAGAGCAGGCAAAAGATTTAAATAAAGATACCGCCCAAGAAGAAAAACAGGATTCAAGCACTTCAGAGCTGGAGAAATCATCTGATGCAGCGGCTGTTGAAACTGGTGCGAAAGAACCGGAAAATACAGCAGATAAAGAAAAAGCTGCCGGTGAGGTCCAGGCCAAGCCCGCACCTGAACAGAAGGAAACCTCTGGAGGGTTCGTTACACACACAGTACAGCCGGGCGAAACGATGTTCAGAATTTCAATGAAATACTTCAAGTCACAGGACGGGATAGAAATCATCAGGCAGGCAAACGGTCTGTCCGGCAATGAAATCCACGTGGGACAAGTATTGAAAATACCGCAAAACCAGTAATGCCGGTACCTTGAAGGGCCGGTTTTTTTGTTGTTTGCAGCGAATTGGAACCTTCTGTGCGGACAAAAGGAGTCAGAGGGTTTTAGTGAAGCGGACTAAGACCCTCTGTGCGGGAAAAAGAGAAACAGAGGGTCTTAGTGAAGCGGACTAACACCCTCTGTAAGGAAAAAAGAGAAACAGAAGGTCTTAGTGAAAGGGACTAGCACCCTCTATGCGGGAAAAAAGGGAACCAGAAGGTCTTAGTGAAGCGGACTAGCACCCTCTATGCGGGAAAAAGAGAAACAGAGGGTCTTAGTGAAGGGGACTGGCACCCTCTGTGCGGGAAAAAGGGAACCAGAAGGTCTTAGTGAAGCGGACTAGCACCCTCTGTAAGGAAAAAAGAGAAACAGAGGGTCTTAGTGAAGGAGACTGGCACCCTCAGTTATTTACAATGCGTCTTATGCTTGCCGGGGCTGACCAAGCGCCATCCGCCTTTCGATAGAATATCCCCCCGGACAAACTCATATAATGGCAGGGGAGGGGGGATTGTATGGAAACAACAATTCAAATGCTGGATGAGCGGACAGATCAGGCTGCAAGGCAGATGCTGCAGAAGGTAGTAGAGCGGAAACGCAAGTTTGACAAATACAAAGCCAGACATCTTGCAGTCATGTGGGCAGGGGTTTTTGTGTCCTTTTTTTATCTGATTTATTTATATTATACGGTTATGGAACCCTATTCGTATTCGTTTGCTAGCATGTTTTCCGCCTTCGCATCGAACAGCGCCAATCTTTATTTGCTCTTTTTAGCAGGAGGTCTTTACGGGACAATGAATCTTTTTAAGGAGAAAAAGGACAAGGCTGAAAAGGAATATCATGCACTGCGATGCGAAATCGTGGACAGAAGCAAGGATCTCTGGAAAAAGGAAGAGGAATGGAAAAACCGTCATATCGTATTCGAAATGATGAAAAAAAACTATGATATTAATCTTTACCATGAAAATAAATAGCTGGGAAAAGATCAGCATCACAGAATTGCCTTTAATTAAAAATAAGACACCCTAAAATAAAGGAATCTGGCAGAAAACAGGGAATATATATGGATGTCAGTTACTTTTTTGGGGGGATGGCCATGTTTGTCAAAAGCGTTATGATTCCTAAACACTCGTGCTATACGATAGGCTCCGATGAGACGCTGCAAAGTGCTCTTGAGCAGCTTGAAAAGCATCAGATCGACGGCCTGCCGGTGCTGGATGGAGAGAAATATGCCGGCATCATCACAAGGTACGGAATTTATGAAAGCTATTTTAATTCCAATCAGGAAAAAGAGACATATTTAGAAGGGACAAAGGTCAGGGACATTGCGGATCATAGGGAAGTGGTCCTCCGCGGCAATGAGATTTTTGAAAGGCTTCTCCTTGACCTTAAAGACTTCCCGCTGCTTGCGGTTGTGGATGCATCAGGCAAATTCCTCGGCGTTGTGACCCGCTTCGATGTTATGGTCCAGTTTCAATCGGCATTTGGAACCAACCGTCCCGGGGTAAGGATTGCTTTTACATCGGTCGAAACAGAGGGAAGGATTGCCAGGCTTTCCGAAATTGCCAGGCATTTCCATGAACATATCATTTCTCTAGTTACATTTGACGAAACAGATAAGCTGGTCCGCAGGATCGTCATGAAAATAGAAAAGAAAGATAATATTGATAAATTCATCAAGAAACTGGAGGAATCCGGATTCAGGGTGTTGGATATTCATGAAGATTAGATAAGTAAAGCACAAACACTGCCCTCTTTCATACATTGGTGTGGGAGGGATTTTTTTGTGCTTTTCTTTATGATCAGGCTGCTGTCGGGTTTTTTCAGCGGCTTTCTATTTATGATTTGGCTGCCTGTTTCACTTCCGGCTAAGCCTGGTGCGGCACTGGCACAGCTGCTTTTAAGCCCCGGGGAATTCCTGGCAGCTGCATTTGCCTTCAGCATCAGCTTTATGAGTTTTGCCTCATGCCTGAAAGCGGGACTTGAAACCGGAAGGCGGCTGGATGGCAGGGCAGCGTCAGGGTTTGTGGCCGCAGCCGGCATCACAGCTTTGCTGGTCTGCTTTCTGGGATTATTTTTTATGGGGTTTTGGAAGGCATTCCTGCTTTTCATTTTTTCCTTTTTATATGGTATTATTTCTATAGACTTTTACCGGAAGCGGTAAAAACAGATTGTTACTTTGGGAGCGGGTATGGACATTTATATTTTTGCAATCATCATAATCCTCGTGTTAATTGGAACCTGCCTCCTTGGCTATATGGCAAAAGAAGCCTTTCAGGACAGGGTCATACATAATGAACTGGAGTTTGAAGATTTCCCGGCAGGGTTCGGAAGCGTCACAATTTTCTTCATTTCCGATATCCACCGCCGCAAAGTTTCAGATAAGCTGCTGGAACAGGTCAAAGGGAAAG
Organism: Bacillus sp. UMB0728; assembly: GCF_002858875.1. NCBI lineage: Bacteria > Bacillati > Bacillota > Bacilli > Caryophanales > Bacillaceae > Bacillus > Bacillus sp. UMB0728. The sequence goes on along the minus strand of NZ_PKLA01000003.1, from coordinate 399,192 downwards.
CAGACTTGGTTATAATAGGCGGAGATCTGGCTGAAAAAGGAGTGCCCTTCTCCTTAGTGAAGGAGAATATTGAAAAACTAAAAACAGTCGGTCCGGCTTACTTTGTCTGGGGCAATAACGACTATGAGCTTGATCATAGGGAGCTGGATGCGCTCCTGCTGGAAAGCGGTGTTAAAATACTGGATAACACAGCTGTTTCTTTCGAAGCAGAAAATGGGGATACCATGATCCTCATGGGTGTGGACGATGTCGGGAAAGGGAGGGACCGGCTGGATCTGGCTCTTCAGGATGCCGGGCCATCAGGCTTCAGGATCCTCGCCTGCCATAATCCTTCCATCATAGGGAAGATTGAGAAAAGACATGAAATCCGGCTGGTATTAAGCGGTCACACCCATGGAGGACAAATACACATTCTAGGTTACAGCCCTTATGAAAAAGGGAAAGTAAAAACAATGGACAGAGCAACTCTGCTCATCAGCAATGGATATGGAACTACTGCGCTTCCTTTGAGGCTCGGTGCCAGGGCGGAAACCCACTTAGTCCGTCTTGGCCGTAAAGGCTGATTTAACAAAGGGTATCCATAGCCTATACAAAGTTTACACACATCCTAAGGGTACCTATAATGGATGTATGGAACTGTACGCTGTAAACGGAGGATAATAAATGGCCAATCAAGAAGGAAAATATAACATCAAAGCTGTCTCTAAGATGCTCGGCATCCAGCCGGGCACCTTAAGAGCCTGGGAAAGGCGCTATCAGATGGTCGCACCTAAGCGGAACGAATCCGGCCATCGCCTTTATACAGAAGAACATGTCAAGACGCTGAGATGGCTGCTCAGTAAAATCGATCAGGGATTTACAATCAGCCAGGCAGTATCCCTGCTGGAAAATAATGTACTTGAATCAGACCCTGAAGCTCCAGCGGATGGAGGGAATCATGCTGAAATCCTGGGGGACAGGCTCCTTGATGCATTGCTTCAATTCGATGAATCCAAAGCACATGATCTGATTAATCAGGCATTCAGTTTATATACGATTGATAAGGTTCTGGTTGATATACTGGGCTCTTTATTGGTCAAGATAGGAGACTTATGGGAAAGAGGCGAGATTACCACTGCCCATGAGCATTTTGCTTCTTCTATCCTGCGGTCAAGGATCGGCATCATCCTCCACTCTTTTCCCCATAATTCAATCCTGCCAAAGGCAGTGGCTGTGTGCGGGCCAAACGAGTGGCATGAATTGGGCTTGCTCATTTTCACGCTGTTCCTGAGGAGGAAGGGATTTGAAGTTGTGTATCTTGGTGCCAGCATTGCCGAAAAAGACATTGATGTGGTCATTGAAACAGTGAACCCCAAATTTCTGTTCTTTTCTTGCACTATGAAGGAGAACCTTCAAGGAACGCTTGAATTAGCTGAGAAACTGTATTCGGAGCATTCAGGACTGAGCATCGGGCTCGGAGGTTTTGCAGTGGAGCGGATGCCGCGGGAAAAGAAAGACAAATATGCCTCCTATATTTTAGGGAATAGTAAAGATGAATGGGAACGCTGGGTAAAGGAACAAATGTCCTGAACAAAATACGAATCGGCCTGATCAGTCAGGTCATGCATCTTCGGCTGAAACCGGCTGAATAAATAGTAAGACGACTCACCATCTTTTATAACCTTCATACACTAAACTAAGAGTTGGTCACGGCAGGGGGCATTGTCATGCGCTTGGAAAGGTTAAACTACAATAAAATCAAGATTTTCCTGACTTTAGATGACTTAACAGAACGGGGCCTGACAAAGGAAGATATTTGGAAGGACTCCCTTAAATGGCATCAGCTTTTTCATGAGATGCTCGAAGAAGCCAGTGATGAATTTGGTGTAGACATTCAGGGTTCTGTCGCGGTGGAGATATTCTCCATGCAGGCCCAGGGCATGGTAATGATTGTGACCATGCAGGAGCAGGAGGATGAAGAAGAAGAAGACTTTCTTCTTTCTGAAGGCTTTATTGACATGCAGGTTGTAATTGATGACAACGAAGATCTCCTTTTTGTTTTTAATGATGTGGAGGATGTCATCCAGCTTTCCACAAGGCTGGCCGGTATGGGATTGAGTGGCGGAAATCTCTATCATATGGAGGGTCGCTATTACTTATTGTTCGATGATATCCTGGCAGAAGATGCTGAAAAGCTCGCCAGTATGCTTGCTGAATATGGAAGCACATCCCTTATCACCCGCTGGAGGCTTCTGGAGTATGGCAAGGAAGTCATTGCGGACAGCGCAATTGAAACTCTGAGCCGCTATTTCTGAGAATACAAAGGCTGGAAGATGCTCTTTGTTTGAATGGAACCATTTTCCCGGGAGAATACAATAGAAGAAGACAGGTTGGGATTTTATGATGACAGCCTGTCTTTTTGTGCGTCCATAAACTTTTTTGCTATAGCTTTGAGCCCATTTTTCAGATATCGTAAATATGGCGTTTTTTTTACGCGAATAAGGGAAAAGTGTTAATGTTGAAATAACTGAAAATTCCCATTATATCAGCGTTGACAGCGTTTTCAACAAGTAATCAAAAAATGCCGAAAAGTGCATTTTTCTTCTTGCATAAATCAAACAAAGGTGTATACTATGTCATGAATACGGACAAAATGCAAAGTGATTTTTTTAGGAGGTTTACAAATGGTAGCCGAGAACGGTACTGGAAACACAAATAAAGAAGACAAACATGACGTTTTAAAGTCAACTCAAACTGTTATTCATAAGGCTCTCGAAAAGCTTGGATATCCTGAAGAGGTATATGAACTGCTGAAAGAGCCGATCCGCATGATGACAGTTAAAATACCTGTCAGAATGGATGATGGGTCTGTTAAAGTCTTTACTGGCTACCGGGCACAGCATAATGATGCTGTTGGGCCGACTAAGGGCGGCATCCGCTTCCATCCGGGAGTAACGGAAAAAGAGGTGAAAGCCCTTTCCATTTGGATGAGTCTTAAGTGCGGCATCGTCGATTTGCCTTATGGCGGCGGAAAAGGCGGGATTGTATGTGATCCCAGAGATATGTCCTTCCGTGAGCTGGAAAGGCTCAGCCGAGGCTATGTCCGTGCAATAAGCCAGATTGTGGGTCCTACCAAAGATATTCCGGCTCCAGATGTATTTACCAACTCTCAAATCATGGCTTGGATGATGGACGAATACAGCAGAATAGATGAATTTAACTCTCCTGGCTTTATTACAGGAAAACCGCTTGTACTAGGGGGCTCTCATGGAAGGGAATCAGCAACTGCGAAAGGCGTCACCATCTGCATCAGGGAAGCTGCCAGGAAGAAAGGCATCAACCTGCAGGGAGCGCGCGTCGTTGTACAGGGCTTCGGAAATGCCGGAAGCTTTCTTTCCAAATTCATGCATGATGCCGGTGCGAAGGTTGTGGGCATATCTGATGCCTACGGCGGCCTGCATGATCCCGAGGGGCTTGACATTGACTATCTGCTTGACCGCCGTGACAGTTTTGGGACGGTAACCAAGCTTTTCAATAATACAATTACCAACAAAGAGCTATTGGAACTGGATTGCGATATCCTTGTTCCTGCTGCCATCGAAAATCAAATTACCGAAGAAAATGCCCATAATATCAGGGCAAGCATCGTAGTCGAGGCTGCTAACGGGCCTACTACCCTCGAAGCAACCCAGATACTGACAGAAAGGGGCATCCTGCTCGTGCCGGATGTTCTGGCCTCTGCAGGGGGAGTGACCGTATCTTACTTTGAATGGGTTCAGAATAACCAGGGCTATTACTGGTCTGAAGAAGAAGTGGAAGAAAAACTTGAGAAGATCATGTGCAAATCATTCAATAATATTTACGATACGGCACAGACAAGAAGAGTGGACATGAGGCTTGCTGCATATATGGTTGGCGTCCGCAAAACAGCTGAAGCCTCCAGATTCCGCGGCTGGGTGTAAGAAGAAGCTCATATCATTGAATGTTTCAATAAAATCTCCTATCATAAATTGATGGGAGATTTTTTTTCCGATGTGAAGGATAAATATAAAGGAGTCCCTGCCTGTCAGACGGGGAAAAAAAGAGAATGCTTAAGTAAGGAGCGCTGACATATGAAATCGGAAGATGCGATTATTATAGGAGGAGGCCCCTGCGGACTTGCAGCAGCCATTGCGTTAAAGGAAGCGGGAAAGGAACCCCTTGTGATTGAAAAAGGAAACATTGTCAATGCCATCTATCATTATCCGACCCATCAGACTTTTTTCAGTACGGCTGAAAAACTTGAAATCGGAGGGGTGGCTTTTGTTACAGAAAATTATAAGCCGCAGAGGAACCAGGCCCTTGTGTACTACAGGGAAGTGGCAAAGAGGAAGCAGCTTAATATCCGTGCGTATGAAAAGGTCCTTGGAGTCACGAAGGACCAGGAAGGCTTTGTCGTCCAGACGGATAAAGGACAATATACTGCTCCGTATGTAATTATTGCGACAGGCTATTATGACAACCCGAATTATCTTGATATACCAGGGGAAGACCTTCCCAAGGTTTTTCACTATTTCAAGGAAGCCCACCCTTATTTCAATAAAGATGTAGTGGTGATTGGCGGAAAGAACTCAAGTGTGGATGCAGCCATCGAGCTTAACAAAGCGGGTGCGAGAGTAACAGTTTTGTACAGGGGAAGCCAATACTCCCAAAGCATCAAACCGTGGATTTTGCCGGAATTTGAATCACTTGCACGGTCAGGCCAAGTGAAAATGGAATTTGATGCAGAAGTGAGAGCAATCACCGAGACCCAAGTCATTTATGAAAAAGAGGGCAGGCAGGAAGCGGTAAAAAATGATTTTGTTTTTGCTATGACAGGCTACCATCCTGATCACACCTTCCTTAAAAAGATGGGGATTGTCATTGACCCCGCATCAGGACGGCCGCATTACAGTGAAGAAACGATGGAAACAAATATTGAAGGAATCTTTATAGCGGGCGTGATTGCAGCGGGCAATAATGCAAATGAAATATTCATTGAAAATGGCCGCTTCCATGGCGGGATCATTGCGGAAGCTATAAAGAAGCGTGAATCGGACAGCTGAATATGAAAGGGGCACCGCAACCGGTGCCCCTTTTCATTATACTTGGAAAAGCCTTTCAATATGCTCCATTTCATCAGTGAGGGTCAGCGCGATCAGCAGTTTCAGGCGTGCTTTCTGACCGTTCAGGCCGTTTGAAAAAATGACTCCAAGCTCTTTCAGCTGCTTGCCGCCGCCCTCATAGCCATATACATCCTGGGCAATCCCATTGAAGCATCTGGATACAAGGACAACGGGTATATTGGCTTCTATCAGGCTTTGAACCCCAAAAGCTGCTGCAGGCGGAAGATTGCCCTGTCCAAGCGCTTCAATGACCACGCCATCCATCTGCAGGTCTTTAATTGCCATCAGCAATAAGGAATCCATTCCGGCATGCGCTTTTACGAGCACGACCTTTTTGGAAACATCGGATATCTGGTAGCTTTCTTTGGTGAGTGGCGAGTGGTGAAAGAGCACCCCCCTCTTAGTGACAATCCCGATCGGTCCATATTGGGGACTTTGGAAAGTTGAGACATTGCTGGTATGGGTTTTAGTGCAATTCTCCGCTGTGTGGATCTCATCATTCAGAACAACCAGTACCCCTTTATTCATAGCCTCGCTGCTTACAGCCACCCTCAGTGAGGCTATCAGATTATACAGGCCGTCCGATCCTATTTCATTGCTTGACCGCATGGCACCGGTAACAATCACAGGGATTGGCGCCTGGAGGGTAAGATCAAGAAAATAAGCTGTTTCCTCGAGCGTATCCGTTCCATGGGTGATGACTGTTCCGTCTATTTTCCCAGTCTGGTAGTGCTTGTCTATTAAATCCCTTAGTACAAGCATTTCTACTGGTGTAATATGCGGTGAAGGCAGATGAAAAGGCTCTTCAACTATGATATCGGCCAGTTCAAACAGCTCATTCGTTTTATCTGTCATAGGATTCTTTTCTGTAGGTACGACGGCACCGGTTGAAGCATCTTCACTCATTGAAATCGTGCCGCCTGTATGGATGATGAGTATTTTTTTCTTTGTCATTTCTATAGCCTCCAGGATGATTTGCAGAAAATGCTGCGGAAGGGAGGAATTCATGGGAATCCTGTACCGCTGCCTTTTCCCCATAAAATAAGCTTGATCTATGATTAATCCATTTTCATTATCATAATATCATGATACGATTAAGAAAACAGATTGAAAAGAGGACAGCTCATGCTGGGAATATTATCTGCCGGAATAGCTCCTGGTCTGGCTTTGCTTAGCTACTTTTATTTAAAGGACGAATACGATTCCGAGCCAGTTTCAATGGTGTTCAGGACTTTTCTTTTTGGTGCCCTGCTGGTGTTCCCGATCATGTTCATCCAGTATGTCCTTGAGACCGAGCAGATTGTCCAATCTGATATTGTCAGTGCATTCTTTTCCGCAAGTATGCTCGAAGAATTTTTCAAATGGTTTATTTTATTCTATACCGTTTATCAGCATATAAGCTTTGATGAACCGTATGATGGCATTGTTTATGGTGCAAGCGTATCCCTTGGCTTTGCCACTGCGGAAAATATCCTGTATCTTATTGCCAATGGGCTGGAATATGCGATTGGCCGTGCCCTGCTGCCGGTTTCTAGCCATGCATTATTCGGTGTCATAATGGGCTACTATATCGGAAAAGGCAAGTTTACGGCTGAATCAAGGAAGAAATGGATCAGCCTCTCACTCTTTTTGCCTTTTATCCTCCATGGAACCTATGACTTTATTCTCGTATCCCAGGAACATTGGAAGTTTATCATGGTTCCCTTCATGATTTTCCTCTGGTGGTATGGCCTCAGAAAGGTCAAGATGGCCAGGGCAATGAGCATGAAACAGATCGAGGAGAGCTTTGATTATCAGAAAACCCTTTACCCCTAGGTGAAGGGTTTTTTTAGTTAAGGAAGCCAAACCTCCCTAAAAGGCAAAGAACGCCTTTCCGGGAAGTTCGGCTTATGCCTGTCGGGGGATGATCAAGGCGCTTGCGCTTTTGTTCCGGGGGCATAAGTATTGCCTTCCATATATTTACTACCGTCAAATTACTCTCATTTGCATAAAAACCCAGCCTCTGAAAAAAATAGGGTTAATGTTAATTAGATTATCATCTGGGGGTTGCTATCCATGAAAAACAAATTATTGGTGATTAAGCTGGCTCTGCTCATTCCGCTTTTTGCAGCCGCACTCCCGCTGCTGGGGCCATCTGAAAAAGCAGATGCTTTTTCAGCTCAGGTCATCCAGCATGGTGCTGTGGGCGATGATGTTATTGAACTTCAGTCAAGGCTTCAGTACCTCGGGTTTTATAACGGTAAAATCGACGGGGTATTTGGATGGGGAACTTACTGGGCGCTGCGTAATTTCCAATACGAATTCGGTCTGCCGATTGATGGGCTGGCAGGCCAGGAAACAAAGGCCAAGCTTGCAAAAGCTTCCAAGTACAACGAACAGTTTGTAAAAGAACAAGTCAACAAAGGCAATAAATTCACCCATTATGGCGGTGTTGACCTGGACAAGCAGAAAAAGCCTTCAGGCGGTGCTGGACAGGGCGGAGGCGGAGGCGGTGGCCAGAGCGCCCCGGCAAAACCTGAAGCCAAACAGCCTTCTGCTGCCAATATCCCATCAGGATTTTCGCAGAATGACATACAGCTGATGGCAAACGCAGTTTATGGAGAAGCAAGGGGAGAGCCTTATACAGGCCAGGTGGCTGTGGCAGCTGTCATCTTGAACCGGGTGCAAAGCGCTACCTTCCCCAACACAGTTTCAGGCGTGATTTTTGAGCCGCGCGCTTTTACGGCTGTGGCAGACGGCCAGATATGGCTGACACCGAATGAAACTGCCAAAGAAGCAGTGATGGACGCTATGAACGGCTGGGATCCAACCGGCGATGCGCTCTATTATTTCAATCCTGATACGGCGACCAGCGGATGGATTTGGACGCGGCCGCAAATCAAAAAGATCGGAAAACATATTTTCTGTGAATAGAGAGGTGGTTTACAGTGATTAGAGGGATACTTATTGCCGTACTCGCCCTTGGAGCAGCTGGTGCCGGCTTTTGGGGATACCAGGAGCACAGGGAAAAGAATGCGATTCTTATTAATGCAGAAAACAGCTATCAAAGGGCCTTTCATGACCTGACATACCAGACCGACCTGCTTCATGACAAAATTGGGACTACATTAGCCATGAATTCCAGGGAATCCCTTTCACCGGCGCTTGCTGATGTCTGGAAAATAACATCCACGGCCCATAGTGATGTTGGCCAGCTGCCGCTTACACTTATGCCATTCAATAAGACAGAGGATTTTCTCGCGAAGATCGGGGATTTCAGCTACCGCACAGCAGTCAGGGATCTGGACAAAGAACCTTTGTCAGATAAAGAGTATAAGGCGCTTCAGGGGCTTTATAAAGAATCAGCCGATATCCAGCAGGAGCTCCGCAAAGTCCAGCATATGGTCCTGAAGAATAATCTCAGATGGATGGACGTTGAAATGGCGCTTGCCTCCAATAAACAGCCCATGGACAATACAATCATCGACGGGTTCAAAACCGTGGAAAAGACGGTTGAGAGTTATGGGGAGACCGATTTTGGCCCCGCCATGGTCAATATGCAGAAAGATGATTCAAATTATAAATATTTAGAGGGAGAGGCTATTTCAAAAAATAAAGCCCGCTCCATTGCTGAGAAATATGCAGGAATGGGGAAAAAGGCGGCTGTAAAAGTAACGGAAAACGGAAAAGGCTCTGACTTCGGCTTCTACAGTGTCTCTGTCCAGGATCCGAAAACCGGCAGGGAAGCCAATATGGATATAACAAAAAAAGGCGGATATCCGATCTGGTTTATCCTAAGCAGAGATGTAAACGACCAGGCTGTCAGTTTGAATGAAGCCGGGAATAAAGCCATTAAATTCCTCAGTGACAATGGATTTAAGGATTTGGACCTGTTTGAAAGTACACAATACGATAATGTCGGAGTATTTACTTTCGTATCCAAACAAGATGATATCAGAGTCTATCCTGATTCGATAAAAGTAAAGGTGGCCCTTGATAACGGGCAAATGATTGGCTTTTCAGCAGAGGATTATCTTAAGTCACACCACATAAGGGAACTGCCTGAAGCGGGCTTAAGCCAGGAAGAGGCAAGGGACAAGATCAATCCTAATCTGAAGATACAGGAAACGAGACTTGCGGTAATCATTAATGACCTTAACCAGGAAGTATTATGCCATGAATTCCTGGGTACAATGGGCGATGACACATATCGGATTTATATCAATGCTGATTCAGGCATTGAAGAAAAAGTGGATAAGCTGCAGAATGCAGAGCCCATTTACGAAGATGTGGTTTAAAAGGAATGTACTACAGGGCCCGGGGATATTCCCGGGCTTTTTAATATCACAAAAACAGGTCTTTGGAACTATATAAGGTCTTGATTCACCCATGGGTCCCGTGTCATAATTAAATGACAGGATTATCCTTTTGTCTGATTGAAAAGCGTGTATTTAAGAGAGAGCAAGAGAGAGTGGGTCAGCATGATAAAAATTGGAGATTCAATAACACTTGAAACAGTGAATGGACATAAAGAAGAAATATATAGATGCAAGCTGGCCGAAAAGAATGACAATGCCCTTTTCATTGATTACCCGGTCAATGTAAAATCAGGAAAAACAGCCTTCCTGCTTGACGGTACACAGCTTAAAGCTACATTCGTCTCAGATGACGGATCCGTTTTCTTATTTACTACAGAAGTAAAAGGAAGGGTTAAGCAGAATATCCCGTTAATGGTCTTATCCTATCCGGGCCCGAAGCAGCTTATCAAAATCCAGAGGCGGCAGTACGTGAGGATCGAAGCAGCCATCGATGCTGCTGTACAGCCGATTGGCCGCGAATTTTCCCCGTTTAAGGCTGTAACGGAAGACATCAGTGCCGGCGGGGCAAGTCTGCTTGTGGATAAAGACAGCCCGCTCGATGCAGGCATATTTATAAAAGTACTGCTGGTGCTGGCCCTTCAGAATGGGGACTATCATTATCTGAAAGCAGATGCAAAAATTGTGAGAATCATAGAGCATAATGAACTGAAAAATAAGGCATCGATTGAATTTGCAGATCTGGGCCCATCCGGCAGGCAGCTTCTTCTCCGCTTCTGTTTTGACAGGCAGCTTGCCCTTAAGAAAAAAGGCCTGGAAGCTTAACGAATAATTGCCTGCCTGGATGCCAATAATGATAATAAGATTGTCAACAGGCGGGGATGGAAATGAAGATGCTCGAACGGCTGATTGTGAAAGCAGTCATTATCCAGCTGCTCTTTTTGCTCGCAGCCCAGGTACTGCTCCATAAATATGATGTCATGCCTGAGCTGAAGCAGCTTGCCCAGTACGAAGGTGTGTCAAAGAATAGCTTTGAGGAGCTGCTGGAGACTTTCGGCGGAAAATGAGCGGGCATAAGCGGCCTGCTTTTTTTGTATGCTTAAACCCCTTCAGAGGCAGGTCAAAGGACAAAATATTGATAAAAAACCAGCGGATAATATGTTAAAATGGTTCTTGTAAGTTTTAGAGAAACCCAACTGGAAGCGTAACAGGAGGAAATATGATCAAAAAAATCTCAATTGCCATCGATGGCCCTGCAGCAGCAGGAAAAAGCACTGTGGCAAAAATTGCAGCTGAAAAGCTATCATATATTTATATAGACACAGGGGCCATGTACAGGGCACTCACATATAAAGCCATTGAGGCAGGCGCTGACCTGGAAAATGAAGATAAGCTGATGGATATTCTCACAGGCATCCAGATTGACTTGCTTCCAGGTGAACAGGGGCAAATTATCCTTGTGGACGGTGAAAATGTTACTGAAGTGATAAGAACAGCCGCTGTTACCAACTCTGTATCGATTGCTGCGAAGCACCGCAAGGTCCGGGAAGAGATGGTCAGAAGGCAAAAAGCATTCTCCATCGGCGGCGGGGTAGTTATGGACGGCCGTGATATCGGTACCCATGTCCTTCCCCATGCAGAGGTAAAAGTATTCCTGCTTGCATCAGTTGATGAGAGGGCCATGCGGAGACATCAGGAGAATATAAAGAAAGGCTACCCGTCAGATCTTGAACAGCTGAAAACCGATATTGCATACCGGGACAAGCTGGATTCTGAAAGGGAAGTAGCGCCGCTTAAAAAAGCTGATGATGCAGTGGTAATTGACACTACCTCGCTTGCTATTCCGGAAGTTGTAGAGAAGATCATGCTGCTTGCTGAAGAAAGGATCGGATTGACTTGACATTCTATTCTTTTGTAAGATCAGCCGTTTACGGGGCGCTGAAACCGATATACCGTTTTGAGGTGATCGGGAAGGAGAACTTTCCGGCTGAGGGTGGCGTGCTGCTGTGCAGCAACCATATCGACAATCTGGATCCGCCCGTTGTAGGGATTACTGCTCCGAGGCCGGTTCACTTCATGGCCAAGGAAGAACTTTTTAACCTGCCGGTACTAGGGACAATAGTCAGGAATTTGAACGCCTTTCCGGTTAAGAGGGGCATGAGCGACAGGGAAGCTCTAAGGAAAGGGATTGGCCTTTTGAAGGAAGGAAATGTTTTAGGGCTCTTTCCTGAGGGTACAAGAAGTAAAACAGGGGAGTTGGGAAAAGGCCTTGCAGGGGCAGGCTTCTTTGCCTTGAGGGCACCGGCCCATGTAGTACCCTGTGCAATCATTGGCCCATACAAGCCGTTTAAAAGATTGAAGGTAGTGTACGGGAAGCCTCTGGATATGGAAGAAGCACGGAAAAACAGAGCGTCCGCTGACGAAGTGACGGAGATGATCATGCAGGAAATCCGCCAGCTTATTGAGCAGCACAGATAAGTCTTCTTGCTTGACAAATAAAGCTATTTGTAAGAAGTTAGAGGAAAGGCATCTTTTTAGAATATTCTATGTCTTTAATTTAGGACCTTGTTTTCCGCTGTGAAAATATCACATCTACTATAAAAGATTGCAAGCAGTCATTGGATTAAGGAGGATTACATATGTCAGAAGAGATGAATCAATCAGAAGAAATGAATTCAATTGAAGTAAAAAACTTTGAGGTGGGCGACCGCGTAACTGCGAAAGTCACCAAAGTGGAAGAAAAGCAGGTTGTTGTGGATATCCAGGACAGCAAGCTTGACGGGATCATCCCCATCAGCGAGCTCTCAAGCCTTCACATTGAAAAAGCGGAAGATGCTGTGGCTGAAGGTGATGAGCTTGACCTGGAAGTACTCAAAGTGGAGGAAGAGGCACTTATCCTTTCAAAGCGCAAAGTGGATGCAGTAAAGGCATGGGACACACTTGAAGAGAAATTCAACAGCGGCGAAGTTTTTGACGCTGAAATTAAAGATGTGGTCAAAGGCGGCCTGGTAGTGGACCTTGGCGTCCGCGGCTTTGTACCGGCTTCGCTTGTTGAAGCACATTTTGTGGAAGACTTCTCAGATTACAAAGGCAGGACCCTTTCTTTCAAAATCGTGGAGCTGGATAAGGAGAAAAACCGCCTGATCCTTTCACACAGAGCTGTTGTGGAGGAAGAAAAGGGCAGGCAGAAGCAGGATATCCTTGCTAACCTCCAGGCAGACCAGGTTCTGGATGGTACTGTCCAGCGCATCACTGACTTCGGCGCATTTGTCGATATCGGCGGAATTGACGGACTTGTCCATATTTCCCAGCTTTCATACGAGCATGTTGAAAAGCCTTCCGATGTAGTGGAAGAAGGCCAGAAGGTACAGGTAAAAGTGCTGAGCGTAGACAGGGATAATGAGCGCATTTCCCTATCCATCAAGGAAACATTGCCTGGGCCATGGTCTGATATCGCAGAAAAGGCCCCGAAAGGAAGCACTCTTGACGGAGTTGTGAGACGCCTTGTATCTTATGGAGCGTTTGTTGAGGTATTCCCGGGAGTAGAGGGTCTTGTTCACATCTCCCAGATTTCCCACAAGCATATTGGTACGCCGCATGAGGTGCTTGAAGAAGGCCAGCAGGTACAAGTAAAGGTACTGGATGTAAATGAAAACGATCAGCGTCTGTCTCTAAGCATCAAGGATCTTGAAGAAAAAGAAGCTGAGTATGATACAAGTTATGAGATGCCTGAAGAAACAAAAGGCTTCCAGCTTGGTGAAATGATCGGTGATCAGTTAAAGAATCTGAAAAAATAATGGTGATATAATTTGTCAAGATCTAAACGGAAATGGGATCATATAGAATTTGCCCTTTCAACAGGTCAAAAGCGCATTGCCGGATTTGACGATATTGATTTTATTCATCAAAGCTTGCCTGATTCTGCTGTGGATCAAGTAAAAATAGAAACTGAGATTGGCGGACTTACTCTAAGTTCGCCAATTTTAATAAACGCGATGACAGGCGGCGGCGGTGAAAAAACGCTTAAAATCAATCAGGAGCTTGCCATGGCTGCGGCCGAAACAGGCCTCGCCATGGCAGTGGGCTCGCAAATGGCAGCTTTGAAGGATCCTGCCGAACGGGAGTCATACAAAATTGTGCGGCAGGAAAATCCGAAAGGTATTGTAATCGGCAACCTGGGAAGTGAAGCAGATGCCGAACAGGCTAAGAGGGCAATCGAGATGATTGAAGCAAATGCCCTGCAGATACATCTGAATGTGGTCCAGGAACTGACGATGCCAGAAGGAGACCGGGACTTCAGGGATGCCTTGAGAAGGATCGAGTCTATTTGTAAAAACGTCCATGTGCCTGTGATTGTAAAAGAGGTTGGATTCGGGACCAGCAGAGAAAGTGCTGCAAAGCTTGCAGCTGCCGGTGTTTCAGCGATCGATGTCGGGGGATTTGGCGGCACAAACTTTGCCAGGATTGAGAATGAAAGAAGAGAACGGCTCCTTTCGTTTTTCAATGGCTGGGGGATACCTACTGCCACCTCAATCCTTGAGGTAAAAGCAGAAGAAACGGGAGTCAGTATCATCGGTTCCGGCGGCATCCAGACAGCTTTCGATGCAGCGAAAGCCATTGCCTGCGGCGCAGATGCTGCTGCAATGGCCGGATACCTCCTGAAGATTCTTATGAGCGAAGGTCATGTACAGCTTATAAAGGAAATACATACCCTCCATGAGGAGCTCGCTTTTATTATGGCTGCGCTCGGGGCTGAAACAATAAAGGACCTCCAAAGAGCCCCATTCATCATATCAGGCAAAACCCATCATTGGCTGTCTGAACGGGGGATAAACACAAAGGTTTTTAGTCAGAGGAATATATAGGAATTGGCTCCTGCTTAATTAGCGGGAGTTTTTTTGTATTGCTCATAGGATAACCGTAGAGGACTACTTTTGTGGAAGAGCGGAGCTAGGACCACTATCGTGGCAAAAAGAAAGAATAGTGGTTCCAGCCACCGAAGCTGGGACCACTATTGTGACGAAAAGAAAGAATAGTGGTTCCAGCCACCGAAGCTGGGACCACTATTGTGGCGAAAAGAAAGAAATAGTGGTTCCAGCCACCGAAGCTGGGACCACTAATGTGGCAAAAAGAAAGAATAGTGGTTCCAGCCACCGAAGCTGGGACCACTATTGTGATGAAAAGAAAGAATAGTGGTCCCAGCCAACAGAGCTAAAACCACTATTGTGGCAAAAAAGAAAGAATAGTGGTTCCAGCCAACAAAGCTGGGACCACTATTCTGTTAGAAGCGAAAATAATGGTTCCAGCCATAAAAGAGTGATCTATTAAATTCCCTAGATTGTAGAGGACAAAGGCCCTTTTAAGAAGCTGCCACAGAACGCGGCACCCTTAGCCTGCGTTCCTCGTTGGAACAGTCGCTCCGCTTTTCTGTTGTCCATCTCCAGGAGCTAGCCCCTCGAGTCATAAGCCACCCAAGAATTAAAGGCAAAGAACGCCTTTTATTCTTGTGCGTCTTATGCTTGTCGGGGCTGAGCAAGGCGCCCTCCGCTTTTCTATTGTCCAGCTCCAAAGCCACCCCTCGTGTCAAAAGACACTCCTGAATTAAAGGCAAAGAGCACCTTTTATCCAGGAGTCTTGTGCTTGAGGCCCACAGGATGCAGGTGATGGAGGCGTTGCCACAGGACGTGGCGCCCTCAGCCTGCGCTCGGCGATAGAACAGTCGCCTCCGCTTTTCTATTTGTCCAGCTTCGGCTCCTAGGTGCTCGAGTCATAAGCCACTCCTGGATTAAAGGCAAAGAACGCTTTTTATCCAGGAGCGTCTTATGCTTGTCGGGGCTGAGCAAGCGCCCTCCGCTTTTCTAGCTATACTTAGAGTCATTCATGCCCCTGGCTTCTTCCGGGCTTTGAAGCTTGGTCGCCCCTGGATAGTGAAGGGCCTGGTCGCGGTCAGATTCGACTCTTCCGCCTGCTTTTAATTTTTTCTCCTGTCTGTCTTTTCCCATGATTAACACCCCCTGCTATTTAAGATGAAACAAGGACAAAAGTTTATGTAATAAAGATTAAAGTACATAACTATTACCCATAATGGAAATGATAGGTGGTGGTAGTGTGGAAGGCTTTTTCTTTTATATGGGCGCCTGGTGCTGCTGGATTGCAGCGGCATTTTTTATGAAAAGACAGCAGAACGGAAGGACGGCTTTGTCGGCTTGCCTTTTGATTGCCATTATTGTTTCGCCTTATACAATTTCCTTGGGCAGTCTCCATATTTCAGCAGCAGGAGCTTTCATTTTGATTTGCTGCTATGCCGAGGCTGCCCGCATAACAAGGCTTAAAGCAATTTATTTTTTTGTTTCTGTTTTTATGATCATGCTTGCGTATACAAGTTTTCAGCTTTTTGCTCTTTTTGATCCTGTTTGGGTGGTTTTAAAAAAAGAATGGATGCTGGCAGCCATCATGTTTGCTATGTCTGCCGTACTTTTTACCGACTGCAGGAAAAGAATTGCAGCCATGCTGACAGGTGCCATTCAGGGGGATTTCCTCTTTTCAATGGTACTGGAGAAATTGTCCCTGGCCTATGAGGCCTGGTCTTTTTCTTTTCTTGATATGGCAGCTATATCATCATGTGCATTGCTTCTGTGGGACGGATTTGTCAAACTCGCAGCATATTTAGAGCGGCAGGCAGCCAATCTGGAAAAGGAGAAACAAAAGATATTATGAGTGATTATACATACCCGATTGTTTTTGGCCTGATTATTGGAACGGCCACAAGGATGTACATGCTGCGGACGGATTACCGGCAGTACCCGACATATCTGCATGGTAAAATCATACACCTTGCCCTTGGGTTCATTGCTGCGGCTCTCGGGACGGTTGCTGTCCCTTCTATTCTGGAACAGGATTTTACAGCGGTGACTTTTTTGACTCTTGCGGCAAGCCAGTTCCGGGAGGTCAGGAACATGGAAAGAAATACATTGGCAGAACTGGATTCCTATGAATTGGTATCCAGGGGCAAAACCTATATTGAGGGAATTGCCGTTGCTTTTGAAAGCCGGAATTATCTTGTGATATTCACTTCCTTGATCAGCACCCTTTGTTATATTGTGATTAACATCTGGGTCGGCATCATAGCGGCCATACTGTCTGTGCTGATATCAAAGAAGCTCATGGCAGGCGGAAAGCTCAGGGATATTGTGGAAATTGAATATATGGAACCGCGCTTTGATGGGGCTGGCCTTTATGTAGACAATATTTATATCATGAATATCGGGCTGCCTGCAAGGCAGGAGGAAGTGCTGAGATATGGAATGGGATTCATTTTAAAGCCGAAATCTTTTGACGCGCGTTCAACCATCGCCAATCTTGGCCAAAGGCAGGCGATCCTCCACGATGTCTCGATCGCGATGGGGGTTTACAGGGATTCCGGGACACCTGCGCTCGTCCCTCTCGCCAAGCGGGATTTGGATGATGGAAGAGTCGGGGTTTTTCTTCTGCCCCAGGAGAAGGACATTGAAAGGGCCATTAAAGTGATCGGCAGTGTGCCGACGCTTGAAAATGCCATAAGGATGCCGTCTGAACGGGAAAGGAAGAGCGGAAATGGTCATTGAGAAATTTATTTTGGCAGTGATTACGACGAACCCAAAGAAGGCACCTTCAGGGGCAGCTGTATTTCATTGTGACGACAAAAAAGAGATGGAGCATGTGGCTGCCAACCTTGAAGCCATTTTAGACGGAATTGCCCACGCTCTGACAGATGAAATGTATGTAATTGTCAAGCATTGATGGTTCTTCCAATGTTTTCGTTGCGGGGAATCTGCCTCTTTGATAAAATGATTAGGTTAGGCCCTTCTGCAAACAGGAAGGGTTTATTTTATACACGGGCCATCCTGAAAAAAACAGGATGATGTTGAAAGCAATTCATTTGACTCTTTCGAGCAGTGTTTAAAGTATATAAAAGTGAAAGGGTGATGTTCATGGCTAAACCGGTTATCGCCATTGTAGGACGTCCAAACGTCGGAAAATCCACGATTTTCAACAGAATAGTAGGAGAAAGGATCTCCATTGTCGAAGACATACCTGGTGTGACCAGAGATAGAATCTACAGTTCAGCTGAATGGCTGAATCTTGATTTCAATATTATCGATACCGGCGGGATTGATATAGGAGACGAGCCTTTCCTTGAGCAGATCAGGCAGCAGGCTGAAATCGCCATCGAAGAAGCTGATGTGATCCTGTTCTTGACTAATGGACGGGAGGGCGTTACATCAGCTGACGAAGCTGTCGCTAAAATACTGTATAAATCAAAGAAACCTGTCGTGCTTGGGGTCAATAAAATTGACAACCCTGATATGCGCGACCAGATCTATGATTTCTATGCCCTCGGGTTTGGTGAGCCAATCCCGATCTCGGGTTCTCACGGGCTGGGGCTTGGGGACCTGCTTGATGAAGCTGCAAAGCATTTTCCTGATACAAAGGACAAGGACTATGGCGATGATGTCATCAAGTTCTCCCTGATTGGGCGCCCTAATGTCGGGAAATCTTCCCTCGTCAATGCTATTCTCGGGGAAGAAAGGGTCATTGTTTCCAATATTGCCGGCACGACGCGAGATGCTGTCGATTCCCTGCTCACTTACAATGGGGATCAGTATGTGATCATTGATACAGCTGGAATGCGGAAAAAAGGCAAGGTGTACGAAAGCACTGAAAAATACAGTGTCCTGAGAGCATTAAGAGCCATTGAGCGCTCAGATGTCGTCCTTGTTGTCATCGATGCTGATGAAGGCATCCTGGAGCAGGATAAAAAGATTGCGGGCTATGCGCATGAAGCCGGCCGGGCTGTCGTGATTGTCGTCAATAAATGGGATGCTGTCGAGAAGGATGAAAAAACGATGAAGGCGTTTGAAACAAATATCAGGGAGCATTTCCAATTCCTTGACTATGCGCCGATCGTCTTCTTGTCTGCCTTAACAAAGAAACGGATCCATACATTGATTCCGCAGATCAACCAGGCAAGCGAGAACCATAGCATGCGTGTGGAAACGAGTGTCCTGAATGATGTTGTCATGGATGCGGTGGCGATGAATCCAACACCTACCGATAAAGGAAAGCGCCTGCGGATTTACTATACGACTCAAGTGGCTGTCAAGCCGCCTGTCTTTGTGGTATTTGTCAATGATCCTGAACTTATGCATTTCTCCTATGAGCGTTTCCTTGAAAACCGCATAAGAGATGCTTTTGGATTTGAAGGTACTCCAATTAAGATATTTGCAAGGGAAAGAAAATAAAAAGGGTGTGATTGTATGCTGGATCAATCGAGCAAGATAACCGTTGCCGGTGCAGGCAGCTGGGGCACGGCACTCGCCATGGTGCTGGCTGACAATGGCCGCCAGGTCAGGCTCTGGGGGCATAACCCTGTACAGATCAAGGAAATCAATGAACAGCACACCAATCAAAAATATTTGCCTGATATCAAATTGCCTTCAGGCATTCAAGGCTTCAGCTCACTGGAAGAAGCCCTTGATGGTGTTGATACGCTGATTTTGGCGGTGCCGACAAAAGCCATCAGGGAAGTTGCCGGTAAGATTAATGAATTTCAGCGTGTGCCTCTAACTATCGTACATGTCAGCAAAGGGATCGAACCGGATACATTGCTGAGGATATCAGAAATGATCGAGGAAGAATTCACAAGTGAAGCCCTCGGGAGCGTTGTGGTCCTTTCCGGTCCAAGCCATGCAGAGGAAGTGAGCCTCCGCCATCCGACTACAGTCACTGTTTCCTCAAAGAACATTGAGGCGGCAGAGCATGTACAGGATCTTTTTATAAACCATAACTTCAGGGTATACACAAATCCTGATATCATTGGCGTGGAAATCGGCGGAGCGCTGAAGAATATCATAGCCTTGGCGGCAGGGATCACCGATGGCCTCGGCTATGGAGATAATGCCAAAGCGGCCCTTATCACAAGGGGGCTAGCCGAGATTGCCAGGCTTGGCACCAAAATGGGTGCAAGTCCGCTGACTTTCTCGGGATTAACCGGAATCGGCGATCTGATCGTCACTTGTACGAGCGTCCACTCCCGCAACTGGAGGGCAGGAAACCTTCTTGGGAAAGGTCATAGCCTGCAGGAAGTCCTGGATAATATGGGAATGGTTGTTGAAGGCGTCAGAACCACGAAAGCTGCATACCAGCTCGCTGAAAAATACAATGTGAAAATGCCTATTACTGAAGCGCTGTATGAAGTGCTGTTTAATGGAGCCGACCCGAAGGAATCTGTCGACAAGCTGATGGCAAGAGGGAAAACGCATGAAATGGAAGACCTTGCAAATGTACTTGAAGACAGGATTGACAAGTGAATGATATGTTTTGCTGCAAGAGAAGATATTTATTTTAGCCTGAGCATCAAAATTTAGGCATTCGAGGATGCGGGAAAGGAACTTCCTGCATACAATGCAACGAAGCAAACTGGTGATATGAACAGGGTGCATGGGTTATTTAGTCGCATAAGGCCAAAGCAGAGATTGCCCCATCTTTGCTTTGGCTCTTTTTTTGTGAAAGTACATCGAAATATCCATGCTGGCGCCAGCATTTTAAGCGAAATGCTTTTGATTCATTTTCAGCCTGTATGATATAATACATTTCGGAAAAGGGAGTGAGACAATGTCGCCTGCTTTAATGAAGATGTGGGTATCTTTAGCTTCAATGGGGTTCATGTTCATATCAATATTAATGATTTATCTGAGCCGGTATAAATTAAACAATAAACCGCTTAAATTCATATCTGCCCTTGTTGCGTATCTGTTAATGATTGTTTCCGGGTTAATCATTCTGTTTGTCGTTTTGAGCGGACCTACCAATGAATAACAAATTTAAAAACCTGAAGGATTGGAATCTATGAAAAAGAAGCTAGCCATGCTGTCAATGACAGCGGTTTTATCCTTTCTGCTTGCCGGATGCATGTATCCGGAGGACAAGCTTTCGCAGAATCAGACACCATATCAGGATCAGGTCAATTCTGTCCAGAGTGCTGTTGATCAGTTTCAGGAAGACAATGGAGGCATCCTTCCTATAAAGACGAGGGAGGAAGATACACCTATTTACCAGAAATATCCGATAGATTTCAAGAAAATCTCGCCAAAATATATGGCCGAGCCGCCAGGGAACAGCTTTGAATCCGGAGGCATCTTCCAGTACGTAATCATGGATGCGGAAGAAGATCCAAAAGTCAAGCTCTTCGACCTCAGGATGGCTGAGGCGATCAGGGATATCAAAGTACGCATCAAGCTGCAGGGATATCCGCCATATAAAGAGAAAATCGCCGATAATGTCTATACACTCGATTATGCAGCCCTTGGCTTTAAAGAGGAACCGCTGGCAGTGAGTCCGTACACCAGCCGCGATCTCCACTTTGTTGTCTCAGGAAATGGAGACGTTTACGTAGACTATCTGCCGGATCTCTATGAGGCGGTGGAAAATAACAAAGAGCATGGATATAAGGAAGGCGATGATATACGCTCGCTCCTTGGGAAAGATTCCCTCTTTGTCCCTGCCTATTCGCTTCCTTATACAATTAATGCCAAAGGAGAACCAATCTTTTTGGCGAAATAGTCATAACCCTTCTTCTGCAAAATATATTGTAGGAGAAGGGTTTTTCTTTTTTAAAAGCAATTTTCCAGCGTATAGAGAGAGTGTGCTTTTTCAAAGCGGGAGAGTAAGGGGATAAAAATAAAAAAACTGTCATAAAGAAATAGGACAACGTCATAAATATATAATGTCCAAAAATAATTGAATGATAGGATAATATTATCCCACTAACTCAAGATTCAGGAGGGGATCACTTGGAAAAGGTAGATATTTTTAAAGATATTGCCGAAAGAACAGGCGGCGATATTTATTTCGGAGTAGTTGGTGCCGTCCGCACTGGTAAATCCACGTTTATCAAAAAGTTCATGGAGCTGGTGGTGCTTCCGAATATGAGCAATGAGGCAGACCGGGCGCGCACACAGGACGAACTCCCGCAAAGTGCGGCAGGAAAAACCATCATGACGACAGAGCCCAAATTCGTCCCTAATCAGGCAGCTGCCGTCCAGGTGGCAGAGGGGCTGGATGTCAACATCAGGCTCGTCGACTGTGTCGGCTATACAGTGCCTGGAGCCAAAGGCTATGAAGATGAAAATGGTCCAAGAATGATTACTACACCTTGGTATGAAGAACCGATCCCCTTCCATGAAGCAGCGGAGATCGGGACAAGAAAAGTCATCCAGGAGCATTCAACGATTGGTGTTGTCATCACAACAGACGGTACAATCGGGGAAATACCGCGCACGAATTATCTCGAGGCTGAGGAAAGAGTCATTGAGGAGCTGAAAGAGGTCGGCAAGCCTTTCATTATGGTCGTCAACAGCGTCCAGCCTCACCACCCGAACACTGAAGCGCTGAGAGTCCAGCTGTCTGAGAAGTATGACATTCCAGTGCTGGCCATGAGCGTGGAAAGCATGAGGGAAACAGACGTATTGAGCGTAATGCGTGAAGCATTGTACGAATTCCCGGTACTCGAAGTAAATGTCAACCTGCCAAGCTGGGTGATGGTCCTGCGGGAGAATCACTGGCTCCGCGAGAGCTACCAGGAAGCTGTGAAGGAAACCGTCAAGGATATCAAACGGCTGAGAGATGTAGACCGTGTTGTCCACCTTTTCAGCGACTATGAATTCATAGACAGGGCAGGCCTCGCCGGAATAGAAATGGGCCAGGGGGTTGCAGAGATCGACCTCTTTGCCCCGGATGACCTATATGATGAGATTTTGAAAGAAATTGTGGGGGTTGAAATCCGCGGCAAGGATCATCTTCTTGAACTGATGCAGGACTTTGCCCATGCGAAAGCTGAGTATGACCAGATTTCGGATGCGCTGAAAATGGTGAAGCAGACCGGCTACGGCATAGCAGCACCGTCGCTTGCTGATATGAGCCTTGATGAGCCGGAAATCATCCGTCAGGGAGCACGTTTCGGGGTACGCCTCAAAGCGGTGGCGCCTTCCATCCATATGATCAAGGTGGATGTCGAATCCGAGTTTGCCCCGATCATAGGCACTGAGAAGCAAAGCGAGGAGCTTGTCCGCTATCTGATGCAGGATTTTGAAGACGATCCTCTATCCATCTGGAATTCTGATATATTTGGCCGCTCCCTCAGCTCCATCGTAAGAGAAGGAATTCAGGCAAAGCTTTCTCTCATGCCTGAAAACGCCAGATACAAGCTGAAGGAAACGCTGGAAAGAATCATCAATGAAGGATCCGGCGGCCTGATTGCCATCATCCTATAATGAAAATCTGAAGGGCAGCGGAAGCTGCCCTTTTTAGCGCTTCTTTTTTAGCGTGGTATACTGGGGACCGTTTTGGAACTTTATCAAGGGCTCTTACCGTAAAGATTGTTGCTTTTAATGATTATAAAGAATGATTTACATTTTTCGGTATCGCGTGAAGAAAGGTTTTTTGGGCTAACAGGGCAGGAGTGATTTTAAAAAACAGGAAGTCTTATTCTTATTTGAGTGACCAGCAAGCCTTAAAATAAGGGGAGAATTTCCGGTTAAGCTGCTGAATATGGTCTGGGTGATTGTAAATAAGCGGAAAATTTCCGGTTATGTGGAGCGAAAATGCCCATTTTCCTGTTTTTTGAGTCGATAGACGGAATTTCTCCGTCTATTTGAGCTGTTTTTAGAGTTTTTTCAAACTTAGGGGGAAATTCTCCGCTTATTTTTCAGCATGTCGCTATGGCAAGCACTAGCAGCATTTGCCTCCTGAAGGTGTAATTTATCACCTCTTACAAGGAAGGCAAAATAGCAACAATCTATGAGAAAAGAGCCTTATCAATTGGCTGTGTTAAACATTGCTGTTAATCTGTACTCAGTCGTATGAAACTTAGCTTGATTCCTTAGAGCAGTGCTGAATGCCAGACTGAAAGCTTCCGTTATCAACAAGGAGCCCTAGGTAAGCCAATTGATAAAATAGGATATATGTTTTGAAAAATAGTGATTTGGGTAACAAAAAAGGGTGTCTTATTACAAGTTTGTTTCAAATAAGAAAAGATTACCATTAATTAATGAATATTTCTTGATATGCCCAGATGATTATGATAATCTTTTAACAGAATTACCGTCGTGGCCGCGAAAACCCTTATATATTAAGGTTTTTTAGCAAAAAAGATTGAAATCTTCATGCCGTTCATTTAATATAAGGTATGCCAATCATCACGACGTATAGAATTCCGTAAATTTGTTTACAAATGATGATAAGATCCTTATCAGGGCAAGATTTTTGGGAGGAGGTGAAAGGCATGAACAAGACAGAACTAATTAACGCAGTTGCTGAAGCTGGCGAGCTTTCTAAAAAGGACGCTACTAAAGCAGTTGACGCTGTATTTGATACTATTCTTAACGCACTTAAAAATGGTGATAAAGTACAATTGATCGGTTTCGGAAACTTTGAAGTCCGCGAGCGCGCTGCACGTAAGGGCCGCAACCCGCAGACTGGTGATGAAATCGAAATCGCTGCAAGCAAAGTTCCTGCTTTTAAACCAGGTAAAGCGCTTAAAGACGCTGTTAAATAAGTACATACCGTGCTTTAAGCTTATGCTTGAGCAAAAGGCCGCGAAATTCTTCGCGGCCTTTTATTTTTGCTTGGGAATATATAAATGGTAAGTTGCAGGCCATGAGCAATTCTTGATCATCATCCAGCAGCTGCACCGAGGTCACAAGCCTCACACCTTGTATTTTGCCTGTTTGGAAATGGATGTGCTAATATGTAGGGGTAAAGGCACTAGAGAGATATGGTTTAGGAGGATGAATCATGGCAAATGTCAACCGCGCCCAAATCGAAGAAGCGGTGCGTTCTATATTAGAAGCAATCGGAGAAGACCCTAACCGCGAAGGCCTGCTCGATACACCAAAGCGTGTGGCCAAGATGTATGAAGAGGTTTTTATGGGGATCGGACAGGATCCTGAAGAATACTTTGAAACTATTTTTGGAGAAGAGCATGAGGAGCTTGTTCTTGTAAAGGACATCCCATTCTACAGTATGTGTGAGCACCATCTGGTACCTTTCTTTGGGAAGGCTCATGTTGCCTATATCCCCCGGAATGGAAGGGTGACCGGGCTCAGCAAGCTTGCAAGGGCCGTCGAGGCCGTGGCAAAAAGACCGCAGCTGCAGGAGCGGATTACCTCAACTGTAGCGAATGCTATCATGAAAAAATTGGAGCCCCACGGTGTAATGGTCATCGTAGAGGCTGAGCATATGTGCATGACGATGAGAGGCGTTAAAAAGCCTGGTTCCAAAACTGTCACTTCTGCTGTAAGAGGTGTTTTGGCAGAGGATGCCAGGGCCAGGGCTGAAGTCCTTTCATTAATTAAAGATTAATCTGTCCCGGAGGCTGAAAGTACTGCTTTTAGCCTTTTATCTTGGCCGATTGCGGCTTGAAGGAGTGAAGGATATGGAAACAAGAAATAATCCGGCAGGAGACTATGTGGTAATTAAAGCAAAAGAAGACGGCGTGAATGTAATCGGGCTGACCAGAGGCTCAGACACGCGCTTTCACCATTCTGAAAAACTTGATAAAGGGGAAGTCATGATCGCTCAATTCACCGAGCATACTTCCGCAATAAAAATCAGGGGCAATGCTTCCATCATGACATGCTATGGAGAAGTGGAAAGCGAAGCGAAAAAATAGGGGCAGAGCATCCGAAATTTCCAGAGTGCTCTTTAAGCCTGGCATTTTTGCTTCTGGCGGAACATAAGTTTCAATATAATCTGCCACGGCAACCCCTTTTATGATATAATTGTCTCTGTTTCATTGTGGACAATATTAAAATGGCCCCTAATGGCGAATGCTATATGGGTAGCGCCCAGACCAGCACCGCTTTATATAAAACGAATGCACGAGCATCATAGGAAATACATAAATGACCTTCGGGGAACAAGGGTGATCAGATTGCAGGATATTAAAATAAATATGGAATATGTCCGGAAGCAGATTGAGGGAAAGGTTCTCCACCCCTACCTGCTTAAATATATTGATGAGCCGGTTATCGATCAGGATAAGCTGCTCCTTCTTGTCTCCATGCTCAATGAAGCTGAATTGACTCAGAAGCAGAAGAATGACTACTCAGTGACAGCCATGCTTATACAAGTCGCCCTTGATACCCATGAACAGGTCAGCAATACACAAATTGCCGGCGAAATGCAAAAAAACAGGCAGCTTACGGTCCTCGCCGGCATTTACTACAGCAGCTTATATTATAAGATTCTCTCGGAATCAAAGGATATTGGAATGATCCGGCTGCTGTCGGACGGCATCAAAGAAGTGAACGAGCATAAAATCTCTGTATACCAGCATGAAACGGAAAATGTCGAAGGACTGATGGAAAGCGTCAGGCTGATAGAGTCCTCACTGTTCTCAAAAATTGCAGAATGCTTTAACAAACCGGCATGGACCGAACTGTCATCCCACCTTCTGCTGATGAAGAGACTCATGGAAGAAAGGGGACGCTATCTGGATCAGGGGACATCGTTTCTGTTTGAACGACTTAAACGCCTCGTATTCCCTAAAAAGGAACAAGAGCTTGCCGACCTGTCTGCTGAGCAGAAAAGATATCTTCTTCTGATAGCCAACCGCTATATCGATCATTCTAAAGATATGATTGACAAAGGCATGAAAGCTGTCCCTTTCCTTAATAGCCTGCTGGAGGAGCGGATCCATTCCATTCTTGACCAGCATCAACCCATGACAAAATCAATTGCAGAAGAAGGGTGACCCTTATGGAACAACAATCCAAAGCAGAGCGCGTACACGGCGTATTCGAGAAAATATACGGAAACTATGACCAGATGAATTCTGTCATCAGCTTCCAGCAGCATAAGCGATGGCGCAGGGATACCATGAAAAAGATGAATGTCCAAAAAGGGCAGAAAGCACTGGATCTATGCTGCGGGACTGCAGACTGGACCATTGCGCTTGCAGAAGCTGTCGGTACTGAAGGTGAAGTCAAAGGGCTGGATTTCAGTAAAAATATGCTGAAGATCGGCGAGGAAAAGGTGAAAAGCAGGAATTTGTCCCAGGTGGAGCTCATTCACGGCAATGCGATGGAGCTGCCGTTTGAAGACAATTCTTTTGATTATGTCACCATTGGCTTTGGCCTGAGGAATGTCCCGGATTATATGCAGGTCCTGAAGGAAATGAACCGGGTCCTTAAGCCGGGCGGGATGGCAGTATGCCTGGAAACCTCCCAGCCGACCATGTTCGGCTACAAGCAGCTCTATTATGCTTATTTCCGCTACATCATGCCGCTGTTTGGAAGGGTGTTTGCGAAAAGCTATAAGGAATATTCCTGGCTTCAGGAGTCGGCAAGAGATTTTCCAGGCATGAAGGAGCTTGCTGCGATGTTTGAGAGCGCTGGCTTCAGTAATGTATCCTTCAAGCCGTACAGCGGTGGAGTTGCTGCTGTCCATACAGGCTTGAAGTAAGTTCTGCATCTGTTTGCAGCCGGAGAAAGATGGGGCTTTCCGAGACTGGCAGGCCCCGAGAAAATAAGTACTTGTTGCTCGTCGATTTAA
Source organism: Bacillus sp. UMB0728 (assembly GCF_002858875.1). Classification (NCBI taxonomy): domain Bacteria; kingdom Bacillati; phylum Bacillota; class Bacilli; order Caryophanales; family Bacillaceae; genus Bacillus; species Bacillus sp. UMB0728. The sequence goes on along the minus strand of NZ_PKLA01000003.1, from coordinate 372,182 downwards.
CAGGCTTGCAAACATGATTAAAGCTGGGTGGATACAAGATGAAATTAAAGATGATGTATTCATTTTTAGATTCTGACATTAATATTATTGAACAGTCATTAGAGGAGACCGTGCAGGCAGAGTCTCCTTTATTGCGAAATGCATCCATGCATTTGCTGCAGGCAGGAGGAAAAAGAATCCGTCCTGTTTTTGTTTTGCTGTCTGCAAAATTCGGTTCCTATGATATCAGCGAGATAAAAAAAGTGGCTGTAGCACTGGAACTCATCCATATGGCTTCCCTGGTGCATGATGATGTAATTGATGATGCAGAGCTGCGCAGGGGCAAACCCACCATCAAAGCGAAATGGGACAACCGGACGGCTATGTATACAGGCGATTATATTTTTGCCAAGTCCCTCGAAGTGATGACGGAAATAGAGCGGCCGGAAGCCCATGAAATCCTGGCAAAGACCATTGTGGAGGTTTGTGTGGGGGAAATTGAGCAGATCAAGGACAAATACCGATTTGACCAGAACCTCAGGGACTACCTCTTGAGGATCAAAAGAAAGACGGCACTGCTGATTGCGGCAAGCTGCCAGCTTGGGGCGGTTGCTGCCGGAGTAGATGAAAGCATCCACAAGAAGCTGTACAAATTCGGCTACTATGTTGGGATGTCCTTTCAGATTACCGATGATATCCTTGATTTCACGGGAACGGAGAAGGAACTTGGAAAGCCTGCAGGGGGAGACCTGCTCCAGGGGAATATTACGCTGCCTGTCCTATTTGCCATGGAGGACGAAGACATTCGCCGGGAAATCGTTAAAGTGAATGAAACGATGGATAGCAAAGAAATTGAAAAAGTGATCTCCCTGATTAAAAATTCCGGCGCAATTGAGCGTTCGTTTACTGTCAGCAACCAATATTTGTCCAAGGCGCTTGCAGTCCTTGATACCCTTCCGCAAAACAGGGCCAAAAAATCGCTCCGGGATATTGCTAAATTTATTGGCAAGAGAAAGTTTTAAGCGGTTGCAGAATTGTCGAAAAAATGATACTATTCTCCATGGATGTCTCTATTATAGAGCTGTTCATACATAAGATTTTAGGAGTGGAGACAATGGAGAAAACATTTTTAATGGTCAAGCCTGACGGCGTCCAGCGCAACCTTGTCGGTGAAATTGTCAGCCGTTTTGAGAAAAAAGGCTTTCAGCTTGCCGGCGGTAAATTGATGGTTATTTCAAAGGAACTGGCTGAGCAGCATTACGGAGAGCATAAAGAGCGCCCATTCTTTGGTGAACTTGTTGATTTCATTACTTCCGGACCGGTATTTGCAATGGTTTGGGAAGGTGAAAATGTTATTGCGACAGCCCGCCAGATGATGGGATCCACAAATCCTAAGGATGCTGCCCCAGGGACAATCCGCGGAGATTTTGCCGTAACTGTAGGCAAGAATATCATTCACGGCTCAGACTCTCCTGAGAGTGCAGAACGTGAAATCGGCCTTTTCTTCAACGAATCCGAGCTTGCCGGCTATTCCAAACTGATTAATGACTGGGTTAACTAATCCATTAAAGACACTTGCCTGCAAGTGTCTTTTTTTGTAACCGCATACACATTTTTTGGCGAAATATAGAAAAAAAACACTCTCCTTTCTCTTTTTTCAGCTATACTAGTTTTAAATAAGCAATAAGGGAGAACAGAAATGCCGGGGGAATATCAGGAGTTCATCAGACAGATTAAAACAAAGACAGGAATCGATCTTTCACTTTATAAAGAGGCGCAGATGAAAAGGCGCCTTATCTCTCTTTATGAAAAAAAAGGGTACCATTCTTTTTCGGATTTCTACCAGGGGTTAAGCAGGAATAAAGAATTGCTGGATGAGTTCCTTGATCGCATGACCATTAATGTATCTGAGTTTTACCGGAATGCGAAACGGTGGGACATACTTGAAACTCAGCTGCTGCCTGCTATGTCTGCCAGAGGAGGCAGGCTGAAGGTATGGAGCGCAGCCTGCTCCACAGGAGAGGAGCCTTATACGATTGCCATGATTCTGGCAAAATTCATGCCTCTCTCTCAAATCCAGGTGCTTGCTACAGATATTGACGAAAAAGTGCTGGCAAGAGCGCAGGCAGGCATTTACCAGGAGAGATCTCTGAATGAGATGCCTCTTGAGATGAAAAAGAAGTACTTTACACAAGAAGGAAGCCTTTACAAAATATCAGACGACATAAAAAAGACTGTTGTCTTTAAAAAACAGAATCTGCTGTCTGATCCCTTCGGAGGTCCGTATGATTTAATCGTATGTCGGAATGTCCTTATTTATTTTACAGAAGAAGCAAAGGATGGGCTCTACCACAAGTTCAGCGGAGCCTTGAAGCCCGGAGGACTGTTCTTTGTAGGCAGTACAGAGCAGATCTTCAATCCCGGCCTGTATGGGCTGGCAACGGAGGACACGTTTTTTTACAGGAAAAAATAGAGGGAAGTAAAAACTGTGAAGAGGTCTTCATGGTTTTTTTCTATTATAAGAAGGATTGCTTATTGCACTTGTTTTTGTAGTGCCGCTGGAGGCATGCTAAAATGGCATCATCGGCAAACAGGAGGGGAACTTGCCGGGAGAGGCTGAATGAGTTTTTTTCGCCAGATGTCTGAAAAATTCTTAATTTTTGCTATGCTAATGATAGTGTGTGTGATATATTGGTACATAATCCTTTAATGAGTTGAAGGGGGAAAGAGTTTTGAGATACTTAACAGCAGGTGAATCACACGGTCCTCAGCTGACCGTTATTATTGAAGGGATGCCGGCAGGAATGCCGCTGCTCGAAGAAGATATTAATGCCGAACTGGCCAGAAGGCAGAAAGGCCATGGCCGCGGAAGGCGGATGCAGATTGAAAAGGATACCGTGCAAATTGCCGGCGGAATCCGCCATGGCTACACTTTAGGTTCACCGGTCGCACTTGAAGTAGAGAATAACGACTGGAAGCACTGGACAAAAGTTATGGGCCAGGAGCCGGTTTCTCCTGAAGAAGAAAGCGAAATAAAGAGGAAAATCTCACGGCCGCGCCCAGGGCATGCAGATTTGAACGGTGCCATCAAGTACGGGCACCGCGACATGCGCAATGTATTGGAGCGTTCATCTGCCAGGGAAACGACAGTCAGGGTGGCAGCCGGAGCTGCAGCTAAGAAGCTGCTCAGTCTGCTGGGAATTGAAGTCGCCTCACATGTAGTTGAAATCGGCGGGATCCAATCTGCCGCTGCTTCGTATGAAAGCCTGGCCGAAGTAAAGGAAAGGACGGAAAACTCTCCGGTCCGCTGCCTTGATCCGGAAGCAGAGCCAAGGATGATGCAGGCCATTGACGATGCAAAGGCCAATGGCGATTCAATCGGCGGGATTGTCGAAGTAATTGTTGAAGGTATGCCTGCAGGCGTTGGATCATATGTCCATTATGACAGGAAGCTGGATGCAAAGCTGGCTGCTGCCATCGTTAGCATCAATGCATTCAAAGGAGTCGAATTCGGACTGGGGTTTGAGGCTGCTCGCAAGCCTGGAAGCGAGGTCCATGACGAGATTGCCTGGAATAGTGAAGATGGCTATACCAGGAAAACTAATCGCCTTGGAGGATTTGAAGGCGGTATGACTACAGGGATGCCGATTGTAGTAAGAGGTGTTATGAAGCCGATTCCTACCCTGTATAAGCCGCTGCAGAGTGTAGACATCGAAACGAAAGAGCCATTCACTGCAAGCATTGAGCGGTCTGACAGCTGCGCTGTCCCTGCTGCTGCCGTTGTTGCAGAAAATGTCGTTGCCTGGGAACTGGCCTCCGCTATATGCGGCCAGTTTTATGCAGACAGAATGGATGCTCTGATTGATAGTGTAAATGCACAGCGGAAATATGCGAGGGAATTTTAATGGAGACCATCACCATTAAAACCCCTTCAAAAGAATATCCGGTCCTGATCGGCGCCGGTGCTGTGAGAGAACTGGGCGGCTTGCTTAGCGAGAAGCTTCCCGGCCTGACCAGCCTGCTGATTATAACGGATGAGACAGTAGCATCCCTGCATCTTGACAGGGTGAAAGAAGCCCTTGCTGAATTTAATCCTTCTATACATATTGTTCCAAGCGGGGAAAAAGCAAAAACGTTTGACGTTTATTATGCAGCTTTGACTTTTGCTCTTGAAAAGAAACTTGATAGGAAATCGGCTGTCATCGCCCTGGGGGGAGGAGCAGTGGGAGATCTCGCAGGCTTTGCTGCCGCCACCTTCATGAGGGGCATCCCGTTCATCCAGGTTCCGACAACCATACTTGCGCATGACAGCGCAGTGGGAGGCAAGGTAGGCATCAACCATCCTGAAGGCAAAAATATGATTGGTGCATTCCATCAGCCTGAAGCTGTTGTTTATGACCTGGATTTTTTAAAGTCGCTGCCCGATAGGGAGATAAGGTCAGGGCTTGGTGAAGCAGTCAAGCACGCACTCATTAAGGACCATTCTTTTTACAGCTGGCTGCTGGATAATGTCCACTCGCTTAAGGACATGAAAGATGAGGAATGGCTGTTCATTCTTTCGAAAGGCATACAGGTTAAAAATGCTTTTGTTTCCGAGGATGAAAAGGAAGCAGGGGTCAGGGCCTTCTTGAATTTTGGCCACACACTCGGACATGCAATTGAAGCGGAATCCGGATATGGAAAAATGACACACGGCGAAGCGGTGGTCATCGGGATGCTGTATGCCCTGGAACTAAGCATCGAAAAATGCGGACTCGATTTCGATACCGGGCAATTCCGGGACTGGCTGATGGGCCTGGGCTATTCCATTTCATTGCCGGAGGGCCTTCATCCTGCAGAACTTCTGTCCAGGATGAAGAAGGATAAAAAGGCAATCGGGCAAGCAGTGAACTTTGTTCTTCTTGATAGTATCGGCCATCCGGTTCTCTCAGAAATCCCTGACGGGGAGCTTAAGGAAGCGCTGGAGATGTTTGCCGTAAAGGGGGCTGAAAAATGATCAGAGGTGTCAGGGGAGCAATTACAGTGCAATCGAACACAGAAAAAGAGATTGCAGCAGCAGCAGAACTCCTGTTAAAGAAAATGATAAATGAAAACAGCATAGCCCCGGAAGAGGTTGCTTCTGTATTCATCTCCGCGACTGATGATATTGACCAGGGTTTCCCTGCCAAAGCCATGCGGACGCTTGATGGCTGGAAGCATGTACCGGTAATGTGCATGCGTGAAATGTCGGTACAGGACGCTCTGCCGCTTTGCATCCGGGTTATGATCCATTTAAATACAGAAAAGAGCCAGCAGGAGATCAGCCATGTTTATCTTGGGGGAGCGGTTGTCCTCAGGCCTGATTTGGAAAAGAAATGATTCTGCCTCTCACCAGACAGGCGCGCTTATGATAAAATAAAAGCAGTTCTTTATTACTTTAATTAGGTAGCGGAAAGAAGAGTTGGAGGGGCGGTTTATATTATGAAGTGGAAAAAACAATTGCTGGATTTAACACCATACCAGCCAGGCAAATCTATTGAAGACGTAAAAAAACAATATGGGCTTGAAAAGATTGTGAAGCTTGCATCAAATGAGAATCCTTTCGGATGCTCGGAAGAAGCAGCAAAAGCCCTTCAAAAAAGCTCGGGCATTTTTGCAAAATATCCAGATGGATATGCCGGCGAACTGAGAAGCATATTGGCTTCCCATCTTGGAACTGAACCAGGACAGCTTATATTCGGCAATGGTTCGGATGAAGTGATCCAGATCATCTCGCGCGCCCTGCTGGGGCCTGGAAGGAATACAATCATGGCTGCACCGACATTCCCCCAGTATAAGCACAATGCAGTGATTGAAGGTGCTGAAGTGAAGGAGATTCCCCTGCTTGACGGTGCCCATGATCTGGAGGGGATGCTTGAAGCCATTGATGAAAATACATCTGTTGTATGGCTCTGCAGCCCGAATAATCCGACTGGGATCTATATAAATGAGAGCAAGCTTGTTTCATTCCTGGAAAAGGTGCCGGAAGACATACTTGTGGTACTCGACGAGGCCTATTGCGAGTATGCAGTTGCTGATGATTACTACCATGCAGTGAGCCTGCTGGAGAAGTTCAGCAATCTGATTGTGCTCAGGACCTTCTCAAAAATCTACGGTCTTGCCAGCCTCAGGATCGGGTATGGCATCGCCGGGGAGGACGTAGTCAGGGCGCTGGAGCCTGCGAGGGAGCCGTTCAATGTGAATACTTTTGCACAGATGGCTGCTGCGGAAGCGGTTAAGGATCAGAAATATGTGGAAGAATGCCGGAACAGGAACAGAGAAGGGCTGGAACAGTTCTACTCATTCTGCGACCAGGCAGGCCTTAGTTATTATCCGTCCCAGGGCAATTTCATCCTGATTGATTTTAAGCGCGATGCTAATGAAGTTTTTCAATATCTGCTGGAAAAAGGCTATATCGTACGGTCTGGCGCAGGTCTTGGCTGCCCGCAGTCCATAAGGGTCACGATTGGCTCAAAAGAGCAGAATGAAGAAATTATGGAACTGATCGGCCAATTTTTGGAGGAAACAGCAGCGGCCCTATAAGGACCAGCATCCACGTGGGTCAGTCCGGATAAGCAAAAGAGCAGCATGGCAAAGGCGGTGATTTTTTATGGAAGGCCGCGTATTCATTATCGGCCTCGGGCTGATAGGCGGTTCACTGGCTCTCGGCATAAAGCGGCAGCATAAAGAAGCATCCATAGCCGGTTTTGATATTAATGCGGAGCAATGCAGGCTCGCAAGGATGCTGGGAGTGATTGATGAGGCTGAGGATAGCATTGAAGAAGGAGCGGCAAAGGCTGATTTAATCCTGCTGGCCGCGCCTGTGAAGGTAACTGCCGATATACTTGCCAGACTGGGCAGAATGCAGCTGAAAAAAGGCGTCATTATTTCTGATGCAGGAAGTACAAAGGCAGAGGTCGTCAAAAGTGCTGCAGGCCTTAAAGAAAAGGGAATCATATTCATCGGAGGCCATCCTATGGCAGGCTCCCATAAAAGCGGTGTGATCGCAGCGAAGGAAATTTTATTCGAGAACGCATTCTATCTGCTTACTCCAGAGCCACATGTTAAGGAGAAGGACATTATGGCGCTAAAGGAATGGCTTGCAGGGACAAAAGCAAAATTCATCCAGGTGTCACCGGAAGAGCATGATTATCTGACAGGCATCATCAGCCATTTCCCCCATATCATAGCGGCCTCGCTCGTTCACCAGGCTGAAAAGGAAAGCCGCTCCCATGAGCTGGTCCCCCGGCTTGCTGCAGGGGGATTCCGTGATATTACAAGAATCGCCTCAAGCAGCCCCGAAATGTGGAGAGATATCCTTCTTGCTAACAAGGAAGTACTCCTGAAGCTTCTGGGAAGCTGGCAGGCGGAAATGGAGCGGGTGGCAGTGATGCTGGCAAATCAAAGTTCAGAGGATATCCAGCAGTATTTTGCGGGCGCCAAGCAATTCAGGGATGACCTGCCCCAGAAGCAGAAGGGTGCCATTCCTGCGTTCTATGATTTATTCGTTGATGTTCCCGACTATCCCGGGGTCATTTCTGAAATCACCGGCTATCTGGCCAAAGCGGAGATCAGCATAACCAATATCAGAATCCTTGAGACAAGGGAAGAAATATACGGGGTGCTTGTGATCAGTTTTCAGACGGAAGAGGACAGGGACCGGGCGGCAGCATGCATTCATCATTATACCGCCTATGAAACCTCAGCCGGGCCATAATATGCTATCGAAGAAAGGTGATGAAGAATGGAATCAGTTATTTTGAAAACAAATACAGGCAGCCTCAGGGGCGAGATTGATATTCCTGGTGATAAATCTGTTTCCCACCGTTCCATCATGTTTGGAGCTATTGCAGAAGGCAGGACGGAAGTAACCAACTTCCTGATGGGGGAAGATTGCTTAAGCACTGTATCCTGCTTCCGCAAGCTTGGTGTTTCGATCACAAACGAGGGAGACAAAATGATCATCGATGGAAGGGGCTTTGAAGGGCTGAATGAGCCTAATGAAGTCCTGGATGTCGGGAACTCCGGCACTACAATAAGGCTTTTGCTGGGCATTCTTGCAGGTCTCCCGTTCCATGCCGTTTTGGCGGGCGACGAGTCAATTGCCAAGAGGCCGATGACACGTGTTTCTGTTCCCTTATCAGAAATGGGTGCACAAATAAGAGGAAGAAAAGGCGGGGAATTTACCCCTCTTTCCATACAGGGAGGCGAGGTTAAGGGCATCAGGTATGAGTTGCCGGTTGCCAGCGCCCAGGTGAAATCTTCCCTCTTGTTTGCCGGTCTTCAGGCAAGCGGGGAAACCGTCCTTATTGAACCTGCAAAGACGCGCGATCATACTGAGAGGATGATCCGCCAATTCGGCGGAGAGATTGTGTCAGAGGGGACAAAAGTCCGTTTGCAGGGCGGGCAGAAGCTGAAAGCGGCAAAGGTTCATGTTCCCGGGGATATTTCTTCTGCAGCCTTTTTCCTGTCTGCTGGCGCAATCATTCCCGGCAGTGAAATAGTCCTCCGAAATGTCGGCTTGAATCCGACAAGGACAGGCATCCTGGAAGTTCTTCAGCGTATGGGAGCTGACATGACCATTCTTCCGTACAATAATGAGAGTGCAGAACCTGCAGGAGATATCACCATACGATTCTCGCAATTAAAGGGAACCGTCATTGAAGGAGATATCATTCCAAGACTGATCGACGAAATTCCGATTATTGCGCTTCTGGCAACCCAGGCGGAAGGGGAAACGGTCATTAAAGATGCTGAAGAATTGAAAGTCAAGGAAACCAATCGCATAGATACAGTCGTCAACGAGCTGAAAAAGCTTGGAGCGGATATTGAAGCAACAGCTGACGGGATGGTCATCAATGGACGGACTCCGCTGAAAGGCGGGAATGTTTCAAGCCATGGCGACCACAGGATCGGCATGATGCTCGCCATCGGGGCTGCCATCTGCACCGGGGAAGTATCTCTCTCTGGCGCTGAAGCCATTTCAGTTTCCTATCCGGCATTTTTTGAGCATCTGGAGTCACTGATCGGCTAAGGGGAGGAAGTTTCATACATGTGGGGTTCGGGATGGCCGGGCCCTTTTTTTGTGAATAACTCCTTGCTTTTGATGTATTCCACAACCATTTCTGCTCCGTTTCGCTGACTGAGTTTTTCCGCAGTCCAGCTCAACAGAACATTCTTCTCAATAAACCATCTCTGGCTTAAAAACTTTCAAACATAAATCTAAGATTATTTCATAGCTTGTCATAAGACCATTTAAAAGGGTGGTATTATGGCATATATTATTGAGAATGCCAATATTCTCAAGCAGCAGACATTTCAGAAGGCTTCACTGCTGGTGGAAAAAGGGAAAATAACTGGCATCCGGGACTCTTTCCCCCGCTATTCGTTCATGAAAATGAATGCAGAAGATTATATTATGGCGCCTGCTCAGGTCATGTATGATCCTGCACCTCCGCTGGACAGACCCTTTTCAGAGCAGAAAAGCTATTTTATTAACGAAATGCTTATGAAAGGGATGACTTCTTTTTTAACTTTTGCAGAAGTGCAGCAGGAATCCCGGCTGTTTTCCCGAATAAAAACCGTAAAGTCAAGTTTGATCAGCTCTCCGGCCGATTATGTGATTGCTGTCAAAGTTCCTGCCAGGCTCTTGTCACCTTCTTTCATCAGGAAATGCCGGACAGAAAAAATACCGGCCGTCTTTGTGGAAGCTGGAAGCAAAGAAGAGCTGTCGGCGGTTCCCTGGGGATGGATAAGGGAAGCTGTTTTTCCATACAATTGCCCGCTTGTGCCTATTTTCAAAACAGCGGATGAAAAAGAAAAGAAAGCGCTTCAGCATTTTTGGAAGCAGCTGATGCTAAAAGAAAAACTGGCACACATCGGGGAAGAACTGCAGGAAAGAGAGCCGGTCGCCAGAGAGCACCTGGCCATGATGGGCATCTGGCCCCATAAAGGAGACATCAGGCAAGGAGGGGAAGCAAGCTATAATTTATATGTTAAGGATGGCGGAGACAGAAACATTGAAGAATCGGAGCTCTTTCATTATTATAGTCATAGACTTGCCATAACGGCCCACAAAGGAACGATCATCAGGGCAGGCGGATATTTCAGATTCTGTCCGGGCTATGGAGAGCGTGTTATAATAAAGATTCCGGCTTTTTTTACAGTATAACGGACTGGGTCAGCCTGTCAGCCGGGCTGCAGGATTATGATAACAAGCGGGATCGGCCGCGATTTGAACCCAGCCCGTTTTTAAATGATATCTGCAACCATCTTTAGTCATGAAAGGATATAACAATGGACAAAGTTAATAAAATCATATCGCTATTAGAAAATGGACAGCATGAAGAAGCACTGAGGGACTATGCACAGATCCTGGACAAGGGTTCACATGAGGAGAGATTTGTGCTGGCGGAGGAATTGTTCCAGCTGGGATTGCTTGAGGAATCCAAGGCTTTGATTGAAAGGCTGCTGGAATCTTACCCGGATGAAGGCGAACTGCTTGTCCTCCTGGCTGAGCTTCATATTGATCTGGCCAATGAAGAGGAAGCGATGCTGGTTCTCGAGAGGATTTCAGAGAAGGATCCAAGCTATCCGCAGGCACTGCTCCTTTTAGCGGATCTGTACCAGATGGAAGGCTTGTATGAGGTGAGCGAGCAGAAGCTTTTAAAAGCTAAGTCCATTCTGGACGAAGAGGTCATCATTGATTTTGCCCTTGGTGAATTATATTTGGAGCAAGGGAAATTTATAGAAGCAATCAAGTCTTATGAAAAGGTTCTTGAAACGAGCCAGGAAATCGCCGGAACAAATGTGAATCAGAGGATGGCCGAGGCACTCAGTGCCGGCGGGGCATTTGAGGAAGCGATCCCATTCTATGAAAAGGCACTCGAAGCCCGTCTTGAGATCAATACCCTTTTCAGCTACGCATTCACTGCCCTTCAGGCTGGGATCAACAGGACTGCTATTGAAAAGTTCAAAGAAGTGAAGGAGCTTGATCCTGAATACCATTCCCTGTATCTGCATCTCGCACGCGCCTATGAGCGTGAAGAAGAGCTCGAAAACAGCTTTGAGGCTGTCCAGGAAGGAATCAAGCATGATGAGTTCAATAAGGATCTGTTTTTCTATGGCGGAAGGCTTGCTTTAAAGCTTGCACGCGAAAACGAGGCAGAGGACATGCTGCGTATGGCACTCGTGCTGGACCCTGAGTTCACCGAGGCGGCTTTGACACTGAACAAGCTTTTCATCAAGCAGGAACGGTACCGTGATGTCCTTGACATTGTGGATACGATGGAAGCGCAGGAGGAAGAAGAGCCCCAATTCCTTTGGGATGCGGCTTCTGCCCTTCAGGAGCTAGAAGAATATTCCCTGGCATTAAACAAATACCAGCAAGCATATACTTATTTTAAAGAACAGTCAGACTTTCTGTCAGACTATGGATATTTTCTGATGGAGGAAGGAAAATGGGCAGAGGCTGCCGAAATTTTTAAGAAACTGCTTGGGCAGGATCCGAGCAACGAAGAATATCTCGATATCGTCCAGAGGCTTAGCGGCGATCTGATGTAAGAAAAGGCACTAACAAAAATTCAGTTGCAAGCAGAGGAGGGAACAAATGGTGGCGACCCCTGTATCTGTCAGCGAGAAAAAAGATTTTATCCGCTGGTTCTTAAACCATTATCAATTGAAACGGCGCGAATGCGTTTGGATTTTAAATTATTTGATGAGCCATGACCAGCTTATGGAACGGGTGCATTTTGTGGAGCAAGCACAATATTGCCCAAGAGGCCTCGTGATGTCAACTCATTGCGTTGATGAAGTTCCTTTCCGTTTTTACAAAGAGAATGTCATGACAACTGATGCCGAGAAATCATTCCATGATATAAGGCTGAACAGGGAAGAAGATATCTTCATCCAGCTTAATTTCCATGCCTCCAATAAGGCCCATCAGTATGCAGCCGTCCTGGAGGAAAATCCGTTCATGCCGAAGACCCTTCAGGTAAGCGAGAAGGACCGGCTGATCGCAGAACGCTTCCTTTCCGAAAGCCTGGCTAAATTCCAGAGGGAAAAATTGATGCAGATGATTGATGAATCACTGGATAAAGGCGATAAAGAAACATTTAAGCAGCTCACTGAAAAGCTGAAAATGATTATGGTGAAAGCATAAATAGAATAGCTGGACTGGTGAAGGGGCATCCGGGCGGATGCCCCTTCAGCATTGCTTTCGGCAGCAGCAGGAAGTTATGGTAAAATAATGAGGCAAGCTATACGATTTGGAGTGGTGATAATGAAGTGGATTCCGCAGGATATTGAAATGTATTTAAAATCAAAAGAATATGTCGACACAGCTGTCATCCCCCTTTTGCCCGTCACATTCACAGGGGATATGAAGCAGGCTGCCTCAATGGCTGAATTTGTCACATTGCTTTCTTATCAGATGGAAAGGCAGTTCAAAGGAAGGCTTTTGATGCTGCCGGGCTTTTCCTACCTTAAATCTGACACAGCCCATGATGAGCATCTCGAAGAGCTGAAGAAATGGGAGTCCGCTATCCTGGAAAGCGGCTTCAGGCATGTGTTCTATCTGACCTCGGACAGCGGGTGGAAAATGGCTGAAGGGGAGCTTGGGGGATCATTGCTCTGGCTGCCATCCCTGCCGTTGGAGCATATGGACGAAACGTACAGAAACTCTGTTTTGGAGGACCAGGTCAAGCAGCTGCTGAATTTATTTGTACAAAAATGGCAGGCTGGTGAATAATTCCTGAAAAACCGCTTTGAACAGCCGGTTTGCCTACAGATTTTATTGACCTTGCCTAAAGATTGATATATCATTGTTATGTCCTAGTTTTATATTGTGTTGAATTTTGTCCGTTGGACTTGATTTCATGATAGAGGGGGGAAATGTATGAGCAAACATCGTGTTTCAAGACGTCAATTCCTGAACTATACACTTACTGGTGTAGGCGGTTTCATGGCGGCCGGCATGCTGATGCCGATGGTCCGTTTTGCCGTGGATCCTATACTGAAAGCCAGCGAGGGAGGAGACTTCATTCCGACACCGCAAAAAGTAAGCGAAATCACTGCTGAACCTACTCGGGTCGACTTTAAATTCGAACAGCAGGATGCCTGGTATACTTCAGAGGTATCGAACACCGCGTGGGTTTATAAGGATGAAAACGGGGAGATCGTTGCCTTATCTCCTATCTGTAAGCATTTAGGCTGCGTTGTTGACTGGAACAAAGACAAGGCGAATCCAGACCACTTCTACTGCCCATGCCATGGCGGGCTTTATACGAAGGATGGAACAAACGTGCCTGGAACACCTCCTGCTGCACCGCTGGATGTGTATCCTACAAAAGAAAAAGATGGTTTCCTATTATTAGGAAAAGCAGAACCGCGAAAGGGGGCGTAATAAGTGTTAAACAAAATTTATGACTGGGTCGACGAGCGTTTGGATATTACGCCTTTGTGGCGGGATATTGCAGACCATGAAGTACCTGAGCATGTAAACCCTGCCCATCACTTTTCGGCTTTCGTTTACTGCTTTGGCGGATTGACCTTCTTCATCACAGTGATCCAGATTTTATCCGGTATGTTCCTTACAATGTATTATGTGCCGGATATTAAGAATGCCTGGGAATCTGTCTATTATCTGCAAAATCAGGTTGCTTTCGGGCAGATTGTCCGCGGTATGCACCACTGGGGTGCGAGCCTGGTCATCGTAATGATGTTCCTACATACGTTACGTGTTTTCTTCCAAGGGGCCTACAAGAAGCCTCGCGAGCTGAACTGGGTTGTCGGAGTGCTTATTTTCTTCGTTATGCTGGCGCTCGGCCTGACAGGCTATCTTCTTCCTTGGGATATGAAAGCGTTATTTGCAACAAAAGTTACCATTCAAATTGTTGAATCAACACCGTTGATCGGTCAGCAGCTGAAAGCGCTGATGGCTGGAAGCACTGACATAGTCGGAGCCCAGACGATCACACGATTCTTTGCGATCCATGTATTCTTCCTGCCTGGAGCTCTCCTTGGACTGATGGGTGCCCACTTCCTGATGATCCGTAAGCAGGGTATTTCTGGACCGTTGTAAAATTCAACTTCACTACTGCTAACTGAAAAGGAGGGGAATGCTCAATGCATCGTGGAAAAGGTATGAAGTTTGTAGGCGACTCCCGTGTCCCTGTAAACCGTAAACCGAATATTCCGAAAGACTACTCGGAGTACCCTGGCAAAACGGAAGCATTCTGGCCCAACTTCCTATTGAAGGAATGGATGGTCGGCGCCGTTTTCCTGATCGGATATCTATGTTTGACCATCGCTCACCCGTCTCCGCTTGAAAAAATAGCAGATCCGAGCGATACAGCATATATTCCGCTTCCAGACTGGTATTTCTTGTTCTTATACCAACTATTAAAGTACACATATGCTTCAGGCCCATATAACGTCATCGGGGCGTTTATCATTCCCGGACTGGCTTTCGGAGCGCTGATGCTTGCTCCATTCATCGACCGCGGCCCTGAAAGGCGCCCATCTAAGCGCCCTCTCGCAACTGGTTTCATGCTGCTTGCGATTGCCGGCATCTTCTATCTAACTTGGGAATCTGTAGCCAACCACGACTGGGAAGCTGCAGAGCAGCAAGGTAAAATCGTAGCTGAAGCGGAGATTGATAAAGAAGCAGAAGGCTATAAAATTTATGAAGCGCAAGGCTGCATCAGCTGCCACGGCGGTGAATTGGCAGGAGGAGCTGGTGCTCCGGCCCTGATCGATACAGGACTTTCTCCTGAAGAAGTGGCGAAAATCGCTAAAGAAGGTCAAGGTGCCATGCCTGCCGGAATCTTTAAAGGAACTGACGAAGAGCTTCAAAAGCTTTCTGAATTCATTTCAAGCATTGAAAGTAAATAAAAGAAGAGAAGCCGGCGAATTGCCGGCTTCTTTTTTTGTGCAATATAACCAGTAATTTAGATAATAATAGCCTTTTTCCGTTAACCTGCAGTTTAGGGGGTATGCATCTTCCTGAACACTTTTCCTCGGGTATTAACCAAGGGCAATCTCCAAGCCAGCTCCAGCATATTATAGCGGAAAGTTCCCCCTTTAATTTCCTCTATGATAAAATATAGCCATAATGATAGAGAGAAGAGGGTATGGTATGAAGTGGATTTATCCTATTTTGGGGAACCGCTCGGTATTATGGCTGCTGCTTGTGGTCAATATTGCCGGAACGGTGTATGGGTATTACTGGTACGGGTGGCAGCTGAAGGATACGCCCCCGCACTTTCTGGCGTTTGTTCCTGATAGTCCGACGGCCAGCCTGTTTTTTTGTTTTGTCCTTGCTGCCTTCCTGATGCGGAGGAACTGGCCCCTTTTAGAGGCTCTGGCGGCCGTGACGCTTTTTAAATACGGTGTCTGGGCAGTCGTTATGAATCTGCTTGTTTATAAAGTGACAGGCGAACTTGATCCTATTGCGTTGATGCTGATCGGATCCCACGCTGCTATGGCAGTCCAGGGGATCTTATATTCACCCTTTTACCGGATCAAGTGGATTCATTTGCTCATTGCTGCTGTATGGACACTCCATAATGATGTAATCGATTATGTATTCTTCATGCTGCCGCGCTATCCTGTGCTGAACTTATATACACCGGAGATAGGCTATTTTACTTTTTGGCTGAGTATATTCTCCCTTTTCCTTGTGTACTGGTTCTCTATCAGGCCCGGCCGCACAAAGCTGGCGATTGAGTAGGCTTCCATATTGGAAGCCTTTTTTTCTTGGCAGTATCTCATGCTGATTTTTGGATCAGGGGGGGACTTAGTTTTATACTCCTTTCGGCTTGGATGAATATCCGGCTGAATGAGCCCAAAACCAACATTGATGTTAATACAGCTTATCTCTAAAATTGATCCCAGCCGAGCGAACTTTTGGTCTAACCTTGTCCAACCTCTCATACATTTTTAATAGTAATTGCAGGGGGGGACAATATTGAAAGCAAAAATTGCTGTATCCATGTTTTTGATCTATCTTTTAATGCCTTTTTCCATATATGCATATGCAGAGCAGCCTTCCTCTTCGATGGACAAACTTGATCTGCTCTCTGATGAAGCTCTTCAGATGGTCAAAATACAAAAATATGAAGAGGCAAAAAAGATTCTGGATTATTTTTCGGATCAGTTTCTTTCGGGGGATGTACAGGCAAGGCCGTTCAATATGGATGAGCTGAGAATCGTTTCCAATGCGCATGATGAAGCAGTGGAAGCAGCGGCCAGCATCGATATGAACCATAAAGAGCGGATGAACAGGGTAACAAGATTCAGGCTGGTTATTGATGCAATCACCTCCAGCAGGCAGCCTTTGTGGACGGAAATGGAGGATCCGATCATGGATGTGTTCGGGGGGATGAAGGAGGCTGCCCATGCAGGCGACAGTGAGGCTTTCCATTCAAGCCTGAATTCCTTTTTGACCTTATACAGCGTCATTTACCCTGCCCTTAAAGTGGACCTCAAGGCAGACAGGCTTCAGCAGCTGGATACCAGGGTCAATTTCATAGACCATTACAGGCCTCAGGTGGTGAGCCAGACCTCGAGCCAGCAGGAATTGGATGCCCTCGAGGCAGATTTATCCTCGCTTTTTGATGAAATGACTGACGATGAGGCCGATCCTTCGCTTTGGTGGGTCATTATTTCTACAGGAAGCATCATCATCCTTACATTATCTTATGTCGGCTGGAGAAAATATAAGGGAGATCAGGACAAAGAGAAGAGCAGAAAAAGAGAGCTGAAAAATTGACACCATTCACCAGAAAAAATACAATAGATTAAATTACAGCAAAGATGAATGGGAGGAATAACATGGATTTCCTGATATACTTTGCGATCATCATCCTCGTGCCGATCTGGGCGCAATTTAAGGTGAAAGGCACCTATAACAAATATTCCAGGGTACCAGCCTCTTCACATATGAGAGGTGCCGAGGTTGCCAGAAGGATCCTGGATTCCAACGGATTGTACAATGTCAATGTTGAGGAAACGAGGGGGCATCTGACAGACCATTATGATCCCCGTTCAAAAACGGTAAGGCTGTCCTCGCAGAATTTCCATGGCCATTCCGTCGCTGCAGCAGCAATAGCTGCCCATGAGGTCGGCCATGCCATGCAGGATCAGCAGGATTATGCATTCCTCCGGGTCCGACATTCGCTGGTGCCGATCGCGAGCATTGGTTCTAATTTTTCCTGGGTGCTGATCATGGTAGGGATTTTTGCTGAGCTGAGCGGCCTTCTCCTTTTGGGAATCATTTTCATGGCCGTGGCCGTCCTCTTCCAGGTGGTTACCCTCCCGGTCGAGTTCAATGCTTCAAACAGAGCAATGGATCAGGTCGTCTCACTTGGTGTTATCCGCAATGATGAGGAAAGGGAAACGAAGAAAGTCCTTAACGCTGCTGCCCTGACCTATGTAGCTGCCGCAGCTGTTGCGGTTCTGGAGCTATTGCGCCTGATCATGATCTTCACAGGCATGCAGAGGCAGGATTAAGAAATGAAGAAACCAGCCATTTGGGCTGGTTTTCTTTATTTCTTATAGTGAACAAGCGCCATTTGCATTTCTAGTGCTCAATCGGCTTCTTATTTTCATCCAGGGTGAATCCTTCGCCGAGCACATCGTGAACGACACTGACTGTGACAAAGGCATGCGGATCGACGGAGGTGATGACGCTTTTCAGCCGCACGATTTCATTTTTGCCGACTACGCAGTAAAGGACTTCCCGATCCTGTTTGGTGAAGGAGCCGTGCCCTTTCAGCACCGTCACCCCGCGGTCCATTTCCTTCAGAATCCTGCCGGCGATGGCTTCGTTCTGGTCGGAAATGATCATCGCACCTCTTGCGGCGTAGGCGCCTTCCTGCATAAAATCGATCACCCGGGCACCTACGAACACGGCAACAAGGGTGTACATGGCTTCCTGGTAGGTCAGATAGAAAATGAGCGATAATGTAATGACACAGGCATCGAAAAGGAACATTGTTTTTCCCATGCTCCAGCCGATATATTTATGGGCCAGCCTCGCTATGATATCGACTCCGCCGGTTGTTCCGCCGAAACGGAAAATGATGCCGAGGCCAATGCCGATGAAAACACCTGCAAAAAGAGCTGCAAGAGTAAGGTCTTCCTTCAGCGGCATGTCAATCTGATAGCGCTGAAAAATCCACAGGAACAGGGAAACACTGAAGGTGCCGATCATGGTGTAATAAAAGGAATTCCTGCCGAGCAATTTCCAGCCTATAAAGAATAATGGTATATTTAACAATAAGTTCGTATAGGAGGGATCCCATTTAAATAGGAAAAAAAGGAGCAGGGTGATGCCGGTGAAACCGCCTTCGGCCAAGTTATTCTGCATATTGAAATGAACAATTCCAAAAGAAAAGATTGCTGAACCGAGCAGGATGAACAATATATTCTTGAATTTTAATCCGTTTTGCACGTTTTTTCCCTCTTTTCCTGTTTTTATCACCATAAGATTATATAAAATAAAAGATGACAGAGCAATAATGAGCCGGACAGAATAGCAGCTGCCGGGCGGTTAAAAATATTTGTAAAAAGCTGTTCCGTTAGGCTAACATGATATAGAAAAAGCATCTATTCTCTATAAGATAAGCCTAATTTGCTGCTTTATGCAAAAGGCTCAGGAAGGCGGAAGTTGAGGTGGCTAATCGAGATGGAATCCAATCATAAAACGATGAAAGACCTCCAGGCTGAGGTTGATCAATACATAAGCCAATTTAAAGAAGGATATTTCAGCCCTCTTGCCATGCTGGCACGGATGACGGAAGAGCTGGGTGAACTGTCCAGGGAAGTAAATCACCATTACGGGGAAAAGCCAAAGAAATCGACCGAAGAAGAGAATACCATTGAAAATGAGCTGGGGGATATGCTTTTTGTGCTTATCTGCTTTGCCAACTCACTGAATATTGACTTGCAGGAAGCCCATGACAGGGTAATGGATAAATTTAATACGCGGGATAAAGACCGCTGGACAAGAATTGAAGAGTAGGAGAGATTCTGATGGATAAGATAAAGATTGTTATTGCGGGGCCGCGCGGCCGAATGGGCAGGGAAGCGGTTCAGCTTGTGCTGAATACCGGCCATTTTGCCCTTCAGGCGGTTGTAGACCATAAATTCGAAGGGAAAATGCTCAGCGACCTTGATGGATTTACAGGGGCAGATGTGCCGATATATACAGACCTGGCCAATTGTCTTGAGCAGACAGAAGCTGATGTTCTGATCGATCTTACGACACCGGAGGCAGGCATGCATCATGCACGGACTGCCCTTTCATATGGAGTAAGGCCGGTAGTCGGGACAACCGGCTTTAGCAAAGAGGACCTGAAAGAGCTGGAAGTAACATGCCGGGAAAAAGAATTGGGATGCATCATCGCCCCAAACTTCGCCCTTGGTGCTGTCCTTATGATGAAGTTTTCACAGATGGCAGCCCGCTATTTCAGTGATGTGGAGATCATCGAGCTGCATCATGACCAGAAGCTTGATGCTCCGTCAGGCACAGCTGTGAAAACAGCAGAAATGATGGCTGAAGCAAGAGAAGCCAAAGAGCAGGGGCATCCAGACGAAAAAGAAACTCTGGCAGGGGCCAGGGGTGCTGACTACGAAGGGATGCGCATCCATTCAGTCCGCCTTCCCGGCCTGATTGCCCATCAGCAGGTGATGTTCGGCTCAGATGGCCAGACTCTGTCAATCCGGCATGACTCTTATAACCGGGCCTCATTCATGTCCGGTGTGAAGCTGGCTGTAGAGACAGTAATGAAAGCAGACCTGTTTGTCTACGGACTTGAAAATATTATGGAATAAAGGGAGGGGAAATGATGAACATCGCTTTGATAGCCCACGATAAAAAGAAAGACGACATCATCCGCTTTGCAACAGCCTATAAAGATATTCTGGCGGGACACTCCCTTTTTGCGACAGGGACGACCGGCTCAAGGATCATGGAATCAACAGGCCTTACAATCACCCGCTTTCAATCAGGACCGCTCGGCGGGGACCAGGAAATCGGGGCACTGATTGCCAATAAGAAAATGGACCTCGTCTTCTTTTTCAGGGATCCGCTGACTGTGCAGCCGCATGAGCCGGATGTATCCGCTTTGGTCCGCCTGTGCGATGTATATTCAATTCCGCTGGCCACCAATATGGGCACTGCTGAGCTGCTTGTAAAGGGCCTGGAAAGAGGCGACCTCGACTGGAGGAAAATAGTGAAGAGCGAAGACGGTGAGGTTCTATGATAGGAGAAAAATTGGATATCCTGGCCTTTGGCGCCCATTCCGATGATGTTGAAATCGGGATGGGAGGTACGCTTGCCAAGTATGCAGCTGAAGGAAAAAAGATTGGCATCTGCGACCTTACTGGTGCGGAGCTTTCCTCCAACGGAACTGTAGAAACAAGGAAAAAAGAGGCAGAGAGGGCAGCAGGTATCCTGGGTGTTTCAGTCAGGGAAAACCTTGGACTGCCTGACCGGGGGCTGCTGCTGAATGAACAGGCTATTACCGCTGTCGCGAGGATGATCAGGACATACAGGCCATCAGTCATCTTTGCGCCATATTTTGAAGACAGGCATCCGGATCACGGCAACTGTGCAAAAATTGTAGAAGAAGCCGCATTTTCAGCAGGCATCCGCAGGGCGGACCCTGAAAGCGGATTAGCCCCGCACAAAGTAAACGGGCTTCATTTCTATATGATCAACGGCTTCCATCAGCCTGATTTTATCATTGATGTGTCAGATTATATGGACAAAAAGCTTGCGGGCCTGAGGGCGTATGAGAGCCAGTTTGTCAGGACGGAGGATTCAGCAGACACTCCGCTTGTAAATGGCTATATCGAAAATGTAGAAGCAAGGGAAAGGCTTTATGGGAGAGAAGCGGGAGTCAAATACGCTGAAGGCTTCATGTCTAAAAAGCCGGTACTAATACATAAAGATTTATTGGGTGGAGAAGCATGACAAGAAAACTAAAAATCGGGATCACCTGTTATCCGACAGTCGGTGGATCAGGGGTCGTCGCTACAGAGCTTGGAAAGCTCCTCGCCGAAAGAGGGCACGAAATACATTTTATTTCTTCCAGCCTCCCTTTCAGGCTGAATCGGATGTATCATAATATATTTTATCACCAGGTGGAAGTGAGCCAGTATTCTGTTTTCCAGTATCCGCCTTATGATATTGCCCTCGCCAGCAAAATGGCTGAGGTGATTAACAGAGAAAAGCTTGATCTCATGCATGTACACTATGCTGTTCCCCATGCCGTATGTGCAATCCTTGCCAAGCAGATGAGCGGGCGCGATGTGAAGATTGCCACTACCCTTCATGGAACAGATATCACCGTCCTTGGTTATGAGCCGTCATTGAAAGACAGCATCCGCTTTGGAATCGAGAAGTCTGACAGGGTGACAGCTGTTTCCAAATCTCTTATATCACAAACAAATGAATTGATACACCCTGAAAAAGAAATTCAGGCGGTCTATAATTTCATAGACCATAGAGTATATCAGAAAACTGGCTCTGATCATCTGAAAAAAGAATATGGGATCGCCGAGGATGAAAAAACGGTCATCCATGTTTCCAATTTCCGTGCGGTCAAAAGGGTGCAGGATGTTGTAAAGGTGTTTGCCAGGATAGAGTCGGAGATGCCTGCAAAGCTTCTCCTCGTCGGCGACGGCCCGGAAATGTCCAATGTATGCAAGCTGGTCAAAGAGCTCGGGCTGAAGGAGAAGGTACTGTTTCTGGGGAAGCAGGATAAAGTGGAAGAGCTTTATTCCATCAGCGACCTGATGCTCCTCCTTTCTGAAAAAGAAAGCTTTGGCCTGGTGGCGCTTGAGGCCATGGCGTGCGGTGTTCCCTGCATAGGGACCAATATCGGCGGGATTCCGGAAGTGATTTCTGACGGCGAGACAGGATATATCTGCAAGCTTGGGGATATAGGGAGCATGGCGGAAAAAGCGGCAGGCCTGCTGGCTGATGCTGATAAGCACACAAGCTTCTCACATCGTGCAGTACAGACTGCGAGAGAAAAGTTCAGCGCCGAACAAATAGTCAGCGAGTATGAGAGGCTTTATTTTGATATGTTAAATGAGGGATAATATGAATCCGGTTTTTTTAAAAGCGGCACCTGTATTGGAAAAGATCGAAACTGCCGGGTATGAGGCTTACTTTGTAGGCGGATCTGTCAGGGATTATCTGCTCGGCAAGGATATTTCCGACGTGGACATAGCCACTTCGGCCACCCCGATGGAAATCAAAGGCATTTTTCCCAGAACAGCGGATGTCGGTATAGAGCATGGTACGGTCATAGTTCTTTATGATGGGGATAGCTATGAAGTCACCACTTTCCGGTCTGAGTCGGATTATGAAGATTTCCGCAGGCCGTCTAAAGTGGACTTTATCCGTTCCCTCGATGAGGATCTTAAACGCAGGGACTTCAGAATGAACAGCATGGCGATGTCAAAGGACGGCCGCATCATTGATCCTTTCGGGGGACAGGAGGATATCCGCAGCAAAAGGATTGCCACCGTTGGAAATCCGCTGGAGCGATTTTACGAAGATGCTTTAAGGATGATGAGAGCCGTGCGTTTTGCCAGCCAGCTTTCATTCCAAATAGATGGAGAGACTTATGAGGCGCTGGTTTCTGAAGCTTATCTTCTTGAGAAGATTGCGGTTGAAAGAAAGCTGGCAGAATTTGAAAAGCTGCTTGCGGGCGAAAACAGCTTTATGGCGCTGAAAATAATGGCAGACACTGGCCTCTCACAGCATCTCCCAGGCCTGGCAGGGAAAAAGCAGGAGTTGATATCATTTGCCGGAAGGCTGGGAAGCGGGCTTTTATCCGAGGAAAGATGGGCTCTGCTGTCAGCAGGTCTTGGCCATGACTTTAAGACCGCGGAATCCTTTTTGAGAAGCTGGAAAATGCCTGTCAAAAAGATTAGGCAAATTGGCAAAATCCTTTATTGGCTTCAATACCGCTCAGTACAGAACTGGACACTTGAATCGGTTTATAAGGCGGGGGCAGAGGCTGCCCGGAATGCAGAGAGAGTTCTGGCGGCCACCGGGGATGACAGTGCGGATGAGGAAGTTCCTGTCCGTTTATATGCTTCACTTCCGATACGGAGTACAAAGGAGCTGGATGTTACCGGGAATGACTTGATCCAATGGTTCAATAAGCCGGGCGGACCCTGGGTGAAGGAATTGCTGGGCCAGGTTGAAAACAGCATTATCTCCGGTCATCTGGCAAATAAAAAAGAGGAAATAAGGGGGTGGCTGGAGTGCAATCAGAGCTGAGGAAAAAATTGCTTGCCGCCTTTACGGAGAGCAATGGGGAATATTTGTCCGGCCAATATCTGGCAGACCTGATCGGCTGCTCCAGGACGGCCGTCTGGAAGCATATCGAAGAGTTGAGGCGCGATGGATTTGAGCTTGAAGCCGTAAGAAGGAAAGGCTACCGGATTGTGAAGACAACAGAGAAGGTGACTGCCGATGAAATCCGCCTTGGTCTGAAAACCAGCTTGCTCGGTACCGAAATCCATTATGAAGAAAGTGTGGATTCGACACAGAAAATCGCCCACAGGCTCGCCTATGATGACGCACCCGAGGGCACGATCGTAGTGGCGGAAGAACAGCTTAACGGCAGGGGAAGGATGGACAGGAAATGGCATTCCCCGAAATATACAGGAATATGGATGAGTGTCATCCTCCGGCCGGAAATCCCGCTCCCGCGAGCTCCGCAGCTGACTCTACTTGCAGCAGTTGCCGTCGTCCAGTCCATTGAGGAATGCACGGCCCTTTCCCCGCAGATCAAATGGCCCAATGATATTCTCATTGGAGGCAAGAAGGTCACTGGCATCCTGACAGAATTGCAGGCGGAAGCCGACCGCATTTTTTCGATCATTATCGGGATCGGCATCAATGTGAACCAGCAGCTTGAGGATTATCCGGAGGAGCTGAGGGGCACAGCCACTTCCCTGGCGATAGAAAAGGGCGGGAACCTCTCGAGGGCAGAGCTGGTCAGGGTTGTCCTGCAGAAATTGGAGAATTTGTACAAGCTTTATATGGAAAAAGGCTTCTACCCGATCCGCCTCCTTTGGGAAAGCTATGCTGTCAGCATTGGGAAGCAGATCACTGCCAGGACGATATCAGGCAGCATCAGCGGGAAAGCACTGGGCATCACCGAGGAAGGCGTGCTGAGAATAGAAGATGAGGCAGGAGAGATACACCATGTCTACTCTGCTGATATTGAACTGGACTCATGATTTTATTAGCCAATATTTTTTATTTTTGATATAATTCAACTGGGCAGTATCATAATGAACTGCACCTTTCTATCTTTTTATATTGAATAGTTTCTGCCTAGATCCAGCATATGGACCGGGACAGAGGGATGAAACGAATAATGAAGCCAAGACGCGACGGGATCCTTCTGCATTTTTTGAAGGATCCTTTTTTATATCCGGCTTTTTGTTCACTTGTTTTGTCTCCTCTGAGTCTTAAGGCAGGTCTTTTCAGGCCTGTACTTGCGAATGGGAGGAAGAAGGATGAAGCAAACTACAGATTTTTCAAAGATGAAGGAAAAGAATGAAAAAATCGCGATGCTGACTGCCTATGATTATCCGGCAGCCAGGCAGGCAGAAAAAGCCGGAATCGATATGATCCTTGTCGGAGATTCGCTTGGCATGACCGTATTGGGATATGAATCGACCATCCCGGTGACGATGGAAGATATGATTCACCATGGGAAAGCGGTAAAAAGAGGGGCGGCCAATACTTTTATTGTCATTGATATGCCCTTTATGAGCTATCATCTCCCTGAACGTGATACCCTCCTGAATGCAGCCAGGCTGATTCAGGAAACAGGAGCGATGGCAGTGAAGCT
>NZ_PKLA01000003.1:316465-346935 GCF_002858875.1 Bacillus sp. UMB0728 | reverse complement strand
CTTGTCTATCACGATCTGCTGTCGTACGGGACAGAAAGAATTGCGAAGTTCGTCAAACGGTATGCAAACATGGATGAAGAAGCGGAAAAGGGCCTGAAAGCTTATATCACTGAAGTGAAGGCAGGAATCTTCCCGGCCGGAGAGCACAGCTATACGATGAAAGAGGAAGAGCTGGCAGGACTTTATGGAGGAAAATCATGAAAATCATTACATCACCAGGAGAAATGCAGCAGCTCATGCTGGATGAAAAAAAGGCAGGCCGTACAATCGGGTTTGTGCCTACTATGGGATATCTGCATGAAGGGCATCTCTCCCTTCTGAAGCGGGCGGGAGAAGAAAATGATGTAATGGTTCTGAGCATCTTTGTGAATCCGCTTCAATTTGGCCCGGCAGAGGATCTGGATTCTTATCCGCGGGACTTTGAGCGGGATTCCCGTCTAGCAGAAGCCGAAGGGGCCGATTACCTTTTCAGCCCTGCACCTGAAGACATGTACCCTGGCGGAGTCCCTTCTGTTTCAGTCATTGTAAACCGAAAGACCGATGTATTATGCGGCAAATCCAGGCCAGGCCATTTTGCTGGTGTAGCAACGGTTGTCTCTAAATTATTTCATATCGTTTCCCCGGATAAAGCTTATTTCGGCAAAAAAGATGCACAGCAGCTGGCAGTGATAGAGAGCCTTGCACATGATCTGAATTTCCCTGTCAAGATAATAGGGGGAGAAACGGTAAGGGAGCCGGACGGCCTTGCAAAAAGCTCCCGGAATGTCAGGCTGCTTCCGGAAGAGCGGAAGGAAGCACCGGTTTTATACGAGAGCCTCTCAGAAGCGGCACGATTGATTGCGGAAGGAACAAAGGACACAGAGCAGCTTAAAGCGCTCATACGCAGCAGGATAAAAGCAGAGAGCTCGGGGAGCATTGATTATGCTGAGATTCTTTCCTGGCCGGAATTAAAAGAAACAGATAGAGCTGAAGGCACAATCATCATCGCTCTTGCCGTTAAATTCAAACATGCACGCCTGATAGATAATATAATCATTGCAGTCTAACAACTGATCGGAGGAAAAGACATGTTCCGCACCATGATGAATGGAAAGATCCACCGCGCAAAGGTGACAGAAGCTAATCTTAATTATGTGGGCAGCATTACAATTGATAAAGACCTGCTGGATGCGGCAGGAATGGCTGATAATGAGAAAGTCCAGATTGTCAATAACAATAACGGTGCAAGATTCGAAACATATATCATCCCAGGAGAACGGGGAAGCGGCGTAGTCTGCCTGAACGGGGCGGCTGCAAGGCTTGTCCAGGTCGGCGATACAGTCATCATCATATCTTATGCCCTTGTCCCTGAGGAAAAAGTAGATTCCCATAAACCTAAGGTAGTCATTATGGGAGAAGGCAATAGCATAACCGGTCTGCTCCATGCTGAGCCGGCTTCAACCATACTTTAAGAATGATCATTCACTATAAAGAAAAAGGGCTGCATTGCAAAACGGCAATGCAGCCCTTTTTGCAGGCGGCATTTTCCTGTCCCTGGGATAGAATCCTGAATAAACCCCGTGCTGATGGGAAGAAAAATAATGATGGGGAAGGCTGTTTGCCTTTTTTATTTTCCGCTTTTGTGATACCGTTTGAATGACTGAATGTTTGAGGTGTAACCGATGAGTAATAAATATGTAGTAGTTGATTTGGAAACTACAGGAAATAGCGCCAAAAAGGGCGATAAAATCATTCAATTCGCTGCGGTAGTCATGGAAGGCGGAAAGATCATCGATCAATATTCCAGCCTGCTCAATCCCGGGAAGGAGATTCCGGCCTTCATCGAGGAGCTGACCGGGCTTAATGACAGCATGGTCTCTGATGCTCCTGTGTTTGCAGAAATAGCACCTAAAGTGATGGAGCTATTGGAGGATGCCTATTTTGTGGCGCATAATGTTCTGTTCGACCTCTCCTTTCTGCAGGAAGAGCTTCTGGATGCAGGCTTCCCGGGCTTTTATGGGCCGGTCATCGATACGGTTGAGCTGGCACGGACGGTGCTGCCCTGCTCTGACAGCTATAAATTGTCTGATCTGTCTGCCAAAGAAGGCATCATGCATGATAGGCCGCACCAGGCGGACAGCGATGCCTATGCCACTGCAAAACTGCTGCACATCTTTCTGGAACGCCTTGAGGAATTGCCTCTGACAACGATCAAACAGCTTCTAAAGCTTTCAGGAGGGCTGAAAAGCGACCTTGATCTCATTTTGGAGGATATCCTCCTTAAAAAGCAAGGGACGGCGGAGAGACTTCCTGAAGGGATAGAAATACATAACGGAATCGCCATTAAGGCAGGCGGGGTTCTGGAAGCAGCATCAAGCCGCCTGCCGGCTCCTGTTTATCCCGCAGGAAGCCGGGAAAAAGAGGATATGCTTAAGAATGCATTTCCGGATTATGAACTGCGCCCCGGCCAGCTTGCCATGATGGATGCTGTCTATCAATCCTTTTTAAATAACGAGCATACACTGGTCGAAGCAGGCACCGGCACAGGGAAAACCCTTGGCTATCTGCTTCCGGCAATCATTTTTGCCAGGCAGGAAGGAGCCAGGGTGCTGATCAGCACTTATACTGTCCAGCTTCAGGAGCAGCTGCTTTCAAAAGACCTGCCCCTGCTTGAAAAACTTCTGGGCTTCCCTGCCAATGCTGTGCTCTTAAAAGGCAGAAAGCATTATTTAAGCCTTGCCCGATTTGAGCAGTCATTGAATGAAGCGGATGATAATTACGATACTACACTTACAAAAATGCAAATACTGGTCTGGCTGACTGAAACAGCTACAGGCGATGTGGACGAACTGAACCTTTCCAGCGGCGGTGCTGTTTTCTGGAATAAGATACAAAACGGGGACAGCAAATTCATCAGCGAATCAGGCTGGAAATCAAGGGATTTCTATAACAGAGCAAGGAAGAGCGCAGAAAATGCAGATCTGATCATTACCAATCATGCTATGCTTTTGAACAGTCTTTCAGGCGAAAATCAGATCTTCCCTTCATATGATTATGCAGTCATAGATGAAGGGCATCAGTTCAGCAAGGCCGCCGGAAAGCATTTTGGCTTCTCAATCGATTATTTATCTCTCCGGCTCCTGCTTGGAAAAATCGGGCTCTATGATCAAAAGCAGCTCCTCTATAAGCTCGAGCGGCTGCTTGAAGGCAGGGCCGCTATGGACGGTGCTGCTCATCCTTTTGAGCTTAACAGGCTGGTTGCTGATCTTCAGTATGAGATGGATGAGTTTTTTAAGCTGGTAGGGATTTATGGAAAGAGGAAATTAAAAGCAAGGAAATATGCATCCAGCAAAATAAGCTTCAGGCTAACAGATATAACCCCGCGGGATTTCAAAGCGGTGGAGGCTTCTGCAGAGCGCTTTTCTTTCTTGGTTCTGGACCTTATCTCAGCGCTGGAGGACAGGCTTCAGCTGCTTGTGCCTTTAACCGGCGAACTGGCACCGGGTGACCAGGCGCTGCTGGAGGAGATCTCAGCCTGCATCGGCGAACTGAGGGATGTACGTGAAAGCATCAGGAAAACCATATTTGCCGGGCAAACAGCCTGTGCTGTCTGGGTTGAGCTGGACGGCAGAGCAATGCAGAACGCCACGACTGTTTACTCTCAGCCGATTACTGTCGCAGGAAATCTGAGGGACGGCTTCTTCAATCAGAAGAAAAGTGCTGTTATTACATCTGCAACTCTTTCTGTCGGCCAGTCTTTCGATTATATTATGGATGAACTGGGCCTTGACCGGTTCAGCTGCCAGACAGAACTGATAGAGTCCCCATTCGACTATGCTTCACAAGTCAGGCTTGCCGTACCATCGGATTTGCCTGAAATCAATTCCGTTCCTCTGGAGGAATATGTTTCGGCGATCACAGAGCATATCATCTCACTGGCTGAAGCGGCGAAGGGGAGGATGCTGATTCTGTTCACCTCACATGATATGCTCCGCAGGACCTATGAGCTCGTGAAGGAAAGCGGCTTTCTTGAGGAATATGTCCTAATAGCCCAGGGAATCACGTCTGGAAGCAGGACAAGGCTTACAAGGAACTTTCAGCGGTTTGACAAGAGCATTCTTTTTGGGACAAGCAGCTTTTGGGAAGGTGTGGACATTCCCGGTGAAGATCTTTCATGCCTGGTGATGGTCAGGCTGCCGTTCTCTCCTCCGGATGAGCCTCTGGGGGAAGCAAGGAAGGAAGCGATTCAGAGCAGGGGAGGCCGGCCTTTCTCCGAGCACGCACTCCCCGAAGCGGTCCTTCGCTTCAAACAGGGAGTCGGGAGGCTGATCAGAACAAAGAATGACCGCGGAATAATTATTGTATTCGACCGGAGGATCGTCACAGCGTCATATGGCAGGGCATTCCTTGATTCCATCCCAAGCATACCAGTTAAGGTAAGCCCCCTGGACGCTATTGTTGACCTTGTGGAAGATTGGCTGCAATAAGGTAAAATATGCCGGGATAAGAGGATAAAAATTTTCGGATGACACACTCTAAAGGATAGCATTGGAGGAGTTCTGGATGAATATGCTATTCGCCTTTCTTATGTTGTTCACAAGCTGGTACTATGTCCCGGTTGAATCTCCATCCCTGCCGGCAGAAGTAAAAAGCATTGATTTAAAGCTTAAACGGAATGAGCTGGCAATCACGTTTTTTTCCCTGCAGGAAGGAGAATCTGCCTTAATTCAGCATCCGGATGGAGAGAATATTCTTATTAATACAGGCGGTGAAGGCTCTGGAGAAGAGCTGTCAAGGCTGCTTGGACTATATAATGTGGAACAAATATCGACTATTATCATGACAGAAGAAGATGTGAACTCCATGGTGAACGCCGGAAGCATCATAAGGGAATTCGGTGTTAAGCAGCTCGTTGCAGGCCAGGGGCTGGCCCGGAAACGGATGGGAGAGCTTGAAGAGTTCGATGAGGTGAATATCCATATATGGAGCGCGGGCACAAAGCAGCAGCTTTTCCATAATTTGAAGGCAGAGGTCCTGTTCGAAAATGAAAACCCGAAAGAAGGTATGGACCTTGAGCTTACACTTATGAAGCATAAGGTGCTGCTGCTCAATTCCAGCAGCCTCGATGCAGAAAAGGCCCTTCTCAAAAAAAATCTTTCGGATGTAAATATAGTGAAAATGCCAGGCTTCGGGCAGGGCAATTCGGTCTCAGGGCAGCTGATTAAACATCTTGATCCTCAGATCGCCGTCATCTTCCAGTCAAGGAAAGTAAAGCCTGATGAAGATCTTTTTAAAATGCTGCATGAAGCATGGATCGATGTGTATTATACCGGGGTCCATGGAACGGTCACAATAAAGTTCACTGATTTGAATTATGAGGTGATCACAATTTCCCCGGGTGAGGCAGGATAGCCTGTATGTCATATAGGACGCGCAGGCACACAGGAATATACAAAAAAGCTGCGCATGATTGCGCAGCTAAAAGACGTTGTGGACTAGAAGAAAATTTTTGGTGAATCATGCATCTTTGGTTAACGGATGATAACATCACCTGTTATAATATTGGCAAAGACCTGTTATATGGATAGTATAAGCTGTCCGGGCTGTATTATCAGCTGCAATATTTGTCAAAGGTCCGGAGAGAGGAGCAGAACAATGGAAAGCAAAATAGAAGTGCTGTCGACTGTAAAAATCGCCAACAGCCCCGATTTGTATAAAATCGTCGATTCATTGAATAGAACATTAAAGGAGAAAGATTTAATGTTCGGCCTGGCACTTGACCAGGAAGATCAAAATAAAGCGGTATTCACCATTTATCGTACATAAAGCAGAGTGATAATATGAAAAAATGGATCATCATCAGCATCATTGCGGCAGCCATTCTGATCGGGATAGCTGCTAAAGTGTATATTGCTTCAACAGAACCGGTCAAAGCAGCTTCAGAAAAAGCGTTTGAGAGGGCAAAAGAAGAGACTGCACTCGAGAGAATGGACAGTTTTACCCTTTATCACGGACAGGAAACCTTCTACGTCCTGCAGGGACAGGATAAAGCAGGAACAGAACTCATTGTCTGGGTTCCTGAGAAAAAAGGGAAGCCGGTTGTCAAAAATGCAAAAGACGGCATATCTAAACAAGAAGCGATTGATATAGTTAAAAGGGAAAAGCAGCCAAAAGAGATCATTTCTGCAAAGCTGGGGATGGAAAAGGGCTTTCCTCTCTGGGAAGTGTATTACCGCTCTAATGGCGGCCTGATCAATTATTATTATATACATTTCGAAACTGGGGAAATGCTCAAGCGGATTGAAAATTTATGATGAGGATGAAATGGAGGCGCAAGCTATGAAAATAAAGCTAGCAGGCAGGGTGGAGGCGCTGACGCCTTCTTCCACGCTGGCGATAACAGCTAAAGCAAAGGAACTGAAAGCACAGGGCCGCGATGTAATTGGGCTGGGGGCAGGAGAGCCGGACTTCAACACGCCGCAGCATATCATAGATGCTGCATTGGCTTCAATGAATGAGGGGAACACGAAATATACTCCATCTGCAGGTCTTCCTGCGCTGAGAGCCGAAATAGCTGCAAAGCTTAAAAAAGACCAGGGGCTTGACTACAAAATCAATGAAACCTTTGTCGGAAGCGGAGCAAAGCATGTGCTGTACACCCTGTTCCAGGTGCTTCTTGATGAAGGAGATGAGGTCATCATCCCTACGCCATACTGGGTCAGCTATCCTGAGCAGGTAAAGCTGGCTGGCGGGATCCCTGTTTATGCAGAAGGCTCTGAGGAAAATGGGTTTAAAATCACTCCGCAGCAGCTGAAGGATGCGGCTACAGAGAAAACCAAAGCAGTCATCATCAACTCTCCAAGCAACCCGACCGGAATGCTTTATACGGAGGAAGAGCTGAAGGCGCTTGGGGAAGTGTGCCTTGAGAAAGGCATCCTGATCGTATCGGATGAAATATACGAGAAACTTGTATACAGCAATAACCGCCATGTGTCCATAGCACAGCTGTCACCTGAATTAAAAGAGCAGACCATCATCGTGAATGGTGTTTCTAAATCGCATTCGATGACAGGCTGGAGAATCGGCTATGCAGCTGGCGGCAGCAGGATCATCAAGGCAATGACCGATCTGGCTAGCCACAGCACTTCAAATCCGGCCACTGCTTCCCAGTACGGCGCCATTGCCGCTTATGCCGGCACACAGGATCCGGTCGAGGAAATGAGGCAGGCATTTGAAGGCAGGCTGGAAGAGATCTACGGAAAGCTTGTGTCTATACCGGGATTCACCTGCATTAAGCCGCAGGGCGCATTTTATTTATTCCCGAATGCCAGGCAGGCAGCCGAAATGACGGGCTATAAAGATGTAGATGCATTCGCTGAAGCGCTTCTTGAGGAAGCCCTGGTAGCGGTCATTCCCGGTTCTGGATTCGGTGCTCCGGACAATATCCGCCTTTCCTACGCAACTTCGCTTGAATCTTTGGAAGAGGCTGTTGAACGTATACGCAGGTTTGTGGCAGAAAAGGCCCAGTGATCTAAATGGCATAACAGCAGGCGAGACGTTTTCGCGCAACATGAATGGCCAATGCTCTTTTCCGCTTACAGCATAAAAGGGAAATAAAGAGATCCGCTTACGCGGATTTTTTTATTCATATGCACTCATGCCCTGTGCTGTTTCAGACCTAATTTCTGGCAGCGTTGCCTGTTATTCTCCTTACTGGCCCTGAATGTTCATGATATACTTTAAAGGAGGTGTCCAGGATGAAAGACAATATTATCAAGTGGCTCCAGGAAGGGAGCCTGTCCATACCAGGTGCCCTCTTGGCCCGCTATCATAAAATGAATATAACTGAACAGGAACTCGTCCTGCTTTTGCATATATCGTCCTTTATTGAAAAAGGCAGAGACTTTCCTACCCCGAATGAAATTTCGTCCCGAATGACGATTTCTGATACAGCATGCACCGATATGATCCGGAAACTGATCCAGAAAGGATTTATTGAAATTCTTGACGGCTTTTCGGATGAGGGAATACGCTTTGAAAAGTATTCGCTTGAACCCCTTTGGGAAAGGGTGGTTGACCAATTCCTCCTCGAAGACAAACAAAAGGATCTTAAATCCCATCAGCAGGAAGAGATGGATCTGTATACATGCTTTGAAAAAGAATTCGGAAGGCCGCTTTCGCCTTTTGAATGTGAAACGCTGGCAATGTGGATGGATGATGACCACCATGACCCTGTCATCATTAAAGCGGCATTGCGGGAGGCAGTTATATCCGGTAAGCTTAATTTCCGTTATATCGACCGTATTTTATTTGAATGGAAGAAAAATGGGATCAAGACAATTGAACAGGCGAAGAGCTTTGGACGCAAATTCCGTCAAAACCAGCCGCAGTCTTCAAGGCAAAAAACGGATGAACGCCCTGTTCAGCAAAAATCAATTCCTTTTTACAACTGGCTTGAGCAATAATGTTAATGGCGGGGGACTTCTCCCGCCCTTTTTGTATGATTTCCTGAATGCTCCCTCCAGGTGCTTGAAGAGCGTTTGGAAGGACAGGATATAGAGAAAAGGTTAAGATAATGAAAACATATTTAAATACAGAGTGGTGATACAAATGCTGAATAAAACACAAATCAGGCATTGCCTGGATGTTATGGGCGAAATGTTCCCTGATGCCCATTGCGAGCTTCATCATGAAAACCCTTTTGAACTTGTTATTGCAGTGGCCCTTTCTGCTCAATGTACAGATGCGCTGGTCAACAAGGTTACCAAAAACCTGTTTCAAAAATATAAAACGCCAGAGGATTATTTAGCTGTTTCCCTTGATGAGCTGCAAAACGACATCAGGTCGATCGGCCTGTTCAGGAACAAAGCAAAGAACATCCACAAGCTCTGCAGGCTCCTCATCGACGAGTATAATGGGATTGTCCCGCATGACAGGGACGAATTGACAAAGCTGCCCGGGGTAGGAAGGAAAACGGCAAATGTCGTCGTTTCTGTGGCTTACGATGTGCCTGCAATCGCTGTAGATACCCATGTGGAAAGGGTCAGCAAACGCCTCGGGTTCTGCAGGTGGAAGGATTCTGTTCTTGAAGTAGAGAAAACACTGATGAAAAAGGTGCCTGAAGAAGAATGGTCAGTTACGCACCATCGGATGATCTTTTTTGGCCGATATCACTGCAAGGCGCAAAACCCCCAGTGCGAAATCTGCCCGCTCCTTGACCTTTGCAGGGAAGGCCGGAAAAGGATGAAGAGGAAATAATGGCGGATAGCGAAAAAATCATGCTGCAGGTGTCTCCTGAAGTCTACCATCCATTTCTGGTGGGAGAGGAGGAAGCCTGGGAGCCAGCTTGGGCAGATGAGTTTCAGGCAGATGCGATCTTCATCTATGAGATTGCTTTTTATAATGGGATTGAAGCGCTCAGGCCATGGGAGAAGGCGGAAGAGTTCTTTCCCGCAAGGATTGAACAGTGGGAGGAGGTAAAATCCTCCATTGCTGCTTTGCATGGGAAACGGGAGAGGTTGGGATTGGCGGAATTGATGAGGTCTGCTATAGGCATCTTCGTTCAAATGCTGTTCTGGGCCAACGGACAGCCGGCCAGGCTGGATACTCCTAAAGAGTTTATGCTATTGAATGTTAAGCCAGCTAACTTAAATGAACGGCTGGATTTTGTTTTGTCCAGTCCGCTTCTTTATCATTCGTTCATTCAATTATGTGAGCTGCAGGCTGAACTAGAAAAGCAGCGCCAAAAGAAAGCAAGCATAGAAAAAGCGTTTAAGCATAAAGCTTAAACGCTTTTTACATTTAGACTTTTGAAAGATGCGCCGGATTAATTGCTTCCGTCAGACCCGGAGCCGCTGCCTGATCCGGATCCGCTCCCGGAGCCAGAACCTCCAGATCCTGTGCCGGACCCTCCAGAACCGGAGCCGGTTTCGCTGCCTGATCCGGACTGTCCTCCATTCTGGCCGGTTTGCCCGGACTCACCGCCGGAGCCGGATTCACCCTCAGAACCGCTGTCGTCACCTTCTCCGTCATCTTCTTCATTTCCTCCGTTGCCATTGCCGTTGCCATTGCCGTTGCCGTTGCCATTGCCATTGCCGTTGCCATTGCCGTTGCCAGGATTCTGATTGTCTTCCTCATTTTCCTCATCATTCTGGTTAGCATCTTCATCCTGACTGCCGTCTTCCCCATCTTCAGGTTCTTCCTGTCCATCATCCTCAGGAGCTCCCGGGATGGTGACAGAAACAGAAGCAGGATCGCTGCGCATATCATCTCTAAATGCTGTAACGCTGAAAGTGTATGTGCTTCCAGGGGAAGGAGCAGTGAACCTTAAGCCTTTTTCAGCCGTTACCGTAGGCTGCTGGCCGCTGCCGTCAACCGAAGCATTCACCTCGAATTGCACGCCTTCTTCTGAACCATATTCCCAGCCAACCACGACTTCATTGGCTTCTGGATCAAATACTGCAGATAAGCCTTGCGGCGCATCAAGTTTGTCGTATTTCTTTGAAACCTGTGTAGGAGCTTCTCCTTTAACTGCATATTCAGTAAGGATCTGGTCGCTTGGCGTATAGGCGCTTGCGAGCTTTGAAGTGCCTTTTTCAATCTTTACGACTTCTACGCTTTTCGGCATTTTGAAGTCAGGTGTTTCTTTGCCTT
Organism: Bacillus sp. UMB0728; assembly: GCF_002858875.1. Classification (NCBI taxonomy): domain Bacteria; kingdom Bacillati; phylum Bacillota; class Bacilli; order Caryophanales; family Bacillaceae; genus Bacillus; species Bacillus sp. UMB0728. The sequence continues at coordinate 336,303 of NZ_PKLA01000003.1, read as the reverse complement.
CAGACACATGGGCCATCAGGTTTTTAAATAGATTTTGAGCTATTTTCTGGTCTCTACCGTTTGAAGGAAGATAATTCTTCCTGTCTTTATAGCCAGTCCATACGGCCGCTGTATAATTCGTTGTATATCCGGCAAACCAGGCATCTGGAACCGCCCCGTCAGGAACATTGTACTTGGATAATTCTTCATTGCTATAATTGGTTGTTCCTGTCTTCCCGGCGATCGGCAGGCCTTGCACGTTAGCCTGCTGGCCGGTGCCATAAGAATCCTTTACAACGCTCTTGAGCATATCTGTGATCATAAAGGCTGTATAGTCCTTCATGACAACCTTGGATTCCGGAGCCAAATCGAGCTTTGTGCCGTCTCTAAGCTCTACGCTTTTGACTGTATGAGGAGTATTGTATATGCCGTTGTTTCCAAAGGCACTGTAGGCTCCGGCCATCTGCATGGAAGAAACCCCTTTTCCAAGCCCTCCTATGGCATAAGATTCGAATATTTCGTCCAGAGGTATGCCGAGATCGACTGCAAAATCCTTAGCCCGATCAAGTCCTACTTCCTGAAGAGCCATGACCGCAGGGACATTCCGTGAACGGGCGAGTGCTTCTCTCATGCTCATCGGCCCCATATGCCTGCCGTCCCAGTTGTTGAATTTGGTGCCGTCGGAATACGTATAAGGTTTATCATCCAGAGTATAGTAAGTGCCCCATTTTAAATGTTCAATAGCGGGACCATAGTCGAGCACAGGTTTAATGGTAGAACCTGGCTGGCGCTTTTGGTCAGTGGCATAGTTGAAGCCAAACTCTACTTCAGGATTTCGGTTTCCGCCAAGGGCCCGGATTTCCCCTGTCTTTGTATCCAGGAGTGTTATGCCTGCCTGGAATTCTTCATTTGGAAATTCTACAATTTCATTGCCGTTAAGCATTGTTTCCACATATTCCTGTGCATCTTTGTCCAGTGTTGTGTATATTTTGAGTCCGTCTGTAAAGACATTAATCGTTCCATATTTTTCGTTGATTTCAGCAATGGCCTGCCCGATGAAGGAATCATAAGGTATGTCTCCATTGATTTTTCGATTCTCTTCGGCGACCAGGGAGGATGTGACCGGAATCTTCTTGGCCGCTTCCATTTGTTCTTTTGTGATGTATCCATGCTTATTCATCAGCGTCAGTACAATATTCCGCCTTTTTTCCGCCTTGTCAGGGTGGTTGAAGGGATTGTAATTGTTCGGGCTTTGCGGCAGTCCTGCAAGCAGTGCTGCTTCGTGAAGCTCCAGATCCTTCAGCGGCTTGCCGAAGTATGTTTCTGAAGCAGTCGCGAACCCGTAAGAGTATTGCGACATATTCACTTTGTTCATATAAAGCTCTAATATTTCATGCTTTGTATATTTACGTTCCAGCTGGATGGCCAGCCATGCTTCCTGAGCTTTACGGGAAAGCTTTTTATCAAACTCGAGGAAATAGTTTTTGGCTACCTGCTGGGTGATGGTGCTCGCTCCTTCTGCACCAAAGCCTTCTGTGATGTTGGCAAGGACTGCACCGCCGAGGCGGATCGGATCAATGCCATGATGTTTATAAAAGCGGGAGTCTTCTGTTGCAATGACTGCTTCCTCAACGATCTTTGGTATGTCCTCATACTCGACATAATCCCTGTTTTCGGAACCGATGGTTGCAATCTGCTCCCCGTTCATATCATAAATTTCAGATGCGATAGCGGATTTCAGCTTCTCTTCATCAAGCTTTGGCGTATCTTTGACCATGTATGCAAATGCACCGGCTCCGATGATGATGCCGGCAAGCCCGAGTGCGATCAGCACCAGAAATATCTTTTTGAAGATACCGCCTTTTTTCTTTTTGGGAGTTTTTTTCTTGGTGCCGGCAGACTGCTGCTTCCGGCGTTCCTCCCTTGAGTTGTAGTTTTCTGCCATATATATATTCATCCTTTCTTACATCTGCATAAAATCATGTAAGATTATAAAGATAATCTATTACTTTAATATAGTCAATCCTGGGCTGGAAGCCAAGCTGGATCCTATGGCCATTTTCTTCTATTTCCGTTTTGGCAATGGATTTGCGCCCGCCATTCTCCATCCTCTCCCAAAAAGGGAAAAGGGAGCGGGCTTCTAAAAGGAAGATTTCTTCGCTCTCTGAGAAACGGAGCAGTACAAAGCAGATCCCCCCCTGGGCAACTATCCTGCGCATATGGGATATCTGGTGGGCATGGAAGTTCTTAAGAGGAAAAGAAGTGCTATTCTTCGTTTCCTTTGCTTCAAAATCAATATATCTTCCTTTATAAAGGCCATTATAATCTGTGGTTGAGGCTTGCTTGAAATAAGCCTCCTTAATAACCGCAGCACTTCTTTTAGGATAGTCAACATTCACAATCTGGACTGGCGTGGGCTTTTTATGGATTACAGCCAGCCCCCTTTCCAGGTAAAAAGCATTTGTTTCATTTATATCATCCTCTAGTGTCATCCCCCTGTTGGAATATGTCCATTTTTTCTCCTTTTTCACAGGCGCAGCAGCCGCCTTTTGCGGCAAATACTTTCGTCCGTTTGGGTAGTGGAAATTCAATTGCATTCACCTGCCTGTTTTCATTGTGCCGCTATGCCGGCAATCGCTCACTACTCATCATACCAAAAGTGCCGGCTGGAATGTTGAATAAAAAGCACCAAAAAGTGAACGATAACAACAGTGAGCAAGGAGGTTTGCTTTGAGAAAAACAGCCAATTTCACATTTGACAGCTCCGAACGGATGCTCGCAGAGGAAATCCGTTCGATTGCGGATCATTATAACAAAGATAATATCAGCAGAACCCATGCATATCTCGACTATTATCAATCCAACCCGGACATCCAATGGGCTTTCCTGGCGAGTATGGTTTCCAGAAATGCAGGCTGGAATATGTGCGATCTGGAAGAGGCGTCATTGTCCTGCCTCCTTGGACCGGAAATCAGGGAGCGGCTTTTCCTTACATATGAGCGTGCCAATTGGCTCATTTTCTCAGATGCCTTTCCACAGCTGCTTCTCTATGAATATTCGACGAAAAAAAACTCGCCAATGTTTCATCTCCTGCCATTCTTTCATGTGTCTTCATTTATGGAAAAAGAATGGAACCGCTATTGGCAGGAGGGGGACCGGGAAAGATTAATGATTGCCCTGATAATAAATGAACAAAACCTGATCCAGCGCCCTGTGATTGAACATCCGGTGTATAAAAGGAGGGTGTTCCATTCACTGTTTTTTTCCATCCAGGACTGGATGCATTTCAGCTCGGTCCTGTTTCCAACCTGCAGCGGCCAGCTTTATGGAGCAAGTGTAAAGAAGTTCAGGAAAACGGACGAAAGAATCATGCTCGGAAAAAGGCTTGCAGGGATTCTGTTCTCACCCGCTCATTTTCCGGAGTTCCTGAAGTTTGCAGGAAAAGTGCCTCACACGGGATCAAGGTTGGATTACGAACAATTCCTCAATGGCGGGACAAAGCGGGCTTTGCAAACCTTAAAAGATACTTACCCCGTTATCAGCCATCACATACATGAAAAGCATGATTGGTCAAAGGAGAGAGGAGTCAGCCCGGAGTGGTTTGCAGAAGAAGGGGAGACAGAAGAGTCTGTCCTGATGACAGAATGGTTCCTGCATAAGCAGAGGCAGCTGGAACGGGCAGCGGGATTAAAGAAGTTTATTTGGTTTAAAAGGTAAACGCAGTCCGGCATTGCGGATCAGCTGGAGCGGGATATAGTTCACCAGCTGGCGCTGCTTTTTAAAGAAAAACCGAAAAACAGCGGTTCTAGAACATGAGGCTGAAACCACTATTCTGCTATAAACGAAAAATAACGGTTCTAGAATCCAGGCTGGAACCACTATTCCGGCAAAACCGAAAAATAACGGTTCTAGAACACCAGCCGGAACCGCAATGCTGACAAGTTCAAAATATAATAACCCAGGTCCAAATTACAGACTCCAATCTTCCTCTATCCTATTGAATGAAGTTCCTGGATTAAGGAACCTTGGTTTTACTAAAACCAATTCATAATCTGCTCAGCCATCAATACAAAAAAAAGCAAGGGATCCCCCTTGCTTTCATCAGGTGGAAGGTCTGTCCGGGCCTTCCAGCTTTTTGCTGCCGAATCCAGTTTTCGTTTCTTCCTGCTTTTTTGGCTGAACCTTATTTTGTTTTTCCTTGTTTGCCATCTTTCAACACCTCCATCCTTTAGTGTGTTCAATCACCAATTTTTCATCCATTCAAGATGTGTCGAAACGCTCTTTGTTCCATTGAAAAATATAACTATCTTTGGCGAATCGCTTCTAGTTTTGTCAGGGGTGAAGGGAAGTGAAAAGAGAAGGCGAATACAGTGAATAGCAAAAAGCCGTACAGTCGGAGATATATGAAAAAGGGAGGTTATATGATGAAACACACTTCACAGAAAGAAGAATTGCTCCATATGCTGAATGAGATATATGACCAGCTGGAAGAATTGGATGCAGCACTTGAGACAAGCCTTTCAAAATTCAGGGGAGAAATGGCGGAGGAACATCAGCAAAAGATGATATATTGCGAATCAAGGCTGGCCAATGCTGAAAATCGGCTTCAGGAAATCGGGAAAAAGGACGGCAGGGACCGAAAGATGACAGGCGGTAATGACAGCATTAAGCTTGAATTGGGCTATTAGGTTGTCTAAAATAAAGAATGATCTTTAGTAGCTGGATACCCACGCTACTTTTATTTTTTTGGACAAATATCCAACTGGAGATGAAATATATGGACGAGGTAAAACATTTAGACAGGCTGACTAGAGAGCTGCTGGAATGCACGGAGGAAGCGGCAGGCCATTACCGCCAGGCGCGGGAAAGGGGAACCAAGCCTGATTTCTATGCGGAAGTAAAGCCTTTTGCCGATCATAGCAAACAGCTGCTGGACGAGTGGGCCTATCAGGCTGCCGGCTGGATCGCGGAAAACAGGCCCAAGAACCTGCATGAAAATCAGATCAGTTCGGCAGCGGAGCATATAGAACTGATTACTGTCCAATGCTTCTTCCCGGAAACAAGCCGGACCCGTTTCATTAATTACTATAACTCCACCAAATATGTCCTCAATGTCCTCCTTGGCCATTTAGACGAAAAAAAATAAAGCCTGCAGGACAATTGTCCGCAGGCTAAGCTTTTTTTTGATTAAAGTTATTGCGGCCCGTGTCCCGCTATACCCTCCGGGGATCAATTCTGCAGATTTGCTGCTGCGGTGAAGGAACAGTCAGCTACGGCTCCCTGTGCTTCAAGCTCACGAATAAGGTTGCGGTATTCATTAATGGTGATCTCATTGTGGATATAGGCTTTCTTGGCGAAATCCAATAATTCATTGACGCTCTCGGGGCTATAATCTTTCAGCTGCAAAAATTTCAGTCTCAGTTCGTGAATGTTCATTAATGTTCCTCCTCCGCCTTTTCCCATATCGTATCATGAAACAAAAAAGTTTCTCCGTTTTTAAAAAATTGAAACTTCCGACAAAATTCATCATAAGCAGACAAAACCGGATAATCTTACCTGCAATGCACAAATTGGGCAGATGCATCATAATTTAAAGTAGCGATCAGTATTAGGAGGATGTCTGCCCATGTTTCAAAAAAACAGAAGATTTCCGGCACGAGTGCAGCAGCCAGGGGGCAGCGGCATATACGGCCGGCACAGATACTATTCCGCATTTCCAATGCAAGGAAGCCCCCAGGCCCAATATCAGCCCCAGGCTTTTGCCGGCAGTCAATCAGCATACTTCATTCCTTTCCAGCAGGCACATAATCCGCCGCCCTATTTCCAGGGCTATCAGCATCAAATGCAGCCGCCCATTCAGCCTCAAGTCCAGCCGCAGGCCCAGCAGCCTGTAAGCCAGGGGCTTTTTCAAAATCCGCTGCAGCAGGAGGAAGCATATCAGCAGCCGCAAAGCCAGCAGCCCCATAATCCTTACCCTTTCATGAATCCATACCCCAAGCAGTCTTTCATGGCAAAGCAGCCTTCGGGAGTCCAGTCGATCATGAATTCCTTTAAAGGCCAGGATGGATCCCTTGATTTCAACAAAATGATGAATACAGCCGGCCAAATGATGAGCGCAGTTAATCAGGTCTCATCTATGGTCAAAGGGCTGGGAGGCATATTCAAAGTATAAAGAACAGCTGAGGAAGGCTGTTCTTTTCTATCTGGCTTTCACCAATATAAAACCGAAAATTTCGGAATTCATGGAATATTATTGACAAAATTGTGAAGGGATTGGAAAATGGAAACATTGACTGTAGGTCATATAAAAAGGGGTGGTCAATATGCTTAGGCAAATACAGCAGCTTATCATCGTGGTATTGCTTATCCTGCTCATTGCCTCACTGCCGTTAATGGTAACCGCAGATCCGGAAACACAATCGCTGAGCTTTGATCCGGGTGCGCTGCCGCAGGTATACGGCGAATTTTTCACACAAATAGCAGACGGGGATTTAGGTACATATCAGCAGGGGACGAGGACACGGTCCATCGGGGAGGATATCGGGCGGTTCTTTATCACAAGCCTGAAAATCATGGAAGCGGGGATCCTGGCAGCGGTCGTGCTCAGCCTGGTTTTCGGTGTCTTTATCAGCAGGTTCCGGGCAGCCAGGGGATTCAATTATATCCTTAACATTCTGGCATCCATTCCGGATTTCATCATTATAGTTGCCAGCATGATCCTTGCCGTGAAATTTTATAAAATGACGGGGATCAGGATCATTTCCCTGAGGCCGGATTCCGGTGCGCTGAACACGTGGTTTCCGACAGTGCTTGTGGCGATAGCCCCCACATTGTATCTGTTTAAGCTGGTGGCAGTGAAATACTATCAGCTGAGCGGCGAAGATTATATCAGGACCGCGGTGGCTAAAGGGATGCGGCTGGATTATATCAATCTTCAGCATGTTTTTAAAAACATCGAGCCTTTTATCCTGGCGGAAATGACAAAGGTGATTTCGCTTGGGATAGGAAATTTATTTATCGTTGAATACATAATGAACGTTTCAGGAATCACGAAATTCATTTTCCAGGCTAATGGATTCCAGCCCATTGCGATCGGCTTGTTCGCAATGCTTTTGATGTCGCTGATCGTTTATCTTTCTATCAGATTATTATTTTACTTATTTAAGCGGGTGCTGATCCATGAATAAGCTGCTCAGAGTGAATTACTCATTATATATTGGCGTATTTCTAGTCAGTGTTCTGCTTTTCTTTGCTGTTTTCGGGCCGTATTTGGCGCCCCATCAATTATCTGAAGCGCTGGAGACACAGTATCGGGATGGAAAGGTGCTCGCACCGCCGATCCAGCCGTTTGAATCTGGCGAATATCCATTGGGGACTGACAGATGGGGCTATGATATTGCATCCATGATTCTAAATGGCCTGAAATACACAGTTTTCATCGCGATTGCCGTAACTTTTATCAAGATGGTGCTGGGTACCATTATCGGTTTGTATGTGGGGACCTGGAAGCGGACACCGGGATGGCTGCTGGCGTTTGAAAATGCGTGGAGCTTTGTCCCGCTGTTTCTGATCGTTTACTTTTTCTTCAGGGGAATCAACACGCTGTCATTCATTCCGACATGGAAGCTTATCATGCTGTTCATCCTGATCACTTCCCTTGTCAGCATTCCAAGCATTGTCTCATCTGTCCGGCAGAAAACGGCAGAGCTGAACAAATCTGTATACATTGAAGCTGCCAGGGCATTGGGGGCAGGGAGGCACAGGCTGATCTGGAAACATATTTTCCCTCAGCTCAAAGAAACATTTCTTGTCATGTTCATTCTTGAGATTGTCTATGTGATCACGATCATGGGGCAGCTTGGCCTGCTGGAGATCTTTGTCGGCGGTACAAGGGTCACCTATGATCCGCTCCTGTTTCACTCCATAACGAAAGAGCTGGCAGGGCTGGTCGGCCAGGCAAGGGGAAATATTTATGGGAACCTTCATATTTTAATGGTGCCCCTTGCAGTCTTATTGATCACGACCATTTCATTCAGCCTTCTGGCCAATGGCATGAAAAACCGATTCCAGTCCAATTACCAGAGAACACCTTGGATCAAAACCGGACAGGAGCCGAAGCTGAAGCCAGTAAGGAAAAATTATATAGCCCAAAAAGGAAGGAAGCTGCTGTCGCCTGAACCGATGGCGCTTATAATCCTTTTGATCCTCTTTATCAGTGCCGGCACTTATGTGTATGCCACAAAGGATCAGGATATAGGGGTGAAAAACTTCAGCCAGGCTGAATATGACCTGAGCCTTAAGATGAACAAGCAAGGAGAATTCTCATCGACAGCCAATATTGAAGTGAAGAATGAGTCAGAGGATGAATGGGATAAGCTGGTGTTCTATTTTATCCCGAATGTATTCAAGGAAGGCCATTCATTTCAAAGCGTGGAAGGCTACGCCTCCGTCACTCTGAATTACATCAAGGTGGACGGGAAGGAAGCGGATTATGAACTGAAGGATGATACCTTAAGCGTCTTCCTTTCAGAAAAAATGGATAAAGGCGATAAAGGCAAAGTTGAGATAAACTATGAGTTCACCCTTCCTGAAAAAGGAAATCGTTTCTCGAAAGTGGATAAAAATTATTACCTTGCCCAATGGTACCCGATGCTGGCAACCTTCCGTGAGCATAAATGGAATAAGGAGAAGTATTCCGAAGGGCTGGAAACCTACCATACCGATTTTTCAGATTACAAGGTTACCTATGATATACCAAAAGGCTACACGATTGCCTCAACAGCAGATGAAGACCCGCCAGCCTCTGAAACCAGGGGAACTTTGAAGGCTGAAAAGGTCAGGGACTTTTTCATCAGTATCCTTAAAGATACAAAGGTATATGAAGCAGAAGCAAAAGAGGGGGTTAAGGTAAGGCTCTTTACGGAGGATGATCATAACAAAGATCCTGAACAGTCGCTTGATCTTGCCAAAAAGGCTCTTTCCTTCTACCAGGATAAAATAGGGGAATATCCTCATGAAACGCTTGATGTCGTCCTGGATGAAGGTCAGTTTATGGAATATCCCGGCATCGTTACGATCAATCCGTATATTGAGGATTCGTATTTCTACCAGGTTTCCATCGTTCATGAGATCGCCCATCAGTACTTCTACGGAACCGTTTCTAATGATCCTTATTATGAAGCATGGGTGGATGAGGGGATTACCGAGTTTGCAACCAGCATGTATTTCTATGCGGGAAAAGGCGAGGGGGAAATTAGGGCTTTTTCTCTTCCTCTTAACCGGATGAAGAGCATAGAAGAAGAATCAGTTAAACGACAGCATTCAAATGTGCCGCTGGATGAAGTGTCGCATAACGGATATGTGTATGGCCAGCCGGCAGTGAAGCTGCTCGAATTAGTCAATAACCGTTTCATGGTCAAAGGCAATGACCCGCGTATTGTGGGGATGGAGTTCCTCTCAGCGTACTACGAAAAGTTTAAATTCAAAGAAGTGGATTCGAAAATGTTTGCGGATTTTGCCGCAGACTACTTTCTTGTCCCGAAAGGCTATTTTACCGACTGGCTGACGCTTGAATAATATTCTGCCGTCTGGAATGCCGCATGTAAAAAGCTCCCTTGCTGCAATTGCAAGGGAGCTTTTCGGCCTGTAAAGAGGAACTTTGGCTGCCTTTGGCAGGTGAGCTCAATAGGCATTAATTATTTTCATCAATGATGATTTTCTTGCCTGACTGCTTAGGTATCCGGATGATCAGCAGGCCGTCCTGGTAAGAAGCCCTGACCTTTTTTTCATTGATAGTCTGCGGAAGCGGGATGGTCCTGGATGATTGCTGCATCGTCTGCTTCCGGCTGAAGGTCCTGTGTTTATCATCTTCCTGGAGTAAGGTTTCCGCGTGGCTGACTGAAATGGTAATATAATTATCCAGTACGTCAATATGGATCTGCTCCCTTTTTATCCCCGGCAGCTCTGCAGTAATATGATGCTCTTTATCGGTTTCAGATACCCGGACAGAAAAGGAACTCTGCGGAAACGGAGTTTTAAAGAAATCATCAATGCTCTGCAAGAACCCTTTGACGGGTTTTTCCTGAAAGAATGTGTTCATCGATTTCATGATATCGCTGAATGGCTCATTTTTCTCTTTCTTTTTTGGGCCATCAGGCAGCTGTGAAGACATTCATGCATCTCCTCCCAAAACAGAATCTTGGGATATATTATGCAATCAGCGCCCGATTGGTCCCTTTGAGAAAGACTCACCCTCTTACTTATAGATACCTGATTTTCCGCGCAAAAATATTTTTGATCCCCTGGGAAAGGAGATTGAAGGTGAATATAGAAAAAGTCATGAACAAGGCTGCAAAGAATGGAATCCAGATCGGGCCCCGGATGTCGATAAACGCATCTTTTAGAAGCATCGGCCAGGAGATGGATGTGTTGACAAATTCCCATAGCCCTGTTGGCGTCTGGACAAACTGCTGGGAAATGAAGATGCCAACAAAGCCTAGCTGTCCCAGGAGGAACATTACTTTTCCCAGATCTGAGATCATATAGACCAGGATTTTCCCATACAGAAAAGGCATATAATATCGTTTGAACATGGCAAAGGGAGTGGTTCCCGCTGCTATTCCCCCTGTAATGAACTCTTTTGATGATACTTCATCGAATTCCAATTTGATCATGTCGGCAGCCCTGGCTGCTTCAGAAAGGGCAACCACAAGGATCAGCCAGAAAGGCCGGTCTTTTGCAAACAATAAAGGCGGCAGATTAACGACCAGTATGACAATGATGATGGTCGGGATATAAGATAGGAAGCCATTCAGCCATTTGAGGACAGAATCGGCCGCCAGCACCTTTTTATGCGCCAGGAAAGCAAAGGGAATCGCCAATGCATATCTGAGGGCTGTAATGACAATCACAAGGAGAAGCGTTTCCTTGGCGCCAAGCACAATGATGCTCAGCAGATCCCTGCCCGATTTGTCCGTTCCGAGCGGGAAGTCTTCATTTGGCCCGTATGGCGGGATGACAGGCTTGCGGTTCTCATCCATAATATAAGTGATTGTGGACAGCTCCCGGTCTATAAAAGGGAGGAAAGGGCCGATGAAAGCAATAAATGCCAGGATCCCGAGACAAACCAGGCTTATAATAAATACACTATATTTTTTCCACTGAAATTTTCTGTTCATATCAGTTCACTTCCCCCTGCCCTTTTTGGCATAAAGAGATATTTAGCTGATTGAGAGGCCAGTATGGTTAAAAACATCAGCACCAGGAATGGAAGCATCAGCGCAAAAGAAGAAACATCATTATAATTCAGGATGCTTTTAAGCAGATTGTTTCCTGCTCCCTCGTAGCCGGATAACTTCTCCACGATCGGCAGGCTCGATAAGATATACAGCATAATGAACTGCGCCTGATTGAGAAGTGTCCCGGCACAGTTAAAAAGGATATGCAGATAAATCTTTTTCTTTCCCAGCCCTTTTGAGTAGGCTGTCCGGATATAATCTTCCCCGCTTTCCTTGTCCATCGCAGCAGCGGTAAAATTGACCATATGAATGAAAGGGAAAAGTGTCAGTGAGATCATTGGGAGAAGAAAACTGTACCAATGCTCATGGCCGTATAGTGTAATCTGCGGAAATCCCCATTGAATCAGCTTGATCAATATATACTGCAGGCTCATATACAGAAAAAAATCCGGAACCGATGAAAACAGCCAGGACAAGGCTTCCTGAATTTTACCCCGCATACGGAGGCGCATCGAAAACTTTGCAATTCCTGCCAGTATTCCAGCTGCCATGCTGATAAAGAAAGCAGGAAGAATGATTCCGAGGCTTCTTTTCATATAAAGGATGGTTTCTTCGGACACCTTCCTTCCAGTCCGGCTCTCGCCAAATCCGTTTTCCTTCTGGATAAATTGAAAGAAGGATTGAATCTTATTTTTGTAGGCTTCTGCACTGAAAGGATAATCCATTTCAATGTGAAATGCGGAAGGCTGATGGATGACCGGTTCTCTTGGCAGCAGCAGAATCAATAGAAAGCTCGCCAGCACAAGGAGAAAAATGAACAGTTTTTTAAGTAACAGCATAAAACGATTGACCCCCATTCTTCTATATATCTGTTAAAATAGGTTAACCGCGGCCAAAGAGCCGCTTTCAAAAAAAATATATCTGAATTGTCGCAAATTTTATACCTTCAGTCAATTTACTTTTGGAAAAATCTGATAATCTTAAATTCGGGCTGTTTGGTTCCGTTCCAGATAAATCCAACAGGAAAACAAAAGAAAATCCTTTTTGAACGAACGTTTATTCGGTAGAATGGGTGTATGAGGTGAACGGAAAATGAAGCTCAGGAAAAATCTCCAGGAGATATTAAAAGATTTAAAGATGACCGAAGAGTTCAAGGATAATATTGTCCATTGGCATACAATTGAAGAAAAAGAAGCAAAAACAGAGGATCTGCCGGATGATATACATCCATCCTTGAGAAATGCTTTGGAAAAGCGGGGCATCAGCCGTCTTTATACACACCAGAGGTCTGCCTATGCGGCTGCTTCTGAAGGAAAAAGCCTTGTGGCTGTTACTCCAACTGCATCTGGAAAAACACTATGCTACAATCTTCCCGTCCTCCAGACGGCCATCAGCGATCCGAAGGCGAGGGCGTTGTATATATTCCCTACCAAAGCACTGGCCCAGGACCAGAAGAGTGAAATAAATGAATTGATCCAGGAAGCGGAGCTCCCTGTCAACAGCTACACGTATGATGGCGACACTCCGGCTAATATAAGGGAAAAAGTTAGGAAAGCAGGCCATGTTGTCATAACGAACCCTGATATGCTGCATTCGGCGATCCTTCCCCATCATACCAAATGGGTTTCTCTTTTTGAAAATCTCAAATATGTTGTCATTGACGAGGTTCATATTTACAGAGGCGTCTTCGGCAGCCATGTGGCAAACGTGATCCGCCGCCTCAGGCGCATCTGCCGTTTCTACGGGAGCGACCCGCTCTTCATCTGCACATCGGCAACCATTGCCAATCCGCTTGAGCTTGCTGAAAACCTGACGGAAAAGAAAATGGAGCTGATAGACAATAACGGGGCGCCAAGCGGAAGGAAGCACTTCTTGTTCTATAACCCGCCGATTGTCAATATACCGATGAATATTCGGCGAAGCGCCACGCTTGAAGCAAGGAAGCTGGCCGGGAGGCTTTTGAAAAACCGCATCCAGACTATTGTATTTGCCAGGAGCCGTGTCAGAGTCGAAATCCTGCTCACCTACCTCCAGGAGCTGGTCAAGCATCAGCTGGGGCCGAAAGCCATCAGAGGCTACCGGGGAGGCTATCTGCCGACAGAGAGAAGGGCGATTGAAAAGGGTTTGCGTGCGGGTGAAATCTACGGGGTCGTCAGTACAAATGCATTGGAGCTTGGCGTGGATATCGGCCAGCTTCAGGTATGCATCATGACGGGTTATCCGGGATCAATCGCAAGCTCGTGGCAGCAGGCGGGACGGGCAGGGCGGAGGCATGGCGAGTCTCTCGTCATCCTTGTTGCCAGCTCCAGCCCCCTGGACCAGTACGTCATTCAGAACCCGGACTATTTTTTCAATAAAAGCCCGGAAACGGCCAGGATCAATCCTGACAACCTCATCATTTTAATCGACCATATGAAGTGTGCCGCCTATGAGCTGCCATTTAAGTATGGGGAGAAATTCGGTACTGCCGATACGGAGGAACTTCTTGAATATCTGACAGAAGAAAGGGTGCTTTACCAAAACGGCGATAAATGGCATTGGATGAACGATTCTTTTCCTGCCCACAATATCAGCCTCCGGTCTGCATCACAGGAAAATGTCATCATCATTGACCAGTCCGACATTGCAAACGTGAAGGTGATAGGTGAAATGGACCGTTTCTCTGCGATGACGCTCCTGCATGATGAAGCCATTTACCTCCATCAGGGCACCCAGTTCCAGGTTGAGTATTTGGATTGGGATGAAAAGAAAGCGTATGTGAGGGAGGTTGATGTGGATTATTTCACAGATGCCAATCTTGCCGTTGAGCTGAAAGTGCTTGAAGAAGATAAAAACAGGTCACGCGGTGAAATGGAAATCGGATATGGCGATGTGAGCGTGCTGGCCATGGCAACGATATTCAAGAAGATCAAGTTTGAAACACATGAAAACATCGGTTCCGGGCCGATCCACCTGCCGCAGGAAGAGCTGCATACAAGCTCGGCGTGGATATCCATCGGCAAGGAGCAGATCCAATTTGATGAAGACCGGATTGAAGAAGGATTGATCGGGACCGCACATGCACTCAAGCATATTGCCCCGCTGTTTGTCATGTGCGATCCGCAGGATATTTTCGTTGTACCGCAGGTAAAGGCTGCGCATAATGAGAAGCCGACCATCTTCTTTTATGACCGCTACCCGGGAGGCATAGGTCTGAGCGAAAAGCTCTATGATGGGATTGAAACGGTCATACAGAAGGCTGAAGGCATGGTAGCAGGCTGCTCCTGCGAGAACGGCTGTCCATCGTGCATTGGCACTGATTCAGCTATGAATACGGCCAAAAGCGATGTCTTGAAGCTTTTGGCATTATTCAGAAAAACGGCTATGGAGGGGGAGCGGTATGAGCCTCAAAAATAAGCTGAACCGATTAAAGCCTCATCTCTCAAAAGAACAGGGGAGTGAACCGGCTAAGCCTGTCAGGGCAGAAGAAGCTACTCAGGAATTTATGCTTCATGACCTATGGAAGGAAAACGGGGTTTTTCCATTCCATTTTGAGGACAGCTTCTGCCTCGTCAGGGAAAAGGAATATCCGCTAGACTGGAAGCATGGTAATTACCGGTTCTCTGATTTTGCGGCTGCAGTGAATGCCTGGAACAGCGGGGATGTATCCCATCCGCTTTCCTCTGCCGGGCATCAGCCTGATGAGCTGTTCTTCTTTGATACAGAAACTACGGGTCTTGGCGGCGGCACCGGAAACACGATTTTCCTGCTGGGGCATGCCAGTGTGACGCGTGATGGTGTGAAGCTCAAACAGCATATCCTTCCCCATCCCGGTGCAGAGGTGCCGCTTTATAAGAGCTTCCTGGACAGCGTGGATTATACAACCATGGTCACCTATAATGGCAAAGCTTTTGACTGGCCGCAGGTGAAGACAAGGCATACCCTTATCAGGGAACAGGTGCCCAAGCTTCCGCCTTTCGGGCATTTCGATCTTTACCACGCATCCCGAAGGATCTGGAAGCACAGGCTTGAGAGGCTGAAGCTTTCCATCGTCGAGAAGGAAGTGCTTGGCGTTGAGCGGAAAGATGATATACCAGGCTTCCTTGCACCGATGATCTATTTTGATTACGTGCAGACAAAGAACCCCGAAGGCATGCTCGGAATCCTGAAGCATAATGAAATCGATATCCTGTCGCTCATAACGCTGTACACACATCTTTCCTATCAGCTCCTTGGGCTGGACGGCAGCCGGACCGCTGCGGAAACCTATGAAGTAGGGCGGTGGTTTTCTTCTCTCGGCAACACTTCTTCTGCAAAAGCAGCCTTTGTGCAGGCAGCACAGACAGAGAATGAAGAGTCAGTGAAGGCCAGGAATGCACTCGCATTTGAACACAAGAAACTGAAGGACTGGGAACAGGCGGCAGCCCTATGGCAGGAATGCGCCGATTCGGAGGCAGATCCGAAAATTACGGCTGAATCCTCCATTGAACTGGCAAAATATTTTGAGCATCGCAGCAAAGACCTTGCGCGCGCAGTCCATTATGCTGAAAAAGCGAGAAAGGCGCTGGAAGCCGTTCCTGCACCTGGTACCTCAGATAAGCTCAAACCGGAAACAGATAAGAGGATCCGGAGACTCTATGCTAAGCTGGAAAAAGAACAGTCCCGGAATGATACCGCTTCTGCCGGTATAAAAAGCGCAGCATCAGGAAAATAACACCCTGGCTGCGTTTTTTTGTACCCAGAAAATCCGCTTTGCCCGCTGTAACAAAACTTTAATATTTCTATGTGTAAAAACCATTATTTATTAGTTGTCTGTACCTCATTGAAGCTGTAAAATTGAATGTTGTATGCTACATACAGTGAATAAAAAGAGTGAGGCTGGTTTGGATGTATAAAGCGATATTGTTCCTGTTTTTTGTTGTCATCTGTCTGACAGTCATTATTTTTTCCAGCATGAAGGACAGTTTTTATGTTATGCTGTAGCAAAAAAAACCCGGCAAATGCATAAAATTAGGTGTTTTCCTTAGTACAAGATTCCCCCTTTCATCATAACTTGTTAGTGTAAATATAACAGAATGAAAGGAGATCTTAATTATGCATTGCGGACCAAGACCGAATATTTGCCCGGCAGTTGTCCATCCGACAAAATGCTGTGTAAATCATACTTTCCAGAATAATGTGGTGCCTCATATCCATCCTACACACACTACGACAGTCAACCACATTAATTTTCAGCATCAGCATTACTTCCCACAAACACAATCAGTTGTAAATGAAGTGACAAACCAGCAGTTTGTCGCAGGCCCTGGACCGGCCCCTGGATTTGGAGGCCCTGGTTTCGGCGGCCCTGGAGCAGGCGGCTTCGGCGGACCTGGGTTCGGAGGCCCAGGCTTTGGCGGCCCTGGCTTCGGAAGATAATAACCTGCCATATTAAGGTGCATTACCAAGGCAGGGGCCTGTATACAGGCCCCTGCTCAATTTTTTCCATAAATCGCATATTATTTTTACATAGAAAGGAGCAGCCCAAATGAAAACAGCGGTTGTCTCAGGCTATAAACCCCACGAGTTGGGAATTTTCAAACGAAATGACCCTGCAGCAGCTTTCATAAGGGCTGCTATCAGGAAGAGCCTGCTCGGTATGCTTGACGAAGGGCTTGAATGGGTGATCATCAGCGGGCAGCCGGGCGCAGAGTTATGGGCTGCTGAGGAGGTCTTTCAGCTGCAGCTCGATGAATATCCTGATCTTAAGCTGGCCGTCATCACACCTTTCCTTGACCAGGAGCAGAACTGGAGCGATTCCAATAAAGAGTGGTATGAATCTGTGATTTCCCAGGCCGATTTTGTAGATTCAGTAACAAGGAAGCCTTACGAAAAGCCCTGGCAGTTTAGGCTGAAGAATCAATTCCTTATCGAAAAAAGCGATGTGCTTCTTCTTGTCTATGATACGGAAAAGGAAGGAACGCCAAAATTCATTTATGAAACAGCTAAAAGCTATCAGGAAAAGAATCCTTATGAAATCAGGATGATTTCCTTTTATGATCTTCAGCTGATTGTTGAAGAAGAGCAGCTGAAGAACCAGGAATTTTAATTTAGTTCCAAAGATAAATTGACAAAAGTACATATTTTTGAAAAAATATATTAAGATTATTCAGCGATAGACTGAGGTGAATGTGATGCTATCCGATAAAGTTAAGTTAACAGCAAAAGACATTTTGGAAAAAGAATTCAAGGCAGGGATGCGGGGGTACAAGCCTGAAGATGTCGATAAGTTCCTGGATCTGATCATCAAGGATTATGAAACCTTCCACCAGGAAATTGAAGATCTGCAGCAGGAAAACCTGCGCCTGAAGAAACAGCTTGATGAAGCCTCTAGAAGGCCTGCAAGCACCCAGACTGCCGGAACAACGAACTTTGATATCTTAAAGCGCCTTTCCAACCTGGAAAAGCATGTGTTTGGCAGCAAACTTTATGAATAACAGCTTTTAACTGATTTTCCTTTTTAAAACCATTGCTATTGGAAGCCAGATTGCATATAATATCATTTGTAGTCATTAATAACGTTCGGGTAATCGCTGCGGCAGCTTGCTGCTGCAGAGGAAAGTCCATGCTCGCACGGACTGAGATGTCCGTAGTGTTCGTGCCTGGCGAAGTCATAAGCCAGGGCAGCCGGGCGATTGCGCGGCTGACGGCAGGGAAAATGCCTAAGTCCTTCGGGATATGGCATGAATACCTTGAAAGTGCCACAGTGACGGAGCCTTTCCAGAAATGGGAAGGGTGGAACGAGGTAAACCCCGCGAGCGAGAAACCCAAATAATGGTAGGGGCACTTTCTCTGAGGAAATGAACAAGGAGAAGGACAGATTTTATATCTGTAGATAGATGATTGCCGCCTTAGTACGAGACTCAGGTCGATTGCAGTACAAAGGAACAAAACATGGCTTACAGAACGTTATTAGTGAGATGATTTTTGAAATGGTAAAGCTCTCCTTTTGCAGGAGGGCTTTTTTAATACATACCAAAACCCTCATGGGGAACACTTGCACGCGGAAACTTCTTCAGGCTATCATGGATGAAGCGGACCGCTGGCCGGCAATAATGAAGGGAAGACCTACTGGAAAGGATGTCTTACATGGGAAAATACCAAATCATCGCAACAGCGGCAATGGGGCTTGAAGCGCTCGTTGCAAAGGAAGTGCGGGCACTTGGCTATGAATGCCAGGTGGAAAACGGAAGAGTTGAATACACAGGGGATGAGACAGCTATAGCGAGAAGCAATTTATGGCTGAGAACGGCAGACCGGATCAAAATCAAAATCGGCGAATTTAAAGCTTATACTTTCGATGAGCTGTTTGAAAAAACAAAAAGCCTTCCATGGGAACAGTATATTGCAGAAGATGCTGAGTTCCCGGTAATCGGCAAGTCTGTCAAATCAAAGCTGTTCAGTGTTTCCGACTGCCAGGCAATCGTCAAAAAGGCGATTGTCGAGAAGCTGAGGACAAAGTATAAAAAAACAGGCTGGTTTGATGAAACGGGTCCATTATGCCGCATTGAAATCTCTATGCTGAAAGATACAGCAACCCTGACTCTGGATGCCAGCGGAAGCGGCCTTCATAAACGGGGATACCGGGCAGGACAGGGAGAAGCTCCGCTGAAGGAAACCCTGGCTGCTGCGCTCGTCCAGCTGACGAACTGGACACCGGACAAGCCATTTGCAGATCCTTTCTGCGGATCAGGGACCATCCCGATCGAGGCGGCCTTGATCGGGCAGAATATTGCCCCGGGCTTTAACCGGGAATTTACCTCTGAGAAGTGGGGCTGGATGCCGGAAAAGGTATGGGATGAAGCCAGAAATGAAGCTGAGGATTTGGCAGACTATGATCAGCCATTAGATATCACTGGATCTGATATTGATCACAGGATGGTGAAAATTGCCCAGGAAAATGCATTTGAAGCAGGCCTGGGGGACATGATCCAATTCAAGCAGATGCAGGTGAGGGACTTTACCTCCAATAAAGAATATGGTGTGATTGTCGGCAACCCTCCATATGGCGAGAGGCTTGGGGAAAAAGGGGCTGTACAGAAAATGTACCGTGAAATGGGAGAAGCGCTCTCAGGGCTGGATACATGGTCGATTTATATGCTTACTTCTGATGAGGACTTTGAACAGCATTTCGGGCGCCAGGCAACCAAGAAAAGGAAGCTGTTCAACGGTTTCATCCGAACAGACCTCTATCAATACTGGGGCAAGCGTCCGCCAAGAGAAAACAGGCAGAAAGAGGAATAAAGGGTTCTCTTATTGAATAAACTAGCAATACTCTATCGGTTTTGGATTAGATGGGCTAGTTTTATTTACAGGAGGAGAGCCAATGGATTACAGGACTCTTGATTTCAATAGAATTTCTCAGGCGCTTGACTACTCGATGGAAATGCTGGTAAAAGAAACGCCTGCCGATCAGGTGCTGGATGAACTGAAAAGTGCCCAGCATGAGCTCCGGCAGGCCCTGTCCTTTTCCCTTTCCGGCAGGCAGCAGTAAATCCTGCCCGGTGTCCGGCAATAACCAGGCACAAGGCTGGCCTCCTCGAAGGGAGCGCCGGTTTTTTGCCGTTCAAGATGATAAATGTACAGCCTGTACTGACGAATTCC